>JADCGF010000016.1 GCA_020249145.1 Roseomonas sp. | reverse complement strand
TGACAGTCAGATGGTCTCTAGCCTGCTGCATGGTGCGGAGACAAAGGTTTGGGGCGATACTGCCTATCAGGGCCAGACCGCGGCGATCCGCGCCGCTGCCCCTGCCGCGCAGGACATGACCCATCGTAGAGGATCGCGCGGTCACCCCTTGTCAGATGAAGAGCGTGCGAAGAACGCCACCAAATCGCGCGTGCGTGCGAAGGGTGAGCATCCTTTGCTGGTGATCAAGCGGATCTTTGGCTTTACCCATGTCCGCTATCGGGGCCTGGCGAAGAACCGGACGCGCTTTGAGGTTCTCTGTGCACTTGCCAATCTTTACATGAAGCGGCGTGTTTTGCTGCGATACTGTCACGCCTGACAGGTGAATTGCTTCTGTAAGGGGTCAAATTAGCCGTTTACACTCCCAAAATAGAGGGGAGACGCGATCAACAGTGGCGAGAACCTAACCGCGGTCGCCCTGACCACCAAAAACCGACGTGATTGCTTTATTGAACAGGGGTTCCTTAAAAAACTTCCCCGCCATGCGGGCGGGCATCGTGCGCGAGCAGGGCTGCGAAGGTGATGCAATAGAGGTCTGGTTCGCCGACGAAGCCCGCGTCGGGCAGAAGAATGGCATCACCCGCCGCTGGGCGCGGCGCGGCACTCGGCCTTTAGCACCGCTCGACCTATATCTCCAGCGCTGTCTGTCCGCAGGAGGGCAAGGGGGCGGCGCTGGTGCTGCCCTTTTGCAGTACCGCAGCGATGAACCTGCACCTGGCTGAAATCAGCGGCATGGTCAGCCCCGGCAAGCACGCGGTGCTGCTGCTTGATCAGGCCGGATCGCACCTCTCGGGTGGGGTCAGCGTGCCTGCCAATATCACCTTGCTGCCGCTGCCGCCGAAATGTCCTGAGCTGAACCTGATGGAGAATATCTGGCAATTCGTTTGGGATAAATGGCTATCCAATCGCGTGTTTCACAATCACGATGACGTCGTTGATTATTGTTGTCATGCGTGGAGCAGGCTGATGAGCCAACCATGACGCATCATGGCCATCTGGCCGCGGAATTGGGCGCGTGGGTACTGATCAATGGGAGTTGGTATGACGCGCAGAAGTGGCCCGAAGTGCGAAAGGAATGCCTTGTATTGGGTCTATCAAGGCGCCATTCATCGGGCTTGGTTGTCATATGCCGGATTTCGGCATCTGGTATGGCGTGCTAGCCATTGCGGCAACGCCGCCTGCGCTGGTGGAACGCATGGCACGCGACCTTCAGGCCGTGACCGGCACGGCAGAATTTCGCGAAAAACTTGCCACACAAGCCACGCGCCCGGAATGGCTGGAACCCGCTGCTTTCGCGGCGCGTATTCGCGAAGAAGTGCCTGCCTGGGCCGAAGTGGCACGCATTGCCAGTATAAAGGCTGATTAAAACAGCCGAGAGAAAAGGGCGTGCCGCGACTGGCACGCCCTGATGTTCACCCGCCGCGATGCAGCGCGCAAAGCTTGTTGCCATATGGATCGCGCACATAGGCCAGATACAGCCGCACGGCACCGCCTTCGCGCCAGCCGGGCGGGTCTTCAATGCTGGTGCCGCCATTGGCCACGCCCGCATCATGGAAGGCCTTCACCTTTTCCGGGCTGTCACAGGCAAAGCCAATCGTACCGCCATTGGCGCCACAGGCGGCTTTGCCATCAATCGGCTTGCTGATGCCAAGCGTGCCGGTCGGCGTGCGGTAAAAGACGCGCCCTTTCGGGTCCATCTTGCCTTCCGCGACACCAAGCACGCCCAGTGCGGCATCGTAGAATTTCTTGGAAACGGCCACGTCATCCGCGCCAACAAAAATATGAGAGAACATTTCCACCCCTTCTGGTTATGCGCCCGGCAAGGGGCGACAGGCCATCTTCCGATACCCAGCGCCGATTGCAAGGGCGGCTGATCCCGTCATTCCGGCTTCAGCCCAACGGCACGCACCACCGGGCCCCATTTCGCCATATCGGCTTCCATCGCCGCGCGCATGTCGGCGGGGTCCTTGTGCCACACCTCGGCCCCTTGGCGGCGAATGCGCTCCGCCACATCGGTTTCGGTAACGATACGGCGAATACCTGATGAGAGCCGTTCCATCACCGCCGGCGGCAGATTGGGTGGCGCAATGAAACCGAACCAAAGATACATTTCAAATCCTGGCACACCGGCTTCGGCGAAGGTGGGCACATCGGGCAAAGCGAGATCCCGCGCGCTACCGGTGACAGCCAGCGCGCGCATCTGCCCGCCGCGAATATGGCCAATCGCATTCGGCACATTGTCAATCAGCATATCAATGCGTCCGGCGATGATTTCCGTGCCGGATGCAGCGCCGCCGCGAAACGGCACATGGGTGATGTCAACGCCGGTCATATGCTTCAGCAATTCGCCAGCCAGATGCGGGCTGCTGCCGCTGCCGGAACTGGCGAAGGTCATCCGCCCCGGCTGGGCGCGGGCGCGGTCCAATATCTGCGCAAGGCTGGTAAGCCCGCTATTCGGGTTCACCACCAGCACGTTCATCAGCCGCGCGGCAATGCCAACAAGGCTGATTTCGGTGCGCGGATCATAGCCCATGTTCGGATAGACAAAGGGATTGACCGCCAGGATCGGCGTATTGCCGATGCCAATGGTATAGCCATCGGGTGCCGAGCGCGCGACATGCGTGGTGCCGATATTCCCCGCCGCCCCTGGGCGATTTTCCACCACACCTGGCTGGCCGAAGACCTCCGGCATCTTATCCGCAACCCAGCGCGCCAGCATGTCATTGATCGCACCTGGCGGGTAAGGCACCACGATGCGAATGGGGCGGCTTGGGAAGGCTTCCTGTGCGCGCAACGCCGGCGCGGCCAGCAAGCCCGCGGTACCAACGCCCATCAGGGCGCGACGAGAGATCGCCAAGGTTGATACACCTGTCTACTTGGGGCGCTACATGCGCCCTTAAGGGAGGAGGCTAACGCGGCAAGATTTCCTGCACCACAGGCGTTATGGAGGCAATCTTGTCAGCTTAGGGATGACAAAAGAGTCCAAACTCTACTCCTGCAGCCGAAGCCAGCCTTCAGGCGATCTTGATCAGGCCAGAGGCGGAAGAAGCCTCACCCTCAGGCCGCGCAACGGGCGGGGCTTCAGGCTCTGAAGGCAGGGGAATTGCGGGACGAGCCGCGCTTGGACTGTCGGGCGAGAAACCTAGCGCCCGGATGTCAGAAGGCAGCTCGGCGCCGAAGAGAACAGAAGCACGGTAGGCTTCGATTTCGCGAGGAGTGGGCAAACTTACGCTCACGCGGCCGACGGAATCGCGGAATTCGATGACAACCATGCCCAGATCGCGGTCAATGCGCAGTCTGGGATTCGGCGGCCCGATTTCAGACGAGGGCTCCGGCGGCGCAGCACCCGCAGGGCGATCGGCACCCACTGCTCCAGCGGGGGGGCGAGGTCCATCCTTGACCTGGATTTGGGAGACGTTTAGCTGGCTGATCATTGCATTCACTCCGAGCGTTAAATGATATTGCAAAATTCTAACACCTAAGTCAAGAAACTTGTTAAGTCCCTACTCGGAATCCTGACATTTTAATGTGAGATTACCAGCGGTCACGTTTTGGAGACCGAAAAAGGAAATTATTCTCATGCAGGATATGCAGGGATACCGCCAATGAAACTGCAATTTCGCGCTCGTGGGCGCCCTGTCCCGATACTTGAGGTCGGGAATCTGGTGCGCCTGACGCGGGCCGAGCCCGGACCAACCCCTGCGGCGCAGGCGGGCGAATGTGGAGGAGTCCGGCGTATCTCCGCCTAAGGCGCCCCGGATATGGAGCTTGCCGGCTGCTCCCGTCCGCGCAGTGTGGCCCTTTCCAAGGTATGCGATATACTGCCGATCAGCGTCATCTCCCGTGACCATCCTGGCGTAGCGCTGAAATTGCTGCAAGAATCCTATTGGCGACAGCGTGAGGCCAGCGGCTTCAGATCTCGCAAGGATCGGCGCTGACGCGACCCAGGGGTGGCGGGGCCAAAAACCAGCCCCGCCCAGGCTATGCGGCCACCATCAGCGGCTTGCGGGAAGCGCAGAATTCCTCCACCGCCGCGATATAACGCGCGAGTTCCGCCTCACCCACCGGCAGGCTAAGCGCCACCATGCCGCGGCGGGCGATGTAAATGCCGGCCTTCATCATATCCAGGAAGAATAATTCCCTAAGCCCTTCCTCCTGAGCGCTGGCGGTATAGGGCCGCAGGATCAGGCCCCGGCGGAAATGCGGCTGCACCATGCTGCCAATGCCGGTGAATTGCATGGCAACACCATGCTTGGCGCAAATTGCGTTCAAAGCATCGCGCAGCCCATCGCCACGCTTGCGCAAATCCTCTGCGGCAGTGTCATCAAAAATCGCGCCCATCGCCAGCGTGCCTGCTGACATGGACAATACGTTGTTGTTGAAGGTGCCGGAATGGGTCAGCGCGCCGGGCTTGTGGGAATCAAAAACCGACATGACATCCGCCCGCCCGCCAAAGGCGCCGAAGGACATGCCGCCCGCAATGTATTTGCCGAGGGAGACGAGATCAGGCGTGATCCCATACAGCTTCTGCAAGCCGCCTGCGGTGTGACGGCTTGTCATCACCTCATCGAAAATCAGCATCGCACCCGCCTCGCGGGTGGCTTCCCGCAAGCCGGCCAGAAAGTCGCGCGTGGCAGGGATGCAGCCGCCGCTGCCCATCATGGGTTCCAGCAGCACGGCGGCCAGATCAGCGGCGTGTTCGCGGATCAGCGCCAATGTGCCGGGCAGGTCGTTATATTCGGCAAGTGTGACCGAAAACGGCGCATTCACCACGCTGCCACCGGTGACGAAGCTCATCACGCCGCCATGATAGCCGCCGCGGAAGGCGATGATCTTGCCGCGTCCCGTATGGGCGCGCGCCGCCGCTACCGCCATCAGATTGGCCTCGGTCCCGCTATTGGTGAAGCGCACCAATTCCAGGGCAGGGAAACGCGCACAGAGAATGGCGGCAAGCTTCGCCTCATTCTCGCCGACCGAGGCCAGGCTGATTCCGTTCTGGATCACTTGGAATAGCAGCGCCTGAATGCGCGGGTCTGAATGGCCGAAAAGCCCCGCGGTATACTCGCCGCAAAGGTCCAGGTATTTGTTGCCGTCAATATCTTCCAGGTAGCAGCCCTGGCCGCTTTTCATCGCGGTGGGGAAGGGCGTGTAGAACAGCGTTGTGCGCGTATTGCCACCCGGCATCACGGCGCGGGCTTTCTCATGCGCGGTGGCGCTATTGGGGCGGATGCTGGAATAATTCTCCCGCGCTTCGGCCAGCGCTGCTTCCAGATCGGAATTGCGCGGCGCGGCGGATGCATCAAGCGGCGGTGTCATGTGCGGTCCTCCTCATCCTTGGGCGGCCATTGGTTCTTACGGGGCCATAAGCTTTTCTACCCTGGCTGTGTCAGTTCAACATGTTTTGTGGTGCCATGCACCCCCCATTTTCCGGGTAGTGCTTTGCGCCGGCGGCTTCCGGGTGGCATAAGCGCGCGGTGCGGATTCTCTATCACCTCCCCCTCTCTCCCTATGCGCGTAAGGTGCGCCTCGCCTTGGCGGAAAAGCGCATTCCCTTTGATCTGCGCGTTGAAAGGGTTTGGGAAAGGCGCGAGGAATTCCTCGCCATCAACCCTGCCTGCACGGTGCCCGTGCTGCAGGAAGAAAACGGCTTTTGCATCATCGATTCCTACGCAATTTGCGAATATCTGGATGAAGCCTATCCGGATATGCCGCTGCTCGGGCGCTCGCTTGGCGAAAGGGCGGAAATCCGACGCCTGGTGGCGTGGTTTGATGGCAAGTTCCACCTGGAAGTTGGGCGGAACCTGCTGTTTGAAAAACAGATGAAGCAGCTTCTGGGGCGCGGCAATCCGGATGCCGGGACCATTCGCGCCGGTTATGCCAATTTGCGCCCGCATCTGGATTACCTGGGCTGGCTTGCGGAAACACGGCCTTGGCTTGGGGGGAATGCGCTGTCTCTCGCGGATTTGGCGGCGGCGGCGCATCTCTCGGCGCTGGATTACCTTGGCGATGTGGATTGGGCGCTGAATGATGCCGCCAAGGATTGGTATGCGCGGGTGAAATCCCGCCCATCCTTCCGGCCCCTGCTGCAAGACCGGATCAGCGGGCTGATCCCGCCTGGACATTATGCCGATCTCGATTTCTGATAGCTTTTGCTTGAGTGTGAGGTGTGACGAATTTATGTCAACGGCGTCTGCTGTAGGAACATCGCCATGAATGTGGAATTCATTCCCGCCCGCGAGGCCGCTGGCCTGATCGTCTCGGGGGACGCGGTTCTGGTAGATATTCGCGAAGCCGATGAACGGGCGCGGACCCATGTGCCCGGGTCTGTCCATCTGCCGGTATCTCGGCTGGGGAATGCGGCGCTTGGCATCCCGCCGGGGGCCACGGTGATTTTCCATTGCCAATCGGGTAGCCGCACGGCCCAGAACGCGGGCGCGCTTGCTGCCGCCGCGCCTGGCTGCCGTGTGCTCCTGGTGGAAGGCGGCCTTGCTGCGCTGGCGGCGGTCGGCATGAAGCTTGTGGAAGACAAGCGCGCGCCGCTGCCGATCATGCGGCAGGTGCAAATCACTGCGGGCAGCCTGGTGCTGCTGGGCGCGGTACTGGGCGCGCTGGTAGACCCGCGCTTTCATGCGCTTTCCGCCTTTGTCGGCGCGGGCCTGATGTTTGCCGGCATCATGGGGCTTTGCCCCATGGCGAATTTCTTGGCGCTGATGCCGTGGAACAGGCGCACGGCCTAAGGGTAGGGGTGAGCGTTCCAAGTCATAAAATCCCTTGTTCGAGATACGCGGTTATTGTTAAAGCAAGACGTACTCTCAAGGGCTTTGAAAATGTCGTTCTACCCTGGATCTCGCCGTGGTTTTATTCGGGCAACCGCCATAACTTTTTTTACGACGCATGCTTTTTCTCTTGCCGCGCAGGGTGTCACCTCTAAGGATGAGGAACGTGCGCTTGATGCTATACGGCGATTACGGCTTGGTAGAAATCTTTCGACCATAGCATTTCAAGCGGCATCCCGCACACAGACTTACGCCTTCGCCGTGGCGGAACTAGGCGAGACGCGCGCGCGCGTTGCTAGTGCAGTATATCCAACAGGTAGCGCCACGTTACCAGGATCGATGGGATTTGAACCTTGCTCGTTCGCATCTTGAGCGACTAACTGCGGCCGAACTCGCATCCATTGCGGAGCAGGGTCCAAATTCCCCCAGCGCGCCAAAACTTCAGGCCGAGCAGAACGCGATTGGTACGGCAATGCAGGCACGCTCGTCACGCCTTCTCACAGAAATGGTGGCAGATATCCTTTCAAAACTATTCCAGGATTTGCCTAAGCGCTAAGTCGCTGCCGACAGAGGTTTCCAGTATGTAGTGAAGACATCCGGATCCTCTGTCTCTGCGAATCCCGCGCTTGAGGCACTGCGCCCTCAATCCACCTTGGCGCCGGATGCGCGGATCAAGGGCGCGAAGGCGGCTTCATTATCGGCGCGGAATTTCACGAATTCCTCGGGCGTGGTGTACCAGGTGGTGGCGCCATTTTCATGAAAGCGCCGCTTGATATCATCGGTTTCCAGCGACTGCTTGGTGAGTTCATTGATGCGCCGGATCAGCGCCGGAGAAATGCCCGCGGGCGCGCAGACCCCGCCCCAGGAGCTGATTTCAAACCCCGGCAGGAATTCGGCCATGGTTGGGATCTCGGGCGCTTGCGGGCTGCGCTGGGCGCCTGTTACGGCCAAGGCGCGCACCTTGCCATCCCGCGCCAAGGCCAAAGCTTGCGGGATATTGTCGAAAATCATGTGAACGCGCCCGCCCGCCAGATCAATATGCGCCGGCGCCGCGCCGCGATAGGGCACATGCAGCATATCCACGCCGGCCATGAATTTGAACATCTCACCAGAGAGATGCACCGTCGTGCCGGAACCTGACGATGCGAAAGCATATTTGCCCGGATTGGCCTTCAGCAGCGCGATCAGTTCAGGGACGGTCCGCGCCGGAACATCATTGTTCACCACGAGCATATTCGGCAATTGCCATAGCCCGGAGATCAGCGCGATGTCACGCGCGGCGTTGAAATTCAGCCTGCTGTACAGCGTTGGTGAAATCGCCAAAGCGGCAACGGAAGCAAGGCCAATGGTATTGCCATCCGGGTTGGACCGCGCAATCGCTTCCGTCCCCACATTGCCGCCGGAACCAGAACGGTTTTCGACAACGAATTGCTGGCCGGTCATCTCGCTCATTTTAATGCACCAGATGCGGGAAAGGATATCCGTGCCCCCGCCAGGCGGGAAAAGCCCAATGAAGCGAATGGGGCCTGTTGGCCAATTCCCTTGCGCGCTGACAATGGCGGGCGCGGCCAGCAAGCCGGCGCCAAGGCCAAAAGCGGTGCGGCGTGTGATGGTGTTTTTCATGGTGATCCTCCCGTTTTTCATATCAAGCATATGGCATTGGCTCTGGCTTGTGCAAAGCGCGCCAAGACCTATTCCACCACGGCGCCCGCGGCGCGGATCAAGGGCGCGAAGCTTTCCTCATTCTCGCGCCGGAATTGCGCCAAGGCTTCGGGGGATACCCACCAGACCTCTGCGGCGGCTTCTTCATAACGGCGGCGCACTTCGGGGCTTTCCACGGCCTGCCTGCCAAGTTCCGCGATGCGCGCAATGATGGCGGGCGCGATCCCGGCGGGGCCGCACACTCCTCCCCAGGAGGTGACGGCATATCCTGGCAGGAATTCACCAATGGCGGGAATTTGCGGCGCTTGCGGGCTGCGCTGCGGGCCTGTCACGGCAAGCGCCTTCACCTTGCCTTCGCGAAAGGCGCGCACCGCTTCGGGGATATTGCCGAACATCATGTCAACGCGCCCGGCCAGCAGATCAATCTGCGCCGGAGCACCACCGCGATAGGGGATATGCAGAATATCCACGCCTGCCATTTGCTTGAACAATTCCCCGGAAAGGTGAAGCGTGGTGCCCGCGCCGGAGCTTGCGAAAGTATAACGCCCCGGATGCGCGCGCGCCTCTCTGATCAATTCCGCGACGCTATTGGCAGGAAAATCCAGCCGCGTGATCAGCAGATTCGGCAATTGCCAGAGCCCGCAAATATACGAAAAATCCCGCGTCACATCGAAGGGCAGGCGCCGATAGAGTGTTGGCGCAATGGAAAGTGAAGCAACCGATGCCAGCCCAATCGTATTGCCATCCGGCGCGGCGCGGCCAATCGCCTCTGTCCCGACATTCCCGCCAGAGCCTGATCGGTTTTCCACCACAAAGGGCTGCCCCGTGATTTCCGCCATGCGATTGCACCAGATGCGGGAAAGCAAATCTGTGGAACCGCCCGCCGGAAAGGTGACGATGAAGCGAATGGGGCCGGTCGGCCATAGCGACTGCCCCAAGGCCGGCGCGGCGAGCAGCGCGGCCCCCAAACCCAAAGCGCTTCGGCGCGTTGTTCCTGACATGCTTCCCCTTTTTGCCCTTTGGGCTGAATTTTCAGCCATGGCAGGACGGGAAGCGGCGCGCGTCAAGGGGAAAGCGACCGCTGCAAAAAAGAATGGCCCGAAAACCGTAAGGTCTCCGGGCCAAGTCAACAGGGAGGCTTCACGTCTGGGAGACGAGGGGTCAACGGACCCCTTCCGAAATCTCGGATGCCCAATTTATAGCCGCTCTCGTCCTGGTTGTGGTTCCCGTTCTCGACTACGCGGCCATGCAAAAAACGCATGGCTTGCTACAAGCCCGTTACAGATACTCAAATCGCCCCGGTCAACTCCGCCACCAAAAAATCCCGGAACACCGCTACACGCTTGGAATGCCTCATTTCTTCGGGATAGACGAAATAGGCCTCAATCTTCGGCCCCTTCACCCCCGGCAGCACCTGGACGAATTCATCCAGCTCCGCCCCGATATATTCCGGCAGCGCCGCCAGCCCCAGGCCACTGCGCACCGCCTGGACCATGCCGGGCATGGAATTGAGCTCCACCGCCGCGCGCCGGGCGGTGCCGGGGCGGCGACCCACCTCAGCCAGCCAATTGATGTTATCAATCGGTGGTTGGTAGTCGCCATAGATGATCAGCCGATGCGCGTCCAAATCCTCGGGCCGCTGCGGAATCCCGATGCTCTTCAGATAGGAAGCGGCACCACAAATCCGCCAGCCAAAGCTTGCGATATGGCGCTGGATCAATTCCGGCTGCCGCGGCGCATGCATCCGGATCGCAACATCCGCTTCGCGCATGGCGATATCCAAATCGGAATCATCCAATAGCAGCGTCACGCTGATTTCCGGATGTATATCCAGCAATTTCTTCAAGCGCGGCGCCAGCCAGGTACTGCCAAAGCCGATGGTGGACGTGACTTTCAGCCGCCCCGCCGGGCGTTCGCGGCTTTCGGTCAACATGGTTTCTGTCATCGCGAGTTTCGCGAAAACCTCTCGCACCGTGCGGTTCAAGGTTTCGCCCTGTTCGGTCAGGATCAGGCCGCGCGCATGGCGATGAAACAGCGGCACATTCAGCGCTTCTTCCAGGGCCTGGATCTGACGCGATACCGCGGATTGGCTCAGGTTCAGCGTATCACCCGCATGGGTGAAGGACCCTGCCTCCGCAACCGCGTGAAAGATACGAAGCTTGTCCCAATCGGTCGGCATCAGGCCGCCGCCGCGTGGCCCGCTTCAAGCGCAGCGAGGTATTTTTCCGCCTCAAGCGCGGCCATGCAGCCGGTGCCGGCAGCGGTGACGGCCTGGCGATAAATCTTGTCCTGCACATCGCCCGCAGCGAAAACACCAGGGATGGAAGTGCGCGTGCTGCCGGGCGTGGTTTCAATATAGCCTTCCGCATCCATGCCGATCTGGCCCTGGAACAGCGCAGTCGCCGGCGAATGGCCAATGGCGACGAAAACCCCATCAACCTTCAATTCCCGCGCCTCACCCGTGATGCGATCACGCAGCGCGAGGCCCCGCGCCACCGGCATGCGGCCTGATGTATCGGCCAGCACTTCTTCCGTCAGCGTGTTCCACATGATCGAGACATTAGGCTTGGCAAAAAGCCGCTGTTGCAGGATTTTCTCGGAACGCAGCGAATCGCGCCGATGGATCAGCGTGACATGGCGCGCGAGGTTGGAAAGATATAGCGCTTCCTCGGTTGCGGAATTGCCGCCGCCAATCACCGCCACATCCTTGCCGCGATAAAAGAAACCATCGCAGGTGGCACAAGCCGAAACGCCGAAACCGCCCAATTCCTTTTCACCCGGAATGCCAAGCCAGCGCGCCTGCGCGCCGGTCGCGATCACCAGCGCTTCCGCCACATAGACATCGCCGGAATCCCCCACCGCGCAGAAGGGCCGGCGCGTCAAATCAATGGAGGTGATCACATCCTGCACCACCTTGGTGCCGCAATGGGTCGCCTGTGCGGCCATCTGGTCCATCAGCCAGGGGCCTTGCACGGCCTCCGCAAAGCCTGGGTAATTTTCCACATCAGTGGTGATGGTCAGCTGCCCGCCTGGCTGCATCCCCGCCACCAGCAGGGGCGAAAGCCCCGCGCGCGCCGCATAGATGGCCGCCGTATAGCCCGCCGGCCCGGCACCTAGAATGAGAAGCTTGCTTTGAAATGTCTCGGCCACGATCCGCACCCATGAATTGCTGCCGCGGATATCGGATGATTGCCCCGGCGGGGCAAGCCAAGGAATTGCGGCGGCTTGATCTTGGAATGATATTGCGCGGCAAGCCGGTTTTGAGCAATGAAGGGCCGTGCCCAACACCAAGAACCCCGCCCCCGAGCCTGCCCTGGATTCTCTGGACCGCCAGATTCTGGCGGAACTCCAGGAAGATGGCCGCATAACGAATGTGGAGCTTGCGCGCCGCGTCAATCTTTCTGCGCCCCCCTGCCTGCGCCGCGTGCGTCGGCTGGAAGAAGAGGCCGTCATTCGCGGCTACCACGCCGACATAGACCCGACCGCGCTGGGGTGGGAGGTGATGTTCTTCGCGCTCGTCGGCCTGGAATCGCAAAAGCAAAGCGTGCTGGATGCGTTTGAAGCGCTGGCAACTTCCTGGCCGGAGGTGCGCGAATGCCACATGATCCGCGGCGGCGGGGATTTCCTGCTGCGCCTTGTCGCGCGCAATACGGCGCATGAGAATGAATTGACCGCGCGGCTGACGGGGGCGCCCAATGTGCTGCGGGTGCAGACCTTGCAGACGATCAGGACCGCGAAGGACGCGGCCGGCGTGCCGCTCGGTTAAAGCGGCAGGGCGGTTTGGCCAAGCACCCAACCCTCCCAGGCGCGGATCATCGGGTCTTCGGGGATGAAACCCGGCCGCTTGCCGTCAATTACGCCAATCAGTCCAAGCAGGCCGATCAGGGAATCGAAGCGATCCTCACCGGCGGCATCGCTGCCAAAGCCGGCTTTGATCATCTCAGCCAAAACGGCATCAGGTGTCACGTGTAGCGAGGCCATGGCATCACGCAGCGCGGGGGCGAGCGCGCGGCGCGGGGCTTCGGCGCGTTTGGACCCCGTGAGTTTCAGGCCCAGATGGCGGAGCGACTCGGCCGGATAAACCTCAGCCAAAGCAAGCTGGCCGGGGCGGAGCAGATCATGCAGCGCGCCCGCAAAGGGCCAAAGCCGCAAGGGCGCGCCGGTGGCAAGCGCGGGCGCAAGCCAATCGCGCCAGGCGCTGATGGCGGCCTTGCCGGATTGATTGGCGCCGAGCGTCCAGAATACGGGCGCGCCGGCGGGGCGTTCCGCCGTGGCGCGGTCACACAGGCGGGACAAGCCAGAGGCATCAGGCAGGCCAAGCGCGGTAGCATGGGCAGCGCGGGTCATACCCTTGATGCCGCGCGTCGGGTAGAAGGGACGGGCAGGAGAGACGGTATCGAGCGTGGGGGATACCGCGAAGAAATCAGTGCTTCCCGCGAGTCCCGCCAGAAAAGCGGGAAAGCCTTGTTCAGGGCGCGTTGCGGCAAAGCCGCGCGGTACGCCAAGCGGCAGATCAAGCCCCAAGGCCGCCGGCTTGCCTTCGGCGAGCAAATGCGCCGCCAGTATGGCGGGGTCGCCCACCAAGCGCGGGGCGCTGGCGTACCAATGCCGTCCCTGGCGTCGGGCAAGGGTGACCCAGCGCTTGCGGGGATCAAGGCTCCAATCCGCATGGGCGGCGATCATGGCGGGAAAACCCTCGCACGCTGCCCGGGCTTCATGCCATGCTGCGTGCAACAAGATGGGAGAGTGCGATGGATGGCATGGCTGGCCTGCCGCCAAAGGGGACGGATGCGGCGCATCCGGCGGGGCAATATGGCGCGATTGCGAAGCTGTTTCATTGGGTGACGCTTGGCCTGATGCTGGTGGCGCTGCCGCTTGGCTTTGTCATCCAACATGTGAAGGATGCCAGCAAGATGGGGTTTTACGCGCTGCATGAAAGTGCGGGGCTGACCATCCTGTTTGTTGCCGTTGCCCGGCTGATCTGGCGCTGGCTGAGCCCGCCGCCAACCCAGCCAAGCAATATGCCGAAGCTGATTCGCATTGCTTCCACGGCGGTGCATCACGCGCTTTATGCGCTGCTGATCATCCAGCCCTTGCTTGGTTTTATGGCGACCAATGCCTGGGGTTTCCCGATGCGGGGGGCGACGGCTTATCTTGGCTTCATCGAATTTCCGAAATTCATGGAAGCCTGGGAGAGTCTAGCGAAAATCCTATCCCTGTTCCACACCATAGGCGGCTGGCTTTTGGTGGTGCTGATCGCGCTGCATATTGGCGGCGCCTTGTTCCACCACGCCATCAGGCGCGATGGAACGCTGATGCGCATGATTTGAAGCGGGCGGTTCAACCCGGATCGCCGGAAAGGCCGGCGATCATTTGATCATTGATGTTGATGAGGAATTCAATATCCGGTTCCTGATTGTCCATTTCGCGCTGCACGCCGCGGCCAAGGCGCATGATTCCAACGCGGGTGATTTCAGGAAGCTGATTATCGGGATTGACTAGCGCCGCTTCGATGGCAAACCAAAGGCGCCGATTATCCGAAACGGCACGGGCGCGATCTATGGCATCGCCATTCAACGCCGCCTTAAGGCCGTAATTCACGCGGCGGAAGACATCGGCTTCCTGTTCGCGAAGTGTGCGAACCCGTTGCGTGGCACCATAGCCACGCGCTCCGGTCATCTGATTCATTGGCTTAGCCGTCATTCAGCCGTGGTAGCAAATTGTGCAATCGGCGCAAGACCCATCACCACTTCCTCGTGACGCATCACACGGCGAGCGAATTTCAACGCCTGGTAGCATTGGTCATCTTCCGCCAGCGAAAGCGCACGATCCAGATAATCCCGCGCGAGGTTGGATGTGGTAAATTCCTTGAATTCAGCGATGCGTTGCTTTGCTTCTTCAAGGCCGATTTTGCGTTCTTCGTGATCGCCGATATAGGCGGTTTGCAAAGCGAAATAGATGCGCCGTGCCGGGGTATCAGCCATATCGGGCGTCATCAATTGCTTGCCGAATAGGAAGCGCGCCTTAGCGGTGAGTTCGATTCGCGCGCGGTTGCGGAAGCGGATGGGTGCGCCATTGACGATCATCATGTCGCCTTGACGAAGTTCGAGTACGAGCGTTGACATTTTTTGTCTCCGGGTTCTGGGTGATGGCCCCGGTTTGACCGGGGCCACCATTTTACTGCTCCGCTGAGGAGGTTATCCCCTCAGCCGTTATATCTCTAGCGAAAGAGGCTAAGGAGGACCTGCGGCCCCTGATTCGCTATACCGAGGGTTTGCACACCAAGCTGTTGACGCGTCTGCAGCGCCTGTAGCTTGGAACTTTCCTTGGCCAGATCGGCATCCACCAATGCGCCCAGACCATCCTCCATGGCGTCAATCTTCTTGGAGTTGTAGACCATCTGATTGTCCACATACTGCATCTGCGCGCCGAAATTATTGAGCGCGCTTGAAACTTCGGCATCAATGAGATCGAAAGCGCCACCTGCAATGATAAAGGCGCCCGCGGCAGAGGCGGTCGCGGGCGGTACGTTGGTAAGCTTCAGCGTTTCGCCATCCACCGCGTTAATGGTGAATTGTCCACCAGATTCATTGCGAATAGCCGAAATATCGCCACCATTTACGCCGGTATCAGTGCTCAGCAGTGTGCGGCCATTATAGTAGGCGTCGTCAATGAAGTCTGATACCTGATTGGTCAGCAGCTTGTATTGCAATTCGTACTGCTCTCGCGATGCGGTGGCGATGCCACCATCCGCCAAGCGGGTCAGCGTGGCGCGAAGCTGCTTCATGGTGTCGGACACCACAGACAGCGCGGCGAAGGTGGTGGAAAGGATACCGCGTGTACCGCCAAGCTGTTCGCCAACGGTCACAACGCCCGCGACATCCGAACGCACCGCCTGGGCCACGGCAAAGGCACCACCATCATCCCGAGCATCGGCCACGCGGAAGCCGGTCGAAACGCGCTTCTGCACGCCGCCCAATTCCGAATTGGTCTGGTTGAGGGATTGCAAGGCGAAAACGGCTTGGCGATTGGTATTGACAGAATTGAAAGACATTGGGGTCTTCCCCTTTCAAGTGGCGCCCGCTCTACCCTGAGTAGCGATCGCCAGTTTGTCATCCGCTTTTTGCGGCGCCTGATTACAATGCCCGAGGATAGTTAATAAAAACTAAATGCCGCCCGAAAAAACTAAAGCCTGATCAATTTTTTTTAAGTGAAGATTACCGGGTGACTTAAGGAGCAAGGTTTACACCAGTTTTGGGCTGGATCAAGCCCATGGCGCGCGGCCGCGCCGCGCCGGGGTGCCAAAGGGGGCGCCAAAAACACTTACGCCCAGCACTGGGCTGGGCGCGTTGCATAAAGGCGTAAAGGGCGAGGGGCTTAGCGGAACAGCCCCAGCAGAACCTGTGGCCCTTGATTGGCCAGCCCCAGCGTTTGCACACCAAGCTGCTGACGGACCTTCAACGCCTCAAGCGTGGAGCTTTCCTTGGCAAGATCGGCATCCACCAGAGCGCCAAGCCCAACCTCCATCGCATCCACTTTCTGCGAATTGTACCTGAGTTGATTGTCCACGAAGGCCATGGCAGAACCGAATTCGGTCAGCGCAGTCGAAATGGCTGCGTCAGAATCATCGAAGTCACCGCCGCTGACGATCCAAGACGTTGCAACGCTCGCGGAGGCGGGAGCGGTTAAGGGCATTTTAAGTAGTTCACCATCAGTCGCCACGATGGTGAATGTATTGCCACTCTCATTGCGGATACTGACGATGTTGCCACCATTTACTGCTGCGTCTGTGCTCAGCAGCGTCCGACCATTATAGAAGGCGTCGTCAATAAAGCTGGCGACCTGAGTTGCCAGAAGTTCATACTGATCTTCGTAGGTTGAGCGCTGATCCGCGCTAATGGCGCTATCCGCCAAGCGTGTCAGAGTCGCACGAAGCTGCTTCATGGTGTCCGAAACAACCGAAAGCGAAGCGAAGGTGGTTTGCAGGATACCCTTAACGCCACCGAGCTGCTCCCCAACGGCGATGACGCCAGCAACGTCGGACCGCACCGCCTGCCCGACAGCAAAGGCGCCACCATCATCCCTGGCATCGGCAACACGATAGCCCGTGGAAACACGCTTTTGTGTCACCGACATCTGCGAATTGGTGTTGTTCAGCGCCTGAAGGGCAATCAGCGCCTGAGCATTCGTATTGATGGAATTCATCGTCATCGGAGTTTTTCCGTTCCCGCAGCGCACACCCCCAAACGGGAGCACTCGCACTTTTGTTCCACCGCATTTTGCGACGTAGAAGCATTACACCCCCAAATAGTTAATAAATTCTAAACGCCGATGCGTTTTTTTCACTTGGGGGCAATTTTTCTTAACAAAGATATTGGCGGGTCATTGCCGCATGGCCCGCCCAGACCGCCTTACTTCGCCCTTTCGTAGTAGGTGCCATCGGCCGTCTTCACCACAATCTTCTCACCTGCCGTGATAAAGGGCGGCACCATCACCTTGACTCCATTGGAAAGCACTGCCGGCTTGTAGGAGGATGACGCGGTCTGGCCCTTCACCACCGGGTCGGCTTCCACAATCTCCAGCGTCACGGTCTCAGGCAGGTCCATCGAAACCGGCTCACCTTCGATCAGCTTCACATTGACCGTCATGGCTTCCTGCAGGAAGGGCAGGCGGTCGCCCAGGATATCCTTGGGCACCAGGGTCTGTTCGAAGGTTTCCGGGTCCATCAGGACCAGGTTTTCGCCATCCTCATAGGAATAGGTGAATTCCTTATCCTCAGTGGTCAGGCGTTCCACCGTATCGGCGGTGCGCCAGCGCTGGTCCTTCTTGGCGCCGGTCTTCACATTGCGCATTTCCACCTGGATCACGGCGGCGCCCTTGCCGGGGATCATGATGTTCTGCTTCAGAATGGTGTAGCGCTGGCCTTCAAATTCAATGACCATGCCGGCGCGCATCTGGTTGGCTTGCATCTTCGCCATGGGGAATCCTGCATCTTCGCGGTTGAAATGGGGCCTGCCCAGGCGGGCTGGCATGTGCCTGCGGGTATAGGGGGCGGGGCGGGGCGGGGCAAGCCTTGGGCCAGTTTGCCATGCTGCCAATCCGATCCAGGAGCCTGTCTGAGAATCCCCTAGTTTTTTGTTGTTATTTCTGATTCATTTGTTTTTATGAGCAAGACCTTCCGAGCGTGGGATGTGGACCAGGGTTGGCTACTTCCCGCTTCGCTGCATCAGTTTGTCCCCCCCGGTCATTTGGCGCATTTTGTGCGAGATACGGTGCGAGAGGCGCTGGACCTTTCGGCGATCATGGGCGTCTACAAGTCAGAACAGGGACAGCCGCCCTATCATCCAGGGATGCTGGTGGCGCTACTGCTTTATGGCTACAGTCGAGGGATTTATTCTACACGCCATTTGGCGCGTGCCTGCGAGGAGCGGGTGGACATGATGGCGGTGACTGGGCTGAACAAGCCTGATTTCCGCACCATCAGCACATTCCGGCGCCGGCATTTGGTGGCC
This sequence comes from Roseomonas sp., assembly GCA_020249145.1. GTDB lineage: Bacteria > Pseudomonadota > Alphaproteobacteria > Acetobacterales > Acetobacteraceae > Neoroseomonas. Next base: position 39,999 of record JADCGF010000016.1, on the reverse strand, counting down.
TTGCGGGGCCTGTTCGTGCAGGTATTGCGGCTTTGCCAGACGGCGGGGCTGGTCAAGCTTGGCCATGTCGCGGTGGATGGCACCAAGCTGCGCGCCAATGCGTCTCGACACAAGGCGATGAGCGCCGGCGTTTCGATGATTCGAAAGCTGGCCACAAGGTCCTGAGCCGATGGATCGGGGTTACCCCAGCGCGGGTCGTCTATGAACCCACAGGATACTACCACCGTGCCCTGGAGAGGGCGCTGGCCGCGGCAGGCATGCCAATCGCCAAGGTCAATCCGCACCAGGCCAGGCGCTTCGCAGAGGCCACCGGCAACCTCGCCAAAACCGATGCGCTTGATGCAGCAAAGCCAAGCATTTTCAAGCCAAGCGGTCATGCTTGGCGGCTCGGAAAATGCGACCAACAGAAAGCTCGGCAGGCTTGGCCCCTATCGCCCGGCAATCCGGCAATTGGAAAGGGAAGTCCTTCATCCGAGGCGGGCGCCAACAGGTCCGCCAGGGGCTTTACATGCCGGCCCTGGTCGCCATCCGCTTCAATGCCGATCTCAAGTCAAAATACGAACAACTCATCAAGGCAGGAAAAGCCCCAAAACAGGCCATCACCGCCGTCATGAGAAAGCTCATCATCCTCGCTAACGCGCTACTCAAAAAAGGCAGAAAATGGCAAACACGGGCGGCTTGACCATCACGGATAGCCTAAATGGCGAAAAGGCTCAGTATATCCTCAAGGCTGGCCGTGCCAGACAGGATCACATCATCCCCCGCGCCGCCGAAAACCGTGTCATCGCCGCCCCAGACGTTGATCGTGTCATGCCCATCACCGCCCCAAGCCAAGTCCCGATCATCCCAGGCATCAATCACATCATCACCGGCACCGCCTGCCAGCGTGTCATCACCATCGCCGCCGATCAGCGTATCCGCGCCATCGCCCCCCGCAAGACTGTCATTCCCGCGGTTGCTCAGCAGCCAATCATCGCCATCCTCGCCTGAGAGCGCATCATCGCCGTCTTCACTGGCGACGCTGTCATTGCCGGCGCCGGCGAAAAGGCGGTTGTTGCCGGTGCCGCCGGCAAGGCTATCGGCGCCATCCCCACCATCCAGCCAATCCTGCCCCTCACCACCCAGCAGGGTTTCCGCGGCGAGGCCGGACAATAAGGTGTCATCGCCAGCGCCACCATCAGCGGCGCCCAGCATAGCGCCCAGCCGCCCGTCAAGCAGGTCATTGCCGTCATTCAGGAAGACCTCGCCTTCAATCCGCCCGGCATTATGAACCTCATCGGCATAGGCGCTGCCCGTGATGGCGTAACGCCCATCAGTGGCATGGCCACCTTCGGCAAGGGTGACGAAAAGGCGATTGGTGATGGTGCCCTGGTTGTAAAGTTCAAAACGCCAATCGGCTGAAATGGCAGTATCGGCGGCGCTGACCACGCCCTGCTGCCACAGGATGCTTGGCATGATTTCAGGCGTTGGTCCCCCGCCATTCTGCTGGATAAGGGCTTGGGCGGCGCTGAAATGAATGGCTCTGCCGTAACCCCAATCGCTTTCGAGCAGCCCGGTCAGCGAATTGATTTGACCGGGAAAGAAAAGCAACCGCGCGAAATTGATCATGGCGCACCCGCATGGCGGCCTGCACGCCCCAAACCGGGCCGGCGGCCTTCACTGCGCGAAACCAGGATTGGCACGGATGGCTCCTCGACCGTGGTGTTCAGATGTCATTAATATTCTTTGAAAATGAATAAAAAACAAGCAGAAAATTCAATGTTTCATTAAATACTGGCCAATCATAAACCTGAAGTTGAAAGAATTTTCTCCATTGCGACTATGGCGTTTTTCGGCGCCTGATGCGCCGCCCCGCCCTGGCAAAGCGAAGGCTGCCGAGGCATCATGGGCGCAAAGGAGAACCGCCCATGACCCCATTGCCCCTACAATCCGAATACCTGTTCCACATGACGCTGGGTGTGGGCACGCCGCAAATGATCGGCGCGACCCGCAATGGGGAGCTCCGCATCGTGCCGGTCACCGGCGGCACCGTTGTTGGCCCCAAGCTGAATGGGGAAATCATGCCGGGGTCGGCCGCGGATTGGCTGCGGGTGGACCCGGATGGCTCGGCGCAGATTGATGTCAGGCTCACCATCCGTGCCGCTTCCGGCAGCATGGTCTATGCAGCTTATAACGGCATTCGCCATGGCTCACCGGCGGCACTCGCGAAGCTTGCGGCGGGTGAGACCCTTGACCCTGCCGAGATCTATTTCCGCACCCTGATCCGCTTTGAAACCGGCGCGGCTGATCTGGCCTGGATGAACAAGATCGTCGCGGTGGGGGTCGGTCAGCGCCCGCCAAGCGGGCCTTGCTATGATGTCTATGCGGTAAAGTAAGCGGCGCTTCTTTACCGCCGCGCCGCCAATTGCTTGTTTTCAAGCCGGCTGAGCAACCGCACCACGGGCCAAAGCAGGATGAAATACATGATCGCTGCCGCCACTATGGGCGATGCGTTGTAGGTGACGCTTTGCGCCTGGCGCGCCTGGAACAGCAATTCAGGCAGCGCCACCACTGACGCGATGGAGGTGAGCTTCACCACCTCCAGCGTATTGGAAATCAGATCAGGCAGCACATTGCGCACGGCCTGCGGCAGCACGACGAAGCGCATGGTCTGTGCCGCCGTCAGCCCCGTGCTGCGCGCGGCTTCCACCTAGTCGCGGCTCGGACAGTCTCAGAACTCAATGCCCCTGTCCATGGCGGCTTGCCACGAAACTGCCTTTCTATGGTCGCGCTGCTGCCCTGCTGAGCAGATTAGAGAAAAGCGTGAACGATAGATGAGCATGTAAATGTTTGCCCTTGGATTGATTGGTGCTGGTGTGCTGTGTGATCTGGTGCTGGTGGCGCTTTTGCTGGGCGATGCCACGGCGCCGGGCCGCTTTTCGCACGCCTTGGTGGCGCTGCTGGCGCTTTGCGGGGGCGGGCTTAAGCTTGCCGGGATGATGCTGCTGGAACCGCGCCACCGGGTGGGGTGAACATTGCATATTTTTTAGAAATTCACCGTTCCACCCGCCGATCATCCATCCCACGAAACACGATCAAGTCGCGCTTGGCACGCGCCACTTCCGGCAGCGCAAGCCAGGCCAAAAATTCCCCCATGACGCGCGCCGTGATGGTCGCGACATTATGGGCATGCGCCGCTTCCGGGCTATACCAGCCGAGCTTTTCCAATTCGCCGGAACCTTGTATAGAACCATGCACCGCTTCCGCCGGCGCGATCAGAAAACGCGCATGAAAGCGAATGGGCCGGCCCGTGGGTGTGATGGCGCGGCATAGGTAATCCAAGGCGCCGAGTGCCGCCGCTAAGCCATCGTTGCGCTTTTCACCCAGCACAAGCCCGGTTTCCTCAAACAATTCCCGCGCGGCGGCAATGCCAAGCGCGCGGGCGCGCGCCGGGGTTGCCCGGCGTTCCAATAGGCGCCTGGGTTCGGCGCGCAATTCACTGATGGCGGGGCCGCGATGATCATCCGCATCCACACGCCCGCCCGGAAACACCATCACATCCGGCATGAAGCGATGCCCGGGATGGCGCTTGCCCATCAGCAGTTCCGCACCTTTGCGGCTTTGGCGCCAGACAATCAGGCTGGCCGCATCGCGCGGTCGTGCGGTGCGGGCGCGCGGGCTGCGCTTGCCTTCCGCATCCTCGCCGCCGGGATTATCGGCGGTGGGGTCTTCGCGGCGCGGGTGCTCAGTCAAGCTCAAAGCCCCTGCTGCGCAACCAGGCGCGGAAGCCGGCACGTTCCGGCACCGATAATTGCCGCGCGGCGTTTTCAGACCAGGTGCAGCCTTCCGGCGCAGTGCCATGGATTTCAGGATAGCGCGGCTTCTGGCGCGGGCGCAGAGCATCATAAGCGGCAATCGCCCCCGTCTCCTGCGCGCTGGAATAGGCTTCGCGATGGATTACCACGGAAGGCGGCAGGCGTGGCGTCACTTCATTGCGCGCCGCCGGCCAGCCGAGTGACAAGCCCGCCACGGGATAAACCCCCTTGGGCAGCGCAAACAGCGGCGCCACTTTTTCGATATGGCCGCGCACATAGGAAATCGGGCAGGTGCCAAGCCCCGCCGCATCCGCCGCCGCAATCGCCATACCCAAAGCCAACGCCGCATCCACAGCCGTATTCAGGAAAGTATCCATATTGTTATTGGCATGTTCGCGCCCATGCTGCGCGCAAGCCGCCTGGCCGCGCCGCATATCGCCGCAGAAAATCAGCAGCACCGGCGCATCCTTGATCCAGGGCATGGTGCCGATCCAATCCGCCACTTTCGCGATCTTCACCGGGTCGCGCGTGACGATGATGGAATATTGCTGAAGGTCTGATTTGGATGGCGCGGATTGCGCCGCGGCCAACACTGTATCCAACAGCGCCTCACTCACCGCTTCCGCGCTGTAGCGGCGCGTGACGCGGCGATCCAATAGCGCGGCGAGTGCGGGGGGAATGGCCTCGGGCGGGGTGAAGGGCAGGGCGCCGTAGCGGGCGCGGATCAGATCTTCAGGCTTCATGGCCGCAGACTGACACCTCGGCGCATCAAGAGGAAGCCGGCACCACCCAGGCATCCGCCACCGTGACGCCCTGGCCCTCGGCATGGATGATCAGCGGATTGATTTCCGCCTCTGCCACGCCCGGCAGCGCCGCCAGGCGGGACGCCGCCACCACCGCCTTTGCCAAGGCATCCAAATCACCGCGCGGCAACCCGCGCCAGCCAGCCAAGGGCTTCAGCCCCTTCACCTCTGCGATCATGGCGCGCGCCTCTGCTTCGTCTACTGGTGCGATACGCAGCGCCGTATCGCGGTGCAATTCAGCCATGATGCCGCCGGCGCCAACCAGGATGATCGGGCCGGCTTCCGGGTCTCGGCGGAAGCCGATAATGGCCTCGGCCAGGCCCTTCACCATGGGCTGCACGAGAAAGCCGGTGATGCGTGCCGCCGGGGCGCGCGCCCTCACGCGCGTCAGCATGGCGGCGGCCTCGGCCTCCAGCGCCACCGGATCGGGAAGGTTAAGCGCAACCCCACCCACTTCCGTCTTATGCGCGAGATCAGGCGAGAGGATCTTGAGCACCACAGGATAGCGCAGCCCTTCCGGCACTGGATCGGGCGCGGCCATCACGGCAAAGGGGCTATCCAAGCCGAAAGCCGCGAAAAGCCGGCGCGCATCGGCTTCATCCGGCGCGGCGGGGATGGCGTGGCTGATCACCGGGGCAGGGGCCTCGGCACGCGGGGCGCGCCAGTCAAAAAAAGCGCGAATCACATCGGCGCAGGATTCGGGGGTGCGGAAGGCGGGAATCCCGACCTCACCCAGCAATCGCAAGGATGCATCGGCCTGCGGCACCAGAAAGGCCGCGATGGGCTTGCCCAAACCCGCCTGCACCGCGCCGGTGATCCCCGCCACCGCATCATGCGGGCGGAATTGCGCGGAAGACCCCACCACGGAAAGCACCATATCCGTGCCCGTATCGGCGGCGAGTGCCGAAAGCGCGGCCTGCACCTTATCGGCGCGCGTGCCGGCCAAAGTCACATCAATCATGCGCCCATGATGCGGCAAGCCAGCCGCTTCCAGCCCGGCCACGGCGGTTGCATCCGGCGCGCAGGTTTCAATGCCGGCAACACCCAGCGCATCAACCGCCATGGCACCACCGCCACCCGTGGTGGTCATGACAGAAATGGTGCGGCGCGGATTGGCCAAGGGCCTACGCCCAATGAACAAGGCCGGCGCTTCCAACAGCGCTTCGATCAGCGTCACACGCGCAATGCCATTGGCGCGGAAGAAGGCATCCGCCGCGGCATCAGACCCCGCCAGAGCGCCCGTATGGCTGCCTGCCAATTCCGCGCCGAAGCTGGAACGCCCAAGCTTGAAGGCGATGATCGGCTTGCCGAGTGCATGCGCACGGCGCGCGGCGGCGGCGAGTTTTTCCGGCGCGCGAACAGCTTCCAGAAACAGCAACACCGCATCCACACTGGGGTCTTCCACCAGCATGCCGGCGATTTCACTCGCGGTCAGATCGGCTTCATTGCCGGTGCCGATCAGATGCGAAAACCCCATGCCGCGCGGGGCGCCGCGCGCCATGATCGCACCCATCATGGAACCGGATTGCGAAACCAAGGCGATGCGCCCGGCGGGCAGGCTATCGGCTTCCAGCGCGGCATTCACGGAACAAGCGGTGCGTGCATTGAGGTTCACAAGCCCCATGGAATTGGGGCCGAGCAGTCGCACACCGGCCGCTTTTGCTGTCGCCAACAGCCTTTCCTGCAAGGCGCGGCCTTCCGGCCCGGCTTCCGCAAAGCCATCGGCCAGAATGGCGGCCACCGGAATGCGCTTTTCCGCCACCGCCGCGATCTGCCCTTCCACATGCTGCGTGCCGAGCAACAAATACGCGAGGTCAATCTCCTCCGGCACATCGGCCAGGCGCGGATAGGCGCGTTCGCCAAGGATGGTTTCAGCGCTTGGATTGATCGGGAAAAGCTCTCCGGTGAAGCCATGCTTGCGCAAATAGACTTGAGCGCGCGCGGTCAGGCGCTTCGGGTCTGATGATCCGCCAATCAGCGCAATGCGGCGCGGGTTGAGCAGGGCAGAGGCAAGGCGATCCATAAGGCTCATCCATCAATTCAAGGCGGGGGCAACGCAGCCCTCGGGTGGCGTTTCGGGTGGTGCGATATGCAGCGCGAGAAAGGCGATTTCCTGCGCGGTATCCGGCAGGGTGTTCAGGCTATGATCATGCAGTGAAACGCGCCCGGCCTTGATGCGTTCGCGCACCGCATGGCGCGCCAGCAATTCCCGCGTGGGGCGGATCAGCACGGCGCGGTCCCCTTTCGGCACGCCATCCAGCCCAGCAAAAATCACCACTGCCGCCGGACGAGACCAAACAAGCCTTGGCGGCAATGGCCCAAGATGGCGCGCATGGGGCGCGAAGGCACATTCCGCCGCCGCATCAATCGCTTCCAGGGCGCCGCTTGGCGGCAGGCGCTGCGCCGCCGCCAAAACCTCCGGCGCCGTGGCGGCTGCGCGCCCTGTTCCCAGGACGAGCAGCGCCAGCGCAAGGTTGATGAAGGGCTTCAGACCGGGTCCCAGCAGAATACGTCGCCGGAACGGTCAAGCGGCGAAAAGGCGGGCTTCAGCGCCGGCAGCGCATATTCTTCGATCATCTCCGGCGTCCAGCCTTCGCTGCGATGGATGCTGCGGATCGGGCGTGATTGGCTATAGACGAAGATCTCATTCATACGGGGCGAGAAGATCTGCCCCGTCACTTCCTTCGCCGCATCGGAAGCAAGAAACACCGCCAGCGGCGCGTTCTTATCCGGCGTCATGCGCATGATGCGTTCCACGCGGCGCTTTTGTTCCGGTGTTTCGGCGGGGATCGAGCCTGTCATGCGGCTCCAGGCGAAGGGGGCGATGCAATTGGACCGCACGCCGAACCGCGCCATGTCAAGCGCGATGGATTTGGACAAGGCGACGATGCCAAGCTTGGCCGCCGAGTAATTCGCCTGGCCGAAATTGCCAATCAGGCCCGATGTTGAAGACATATGCACATAAGCGCCCGATTGCTGGGCGCGGAAATGCGTGGCCGCCGCGCGGGATACATAAAAGGACCCGGAAAGATGCACGGCAATCACGGAATCCCATTCTTCCGGCGTCATGCGATGAAAGATCTGATCGCGCAGGATGCCGGCATTATTCACCACAATATCAATGCGCCCGAAATGATCCATCGCGGATTGCACGATTTTCTGCGCGCTGACCCAGGTGGCCACGCTGTCGGTGCAGATTTCGGAGGTACCGCCATTCTGGGCAATGATTGCCTTGGTTTGTTGCGCCGGCGTGGCGTCCTGACCCTCGCCTGACAGCGATGCTCCCACATCATTGATGATCACCTTCGCACCCTGGCCCGCCATCATGATGGCAATTTCCCGGCCAATCCCGTTCCCGGCGCCGGTGACAATGGCAACCTTACCTTCAAGCATATTCGGCATGTGGCATTCCTCCTTGCTTCTGCACTGGGCGAGTTTATAACATTTCCGACCGAAGTGAAATCACGTGGCTCGGAAACATGTGCGCTCATTCTACCGAAAGGGCTGTGAGGGAAAGGTGAGGGAGTTGCTCAACTGACCACCGCATGCGTGCGATCGGTTCACGTGAAGATGTGAATGATGCGATCAAAAACCAGGATTAAACCATGCCTATTGAACAAGCGCCTGGCGCGCTTGAACTGAATATTCGCCGCGCCACGCCGGGTGATTTGCCGGCCATCATCGCGCTTCTGGCCGATGACAAGCTGGGCCAGGGGCGAGAGGATGCCGCTGACCCGCCCAACCCTGCCTATATCGCCGCCTTTGCCGCCATTGCCGCCGATACCAATCAATATCTGGCGCTGGTGGAAGATGGCGGGCGCGTGATTGGCTGCCTGCAACTCAGCTTCATTCCAGGGCTGTCACGGCTTGGCATGTGGCGCGGGCAGATTGAAGGCGTGCGCATCGCCGCTGACCGGCGCGGCGATGGGCTTGGCCGGCAGATATTCGCTTGGGCCATCGCCGAATGCCGCGCGCGTGGGTGCGGGTTGGTGCAACTGACCACAGATAAGCAAAGGCCAGAGGCAGGGCGCTTCTATGAAAGCCTTGGCTTTGTTCCGAGCCATGAGGGCATGAAGCTTTCGCTGTAGCGTGCGGTCATGCGGCGCGGAGATGGCCAGGGTTGAACAGGCCGCTGGGGTCCAAAGCTTCCTTGACCCGCGCACTGATCTTGGCGAGTGGCGCTGCTTCTTCGGGCAAGACCGGCACGGCAAGGCGCAGCGATTCCGGCGCACGGAACAACATGGCCGCCCCGGCTTCTGCCGCCGCTGCCGCGCTGATCACGGCGTGATTGGCAATGCTCGGCTCTGCTGCGACCCAAACCAGGCCGCCGCCCCAATCCAGCATTGCGCGTCCGCTGATGGCCTTCGCTGCGGCGGCGATGCGCGGCCCGGCGGAAGGGCGCACTGAAATGCGCCAGATCGCTTCTTCCGGCATGGCCTGAAGCGGTTCCACTTCACGCACATTGCGCCAGAAAGCGCGGCTTTCGCCTTCTTCCATCACGCGCTGCGCGCCAAAATTGCCAAGCAAACCGCGAAGCTTTTCCATGCGATAGGCGACTGAGGCTGCGAAATCTTCAAGCCTGAGCGCAGCGACTACATGGCCACTACCAGGCAACGCCGCCGCGCCGGAAACGCCAAAGGGGCTGCCAAGCCCTGCGGAAAGCGCAGCAATGGCGCTGGCCAGATCGGGCGTTTCAATCAGCAGCGTCGCGCTGGTTTCAGGTGCGGGCAGCACCTTCAGCGTCACTTCCGTGATCACGCCTAGCGTGCCGTAGGTCCCGGATAAAAGCTTGCACAAATCAAGCCCCGTCACGTTCTTGAGCACGCGCCCGCCGGAGCGAATGGCCTCCCCCGCGCCATTGATGAAGCGCAGCCCCATCACGTGATCGCGCGTCGCCCCCCAGGTGATGCGCCGTGGGCCGGACAGATTGGCCGCGACCACACCGCCAATGCTGGGCGGCGTGCTTGTGCCAAAAACCCCATTCAGATAGGGCGATTCAGCAATCAACTGCTGGCCCTTTTCCGCCAAAACAGCTTCAATCTCGGCGAGCGGCGTGCCGGCACGCGCGCTGATGATAAGCTCAGCGGGGCGATACAGCGTTACGCCGGTGAGCCCACGCGTCGAAAGGCTGCGCGCGGCTTGCACGGGGCGCAGCAGGCCGCGCTTCGAACCCTGCCCTTCAATGGCAAGCGGTTCGCGCGCGGCGCGCGCTGCCTGCACAGCGGCGATAATGCCGGCTTCATCCGCTGGCGCGATCACTGTGCTCATTCCGCGGCCAGCGCGGGCGATAGCGCGCCTTCAAGCGGAAATACCTTGGCGGGGTTCAGCAACCAGGCGGGATCAAAGGCGCTTTTGATGGCGCGTTGCTGCGCCAATTCATGCGGCTGGAATTGCACTGTCATCAGGTCACGCTTTTCGACACCAACGCCATGCTCACCGGTCAGGCAACCGCCGACTTCGACGCAAAGCTTCAGAATATCAGCGCCGAAGGTTTCGGCGCGGCGAAAACTGTCAGCATCATTCGCATCAAACATGATCAGCGGATGCAGATTGCCATCACCGGCATGGAATACATTGGCGACCTTCAAGCCGTATTGATCGCTCATCTCACCAATGCGCTTAAGCACGCGCGGCAATTCACTGGTTGGGATGGTGCCATCCATGCAAAGATAATCGGGGCTGATGCGCCCCACCGCGCCAAAGGCGCCCTTGCGGCCTTTCCAGATGGCAAGGCTTTGTTCCGCTGTCTCCGCAACCTTCAGGCTGATCGGATCAAACCGCGCACAGATGTCCTTGATGCGCGCGAGCAAGGCATCCTGCTCCGCGACGCTGCCTTCCACTTCAATGATCAGCATGGCCTCGGCATCCAGCGGATAGCCGGCATGGGCAAAAGCTTCGCAGGCATGGATACAGGGCTTATCCATGAATTCCAGTGCCACAGGGATAATGCCGCTGCCGATAATGGCATCCACCGCCGCACCTGCGATTTCAATGGAATTGAAGGCGGCCAGCATGGCGCGCGCCCCTTCGGCGCTCCGCAAAATACGCACCGTCACTTCCGTCACAATGCCCAATTGGCCTTCACTGCCCGTGATCAGCCCCAGCCAATCATAACCCGCCGCATCCAGATAAGTGCCGCCAATATCCAGCACTTCACCTTCAATGGTCACGAATTTTACGCCAAGCAGATTATTCGCCGTCACCCCATATTTCAGGCAATGCGCACCGCCGGAATTCATCATCACATTCCCGCCAATCATACAGGCAAGCTGCGATGACGGATCGGGCGCATAGAAAAACCCCTCAGCCTCCACCGCCTTGGTGATGCCGATATTCGTGACGCCAGCTCCCACCACCGCATAGCGATCCGCGTAATTGATTTCATGAATGGCATTGAGCCGCATCAGGCCAATCACCACCGCATCCGCCAAAGGCAGCGCGCCACCGGAAAGGCTGGTCCCCGCCCCGCGCGGCACCACGCGAATGCCCTGTTCATGGCAATAGCGCAGCACGGCGGCGACCTGTTCCGTGGCGGAAGGCAGCACCACCGCGAGCGGCATTTGCCGATAGGCCGCAAGACCATCTGTCTCATAGGGTTTTAGGCGAATGCCTTCCGCGATCACGCCATCGCCCGGCACAAGCGCCTGGAGCGCCGCGATGATCTCAGCGCGGCGGGCGAGAATTTCAGGCTTTGGGGCGGGCAAGGGGATCATGGCTGTGTCCTGTAGATTGGGCGAAAATGCACATCTGCCCGTACATGGGCAAGGGCCATGCCCAATTCAGCAGGCAATGCCCTTTTGGCGAAGCGCGGCAAGAACCTGCGCCGCGCAATCTTCGGCAGTGGAAGCCCCCGTGCCGAGACGAATATCGGGGGTCTCGGGCGGCTCATATGGGCTGCCAAGGCCGGTGAAATTCGGGATCAGCCCTGCTTTTGCCTTGGCGTAAAGCCCCTTGGGGTCACGCGCCATGCAGGTTTCAATCGGTGCATCAACATGGATTTCCAGGAAATCCTGAGCGCCCACCAGTTCGCGCAGCATTTGCCGATCCGCCCGGAAGGGCGAAATGAAGGAAGCGAGCACGATAAGGCCGGCATCCATCATCAGCTTGGCGACCTCGCCGGCACGACGGATATTCTCCACCCGATCAGCATCCGTAAAGCCCAAATCGCGGCAAAGCCCGTGTCGGAGATTATCACCATCCAGGCTATAGCAATGCCGCCCGGCAGCGAAGAGCGCCTGTTCCACCAGATTGGCAATGGTGGATTTGCCCGAACCGGAAAGCCCCGTGAACCATAAAAGCAGAGGTCGCTGCCCATTGCGTTCGGCCCGCGCGGCGCGATCAATGGTGAAGTCAGCGTGGTGAATATTGCTGGCGCGCCGCAGCGCATGGCGGATCATGCCGGCTGCGACGGTTTCATGCGTGAAGCGATCCACCAGGATGAAGGCACCGGTTGCGCGATTTTCGTTATAATTGTCGAAGGCCATCGGCTTCAGCGTGGCAAGATGGCAAAGCCCCAGATCATTCATCTGAAGCGTGCGTGCAGCCACATGATCCCGTGTATTCACGTCAATCCCATGCCGGAGAGACGTGACGCGCACCTGTGTCCAATCCTGTCCGATACGGAGCAGGTAATCGCGGCCCGGCAGCATGGGGTCACTACCCATCCAAAGAATATCGGCTGCGAATTGATCGGCAATTTCCGGGGGCGCTTCCGGTGCGACCAGCATATCCCCACGGGCGATGTCAATCTCATCGCCCAGCGTCAGCGTCACCGCCTGGCCGGCAATCGCTTCCGCCAGATCGCCATCAGCGGTGACGATGCGCTGTATCTTGGAATGACGGCCGCTTCCTGCCAATCGAACATCTTGGCCCGCCGCGATGCGCCCGGATGCTATGGTGCCGGCAAAGCCACGAAAGGACGCATCCGGCCGATTGACCCATTGCACGGGAAAGCGAAAGGGTTTGCCGGCCTGATCTGAAACCACATCAACTTCTTCTAAATGCTGAAGCAGGCTTGGCCCCTGATACCAGGGCATATCCGCTGAGGCGCTGGTGACGTTATCCCCCATGCGGGCGCTGAGCGGGATGGCAGTGATCTCAGTGAAATCGAGTTTTGCGGCAAAATCCCGGTAAGCTTCAACGATGGCTGTATAGCAATTGGCGTCAAAGGCGATCAAATCCATCTTGTTCACCGCAAGCACAAGGTGACGAATGCCAAGCAGCGAACAGATCAGCGAATGGCGCCTGCTTTGCGGCAGCAAGCCCTTGGACGCATCAACCAGAATGATGGCGAGGGCAGCGGTGGAAGCCCCGGTCGCCATATTGCGCGTATATTGTTCATGGCCGGGCGTATCGGCCACAATGAAGCTGCGGCGGGGCGTGGCAAAATACCGATAGGCAACATCAATGGTAATACCCTGCTGGCGCTCAGCTTCAAGCCCATCCAGCAGCAGGGCGAAATCAATATCATCGCCGGTTGTGCCGTGGCGACGACTATCGCGGCTGAGCGCAGCCAGCGTATCGTCAAAGATCAGCCCGCATTCATGCAATAGCCGGCCGATCAGGGTGGATTTGCCATCATCCACCGAACCGCAGGTGATGAAACGTAACAAATCGCGTTGGTCAGACATCAGAAATATCCTTCACGCTTCTTGCGTTCCATGGAGGCTTCAGTGTCGCTGTCAATCAAACGGCCTTCGCGTTCGCTGCTGCGTGCCGCACGCATCTCCGAGATGATGTCAGACAAGGTGGTTGCAGTACTTTCAACTGCTCCGGAAAGCGGGTAGCAGCCAAGGGTGCGGAAGCGGACCATTTTCGTCTCCGGTGCCTCACCGGGGTTTAGCGGCAGCCGTTCATCATCCAGCATGATCCAGGTACCGGCGCGGCGCACCACAGGGCGCGGCGCCGCAAAGTAAAGCGGCACAACCGAAATATCCTCCGCCGCGATGTAATCCCACACATCATATTCAGTCCAATTGGAAAGCGGAAAAATGCGCATGCTTTCCCCTTGATGAATGCGTGTATTGAACAAGGACCATAATTCGGGTCGTTGCGCACGCGGATCCCAGACATGCCCAGGACCGCGGAAGGAAAAGATGCGTTCCTTTGCGCGGGATTTTTCCTCATCCCGGCGCGCACCGCCAAAGGCGGCATCAAAAGCGTACTTGTCGAGAGCTTGGCGCAGGGCCTCAGTCTTCATCACCTGCGTAAGGAGCGCTGATCCTGACGCAATGGGGTTGATTCCGCGCGCCAGGCCTTCCTGATTGGTATGCACCAGCAATTCCAGCCCAAGCCGTTGCGCAATATTGTCGCGGAAGCGGATCATCTCCCTGAACTTCCAGGTTGTATCAATATGCAGCAGTGGGAAAGGCGGCCGGCCCGGGAAGAAGGCCTTCATGGCAAGGTGCAGCAAGACGCTGCTATCCTTGCCGATGGAATAGAGCATGACGGGTCGGCGAAAGGCCGCAGCACCTTCGCGCAAGATACCAATGGCTTCCGCTTCCAGGCGCGCAAGATGAAGGGGGAGGCGTTGTTTTTCCGGCATGGCTTCGAAACTAGCGCGGGTGCCGCAATCTTCAAGTCTGAATCACTTCGCCAACCACCCACCGTCAACCGGCAAGGCAATGCCTGTGGTGAAGCTTGCGGCATCACTCGCCAAATAAAGCACGCCATCCGCCACTTCTTCCGGCCTGCCGAAACGCCCCATGGCATGCCGGGCACGAGACGCTGCGCGCGCCGCTTCCGGGTCCGCGCGGCGGCCCATGCTGCGGGCGAGCAGGGGTGTATCAATCGCACCCGGCACAATCGCATTCACGCGAACGCCATCGGCCACGAAATCAAGCGCCATGACGCGCGTCAGGCTCAATATCGCGCCTTTCGCGGCGATATAGGCGCTATTGCCGGCGCCACCCGCGATTGCAAGCTGCGATCCGGTGGTGATGATCGCCCCGCCCCCTTGGCGCTTCATGGCAGGGATGACAGCGCGCGCCCAAAGCCAGGTGCCGCCGACATGGGCGCGAAACACCGCATCCCAATCCTCGGGCTTGGTGTCCAGAACCGTGCCGCCCACCGAGATTCCCGCTGCCGCAAAAAGGATATCAATGCGCCCATAATGTTGCAGGATGGCCGCCGCATCTTCATCTGCAGCACCTGGGGCGCCAACATCGGAAACCCGGGTCAGGGCGCCGCCAATAAGCTTCGCGGTTTCCTCAACCGCCGCCGCATCGCGATCCACCAGGGCAAGCTTCGCACCTTCTTGCGCGAATAACACGGCGGTTGCGCGACCAATGCCGGAACCGGCGCCGGTGATGACCGCAATCTTGTCCTTCAATCGCATGGCACTCTCCTGGATGGGATTTTCACTTCGGTAAGCGCTTGGCGTCGCGCCGCTGTTCAAATGCCTTGGCGTGCATGAAGGCCACTTCGTGCAGGCCACTGGGCAGCCCATGGCGCCGCGCCGCTTCCAACAGAAAGCCAAGAATGTGATCGGCTTCGATCCGCCCACCCGCTTCCAGATCACGCAGCATGGAAGCTGTATAGGCGCTGGCGCTATCGCCAAAGACGCCGCGATATTGCTGCATGAAGGCAGCGCCTACGGGGAAGCCTTCGGCTGCGGCGATGGCGGCATTGGCTTCCAAGACCCCATGCATGAAGGCAATGCCGCCTGGCGCGCGGGCAATCTCACCAACATTGGCGCGCATCAGCACGGTGCAGACGGCGCTGGTGCCAAGATGCACCAGCTTTTCCCACATCTGCGCCATGATATCGGGCACAGCGGTCGCCACCATGCCGGGCGCCGCGCTAAAGACCGCCTCTATACGCTCAACCCGCGCGCTCATGCCGCCTGCGACTTCGCCAAAGGTCAGCCAACGCCAATCATTCAAATGCCGGATCGTGCCATCGGGCGCGAGGCTCGCCTGGATTTTCGCGATTCCACCAAAAACACGCTCAGCGCCGAAGGCACGTTGCAGTGTTTCGATATGGCTGATGCCATTCAGCACCGGCAGAATGGCCGTGCGTGAATCCACGGCAGGGCGGATCGTTTCCATCGCCTCGGGCAGATCATAGGCCTTGCAGGTCAGCAGCAGCACATCCCAGCCGGGGTGCAATGCGTCAGGCGTGATGGTGGTCACCTTGGCCTGATAATCGCCAAGGCCGCTTGAAATCCGTAAGCCATCGCGGGCAAGCGCGGCAGCGCGGCCAGGACGCACCAGAAAGCAGGGATCAAGCCCCGCCTGATGCAAGCGCCCACCAAAATAGCCGCCCAAGGCGCCTGCACCCAAAATCAAAATTCGCATCCGATCCTCATGCCCATCATTGGCGAGAGGCTAGCACCCTGGCCAGGCAGGGGAAATCCTACCGCTCTCGGGAATGGATAACGCTTTTGCCACGAATAACCCCCTTCCGTTCCGGCGCGGCGCGCGGCAGGATCAGGCAGAAGCCAAACAAGGGGAAAGCCATGACCAAGGTCATCATTACCTGTGCCGTGACGGGCGCCATCCACACGCCTTCCATGTCGGATTACCTGCCGATCACGCCGCAGGAGATTGCGGAACAATCCATCGCGGCCGCGGAAGCGGGGGCTTCCATCATCCATTTGCATGCGCGTGATCCGGAAAATGGCCAGCCCACGCCGGACCCCAAGGTCTTCATGCAATTCCTGCCGGTGATCAAGCAATCCACCGATGCCGTGATCAATATCACCACCGGCGGCGGGCTTGGGATGACCTTGGATGAAAGGCTGGCCGCGCCATTACTCGCGAAGCCCGAAATGTGCAGCCTGAATATGGGCTCGATGAATTTCAACATCGCGCCATCGGCGGCGCGGGTGAAGAAGTTCAAGTATGATTGGGAAAAGCCCTATCTGGAAGGCACCACCAATTACATCTTCCGCAATACCTTCCAGGATATCGAACAGGTTGTGGAACGGCTCGGCAAGGCGCATGGCACGCGCTTTGAATTTGAATGTTACGATGTCGGCCATTTATACAATCTGGCCCATATGCTGGATCGCAAGATTGTCGAACCACCGCTGTTCACGCAGACGATTTTCGGCATTCTGGGCGGCATTGGCGCCGAACCACGCAACCTGATGTTCATGAAGGAAACGGCGGATCGGCTATTCGGCAAGGATTACGTGTGGTCCGTGCTGGCAGCAGGGCGTAACCAAATGCCCTTCACCACCATGGCCGGCATGTTGGGCGGCAATGTGCGCGTTGGCTTGGAAGATAGCCTCTGGCTCGGGAAGGGCCAGCAGGCGAAATCCAATGCCGAGCAGGTGGCCAAAATCCGTCGCATCCTGGAAGAGCTTAGCCTGGAAATCGCCACACCTGCGGAAGCGCGGGAGATGTTGAAGCTCAAGGGTGGTGATCTCGTCGGGTTCTGAAATACGCAAAAAATAGGGAGGCCGCGCCATGGCCGAGAAATACACCGTCGCCGATCTGGTGGCGGAATTCCTGCCGCAAGTGGGGGTTTCCACCGTTTTCGGCATTGTGTCCGTGCATAATATTCCGATGCTGGATGCAATCGGCCAGCGCAATCGCCTGCGCTATGTGAAGGCACGTGGCGAAATGGGCGGTGCCCATATGGCCGATGCCTATGCGCGCGTCACCGGCCATTTGGGTGTGATTTTCACCAGCACTGGCCCCGGCATGGCCAATGCCATTCCGGGCCTGGTGGAAGCGCGCTTTGCCGGCAGCCCCGTGCTGCATATCACGGGGCAGACCGCGACACGCTTCATTGATCGGGATGTCGGCACGGTGCATGACGTGCCGGGGCAAACGCAGGCTCTCGCTGCGGTGTGCAAAGCCGCGTATCGTGTGCGCAGCGCGGGTGAAGCCTTTGGCGTATTGGTGCGTGCGGCGGCTGAAGCACTTTCCGCCCCGCGTGGCCCGGTTTCGGTCGAAATCCCGATTGATTTGCAGCGCACGCCCATCCCGCGTCCGGCGGGGCTGGATGCGCTGGTGCTGCCCATTACAGCACCCTTGCCGCCCAATCCTGCGGAATTGGATGAAGCCGTCGCCATTCTGTCCAAAGCCAAGCGCCCGATGATTTGGCTTGGCAATGGCGCGAAGCAGGCAGGCGCGGAAGCCGCGCGCTTGATGGCTTTGGGCTTTGGCGTGGTCAATTCCTGGAATGGCCGTGGCATCATTCCGGAAGATCACCCAATGAGCCTTGGCGCGCTACATGGCAATGGATCGCCGCGTGTGCAGGAATTCTACGGCTCGGTGGATGCCATGCTTGTCGTGGGGTCGCGCCTGCGCGGACATGAGACGATGGATTTCAATATGAAGCTGCCGCAAACGCTGATCCGCGTTGATGGCGATGCTGCGGCCAATGGGCGCGGCTATGCTTCTTCGCTGTTTGTCCATGGCGATGCGGCGTTGACCATGTCGGCACTCGCGGATCGGCTGGTGGGCAAGATGTCGGTTGACCCTGTCTTCGCCGCTGATTTCGCTGCGCTGAAATCCCGCGCCGGGCAGGAACATCGTGAAACCCTTGGGCCTTATCAGGGCTTCCCTGATGCAGTGCGCGCCGCGTTGCCGCGTGATGGGGTTTGGGTGCGTGATATCACCATCTCAAACTCTACCTGGGGCAATCGCATCTTCCCGATTTACGATCCGCGCAACGCCGTGCATCCCGTGGGCGCGGCGATTGGGCCGGGGCTTGCGCTTGGCATTGGCGCGGCACTTGGCGCGGATGGGCGGAAGACCATTGCTATGGTGGGCGATGGCGGCTTTGCGCTCGGCATGAATGAACTTTGGGCTGCCACGCAGGAAAAGGCCGAATTGGTCACCATGGTGATGAATGATCGCGGCTATGGCGTGATTCGTCATATCCAGGATGCTCTGGCCGATGGGCGCTTGTTTGGTGATGATATTCTGAACCCGAATCTAGAAGGCCTCGCCGCCCTTGCCGGCATGCCGTATTTCCGCATCAGCAAAGCCGATGAAGTGACCGAGGTGCTGAAAAGAGCGCTCGCGGTTTCCGGCCCGGCCTTGGTGGAGGTTGATATGATCGCGATTGGGCCATTCCCGCCCTATGCGCCCTTCAACACTATGGGCAAGCATGCGGAACGTGCGGCGCGCTGATGATGAAACGACCGCAGATCATTTCCCATCGCGGCGGTGCCTATCTTTGGCCGGAGAATAGCCTGCTCGCTTTCCGCCAGAGCCTAACCTTACCGGTTGAGGTTCTGGAATGCGATGTGCATCCATCCTCTGATGGCGTGCCCATGGTGCATCATGATGCCACGCTGCAACGCATGACGGATCTCGCCGGGCCTTTGGTCGCACGCAGCGCCGCTGAATTGGGCGCGGCACGGTTTCGCGGCGCGCCCGGTGAAACCATTCCAACACTGGCCGCGCTTGCGCGCCTTGTTGCGCCAAGTGACAAGCTGCTGCGCGTGGAGGTGAAGGGCGACCGCGACCACAAACCCTATCCGGGCTTTCTGCCGCTTGTGCTTGCTGTGCTGGAAGCGGAAGGCATGCTCCAGCGCAGCATCATCATCGCCTTTCATGGCGGCACCGCCGCGGCGGCGGCGCAGGAAAAGCGCCTGGCTGGTGCGGTATGGCTGGTGGATACGCCGATTCTTGCCAATCTGGGGCCTGATGCCTGCATGCCAGCTGCGCGTAGCCTTGGGGTGACGGGTTGCGAGTGTTCCATGGGCGATGTGACGCCGGCTTTCATTGCGGCTGCCCGCCAAGCAGGGCTGACTACCGGTGTTTGGGCTGCCAATCACCGTGCGGAAATTGAAAAAGCGCTTGAGCTTGACGTGGATGCCTTCGCCACCGATGACCCGCCGCTAGCGATTGAACTCCGGAAGGCGCGCGGTTGATGCGTATCGCGGCGCTTGATTTTCTCGGTGTGAATGTCACGCCTAAGACCAATTGGTGCTTCGTGTTGCTGCGCCTGGAAGATGGCCGCACAGGCATTGGGGAAATCACGCTTTCGGATCATGAAGCGTTATTGGCGGTGGAAGTCACGCGGCTGTCAGCCGCGCTGAAAGGTCAGGATGCCAGCGCACGTAATCGGCTGACGCGCGTCTTGCCCCATGCCCCGGCGGGGCTTGTCGCGCATGCTGTGATTTCGGGGCTGGAACAGGCGCTGTGGGATGTGGCGGGCCAGGAAGCCGGGCGACCCATTCACGCCATGTTGGGCGGCGCCTTGCGCGATGCTGTGCCGCTTTATGCCAATATCAATCGCGGGGTGGCACCGCGCACGCCGGCGGGTTTTGCCGATGCGGCAAAGCGCGCGGTCGTTGCTGGATTTCGCGCGATAAAACTCGCACCTTTTGAGCCCATGGTCTGGGAGGATGCCGCAAACCCCACGCAACGCGCCGCCTATGCGGAGGGCTTGGCGCGCATCGCCGCGGTGCGTGACGCGGTGGGCAGCGCGCTTGATGTCATGGTGGATGCACACTGGCGCTTTTCACCTGGTGGCGCGGCGGCGCTTATTCGCGATGTCGCGCCCTTCAATTTATTGTGGCTGGAATGCCCGGTATCCGAAGCCAATCACGCCGCCATCGCACGGCTGCGCGGCATGGCGAATGATCGCGGCATGCGCTTGGCGGGGGCCGAAACCCTCTCGGGCCTTGGCGCTTATCGCCGCATCATTGAAGCCGGCTGCTATGATGTGCTGATGCCCGACATCAAATATGCCGGCGGGCATGAGGAAGTTGGGCGTATCGCCGCACTCGCGCAAACCGCCGGCATTGAGATCGCGCCGCACAACCCAACCGGCCCAATCTGCCATGCCCATTCCGTGCATCTTTGCGCGACGCTCCCCAATCTTTTGCCGCTGGAAGTGCAATTCGGGGAAACGGAGCGTTTCTTCACCATGATCACCGGCCATGATTTGCGCTTTCAGCAGGGTAGCGCCAGCCTTTCGCAAACACCTGGCCTTGGCGTGCAGCTTGATGAAGCGGGCGCGCGACTTTCCCCCTGGCAGCCCATGGCGCAGCCCTGGCTGGACCCGAGGCTCGGCTGATGCCGCTTTGGGTCGCCGCCACCATCACCGCCGCGCTGTTTCAAACCTGGCGCACGGCGCTTCAGCAAAGGCTGCGCGGGCAGCTTTCTGTCAATGCCGCTGCCGTGGTGCGCTACCTTTATGGCGTACCGGTGGGGCTGCTGCTGGTTGGGTTATATCTGCTGTTTTTTGGCGGCGCGCTTTCCACGCCGACGCCGATGTTTTTTGTTTATGCGGCACTAGGCGGTTTGGGGCAGATCATCGGCACCAATCTGCTGATCATGTCCTTCGCGCATCGCGGCTTCGCGGTTGGTACCGCCTATGCCAAGACCGAAGCGGTGCAAGCAGCCTTTCTTGCCCTGTTGCTGCTGGGCGAGAATTTCGCGCCACTCGCCTGGGCTGGCATTGCAGTTTCGGTCGGCGGCACGCTTTATCTTTCGCTCGCTGGCCGCGTTGGCTCACTGGGCGAAATGCTGCGGGCCACGGTGCAGCCCGCAGCGCTTTGCGGCCTTGGTGCAGGATTTGCCTTTGCGCTCTGCGCGCTGGCCATTCGCGCGGCGACGCAGGAATTGCAGGGGCCGGATGTGGTGCTGCGGGCGCTTGAAACCCTGGTGGTCATCAATGTCATGCAGACGATCATGCAGGGCGGTTGGCTGGTATTGCGCGAACCCGCCAGTGTGCGCGCGGTTTTCTCCACCTGGCGATCTTCCGCGCAGGTGGGCGCACTTTCTGCCTGTGGTTCGGCCTGCTGGTTCACCGGTTTTGCGCTGGCACCTGTCGCTTTGGTGCGCGCAGTGGGTCAGGTGGAGATCCTGTTTACGCTGCTGTTCAGCAAGTTTTTCCTGAAGGAAAAAATGAAGCGCAGCGACATTATCGGTGCGCTTGCGGTGGTGGCTGGCGTAGTGCTGGTGCTGCTTGGGCGATGATCAAACCTTGAACATCGCCTGAATCACCGCCTGATCCACCGCTGCAATGCTGGCGGGCTGCCATCGCGGCTTCTGGTCCTTATCCACCAGCACGGCGCGCACGCCTTCGCGAAAATCCGGGTGATCATTCACCACCACGCGCGTCAGCGCCAATTCCATGGCAAGGCAGCCGGCCAGATCACGCTTGGCGCCACGTTGCAGCAATTCATGTGTCGTGAACAGCGATGTTGGTGAGGCGTGATGCAACACCCCAAGCTGTTCGCGCGCCCAATCCGTACCCTCCGCTTCCAGTGCGGCCAGGATGGCGGGGATGGACCCCGCGCCAAAACAGCGATCAATCGTGGCGCGATGCGGCGCGAAGCTTGGCGCGGGCGCGGCCTCACAAAAGCTCGCCACGGCACTAATATCGCCCGCAATCAGCGCAGCGCGCAAAGGCGGCAGTGCCTCACGCGTTGTGAAATGCGTGGCCAACCCCGCATGCACAGCATCCGCGCCATTCAAGCGCGCGCCGGTCAGCGCCAGCCACATGCCAAGCGCACCAGGCAGGCGCGGCAGCGCGAATGAGGTGCCGACATCCGGGAAAAGCGCAATCGCAGTTTCAGGCATGGCGAACATGGCATGATTGGTGACGATGCGATGCGACCCATGCACGGAAACGCCAATGCCGCCCCCCATGCAAACGCCATCAATCAGGCTGACCCAGGGCTTGCCGAAAGCGGCAATGCCGGCATTCACCGCATATTCTTCCGAGAAAAACGCCTCCACCGCCGCGCGATCACCCGCAACGGCCGCAGCGCGCACAGCCCGCACATCGCCACCCGCGCAAAAGGCGCGCCCGCCGGCACCTTCCAGCAGCACGAGCTTGACCGCAGCATCATCACGCCAATCGCGGATGGCCGCGGCGAAGCCCCTGATCATATCCTGATTGAGCGCATTCAGCGCCTTGGGCCGGTTCATCAGAATGGTGCCGGCCGCGCCTTCACGCGCGGCAATCAGGCTGGCTTCAGGGGCTTCGGTCATCGGTATTCTCACTCCGGCTTCAACTGCACACTCGCCACCAGTTCGCGGATTTTCGCGGCCTGGGCACGCACCATGGCGCCGAAGCTCTCTGAATCAGACCCTACGGCTTCCGCCCCCACCTCATCGCAGCGGCGGATGAAGTCGGGCTGCGCCGCAGCGGCGGCGATTTCGCGTTGCAGCCGCGCCATGATGGGTGCGGGCGTGCGCGCGGGCGCGAAAAATCCGTTCCAGCCTTCCAATTCCAAGGAAGCAAAACCCTGTTCACGCACCGTCGGCACATCGGGCAATATCTTGGCGCGCTTCGATGCGGTGGTGGCAAGGCCCTTCAGCGCGCCGGCCCGTACATGGCCGAAGCAGGTGGAGATTTGATCACCGCCGAATTGCACACGCCCCGCGATCAATTCCTGGATCATCGGCGCCGCGCCACGGAAGGGCACGTGCTCCATGGCAATGCCGGCGTCGCGCTTCAGCACTTCGCCCACCATATTCATGAAGGAACCAGGCCCGGTGGAGCCATAAAAGGGCGGAGAGCTTTGCGCCTTCGCCCAGGCAGTAAAGCCCCGTAGATCCGTGACCGGTACGGTAGGATTGGCCAGGATCACCAGCGGCACATTGGCACCAAGCGACAGTGGCGCGAAATCGCGTTCAATGTCATGCGGTGGCCGCCCCGCCAGCGTCATCGCCGCCGTTGTCGTCGGGAAGGTGATGTTGTGCATCAACAGCGTATAGCCATCGGGCGACGCCTTCGCGACAACATCCGCGCCGATCGAACCACCGCCACCGCCGCGATTTTCCACCACAACAGATTGACCCATTGTTTCGGTCATGCGCTGCGCGAAAAGCCGCGCAAGCAAATCCGTGGTGCCGCCGGCGGGGAAGGGGACAATGATGCGAATGGGCCGCGTTGGGAAATCCTGCGCGCGGAGCGTGGCCGGCGCCGCCAGCACGGTGCCAGCAATCAAGACATGACGACGATTTAGTTTCATCCCCGGTTCCTTCCCTTGTTCAAGTTGAAGGAACCGTAACCCGAAGTGGCGCCCCGCCTCAATGCCCCGCATTGGCGCCGGAGAAATCCGGCACGGCCAAGCCACTCGCGGTGATCTGATGCGCCAGATCGGCCTTCAGCCGTTCAAGCCCGGCTTCGCTGGAAGCTTCCACGCGGGCCACCAAAACGGCCTGGGTATTGGAAGCGCGCAGCAGCCACCAGCCATCATCGGTTAGCACGCGGACGCCATCCACATCCTGCACCTTGGCGCCGGCAGCGGCCAGGCGTTCCTTCACTTCGCGCACCACTTCAAACTTGCGTGCTTCCGTGCAGTCAAACCGTAGTTCCGGCGTATTGATCACTTGCGGCAAAGCAGCGCGCAACGCCGAAAGCGGCCCGGAAAGCCGCGCCACAATGCCAAGCAACCGCACGGCGGAATAAGGCGCATCATCAAAGCCGTACCACTTATCAGCAAAGAAGATATGGCCCGACATTTCACCGGCCAACGGGCTGCCGGTTTCCGCCATCTTCGCCTTGATCAGCGAATGCCCGGTCTTCCACATCAAGGGCTTCCCGCCCGCCTTGGCGATTTCATCGAACAGAACTTGAGAAGCCTTCACATCCGCGATGATGGTCGCCCCGGGTTTCGCCTTCAGCACATCGCGCGCCAGCACGATCATCAATTGATCGCCAAACAGCACATGGCCTTCATTGTCCACGATGCCGATGCGATCCCCATCGCCATCAAAGGCAATGCCAAGATCAGCACCTTCACGCGCAACGGCCGCGATCAATTGTTCCAGATTCTTCGGCACTGTTGGGTCGGGGTGGTGGTTCGGGAAGCGCCCATCCACTTCGGCATTGATCACCATGTGATGCCCCGGCAGCCGCGCGGCCAGCGCCTTCGTGATCGGCCCCGCCGAGCCATTGCCGGGATCCCACACCACTTTCAGCGCGCGATCCCCGCCATCCCAATCCTGCAAAACGCGATCCGCATAGCGCGTAGCGATATCCACGGCGCGGTCGCTGCCGGCCGCCTCCGGCACCACATCTCCTTCGGCGGCCATGTGGCCAATTTGCTGAATCTGCGCGCCGTAAAACGGCTTCTTGCCGATCATCATCTTGAAGCCGTTATAGTCGGGCGGGTTATGGCTGCCGGTCACCATCACCGCGCCATCGGCTTCCAACGCATAGGCCGCGAAATACAACATCGGCGTCGCGCATAACCCAATCCGCACCACTTCCAACCCGCAAGCGCGCAAGCCCGCAACAAGCTGCGCTTCCATCTCGGGCGAATGCAGCCGGCCATCATAACCAACCGCCACGCGCGTGCCGCCGCCACGGCTCACAATACTGCCAAAGCAGCGGCCAATGGCGTAGGCATCTTCCGGATTCAGGGTTTTGCCGACAATGCCGCGAATATCATATTCGCGCAGCACGGTTGGGTCGAAGCGATGATTGAATCCGGTCATGGTGCAGCTTCTCAGGGTCGGCCAATGGATGAATAGGTAAATCCGGCAGCGCGCATCGCCGCAGGTTCCCAGATATTGCGAAGATCGAGCACAATACGGCCCTTCATGGCGGATTTCAGGCGATCCGGCGCCAGCGCCCGAAATTCATTCCACTCCGTCAGTACCACCAGCGCATCGGCACCCGCTGCCGCATCCAGCGGGCTTTCGGCATAATGCACCGCTTGCGGCAGCACCTGGCGGGCATGGCCGGGCTGCGGGTCGAAGGCGCGGAGAACCACTCCCGCCGCAGCCAGCTTGGGCAGAATGACAAGGGATGGCGCATCGCGCATGTCATCTGTCTCAGGCTTGAAGGTCAGGCCCAGCACTGCCACCACCTTGCCCGCCGGGTTCGGGCCAAGCGCGGCCAGGATGCGATCGGCCATTTGCGCCTTGCGCGCCTCATTCACCGCAATGGTCGCTTCCACCAGCCTGATCGGCGCGCCGGCATCCTGCGCGGTGCGGGCCAAAGCCAGCGTATCCTTGGGGAAGCAGGAACCACCATAGCCCGGGCCGGGGTGGAGGAACTTCCGCCCAATCCGCCCATCAAGGCCCATGCCGCGCGCCACATCATGCACATCGGCGCCAAGTTTTTCGCAAAGATCGGCGATTTCATTGATGAAGGTGATCTTGGTCGCGAGGAAGGCATTTGCGGCGTATTTGATCAGCTCTGCCGTCTCAAGGCTGGTTGCCAAAACCGGCGTTTCAATCAGGTAAAGCGGCCGATAGAGCCGCTTCAGCACCGCCAAGCCTTGTTCATCCTCCGTGCCGATCACCACACGATCAGGCCGCATGAAATCACCAATCGCGCTGCCCTCGCGCAGGAATTCGGGGTTGGAGGAAACGCTGATGGCAAGGTCGGGCCGCACGCGCCGGACAATGGCGCGCACTTCCCGCCCGGTGCCAACCGGCACGGTGGATTTCGTCACCAAAACAAGCGGGCCGGTGGCTGCGCGCGCCACTTCCTCAGCCGCGGCATAAACATAGGAAAGATCAGCATGCCCATCGCCGCGCCTGGTTGGCGTGCCGACCGCAAGGAAAACGGCATCCGCCCCGGCGATGGCGACGTTCAAATCCGTGGTGAAGCCAAGCCGCCCGGCGGCGACATTTTCCGCGACCAGCTTATCCAGCCCCGGTTCATAGATTGGCATGCGCCCTTCATGCAGCGCGGCGATCTTGGCGGGGTCCACATCCATCACCGTCACATCCACACCAAATTCCGCGAAGCAGGCACCGGATACCAGGCCGACATAGCCGGCGCCGATCATGGCGATGCGCATGGTCTTCTCCTTAAAGCTGAAGCGGCCCTGCAATGGCGCGGCAAGCCATGGCTGGCAAGGGGTCTAGTGTACCTCGCCACTCGCGCCGCCATGGGGCAGCAGGGGGCGCAGGCTTTCCAGATCGCGTTCCGCCCGGCAGACCAGATAGCGCGGCGTGGCGCCATCCGGGTCCAAAGGCAGCGCTGTCAGGCCGATATCGCTGTAGATACGCAATAATTCAGGCCCAACACGCCAAAAGGCCGCGTCAACCCGCGCGGCTTCGCATAGGTCGCGGAAGCGCCAAATGGCTGAAACCCGATCCCGCGCCTCCCCCATCGGGTCGCCCAAAGCCAGCCAAACCCCATCGCGCTTCAGAAAGGCGAAGCCCGCGCGGCCTGCCTCGCCAAATACCGCGCCATCGGCTGCCGTAAGCGCGGGCGCCATGGCGCCGAGGGCCAAAAGCCTCTCCTGTGCCGCCTCAGAATAGGCCAGCATGGGCGGGCGCGCGGGCAGCAGCAGCCGAAACGCCGCGACCAGCAGCAGCACCCCTGCCAGCGCCACCGTAAAACGGAGCGAATCCGGCGCATCCGCCGCCAGCACCACCCCCCACCAGGATCGGTCGGCGAGGTTGCTTTGATAGGCCACCGTCGCAAGCGTCAGCCCACAAATCGCCCCGGCGGCGAGTGCGCCGACCCCATCGGCAGAAACCGCTTCCCCGATAAGCCGCGCATGGCGATAAAAGGCGCCGCGCGCGGTCATCAGCAGCAGCGGCACCAGCAGAAAGGCCGCGATCAGCCACAAAGGCTCCCCGCGCAGCACCAGAATCAGCGCGCCATTTGCCAGCAGAAAAAGCGAGGCCCACCAGGCCAGCACCAGCCGCCGCACCAGCCCGTAAGCTGCGGCAAGCAATAGGGAGCCAACCACGGAAGCGGCGAAATGGCTCCCGGCGTCTTCCAGAAAATCCGGCACGGGACCAAGCAGGCTTGGCTTGGGCGGCAGCGCGCCAATGAAAATCAGCACCAGCGCGGCAAGGCCCGTGAGGCCTGCCAGGGCCGAAACTTCAAAGGAAACCGCAATGCCGCGATCAGGCGCCAAGCGCCCGACCAGCTTGCGGCGCTGGCTGATTTCAAACCCCGCAAACAATCCACCCGCCAGGAAAAGCGGGATGATGTAGTAAAACAGGCGAAACAGCAGCAAGGCGCCGACAATGGCAGGGGTGGGCATGAAGCCGGCCAGCGCAAACAAAATGGCTCCATCGAATACGCCAATGCCGCCCGGCACATTGGCCGCCAGCCCCGCCATATAGGCGGCTATATAAATCCCCAGAAAATGCAGGAAGCTCAGCCCTTCCGCCGGCGGCAGCAGCGCGTAAAAAATCAGCGCCGTCACCGCGACATCGGCAGTCGCCAGCGCCACCTGGGCCAGCGCGATGCGAAAGCCTGGCAGGTCAATTTCATGGCCGAAAAGCCGGATATGCGGGACAAAGCGCGCCAGCACGACATAGGTCATCACAATCGCCCAGCAGCACAGCCCAAGCAGCGGCAAGACCCAGCGCGGCGCGCCCGGCCCCAGGAACCCGAGCAAATCCGGCTCCAGAATCAGCACAAAGCCGGCAATGGCAAAGCCCCCAAGCCCAAAGGTGAGCGAGGTAATGGCAATGACCTTCGCAATGGCAACCGGCGCCAGCCCCCAACTGGCATAGAAGCGATAGCGCACCGCCGCCCCGGAGACCGTGGCTACGCCGATATTATTCGCCAGCGAATAGGCGCAGAAGGAAGCAAGCAAGGATCGCCGCCAGGAAACCGGATGCCCGGCATAGATGGACCCCAAACGATCATAAGCCGAAAGCAATAGATAAGCGCCCAAGGTGCAGCCCGCCGCCAACCACAGCGCGGCGGGCGGCGTGGCATGCAGCGCGGTTTGAATATCCCGCCAGGAAAGCCCGCGAAATTCGCGCTGCACCACGTAAAGCGCGCCGACCAGCAGGATCAGCCCGAAACAGGTCGGGCCGTAGCGTTTCAGCAGGGAAAGAACCCCCTGCCGTGTCACGCGCCTGCGCTTTCCGCCCGCGCCAGCGCGGTTTCGATCAGGCCAATGGTGCCGGCCACGCCATAAAGCGCGATGAAGCCGCCAAAGCGCGGGCCTTCTTCCTGACCGAGCAGCACCTGATACAGCGCATTGAACCAGGCGCGAGACACGCCCATGCGCCCATCCTTGCCCGCTTCCAGGAAGGGTTCTCGGCGCCCCGCATCAAACACCAAATCCTGTGCGGCCTTGGCGCGTTCTTCTGGCGGCATGGCTTCCAGATCAGCCG
This sequence comes from Roseomonas sp., assembly GCA_020249145.1. Taxonomy (GTDB): domain Bacteria; phylum Pseudomonadota; class Alphaproteobacteria; order Acetobacterales; family Acetobacteraceae; genus Neoroseomonas. The sequence continues at coordinate 11,424 of JADCGF010000016.1, read as the reverse complement.
CGCGATCACGCAAAGCCACCATCAGCGCTGACAGTGCTTCCCGTTCCGCGGCGTTCGCGTTGCGGAAGCGCTTCATGGGCGCGACGAAATCGCGGTAATAGGCGACCGCATAGGAAACGAGTTTGCCAAGCAAAGGCTGGGTCGCCGGCGTCGCACCCGGCGCATAGCGCGCCAGAAAACCCCAGAGCAATTCTGGATCATCCGCATTCACCACACTGGCCAGATTGAGCAACATGGTGAAGGAAACCGGTGGTTCCGGGTCATTCGGCGCTGCCCCGGCATGGATATGCCAGGCCGGGTTGGCCGCATCCAGCGTGGTGCAAAGCCGCGTGCGGTTCAGCAAATACTCATCCACCGCGCGCGGGATTTGGTCAAAGTAAAGCCGCTTGGCGCGCTGTGGCTGATTATACATGAACTGCGAGAGGCTTTCCGGTGGCGCATAGCGCAGCCATTCTTCAATCGTCAGGCCATTGCCCTTGGATTTGGAAATCTTCTGGCCCTGTTCATCCAGGAAATGCTCATAGGTAAAGCCCTCAGGCGGCTTGCCGCCCAGCACGCGGCAAATGGCGGAAGAAAGCCGGACGCTATCAATCAAATCCTTCCCCGACATTTCATAATCCACGCCAAGCGCATACCAGCGCAAAGCCCAATCCGCCTTCCATTGTGCCTTGCAATGCCCGCCCGTGATGCGCGTGCCGAAACGCTCCCCACTTTCCGGGTCGCGCCAGACCAGCATGTCCTGATCGGGGCGGATCTCCTCCATTGGTACCTGCATCACCACGCCGGTTTTCGGGTGAATGGGCAGGAAGGGCGAATAGGTGGCGCGCCGATCAGGGCCAAGCGTCGGCAGGATCACTTCCAACACCTTGGCGTGGTTTTCCGCCATCTTGAGCAGAGCCGCATCGAACTTGCCGGAACGGTAGTAATCGGACGAAGAAGCGAATTCATAATCAAAGCCGAAAGCATCCAGAAAGGCGCGCAACCGCGCGTTATTATGGTCCCCGAAGCTTTCATGCGTACCGAAGGGATCAGGAATGGCCGTGACTGGCCGCCCGATATGCCCGGCCAGCATGTCCTTATTCGGCACATTATCCGGCACCTTGCGCAGCCCATCCATGTCATCGCTGAAGGCGAGCAGACGTGATGGCAAGCCGGTAAGCTGCGTAAATGCATGCCTGATCCAGCTTGTGCGCGCCACCTCGCCGAAAGTGCCGATATGCGGCAGGCCGGAAGGCCCATAGCCCGTTTCAAACAAAGCCGCTTTTTTGCCCGAAGCGGCCAGGCGCGCGGCGACCTTGCGCGCTTCCTCAAAGGGCCAGGCCTTCACGGCGGAAAAATCAGCGGCGGCGGACATTGGCAGTGTCTATCCTTAAGCGTTGGAGTGGCTGCTTATAGGCAGGCCGCGCGCGGGTGGCGAGGCCCGCCGCTTTCAGCCTGTTCCATCTTTGTGCTTTCTGCGTTAAACCGCCCGCTTCCAAGCTTTACCACAGGAAAATTGCAATGCGTGTCGGCGTGATTGGGGCCTCTGGTGCGGTGGGCCGCGAATTGGTGGATGTTCTGGGGCGTCGGGCCTTCCCGATGTCCTCACTCAGGCTGTTTGCCTCTGCCCGCAGCGCCGGCACCAAGCTGAAAACCCCGCTGGGTGAGGCGGAGATCGAGACCTTCAGCGATGCCGCCATGCGTGACCTTGATTTGGCGCTGCTCGCGGTTTCCGGCGATTTCGCCAAGGCTCATGCGCCGGCCATGGTGGCGGCTGGCGTGCATGTGGTGGATAATTCCTCGGCCTTTCGCTTGCAGGATGATGTGCCGCTGGTGGTGCCGGAAGTGAATGCTGGCGCCATCGGCCAAGCCAAGCTGATTGCCAACCCGAATTGCACCACGGCCATTCTGGTTGTGGCTTTGGAGCCTCTGCGCCAGGCTTTCGGCCTGAAGCGCGTGATTGTCTCGACCTACCAAGCAGCCTCTGGCGCCGGGGCGGAAGGCATGGCGGAGCTTGAACGCGAAACCCGCCGCGTGCTGGTGGATGGCGTCAAGGCCGGGCATGAAGTGTTCCGCTACCCGCTGCCCTTCAACGTGATCCCGCAAATTGATAGCTTCCAGCCCAATGGCTATACGCGCGAAGAGATGAAGGTGGTTTGGGAAAGCCGGAAGATCATGGGCATGCCCGATTTGCCAATCTCCTGCACCGCCGTGCGTATCCCGACCTTCCGCGTGCATGCCGAAGCGGTGACGATTGAAACCGAACGCCCCGTAACGGCCGAAGCCGCGCGCGAAGTGCTGCGCAAGGCCGCTGGCGTGAAGGTGGTGGATGACCCGGAAGCGGGGCTTTACCCCATGCCGCTGACCGCGACGGGCCAGGATGATGTGGAAGCCGGGCGCATCCGCACCAATCCGGTCTTTGGTGACCGGGGGCTCGATTTCTTCCTGTGTGGTGATCAGTTGTTGAAGGGTGCCGCGCTGAACGCGGTGCAGATCGCCGAAAGGCTGCGCGCCGCGTGAGGTGCGGGTCAGCCTTGTGAACGTGAACCGATCTAAGCAGGAAGGGTTTTCGATCCGCGCGGCCCATGCTGCTGATCTTGAGGGCCTGCTGAAGCTCTATCAGCAGCTTAACCCGTCCGATGAAGAAATTTCGCCTGACTTGGCGGCTTCCGGGCTGGACGCCATCAAACAGATTCCTAGTAGTGCGGTCATGCTTGGTCTGCTCGGGGCGGTTCTTGTCGCCTCCTGCACCTTGATCGTCATCCCGAACCTAACCCGCGGCGGAAAGCCTTACGCCTTGATCGAAAATGTTGTGACAGATGCCCGCTACCGAGGCCGAGGCTATGGAACCCGTCTCCTACACGCAGCCGTGCAGGGGGCCTGGAGCGCTGACTGTTACAAGGTCATGCTGCTGACGGGCTCAAAACAACCATCCACTCTTAGGTTTTACGAATCGGCTGGCTTCGAGCAATCCAAGACGGGGTTTCAAATGCGGCGTATGGCTGCGCGACATGATGCTTAGTTCTGGGCTCATCCGCCTTCCTGGGTGGGTCACGCCGCCTGAACCGCATGGCTGAAACGCCAAGCCCGCCGCGCTTGCTGCTGCCGGATGTGCCCGCCCTGGTGGCGGGCCAGGGCCGTGCCGTGCTGCTGGACAGTGATGGCAGCATCGAAACCCTGCCGGCGCGGGCGGTGGCGGCGCGACTGGTGGATACCGCGCCGCTTTTGGTCCATGCCCCGGCCATGGCGCGGCGGCTTGGCGTGCCGGGCATTGCCCCGGCGCATGACCTGCTGGAGCTTTTCGCCTTTGTGCTGCCCGCCGCATCCTGCGCGCCCACGCCGCGAGGCTTGGCTTTGGCGCTTGGCCTGCCCGTGCCGCGCGATGATGAAGCCGCTGTCGCGTTATTGCCCGATATCGCGACGGAATTGCTCCGGCGTCTGGCCGATGATCGCGCCGCTCCAGTGAACCGCGACGCCACAAGCCTTGCCGCGCGCATGGGCGAAGCAGGCTGGTCCTGGGCGCGTTCGGTGTTGGCTGCCCTTGGCGCGCCGGCTGCGCGTTCGGGCATGGAAGGCTTGCGCGTCTGGCGCCGCTTGCCGGAATGGACGGAAGCCGCACCCGCCAATCCGCCATCTTCCTTCGGCATTGAACCGAATGAGGCGCGGGCGCGGCTCGCGCAGATTCTGGGGGAAGGCGCGGAACAACGCCCACAACAGGCGGATTATGCCTCAGCCGCCGCGGCGGCCTTTGCGCCGCGCGAAGATCAGGGCGCACCTGCCTTGGTGTTGGCCGAAGCCGGCACAGGCACGGGCAAGACACTCGGCTATGTCGCGCCGGCCAGTCTTTGGGCGGAACGCAATGGCGCGCCGGTCTGGATTTCCACTTTTACCCGCAACCTGCAACGCCAGATTGATCAGGAAACCGCGCGGCTTTTCCCCGATGCGGAGGAACGCCGCCGCCGCGTGGTGCTCCGCAAGGGGCGAGAGAATTATCTTTGCCTGTTGAACCTGGAAGATGCTTTGGGCTTTTCCGCCATGCCGGGGCAGGGGGTGGCTTTGGGCCTGGTGGCGCGCTGGGCGGTGGCGACGCGGGATGGCGATATTCTGGGGGGCGATTTTCCGGGCTGGATAACGGAATTATTCGGCGCGGCCAATATCCTGCCACTTGCAGATCGGCGGGGGGAATGCATCCATGCCGCTTGCCCACATTATCGCAAATGCTTTGTGGAACACTCCATCCGCCGCGCGGAAAGCGCTTCCATCGTCATTGCCAATCATGCGCTGGTGATGATCCAGGCAGCACTCGGTGGCGGTGAAGATGGCCGCGCGCTGCGCTTGGTGTTCGACGAAGGCCACCATCTGTTCGATGCCGCCGATAGCGCCTTTTCCGCTGATTTGACCGGCGCGGAAATGACGGAACTCCGCCGCTGGCTTCTGGGCGCGGAGGGCGGGCGTTCCCGCGCGCGCGGCCTCAAGCGTCGGCTGGAGGAACTGGTGGGCGACCGCCCGGAATTGCAGGCGCCGCTGGAAGCCGCCCTGCAAGCCGCGCGCGCGCTGCCGGCGGGCGGCTGGTCTGGCCGTTTGGGCGAAGAAGCCGCGCCCGCCCTGGTGGCCGAACCCGCCAATCCGGCTGAGGGTTTTCTGCGCGCCGTGCGTCGCCAGGTGCGGGCGCGCAATGCGGAAGCGGAAGAAGCCGGGCTTTACGATGCGGAATGTGATCTTTTCCCGCTGAATGCCGATATGGCGGAAATCGCCGGCGCGCTTGAACGCGCGCTGCAACGCCTGGAAGCGCCCATCCGCCATTTGCGCGAAAAGCTGCTCGCACGCATGGGAGATGAAGCAGCCGAGATTGAAAGCGCTGACCGGCTGCGGATTGAGGCGATTTGCGGTTCCCTCGAACGCCGCGTGTTGATGCCGCTTGCCGCCTGGCGCGCCATGCTCGGGCGGGTTGGTGGCGAAGAACCCTCGCCCGGCGCGCGCCCCGATATGGTGGATTGGCTTTCGATTGAACGGCGCGGCGGGCAGGATTTGGATGCGGGGATGCATCGGCATTGGCTGGACCCCACCATCCCCTTCGCCATGCAGGTCGCGGCCCCGGCGCATGGTGTGCTGATTACCTCCGCCACTTTGCGCGATGCCGCCGAGGCTGACGAAGAAGACCCCGAAGCCGCCTGGCGAGAGGCTGAGGCGCGCACTGGTGCCGCGCATTTGCCGCTGCCCGCGATCCGCGCGGCAGTCGCTTCGCCCTTCGATTACGCGGCGCGCACGCGCTGCATTGTGGTGACGGATGTGGCGCGCGAAAACACCGCGCAAATCGCCGGCGCCATGCGGGATTTGTTTCTGGCATCCGGCGGCGGCGCACTTGGGCTTTTCACCGCCATTCGCCGCTTGCGCGATGTGCATGGCCGTATCGCCCCCGCCTTGGAAGAAGCCGGCCTGCCGCTTTACGCGCAGCATATTGATGCGATGGATAATGCGACTTTGGTGGATGTGTTCCGGGCCGAGGAAAATTCCTGCCTGCTTGGTACGGATGCCATGCGCGATGGTGTGGATGTGCCGGGCCGTTCCCTACGCTTGCTGGTGTTTGACCGCGTGCCCTGGCCGAGGCCGAGCATTCTGCACCGCGAACGCCGCCTGCATTTGTCTGAGGGCAGACCGAAGGAATATGATGACCGCATCACGCGCCATCGGCTGCGTCAGGCTTTTGGCCGCCTGATCCGCCGCGCCGATGACAAGGGCGTTTTCGTGATGCTGGATCGGTCCTGCCCATCGCGGCTTTTGGCCGGCCTGCCCCCCGGCGTGCTGCTGCGCCGCATGGGCCTCGCTGATGCGGCGCGGGAAGTGCGGGAGTTTTTGGGTTAATCCTGATCCATTTCCGGCATGCGGTAGCGATCCGCCGGATCAAGCCAGCCCTTGAAATGCGGCGCGCGTTTTTCCGCGAAGGCGGCGCGGCTTTCCAATAGATCGGACTTGTCGCCATGTTTGTGCAACCTCGCGGCCAGGCGCTGTTGCGCGGGCGTTGGTGAGGGGCGCATGCGGCGCATCATATGAATGGTATTGACCCGCGCGGCGGGGGGCAGGGTCAGCATGTGGCGGGCCATCTCCATCGCCGTTGGAAGCAGCGCTTCCGGCGCCACCAGGCGATTGATGAAGCCAAGCTGATGGAAGCGTTCCGCCGTGAAGCGAAAGCCAAGCGCCATTTCCATTGCAATGGGATAGGCCAGATTAGCAAGATGCCCGTGATTATAGCCCCCCAGCAGCCAGCGCTTGGCCTCCGAGACTTCAAAAACCGCCTCATGCACTGCAACGCGCAAATCGGTGCGCTCCACCAGCATGAAGCCGCCGCCCATGGCAAAGCCATTCACGGCAGCGATCACCGGCTTTTCCAAACTGCCATCATTGAAGGGGTTTTCAGCATTAATCTGCCGCCCGCCCGGGCTTTTATCGGCGAGCGATTCCTTCATATCCTCGCCCGCGCAAAAGCCGCGCCCGGTGCCGGTGAGGATCGCGACTTCCAGCTTTTCATCGGTGCGAAACGCAGACCATATGCGCGCCAATTCCAGCCGCATTTCATGGTTCAGCGCATTGAGTCTTTCCGGGCGGTTCATACGCACCACCAGAATCTGCCCGTGGGTTTCGGTTTCAACAACGGCCATGTGATTTTCCCCTCGATCTTGGGCACATGATGGGCGGGGCGGGCGGCGCTGGGAAGGGGCATTTCCCAAGTCCGGCTTCCTGTTCTAGCCTTGGCGCATAACCCAACCAGGCAGGAAAACCATGCGCAAGCTTACCATTGGCGATGTCACCATCACCAGCATCATCGAACGCGATGGCCCCTGGCGCGCGCCTGGGCAGATGTTCCCCAATGCGCCCGCAGATCAAATCGAAGCGACGCTGAAGGAAGTTGAACCCGAAACCTATGATGTCGCTTCCGGTAAGATGGTGATTACCTATCAAACCTATGTGGTGCGTACGCCGCGCCATACGATTCTGGTGGATACCTGCACCGGCGAAGACAAGGGCTACCCCGCGCCGATGGATTTCCCGAAGCAGCCTTGGCTTGATGGCCTGAAGAAAGAAGGGCTTTCCTTTGACGATATTGATTATGTGATGTGCACCCATTTGCATATTGACCATTCCGGCTGGAATACCGTGCTGCGCGATGGCCGCTGGGTGCCGACCTTCCCGCGCGCCAAATACGTGTTCCACAAGCGCGAATATGCCGCGTGGGAGGCTTCAACCAAGGCCGGTGAAACCCGTCCGGGCGGCGGCGGTTCTGTCTTCACCATGAATTGCGAACCCGTGGTGGCGGCGGGGCAGGCGCTGCTGGTGGATGATGATTTCAGCCTGGATGATTGTATCACCATCGAACCCACCCCCGGCCACACGCCTTGCCATTGCTGCGTGCATATCAATAGCCGCGGCCAGCATGCGGTGATCACGGGTGATCTGATGCATCACGCGCTGCAAATCCACCGGCCTTCTTGGTCCACCATGTTCTGCTGGGACCCGAATGCAGCCGCCGATAGCCGCACGCGCTTTCTGGCGAATGTCGCTGATACGGATACCAAGCTGCTGCCGATCCATTTCCCCAATCCTTCTGTTGGGCGGGTGGAATCGAATGGTGATCGCTTCCGCTGGCGGTATGTGCGCTAACGCCCCGCGTTGCGTATCAAGGCCTTGTGCGCGGAAGCGGGGAAATGACCGAAGCTGTCGTCTATCACTGCAAGGATGGCCTTGCGCGCATTACGCTGAACCGGCCTGAGGCGCGCAATGCGCTGAATAGCACCATGTGTGAAGCGCTGGTGGCGGCCACGCGCCGCGCGCGGGAAGATGGCGCGCGCTGCGTGCTGGTGCAGGCGATTGGCAGTGTGTTTTGCGCTGGAGCGGACCTCAAGGAACGGCAGGGCATGGGCGATGACGCGGTGCGCGCGCGGCGCCTGAAAGCCTTTGCCGCCTATGATGCTTTGGAACGCTTACCCATGCCGGCGATTGCCGTGGTGGAAGGCCCCGCTGTTGGTTCGGGCGTGGAAATCGCCGCCGCTTGTGATTTCATCATCGCCACACCTGCCGCTTCCTTCCGCACCCCGGAAGCGCTCTGGGGCACGGTGGGCGCAACACAACGCCTGCCGCGCATCATCGGCAAAAGACTGGCCAAGGATTTGATGTTCACAGGCCGCGCGCTTGGCGCCGAAGAAGCCCGCGAAGCGGGGCTCGTTTCGCGTGTGGTGGCGCCCGATGCGCTGGCCGCCTGCATCGCGGAGGCCACCACCACTATCCTGAAGGCACCCCCCGCCGCCATGGCGCTCGCGAAGCGCTGCGTGGATGAAGGGCTGGAACGTGACCCGCGCGGCGCGCTTGCCACCGAAATCCTGGCCATCGAGGAAAGCCTGGCTGCCGCAGAATGGCGTAAGAAAATGCAGGATTTCTGACGGATGCAGCCCGCCTGGGCAATGAGCGACGGCAAGACCTGGTCCCCGCGACAGATAAAAGCAGGCTGGACAGGGCAAAGCCGCTTCGCTAGGAAGTGCCTTCTGACCAAGCTTCGGCCATGTCAGGGCCCAGATAGCTCAGTTGGTAGAGCATGCGACTGAAAATCGCAGTGTCGCTGGTTCGATTCCGGCTCTGGGCACCATTTTCCCCCGCTATTCAAATCAAGAAACATCAGGCACGGGGTTTACTTTTGCCGAAGCGGGGGCGCTGCCCCCGAACCCTCGCCGGGGTCACAATGTTACGCCGGGTCCCGCAACTATCGGCGACCCGGACCGGAGCGATAGCATGAACCCCAGCCAAGGCACCAAGACGCCCCATCGCATTGTCGTGGTCGGAGGAGGGGCGGCGGGGCTGGAACTGGTGACCAGGCTAGGCCATCGCTATGCCCGCAGCGGCGCGGCTGAGGTCACGCTGGTGGAGCGCGCCCGCACCCATTTGTGGAAGCCCTTACTCCATGCCGTGGCCGCCGGCAGCTTGGATCGGGACCGGCATGAGCTTCATTACCTGCGCCAAGCCCATAACCACCACTTTACCTACCGCTTCGGCCCCATGACCGGCATTGACCGTGAGGCCCGAGAAGTCCTGGTGGGCGCCACCATTGACGATGAAGGCCGCCAGGTCACGCCGCCAAGCGCCGTGCCCTATGACACGCTGGTGATCTGCATCGGCAGCGTCACCAATGATTTCGGGACGCCAGGGGCAGCCGAACACGCCGTGCCGCTGGAAAACGTGGCCCAGGCCAGCCGCTTTCATCGCCGCCTGGTCAATGCGTGCCTGCGCGCCAATAGCCAGGCGGAGCCTGTGCGCCCCGGCCAGTTGCATGTCGCCATCATCGGCGCGGGGGCCACCGGCACGGAACTCGCCGCCGAGTTGCACCGCACGTTGCGCGCCGTTGTCGCCTATGGCTTGGATAGGATTGACCCAGCGCGGGATGTGCGCATCCGCTTGATTGAAGCCGCTCCGCGCATCCTGCCGGCACTGCCCGAACGCATTTCAGCCGCCACCATGAAACTGCTGGAAGATCTCGGCGTTGAAGTGCTGGCCGGACGGCGCGTGGCCGAGGTGCGCGCCGATGGCGTGGTGTTGGCCGATGGCGCAGTCATCCCCGGTGAGCTTGTGGTCTGGGCAGCTGGCGTGAAGGGCCCGCCGGTTCTCCGCAATATCGGCGGGCTTGAAACCACGGCCAATGATCAGCTGGTCGTTCTCCCCACGCTGCAAACCACACACGACCCCGATATCTTCGCCCTTGGCGATTGTGCCGCCTGCCCGCGGCCTGATGGCAAGGGCAATCTGCCACCGCGCGCACAGGCCGCCCATCAGCAAGCGACACATCTTTATCGGCAAATTGACCGCAAGCTGCGCGGGCTGGAAGTGGAGCCCTTTGCCTATCGCGATTTCGGGTCGCTGGTCTCGCTTGGCAAATACTCCACCGTCGGCAGCCTGATGGGCTTTCTGGTCGGGCGCAGCATGTTCATTGAAGGCTATTTCGCGCGGATGATGTATCGGTCACTTTATAAGATGCACCAGACGGCGCTGCATGGGCATGCGCCGGTGCTATGGCGAACCCTGGTGGGGATGGTGGCGGATCGGGGGCAGCCGCAGGTGAAGCTGCATTAGCAACGTTTGGGGTTCCAGAGGCTCCCGGATAGGCCGAAAAAAGTGGTAAAGAAAAAATCAAGTAGATTTATCCCGTTTCTTGCCTCGCTTAGAGCGAGTGGCCGCGACCGACTCGTTATTGATTTTCGCGCTATCAGCCGCCGCAAATTCCACTTCCAGGGCGCCGGCGTAGATACTGGAGCCATCTTCAAGCTCTACCACAGCCTCAATAGGCCCAGGCTGGTGGACCCGGAGGAGATGGGTGCCAAGTAAGATGAGGTTTTCTGGGCGAGCGACGTTCGAGGGGGAGGGCGCCTCAAACGGAAGATTGACTATCACAGCAGGGCTGCCAGGTGCGGTGATTGTCATCTTGGTTGGCTTGGTGATGTCACCCTTTGGAAAACGCAACTTTACCGCAATGGCGAAATTCAAGATCGTTGGCACTTCAGGTGGAGTAGTTTTGCCCTCGATCCGGATTTTCGCACCTGGATGAACGCCAACAAGGATAATTTTTCCATCCTGTTCAGACCGAATCATTTCGCAAAACAGCGCCGTCGCCCAACGTGCTTCGGGCGCTGAAACACGTTCATATGGTGAGATTTGGGTTGTAGTCATCGGACTGAGATCATCGAAGGGTTGTGGGGAGTTTGCGTGGCCTGGGTTGTCTCACGGGTTCCCGACACGCTCGCCGTAATTTCATAGGATGTGGGATCACTCTTAACGCCTTTCACATGATTTTTTTGAAGGCGATGAGGCGCTTCAATGCGATGCGCTTTAACCTCCATTTCATGACCTAGAGCCGCCAGAATCGCGGCAATTGTGCGCAATTCAAGATTGCCACCGCTCAACGCGCGGGTGACTGTTGCTTTATTGCGCCCAATCAGTCTTGCGATGTCGGCCTTCGTAAGGTTCCGTTCCTGCCCTCCTGTTTGAAGCGCAAGAAAAAGCTCGCGTGATACATCCGCAGCCAGCTTCGCGTAAATGCGTCCGCCATCTGCGGGCAACATATCAAGTCGTCTACGTGCCATGAGGGTCACTCTGTAAGAAGTGTTCCAGCGAAAAGCCAAGTGCTTCGGCTTCGGCTGCGCAAGCTGCATAGAACTGTGTACTCTTTCCCTTTAGCAGGCTGCTGAAATTCGTAGCCTGATTTCCGTATTTATGATTCACTGTCCTCGCATTCGGGTTGAGGTTGCGATGCGTGGCAATGATGCGGTGGCTGGTTCCTTGTTAACCGCGACCGCCTGTTGCAAGGCGACGTGGCCTCGGAGTTCATGCGCGCGCTACTGGCGCAGCCAAAGGTAAAGGTCCTGCTTTCTACCGAGCATTTCTCGGTTGATGGCACGCTGCTGGAAGCCT
>JADCGF010000015.1 GCA_020249145.1 Roseomonas sp. | reverse complement strand
CCTTCCAGGACGATGCGGATCTTGTCCTCGGCAGAATGGTGCTTGCGCGTGGCGCGGCGAATATCGCGGACCAGCTTTTCGGCTGGCACACGGGGGGGTGGGGCGGAGGATTTCTGGCTCATCTTCACTCTCCTTGGGGTTACGATGAGCCAGAAATCCTCCGTAACTCAAATCGCCAATTTGGTCCCATAGGTGCTGACGCCGGACAATGCCGAGGCGCGGCAGCGTGCCGAGGCGGAACTGAATGCTGCCCTGCTAGCGCGCGCGGGTGAATTGGAGAAAGCCGCCGCCGATATCATCAAGACCGAAGCGCAATCGGAACATTGGCTCGCCGCCTGCTGGCGTCCGCTGATGATGATCACCTTTGGCATCTTGATCGTACTGCGCTGGCTCGGCTGGTCGGCGCCGGGGATCAGTGAGGCCGAAGCGCTCAAGCTCTGGAACATCGTCGAGATCGGCCTCGGTGGCTACGTCATTGGCCGTTCCGCCGAAAAGACGCTGCCGCGCATTGTCGAGGTGCTGAGGCGATGAGCGCCTTCGATACCGCCATGGCAGCGCTGATCGCCGACCCGCATCTTGGCTGCGATGCTGAGTATCGCCAGGGCGGCATCGGCGCACCGGTCAGCCTGCGCGTGCTGCGTTCCTCGCCCGACCGCATGGCGGATGCTTTCGGCACAGAGGTGATCTCAGCCAGCGATATTCTCTCGCTCGCCATCGCCACCCTGCCTGATATCGCGCCAGGCGATAGCTTTGCCATTGGCGCCGATCTGCTCACCGTCCGCCATGCCGAACGCGACGCCACCGGCACCGCCTGGCGCGTCTTTTGCCAACGATAGGCACGCAGCATGAGGTTTGGCGCGCAGCTTGTCGGCGATCTTCGGAAAATGCTCGCCGAAGAAGTACGTGCGGGTGAACGCGCCGCCATGGCCGCGATCCGTACCGAGACAGTCGAGGTGAAAGCCGAACTCCGCCAGCAAGTGACCACCGCCTTTGCCGGCAATGCGCGCGGCATCGCCAATGCTTGGCGGTCCATGGTGTTTCCCCGCACGGGCCAGTCACTCCGGCCTGCCGGGCTGGTCTTCACCAAAGTCCCCAAGGTGATTGATGCATTCGAGCGTGGCGCGCTGATCCGCGCCAAGGGCGGGCGCAAATTCCTCGCTATCCCCACCGGCTTTAACGCCGCACGCGGACGGCGCGGGCGGGGCGAGAAAGGCATGCGCGTGACGCCAGCGCAAATGGTGGCCTCGGGCCAGGCGTTTCTGCGGCCATTCAAATCGGGGCGCGGCTTTGTTTGGTGCCTGCCACTCCGCGCCGGGGAACAGGCCGGACGGCGACGGCGGCAGCGCCTGCGGTTGATCGCCGGGGGTGTGACAGAAGTCGGCACCGCGCATCGCCGCGGCCGAGAGGCCTGGGCGCGCGGGCTGCTCGCGCGCGGCATGGTGCCGATGTTTCTGCTGCTACCGCAGGTGAAGCTCACCAAGCGGCTCGACGTAAAGGGAGCGGCGGAGCGTGGCCTGCGCCGCCTGCCCGGGCGTTTTGTGGCGGCCTGGGCCGCCGAGGCAGGGAGGCCGCGATGAGCCTGCGTGAAGCCGCCCTGAACGCCCTGTTCGCGCGCCTGAACGCCAGCCTGGCCGCGCGCAACCCAGCGCCCGTCATCCGCCGCAATGAGACCGTGCCGCAGCGCCTGCCCGCGGGCGGACTGGTGGTGCTGCGCGATGGGGAGAGTGTGGCGGAAACGCCCATCCTCTCGCCGCTGGCCTTTGCCATCGAGCATCGCGCGGAGATCGAAGTGCTGGCGGCGGATAATGCGCTGCTGGATGCGCTGCTGGTTACCATCGCCGCCGCCGTCACCGCCGATCCCATGCTGGGTGGCGCGGTGGAATGGGCGCAGCCCGGCAGCGCGGATATCGAGGATGTCGAATTCGAAGGCGCGGCCAGCGCACGTGCCGCTAGTCTACCTGTCGCCTTGTTCTTTACCGCCACCGGGTCACCAGTGGCCTGATCGCCCACCAGGAGAAACCCCATGCCCCGTGCCATTGGCGCGAATGCGCGCCTGCTCATGATTCCCGAGGCCAGCTATGGCACCGCGCCAAGTGGCAATTGGCGGCGAATGCCCTTTCTGTCCTGCAATCTGGGCGCGGAGCAGCCGTTGCTTGATGCGGATGTGATTGGCATTGGCGGCAATCGGGATACCGGCGCGCCGCTATTGGATACGGTGACGGTGGCAGGCCAGGCAGTGGTGCCAATTGACCTGATCAATTTCGGGCATTGGCTGCGGTTGCTATTCGGCCCGCCGACCACGAGCGGCACCAGCCCGAATTTCATCCATAGCTTTGGCTCGGGCCTTGCGGCGCTGCCTTCCAACAGTATCGAGATCGGCTATCCCGATGTGCCGAATTACGATGTTTGCACAGGCGTGCGCGCTGATACGCTGGAGATGGATTTTACGCCCACCGGTGCTGCCAGCGCGACGATTGGGTTGCTGGGCCAGGGCTCGCTCCGCGGTGCGACGAGTTCCGGCGGCACGCCAAGCGGCGCGGCCTTTACGGCCTTCAACAAGGCGCAGGGTTCCATCACGCGCGCTGGTTCCGCGCTGGCGCAGGTGACCGGCGCGCGGCTTAGTTTTTCGAATGGCATGGAGACGGTGCGCACTATCCGCGCTGACCGAAAGGTGGAGGGTGTGGATCCCGGCATTGCGCGCTGCATCGGGCAAATCACGGTGCGGTTTGAGAATACGGTGCTGCTGGCGCAGGCGCAGGGCGGCACGCCGGCGGAATTCGCGATGGCATTCACGATGGATGCTAACCGCAGCCTGACGATCACGCTGCATGAGGTTTATCTGGCGCTGGCCAAAACGCCGATCGAAGGGCCGGCGGGGGTGGAGGCGAGCTTTGATTTCAGGGCCGCCTTCAACGCGACGGCGGGGCGGATGATGACGGTGGTGCTCAGGAACCAGCAGGCGGGGAGTGAGTATGGGTGAGACACGGCTATGCGCCTCCTTCGCGTTCAAGGTCCTGTAGCACTTCCGGCAGATCGCGGGCGCCATGAAGGACCCGCAAGATCCTCGGCGGAATTGCATCAGCGCGATAAACCACGATGTAGGGAAAGCCGCGCAGTAGCAGGAACCTTATGTTCTCAGAAGCAAGGTCTCGCCGCTGTTTTCCAAGATTGGGATGGGCGCCGATCAACTGGGCTGCCTGGCCCACCGCAATGCGCAAATTCTCAGCGGCGCTGAGGTTTTCTTGGCTGATCCAGGCAATTGCCTCTCCAAGATCCGCCAAGGCCTCTGGCGATAGGATCGCGCCAGCGAAACGAGATCGCGGGCTCAGCTTTTTTCCCTCGCGGCTTTCGCTTGCGCGATGACCTTTCGAAGCTCAGCATCTACCTGATCGGCGGTAAGCCAGCCTTTTTCATCAGCCTCACGTTCGACACGCTCCAGCATTTCGGTAAAGGCCGTGCGTCGCGCTTCCTGGTCCGCAAGGAGGCGAAGTGCTGCGCGCATCACCTCACTCACATTGCCATAGCGACCGGAGGCGACGCAGCGCTCCGCAAAGCCCTCAAGCTCGGGCGTTAGACTCACATTTGGCATCGCTTAGCTCCTGCCCTGGACATGTCATACTTTGACATAACAGGGCTGCATTTCAAGTCTGGAGATTCCCCCATGCTCACCCTCGACCTCCCGGCCGAGCCGTACTGGCTCGCCCTCCCACGCGGCGTCCGCGTGGAAATCCGCCCCGTCACCACCGCCGTCATGGCCGCCGCCCAGGCAGCCTCCGCCCGCCGCCTCAGCGCGCTCCGTGCGGCAGAACCAGACCTCGACCCCGACATGGCCCGCGGCCTAGCCTTCGCCTTCCTGGTCAAAGCCCTCGCGCGTCACGCCATCCTCTCCTGGGAAGGCATCGGCGATACCTCAGGCAAGCCGCTACCGCTCTCCCCCGATGCCGTCGAGCGCCTGATGGATATGGATGATATCGCCGCCGCCTTCTGGGACCGCGCCACCGCGCCAGTCGCCGCCGTGGCCGCCGAGGGAAACGCCTAAGGGTCCGCGCCGCCTGGCATTTCGGCAGCGGGCCCGAATATTGTCGCGGTTGCGCGGCCATCGCGCGCGATTGCGCCGATAGCTGCCCCTACACGGCACACGCACCGCTCAGCATTGAGGCCCATGCCTGCTGGGCCGCCGGCACCGCCTGCGCTGAGGCCGGCATGGCCGGCATTACGTTCAACCTCGCCAATGCGCTTGCCGCCGCGCGCGATCTCGGCGCGCAGGGTTGGGCCGCTTCGGAAATGTTGATGGCGATGCGCATCGGCATGGCGGAAGGCATCGCCACACGCGGCAGGGAGGAAACGCCCCATGGCTGACGCCACCCGCCGCGTCTCGGTGCGCCTATCCTTGGACGACGCCGCGCGCGTGAAACAGGAATTGCGAGAGGTCGGTGAGACCGGCCAACGCTCTCTCGCGCGTATTCAGGGCGGTGCGGAACGTGCGTCCCGCGCGCTGGATTTGCTGGATGTCGCCGTGCGCAGCGTGCAGATCGCGGGCTTGGCCGCCGGGCTGCGCGCGGTGGTGGTGGCAGGCGATGCGCTCACGCAATCCATGGGGCGGCTGAATACTGCGCTCGGTTCCATTGAACGCGCCGGGGAAATCTATGACCGGCTCTATCAGGATAGCCTACAAACCGGCGTCGCGGTGCGTGAAAGCGTGGATGCCTTTGCGCGGTTTTCCATCGCCGCGCGGGAAATTGGTGCGACCTCGGATCAGGTCGCAACCCTCGTCGGCGGCTTGCAGCGCATCGCCATCGCCTCGGGCGCCTCGCAACAGGAAATCTCCTCCGCCACCCAGCAGCTGGCCCAGGCCCTGGCATCGGGCACGCTGCAGGGTGATGAACTGCGTTCTATCCTGGAAGGCCTGCCCACCCTTGCGCAGGCGCTGGCGCGGGAGCTTGGCGTTTCCATTGGTGAACTCCGCAAGCTCGGCTCCGAGGGCAAACTCACCGCCGATACGGTTTTCCCCGCGCTGCTGGGCGCCGTTGAAAAGCTGAATGGCGAATTTGAACGTGCGCCGCTTTCGGTGGGGCGCGCCTTTGGGCAGCTCACCGTCGCAACGGATCAATTCCTCGCCCGGCTCGATCAAGCCATCGGCCTTTCCAATACGCTGGCCCAGGCGCTGTCCGGTGCGGCGCGCGTGCTGGATGGCGTGCGGCGCGGCTCCGGCCTTTTGCTGCCAACCGAGCAGGAGGCCGCGCGCCGGGCGGAGGCTGCGGCGCTGCGCGCACAAATCTCCCGGCTTGAGGCTGAAATCGAAGGCCAAAGCCAGCCCACCGAACCACGGCGCGGCACCATCCGCAGCGGCCTGGTTGGCACCGCGCAGCAACAGGCCGGGGTGGATCGCGCCGCCCGGCTGGAGGAATTGCGCCGGCAGTATCAGGAACTCGCCGAGGAAATCACGCGCGGTGAACAGGCCTCCGGCGAACGCCAGCAGCGCGAGGCGGAGAGCGCCGCCGCCCAAGCCGCCGATGTACGCCGCCGTCGCGCCGGCGCGGATGCTGAGGAATTGCGTCGCGCGCTCGATGACCGCTTTCGCATCAATAGCGAATATGAGGACCGCGTCCGCCGGCTGCGTGAGGCCGAGGCCGCTGGTGGCATCACCGCTGCGGATCGCAGCCGGCTTGAAACCCTGGCGCTGCAAGAACGTGATGAGGCGCTGCGCCGTATTGAAGGCACCACGCGCCGTGTGGCCGCCATCCCACCCGCTGATCGCGCGGCGGAACGCGAGTTGAATGATCTGCTGCGCGAACGCGAAAGGCTGATCCTGGATAATGAGAATGCCTATGAACGCTATCAGCGGCGCCTGGAACGGCTTGGAGATTTGGCCGAGCGTGCCGAGCGTGCAGGCCGGCCGATCCCCACCGAGACCATCGCCCGCGAAGGCGAACGCGCTTTGAGCGAATTGGAGGAGGCCGAGCAGCGCATCAAGCGCAGCACAGAGAATACGCGCGATGCCGCGCGGGAATTGGGCTTTGCCTTTTCCTCGGCCTTTGAGGACGCGATTGTGCGCGGCGCCAGGCTGTCTGAAGTGCTCAAGGGCCTATTGCAGGACATGGCGCGTATTATTGCCCGGCGCACCATCACAGAACCCTTGGGCAATGCGGCCTCGGCCGGGCTTTCCAGTATTGGGGCTGGGAATTGGCTGAATGATATCGGCACCGCCATTGGTGGATTGTTCCGCGCCGATGGCGGCCCGGTGTCGGCGGGGCAGCCCTATATCGTTGGGGAACGCGGCCCGGAATGGTTTGTGCCGAACCAGGCCGGCACGGTGCTGCCCAATGGCAGCGCGCCAGCCGGCACCACCATCAATACCTCCATCGCGATTGATGCGCGCGGCGCGGATGCGGGGGTGGAGGCGCGGCTGCGGATTTTGGCTGGGCAGATTGCGCGGCAGGCTTCCAGTATGACGCTGGATGCCATTCGCCGTGGCGGCAGCGCTTATGAAACAGTGCGGGGGTAACAGCCATGGTTGAATATGCCTGGCCCGAGGCGCTGCGCCCGACGCGGCTGACATTCTACTTGCAACACAACACCACGCGCTTTGTCTCACCCATCACGCGCCAGGCGCAGGTGCTGCGGCGTGAAGGTGCGCGCTGGGTGGCGCAGGCGAGTTTTGAACCGCTGGATCGCAGGCGCGGTGGTATTCTGGAAGGGTTGCTGGCGGCGCTGGCGGGCTCGCTCAATACGGTCAGGATCTATGACTGGCGGCGGGAATTCCGCAGTGGCGATCCGCGCAGCCAGGGGCAAGTGCCAAGCGGTCCATTCTCCTTTAACGACGCGACGATCTTTACCGATGGCACCGGCTTTGTGGTGGGTTCGGGCAATCCAGCGCTGGCGGCGGGTGCGCCGCGCGGTGCGCTTTCGATCCAGACGCAGGGTTGGTATCCGAATGCGATTGCGATTGGCGCCGGGGACATGATCGGCCTTGCCGGGCGGCTTTACATCGCGACCGAGGCCATCACGGCATCTGGCACCGGCACCGCCACCATTCCCATTGCACCACCCTTGCGCGAGGCATTGCTGGTGAACCAACCGCTGGTGCTGACAAGACCCAGCGTGCCGATGCGGCTGGTATCGGATGATGAGGCTGCGAACCCGACACGCCCGGGCGGCTTTACGGCCATCACCATCCGGCTTGAGGAGGCGCTGTAATGTCAGGCATCAATCCATCGCCAAGGCTCACGCCCGCGGCCATCGCCGCTGCGGCATCGCCCATCGCGGCCCCGGTTGTGTTGGTGGAGCTTGATTTCGCCTCGGGCTTTTTCCGGGCATGGACCGGGATTGGGCCATTGCATTGGGCCGGCAAGGTGTTTGAGGGGCTCGGCGCGATTGGTGCCGTCAGCGAAATTGAGGAAACCGTTGAATTGCGCGCGGTGCGGTTGACGCTCTCGCTCTCGCCTGTGCCGCAGGAGGTCGTGGATATTGCGCTGGCAGAGCGCAGCTTTCGGCTGCGTACCGCGCGGTTATGGGGCGTGCTGCTGGATGCCGAGGGTGCTTTTGTCGCGGACCCGTTTCCGCTTTGGGCTGGGCTGATGGATGTCATGGAAGTGACGGACGGGACAGAGGCGCGCATTTCGCTGACTTGCGAAAGTCGGCTTGTGGATCTCGAGCGCGCCGAGGTGCGGCGCTACACCGATGCCGATCAGCAGGCGGAATATCAGGGCGACCGGTTTTTCGAATATGTCCCCGCCTTGCAGGAAGCAGAAATCCGGCTGCCGGCGCAGTGATGCGGCGCAAGGATTGGGCAATGCGGCTGGCGGCATTGCTGTCGGCGGCGGAAGCGCGCGGCTTTGATGCGCGGCATTGGAATTGCGCCAGCTTCGCGCTTGCCGCTGTGGAGGCTGTCACTGGCAACAAGCCGAGCGTGAAGGTCCTGCCCTGCCTTGCTGCCTCAGCCGATAGCGCTGGGTTTCCGCGCATCGCGCCCGCCTATGCGCGGCCTGGCGATATCGTCCTTGCCGGTGATCCGCCGCGCCTTGGCGTGGTGGTCGAAGCAGGCCGGGCCGTCTTTGTCGGACCAAAAGGCCTGACCCACGCGCCGCTTACCGAATGCAGCATAGCCTGGAGGATTGGCTGAATGCCCGTCGCCATCCCGATCATTGCCGTCGCCGTTGGCGCAGTCGCCTCAGCCGCAGTCGGTGGCGGGATCATCGGCGCTTTAGTTGGTGCCGGGACTGCCTTTGCCATTACCAGCGTCGGCGGTTCGGTCTTTCCCTCGCGCCCGCCCTCATCCCCCGCTATTCCCAGCCGCGCGGTCGATAATACCACCGCCCCCGGCGCAGGGCGCACGCAATCCTTTCGGCAACCGCTGACCGAACATCAACTCGTCTTTGGCCGTATCAAGGTAGGCGGGCCCATGGTGTTCATCCATTCGGCCACCGATGATCAGGGCCGCGCCGATGGGTATTTCTACGCCGTCATCGTGCTGGCCGCGCATCGCGTGCAATCCATCGGCGATGTCTGGTTGGGCGACACGCTGGCGACCGACGCGAAATTCTCCGGCCTTGTAAGAATTGATCGCCATTTAGGCGCGGCAGACCAGGCCGCCAAT
>JADCGF010000014.1 GCA_020249145.1 Roseomonas sp. | reverse complement strand
GTCTTTGACGCGCCGAATTTCGAGCTGCGCCAATTAGACCCCAATGTCGCTATTCCGTTTTTGAATGAGACGAATGGCACCGCCATCATCGCGCGCAATATGCGGATGGAGGGCTGTTCCCCCTTTGCCGCGCGCCACACGGCGGCCGCCACCGATTGCGAATATGATGTGGCCTGGGCACAAAGCTATGCGATTGGCGTTGACTACACCCCAAGTGCGACCCGCGCCGGCAATGCCGTATTCAACCGCCACCGCGCGCCGACATCGCGGCTGACGCGGCTGCTGGCGCATATTCCGAATATCCGCGCCGCCGCGTTCTGGCAGAGCAGCACCGAGATTGGCGTGGAGGGCGCCTGCATCATGGCCACCTCCACCACCGCTGAGACCACTATGGCAGCGCTATCCTGGAATGGGCTGAATGGTATCACGCCGACCGCGCGCGGCCTGCTGCTGAACCCCAATCGAGGCATCGGCTTTGTTGTGCAAACCACCCACGCCAAGGAATTCGCGCTGGCGCATTGGTTGGTCGGCGGTGCTGATGGCGGGCGGCTTTGTCTGCGATGCTTTGATGGCGCGGGCATTGTGCGGGAAAACATCGCTGGCGATGCGCTGGCATCCGGCACGACGCTGCAATGGGCACCAACATCCAAAACCTGGCAGGCGGGGGCTGTGATGCAGGAGAGCGACCTCAATCGCCGCCAGACGGTGCGCTTTGGGTCGGAGGTGGCCTTTGCGCAAATCGGGATCATCGGCTTTGACGGGCAGATTGAGGTGGAGGCGCTGCGCCTTTACGGCCTGCCCGAGGATGCGCCGGCAATCCTATCCGGCTGCCCCGCACTGCCTGCTGGCAGCAGGACGCTGATGTTTTCCGCCAGTTGGGATCTGCCGAGCATGCCACCCGGGGCGACCACCAATGCGGATGTGACCGTGCCTGGCGCGCGCCGGGGGGATTTCGCGGATGCTTCGCTCGACACCAGCAGCATTGCCTTTGTGCTGGATTGCCATGTCTGGTCGAATGATAAGGTGCGGGTCACGGCGCGGAATGTGAGCCTTTCGACCGTGGATCTGCCTGCGGCGCCGCTGCATGTGCAGGTGCTGAAGCGAAGGGTGGGGTGACGCGCTGCATGCCCCCGGCGAAGACGCCGCTATCAGCCGGGACAGCCTGCCGTTGGCGTCGCGGGGGTTTAGGATGGTGGAGAGGGTGTGAGGGGGGGGGGAAGGTCGGCGTTGCCGCTTGATGCATCACCAGAACGTAGCCTAACCTAACCCATTGATGGGCCAGATACTCCGTTACAAAGCCCGCCAAGCGGTCTCAAATAACTTGACGATGGACAGGCCTACCGTCCAGGTTGTGGGGACGTAACGCAGGGAGAATGGATGGTGGATGATCTAGGAGAAGATATCTTCAACTTCATGTCGCTGCGCCCGATCCGGCGACCGCAGAGCCGTGGCGCACCGCATGGGGCAATCCGCGACGATATCCACGAGGATGCGACCGTCGCGAATGGCGGCGGGACCGTCGGCGGCCAGCGCGTGGACCGCGAGATCTACTCGGCCACCGGCGTCTCGGCCGTGGGCTTCGCAACCTTCCGCGCGGTCGCGGCAAAGGCGGGGCTTAGCACGACCACCCGCGCCGTGCTGCAGGTGCTGTCGGCGCCGCCGCGGGTCGCGCCCTCGCTCGGGCCGGTGGTTGCGCTGTTGCGGGTCCGGCCGCAGGACGCCGCACGGCTATCGCGGCTGGCCGGCCGGCCTCAGGCGGTGACCGACACTGGCGTGATCGTCTTCCCCGGCTCGGCAGACGACATCGCCGTGCCGGTCGCCCCGTCGCTTTCTCGGTTGCGTGCAGAGGTGGAGGGGTTGCTGGAGGCGCTTGCCAGGCCGAAACCGGCCGAGGCACAGACGGGTCCGCTGAGTTCGGTACCGGCTCCGCCCGCGCCGGTGCTGTCGCCGCTGGTGGAGCGGGTGTTCTCCATCAGCAACGGCGGGCAGGCGCCAGACTTCGCGGCATCGAAACGGATTCTCTTCGACGCGCTCTACGGCCTGACAGTACTGCGCCGGATCCACCCCGCCGACCCTTCGCCCGCGATCGCGGGGTTGCAGACGCTTCACGCGCTGGAGCGGCTGGCGGTGTTCTTGTTTGCGGTCCATGTCGCGCAGGTGCAGGACGATGCAACCGAGATGGCGCGGCTGAAGTCGCTGCTCGCCACGCTGCGCAACGGCTGGCCCGACCTTGACTTAGGAACGGCGCCCAATGGCGCCTTGAAGCGGCTTCAGGCCGCCGCCATGCCCTTTGCGTGGGAGCCGGGCGGGCCCGGGGCGCTGATGCGTGCCCAACCGGTGGTCCAGCCGATCTTCGCGCGGCTGAATAGGGCGTTCAGCCCCTTCAACCCGATCCGCCCCGCCGGGATCGGCGACCTGATGGTGGTGCGCCAGACCTTCCTCGGCTATCGCGCGGGAGAGATCGCGCGGGTGGAGACGGTGATGGCGGGCGAGAGCAAGGTGCGCACGCTCCGCCGCCTCGACCGCAGCGAGGACGTGCAGGGCTTCACTTTCGCCGAGGACAGCGAGACCTCGACCGAGATTGCCAGCGCCGAGCGCTTCGAGCTGAAGCGCGAAACCGAGCAGGTGCTGAAAACCGACGTGACCGCCGGTCTGAATGCGTCGGTCAGCTACACCGGGACACCGGTCGTCAGCACGGTCAGCGTCAACGCCTCGCTTGCGGTCGGGCGGTCCGAAAGCGACAAGGTCGCCGAGAGCTTCGCCCGCGACGTGACCGAGAAGGCGCTGTCGCGCGTGCAGCGCCGCGCGAGCCAGACCCGCTCGCGCTCGTTGATCGCCGAGGCCGAGGACACCGCCGTCCACACGCTGACCGCCGCCGCCGCACCCGCGCATGTCAATGGCTTCTACCGCTGGATCGACAAGGTCTACCGAGCCGAGGTACGCAACTACGGTCGGCGGCTGATGTTCGAGCTGATCGTGCCAGAGCCGGCGGCCTTCCATGTGCAGAGTCGGCTGCTTGCGCACGTGGCGACGCTCGACCTGCCCGAGCATCCAGTGCGGCCACCGCCGGTCACGCCAAATACGAGCCCGACGGCGATTCTTGGCGTGAGCCAGGCTGCCGATATTACCGAGGCGAAATGGGCCGAGCTGAACGCGCTCTACTTCCTCGACCATCTTCCTCCGCCCGTAGCGGCAATAGAGGGCGTGCCGATCCTGAACAAGGAAGGTGCGACCAGCTTCACCAAGTTCACGTCCTACTTTGACGGGGGGTTCAAGACCGACTGGTTCTGGGACTGCTCGGTCCTCGACCGTCCGGCGGGCTACACGCCAAGTGCGATCCGCGTGCAGGGAAGTGCCGTCTTCCGTGGAAAAAACGAAAACGTCGAGAACTGGAAGAACACTCTGGCTATCGACATCGACAGCATCTCTCTCGTAGCCAAGACCGAGGAACAATTCGTCAATGTCGGCTACGACGAACACCGGCCCCTGCCGACGGGCTTCACACTCAACGACCGCTTCAAGGTCGATGTGCGCACCAAGACCTGCGATAGGTTTAACTTGACCCTGTCGGTCGACTTCCAGCGCGACGCGGCGACCCTCGCGGCCTGGCGGACGGCGGTCTATGCTGAACTCGTAACCTCCCGACTGCGCAAGCAGGAGAACAACAAGCCGGTTCCCGACCCCGAGATACTCGCCTATTTCAAGGCGCTGAAGGACGTGAAGCGCGCTAGCGCGCGTGAGGTGCTGCAGGGCGGCAGCAGCGCCGCCAACCGTCGCCGGATGGAGCAGGAGCTGAAGCGCCTTGCGATCAACGAGTTCACGCGCGAGTTCGACGTGCAACCGAACGACGACCAGGTGACGACAATCAACTCGATGGGCGAGATGCCATTCCGCGGCGGTTATCACTATCCGCGGCTGAAACTGACCCCAGGCAGCTTCGACAAGACCGAGACGGGCGCAAGCTTCGACTCCCCCGATCGGCCGCTGACCGGCTATGCCGCCCCCGACGTGGGGCTGTCGCGGGCCAAGGCGCCACACATCCAGTTCCTTGAGCACGCCTTCGAGTGGACGAACCTCTCCTATGTCTTTTATCCCTACTATTGGGCCACCCCGCCGAAGTGGGTGGAGTTGCTCGACCGCGAGGACGACGCCGACCCCGCCTTCACCGAGTTCCTGCAGGCTGGTGCGGCGCGGATGCTGATCGCAGTGCGCCCGGGCTTCGAGGATGCGGTGATGCACTACCTCGCCACCCGCGAACCATGGGACGGCGGCGCGGTGCCGGTGATCGGCGACGACCTGCACCTGCCCGTTCACGAGGAGATCCGCGAGTTGACCGAGGACCAGGCTACGACTGGCATCCCGGTCGGCGAGTCCTGGATCGTGACGGTGCCGACCTCGCTCATCCACCTCGAAAGCAACGCGCACCCGCTGCCCAACCCTTGGCCCCGGCCCTGAGGGGCCGCGCGCGTGGCCTTCGTCCTTGTGCTGGACGTCGAGGGGCTCGGCCCCGCTGACGCGGGCGCGGTCGGCACCGCGGCGGCCGGCAACGCACGCCTTATGGCAGCGGTCCGCGACTGGCAGGCCCGGCACGGCACGAAGCCAGGCGGTGCCGTGACCGATGCGTTGAGGATCAAGATCACGGTCCTCGACACGGACGGCAAGACCTTCGCCCCGGCCGAGATCCTGCTTGGACAGGCCCATGAGCTGCCTGTCGACATCGCCGAGGCAGCGCTGCGCCACGGCGCGGTGGCGGTAACGGCGATCCTGGAGACCGCACTGTCCTACCGGATGAACCGGGACTTCGGGCGGCTGATGCTGTCGGCGGTGGCGACGGTGGAGCGCTGGATGGCCGAGGAACTCGCGGCACTCGAGGCGCGCGCCAGTGCCTTGGCGCAGACTGAGCTTAAGGTGATGCAGGACCTGAACGAGAAATTCCGTGGCCGCTTCCGCGGGACCAAATTTTCCACGAAGAAGCCGATCTATAAGCTCGACCTGCCGGCGGTCACCAAGACGACGTTGTTTGCAAAGCTTGCCGAGACGCGGCTGCATCGCATGACGATGGATGCATTGGCGCCGGAGATGGCACGCCGCGACCGCATCGACGGGACCACGCCCCAGCGGCGCGCGGCGGCGCGGAAGAGGAGCCCTACGCGGGCGGCGCACTACGAGATGTTCGCCGGGCGCCACCGCGCGGCGGCGCTGGCGCTGATGCAGCTGGACGCGGAGATCTTTGCGATCTTCCCGCCGGCGCTGGCGATCCTCGGCCAGATCGACGCGGACCTGGCCGGCTGGGTGCCCCACGACGACGCGCCGCCGGGCCGCGCGATCGAGATGCTGAAACTGGAGCAGAAGTACGATGCCCTCATCCGGTCTGCGCTTCTGGCCCATGATCAAGCGCTCGCGACCATCGCAACTTCGCTCGCGAGCGCCTCGGCCGTGGGTTGGGCGAACGCTTACTTCCAGCTCTCGGATGAGGACAGGCGGGATGTGGGCGGTCTGGTCGGGCATGTGCAGGCGCGGCTCCTGGCCGAGGCGCCGGGGGCCTGGGACCGGCTTTTCAACCTCGCCACGCTGGGGCCGCTGTTCGGGACGCTCGCCTCGAACGCCAAGGAGGCGGCGGCGCTGGCCGAGAACCATGTCCTTGCCCGGCTGCCGCTGGTCGCCAGGATGGCGCGTGCCGGGCTGGCCGCGCCGCAGCCGGGTGCGGAGACGCTGCTGCTGTCGACCTTCGTGCGCGACCTGGCCCGCGCGCAGGCGGTGCTGGTGGCCGAGGAGAGCGCCTCGGCCACACGCTGGCGCAAGATGGAGCTGGCGCTGGCGCTGGCGGGACTAGTCGTCGGCCTTGTCACCTTGCCCTTCGGCGCGGGCGAGGCGATCCTGCCGGCAAGCCTCGGTACGATCTCGGCGATTACCGTCGGGACGCTGATCGTGGGCTCGGTCGCGCTGATGGCGCGTGCGGTGATGGACACGCTGGCCGAAGGTCTGCGGAATGACACGCTGCTGCGCGATCGGCTGATCGGGACCGGCCAGACCAACCCGGAGGCGATGGAGGCGGTGGCACTGTTCCTGACCACAAGGCGCGACATGGCGCGTGCATTGGGCACAGCGGCGGTGGAGGCGCTGGTCGACATCGCAGCGCAGAGGCTGCTGCCGCCGCTCGCGCTCGCGCTTGACCTGCGCGACCACTACCAGGCGATGGACACGCTGACTGAGGGGCTATCCGACCTGCGCGGGGCCCACTGATGACCACGCCGAAACCAAAGCCCCCGCATCCGCATCCGCCACCGCATGCGCCGGTCGTAGAGAAGACTACCGCGACGCTGGCCGCCCATCCCGGGATCGTCGCGGCGGCCGTCCCGCCGGCGCCCAGCAAGGGCGCTCCTTTCATGGCGAACGCGGAGACGCTTGCCGCGCGTGCGGGCAAGAGCTGGCCGACGCTCGTGACGGCGCTCGGCAGAGAGCGCAACCTTAGCGAGCCGGAGATCCGCCGCGCCTTCGTAGAGACAGCGCACCGCCACGCGGGGGGTAAACCCACGCCCCAGATGCTGAAGGGCACCTTCAACGAGATCGTCCTTGGACACGCGCCCGAACGCTGCGCCGCGCGGACGCGGATCGTGGAGGCGGCGCTGTTCTTACAGATTTTCGATTTGGTCGCGGGGCGGAAAAGCTTTTTCATCAACGACGGCCTGACGGCGGGGGGCTTTAACGCCGTGCCGCTGTCGGCGGGGCGGGTGCTGACGCTCGCCGACCTGAAGCTGCCCCCGGCGGAGCGTGCCGCGGCGGCGAAGCGGATGAAGTCGCGGCCGGCGGGTCCGCCCTCGCCCGCACTCTACGACTTCGTGCTGGCCGAGACGTATCGGCTGCACGCGGTGCTGAAGGACCAGGTAGTCCATGTCCGCGACACCGAGATCGACGGGTCCGAGTTCATCGACCGCGGCTCTGTCCTGCCGCTGACCGGCGACCGGCATTTGCTGAACGCATCCGAAGAATTCAAGACCGTGGGCTCGGGCGGCGGTGCAGCGCAGTCGGCGGTGAAGCTGAGCCGCATGTACGGGCCCGGGATATCAGGCGCGACCCCTCTGACGCTGCCGGTCACGAACAACTTGTCGCTGTCTGCCTGGCCGAGCGGCCCGCCGGGAGGGGAGGGGCGGATCGACACGACGATGGGCCGGCTCGTGGTGCCGATGACGGCTGACGGGGCGAACCAGGTGCTGGTCAAGGCCACAAAAGGGCCGGTCGACCGGAGCTTCGTGCGCGACGTGCTGCGCGGCAAAGGCCTGTCCGACCGCATGACCCGTCAGGGTAATCCGACAGTGGCCGACGGCAAGTTCGAGACGGTGATCCACGTAGAGCTATTGCGGATGCCGGGGCGCGCGATCGAGGACGTGTTCGAGGCGCTGATCCGCAACCCCTACCCCTGAGCCGCCCACCACCCCGCGCCAGCGTCGCCCAACACGGCGCGCACCGCTTGCGGCGGCAAGGCCAAGGGCGCCCCGAAGGGCAATAGCCATGCCTTCAAGCATGGCCGTTACACAGCCGAACATATCGCGGAACGCCGCCACTTTGCGGAACTGTTGCGCAAGATAAAGGGCTTTATCGACGAGGTTGACGGTAAGGAGCGAAATGGACTTGTCGAACTTCTCTTCCACGTTGATTGCTCATTTAGGCTGCTTGGCGTTCGAAAGCCAGGGGGCTTTTGCCTCCCAACGCGGAATGCCTGCGGCGCGGGTTATAGAAGCCGTTGATGTATTGAAAGATGCTGGTTTCTGCTTGGCGACGGGTTTCCCACGTCCCGCGCCAGACCAACTCGGCCTTAATGGTCTTGAAGAACGTCTCGATAGCGGCGTTGTCGCATTAATTGCCCTTGCCGCTCATCGACGACTGCAAGCCTTGGGCGCGCAGAATCTTCTTGTGGTCGTGCGTACAGTATTGGCTGCTACAGTCGCCATGGAAGACGCAGCCCCGCGTCAGGGAGCTGACACAGAAACGCACCCAACCAGTCAAGCTAAAAAAATATTGGGGCGCAGACAGCGGTTACTCTCAAGACAACAGGCCGGCGAATGTTCGTAAAAGGCCGGTTTCAGCGCGGTCGGCGCTTAGCCCGGTTCGAATCCCACTTGCCCGAAGGCCGTACTGCGAGAGCGAACACTTTGGTACGGAACCTCCAGGCGTTGAAGATATCGATCTGCCGCCCCCAGACGGTACCACGCGAGGCCCGAATGCCAGCGCGACCTAAGTGGGTAAAGGCAGACTGACCTTCTGCCTGTTCGATGGACACCGAGTTTACCTGGCAATGGCTAGGAATGGCGTGTCGCGGGTCAGCCTCGGTCTCCCACATCCAGCGGCGCAGCACGCGTCCCGCCCCAGGCGACACCAAAGCTTAGTTTAAGCTGCTTGTTGATAGATCAGACCTTTATAAACACAGAAGGTCTGTCTTTCAAAGTCCACGCCAAATACGGTGAGGCTGAGGTCGGTCACCGTCACAGAAACGCCATCATCGCATTTACGCATGCTGCCTGAGAACTTAAGTCAACAAGCCGGCAGCCGCGTACCGCGCCACGCCTGCCCTCATGGGAACTTCGAGTTCGGGATAAACGCAAGCAAATTCCTCAGTTTCTCACCCTCAGTCGCGGTGATCGTGCCGAGCGAGGCCGGCGTTGTGATGCCTGCTAATTGCAGCATCGGCGCACCCGAACCGTCCACCAGCTGCAACAACGCGCTCTGCAGCACCGGCATCGCGTATAGTGTGCGTTGCCCCCCCAGCAGTTCGAGCCACAAACGGTTCTGCAGGGGGCCAATGCCAGGCATGTTGCCGAGCGGCTCCTGAACATTCGGCAGGGGCCGGCGCCAGGCGCTGGCCGCCGGCGCAAGAGGGGCAATTGGTGGCGCTACCATGCCGCCAAGCATGAGTTTGAGCACCCTCTCGGCTAGGGGCTTCCAGGCGGCCATTCCCGGCCAAGGATTGGGCAGCGGCTGGTTCGGCTCGGTCACCTCCCAGGCGCGCAGGTCAATCGGATCGAGGGGCGTCAAAGTCAGCAACGTGCTGGAGGCAGCGGGCCAGCCCAGCGTCAGAGTAGCTGGCATTTTGGCGTCGAAACTCAGCTCCAACAAGACGCCGCCGCCGGGCAGCTCAACGGCGCCGCCGGTTGGCATGGTTTCGAAGCATACGCGCACATCGTCAAAAAAAGCGAACAGCGCGCGCCCTCCCGTTAGCAGCCCTTCCTCGGACAGCACGATGCGCGGTGATACGGCGCACCAGACATGCACACGGCTTGGCTGGCTGAGCTTGATGCCCTGCGGCGCCAGGTTGCTCAAATCCACGGCGTCTTGGCCGGTCAGGTCGAGTTCGAAGGCGCGCTGCTGCCATCGGTGAAAAAGCAGGTCATTGAGCGCGTTCTGGTTATAGGCGAGACCCAGGTAGCAGCCGTGGCTGGCAATTGGATCCAGCAGGCTTGCGGGCGGCGGGTTCAGGTCGCGCTGCATAACCGCGCTCATGCTGCCAAGCTGGCGCACCAGGGTCGAACGCGTGGCGGCCTGAGTCGCAAAGGGCTGCGCCTGGGACCGGTCGCGCACATCCACCTCAGCCGAAAGGATAAGGCGCGTACCCGCATCACTAATCGCAGCGCCGGAAACCGCGCGCATTGCGGTGAATTCCGAGCCTGCCGGCAAGGCAACGCCATTGTCGCGCAGCAGACGCCGAAGCGCCGAGCGCCCCTGCTCGCCGACGAGCGGCACCCAGGCATTGAACAGGTTACCCAGGCCCGTGATGATCGAATCGAAAAGATTGCCAGGGAGGTTCGCGGTATTCCAGGTGTTGGTGACCGTGATCGTGCCGTTGGTACCAGTGAGACGCAGTTCGGGCATCACACGCTCTGCGGCAGCTTCGAAACGCCATTGCAGGTCATAATCCAGCGTGACACCGGTAGCGACGACAGTCAGCGACGTCACGTTATTGGCAATGAAGGCCAGTAGCGCTGCTATCCCGACGAAATACGGACAGCTGGCTGGAAAAAGCAGGCAGGACGCTGCCGCGCCGCTAATCAGGATCACCCAACCGACGGCGGTCATGCGCCGCGACACGCTACAGGTGACTGTAATGGTAGGCAGTACCACGCGTGCCATGATATTTCCCGAGGAGCCGATGCTCAGCGACGGCAGCACCGGAACGCCGGGCGTGAAAGCGACCGTGCCGGCAAGCGCCGTGAGGCGGAAGGACATCAGCCCGGCCAGCTCGCTTGGCGTATACCGAGGTGCCGAATTGGTGGCCGTTGGCGCGGGCAGTGCGGTTGGCAGCCCCCTTAAAGCCAGCGTGCCCCATACAGTGACTTCGTATGCTTCCAAAACCTCAATCTGCTGCGCGGCGTTAAGCTGAGCGAATTGGCCCGAGGCAGCGCCCAGCGCGGCCGCGGTGCCCGGGCTTACGCCCCAACTGGTCAGAGTCGCGGCCAGGGTGCCGGCATCGAATTCAAGCTCGGTGAGCGTCTTTCCGGCGCTGTCCCGCTTGCTAAACTCCAGCCAGGCAAGGCGATCAAGCAGGCCGCCACCACCGCTGGTGGTGCTGCGCGGTTCGCGCAGGAAGCTGAAGAGGCCGCTGCCCGGTGCCGAAGGCGCGGCGGCGCGCAGCGCGGTCAGCCAGGGCATTGTGAAGGTGCCATTGGACAGCGTACCCGTTCCAGCCAATGGCAGTAGGTCGTTCAGGGCCATTGAGGCATGGTCCAGCAGCGTCTGGCGCACCAGCATAGCCTGCGCGCCCTGCCGCGTGCTAGGCAGGCATTCGGGTGTTAGTGCGCCCTTGGGCTCGGCGGCCCAAGGACCATCGCCGGGATCGACAGGCTCGACAGGCTCGAAAGGCTCGGGGTGTCGGGGTTTGGGTTTGGGCGGAACTGGGGGCTTGCGCGGCGCCCCCGTCGGCAGCTCCATTGGTCGGTAGCCAGCGGGCGGCTCGAAATCGTCCTTCTGCACGGCCCGCTCACCCAGCTGCTCGACGACCGTGACGATCGCCGGCGTCGTTGCGTCGTCCTCTTCGAACCAGGTTTCGACGCGCTCCACCAGACCGAGTTCGGCCAGACGGGCCACGGGAATGCCAGCGTCACCGTGGCAGTCGCCGCAGCCGATCACGGCTTCCAGAAGCGGCTGCGCGTAGGCTGGAGCTACGGCGCCCGGCCCGCGGCCAGAATCACCGTGCTTAAAGACCAAGCGCTGACGCACGCGGCCGAGTGTGGCGTCAACGAAGGAGATCGTGGCTTCCCGCGCGCTTCGGTTCGCCCCCTTGGGCTCGGGCATCGTGACGACCAGCCCTGTGGGTGGCTGTAGCCTGGGCTTGGGCATCGCTGCGCCGTCGCTGCCGCGTGAGCCCAGCTGCGCATGCGACTTGCTCGCGTGGTCCCACCACTGCATGCCGCCGTCGTGGTGCGCGACGAAGCTGAACAGCGCCTTCGCAGCTTGGTTCTTGCCGCCCTCGGCGGCCATGCGGGTGTGACGAGTGGCGTCACGACCGATGACCAACTCATGCACGCCGATGGAGGCGGCTTCGCGATGAAGCGGCGTCAAGTCGGCTAGGAAGGCACTCAGGCGCTTCCGGGCGCCTGGGCTCACTTGCATCTGCACGCGCGCCAACAGCACGGTGGACGGGGACGAGCTTGATTTTGCCATGATGCGCCTTTCGGGTGGGGGTTAACGCTCGGTCCAGTACCTATCGGTAAGGCTCTTTCGAACGGAGCAATCACGCTTGAACGTAAAATTAGTTAGTCACGAACGGCACAATTTGTCTACCCGCAAGCCTGCGCTTCTTTCCGACGCATCAATGCATGACCACGCGCGGCGTCCATAAGCCGGGGGTCACCATGGTGACCAGCCGCATGCTTGGCGCCTTCCGCGATGATGCCAGCGCGCGCCGCGAATTCCTGTCCATTATCGGCGGCCAGCGTTCCAATGTGATTGAAGGCTGAGTGTCCGGCGTCAGCGCCTATGGGACCAAATTGGCGATTTGAATAACGGAGGATTTCTGGCTCATCGTAACCCCAAGGAAAGTGAAGATGGGCCAGAAATCCTGCGCCCCACCCACGCGGGTGCCCGCCGAAAAGCTGGCCGCGATATTCGCCGCACCACGCGCAAGCACCATTCCGCCGAGGACAAGATCCGCATTGTCTTGGAAGGGCTCCGCGGCGAGGAAAGCATTGCAAATATTGGAAAGTAGGGGGCAGAGAGTTTCGCCTTTCCAGTTCCCTTTCCTACGCCACTTCCCCTTACGCAAACATGCTCTCAGCCCTGACCGGGCTTGGAGATTCCCGAGTATTTGCGGGCTTTTCGCCAGAAACCTGTCCGTCGTCAAATGATTTGAGACCACTTGGCGTGCTGTGTAACGGAGTATCTGGCCCATCAGCGGGATAGGTTAAGCTGCGTTTTGTTGATGCATCAAGCGGCGGTGCTGGATGGTTTTGCG
>JADCGF010000013.1 GCA_020249145.1 Roseomonas sp. | reverse complement strand
CTGGTAATCGTGCGAACAGTATTGGCTGCCACGGTCGCTATGGAAAATGCAGCCCCGCGGCTGGGAGCGTAGCGCAATGGCCATTTTCAGCGCGCGGATCGCCAGATCGCGTTTCAGGCGATCGCTGACGGCCCAGCCGATACATCAACGGCTTCTACATTACCCGCAGGCCCCATTCGAGCCTTGACGGGCAGACGCCGGACGAGGCCTATCTCACCGCGCTGCCATCAATCCCGATGGCGGCGTAACCGAAGCACAAATACACTTGGGAAACGCCCAGGAACTGTTCAAACTAACCGAGCCGGTTCTTACCTACCCCGGCCTCTTCCACCAGCCCTGCCGCTTGGGCCGGGCCACTTCGGCCCCATCGCCCAGCACCACCGGCTGAATCGCCGGCCCGATCACTGGCTCCGCCTTTTCCGGCTGAGGCGTCGGGGCAGGTTCAACAGCAACAGGCGCTGGCGCGGGCCCCGAGGGCGCTTGCGGTTCAACGGGCGCAGGCGCCTCCGCCACAGGTGCCGCTTCCACCACTACCGGCACAACCTCAGCCACCGGGGCCGCTTCCGCTACAGGCTCCGGGGCGGGCGCGGCGGGGGCAATCCGCCGAGCCGTCGCGGCAGCGCGTTCCGCCGCTTCCTCAGCCGCCGCCATGGCGGCAAATACATCATCAATCTGCCCGGCAAAGGGGTCCGCCGGGGTTGGGCCAACATAGCGCGGCGCGGGGGCTTCTTCGGCCATTTCCGGCGCGGTTTCCTCAGCCCGGCGCTCACGCGGGCCATCCTCACGGCGCCGACGCCCACCACGGCGGCCTCGGCGACGCGGACGATCCTCACCCTCGGCGACGCCTTCAGCGGCCTGGGCTTCATCCCGGGCAGGCTGGGCCTCACCTTCGGGCATATCGCCGGCTTCTGCTGCGGCCTCAGTACCTTCTTCGGCTTCGCCATCAGCCTCGGCGCCACCCTCACCACCCTGCGGCCCACCCTCACGGCGGCCACCACGGCGGCGGCGGCGGCGGCGACGACGGCGTTCACCTTCCTCGGCGGTTTCCTCACGCGCTTCAGCGCTCGGGGCGTCCGCTTCCTCTTCCTCGATCTCCGGCGCGATGTCTTCCACTTCCGGCGCGTAATCCATGCGCAGCGCCGAAGGCCCGGCGACCACCGCCATGGGCTCCGCCGCGCGCAGGCGTTCAATGCGCAGCGCCGGCCCCATCAGCTTTTCATCGGGCTGGAGGAAAACACTCATGCCGAAACGCGCTTCAATCTCAGAAAGCCGGTCGCGCTTGCGGTTCAGCAGCCATAGCGCAACTTCGCTCGCGACATGCACATTGATTTCGGCGGCGCGGCGCTTGGCACCTTCTTCCTCAATCGCGCGCAGCACCTGAAGCGCGCTGCTTTCCACGCCGCGAATCGTGCCGCGGCCCAGGCAATGCGGGCAGGTGATGAAGGTCTGTTCCGCGATGGAAGGGCGCAGGCGCTGGCGGCTCATTTCCAGCAGGCCGAAATGGCTGATCCGGCCCACCTGAATGCGCGCGCGGTCGTGGCGGAGCGATTCCTTCAGCCGCCTTTCCACCATGGCGTTGTTGCGGTTTGATTCCATATCAATGAAATCAATCACAATCAGCCCGGCCAGATCGCGCAGGCGCAATTGGCGCGCGATTTCATCCGCCGCTTCCATATTCGTGCGCAGCGCCGTGTCTTCGATGTGTCTGTCGCGCGTGGCGCGGCCCGAATTCACGTCAATCGCGACCAGCGCTTCGGTCTGGTTGATCACCACGTAACCGCCGGACCGCAACTGCACCACGGGTGAATGCATCGCATCCAATTGCTGGTCCACGTGATGGCGCGCGAAAAGCGGCGTCGTATCGCGGTGGAGGCGCACCTTATTCGCATGCGATGGCATCAGCATGCGCATGAATTCGCGCGCCTGCTGGAAGGCGCCATCGCCTTCCACCATCACCTCATCAATGTCGCGGCCATAAACATCGCGGATGGATCGCTTGATCAGATCCGCTTCTTCATAAATCAGCGCAGGCGCGGTGGAAGCCAGCGTCCTTTCGCGGATATTGTCCCAAAGCCGCAGCAGATATTCGCAATCGCGCTGAATTTCAGGCTTTGGCCGTTGCGCGCCGGCAGTGCGCACAATCAAGGACATGCCCTGGGGCAATTGCAGTTCATCCATCACTTCGCGCAGCCGCTTGCGATCCGCAGCCGAGGTGATCTTGCGCGAAACGCCACCCCCGCGCGGGGAATTCGGCATCAGAACGCTGAAACGACCCGCGAGGGAAATATAAGTCGTCAGCGCCGCGCCCTTGCCGCCGCGTTCTTCCTTGACTACCTGCACGAGGATGATCTGGCGGCGGCGGATCACTTCCTGAATCTTGTAATGGCGCAGAAAGCGCGGCGGGATGCGGCGTTCGCGGCGTTCTTCTTCCGTCTCGGCAGGGCCTTCGCCGCCAATGGTCTCGGGCGGGGCCTGGTCTTCGGCGGGCAATTCCTCAACGCGGCCAAGATCGGCGTCTGCGGCCTCGTCGCGCTGCGCATCGGCATCCGCGCGGCGGGTTTCCTCGGCCATTTCAAGCGGCGCGGCGGCGGGTGGGGCTTCGGCTTCCGCTGCGGGTTCTGCTGCTTCTACCGGCGCCGCATCATCCGCCTGCACTTCAGCGGCAGGCGCGGCTTCGCCACCCGCATCTTCCCCCGGCTGCCAGGCTTCATTGCTTTCGCCATTCCAGGCAGCGCGGTCCATGGCACTTTCCGGTGGCAGATCAGCCTCATCTTCCGCGCGGGCTTCCTCTTCCTGCATCTCCAGCAGGCGCTGCCGATCCGCCACGGGGATTTGGTAGTAATCCGGGTGGATTTCGCCAAAGGCCAGGAAGCCGTGGCGATTGCCGCCATATTCCACAAAGGCCGCTTGCAGGCTGGGTTCCACCCGCACCACTTTGGCGAGGTAGATATTGCCCTTCAGCGCGCGGCGTTGCGCCGTTTCAAGATCAAATTCGTCGAGGCGATTGCCATCCATCACCACAACCCGGGTTTCCTCGGGGTGGGATGCATCTATCAGCATACGCTTGGTCATGGGGTGAAGTCTCCGCGCCGGGGCGGTGCCGCGGGCGCAAATCTGTGGCATGGCCCGAACAAGGATCAGGTTGCGGCGTGGCGTGCTTTGGCATGCGACGGCGAAGACCTTCTTCGGCGGGACCGGCGCCGAAGCGGCGCAGCGGTCCCTGGGTGGGCGCACCTGGATCCTGCCCCGAGAACCCTTGGACCATCGTTGCAACGAAGGTCACAGGCGCAGGCGGGACGGCGGGCGCGACGGGGGCCATGGCCATAAGGGCTTTGACTTTCGCGCGCCTCGGGCCGCGCCGGCGAGAAGGAAGGGCCGTCCCCCGGCGAAACCACAAAGCCGACGCCAAAGGCGCGGGCCCGGAGGCCGGGGGGCTGAACATCGAGGGCCGCGCTGCCCCAGGGGGGCTTCATGCGCCAGGCGATGCCGCCGGAATTCTCGCCCGCAGCGGATGCCGCCGGGGCGATTCAGCATAGTCCCTGCCCGCAGCCACCACAAGGGCAAGCTTGGGAAGGGAGGCACCCGTTGCTCAGGGTGCCTCAACCGGAAAAGGCGTTACCCTGCCCCTTCGATCACATTGCCGAAGCGTTCCCAGCTTTGCCCGCTCCAGCGCTGCAACTGCATCTGCCGGATCACGTTATAGTTATCCGGCTGGGTCTGTACCTTGATGCCGGGCAGCAGGGTCGCGACGTCCATCGGCCTGATGTTGCGCGCCTGGTTCATGACATTCTCGCGGCTGAAATCATTGCCGCATTGGCGGAGCACCTGGATCATGGTGGTGCCAACCCCGTAGCCATAGGTATAATTGTTGTCGCCCAAATCGCCATCCGGCACAAAGCGGCGCATGAAGTCGCGCCATTCATTCATGCCCGCATCCTGCGCCCAGGCGGGATCGGATTGGTCCTTCCGGTAATCCGATGTGATCAGGCCAATGCCCTTCTCAGCCCCAGCCGGCTGCATCACCACGCCGACGGAAACCGACACATTGGTCATGAACATCATGGGCCGCCATCCAATATCATGCACGCGGCGAATGGCCTGGGCGGCAAAGCGCGGCACGACGCCGCAAATCAGCACATCAGCACCAGAGGCCTGAAGCTGCACAATTTGGCTGTCAATCGTGGGATCGGTCGCTTCATTGGTGGCGGTGACCACCATGGACCGGAAGCGATCCTTAAGCACATCCTGCACGCCATGCAGATAATCGCGCCCGAAATCATCATTCTGATAAAGCAGCGCGATCTTCGCATTAGGCCGCTGTTCCAGCGCGTATTTGGTATAGATCTGGGCTTCCACCCGGTAGCTTGGTTGCCAGCCGATGGTCCAGGGGAATTCGCGCGGATTGGCCCATTTATCGGCGCCGGTCGCCAGGAACAAATGCGGCACGGAACGCTGATTGACATAGCGATGCACCGCGCT
Organism: Roseomonas sp.; assembly: GCA_020249145.1. Lineage (GTDB taxonomy): Bacteria > Pseudomonadota > Alphaproteobacteria > Acetobacterales > Acetobacteraceae > Neoroseomonas. Next base: position 65,708 of record JADCGF010000013.1, on the reverse strand, counting down.
GTTTGTCGGCGTGCCAAGCTGATTGAACAGGAAGGCAACGCGGTCGCGTTCCACCAGACGGCGCGTCTGTTCCAGGGTGCGCGGCGGCTGATAGGCATCATCATAGACGGTGAATTTGATGCGCCGGCCCGCGACGCCGCCTGCATCATTCAGGCGCTTGAACATCGCTTCCAGGCAGCGCGAAATCACCGAATAGGATGAAACCGGGCCAGACAGCGCATTGGTGCTGCCGATATGGATTTCGGTTGCGGTGACGCCAGGCGCCTCCTGCGCGGCGGCGATATTGGGTGCGGCCAGCGCACCCGCGCTGCCGGCCAGAAGAAGACGACGTGAGATGGTCATGGTGAATTCCTCTCCTTGTTGTTGTGGTTGTCAGTTTCCACGCGGTGAAAGCCGGGCCAGGATGCGGCGTACTAGGCCGGCAAAGCCTTCAGGCAGAACGAACAGAAAAATGATCAGGATCATGCCATAGATCACGCCGGGCGCGGCGCGGCTGATGCTCTCCGCGATATTCGGCACAAAAAGCACGAATAACCCGCCAAAGATTGATCCCAGGATGGAAGCGACCCCACCCACCACCATGCCGACAAAAAACGTGATGGATAGCAGGAAGGTGAAGCTATCGGGGGCCACGAATTCCACCGCCACGGCAGAAAGCGCGCCGGCGACACCGGTGATCATGGCACTCACCGCAAAAGCGCCGGTCTTGAGCGCGGCGATATCCATGCCCATTGCCTCAGCCGCGATGGGATGGTCGCGCGTTGCCATCAGCGCGCGGCCAATGCGCCCGCGAATCAGATTCAAGGCCAGCAGAAAGCAGATGCCGGCGATGATCAGTACATTGAGATACATAAACTGATCGGGATTCAAGGGCAGCACGGTTGTAAGCCAACGCGGCGGATCCGGCTTCATCAGGAACAGGCCTTGCACGCCGCCGGTCCAGGCTTCCAGCGCCTTGTGCTTCAGCAATTGCGGCACCGCGACCGCAAGCGAAAACGTCACCAGCGCCAGGTAAAGGCCGCCCAACCGCAGTGCCGGCAGCCCAACCGCATAGCCCACCAACCCACAGACCGCCGCAGCGAAAGGCAGCGTTGCGTAAAAGGACCAATCGGCCTGCGCCATGAGGATTGAGGTAACATAGGCGCCAATCGCGAAAAACGCGCCATGCCCCAAGGATATCTGCCCATTATAGCCCGTGACGATATTGAGCCCGAGCACCGCGAGCGCCATGATCACCGCAAGCGTCAATTGGAACAGATGAAAACTCTCCAGCACCCAAAGCGGCGCCAGGGCCGCCGCCAGACCGAGCACTACAAGAAGGAAACGCGCGGGTGATGCGTTCATGCCCTTACACCCGCGTGAAGACAACACGGCCAAACAGGCCGGAGGGTTTCAGCACCAGGACGCCAATGATGATCACCAGCGCGACGGTCAGCTTCAGATCCGTGCCGACAATATAAGCGCCCGCCAGGTTTTCCAGCACACCCACCATAAAGCCGCCAATCACCGCCCCTGTCGGATTGTCTATCCCGCCCAGCAAGGCCCCGGCAAAGGCATAAAGCAGAATGCCCAGCATCATATTCGGATCAAGAAACACAATGGGCGCCACCATCATGCCGGCAACCGACCCAATCGCCGCTGCCAAGCCCCAGCCCAGCGCCAGCATGACATCCACACGAATACCCACCAGCCGGGCGGAGCGCGGGTTATAGGCCGCGGCCCGCATGGCAAGCCCAAGCGATGTCTTGGTGAAGAACAGATAGACCAGGATCAGCACCGCGAGTGTCACGACAACACTGCCAAGCTGATGCGCCGAAAACAGCCCGCCCAGCATCGGTCCGCCGCCTTCAAAAGGTGAGGGAAACACCTTGGTCGTATAGCCAAAGACCCAGCCGGTCAGATTACCGATAATCAGCAGCATGCCGATATAAACGCCAACATGTGTCAGGATCGGTGCATGTTGCACCGGGCGCATGATAAGGCGTTCCACCAGCGCGCCCATCACGAAGGAAACCACCAGCGTCCCGGCAAAAGCCACCCAATAGGGCAGGCCCGCCTGGATCATGGTCAGCGCAATGAAGGTGGAAAGCGTCGCCATTTCGCCTTGCGCGAAATTCACGTGATGCGTCGCCTGATAGATCATCACAATCGCCAGCGCGACCGAGGCATAAATGCCTCCGGTTGCAATGCCAGCCGTCAATTGCAGGAGAAAGGCTTCCATCCTTCAATATCCCAGATAAGAACGGCGAATGGCCTCATCCTGCCTGATCTCGGCAGCAGGGCCTGACATAACAATGCGGCCAGTCTCAAGCAGATAGGCGTGATCGGCCAGATCAAGCGCCAGATTGGCGTTTTGTTCCACAAGCAAAATGCCAACGCCACTTTCTTCGCGGATGCGGCGCAGAATGGCGAAGATATCCTGCACAATCAGCGGCGCCAGGCCGAAGCTTGGCTCATCCAGCAACAGAAGCTTGGGCCGCAGCAAAAGCGCGCGCGCAATGGCGAGCATTTGCTGCTCACCGCCCGAAAGCGTGCCCGCCTGCTGGCGCCAGCGCTGCTTCAGGCGCGGGAACCATTCCCACATGCGCGCGAAATCCGCCGCCACATCGGGATCGCGCCGTGTATAGGCGCCCAGGCGAAAATTCTCCTCCACCGTCAATTCCATGAAGGTGCCGCGCCCATCGGGCACATGCGCCACACCAAGCCGCGCGATGGATTCCGTCATCAGGCCAGAGACACGCTGGCCGGAAAGCAGCACTTCACCTTCCGGGCGGATCAGGCCGCAAACGGCGCGCAAGGTCGTGGTCTTGCCCGCGCCATTGGCGCCCAGCAGGGCCGTGACGCCGCCTTCCGCCACCGAAAAATCAAGCCCAAACAGAACCTGCGTTGGTCCGTAACCAGCGCGGAGATTTTTGACCTCAAGCAGCACGGGCCGCATCCGCATGGCCATCGCCCAGATAGGCGCGGATGACTTCCGGGCTGCTCCGCACCTCATCGGGTGTGCCATCGGCGATCTTCTTGCCGAAATCGAGCGCCACAACCTTGTCCGATACGCGCATCACCAGCGACATGTGATGTTCCACCAGCAGAATGGCGAGCTTGAAGCTTGTCCGCACCTCGTGGAACAAGCTTGCCAATTCATCCACCTCACCGTGATTGAGCCCGCCTGCGGGTTCATCCAACAACAAAAGCTTAGGCCGGCTGATCAGCGCGCGCGCCATCTCGACCCGTTTTTGCGTGCCAAAGGGCAGATCAACCACTGGCAGATCAGCAACCGCTTCCAAATGCAAAAGCGCCAGCAATTCCGCCGCGCGATCCCGCGCTGCCCGATCTTCAGCCCGCGCGCGCGGCAGCCGGAGCGCATTGGCCAGAAACCCGGCGCGGCCTGCGGAATGCGCGCCGGCTAGGATGTTCTCGCGCACCGTCATGGATTTGAACAAGGCAAGATTCTGGAAGGTCCGCCCCAGGCCAAGCGGCGCCATGCGGTGGCGCGGTTCATTGGTCGTGATATGGCCATCGAAGCGCAAACTACCCTCATTCGGGCGGTAGATGCCGCTGATGACGTTGAACAGCGTGGTCTTGCCCGCGCCATTCGGGCCGATCAGGCCGCAAATCTGGCCTTCTTCCACATCGAAGGAAACGCCGGCCACAGCGGTTACGCCGCCAAAACGCACGACAATATCGCGCACTTCAAGCAGCGACACGGCGCTTTGCCCCATCACATGCGGTCAAAACCCGCGCCGGATGGCCAGTGATCGCCATCGCTCCTCCCCGCACACTGCCTTTGGGTTCATTGGGCGTGGGCAGTCGTGCCGCTAATATTTAGCCTTGGTTTTGCGCCATTGATCAAGCGCGAAAACAGGCACGCCATTGGCCGGGTCGTGTTTCGGGTGACATGGTGCGGATGGGCCGGTAAATGGCGTCGCAGGAGCCACGAGAGAAGCATGACGGCATGGGCATAGTGCGCCGACATTTCCTGGGATTGGGCGGGGTGGTTTTGGGCGGCGCCAAGCCAGCCTTGGCTGCTTCCGTCAATGCCGCCAGCCTCACAGCCGAAGGCCGCGCGGCGCGGCTTTCCCTGGCGCTGGAAGGCCTACTTTCCTGGGAATGGCGCGCCCTGGCCGAGCCCCCTCGGCTTATACTGTCCCTGCCCGGCGTGGCTTGGCGGGGTCCGGCACGGCTTGGCTCGGCCGGGCCGGTGGCCAGCGCCATATTTGATGACGAAGCCAAGGAATTGCGCATCGCTCTGGCGCGGTCTGCCTTGCCGCGCCGCCTGCCCGGGCCGCCGGGTCGGCTGGTAGTGGAAATCGCCCCCGCCAGCACGGATGCCTTTGCTGCCGCTTCGCGCCGGGACATGCCGGTGGCACAAGGCAGCGCCTCTGCCCTGCCGCTCGTGGTCATAGACCCCGGCCATGGCGGCTTTGACCCCGGCGCCATTGGCCGGCGCGGCACGGAAGAAAAACGCGTCACGCTGGCCGCCGCCCAGGCGCTGCGCCGCAATTTGCAGGAAGGCGGCAAATGCCGCGTCGCCATGACGCGTGAACGCGATGAATTCATCTCCCTCGCGGACCGTGTGGCCTTTGCCCGCACGCGCGAAGCTGCCCTGCTGATCTCGCTCCATGCCGATTCCGCACCGGGGGCCAAGGGGGCGAGTGTCTATACCCTGGCCGAGACCGCAAGCGACCCGCTGGCCGAAGCCCTCGCACAGCGCGAAAACAATGCCGATTTGGCCGGCGGGCTAAGCCTGCCTTCCGTGCCGCCGGAGGTGCAGGCGATCCTGTTCAGCCTGATGCGCCAGGAAACGCACGGGGATTCCAACCGCTTCGCCCGTGTGGTGGTGCGCGAATTGACACGCGCCGTGAACGTGCTGCCCAAACCCCGGCGCGAAGCCGGCTTCATTGTGCTGAAGGCGCCGGAAGTGCCCTCCGTCCTGGTGGAGATGGGCTTCCTCTCTGACCGAGGGGATGAGGACGCGCTCCGCAAGCCCGAACACCGCGCGCTGATCGCCGCCAGCCTGGCGCGCGCGGTGGAAGCATGGCTGCCTTCCGCCCCACGCGCGGCACCAGGATAGAAATCGCTCGCGATGCAGTCGCACTTTGCTGCGGGAAAGTGTATCAGGCGCCATCATGTCATCGCCGGAATTGCGCGCCAATCAACCGCTTGACCCTCAGCGCGCCGCGCTGGGGGCTGAGCCGCCGCGCGCCGAGCCCCCGCCCAAGCAAAAGCGGGAAAAGCGCCCCAAGCGTCGGCGGCGCTTCAGCGTCTTGCGCTGGTTCTTCAGCCTGGGCGCCGCCGTGCTGCTGGCCGGCGGCATAGCGGCCTATGGCGCCTATCACCATTTCGCGCAGGATTTGCCGGATCATGGCTGGCTCGCGGAATATGAACCCCCGCAAATGAGCCGGATTTACGCCGCCGATAGCCGGCTGATGGCGGAATTGGCGCAGGAACGGCGCATCTTTGTCCCGATCGAGGCGATTCCCCAGCGCGTCCAGCAGGCCTTCATCTCGGCGGAGGATCAGCGCTTCCGCGACCATACCGGCATTGATCCCTTGGGCATTCTGCGCGCCGTGATCCAGGCCGCCGAACAATATGGCAGCGGGCGGCGCATGAGCGGCGCTTCCACCATCACCCAGCAGGTTGCGAAAAACATGCTGGTGGGCGCGGATCGGTCCTTCACCCGCAAGGCGCGGGAGGCGATTCTGGCGCTGCGCATGGAAAAGGCGCTGAGTAAGGATCGCATCCTGGAATTGTATCTGAACGAGATTTTCCTGGGCCAGCAGGCCTATGGTGTGGCCGCTGCCGCGCAGGTCTATTTCAACAAAAGCCTGGATGAATTGACGGTGGCCGAAGTTGCTTATCTGGCCGCCTTGCCCAAGGCGCCGAATAATTATCACCCGATCCGCCGTGCCGATGCCGCCAAGGCCAGGCGCGATTGGGTGATTGAACGCATGCTGGAAGACCGCGCGATCACGCCAGATGAAGCCCGCGCGGCGCGGGCCGAACCGCTGCTGGCGCGGCCCACGCGCCGGCCTGATCAATTGCAGGTTGGCCAGCATTTCACAGAAGAAGTACGCCGCGAATTGATCCAGCGCTTCGGTGTGGAACAAACCACCATGGGCGGGCTTGTGGTGCGCACCAGCCTGGACCCCACCATACAGGCGGCGGCCGAACGTTCCTTGCGCGAAGGGCTGATGAGCTATGACCGCCGGCGCGGCGGCTGGCGCGGGCCGGTCGCGCGGATTTCCGCGACCACCACGGAATGGATGCCGGCGCTGGCCGATACACCGCGCCCGCCGGGCGCCTTGCCCGAATGGCGCCTGGCCGTGGTGCTGGAAGTCAGGCCGCAAGAAGCGCGGCTTGGCTGGCTGGAACGGCGCGACCCACGTCGCCCGGCGGAACCGCAACAGGGCACGCTTTACCTGGAAGATTTGCGCCCCTGGGCTCGCCCAGTACTGCCCGATGGCCGATTGGGTGCCGAACCGCGCCGTGTGCAGGATGTGGTTAATCCCGGCGATGTCGTGCTGGTGGAAACCCTGCCCGCCGAGGCTGCCCAGCGCAATCGCCCGGCGCGGCCGGAACGCTTGGCGCTCAGGCAAATTCCCTTGGCCGAAGGTGCTGTGGTGGCGCTTGATCCGCAAAGCGGGCGCGTCATGGCAATGGTGGGGGGGTGGTCGCTCGAAAAATCATGGTTCAATCGGACAACGCAAGCGCAGCGCCAGCCCGGGTCTTCCTTCAAGCCCTTCGTCTATATCGCAGCGCTGGAACAGGGCATTCCACCCAATCAGGAAATCCCTGATGAGCCGGTGGAAATCATGACGCCGCAGGGCCTGTGGAAGCCGCAAAACTACAACGCCAACACCTATAATGGCTGGGTCACCATGCGGAGTGCGATGGAACGCAGCCTTAATCTGGTGACAGTGCGCTTGGCCGATCATGTTGGCATGGCGGCGGTTTCCAATGCGGCGCGGCGCTTCGGCGTGATAGACAATATGCCGCGTTATCTGGCGATGTCGCTTGGTGCGGGCGAAACCACGGTGCTCCGCATGGCGGCGGGTTATGGCGCCTTTGCCAATGGCGGTTATCGTGTCACGCCAAGCCTGATCGATTCCGTGCAGGATAGGCGCGGGCGTGTGATCTGGCGCGCCGATCAACGCGCCTGCGCCGCTTGCGCTTCCGGCCCGGAAGCCGGCCCGCCGCGCCTTGAAGCAGGCGAAAGGCCGCGCGCGACAGACCCGATTTCGGCCTATCAGATGGTGAGCATCCTGGAAGGCGTGGTGGCGCGCGGCACGGCGGCAAACAGCATAGGTTCGCGCCTTGGACGCCCGGTGGCGGGCAAGACCGGCACCACGGATGATTTCAAGGATAATTGGTTTGTCGGCTTCACCCCCGATATTGTTGTTGCCGTCTGGATCGGCTTTGATGATCCGCGGAGCCTTGGCAATAACGAAACCGGCGGCAGCAATGCCGCGCCGATTTTCCGTGAAGTGGTTGGCGCGGCGCTCACCGGCAGCCCGCCCGTGCCCTTCCGTCGCCCGAGCGGCATTACCCTGATGCGTGTGGCGGTGGGCAATGGCAGCATCATGGAACCCTTCCGCCCCGGCACAGAAAACGGCACGCAGCGATGGCGTGATGAATTCATCAGCGAACGCGCCGATGGTTCTGGCGCCCCCGGTGCACCGGGGGCCAACCGCCTCGACAGAGACCTCGGCGGGCTCTATTAGCCCCCCATCATGCGCGCTGACGCCCTTTCCCTGCACGAGCAGATCACCGCATCGGTGGCCCTGCTGAGGAGGCATCTTTGACTGGGATGCCTCTGTCCGTCGTCTCGAAGAATTGAACGCGCGGGTCGAAGACCCGACGCTTTGGAACAATGCTGACGAAGCGGGGCGCGTGATGCGCGAACGCGGGCGGCTTTCGGAACAGATTGATGGCGTGAAGCGCCTGGAACGCGATGTTGCCGATGCACTTGGCCTGATTGAATTGGCTGAAGCGGAAGGCGATGCGGATACCGCCAATGCCGCCACGGCGGATTTGGAACGCCTGGCGGCGGAAGCGAAGAAGCGTGAAATCGAAAGCCTGCTATCTGGCGAAGCGGATGCGAATGACGCCTTCCTGGAAGTCAATTCCGGCAGCGGCGGGACGGAAGCGCAGGATTGGGCGGAAATGCTGCTGCGCATGTATTCGCGTTGGGCGGAACAGCATGGCTATAAGGTGGCGCTGACGGAAGAAAGCGCGGGCGAGCAGGCCGGGCTGAAATCCGCGACCATTCAAATCAGCGGCCCCAATGCCTATGGCTGGCTCAAGACCGAAAGCGGCGTGCATCGCCTGGTGCGCATCAGCCCCTTTGACTCTGCCGCGCGGCGGCACACCAGCTTTGCCTCCGTCTATGTCTATCCGGTGGTGGATGATAAGATCGAGATCGAGGTCAATCCAGCGGACCTCAAGACCGATACCTTCCGCGCTTCCGGCGCGGGCGGGCAGCATGTGAACAAAACCGAATCCGGCGTGCGCTTCACCCATATCCCGACCGGGATTGTGGTGGCTTCCACCCAGGATCGCAGCCAGCACCGCAACCGCGCCATTGCCATGGGCATGCTGAAGGCGCGTTTGTATGAATTGGAACTCTCCAAACGTGAAGCCGTGAATGCGGCGACTGAGGCCGGCAAGACCGATATCGGCTGGGGCCACCAGATCCGGAGTTACGTGTTGCAGCCCTATCAGATGGTGAAGGATTTGCGCACCGGGGTGGAGAAGGGCAATCCAGTAGCGGTGCTGGATGGCGAATTGGATGATTTCCTGGCCGCATCGCTTGCATCGCGTGTCGGCGCGACGCGGAGCGAGGCCAGCGCCAAGGCGCAATAACCCCGCCATGTTTCCCGGCGCGGCTGTTCCGGTTTAGATTCCCCAGCCGTGCTTGCCTTCCTCGCCCTTTGCCTGCCGATTTTCGCGGTGGTGGCCTTTGGTTTCGCCGCGGCGAAGCGCAAATGGATGCCGCCCACGGCCATGGAGGCGATTGGCCTTTTCAGCTTCAACGTCGCGCTGCCGGCCATGCTGTTCAAGCTGATGGCAGCGCAGCCTTTGCGCGAAAGCTTTGATGCGATTTATTTCGCTGGCTATCTGGGGGCGTGCCTGGCGATTTTCGCTTCCGTGATGCTGATCGGGCGCATCGCGCGCGGTGATATCCGCATCGGTTCAGCTTTTGGCGCCGCCGCCGCCATGGGCAATGTCGGCTATCTGGCGCCGCCGCTGATGCTGCCCATGCTGGGGCCGCGCATTGCGGGGCCTGTTGCCATGGCGATTGTGGCCGAAGTGGCGGTGATCATCGCGCTTGGAACCATGCTGATGGCGCCTTCAGCGAAGGGGGCAGGTTTGAAGGCGGTGATGGCCGGGCTGCGCGGTTTGCTGCGCAATCCGGTGATCCTTTCCATTGCGCTGGGTGCCTTGGCGGCGGGGGTGGAACTGACCATTCCTGCACCGATTGAACGCTTCCTGTCCTTCCTTGGTAATGCCGCAGGCCCCACCGCGCTTTTTGCGCTGGGGGGTACGCTCGCGCGGTTGAAGATTGGCGGGCAGCTTTTCGCGGTGGCCTTTGGCATTACGGCGGCCAAGCTGTTCATCTACCCCGCGCTGGTGTGGTTTGTGCTGGGAAGCTGGCTGGCGCTTGATCCCTTTTGGGTGATTTGCGGCGTGCTGCTGGCCGCCATGCCAACCGCGACCAACGCCTATTTGCTTGCGCAACGCCAGGGTGTTGGCGCGGAAGAAGCCTCCGCCGCCGTACTTTTCACCACCATCATCGCCGCCATCGCCTTCCCCGCGACGGCCTGGCTGTTGGACGTGCCGGTGCCTTGAATTGAGTCACGCTTGGCGGGCGCACGGCTTTTGTTTGGTCGCATTTTCCGAGTCGCCAAGTGTGTCCACTTGGCTTGAAAATGCTTGAGCTTTGGTCGCATTTTCCGAGTCGCCAAGTGTGTCCACTTGGCTTGAAAATGCTCTCGCCATAGACTCCCCCCTTCTCACTGCAACGGAGACTTCCCCATCATGTCGAGTGCCGCTGAAAGCGCGCCAAGCTGGCATGGCATCGTCCGCCAGGCCCTGAAGGACAATAATGTCCGGCTGGTCACCTATGTGCCGGATAATGTGCTGCGCCCCCTGATCGAAGGCTGCCATGCCGATCCGTATTTCACCACCTTCCCCGCCGCGCGTGAGGAAGAAGCCATTGGCATTGTCGCCGGCGCCACCATGGCGGGAATGCGCGGCATTGTGCTGATGCAGACATCGGGCTTCGCGACCCTGCCGAATGTTCTCGCTTCCCTTGTTGTGGCCGGCCAAATCCCCGTGCTGATGATGGTGAGCGAACGTGGCACTTTGGGCGAATTCAATCCCGGCCAGGCGATTGTCTGCCGCACCATGCGCCCGATCCTGGACAGCATGGGGATTGAACACCACACCATGACCAGGCTGGATGAAGCGGCCTTCATCGCGGGCCGCACCATGCGCCAGGCTTTTGCCACGCGCTGGCCGGCCTGCCTGATCCTTTCACCGCTGCTGACCGGGGGGCGCTGATCATGGAAGATCGTCGCAATACGCAGGTGATGAACCGCGCTGCGCTGACCAAGCGCGTGGTGGGCAAGCTGATAAAGCAGGAAGCCGTGATTGGCGGCATTGGCAATTCCAATTGGGATTTATGGGCCGCCGGCCATCGGGCCGAGAATTACTACATGCTGGGCAGCATGGGTTTGGCCGCACCCATTGCCATGGGTGTTGCCATTGCGCAGCCGGAACGGCGTGTTTTCGCGCTGGAAGGTGATGGGTCGTTGCTGATGCAATTGGGCTGCCTTTCCACCATTGCCGCGCAAGCGCCGAAAAATCTGATTGTCGTGATCTGGGATAACGGCATTTATCAGATCACCGGTGGCCAGGGCACACCGGCGGCGCAAGCGGGCACGGATCTGGTAGCGATTGCGCGCGCTTCCGGCATCGCTTCCGCCCATTGGGCGGCGGATGAGGCAGAGTTTGACGCGCTGATTGATCGCGCGTTGACCAACGATGGCCCGCATGTGATCGGCGCGCGCATTGATAATGAACCCGGCAAGACACAAACGGACCGCGACCCGATCCGTTTCCGCGAGACCTTTATGCGCGGGATGGCGGCCAAGCTTGCATAGCTGCCCACGCTATTTCCGGGGAGTATCCAGGCTGCGTCGAAATCGGTTCAGCCTGTCCCCCTTCAGCTTGTGGCAAGCAATTCGTGTTATTAGTTTATGGCCTGGGAAAATCCCCAAGGGCTGAGGCGCATCGTGGCAACCGCACTTCCTGAGCTTGAAAACCCGGTGCAAGCCAAGGCAGCCCTGGCGCAGCTTGCGCAGGCGCGCCAATTCCAGGAAGCCGCCAGCCTGGCCGCCAAGGCCGCGGCGCTTTGGCCCGATGATGCCGATTTTCGCGGTGAGCGCGCGAAACACCTTCTGGCCGCCGGCGCCCTGCTTGAGGCGGAGGCCGCTGCGCGTGAGGTTTTGCTGGCCGAGGCGAGCGACGCGCAGAAGGAAGCAGCCTGGATTATCCTGGCCGATGCGCTGATCCGCCAGGAACGCGCCGCCGATGCGAGAGAGGCTTTGCGCGAGGCCTGTTTTGCCCTGCCGGGAAGTGTCGCCCTGCAAGCGAGGCGCGGACATCAGGCAGCGCAGGCAGGGGATTATCCGGAAGTTATTGATGCCTATCAGGCAGCCCGCGACTTGGCGCCGGAGCGTGAGGCGCTGCATCTGGGTTTGCTGAACGGGCTTTGGATGGCCAAGCGCTACGCCTTGGGGACTGCGGCCGCAGCGCGCGCGGTGGAGCAGTTTCCGGAATCGGCGGCACTGCGCCAGCAGCAGGCGAGTTTCCTGCTCGCGGAAGGGCGTGCTGCCGAGGCAGCCGCGGCCGCGCGATCGGCCCTAACAAAAGATCCGTCTTTGAGCGCTTCTTACTGGACAATCGTGAGCGCCCTTTGGGCTGCGGATCGCCAGAACGAAGCGCTTCGGGAACTGATCAAGGCTTGTGAGCACCTTCCCGGTGATGCGTTTCTTCTTATGCAATTGGGTCGAACGGCGCGCATTCTGTCCCAGCACGAACTTGCGGTGCGCGGGTATGAATTGGCCGTCACAAGGCCGGATGCCCCCGAGATTGCGTGGACCGGATTGGTGCAGACACTGATTGAACTTGATCGTCTTCCCCCGGCTTTTGAGTACGCCAAAAAGGGCGCACTTGGTCGGTCTGATATCAGTGAAATGCCTTCACTTCTTGCAGAAGTGATCTTGCGGCAGGGGGCAGATTGGGAAAGCGCCTCCTTATCCTTGGCGGACATATTCGGATTGCCCGTTGAGGCTGCCCCGATACAGGATGCCATCATTGGTGCATTGATGCGCTTGGATCGTTGGCCCGAAGCATTGGGCCTACTTGAGGGTCTGATCGCTCAGGCACCAAGGGAACCCGCTATCTCAGTCAAATATGCGCAGGCCTTGATCGGGACGGGGGCGTTGGTGAAAGCCGAAGAATTGCTCGAAGCGATCCTGGCCTCTAACCCGGATTTCATCCCGGCATGGCAGGGCCTATGCGACACACTACGGCGACAGAAGCGGATAAAGGAAGCGCTGGTGGCCTACCGCCGCATGGAAGCCTTGGGCGCCAGCCAAAAATTTTTGAAGGAGACTCGTTACAATCTGTTCGGCGAATATGAATAAAAAATCGAATCGTCAGCAGGCGGACACCAACATCAGCGCGTGAGCATCAGATAATTAACGCTGCCGTTCAAGCGCGCCAAACATTCAGCGGGCGATAGCTTTTCGACCAAGCCAGCAGGTTCAACGATCGCTATGGAAAATCCTTGTGTCAGAAAGTTTTGAAGGTAATCCTGTGGTGGTTCTTTCGAAATTCTTCGCGTGTCAAACTCCAGGATCATCGTCAAATTTCTTGATCTCGCGATTAGGTTCTTGGCGCCTGCAAGTACCTTTGGTTCAGCCCCCTCAACATCAATCTTGATGACATCAACTTGAGGAACATCAGCAAGTAGCGTATCCAAAGCCTCGCCTTGTACCGGAAGCACCTCATGCACCGCTGGCCGCGCACCAGTCGCGACGTCGGTCCAACCACCGCCAGAGGCATCATGGCGAAAGAGAATTTCCATTGGGCTCGATGTGTCATGCACGGCCACATTGAAAAGGCTGACACGGCCTTCGAAGCCGTTGACAGCGACAGATTTGATCAGCTTCTGAAAAATGAGCGGATTGGCTTCAAATGAATAGACATGGCCATGAGCGCCAACCATCTCTGCCCCAAGCAAGGTATAGTATCCGAAATGGGCGCCAACATCGATAAAGCGCATTCCTGGCTTTATGGCGGGAATAAGCGCTCTCTCAACCCAAGGCTCCCACCGACCTTCAAGCATGAGATGCGACGCAATACTTATGTCCCGTGTGTCAACGTAAATCCGATGTCCCGTATAGAGGCGCGTAAGCGCTTCGTGATCGCCCAGGTATACGGTTTGAGTAGCTTCAAGGCGCCGCAGACTGGCCTCTAGGCGATCTAATTGCCCATTTACCACTGGTAGACCCGAGTTGGTACTTAAAAGATCAACTTTCTTTCCAATAGAGTCCAGTTGGTTTGATAACGATCCGATTTGTAGCCAGGGTCTTGCCAAAAACTGAAGTATCTCCCCGACTTTCCCAAAAAAGGAAGGTTTACGCGCCGACAGTCGATCAGTCATGTGACCCCGCTATTCGCTTTAAAATTATTCATTCGCCAAGCGGCCCATAGCCGACGCCTGAAGTTACACCGTGTAACGTCTGAAAACTCCCCCTCTCACAACCCACACGCCGCATCCAAAAACGCCCCACCCAGCGTCCCCGGCGCCGCCTCACGGAAGCCACTCCGCCGCGGGCGTTCCGCATGCACGGGCTGCTGGGCATTGCGCCGCGCGAACCAAGCCCCTTCCAGCGGGCGCCATTGCCGTTCAGCGCAACGATACTCCCCAATGAAGCGCACGGAAAGCGCCCGCCCACCCGTTTCCGGGATGGGAATGGATTCGCGCAAATTCAGCATGATCCAGGCCCGCCGTACGGGGCCCGAGGTATTCAATTCGCGTTCCTGCACGTAGCCGCTTTCAAACATTTCATTGCCGAAGCCAATGGACCGCCAGCCCACCAGGCCGGGGCCGGGCGGCTCGGGCACGGCCTCGGGCGCGGGTTGGGGCGCCCGCTGCGCGCAGCCAGCCAATCCCAATGCAAGAACCAAAGCCGCCAACCACCGCCCCATGATACGCCCCCCTTGGCTTTTGTTTGATAGCATTTTCCGAGTCGCCCAGTGATACCACTTGGCTTGAAAATGCTTAGTCTGATCGCATTTTCCGAGCCGCCAAGTGATACCACTTGGCTTGAAAATGCTCAGCCCATATTCACCATAATGGTCTTCTTATGGGTGAAATGTTCCAGCATGGCTTCCAGCGACGCTTCCTTGCCAAGACCGGATTGCTTCACGCCACCATAGGAAAGATTGGCCTGCACCACCAGATTCTGATTGATCTGCACCAGGCCCGCTTCCAGCCGATGCGCCAGATCAAGCCCAACCTTCAGATTATTGGTCCAAAGGCTCGCCGCCAGGCCATAGACGGAATCATTCGCCTCGGCCAGCACCGCTTCCGGGTCATCAAAGGGCTGAATGACGGTCACCGGGCCGAAGATCTCTTCCTGCACCAGGCGGCTTTCGCGTGTCAGGCCCGTGAAGATCACCGGCTGCAGGAACAAGCCCTTCTTCAGGGCGGCGTCTTCCGGCATGCGGCTGCAGACATGTGCGGTGGCGCCGGCGGTGGCCGTGCCTTCGGCAATGAAGCCCTTCACCTTATCGAATTGGCCCTGGCTGATGATGGTGCCGATATCGGTTTTCTCATCCAAGGGATCGCCCATCACCATGCCATTCACCGCATCCTTCATGGCGGTGACGAAGCGGTCAAAAATCGGCCTCTCCACATAAATGCGCGATGCCGCGGTGCAGCTTTGCCCCTGGCGCGTGAAGCGCATGGAAGTTAAGGCGCCGGAGACCGTCTTATCAAAATCGCAATCGGCAAAGACGATCATCGGGCTTTTGCCGCCCAATTCCAGCGTAACGGGGATCAGCTTTTCAGCCGCGGCACGATAGACAATCTTGCCGGTCTCAACCGACCCGGTGAAGGTCACTTTCTTCACCAACGGATGCGCCACCAGCGGCGCACCGCATTCCGGTCCAAAGCCGCTCACCATATTGAACACACCAGGCGGCAGCACGCGGTTCATGATTTCGCAAATACGCAGCACCGCCAGCGGCGCTTCTTCCGCGCTTTTCACCACAACCGCATTGCCCGCCACCAGCGCCGGCGCCACTTTCAGCGCCATCAGCAGCATCGGCACATTCCAGGGGATAATGGCGCCCACCACGCCAAGCGGCTCACGCACCGTGACCGACAGCACATTGGGGGCGAAGGGCACGCTTTCGCCCTTCAATTCGCCGCCAAGCCCGCCGAAGAACTCGAAAACATCGGCCACAACATTGGCTTCCACGCGGCTTTCTGTGCGCAAAGCCTTGCCGGTTTCAAGCGCAATCAGCCGGCCCAATTCATCCACATGTTCCTTCAAAAGGGCCGCGCATTGATGCACCAAGGCGCCGCGCTTCCTCGCCGGCATCTTGGCCCATTCCTTCTGCGCCTTGGCAGCATTGGTGACCGCCGCATCCACATCCGCCGCATCGCCTTCCGCCGCACGGGCCACTTCAATGCCGGTGGCCGGGTTCACCACCGCGAAGCTCTTGCCGCTGCGTGCGGGCACATAAGCGCCGCCGATGAAATGCAGGCCCGACAGCGCCTTGGCCAGCGCAAAGGGGTCTGCCGAAGGGGCGGCCGGGGTGGGGTGCGGGCGATCCAGCATGGGGGGTGGTCCTTTCTCAATTCCAGGCAAGGCATAGCGCCTGGGCGTCCCTTAGGGAACGGGGTCTTGGCGCCCTGTGCAGGCCGGTGTAGCCAACCGCCACAACCCCCTGCAATCGGAATCATACCCCATGGCCGCCATTGCCGATATCATCGCCCGCGAAGTGCTCGATTCCCGCGGCAACCCAACCGTGGAGGCCGAGGTGGTGCTGGATACCGGCGCCCGCGGCCATGCCATTGTTCCCTCTGGCGCTTCCACCGGGGCGCATGAAGCCGTGGAACTCCGCGATGGCGATAAGGCCCGCTATGGCGGCAAGGGCGTGCTGAAGGCGGTGGCAAGCGTTGAAGGCGAAATCTTCGATGCGATTTCGGGCCTCGATCCGCTCGATCAGATCAAGATTGATGAGACGATGATCGAATTGGATGGCACGCCCAATAAGGCGCGGCTTGGTGCCAATGCGATGCTGGCGGTCTCACTCGCGGTTGCCAAGGCAGCGGCGGCGGATTTGAACATCCCGCTTTATCGCCATGTCGGCGGCGTTTTTGCCCGCACCCTGCCGGTGCCCATGATGAATATCGTCAATGGCGGCAAGCATGCCGATAACCCGATTGATATTCAGGAATTCATGATCATGCCGGTCGCCGCCGGCACCATCGCGGAGGCGGTGCGCATTGGCTCCGAAGTCTTCATGGCGCTGAAAAAGGCGCTGCATGATGCCGGCCATTCCACCAATGTCGGCGATGAGGGCGGCTTCGCCCCCAATCTTAAAAGCGCGGATGAGGCTTTGGCCTTCATCACCAAGGCCTGCGAAGCGGCGGGGCATCGCCCTGGTGAAGACGTGGTCTTCGCGCTTGATTGCGCCGCCACTGAATTCTTCCATGACGGCGTCTATGCCCTGGAAGGTGAGGGGAAGAAGCTCGACCCCGCCGGCATGGTGGAATATTTGGCCGCGCTGACTGCGAAATGGCCGATTGTCTCGATCGAAGATGGCTGCTCGGAAGATGATTGGGCTGGCTGGAAGCTGCTGACGGACCGCATCGGCGCCAAGGTGCAGCTTGTCGGCGACGATCTTTTCGTGACCAACCCCGAACGCCTGCGCCAGGGCATCGAAGCGGCAACGGCGAATGCCATTCTGGTGAAGGTGAACCAGATCGGCACGCTCACCGAAACGCTGGAAGCGGTTGAGATGGCCCATCGCGCCGGCTATCGCGCGGTAATGAGCCACCGTTCCGGCGAGAGCGAGGATGCGACCATCGCGGATTTGGCGGTGGCCACCAATTGCGGGCAGATCAAGACCGGATCGCTGTCTCGGTCTGATCGCCTCGCGAAATACAATCAGCTGATCCGGATTGAACAAGGCCTTGGCCCGGCGGCGCGTTATGCCGGGCGGACGGTATTGAAGCGTTAAGCGCCAGCTTCGGCCAGCGGCACAAGTTCGGTCAGCGGCCAGCGTGGGCGCGGATTGAAGGCAAGCGAATCGCTGACGCCAGACCGCAACCGTTCAAGCCCCGCCCAGGCCACCATTACGGCATTATCGGTGCATAGCCTGAGTGGCGGCGCCAGCATGGGTAGGCCCCGGGCGGTGGCAACCCCTTCAAGGGCCAAACGCACCGCGCCATTGGCGGCGACCCCGCCAGCCACCACCAGCGCGGTTACCCCTGGCGCCATGGCAAGCGCATGGGCGGCACGATCCGCCAGCACCGCCGCCACGGCAGCTTGGAAGCTTGCTGCAATATCCTCTCGCCGCGCTTGCCCCTGGGCAACCGCTCGCGCCACAGCAGTCTTGAGGCCGGAGAAGGAAAAATCGCACCCCGCGCGGCCCAAAAGCGGCTGCGGCAGGTGCACCGCAGCGGGATCGCCACTGCCAGCCAACCGTTCCAGATGCGGCCCACCTGGCCAAGGCAGACCAAGCAACTTGGCTGCCTTGTCAAAAGCCTCCCCCACCGCATCATCAAGTGTGCTGCCCAGGCGGCGGTAACGGCCAAGCCCTTCCACCAAAACGCATTGGCAATGCCCGCCCGACAGCAACAGCAGCAAATAGGGGAATGCCGGCGCCCCGCTGGGCACAAGGCCGGGCAGCCGCACTGTCAGCGCATGGGCTTCCAAATGGTTGATCGCGATGAAGGGCAAGCCATGCGCCAGCGCCACCCCCTTGGCGAAGGAAGCGCCCACAATCAGCCCGCCGATCAGCCCAGGCCCTGCTGTTGCTGCCACCGCATCCAGCGCCGCATAGCCAATGCCGGCCTTGGCCATGACGCCCGCTACAAGCCCCGGCAGATGCTGCACATGCGCCCGGGCGGCGATTTCAGGCACCACGCCACCGAAGGCCGCATGTTCCTTCAATTGGCTGAACACAGCCTCGGCCAGAATGGCGCCATCCGCGCGCAGCACAGCCGCCGCCGTTTCGTCGCAGCTCGTTTCTATCCCCAAAATCATGGCGTTCGGCTTCATGACAGGCCCGTTACCACGTCAGGGCCGCAGCACGAAACGCGCCGCCAAGTGCACCCTATCGCAGCCCCGAGGCCAATTGCTCATTGATCTCAATCAGAAAACCGAGATCGGGTTTGGAACCTTCCATCTCCCGCATCACCGCGCGCCCAATCTGCAGCAGGGTCAGCTTGGTTTCCTGCGGCAATTGATTGGCGGGGTGCCGAAGCGATGCATCAAGCGCGATCCAAAGCCTGCGGTTATCGGCAATGGCGCGCGCCCGCCCGATGCCTTCCTGTTCCAGCGCAGCACGCAGGCCACCGGTCACGCGGCGGATCACATCCGCTTCCTGCTCACGCGGGTCCATCGCCTGGCGCGTCATTTGATAGGCGCGGCGGGCATGCATCATGTTCATGGCGCATCCTCCGGCACCGAGACGGAGGCTACGGGGCTCAGGCCGAGCACCACTTCCTCATGGCGCATCACGCGCCGTGCGAGCTTCAGCGCCTGGTAGCATTGATCAGCTTCGGCCGCCTTCAGCGCGCGTTCAAGCATTTCGCGCACCATGCCGGAGGTGGTGGCTTCTCCGAAATCCCTTATGAGGTCGCGCGCCAGATCAAGGCCGATCTTCCGCTCATCATGGTCACCGATATAGGCGGTTTGCAGGGCGAAGTAGATGCGCCGGGCCGGGGAATTCGCCATCTCAGGCGTCATCAACTGCTTGCCGAAGAGAAAGCGCGCGCGTGCGGTGAGTTCTATGCGGGCGCGATTTCGAAAGCGTATGGGCGCGCCATTGACGATCATCATGTCGCCCTGGCGGAGTTCAAGAACAAGGGTGGACATTTTTGTCTCCCGGAGAAAAAAGCGGCCCCGCCAGGGGCGAGGCCGCCAACTATATTAACGGAATAGGCTGAGCAGGGTCTGTGGCGCCTGATTGGAAATCGACAGCGCCTGAGTGCCAAGCTGCTGCCTGATCTGCAGCGACTGCAATTTGGCGCTTTCCTTTGCCAGGTCGGCATCAACCAGGGCGCCAAGGCCGCCTTCCATGGCGTCAATCTTGTCCTTGTTGTAGCGGATCTGACCATCTATATAGTTGCTGTCAGCGCCAAACTGATTGAGCGCATCGGCGATTTTCGCTTCGACGGTTTTGAAGTTGCCACCAGCTTCAAGAGCGGCCTGCGCAGCAGCGGCGTCGGCCGGTGCCGCATCCACAACCAGGTCAGTTGCCCCATCAACGGCCGAGATGGTGAAGGTACCACCAGCTTCGTTACGTACAGAGCTGATATCACCACCGCCCGCACCAGTATCGGTGCTGAGAAGCGTACGGCCATTATACGTCGCATCTGATACGAAATTCTCGATCTGAGTCTTCAGTGCGGTATACTGCGCTTCATACTGGGCACGCTGATCATCATTGATGGTGCCGTCAGCCAAGCGTGTCAGGGTCTCACGCACCTTCAACATACTTTCCGACACCTTGCCGAGTGCCGCAAAGGTCGTTTCAAGGACGCCCTTCACGCCCCCCAACTGCTCATTCGCCGCCGTCAGGCCAGCAACATCAGCCCGAACGGTTTGCGCTACAGCGTAGGCGCCACCATCATCTTTCGCATCGGCGACACGAAAGCCGGTGGAGATACGCTTCTGAACCACGCCGAGTTGATCGCTGGTACGGTTCAACGACTGGAGCGCCACTTGGGAGCCGATATTGGTATTGACTGAATTCAAAGACATTGGGGTATTCCCCTCCACATCACGACCTTTGCCCCAATCAAGGTGGCGATAAGGTCCGGTTGCATCCGCTTCTTGCGAATGACCTCATGATGTCGGAAAGGGTTGAATCATCACTGAAAAATTCGGTAAACGCCGATCTTTTTTCTGAATTAGCAGTTTAACGTCTTCATGAATGCGAAGTTTTTCGTGTTTATCAGGAAAATTTTATCACCGAAAGCATGGCATCAAGAAAATGCTAGGAATTCGCTTATCTTCATCAGCCGCAGGTTGCCCTGGCTCGCACCCCTCTTCGCCGCAGAATTGAGGAAGAATGAACGCAGGATAGCGCGGCCCACGCGCGGTGAGATGGCAAGGGATTGCTGTAAAGCGGGCAGGATAGGGCACGCGGAAAAACTTAGCCAGAAGAAGGCCGACGCCCGCCCTTATTAGAGGAAGCGCGTCAGGCTCAATTGTTGGGCGATAGCTATGGCGCGATAGGAAGCTTCAAGCTGTGTTTGCGTCGCCTGGAAGCTGGTGATGGTCTTTGCCATATCCACCTCCTCAACGTCGCTCACCTGAAGTGTGAGAGTAAGCGTAACGCGCTCGTGCAGATCGGACTTGCTTTGGATCGATTCTTCCACGACGCCGAGTGACCCACGTTCAAGGGCGAGCGCACTGACAGCGGATTTCAGCCCTTGCTGCACGGTGGTGACTAAATCCGTGTAACCTTGACCAAGCTGGCTCTGCCCCGGCGTTAGAGCCGCGATGCTGGCTAGCCCACGCATAAGATCTCTGGCCCATGAGCCAGTCGTTTCACCGCTGCTGATAACTGACCCATTCCTATTGGCGAAGAGGCCGTAGTCGATCCGCTGACCGTCACCACTCAGCACATTGCGCCGGCCCTCAGTCGCTCCGGGGCCAGTAGATATGAAAACCGAAAACGGTGTAACCCCTAAAACATCCGACTGCGCCAAGGCCTTTGTATTGGCAAGCACGGTGGCCGCGTTGGTGGGGGTGAGCGAAGCGACCTCAGTAGCAATCCCGGTGGCCATGCCACTGGTCAGGATGTTGTCCGGATCAGGAATGGGTGGTTGATGAGCATTGGATCCACCAAACAGAAAGTCACCATTAAACTTCTCGTTCAGCAGATTCGCCACTTCTTTAAGCGCGGCCCTGGCCTGCCCCGCCTGAATCTGTATCGCCTCGGGTTTTGTCGCCCCCATCAGACTGGCGGTGTCTGCCGCAAATTTGTCCGCAATAGCCGCAATTCGATCCAAGACATCCTGCGTGACTTGAATCTTCGAAAGTGTCTGGGAGATTGCGCTTTGGTAGGCTCCGCGCCGCGTAATCTCCCCACGTAAATCCATGCTTTTCGGCGCGTCAGTATCGAGTACCGCGTAGGAGGAACCCTTGCGGCCTGTCGAAACCTGTTCGCCAAGCAGTGTCAAGCGTTCCCGCAGTATGCTTGCGTTCTGGTCAATACGTCCAGTCAGGCTGATACCGTTCATGGCTTATCGTACCGATCCGAAAAGAGTGTCCCACATCGTTTGAGCCGTGCT
The DNA here is from genome assembly GCA_020249145.1 of Roseomonas sp. GTDB lineage: Bacteria > Pseudomonadota > Alphaproteobacteria > Acetobacterales > Acetobacteraceae > Neoroseomonas. Next base: position 44,089 of record JADCGF010000013.1, on the reverse strand, counting down.
CATCACACGGGCATTGGCGGCATAAGCGTTCTGGAGTTGGACAAGGGACGCCATCTCACTATCCACATTAACGCGCGACTGGCGCGTGAAACGGGCTTCAAGTCCATCGCTCAATTGCGTTGCAATGACCACCGCCCTGCCAGCTGCGGCGCTATCGCCGGTATGGGCGGCCGTGACGATGATCCCGTAATCCTCGATTGTCTGCGGTGTGCCAAATGGGCTGGAAAGCGAGCCATCAGGACCAAGCCCGGTTGTGCTGAAGGGACCCCAAGCCACATTCAGGGGGTCCGTAGCCCCAAAACTATGGTTTAGAACCCGGTCAATCAAAGTGGTGAAACCTGCAGGCCCCCCCGCGGGATTGGGCGTGAAACCGGGTGTCGCATGCGTACCATCACGCAACAGCTTGACATCTGCGCTCACGACACTGCTTAACTTAATCCGGTTGGCGAAGCCGATTTGCGGTCCGCCGACATAGGGCAGATTCGGATCAGGGCCGCTGAAGGGCGCGGGTGCGTTGGGGTCAGTAAACAGCCTAAGCCCCACCTCTTCAAAGCGATCCGCAAGTTCTGCCGCCGCAATATCAAGTTCCGCCTGATAGCGGGGTAGCGTCTGATCACGCAGTCGTAGGTATTCCCCAAGACGCCCCCCCAGCATACCAGGCGTGACATCCGTGCCCGCCATCATGATCGGCGGAATAGTGCCGGAACCACCATAATAGACTTGCGGAGCGATAACTGCGGGCGCCACAGAAAAGGCATCGCCCGTTTCACTCAAAGGGAAGGTTACCCCGCCGGTGCCCAAGAGAATTAATCCGCCATTCTCCTGCCGAACAACCTTGAAGGCAATGATTTCGCTCAGCCTCGCAAGCGCAACATCGCGCTGATCCTCAATATCGGCGGTGGGCATGCCCGCCCCGGTTCGCTCAACCACACTGCGAGTCAAGGAAGCGATTTCGCGTAGGGTGGAATTGATAAGCTTCAATTCTGTGGCAACGCCGTCATGCGCCGATTGGCGCGCTTCCCCGACAACGCGTGCAAGATCATTGAACCGATCCACCAGATTCTGCCCGGCTTTCAGAACAACAGCCTGCTGCTTCACCACCTGCGCCGGATCTGCGCGCAACTCCACAAAGCTGGAACGCAGCTTGCCGACAAGATCACCAAGACCTTCACTTTTGGCTGGATCGCCATGCGCTTCATCAATCAGCGACAAAACCGTCTGGCGCAGCTCTGCTGCGCTCAGCTCGGATTTACGCTTATTCATTTCATTGACGAGAGCCGTATCAACCTCACGCATCGGGCCAAGGCTGCGCACGCCCATGCCCTGCCCACCGGAGGAGACGGCTTCCCCAACGATTCGCTTGCGCGTGTAGCCTTCAGCCTCAGCATTTGCCACATTATCGGCTGCGTTTGACAGGGCCCGCTGCGTGTGCAGCAATCCCGAACGTGCGATCGACAGGGCAGCGTCAATGCTCATCGCTTTTTGCCTAGCTCACTTAGTTCATGCGGCATTAGCGCCGCATGTTCAGGGTTTCCTGCAAAAGCTCATCCACGGTCGAAACAATGCGCGTATTCGCCGAATATGCGCGTTGCGCCAGGATCAGCTTCGAAAATTCAGAGGCGATGTCCACGTTGGAACGCTCCACAGCGCGCGCGGAAAAAGCCCCAGCGCCATCTTCACCGGCTTGGACAATGCGCGCCTCGCCGCTTTCGGCGGTACGCACAAAAGCTTGTCCGTCCACATGTTCCAGCTTATCCGCATCCCTGAACACCGCCACGGGAATCCGTGCCACGACGCGGGCTTGGCCATTGTCATAATTGACCCGAACATCGCCATTGCTCTGCGTGGTGACAGAGGAGAATGCACCAAGCGGAACCCCATTCTGCTCAAAACTGTTGATACTAAGACCGCCTGAGCCAGTGGAAGAAAACTGGGTCAATCCCTGGGTTGTGCCGAAGCTGCCGAGATTGAGGGTCATGGTCTGCAACCCCTGGCCAAAATTAGCTTGGAAAGTGACCGTTGCGGGAACGCCGGCACCGCCAGAGCTGCCGACGAAGGTACCTGTCGCAGCACCAAACTCCTCTAGAGTGCCGTTCGGATGAGTCGAAGCGCCGTCCGGGCTGAAGAGAATTGGGATCGTGCCAAGACCCGGCGGCACCGCCTGCGGAGCGTTGATAGACAAAGTCCAGGTGTTGTCATTCGGCGCGGCGGAAGGAGTAAAGGTCAGGTTCAACGACTGTGCGCGACCCAGCGAATCAATCACCTGAATGGGAGTGTTTTGCGCCGCCGTGCCGCCAGCAGGTAAATTGCCCGAGAAGGTGAGATTCCCCGTAGCTACGGGGCTGAATACATCTTCCAGGACCCGGATGGGGACGATCTGCGACGTGTCCGGGATACCATTGGTCACCGGCCAGCCTTGCGCCACATAGCCGGATCCATTGACCAGGTAGCCCGCACGATCGCGGTTAAAGTCCCCGGCGCGCGTGTAAAAGCTGCGCAAGTCAAAATTTCTAGTACCATCGGAATTGGTGCTGGACGGCAACGCCACTGGGAAGAAGCCCTGGCCGGAAATCGCCAGCGCCAGCGGATTCTCCACCTGCTCAAGGGTACCCTGCACCTGATTGGTGAAGTCTGGTCGCGCCAGCACCGTGCCGGGGCGATGCACATCCAAATTGCTTTCCGTAATGTAGGAAACGAAATTCGTATCGGTCCGCTTGAAACCAACCGTCTGTGAATTGGCGATATTGTCGGAGATGTGCCCGAGCGCGCGGGACTGCGCATTCATACCGCTCACGGCTGTGTTCATTGAGGTGTAAAGCGACATAGCGGAAGCTCCAGGGCAAAAGAACGATTTCGGTCTGGCAAGCGCCATGCCAACGCTAAGGGCCTTGCAGCGGGTAGATATGGGCGGAATACCGCCGCCACAGGGCAAGTATTGCGCAGCACGCGGCAAATCCTGCCGGATGCTGCCTCGGAATCTCTGGCCTGCCGATTGCTGACCCTATTCCCTGGTAGGTGTGGGTCCTCCGTCGGCAGGTTTGTCGCTTGGTCTCTTGCTTGCGATTTCTTCGGCGTATTCGGCCTTATGGGGCGTTTGTCCTGCGGGGACGACGATAAGCTTTGGAAACAGGTGGTTTGGAATCGTCATGCTGGATGCAGCTTCCGTTTCGCAGGTCAATTTCACAACCGGATCCGCGGTTGCCGCCAAGGCGCGCCCCGCTGCGGGAGTTGACGAAGGTTTCGAGGGCCGGGGCCGGTTTCGCGAGGCCCTTGAAAGCGCCACGGGGGAAGAAGCTGGATGGCGCTCGGGCGCTGCCACCAAGCCGTCCGAAAGCTCGCAACCGGATCACGAGGCGCAGGACGTAACCCAAGCCAGGGCGCAATCCTCCTCCGCTGAGTCCACTAACAATAGTTATACAAACCCGACGTCGCAGGCAGAAGATGATGCGGCAAAGGCTTCGAGTTCTGGTGCCGAAGGCGCCGTCAGCGCTGAGGCGGCGGCGCTTGAACCAGCCCAACCACCGTCAGGCGATGTCCAGGCAAGCCTTTTGGCGACGCAAGCCCAACCCAAGGCGCCAACGATCGAGATTCCGGCGCTGGCGCCGCATGCAACCGAAACCGCTACTGATGGCGCGACGCCAGCCATGCAGGCCCCTTCGACTGGTGCCGCAGCGCATGCTGATGGCGACGCGGCTCAGGCGGAAGCGCGGGTCGCGCAGCAGGCTCAGGCGTCCGCCATGCTGCAAGAAAGCACCCTGGAACAACAGAAAGCTGTTGGACAGGCTCTCCAACCCTTGATGGCAGCTGGTCTGACACAATCTGTTGGGGCGCAGGCCTTGGCGGCGCAGGCACCATCCAAGCACCAAGGCGTGGTCAGCAACCCAGCGCCCGCGCCCATGACGCCAGCCCAGGAAGCGCTTGAGGCTGGCAAGCCGCCCGAGGCGCTCTCACTCCTCGCGAAAGCCTTCAATAATACTGAAGCGGCAACTGAGATGAAGCTTGCCATGGCGACTGAGACGGCTGACGCAAGCTGGCGTCTCGCGAGCCTTGAAGCGCCCAAGGCCACAAACACCAAGCCATCAGCCGAAGGCCGGGCAGAAGGCCTTTCGATGCTGCCGCAAGGCATAGCGCCAGCCGATGGCATGGCGCTGCGCGCCGAGGCGCCCTTGTCCAGCCCCCCCACGCGAGAATTGCCCGCACCAATGCCGGCCCGGCAGCTTGCCCCGGTGGTGGTCTCGCTCGCGCTTGGCCGCGGTGATGAGGCGGTGACCATTGCGCTTGACCCGGTTGAACTTGGCCGGGTTGAAGTGAGTATCGGCCAAGGCAAGGAAGCCGGCCAGATCCGCATTGTGGCCGAACGGCCCGAAACCCTCGCCCTGTTACAGCGCGACCAGCGCGAATTGGACCGGGCGCTGAACCAGGCCGGGCTTGGGGATATGGCGCGGTCGATGTCTTTTTCGCTCGCTTCGGATCAGGGGCGCCAGCAGCAATATGGGGCCCAGGAAAAGGGCCAGCGCCGTGCCTCCTTCACTATCGGTGGTGTGGAAGGTGAAGGCGCCATGCCAAGCCTGCCAGCACCGCTTCGCAACGCCACCTCCCTTATTGACATCGCTGTCTGAACGGAACCCAAACCATGTCCGCCTCCATTGCCACCCTTTCTGCCAATGCCGCCACCAGCACAGCGCAAAGCTCGAAATTTGCCGGCGATTTCAATACCTTCCTGACCCTGCTGACGACACAGATCAAGAATCAAAGCCCGACCGACCCGCTGGATACCAACCAGATGACTAGTCAGTTGGTGCAATTCGCGTCCGTCGAACAGCAAATCTCCATGAACCAGAACCTTCAGCGCATGTTGGCTTTGGAACAGGCTTCCCAGCTTACCGCCAGCGCGCCGCTGATTGGCCGCAATGTGGAGGTGGAGGCCGAGCAGATCAGCCTGCAGGGCGGTGTTGGCACGCTGAAATTACCGGCTGCGGGCGCTTCCCAAACTGCGCTGGTCACCATCCGCGGTAGCGGTAATCGGATTATTCGTCAGGAAACGGTGCAGCTTGGTAACGCGCCCAAAACCTGGTCTTGGAATGGCAAGGATTCGGAAAATGTTTCCCAGCCGGATGGCGCCTATAAGGTCAGCGTGACAGGGACTGGGGGCGGCGGGAAGACCGAGGCGCTGCCTTTCACCACCATCGGTAAGGTGACCGGGGCCGAGAGGGTGGGCGGCGATGTGAAGCTGCTGCTTGGTCAATTGCAGGTTAACTTCGACAAGCTGCGCAGCGTCAGTTCGGGGAGCTGAGGCACAGCATCGCTCACTTTAAGCGTCTCACCCGGCCATTTTTGGCCTGTCTCCTCCCTGGTTTTGGGGCGCTCTCAGGCGAAAAGCTATCGCCTGGCTCAGACATGCTCCAGAGTCTCAGAGCTACTCAAGCGGCATTGGTGTATTAAAAAAGAGACGGACGACGCCTCTTTAAAGAATTTTTCCATCAAACAGATTTCCCTTGAGGAAACTTTTGCCTATTGTGTTATAGGTCTTTCGTCCAAGCGGGGTTTCGTCCCGGGGGACGCTTGGTGAAGAAGGTTGGGGGTGATGGGGAATTTCGTCGCTCAGTTGCGTGCCTTGGGAATGTGGCGCCTATTCGCCCTTGCTGGCATTGGGCTGTTGGTGGCTGGGCTGATTACTTGGCTTATTGTCCGCGCCAGCCAGCCTGTGATGGGCTTGCTCTACGCTGATTTGGAACAGCGCGATGCCGGCCAGGTAATCGCGGCACTTGATCGTGCCAAGGTTCCGTATCGCATTGAAGGCAATGGCACACGTATCATGGTCCCGGATGATCAGGTCGGACGTGTGCGTCTTTCGCTGGCGCGAGAAGGCCTGCCAGCCGGTGGCAATGTCGGCTATGAAATCTTTGATCGCTCTGAAAGCCTGACTACAACGCCTTTTCAGCAGGATATGAATCGTGTGCGCGCCATGGAAGGCGAATTGGCGCGCAGCATTGCAACACTCTCCGGGGTTCGCGCCGCGCGTGTGCATCTGGTTCTGCCGCGACGTGAGGCCTTTTCGCGTGAAAGGGGCGATGCGCAAGCCTCTGTCATGTTGACCATGCAGGGTGCGCAGCGGCTGGACCGGGAAGCGATTCAGTCGGTGCTGCATCTTGTTTCCACGGCGGTACCTGGCTTGCGACCGCAGAATGTTTCCATTGTCGATTCACGTGGCGCATTGCTGGCGCGCGGCGGTCAGGCGCTTTCCGGCCCGGCGGCGGCGGCGTCCCAGGAAGAAATGCGCCGCGGTCATGAATTGCGTCTGGCACGCTCGGTCGAGGAAATACTGGAACGCAGCCTTGGTCCTGGCCGCGTGCGGGCCGAAGCCACGGTGGATATGGATTTTGATCGGGTGCAGGTCACCGAAGAACGCTTTGATCCTGACAACCAGGTGGCGCGCAGCCAGCAAAGCGTGCAGGAAAGCTCCCGCGGTACCGAACCCGCGCCCACCACGGTGCAGAACAACCTGCCAGGCAATGAAAACACGCCAGGCAGTACGCAGGAAAGCCGCCAGGAAGAGACGACGAATTTTGAAATCGGGCGCACCACGCGCAGCACCACGCGGGATCAACCGATGATCCGGCGCATCAGCATCGGCGTTCTGGTGGATGGCGTTTGGGAAGCCCAGGCCAGTGGCCCCCCGCAGTTTCGCGAACGCTCAGCCGAGGAATTGGCGCGTATCGCAACCCTGGTGCGGAGTTCCGTCGGCTTTGATGAACGCCGTGGCGACAGGGTGGAGGTAGTGGCCATGCGCTTTGCAGAACCGCCCTTGCCCGTGGATAGCGGTGAGCGCGGTTTCTTTGATATCGCCTTCACTTCGTCAACGGTCGCGCGGATCATAGAAAGTGCGCTTTTCGCGCTGGTTGCGCTGATCGCCATTCTGCTTTTGGGCCGTCCGGCGGTGAAGCGTCTCGTGACCTTGGCCAAGCCAGCGCAGAATAACGCGCTGGCCGGCGCTGCGGGTGGTGCGGCGGCTTTGGCTGGCGCGGGCGGCGGTGGTCTTCCCGCTGTGATGGGGGCAGATCAGGAAGGCATGGTCACGCTTGCCATGGTGCAGGGGCAGATGCGGGCTTCTTCCATCAACCAACTCCAGCAGCTGATAGACAGCAATCCCGATCAATCGCTCAATGTCATCCGACGTTGGATCGCCCCACCGGAGGAACCGGCATGAGCGGCAAGATGACCGGCCCGCAAAAGGCCGCGACCTTCATGCTGGCCGTGGGTGAGGAGCATGCCTCCAAGCTTTTCGCCATGATGCATGAGGATGAAATCCGCGACATATCCCAGGCCATGGCAAGCCTTGGTACGGTTTCGGCAGCCGCGGTTGAGGATTTGGCCCGCGAATTCACCGAAACCATCGGTCAAACGGGCAATCTTGTTGGCACCTGGGAAACCACGGAACGCATGCTGCTGCGCACCCTGCCAAGGGAACGCGTTTCGCAGATCATGGAAGAAATTCGCGGCCCTGCCGGGCGGACCATGTGGGACAAGCTCGGCAATGTGAATGAGGCGGTGCTGGCGAATTACCTGAAGAACGAATACCCGCAAACCGTGGCCGTGGTGCTGACCAAGGTGAAATCCGAACATGCGGCGCGCGTGCTGTCCATGCTGCCAGAAAGCTTTGCCATGGAAGTGGTGATGCGCATGCTGCGCATGGAAAGCGTGCAGAAGGAAGCGCTTGAAGGGGTCGAAAAGACCTTGAAGGCGGAATTCATGTCCAACCTTGCGCGTGCCCAGCGCCGCGATGCACATGAAATGATGGCGGAAATCTTCAACAATCTGGACCGCCAATCCGAAAGCCGCATCCTGGCCGCACTCGAAGAACGCAACCGTGACGCGGCCGAACGTATCCGTTCGCTCATGTTCACCTTCGATGATCTTGTGCGGCTGGATGGCATGGGCGTGCAGGTGCTGATCCGCAATGTGCCAAAGGAACAGCTATTGCTGGCACTGAAGGGCGCCTCCGAAAATCTGCGCGACCTGTTCTTCAAGAACATGAGCGAACGCGCCGGCAAGATGTTCAAGGAAGATCTGGCCAATCTTGGCCCTGTCAGGCTGCGTGAGGTGGATGAGGCGCAGGCCGCTGTCGTGGTGATGGCAAAGGACCTTGCCGCGCAAGGCCAGATCACGCTCCAGGAAGGGCGTGAGGATGAGATGGTGTATTGATGTCAGACAGCTTTGTCCCAGTCTCGCGCGCCGCACTCATCCGGGATTTTGCTCCCACATCACTGATTGAAGCCTTGGATGCGGCGCGGGCGGAAGCGGCGCGCATGCCGCCGCCACCGCCTGAGCCTGATCCCATGGAAGAAACGCTCCGCGCTGTCGCAGCGTCGGCGCGGGAAGATGGCTTTGCCGCCGGCCGTGCTTCCATGACCCAGGAAGTGGCCAATCGTGCAGCGGAAAGCCTTGGGCTTGTCGCCAGGCAATTGGCCGCCAGCCAGGCGGCCTCGGCCGAGATCGCCGCCGAGGCCAGCCGAGGTATTGCGCGTGTGGCGCTCGCCATGCTGGATGCGGCCTTGCCGGGCCTTGCCGCACAGCAAAGTGCGGCGCTGATTGCCGATTTCGCCGAAAGGCTGCGCCCGGCCTTGGCCTTTCTGCCAGAAGCGCATGTGCATATCGCGCCTAGCCTGGTTGAGGATGTGCGCGCGCTGATCGGTGATCTTGCCGTCACGCTGGTGCCGGATGCAGCGCTCCCCCCAGGTGATGCGCGCGCCTTTTGGCAGGGCGGCAGCGCCGAATTCGATCTTGCCAAGCGCCGTGCCGCGATTGCCGAGGCGCTCAGCGCCGCTGGCCTTGACCTGCAACCTGACAATCAAAAAGGGTGATCTGGCGCTGGCCCTTCTTCTGAAACCGGCCAGCCTTCGGAAGGCCACCAGCTTTAGGATACAAATGACATGAGCGGATCAGATAGCTTCGAAGCGATGGCCCCCCCCCCGGCGCAGGATGAGCGCCAGCAGGGCCAAACCGGAACCATGCGTGACCTTGACGCCGTTTATGACATCCCGGTGCAGATCAGCGCTGTGCTGGGCCGCGCCACCATGCAGGTCAGCCAATTGCTGAAACTTGGCCGTGGTGCGGTGGTGGAACTGGATCGCCGCCTGGGTGAGGCGGTGGATATCTACGTCAATAACCGTCTGGTCGCGCGCGGCGAAGTCGTGATGGTGGATGATAATCGCCTGGGCATCACCATGACGGAAATCGTGAAGTCCGATCGCGGCGGGTGATATGGCGCGGGTTCTGATTATCGGGTCACTGGAAGCGGAGCTTGGCCAAGCGGCGCGCATTGCCGTGGCCCGCGGCGCGCGGCTGACTGTTGCCGAAGGGGCGGCGGCGGGGCTTGCCAAGCTACGCGCCGATGGCGCTGATCTGGTGCTTTGTGACGTCACCCATGATGTCGGCTGGCTGATTTCCTGCCTCGCGGAAGAACGTATCGCCTGCCCCGTCATCGCCTGTGGCCGGCCCAATGATGCCGATGCCGCCGTGCGCGCCATTCGCGCCGGCGCCAAGGAATTCCTGCCGCTGCCGCCGGATGCGGAATTGATCGCCGCCATGCTGCAAACCGTGGCAGGCGAGGCCGACAAGCCCGTAGTCAAGGACCCCGCCATGGTGGCGCTGCTGGACCGCGCGACGCAGATCGCGCGCGCCGATGCATCCGTGCTGATCACCGGGGAAAGCGGCACGGGCAAGGAAGTGCTGGCGCGGCATATGCACGCGGCCTCCCGCCGGGCCAATGGCCCCTTTGTGGCGCTGAATTGCGCCGCGCTGCCGGAAGCGCTGCTGGAAAGCGAGTTGTTCGGCCATGAAAAGGGCGCCTTTTCCGGCGCTGTCGCCGCGCGCAAGGGCAAGTTCGAACAGGCCAATGGCGGCACGCTGCTGCTGGATGAAATTGGCGAAATGGACCCGCGTTTGCAGGCCAAGATCCTGCGCGCCATCCAGGAACGCGAAATAGATCGCCTGGGCGGCACCGCACCCATTCGCGTTGATGTGCGCATCCTGGCCGCAACGCATCGCGATTTGCAGGCCGAAGTCGCCAAGGGCCGCTTCCGGGAAGACCTTTACTTCCGCCTGGCCGTGGTACGGCTGCGCATCCCGGCGCTGCGTGAAAGGCCCGCCGATATCCTGCCCCTCGCGCGTTATTTCGCGGAACGCTATGCCCAGGCCAATGGCTTGCCGGTCCGCATGCTCTCGCCCGAGGCCGAGGGCATGCTGCTGCGCCATGCCTGGCCCGGCAATGTGCGCGAACTGGAAAATGCCCTGCATCGCGCGGTACTTTTGGCCGAGGGCAGCATGATTGGCACTGACGCCATTGAATTGATGGCGCCTGCGGCGGTAGCCGCCATGGCGGCCCCGATTACCGCCGCCATGCCGGAAGCTTCGCCACCACCCATTACGCAAGCACTGCCCGCCGCACCGCAAGCCGCCCAACCGCGCGGCGCTGCGACCCTGGTTGGGCGCCGGATGGAGGAGGTGGAGCGGGAATTGATCCTGGAAACACTTTCCCATTGCCTGGGTAATCGCACGCGGGCGGCGGAAATGCTTGGCATTTCCATTCGGACCTTGCGCAACAAGCTGCATGAATACCGCGCGGCGGGTGTCCCGGTACCGCCCATTCCTGGGCAGATGCCAGCCTCTGCCACGGTTGACTGAAGCGCGTGTCAGAAACACTGCTCCCTTCCTGGCTTAAGCGCGCCCAACCCGGCAATGACGTCGCGCTGGCACTCGGCGTCGCGCTGCTGCTGGTGGTGCTTATTGTTCCGCTGCCGGTACTGCTGCTTGACCTTGGGCTCGCGATTTCCATCACGCTTTCCGTGCTTGTGTTGATGACGTCGCTATTCTTGACCCGACCTCTCGACTTCACCTCCTTCCCGACGCTTTTGCTGTTGACCACGTTGTTACGACTTTCGCTCAATGTCGCGACCACGCGCGTCATCCTGACCCATGGGCATGAAGGCCCGGAATCCGCCGGCCATGTCATTGCCGCCTTTGGTGGCTTCCTGATGGGGGGCGATGTCGCCGTTGGCATGATCGTGTTTTTCATTCTGCTGATCGTGAATTTCGTTGTCATCACCAAGGGCAGCGGGCGCATCGCGGAAGTGGCGGCGCGCTTCAGCCTGGATGCCATGCCGGGCAAGCAGATGGCGATTGATGCCGATCTCTCGGCGGGGCTGATTGACGAAAACCAGGCCCGTGCGCGCCGCAAGGAATTGGAAGCGGAAACCGGCTTTTATGGTTCCATGGATGGTGCCGCGAAATTCGTGCGCGGCGATGCCATTGCTGGTCTCATTATCACTGCCATCAATCTTATTGGCGGGATCGCGATTGGCATCCTGCGCCATGGTATGAGTTTTGGCGATGCGGTCATCAATTTTTCGATGCTGACCGTGGGCGATGGGCTGGTCACGCAAATCCCGGCGCTGCTGGTTTCAGTCGCTGCCGGTATCGTCGTCACCAAGGGCAGTACCGAAGGCACTGCCGATCAGGCGTTGATTGAGCAATTGGCTTCGAGCCCAAAACCGCTTGCGATTGCCGCCGGCGCTTCGGGCGTCATGGCGCTCATGCCGGGCATGCCCTTCCTGCCTTTCATCGCCTTGGCAGGCGCGACTGGCTATGGGGCCTGGCGGCTCATGCAAAAGGAACAGCAGCGCGTTATTGCCGCGGGCAAACCGCCTCCACCAACGCCTGAGGCTGATCTGCCCATTGCCGAATCCCTCAAAATGGATCTGCTGCGGTTGGAATTGGGCTATGGGCTTCTCTCGCTTGCCGCCGGCGATGCGCCGCGACTGACGGACCAGATCAAAGGGCTGCGTCGCACCATTGCGCAGGAAATGGGCTTCGTCCTGCCATCCGTGCGCATCCAGGATAATCTTGCCCTTCCATCGGACACCTACACCATCAAGGTGAAGGAGATCGAGGCAGGACGCGGGCAGTTGCGCCACCCCTTGCTGTTGGCGATTGATCCTTCGGGCGGCATTCCGGATATGCCCGGCGAACGCTGCACCGAACCCACCTTTGGCCTGCCCGCACTATGGATTGACGAAGCGCGGCGTGAAGAAGCACTGGCGCGCGGCTGCACCGTGGTGGATTGCGCGGGCGTGGTTGCCACACACATCACCGAAATTGTCCGCGAGTATATGGCGGAGCTGCTCTCCTTTGCCGAGACTCAGAAGCTGCTGGATGAAATGCCGGCGGACCAGAAAAAGCTCGTCTCCGATCTTGTGCCGCAGCCCATCGGGGTTGGCGGCGTTCAGCGCATTCTGCAAAGCCTGCTCGCGGAACGCGTTTCCATCCGCGATCTGCCGACAATCCTGGAAGGCATTCAGGAAGCCAATGCGGCCGGGGCGCGCACGGTCCCCAGCATTCTGGCCATTGTGCGCCAGCGTCTGGCGCGCCAGCTTTCGGATGCCGCGCGTGGTCCTGAGGGCTATGTGCCCATGATCACGCTTTCAGCCGATTGGGAAGTGGCCTTCACCGAAGCGCTGATCGGCCCGGCAGATGATCGGCAGCTTGCCATGGCGCCTTCAAAATTGTCAGACTTCATGCAAAAGCTGCGCGATGTCTTCGACAAGGCGAATGCGATGGGTGAGCAGCCCGTGCTGGTCTGTTCGGGGGCCATTCGTGCCCATGTGCGGGCCATCGTGGAACGCTTCCGCCCTTCAACCCCGGTGCTGGCGCATACCGAAATCCACCCGCGCGCGCGCATCCGAACCGTGGGGTCGCTGTAGGTGCTGATTTTTCCGCCATCGCTGGCCATCACGCGAAGGGGCCGCTAGTGGTGCGATTCATGCTATTCATTCCCGATCCAAAATCGCGCCCGCGCACCACTAGCCCTATGGTTGGTGGGCCGATTCACGCTGCTGGCCTGAACCGACAGCAGCGATCGGACCGCTAGGCGATGCGGCTCAAGCTATTCAATTCCAGCACCATGGCGGAAGCCATGGCGCAGATCCGGGCGGAGCTTGGCGACGATGCGATCATCCTGGAACAACGCCGCACGCGCCATGGCGTAGAGGTTACCGCAGCGCTTGAACCGGATGAACCGCTGCTGATCCAGCCGCTCAATAATGCGGCAACCTTTTCCCAGCCGGGACCGCTTGATTTTCACAATATTCCGCCAAGCCTTTCCCATGCCCTGTGCAGGGGCCCCTTGCCGCAAAGCTTGGCTGAAAACCTGATCTTCGCCGCGCTTCCCAAGGGCCTGGAACGTCCGCTGCTGCTGGCCGGTCCGCCAGGGGCCGGGAAAACCCTTACGACAGCCAAACTCACTGCGCGCCTTGTGCTGGGCGGGATGGCGCCACTTGTTATCACAACAGACGGCCAGCGCGCTGGCGCGGTGGAGCAACTGGCGGCCTTCACCCGCGTTTTGGGCGTTACGCTGGCCGTGGCACCAACACCGGCCATGCTCGCCAAGGCGCTTGCGCATCGCAGCCCAGGCCAACCTGTCCTGATTGATACAGCAGGGTGCGATCCCTTTAAAAAGGAACAGGCGCAGCAATTGCGACATTTGGCAAATCATTCCGTATCAGACATAATTCTGGTGTTGCAGGCGGGGCTCGATCCGGCTGAGGCAGCCGACGTGGCGCGCGCCTTTGCGGCTTTGGGTGCGCAGCATTTGTTGCCAACCAGGCTAGATGCTGCGCGGCGGTTGGGAGGGGTATTGATGGCGGCCAAGGCAGGCCCACTGGCATTGACAGAAGCGGGCATCGGATCGGAAGTCGCAGATGGGCTTGAAACCCTGACGCCAGAAGGGCTGGCATCGCGCCTTCTTTCCGCTGTAGAAGATAGAGCCTCTGGGCCTGGGAAGGAATCCCTTTGATGACGCAAGATAGTCGCGCGTCCCAGAATGGGCGCATGATCGTGGTTGCCTCCGGCAAGGGCGGGGTCGGAAAGACTTGGTTTTCCATCAGTCTTGCCCAAGCATTGGCACGCCAGGGGCGGCGCGTGCTGCTGGCTGATGCTGATCTGGGCTTGGCGAATATTGATGTTCAGCTTGGCATACGGCCGGAACGCGACCTCGCGGCCGTACTATCGGGCAAGATGACAGTGCCTGAGGCCGCCATCCCGATCGTTGATGCAGGCTTTGAAGTGCTAGCCGGGCGTTCCGGGTCGGGCGCCCTTGCCTCGCTCAGCCCGGCTGCGCTCGATGCTTTCCTTCAGGCGCTGGAAAGTGCAAGGCGGCAGTGGCAGGATGTCGTGGTTGACCTGGGCGCTGGGCTTGATGCGCCGCAGCGGCGTATCTCGGCGGCGGCGGATCTGCTGCTGGTGGTGGCAACCGAAGAACCAACCAGCATGACCGATGCCTATGCGGTATTGAAGCTGCACGGCATGGACAATCCCAAGAGCATGTCACGGATCATCGTGAATATGGCCGATGACCGCGCGAGCGGGCATCGCACCTATGAAGCCCTGCGCCGGGCAGCGGCCACCTTCCTCAAACGCGAAGTTCCCCTGGCTGGTATCATTCGGCGCGACGGCAAGGTCCGCGAAGCGATACGTCACCAGAAACCACTTCTGACGCGCGATCCCTCCGCCATGGCAGCCATGGACATAGAGGCCATTGCCCAAGGCTTGATATGATTGGCTGAACGGGAAAATCAGCGACGCGCAAGGGCGGCTGCCACCTGGGACAGCATCCCGGAAATGCGGAAGGGTTTTTGCAGAAAAATGAAATTCTCGGACACCACCTCGCCGCTCAATGTGCCTTCGGCATAGCCCGACATCAGAACAACAGGCAGATCGGGCTGTGTCTCCCGCAGGCGGCGGGCAAGCGTCAGGCCATCAATGCTACCCGGCATGGCGACATCCGAAATCACCAAATCAGGCTTAAGGCCAGCGGCGATGGCCCCCAGCGCCGCTTCGCCATCTTCCACCGCCGTTACTTCATAACCCGCAGTCGTCAGCGCGCGGGTCAGCAGCCGGTGCAACGGCGCCTCATCTTCCACCAGCAGCAGGCGCCGACCAGCGCCAATGGCATGAATGCCTGGCGTATGCGCGACCGGCGCATCAGGTTCAGCCGCAACGCGCGGAAACCACAGGCGAAAGCGGCTGCCTTCCCCGGGACGGGAGCGCACGGATACATGCCCGCCCGATTGGCGCAAAATGCCAAGCACGGTCGAAAGCCCAAGCCCTGTGCCGCCGCCATCGCGTTTGGTGGTGTAGAAGGGCTCAAAAATGCGGGAGATCAACTCTTGCTCCATCCCCGCCCCTTCATCGGCCACTTCCAGCACTGCCCAGGGGCCAGGGGTAATGGTGCCGCCCTGCGCCGGTTCGGGCGCTTGCAGGTCGCGGCTTTTGACGGAGATATGCAGCTTGCCACCCTGCGGCATGGCATCGCGTGCATTCACGGCCAGGTTCATGAGCGCCTGATCAATATGGCTGGGGTCCACCCGCGCGCAGGGGCCGGGCCTTTCCAGATCAAGCGTGATCGGAATGCGCCGGCCCAAAAGCCGCGCCAATAGCGGTGCCATGCCATCCACCGCGCGATCGAGTGCCACCACGCGGGGTTGCACCGCCTGCCGGCTGGCGAATGCCAGAAGCTGACGCACCAGCCGCGCGCCGCGCCCGGCGCTATCCAATATTTGCCGCAAATCCTCGGCGGTTGCGCTGTCCTGCCCACGCGCCAGCGCCGTTTCCGCCGCGGCCCCCACGGCAGCCAGCAGATTGTTGAAATCATGCGCGACACCGCCGGCAAGCCGCCCCACCGCTTCCAGCCGCGCCGCTTCTTCCAACTGTGCCTGACGGCGGCGGCGCGCCGTGATGTCGAGCACACGTAGCAAGGCGCCAGGCTCCCCGCGCAAGGGCCGGCAATGCACCTCCACCGCTGCGTCAGGGGCCTGTTCCGGCGCCGCGAGTTTTGCTTCAATGGCGGGGGGCGCGGGCGGGCCGGCCAGAGCAACAGAAATGATCTGGCGCACCGCCTTCTGGCTCGCTTCCGCAAATAGTAGCGCCGGATCGCGCCCCGGCCCCGGTGCCGGGCCATTGGCGCAAAGCCTTTCCAGCACCGCACTCGCGGCCCGGATGCGTCCCTCCGAATCCAGAACGGCAAGCCCGGCATCTTCCTCGGATTCGAATAGCCGACGGAAGGAATCCGCCGCCGCCTCAGCCCTGCCGCTCACGCTGCCGCCCCGGCGCGGCCTCGCAACCGCCAGACATAGGCGATGATTTCCGCGACTGCCTGATAATGCTCGGCCGGGATTTCGGTATCCAGTTCCAGCTTGAACAGCGCCCGCGCCAAGGGTGGGTTGGACACCAGCGGCACATTGGCTTCCTCGGCCAATGCGCGAATGCGTGCCGCCACGGCTTCCGCTCCCTTCGCGACCACCTTTGGCGCGGCCTGGGAATCTTCATCATAGGCAAGCGCCACCGCGTAATGGGTCGGGTTGGTGATCACAACGGCTGCCTTGGGCACGGCCGCCATCATGCGCCGGCGCGCCCGGGCCATGCGAAGGCCGCGGATGCGCCCCTTGATCATCGGATCGCCTTCGCTTTCCTTCACTTCCTCACGCACTTCCTGCCGCGTCATGCGAAGCTTGTGCAAATGGCGAAAGCGAACCACCAGGTAATCCAGCACGGCAATGCCCGCAAAGGCGATCATTGCCGCTATGAAAAGATCCATTGCAGCGCGCACCATCAGGCGCAGCAGATCACCCGGCCCAAGCGACAATGCAGAGCGCAGTTCACGCGGGTCACCAAGCGCCCACCAGAGTGCCGCGCATACAACCCCAAGCTTGATCAATGTGCGCAGGAATTCGATGCCGCCTTCGACGCCGATCAGACGCTTGATGCCGGAGGCCGGGTTGATGCGGGAAAATTGCGGCTTAAGCCCTGTCGCTGAAATCAGCCCGCGGCTTTGCAGCATGGTGCCCGCAATGGCGCCAAGGATGCCCATGACGACGACGGGCAAGACGGCAAGCATGCCAAGGCGCATCATTTCGGTTGCCACCAAGCCAATCTGCAACTGATGCCCATTTTCCAGCACACCGCGCATGCCGCGCATCAATTCAGCCCCGAGCGGTGGCAGGCCCAGGGTCATGCCGATCAAGGCAAAGCCGAGGGCCACAAAGCCAACCACTTCGCGTGAGAGGGCGATCTGCCCTTCCTCCCGCGCTTTTTCGATTCGCCTTGGCGTGGCTTCTTCTGTCTTGTCCTGGCCGCCTTCCTCATTGCCGCCGCTGCTGCCGGACATGGCTCAACGCACCCCAGGCAGGGCGAGGAAAGTCTCCCGCGCGACACTTGCATAAAGACCAAGCATGGCTGGCAATAACAGGGCGAGCAGCAGAAGGCCAAGCACGATCTGACCGGGCACGACCAGGAAGTAGATCTGCACCTGCGGCGCAATGCGCGCGAGCAGACCAAAGGCGACATTCAGCACAACGGAGAGCAGCAGAAAGGGCGCCATGAGTTGCAGGGCGAGGAAGAAGCTTTGCCCGACCGCCGCCGCCATGGCTTCTGCGCCCAGCCCGGCCAGAAACCCCTCGCCCACCGGCAGCACCGCGTAACTTTCTGCAAGCGCACGCAGTGGCAGCGCGTAAAGCCCGCTGCTGAGCAGCAGCACCACGGATAGCAGCGCAAAAAACCGCCCCGTAATGGCATTTTGCCCGCCTACCGCCGGGTCTGGCACCAGCAATTGCGATAGCGCGAGCAACAGCGCGAAAAGCTGCCCCGCCATGGTCATGGCGAGCGTCACCAACCGCGCCAATGCACCATACCAAACGCCGATCACGATTTCAGTAAGGATCAGGCGCAGCATTTCGCCCACCGCATCGGGGGCCGCCGGCAAAGCTGGCGACAGCACGGGGTAGAGCACCATCACCAACGCAAAGCCCAGTCCCAGGCGATAATTGCTGGGGACGTCCTGTTCGCCCAGCCCCGGCATGATCATGACCACCGCACCGATGCGCGCCAGCAGCAGGATGGCGCGAAACACCATGTCAGGCAGCGCGGCAAGCCATTCCGCTTCTGTCATCTCATGGCCTCGAGCCCACCTGGATGATCATCTCAAACAGGGTTTGCGCATAGCCGCGCAGCACACCGGTGAAGAAGGGGGTCAGCAGGATCAGGGCGACCGCGAGTGCCACCATTTTCGGCAGGAAGGAGAGGCTT
Source organism: Roseomonas sp. (assembly GCA_020249145.1). Classification (GTDB taxonomy): domain Bacteria; phylum Pseudomonadota; class Alphaproteobacteria; order Acetobacterales; family Acetobacteraceae; genus Neoroseomonas. The sequence goes on along the minus strand of JADCGF010000013.1, from coordinate 25,954 downwards.
GCCTCATTCACCTGGGTCAGCGCCTGGAAGACGGCGACCACCAGCCCGACCACCAGCATCAGCACGAGCAACGGTCCACCGATCTGAAGACTGATCCAGAGCGCTTCCCGGCTTGCCTCAGCGATGCCGCCCATCGCCCTGCCTTTCCCAGCACATGCGTGACGCCTATCAGGCGTCAGATCGGCATGCGCATCACTTCCTGATAGGCCGCCACGACGCGATCGCGCACCGCGACCGCCGTTTGCAAGGTTAGTTCGGCGCGCCCTACCGCGACCACCAGATCCGTCACACTACCCTCACCCATCAGGCCGCGCGCGGAAGCGGTTTCGGCTTCTCGGCTGGTAGTGACCGCGTTCTGCACGGCACGGGACAAGGCTTCGCCGAAGCTCGCAGTTTCCCCACCGCCGGCAGCGGCAGGGGAGGCGGAGGGCGCCGCCATATTGGCACGATAGGCAGCGGCAGCACCGCCAGGGGTCAGGGGCAAGGGCATTAGCGCAGCGCCTCAATGGTGCGGGTCAACATGCCGCGGCTTACTTCCAGAACTGACAAATTGGCGCTGTAGCTGCGTTGGGCTTCGCGCATGTCCATCACCTCGATAGTCGAATTGACGTTGGGTGTCTTCACATAACCCTGCGCATTGGCCGCCGGATGGGTCGGATCATGCCGGGAGGGGAATTCGCCCTTGGCGGTGCCAACACGTGAAACCTTGATCATATTGGCGCCAAGCGCCCGTTCAAAGCGATTGGCGAAGGTCACGGTCTTGCGCCGATAGGGATCACCGCCCGCCACTTCCGATGTGGTGTCGCGATTGGCCAGGTTTTCCGCGACTACTCGCAACCGAGAGGTCTGCACATCCATCCCGGCCGCCGCGATGCGTATTGCGCGATCTAGTTCCATGGCTTAGCGCCCCCTTTAACCCTGATTCCGCCCAAGGGCAGTCATGAACATGCTCATGTAACGCCGACGCACCGAAAGGGCGGTCGCATGGGCCGAATCGGTATCGGCCACGCGCAGCGCTTCGCGTTCAAGGGACACCGCATTGCCACTCGGGTCGCGGCTGGCCGAAACGCGTTCCTTCAGGGTCCGGCCATCCTGATGCCGCGTACCCTGCAAATGACTGGCATTGGTCGCCACCATCTGCCGTTCCTTGAGCTTGCCGTTCAGCACCTTGGCAAAGGGTTGCATATCGGAAGGCCGATAATTCGGTGTATCCGCATTAGCGATGTTCTGCGCGAGCACGCGCTGGCGCGCTTCCGTCCAGCGCAACCGCTGTTCGGCAAGGGCAATCGGTCCGGTCTTGGTCGGGTCCATGATCCCATCCTTGCACGTTACGGGCCAAAATGCGTTAAAAAGCGTCCCGTTACAACAATTTCTAATGGTTTTTTTGCACAGAATCTGTTGGATGGCAATGTGAGCACGCATTCCGAGGATATTCCAGGCGCCGCCGGCAGCCAGCATGGCCTGGCGGTGCTGGCCGCCATCAAGGCCATGGGGGAAAGCCTGACCCAGGCAGAGGCAAGTCTTGCCGAGGGTTTTGCGCTCGACCTTGCCGGGCTTGATGGCGAAATCAGCCGGCTTTGTGCCGCGGCACGGGAAGCGCCACCCGCCATGGCGCCGTCGCTGCGCCGAGGGCTTGAAGCCTTGCTCGGCCAGGTTGAAAGGCTGCAATCAGCCCTGCCCAAGCCAGACCGCCAAGGGAGGCACCCATGACCCTAAGCCTTGCCAATTGGCTCACTGCTGGCATCGCACTGCTTTTCGTGCTGGGGCTGATCCTGCTGCTGGCGCGGTTGCTGCGCGCCACAGGCCTGGCGCCGCAATCCAGCGGCCAGCGGCTGAAATTGCAGGAAGTGCTGGCGCTGGATGCGCGCCGGCGCCTGATCATCCTCCGCTGCGATGGGCGGGAAGTGCTGCTATTGACCGGCGGGCCGCAGGATCTCTGCCTCGGCTGGCTGCCGCCCAAAAATGAGGAATCCCCCAAATCATGATGCGTAAAACCGGTTTTTGGGTTCTTATCGCCCTCGCGGTGCTGACGCTACCCGCAGGTATGGCGCTGGCGCAGAGTGTTTCAATTGACCTTGGCCAGACCGGCCAGCCCGGCGCCACGGCGCGGCTGGTGCAGTTGACTGCGCTGATCGGGCTGCTGTCATTGGCGCCTTCTCTGCTGGTCATGGCGACCGCCTTCGCGCGCATTGTGATTGTGCTGTCCTTGCTCCGCAGCGCCATCGGCGCGCCGGGCATCCCGCCCAATCCGGTGCTGATCGGGCTTGCACTATTCCTGACCTTCTTCGTCATGCAGCCGGTGTTTGAGGCTTCCTGGACGCAGGGCATTGTGCCGATGACCGAGGGGCGAATTTCCGAATTGGACGGGCTGGCGGCGGCGGCGCAGCCCTTCCGCATGTTCATGGTGGCCAATATCCGGGAAGATGATTTGATCCTGTTCATGGATCTGGGCGGCATTCAGGCTGTGACAGACCCGGCGCAAACGCCCTGGCGCGCCCTGATCCCGGCCTTCATCGTGGGCGAATTGAAGCGTGCCTTTGAAATCGGGTTCCTGCTGTTTCTGCCCTTCCTGGTGATTGATATGGTGATTGCCAGCATTCTGATGTCGCTTGGCATGATGATGCTGCCGCCATCCGTCGTGGCGCTGCCCTTCAAGCTGATCTTTTTTGTGCTGGTGGATGGCTGGCGCCTGGTCTCGGGCAGCCTGGTGCAGGGCTTCAATCTGAATTGAAGCCCCGCAACATTTAGGCGCCCGGAAGATTTTCCGCGATATAGGGCGGCAGATTGAAGGCGCCGGTGTGAATCTCAGGCGTCCAATAGCGCGTGCTGCCCAAAATACCCGAAGCTTCCGCACGACGGCGGATTTCATCGGTCGCCACTGCGCGGCACGATGCATCCTTCGCCGCCCAACCCAGCGTCATGAAGCCACCAACATAGGTCGGCACCGCCGCCACATAGGCCCAGTTATCGGGGAAGGATTTCGCGCGGCGGCGCGATGTTTCGTGCAATTCATCGGCCTGCATGAAGGGCACGCCGCATTGATTGACGATCAAGCCGCGCGGCGAAAGGATACGCGCCGCATTGGCGTAGAATTCATCGGTGAACAGCACCTCACCCACGCCGATCGGGTCCGTGCTGTCCACGATGATGACATCAAAGCTTTCCGCGGGTGCGACACGCACATAATCAATGCCATCGCCGATGATCACCTCGGCGCGCGGGTCGCCCCACGCATTGCCGCCAATACCGGGCAGGAATTCCTTGGAAAGCCGCACCACTTCGCCATCAATTTCCACCATCACGGCCTTTTCGATGCCGCGATGTTGCAACACGCGCTTCAGCACGCCGCCATCGCCCGCGCCAATGATCAGCACGCGCTTCGCCGCGCCATGGGCCAAGATGGGCACATGGGTGATCATTTCCTGGTAGACGAATTCATCGCCTTCCGTGATCTGCACCACGCCATCGAGCAACATGACGCGCCCATGGGTTTCGCTTTCAAAGACAACAATATCCTGGAAATCCGACTGCACACGCGCCAATTCGCGCTTCACGCGAAAGCGCTGGCCCCAGGCGGCATAAAGGGTTTCATTGATCCAGCTATCGGTCGCCATGGCGGCACCCTTTCATAAGAAGGGCCGGGTGCTGCCACCCGGCCCCATCCAAACGACAATGAATGGAAATCAGCCGATGAGGCCGCGCTTATGTTCGGCAAGCTGCACTCGTTCCGGCAGGAAGCCGCGCTTCAGTGCCGGGATCGCCTTATAGGGATCGCAATCGCCGCAGACGAAAATATCCAGCGCGGCGTAATCGCGTTCCGGCCAAGTGTGGATGGATACATGGCTTTCCGCCAGCACCAGCACGCCGGATACCCCACCATTGGGCGAGAAATGATGGAAATGCCCATGCAGGATTGTCGCCCCAGTGGCGAGCGCGCCTTCACGCAGCACCGCATCAATGTGGTTCGGGTCGTCCAGATTGGTCGCCCCCCACAAATCCACGATCAGATGCGTCCCGGCGTAACGCACACCGTTACGATGAACGAAATAATCCTTCTCGGCATGGGCCGAGACGTCTTCGTCGGTATTCCGGGTGTCGCTCGGCAAATCCGAGACCATCCCCGGTTGGACGAGAGCTTCCATAGCAGGGCTCCTTCCAGCCAGCAGATGACCAGGGTGATCAGGGGATTCTGATCGGGGGTCAACAATTGCGGCATATGGGGCAAGCAGGGCGCGGACGCAAGGGAAAATCAGTGGGGCAGCCCAAGAAATTTCCTGCCACTTCCAGTAGGAGCCAAAATCTTTATCGCCTTGGCGGTGCGGCTGCGGGCGTCGCCGCCGGTGCTGGTGCGTTCGGCCCGCCCAATCTTTGCGGCAATAGGCGCAATTGACTGATTTCGCTCTGCAGACGCGGCAGATCCTGCACGCCGCGGAGCGATTCGCCCGTCAGTAGGGTAAAAGCTTCCGCGAAGGGTCCGCGCTGCATGCGCGCACCAAATGTGTCGCGGAGCTGCGCGAGGGTGGCCGAATCATTGGCCATGGCGGCATAGGCAGCGGCCCGCGCCAAATCGCGCCGCATGGTAGGGTCCAAGGGCGCCGGTGCAGGCGGCACCTTGGCCTCAATGTGGTTCATCATGGCCGAGGCAGCGCCCAGCCAATCCTGCGCGGCCGCGCGGATTTCCGCCAAGGCCTCAGCGCCATCATCGCCCAATTCGGAGAGCAGCCCTTCAGCAACGCGGCGATTGCCAGCGCGGGCCAAGGCACGCCCACGCAAGATCGTACGCTCCACTTCCTGCCCATTGCCTTCCGTCGCTGCGTCCAGAGCAGCGAAGGTGCCGGGCGCATCACCCTCTGCAAGGCGGATGGTGGCGAGTTTTGTGCTGACCTGCTGACGCAATGCCGGATCAGTCAGCCTTGCCAAGGCATCGCGCAAGACGGCCGAGGCACGGTCCACCAGGTCCAGGGCGACCAACCGGTCCGCCAAGGCGACCACGGAACGGATTCCCGCCTCATCCTCCGGAAGGAATTCCGGATGCGCATCATAGAAGCTGGCGGCGTTCAGGGGGGGCGCACTCTGCAGCGCTGCGGCGAAAGCAGCGCGCAAATGCGGGCGCAGGTCGTTCTCGCGTTCCGGGAAGAAGCGTTGGGTTTCCTGCAGCAATTCAAATGCGGCGCGGCCATTGCCGGCTTCGCGCTGCAATTCAGCCAAGCGAATACGCGCGTTCATTTCATCTGCATCGCCGCGCCAGGCAAAAAGCGCCGCTTCCAATTCGGCAATGGCGCCCGCAGCATCAAGCTGCCCCACCGCCAGGCGCAATTCCACGCTGCGACGAATGGCGCGCGCCCGGCGCAACCGGTCCCTTCCTTGAATGGCCTGCCGATAGGCCGCCAACGCATCCTCAATCCGGCCATCGGCCTCAGCCATCATGCCGCGGGCGAGGTGCAGGCTGGGATTGTCCGGTTCCGCTTCCGCCAAGCGGTTCGCCGCCGTAAGCTCGCCGGCAGCGGCAAGGCTTTCCATGGCAATGGGGATCAGGCGCTGGGCCAGGGGGCGGGGGTAGGACAACAAAAGGGGTAGGCTGGCGGCAATGGCAGGGCCGGCCACGGCGTGATCACCCCGCGCGGCCGCCAGAAAACCGCGCCAAAGCGTCGTTTCATCGGTCGAGGGCATTTGCGGGTTTTCAAGCTGCCGCGCCTCGGCCTCACGCCCAGCGACCAGCGCCGCGGCGGCTTGTACCATCACAAGTCGCGCATCTGCACCCGCGCGCGGGTCTTCCTGCAAGGCGAGGGTCGCCATGGCCTGGGCTTCCTGCGCCATGCCAAGCGCGAGGAGTGTTTCCGCCGCATGCCGCCGCGCCTCTGACCGGGCAAGTGGCCCTGCGGCAGCGATATTGGCCGAAGCAGTGCGCAGCCTTTCCATCAGCGTCGAGGTTGTGGCCGAGGGCAAGTCCATGATGCGGCTGAGCGTCGCGGCTTCGGCCAGGGGTTCCCTGCCCGCATCCGCACCCAGCCTAAGGGAATCCGTGCCCGACGCTTGCAGAATAAAGCGGTCATTCAAGGCGCGGAGTTGGATACTGTCGCCCCGGGGCAATACCGCCACGCCCAGCATGGCGGGCAAGAGCTGAAATTCCGACTGGCGGCGGCCAATGGCAACGGCGTGCCCGGCTTCCCGCAAGGTGCCTACCAGCAACGGGCTGCCGGTTTCGGGATCAAGCACTGTCACGCTGCGCCCGGGACGCGCTGTGCGCAGCACCAGTCGCGTCGGCGGTCCCTGTTCCAATTCCGGCGTGATGGGGGTCAGCGCGCGATTGGCATCCACCGCGTCGCGAAAGGCTTCCATCACCCAGGCATTGCCTTCACGCCGAGGACGCAGCGTGCCCGGCTGGGCGAGGCGCATTTGCAAAATGGTAGCGTCGCCAGTCTGGCGCGCTTCCATGCTGCGGAAAATATTGCTGCCCTGAAGCTGCGTGAGGTCCAGCGCCTCAGGCCGGTCCAGGACCGCGATCACCCAATCGCCATGGCGGAACACAGCGGCGGATGTTTCCGGCCCAAGATCAAGCGAAATGGCGCGGCCTTCTGCCACCAGGCCAACCGGCACGGTGCGGCGCGGCGGCACAACGACTAGCGGGCGCGGGGCCGGCGCGGGCTCTGCCTGCACAGGCGCCGGGGGCGGCGATGCACGGGGCGGCGACGCGGCCGGCGGCGTTGGCGAGGCGGCAGGTGTTGCCGGGCTTGGCGCCGGCGTAATCTGGGGTGCGGCGCCCGCATTCGGCCCAGCCCCAGGACGCAAAACATCCGCCGAGGGAGAGGTCGTGGCGGATGGGGTGGCAGTCTGGTTTGACGGGCGCGCGGGCTCTATCGGCGGCGCGGCGGGCGGCGGCCTTGCCGCCGAAGCGGCAGGCGGGCCAGTCGCAGGCCGCGGCGGAGCGGTGGCGGGCGATGGCGGGGCAGCAGTTTGCGCCGCCGGCGCTGGCGTGGCTGGCGGAGGGGGTGGTGTCGTTGCGGCCCGGGCAGCGGTTGTGGGTGTTTCTGCCGGTGCGCCGGCCCCGGCTGCCGGCGTGGCAGTTCCGCTCTCGGCCCCATCAAGCACGTCAATCACCACGCGGTTGCCAAGTCGGAAATGGCGGAACTGTGTCCCCGGCGGGGCTTGCAGCATGATACCGCCATCAATCGCCGAGAGGCTTTCAATATTCCTCGGCAGCCGCAAGGCGCCGGTAAGATCGAATCCCGCCGGAGTATCAAAGCGGAGAATCAGGCGATTGCCAGATTCCTCCGCCCGATAGGTCACCGGTTCGGGCCAATCCATTACCACCCGCCCGTAAGTTGGATGGGTGCCAATACGAAAGCCAACCATTGGTGCCTGTTGCGCCATGGCCGGAACGCCCAAGGCGAACCAAATGAGCAGCAAGACACCCGCAAGGCGCATCAATCGAAGCTCGCCAATAGCCGGTCAATCTCACTTTGCGAGACACCGGAACCCGGAAGCTGCGGACCATTGGCCAGTTTTTCACCCTCGGTACGCTTATCGTCACGTGACGGCACGGTCGGGGTGGCGGATGCAGGCTCTGGTCCCGGCATGCCGCTGGCGGCGGACACTACCGCCGAAATCCTGCCTTCAATCGCCTTGAGTGCTGTCACAACTTTCCCGATTCGCTGGCCTGTGATGTCCTGAAAGGAACAGGCTTCGTATATCCGAGTGACCGCACCTTGCAACTTATCCGCCACCTCGCCCGAGATTTCGGCCTGCAATTGCTCCAGCGTTTCGCAGCAATCCAGGATTTCATTCGTGGCATGCGCGGTGTGGTCCACAATGGCGTCAAGCTCATCGGTGGCGGAGGGGATATGCGCATCGCGGATATCTTCCACCTTAAGAGCGGCGATTTCGGCCTTGGCACGGGCGATGGTGCGCCCAAGACCTTCCAGCTCGGCCAAAAGGGCGGATTCCTTCGCGGTCAGATCGCCTGCCATGGAAGTGAGTACGGCGCGTACCGTCGCCTCGATCCGGTCTCCTTCCGGCCCTTGCGGGGTTCCATCAGGCATGGACCAGCACCTTTTCGATCTTTTCGCGCAGCGTTTCAGCGTTGAAAGGCTTCACGATGTAATTGGAAACGCCGGCCTGCTTGGCGGCCACCACGTTTTCGGTCTTGCTTTCGGCGGTGATCATGATGAAGGGCATGGTCTTCAGACGCTGATCAGCCCGCACTTCCTTGAGCAGGTCAAGCCCGGTCATGGGCGCCATGTTCCAATCGCTGATCACGAGCCCAAAATTGCCCGCGCGTAGCTTTGCCAAGGCTTCCTGCCCATCCACAGCTTCATCAACATTGTTGAATTCAAGCTGCTTCAGAAGGTTGCGGATGATGCGCAGCATCGTCCGATAGTCGTCCACAATTAGGACATTGATGTTCTTATCCATGGTTCTCCACCGTTTGCCGACCGGATCTTTCGGCCTACTCACTTCCCGGCCGATTGGCCCGGTGTCTCGCCAATTCGGCAGTGAGAACCCGGGCCTTTTCGGGCCGCATCGCACCGATCACCGGTGCCATTTTCCGCTCACCCATGCGATCCAGGATCTGGATCACCACGGGTAATTCCAATTCTTCGAAAATTGCAGCCGCTTCGCGCGGGCGCATGCTTTCGTAGGTACGTACCAAGCCGCGCCAGCCGGCCTCCTCACGCTCATTGCGGGAGCGCTCCATGGCCTCGAGACGCTGCTGGAGTTGCGCAATCTCCTCAATCCTTTGGCCCAGGCGGCGCTCAGCCGCGAGCAGGACCACTTCGCGCGAGACGATGGCCTGTTCGCGCGCCTCCAACTCCACCCGCCGGGCGCGCAACTGTTCCAATAGCGCGCGCTCCGCCTGGGAAATCGGGCTCGGCGCGTCGGCAAGCGCCCCATCAGGCCGATCACCGAGCCTTTGGAAGCCCCCGGCTGGGCGCTGCGATTGGGGCGCCACTGCCAATGGGGGGGCAATTTCTGCCGCCCTTAATGGCGCAACTGAAGGTGCGGAGGCGGGCTGTCCGCGCAGCAAAGGCCGGATCAAATTCTCTGACTTTACAAGGAATAAGCCACCCATCGCGAAAATCGCCAAGGGTAAAAGACGCGGTTTGAACATCAGCGGGACACCCTTCCTAATCCGACAGAAAGGGCGCGCAGCAAATCGCGTTCCGCTTGGCTACGCAGCGCTGGTCCATCACTTCTCGCTGGGGCAGGTGGCGGCCTTGCCGGAGGTCGGGCCGGTGCTTCGTAAGACGTCATGGGACGCCCGGCCCGCACCACGGATTCCAGCCTATCGGCCAGGGTCTCGGCGCGTTCGATCAGGAAGCGCAAATCATCACGAAGCGGTTCTGCCGTGGTCACGCGCTCCTGCACCTGGCGCGCGGCAAGCTCGGCGGTTGCGCGCATCCGCACCATTGCTGATTCCGCCGCCGCTGCCACCTCAGAAATGCCTTTCGTACTGGCCTCAAGGGCAGCGCGGTCCTTGCGGACTTCACGTAGGGCTCGTTCCAGGCGAATAGCAAAGGGAATTGCCAGACCCAGAAGCACAATGAGCAGCAGCTGCAGGCTCCATTCAAGCCAGGAAAAAGACATCAAGACGATACCCCCTTCCGACGATCAAGCTCGCGATCAATTTTGACCGCCAGGCGCTGGCCCTTGCGACCCATTTCCCCTTCAAAAAGCTGCACTTCCCCGCAGCGCAGCCTGACCGGCGCCCCAGGCGGGACCCCAAGCGCGATCTGGTCCCCAACCTTCAGGTTAAGCACCGACGAAAGCGGCATCATCTGCTCGTCCAGCACCACATCCAGGCCGATATCCGTGTGGCGCAATTCTTCGGCCAAATGGGTTTCCCAAATGCTATCCCGGCCAAATTTTTCGCCCATGAATTGCTGCAGCAGCAATTCGCGTACGGGCTCCAGCGTAGCGTAGGGCAACAGGATTTCGAGCTTCCCGCCGCGATCTTCCATGTCAACGCGCAGCCGCACCAGGACACAGGCATTTGATGGGCGGCTGATCACGGCAAAGCGCGGGTTCACCTCAAGCCGTTCGAAGCGGAAATGCACCGGACAGAGCGGTTCAAAGGCCGCTGTCAGATCATCCAGCACCACGCCAACAAGCCGTTCAACCAGGGTACGTTCAATGGTGGTATACGGACGGCCTTCAATCCGCATCGCGGCCGTGCCCCGCCGCCCGCCCAGCAACACATCCACCACCGAATAGATCAGCGCGGAATCCACCACTGCCAAGCCGTAATTGTCCCATTCATCAGCCCGCGTGACGCCGAGCATGGCCGGCAGCGGGACAGAATTCAGGTAATCCCCGAAGCGGAGCGAGACAATGCCATCAATCGAGACATCCACATTGTCCGAGGTGAAATTGCGCAGCGTGGTGGACATCAGTCTGACCAGCCGGTCAAATACAATCTCCAGCATTGGTAGGCGTTCATAGGAAATCAGGCCCGAGGAAATAATCCTTTGGATGCCGCTTTCCTCGGCTTCGCGCGTGGGCCCGACCCCAAAACCTAAAAGACTGTCAATTTCGGCCTGGTTCAGGACACGCGCCGCATCCGCCGCTGCCGCCGGCGCAGCTTCCGCCTTCGGTGAGCCTTCTTCTTCAAGCGCGGCGCCCCAAGCCGCGGCGAGGTCTTCTTCTCCGCCCGTGCCGCTCATTGGACCAGTATCTCCAGGAAGAGCACATCATTGACCCGGACCTGCTGTGCCTCATTGCGGCCCGCCTGGGCAACCGCAATATTCGCGCGAGCGACCAATTCTTCCCGCAGGCGCTGGGTGCCGGCGGAGCCCCGCAATTCTTCGGGCCGAACTTCCCTGAGATAGGTTTGGAACAGGTCAATCAGCCGCGGCATGGCGGCCTGCACAACCGCGCCATCCTCCGGCCGGGCCAATTCAAGCTTGCTCCGCAGCTTAACGTAAACGGCTCGGCGACCCGGGGCGTTAAGATTGGTGACAATCTCCGGCATATCCAGGAAAGTAACGACACGCGGACCTGGTTCCCGGTTTTCGGCTGAAGCGGAGGGGGAACCCATGCCAAGCAGCGGCGGCAGGATGCCACCAAACCAAAGCCCGGCCCCGATCGCGACCAGCAGCACAGGCGCGGCGAGGAGCAGAAGCTTTTTGCGGCCCCCGCCCTTTTTGCCTTCCTGTACTTCCTCACTGGCCTCAATTTGCCCTGACATCTATGTCTCCTTCGCGACGCATTGTGACAGGCTCCGATTAAAGAAGCCTTGCGGCAGGGCTTGCCGGGCCAAAAAGGCTTTGACCGGCAAGTTCTGCCCTGATTCGCTACTATAAAGGATGGCACGCCGATTGCACCATCGAATTTATATGCCGGCCCTCGCGTCGGTTCCTTGGTTAGCACGGTAAGGGTCCATGGCGCTGGACCCGTATGAGGGAGTTTTTATGGATTCGCCCGGCTATATCCTGTTGTCGCGCCTGTCGCTTCAAGAGCGGTCCACCCAGGCTTTGGCGAATAACATTGCCAATGCGGATACCCCGGGCTTTCGGGCCATGCGACCGGTTTTCGGCCAGGTGATGTTCAGTTTGCGCGGCGCGGGCGGAATGCCTGGGGATGCTTCTATGTCCCTCCCCCAGGACCGCGCAACTTGGCGCGACATGTCCCAGGGCAGCCTTCAGACCACCGGTAACAAGCTGGATGTGGCCATTGATGGCGAAGGCTTCTTTGCGGTTGAAACCCCGCAGGGTGAGCGCTACACGCGTGCCGGGCGGTTTGCCATTGCGGCCAACGGCCGGCTGGTGGATCAGGAAGGCAATGCGGTGTTGGACTCACGCAACCGGCCGATAGCCTTCTCCGCCCAAGACACGCAGATCGAGATCACCAAATCGGGCGGGATCCAGAGCGAAAATGGCCCCATAGCCACACTGCAATTGGTGCGCTTCGAAAATCCACAGAACCTGTTGGCGGAAGGGAATCGCCTGTTCGACGCCAAGAATGAAGCGCCGATCCCGGTTGAACGCCCCAAGGTTGTGCAAGGCGCGCTTGAGGGCAGCAATATCTCACCGATCCTGGAGATGACCCGCCTGACCGCGGAAATGCGCGAATTCCAGTACGCCAGCATGTTCACCGAACGTGAGGGCGAACGCATCACCAATGCGGTGGAGCGCATCATGCGTCGCCGGTCTTCATAAGATAGAATAGGACAGAACCACCATGCGTTCCTTGCAAATCGCGGCGACGGGCATGTCGGCCCAGCAGACAAACATCGAAGTCATTTCCAATAATATCGCCAATATCTCGACCACCGGCTTCAAGCGGCGCCGGGCCGAGTTCCAGGACCTTATCTATCAGAATCTGCGCCGCACCGGATCGCAGAGCGCCGATACCGGCACGTTGCTGCCTTCCGGCGCGCAGCTTGGCCTTGGTGTGCGCACGGCGGCGATTTATCGCATCAGCGAACAGGGCAATCTGCAACAGACCGAAAATCGCTTCGATATCGCCATCCGTGGCAATGGCTATTTCCAGATACTGATGCCTTCGGGCGAAACCGCCTATACGCGCGACGGCACTTTCGGGCTTTCAGCCGAAGGCACAATCGTCACGGCTGAAGGCTTCACGGTACAGCCCGGCATCACCATCCCGCCAGCAGCACGCGATGTCACCATTAATGCCACAGGTGAAGTCTTGGCGAAGATTGATGGCCAGGTGCAGCCACAGAATGTCGGCCAGCTTCAGCTTGCGATCTTTGCAAATGAGGGGGGGCTCGAAGCCATTGGTGAAAACCTGTTCCTGGCAACGCCTGGTTCGGGCGATGCGCAGCAGGCCGCGCCCGGTCAGGCTGGCTATGGGCAGGTGCTGCAGGGTTTCATCGAAACCTCCAACGTCAATGTTGTGCAGGAAATCACGGCGCTGATCACCGCGCAGCGTGCCTATGAAATGAACTCGCGCGTGATTTCGGCGAGTGATGAAATGCTCTCCACCCTTACAAGGCTGCGCTGATGGATAGGCGCTTCTTCCTTCTGCTGCCTTTCGGGCTGCTTGCGCTGCCTGGCAAGGCGCGCGCGCAGGCGGTGGTGCTTCGGTCCCATAGCCTTGTTGAAGATCAGGTTATTCGCGTCTCTGATATCTTCGAGGGTACGTCGAAGGGTGATGTAGTGGTGGGTGCTTCGCCTAATCCGGGTCAGCGCTATGTACTTGAGGCATCGCAGCTTTCCGGCATTGCGCGTCGCTTCAATGTTGATTGGCGCCCGACTTCCGGCGCCGAACGTAGCGTCATTGAGCGCCCTGGTCGCGCCCTTTCCCGTGAAGCAGCGATTGAGGTTCTGCGCGCCGAGCTTTTGGGGCTTGGCTTGCCCGCGGATGCGGAGCTGGAGCTTTCCGCTTTCACGCCACCGGTTCTGCCCCTTAACGCGATCCCTCGGCTTTCGGCTGAAGGTGGAAACTATGAAACGTCTTCCAATCGTTTTGCGGCAACCTTGATTGTCATGGCGGATGGCGTACCGAGCGTCCGCATGCGTGTTGCAGGGCGCGCCGTTGCAACCGCGCCAGCCGTTGTGGCAACGCGGCGGCTTGCGGTGGGCGAGGTTGTAAAGCCGGAAGATGCCAAGCTGGTGCAGCTTCGCGCCGAACGTGTGCGCCCGGGATCGGCGCAACGCCTGGAAGATGTGGTGGGCATGCAATTGCGTCGCCCCATCAGCACAGACCTGCCCTTCATGGGTGTGGATCTGATGGTGCCGCACATCATCACCAAAAATGAGACTGTGACAATGATTGTGGAAGGCCCCGGGCTTTCCCTGACCACCCAGGGCCGCGCCCTGGAAGCCGCGCCTCGCGGGGGGCGGCTCAGTGTGATGAACCTCTCTTCCCGAAATGTGGTTGAGGCTGAAGCGATTGGACCGGGCCGTGTGCGGGTTAGCCTTGGTGCTGGTCCGCTCCGCTCAGCGGCAAGGAGTTGATGATGCGTCTCCCGATTGTTTTGCTGGCCGCGGCCAGTCTTTCCGCCTGCAGCGGTGCCGAAAGGCTCTCACGTCTTGGGCAGGGTCCGGAATTGGCGGGGATCGAAAACCCGACCTCCGACCCGCGCTGGCGCCCGGTGACCATGCCGATGCCAAACCCGAGCGACCCGCCCTTGCAGAATAACAGCCTTTGGCGCCAGGGTAGTCGTACCTTTTTGCGGGATCAGCGTGCTGCCTCTGTCGGGGATTTGGTGACCGTTCTGGTGTCCATCCAGGATGAAGCGGATATGGAAAATTCCACTAGGCGCGGTCGCGACAATAGCGAAAGCATGGGCATTCCCAATCTGCTTGGCTTGGAATCATCCTTTGGTAGGCTTTTTCCGTCCGGTTTTGATCCTTCCAGGGCGGTCTCCGCAAGCTCTACCAGTGACGTGAATGGCAACGGCACATTGAAGCGTTCGGAACAGATCAATCTGCGCGTTGCCGCCACTGTTTCACAGGTGCTACCCAATGGTAATCTTGTGGTGGTTGGGCGCCAGCAGGTGCGTGTCAATCAGGAATTGCGCGATTTGCAGGTGGGCGGGATCATTCGTCCGCAGGATATCGGGTCTGACAATACCGTGCGGCATGACCGGCTGGCAGAAGCGCGCATCGCCTATGGCGGGCGGGGGACGATCAGCGATGTGCAGCGCCCGCGCTATGGGCAGGAATTGCTGGACATCATCCTGCCGTTCTGAACATGGGATGGACCTGTCGCGGTTTTGTGCCGCTCCTTTGATCACATATTGTGCAGCAAAGGAGATGAACCATGGGCACAGTCAGGACGGATGAATTTCGCAAAGAAGCGGTGCGGATAGCGCTGACTAGCGGACTTTCCCGGCGCCAGGTTGCGGATGATTTGGGGGGTCGGCTTTTCGACCTTGAACAAATGGGTGAGCGCGCGCCGTGGTACGAATGTGGTCTCTGCCACGGGTTGCAGTCGTCAATGAGTGGCAAGGGCAATTGTTATGGCAATGCCGTTGTCGAGACGTTCTTCAGAACCATCAAGGCCGAACTGGTTTGGTGCAGGACATGGGAAACCCGCCGCCAAGCCGAAACCGGCATCTTTCAATACATCAACGGCTTCTATAACCCGCGCCGAAGGCATTCAGCGTTGGGAGGCAAAAGCCCCCTGGCCTTCGAACGACAGGCAGCCTAAACGAGCAATCGGAGTGGCATAACTTCGCGACAGGCCCATTCAAAGCCAGCGGCGCCGCCAAGCCTCCGCCATCAGGATGCACCACAGCGGGTATTGCCAGTTTTGTCCCGCCAGATGGCGCTGCCATAGTTTGCCCACGGCATCCGCATCCAAGATGCCGCCTTGGGAAAGCCGCCGCGCATCCAGCAAGTCTTCCGCCCAGTCGCGCAGCGGCCCGCGGAGCCAGCGATCAATGGGAACGCCGAAGCCCATCTTTGGCCGATCAACCAATTGTCTTGGCACGCGCCGATAGAGCAATTCCCGCAACGCCCATTTGCCGACACCCTGGCGCAGCTTCATGCGTTCCGGCAGGCGCCAGGCCATGTCGAATACCCGGTGATCCAGCAAGGGCGCGCGCGCTTCCAGGCTCGCGGCCATGGTGGCGCGGTCTACCTTCACCAGGATGTCGTCGGGCAGGTAGCTCAGCGTATCGAGCATTTGGCAGCGTTCCGTCACGCCAGGAAAGCGGTGGGCGAGTTGGCCCGACCATAGCGGCTCCTGCAATTCCTCCGCGCGGGGGAAGACGCGTTCAGGTTCCAGCCCTTGCTGGAGCATCATGCGGTAACCGGGCTCGAAGATCTCCACGCCATCGATCGCCGCGATACGCCCCAGCCAGCGCTCCGCCCGCGAATGCAGCAGCGGCGGCAGAAGGCCGTGCAGCGGCGCAAGCGCCGGCGCGGTGACAAGGCCGTGCCCCAACCGGGCAAGCCACCGCACGGCACCCGGTGTGCGGCGCACGATCCGCATGATGGCTGCCATCTGCGCATAGCGGTTGTAGCCGGCGAAGATCTCGTCGCCGCCATCGCCGGATAGCGCGACAGTGACCTGCCGCCGCGCGAGACGAGAGACGAGCAGCATCGGTATCTGTGACGAATCGGCGAAGGGCTCGTCCCACACCTCAGGCAGGTCGGGCACCGTTGCCAAGGCCTCGCTGGAGGAGACGTAGAATTCATGATGGTCCGTGCCGAGGTGGCGTGCCACTGCGCGGGCATGTGGTGCTTCGTCGAAGGCAGCTTCTTCGAACCCAATCGAGAAAGTCTTGGTCTGGCCGCCGCCCACCTCCTGCATCAGCGCGACGATCAGGGATGAATCAATGCCGCCGGACAGGAAGGCGCCAAGGGGCACATCCGCAACCAAACGCCGCCGCACAGAGTCCTTCAGCACATCGTCCAGCCGGTCGAGGAGCTCCCCATCACTGCCTTCAAGCGGGTTGGCCTTGGCGGCGGCCGCGATGTCATCCGCCCGCCACCAGCGCTCCACCCGAACCGCCCCGTCGGTACCGATGGCGGCGAGCCCGCCGGGCGGCAATTGCTCAACATCCTTGTAGATGGAGAGCGGTGCGGGGACCCAGCCATAACGGAGGAAGGCAGAGAGCGCCCGGTCGTCCTGGACAGCCTCGAACAGGGGATGCGCGCGGAGGGCGCGGAGTTCCGACCCGAACAGCACCGCACCGCCATGCTGCGCCAAATACAGCGGCTTCTTGCCAAACCGATCGCGCGCGAGGCTGAGGCGCCGGGTGGTCCTGTCGAAGACGGCGAAGGCGAACATGCCGATCAGCCGCGGCAGCGTCTCATTGATGCCCCAGGCCTCGCAGGCTTCCAGCAGGACTTCAGTGTCGGAGTGCCCGCGGAAGCGGATGCCACGCGCCGCCAGGTCACGCCGGAGGTCTTCGGCGTTGTAGATCTCGCCATTGAACACGATGACGCTGCGACCTGAGGCGGAGACCATCGGTTGATGCCCTGCCTCGGTCAGATCAACGATGGCAAGGCGCCTGAAGCCGAAGGCAAGATCACTTTCCGGTTCCGCATGGGCACCGGCATCGTCCGGCCCGCGATGGACCAATTCCGCTGCCATGCCAGCCGCGATGCGCTGACCGTCTTGCGGGGACCACCGCCGCCGTGGGTCAAAAAAACCTGCGATTCCGCACATGCGCGCTACCCTTTCATGCCGCCTTGAGCAGAAAGAGATGGCATGCGCTGCCGAGCCACCCTGCCATGGCCTCCCGCCGCACGAGGGACAGGCGCTCCCCAAACAGCATGTTTCCAGTGTAGAACAAGCCCATCGGCTTGTCCTCCAGCACCTGGAAGCCGTTGGCGGCAAAGTTGCGCCGCCACCAGCCGGGGCGAAAGAACCAGGGCTCCGTCAGCAATATGCCGCGCTCCCCGTGCCGCCGCTGAAGGAATGGGGTAGCGAGATAGCGGATCGCCTGGCTCAGGGCCGCACGCCAATCGCTCCATGCTTGAGGCCCGCCCGCGATAGGGGGCAACAGGCGCGAGCCAAGGCTGGCGACATGCTGGAGAGCATCAGGAAAGGCGGAGAGCGTCTGCCAGCAACGCCAAGCATGCGTCGGCACCACATGGATCACGCGGCCACCAGGCTTCAAGACACGGCGGATCTCCCGGTGCATGGTGGCCAGGTCGGGCACATGCTCCAGCACGTTGGAGGAGAATACCGCATCGAAACTGGCATCGGGGAAGGGTATCGTGCGGCCGTCATAGTCCAGGATCGGGAAAATACGGTTGGCGTTGTAGTTGGAATCCTGCATCTCTATCGCCGAGATGTCGAAGCCCTGATCGGCCAGAAGGCGCGCCTGCTGTCCGGTTCCGGCGCCGATTTCAAGCACGCGCGATCCGGGCGGCAAGCAGGCGGCGATTTGGGCGAGTTCCGCCGCACGAATTTGGTGCATGAATGAGATGGAGAACATCAAACTTGAGCCGACCTGCGGAGCGGTTGCAATGCGTTTTGTCCCAACGAATATCCCGCAGGCATCGCACAGCCCCCAACCGAAGGCAATTCCATACGCAACGCACAGCTTGGAGAAAAGCCGGCCAGTGCGCTTGACACCGTTACCCCGCGCTTTCATCCGTGGGGGCGCCGGAGCGACCTGGGCCCCCGCGGTGTCGGAACCGGATCGGGTGCATGGCGCAGCCGGCGGCCTGCGCGCCAAGGCGGAGTTGAACAGCATGCGGGTCCTTTTTATCGTTCGCGCCCTGACCATTGGCGGCGCCGAGCGCCAGCTGGTTGTCCTGGCGCGGGCCCTGGCGGCGCGCGGCCACGCGGTGACGATCACCACCATGTATCCTGGCGGACCGCTTGAAGCCGAATTGGCCGGCAGCGATGTTGTTCTGCATGACCTGGGCAAGGCACGCCGCTGGGAAGCAGCCCGCACCCTTGTCAGGCTGCGCGGACTGATCGCCGCAACCCGGCCAGATGTGGTGCATGGCTATCTTAACATCGCTAATCTCCTCGCGCTTATCGCGCGCAGTCTGCGGCCCCGTCCGCGGATCGTGTTTGGCTTGCGGGCGTCTGATGTTGCTCCCCCCGGTGATGGCCTTGCCCGCCTCGCGCATCGGCTGGAAGCGCGTTTGGCAGCCTTCGCCGACCTGACGATCGCCAATTCCCGGGCCGGGCGGGAGGCAGCCCTGCAGCGCGGTTTTCCCGCTGACCGTCTTGTAGTCGTGCCGAACGGCATAGACCTTGGCGTATTCCGCCCCGACGCCGCTGCCCGAGCGCGCGCGCGGGCGCGCTGGGGAATTCCGGACACGGCGGTGCTGATTGGCCATGTAGGGCGGGTGGACCCGATGAAGGATCATCCCACCTTCCTGGCTGCTCTTACACGGCTGAAGCAAGGCGGCGCGGCCTTTCGGGCCGTTATCGTCGCATCGGCGAATGAGGTGACGCGCGCTGCCCTGGCCGCCAATGCGGCGCGGCTAGGTCTGCAGGATTGCGTGCGTGTCGAGCCTGCCCAGCGCGACATGCCAGAAGCCTATAACGGCTTCGACCTGCTGTGCTCATCCTCCGCCTGGGGCGAAGGTTTTCCGAATGTGGTTGCGGAGGCCATGGCATGCGGCACGCCCGTTGTCGCCACCAATGTCGGCGATGCGCCTGACCTGTTGCTTGGCCCTGAATGGCTTGCCGCCGCGGGCGACCCGCATGATATGGCCACCGTGTTGGGCGCCGCGCTTGCCCGCCCGCCGCCGCCCCGGGCGCTTGTCCGCGCCGCGATTGAGGGATACTCCATCGAAGCCTTGGCAGCACGGACGGAGCGCGCGCTGGAACATCTGGTCAGCGGGCGCTGACGGGCGGCTGATGCCCAAAAACTGCTGAACCTGGATCACCCAATGGCCGCTTGGCTCGAAAATGCGCTGAAATCGGCGAAGACGAAAAAACCATGACTTTCTTTACCGTTTTTACTCCCTCCTATAACCGCGCACGCACGCTTCATCGTGTCTATGAAAGCCTGCAACACCAAACCTTTCGCGATTTTGAATGGCTTATCGTGGATGATGGGTCCACAGATGGCACGAAATCAATTGTCGAGGCATGGCAGAAGGAAGCCAACTTCCCTATTCATTATGTCTGGCAGGAGAATGGACACAAGAAGAAAGCATTCAATCACGGGGTAAGGTTGGCTAAAGGTGAGCTTTTTCTACCCGCTGATTCGGATGATGCTTTTCCACCTACGGCGCTTGAACGGTTTGTTCATCATTGGCTTGCAATTCCAGAACATGAGCGCATTCATTTCGTGGGCGTTTGTGGGTTGTGTCAGGATCCGCAAGGAAAAATCGTCGGCGATTCTTTTCCGGGTGATTGGGGCATTGATTCGGATTCGTTGGAAATGCGCTACAGATTTGGTGTGTGCGGTGAAAAATGGGGCTTTAGCCGAACCGACATCCTGCGCGCGCACCCTTTCCCTGAGCATCTACCCGGCCATGTGCCCGAAGGTGTGGTGTGGACGGCCATTGCGGCCCATTACAAGACCCGATTCATTAATGAAGTGGTGCGTATCTACTTCCAGGACGCCGGAAATCAAGTGACGCAGACAAGAAACCCTGCCCGCGACGCGGCTGGCAGTTTGTATTGGAAGACCATGGTCTTGAATAAAGAACTGCAATGGTTCTGGCAAAACCCGGTTCATTTCGTAATTGAAGCCGCGCGCTGGACCCGTTTTCGGTTGCATGTGGATAAGTCTCAGGCGCAGCGGGAGCGTTTTTGGCCTGGGTCAGCGGGCGGCAGGCTGCTGGTTGTGCTGATGGCACCTATGGGCGTGGCATGGTGGCTCTATGATTGCTGGAAAAGGCGTTCCCACTGACCCGCAATTCCATCCACCGAAAACCGCGCGCGCGCTTCTACCGCGCGTATCGCGAAACGCTCACGAAGAGTTTGATTCATCATCAATACTGTCAAGGATGATACCAGGGCACTGACATCGCCCGGCGGCACCAATAGCCCATCAATCTCGGGGCGAATGATGTCGCGCGGTCCGGTTTCACAATCGAAGCTGACTGCCGGCAGGCCGCAAGCCAGGGCCTCCACAAGCGTGTTACCAAAGCCCTCAAAGCGGCTGCTCATCACATATAGGTCGCAGGCCGTGTACCAGGCGCCAATATTGCCGACCGAACCCACCAGAAACACGCGGTCCTGCAAGCCCAGTCGTGCCAATTGCGCTTCCAGCGGCCTGCGCAATGGCCCTTCACCGACGATAATCAGGTCCCAGGTCGGAAAACCCGGCGCAAGCTGGGCAAATGCCTCGATCAGCAGGTCAAAACCTTTCTGTTCAACCAGACGGCCTGCGGCAATCAAGCGCTGGCGTCCCTTGATAAGCAGCGTGTTGGGGTCAAGAACAGGCGGCTGTACTGGCAATGGCCAGGGGATCGGGTTGCCAATGACGGTCACATGCCTGGCCCACGTGTGGTTGCGGAGCCAGGCCGCGCTGGGTGCGGTCAGCGCCACCAGGTGATCGAGCCGACCATAAGCCAGGCGCCGCAACATTTCCCAGACGCGCCCCAAAGGAAGCATGGGTGGGTGAATATGCTCGCTGCCGATCTTCTGCCCAGGCAGCCCCCAGCCAGCCAAGGCGAGATAGACATTCGCGTTGGTCATCAGGGCGATCGTAACTTGCGGCTGCCATTGCTTGAGCAGCCGACGAACCCCCCTTAGGGTGTGCAGGTTGTTAAGCATAGCCGCCATGGGGTGCCGGCTTGGCTTGGCGACGTTCAACGCAATGCGTTCAATACGCGGATCAAGCGCGTAAAAATCCGATGAAGTGCTGGATAAGGTGGCCACCGCCACCGCATGGCCCTTATTAACCCAATGATTGGCCAAAGTGGCTGCAACACGCTGAGCCCCACCCATATCGAGGGAGTGGATCAGAAACAGCAGGCGCTGGCTCATGGGCGGGGGGTTGCCAGGATATCCTGGAATGGTTGCAGACGATCAATTTCCAGTGGCGCAAGGCACCCATCATCGTCAATGCGCTGTAGTTCATAGCTTTGCTCATGCAGCCAAGCGATCAGGTCTTGCATGGTATAGCCTGCGGCACGGCTGGTGACGGCGTTGAGTTCGATCATTAAGGATGGACGAAAACGCTGAATGAGCCGCTGTCCACCCTTTAAGGCCGGCAGTTCCGCGCCTTCGATATCCATCTTGATGACATCGATGCGCGCGATATCTCGCTGCTGTTGCCAGTCATCAAGTGTTGTCACGGCTACAACTGTGGTTTGGGCTGCCGCATCAGAACCGCGGTCATACAAGGTTGGCAAACCGGCATGTACCGTCCCATCCTCAAAGGCACCTGTTGGCGAAAAAAGGGCCAGACGCCCAGGCTCATCCGCCACAGCGAAAGGCTCAATGGACACCTGCGCAAAGCCATTTAGCGCGATGTTTCTAGCCAAACGCTTTTGCATCACTGGTGAAGGTTCAAAGGCAAACACACGGCCGCACTCTCCCATGAGACGAGCGGCAGATATGGAGAATTCCCCTTGATTGGCGCCAAGATCAATAAACACACCACCAGGGCTCAGCCGTGAGGCCAGCACCTTGAGCTGTGAACCCGAATAGCTGCCACGCCAATAGATTTGGCTGCCCATATGCTCACCAAGGTGACAGACGAATTTAGCGCCACCTTCGAAGTCGTCGACCACTATTTCGGCGTCTGGATGCCGCTTCGCCTGCATTTTGCGGATGAACTCGGCCACGCGCGGCAAGCCTGTACCCCTAAATGCATAAAGCGCCTGCACCCAACCGCGAAGCGTGAAGAATTTCTGCATCGAAAATGATACCTTATTGGTTCCGTGGAGCGACCAGCATTAGATTCTCCGCGCCTAGCGTGGATGATTTATTCTACCCTTTCGAGGCGCAGCAAATGCCTTGCAGTTAGGTAAACCATAATTGCGGTGAAAAAATACATCAACGCGGTAGAGGCAGCCAGACCCTGCCCCCCAAGGTCAAACCACACCCATGCACCAAACAGCTTTGCCAGAAAGCCCACAATAGCCGCCATGAGCAACCAAAATGCCTTGCCCGCGGCCCCCAGCCATTGCACCAGCACAGTCCCGAACAGGTAGAAGGGCAATTGAAGCGCCAGCACGCGCAGAATTTGCGCGACCTCCTGGGTGTCCTTTGCGGTGAAGGCGCCGCGTTCAAACAGCAGCATGACTGCCCAATCCGCAGTCAACACCAGCGCCACGGCACACAGGGCGCCCAATACCCCGAAACGCCAGGCCCAGCGCTGCGCCAAGGCGAAGCTCGCGCGAAGGTCACCCACACTGGCGAAAACCGGCAGCATCGCCCGCCCCACAACCACTGTGGTCAGCCCAAGCACAAGTGCCATGATGCGCTGCGCATAGAAAAAACTGGCCAGCACGCCTTCCCCCATGCGCAAGGCAAAAAACTGATCCAGCAATCCCGCGCTGGTCAAGATGATTTGCGCCAGCAGCATGATCCCGAAGGCCATGCGCAAAGCGGGCCAGTGCTCCGCGATGGTGCCGAGATGCGCGAAGCCGATGGGATGCCCGCAAAGCCTGACCAATAACAATGTCTGGAGCGCAAAGCCGATCAGTGTTGCCACCGCCAATGGCAGAACGCCCCATGCCTGGCCTGAGGCCATCGGCCAGACCACAAGGCAGACAGCAATCGCCGCCGCTGGCGTTGCTTCCAGCAAGGTATTGGCATGGCGGCGCTGGCTCATCAGCCAATTCGAAAGCACCGCGCCCATGAAGGCGAAGGCAATGCTGGGCGCGATCCAGGGCAGGGCGGTCAAGGCAGCCGCCCGGCTCTCAGCGGTTAATCCCAGTTCCATGCGGCTGACGGCCCACCACATGATGGGGCCGAATAGCAGGCTGGCGGTGGTACCCAACAGAAAGGCGAAAGGCAGTAATGCGGCCTGTAGCCTGCTGGCTTCAGAAGGCCGTTCCTGTTGGAGTTTGACGAGAAACGGGATAAGGATGATCCCCGTCACGCTCGCGAATACACCACATGGCCACTGCGCCAGGTTGAATACAAACAAATACCCATCAACCACGGCGCCAGCGCCGTAGCGATAAGCCACCATCATTTCTTTGGCGACGGCTACCGCTTTCGCGACGAGCAAGAAAACCGCAACCCAGACCATCCCCCGCACGATGGCGCGATTTTCACCGCTCGCACCCTGCAAGCGCCTGCGCATCGGGGCAGGCAGAAACTTCATTGTCCAGGCTTCAAGTCGGCGAGAGTCTACCAAGATTTGGCCCTCACTCATTCTGAAAAATGTGCTCGGCACCAATTCGTAAGACGCTGCATGCCCTCCTTATGCGGCATCTGCCGGAGCGGGTTTTGCGGTCAACGCGGTTACTCAGCTTTTGACTGACCCGCGTTACGCGCGCAAAGCCAGAGATGTCAAGGTAAGGTCTGCTTCAGCACAGCGCCCATAGCCAGGCGGTTGTTTGGCTGCGCCGCGCCTTTGCTGTATTTTAGTGGCTTGGCCGAAGCCGAAGGGGCCTTGCTGACACCATTCTTGCCACCAACCCAAGCCCCACAGCGCAAAAAGCCGATTCACTCCGGCGAGAAATGGGTTAACAGGAGCCGTCATTTGACCCCGACCACCCTCGAAAGTTGAGGATGCCCTTGCGGATCGCACATATCATAACCGGCCTCCACACAGGCGGCGCCGAGACAATGCTCGCAAAATTGATTGAGGCGCTACCCCCGCCTGAGTACGAACATGTTGTGCTGCCACTCCTCAGCGGTGGCCCACTTGCGGCCAGAATCGCAGCCACTGGGGCGCAGATTGTTGATGCTGGCATTCCCCGTTCTCCACGTGCAGTCCTGTCGTTGGCCCGGCTCCGTCGCCTGGTCCAGGAAGCTCGCGCAGACGTGGTGCAGGGCTGGATGTATCACGGCAATCTGGTCGCCTCGTTGTCGGCGTCAGGCAGACCGGTGCTGTGGAGTGTCCGCCAGACCCTGTCCAGCATCAGCCATGTCCGGCCCATGACGCGCGCCGTCATTCTTGCCTCCTTGCCCTTTGCATTTCGGACAAATCGAATCATTTACAATGCGACGTCTAGCGCAGCTGACCATGAACGATTGGGTTTTCCAGCCAGAAAGAGGGCACACATCCCGAACGGCTTCGACACCCTTCGCTTTCGGCCGATGCCCGAGGCCAGCGCAGCACTGCGGGCCGAACTCGGCCTCGCGGGGGACATCCGCCTGATTGGCAGGGTCGCGCGGGACGACGCCATCAAAGATCATGAGACGCTATTCGCCGCCTTTGCTCGCGTGGCCTCGTCGGACCCTGCCTGCCACCTGGTCTGCGTAGGGCGCGGCATGCTTCCGGGCAGGCTGCATCTTGATGCGCTGGCAACCCGCCACGGTCTCGCCGGACGCGCGCATCTGCTCGGCGAGCGGCTCGATATTCCAGAGCTGACCGCGGCGTTCGACCTTGCGCTCTCGACCTCCTGCCATTCCGAGGGTTTCTCGAACGCCATAGGGGAGGCGATGGCGGCCGGCGTGCCTGTCATTGCGACTGACGTGGGCGAGGCGAGGGAAATTCTAGGTGATTCCACACGAATCGTGCCGGCTGCCGACCCAGGGGCGCTGGCCGAGTGCTGTCTTCGCGTGCTCGCGCTGCCGCCTGCGCAGCATGCGGCACTGGGCACTGCCGACCGCGAGCGCATCGAGCAGAGATACAGCATGCCAAGCGTCGCGCGGCGCTTTGCTCTGGCTTGGCGGGAGGCATTGAGCGGCATTGGTCCGCGTTAGTCCAGCTCGTTGGCCGAGCGTGGAGTATGCTGACCCGTGCCTAGGACACAGATGCTGCGCTCTCTGACCTGGGTGTGGCTTTCGCTCTTCCTAGACGCGTCGAATTGACCAGAGCTCTATCGGGCTGCTGAACTTCGTAGCCTGATTTCCGTATTTATGATTCACTGTCCTCGTATTCGGGTTGAGGTTGCGATGCGTGGCAATGATGCGGTGGCTGGTTCCTTGTTCAGCTATGTTGATCTTGAAAAGCGGGTGCGTGCTGACCATCCGCTGCGGGTGATCCGCGGCCTGGTGAACAGCGCGCTGGCTGATCTCTCGACCGCCTTTGACGCGCTTTATTCGCCATTCGGGCGTGAATCCATCCCGCCCGAGCGACTGATCCGCGCTCTGCTGTTGCAAGCTTTCTACTCGATCCGTTCGGAGCGGCAGTTGGTTGAGCGGATCGAGTTTGACCTTTTGTTCCGTTGGTTTGTTGGCCTTGGCGTTGATGACCCGGTCTGGGACGCCACGACCTTTACCAAAAACCGCGACCGCCTGTTGCAAGGCGACGTGGCCTCGGAGTTCATGCGCGCGCTACTGGCGCAGCCAAAGGTAAAGGTCCTGCTTTCTACCGAGCATTTCTCGGTTGATGGCACGCTGCTGGAAGCCTGGGCCAGCACCAAGAGCTTCCGGCCAAAGGACGGCTCTGGCCCGCCGCCCGATGCGGGCCGCAATGGTGAGCAGAATTTCCACGGCCAGAAGCGTAGCAACGAGACCCATGCCTCGACCACTGACCCCGATG
>JADCGF010000012.1 GCA_020249145.1 Roseomonas sp. | reverse complement strand
TTCGCCTGCCAAAGCTGCTGGTGGCGGCAGCATGACGCCCGGACTCCGTCCCAAGCGTATCGGCAGGGCCAAAAAATCACTGAAAATGGTTGTATTCAGGCGAAAGCAGCGTTGAAAACATGCGCGCGAGGCAAAATCGCGATACTCAATGGTAGCTTTTCAGCAGCCTGTTAGGTCTTTCTTGTAAGCGGCGCCTACCGCCAAAAATTGATCCTTGGAGATATAGTAGCCACCGGTGCGCACTGACCAAGTTTTCCACTGGAAAAGCGTGGGGTTGCCTGGTTGACGGCGCTTTTCATGATGATAACCGTGAACCATCACGCCACCAGAGCAGAAATGATTGAATAGGTTCTGGACCTGGAAGTAAGGCTCCGGGTCAGGGTTCTCGCCGCTCGGCAACACGCCGGGCATTGCCTCAATTGCGTTCCGACACTCAAGTGTCATGTAAATGTATCTCGCGGGTTGTTGGTCGTAACGCAGGCTGTGATCGAAACGCACGATCCGTCCCTCTCTAATTGGCCTCTCAAATGTTGCATTTAAAGTCAAATACTTTATCGTCTATGTGTTTTGGACTAACTGTTCATAATTGCACGGATAACCAATTGGAAGGTGGCGTCACGCGCTACTCCCGCCCGTAACCCTCTTCTCCAGACGACTTGCCCCCAAACATGAAAAGGGGGCCGAGGCCCCCCCTCAAAACGCCCAGCACTATCTCGCAGGCCGAAGCCCGCGCAGCCTCAGCCCTGGCGGGCCTTCAGCCGCGGGTTCTTCTTGTTGATCACATAAACGCGACCACGGCGGCGCACGACAACGCAGTTCTTGTCACGGGTCTTGGCAGTTTTCAGAGAGTTACGGATTTTCATTGGTCGAACCTTTCGAGGTTGCGGTGTCTAAGCAAGGCAGGGGGCCAAGTCAACCCATGGCAACCCGTCACAGCGCCTATTCAGCAGCGCGGCGTTCTTCCTCCATAACACGGAGAAACCCATCCCGCGTCTGGGGTAGTTTCCGGCCCATGATCTGTTCGGCCACCTGGGTGCGCAGCACTTGGGCGGTGCCGCCGGCGATGGCGAACATGCGCGCATCGCGCAAGTAACGCTCCATCGGGTTGTCGCGCGAATAGCCCGCCGCGCCCCAAACCTGCAAAGCCTGGTTGGTCACCCTGATCGCCATCTCGCCGGCCAGCACCTTGGCTTGGGCAGCGGCCAGGCGGTCCGGGAAGCCATTGGGCCCGGCGCTTTTCGCCGCGCGCCATACCAGCGCGCGGGCGGCCTCAACCTCAATGGACATATCCGCCAGCATCCAGGCGAGCCCCTGGAATTCGCCAATGGGTCGGCCGAATTGGCGGCGGGTTTGGGCACGGTCCAAAGCATGTTCATAAGCCCCGGCGGCCAGCCCCAAGGCAACGGTCGCCGCGCCCACGCGCTGGCCATTATAGGCATCAATCAGCCGGCCAAAGCCGCGCGCCCAACCACCGGGCGGGCGCAGCACCATGGAATCGGGCACTTCCAGCCCAGAAATCTCAGTCTCGGCTTCCGGCATGCCGCATAGCCCGAGGGATGGGATGCGCTTGAAGCTAATCCCAGGCGGCGGGCCGTCACCGTGACGCACCACCAGGAAGCCACCAATCCCCTGATCGCGTCCATCTTCAATCACGCGGGCGAAGATCAGATGCAGCCGGGAAACGCCGCCGCCTGTGATCCAGGTCTTGCGGCCATTGATCACCCAAATATCACCATGGCGCACGGCGCGCGTGGTCATTTCGGTGGCCGCCGAACCTGCTTCCGGTTCCGTGATCAGGATTGCGGGCTTGTCGCCAGCCAGCACCAGATCAGCGGCGATGCGCTTTTGGGCGTCCGTCCCATAGGCCATGATGGCGCCAATGGCGCCCATATTGGCTTCAACGGCGATGCGGCCGCATACCGCGCAGGCTTTGGAAAATTCCTCAATCACCAGGGCAGCGTCGAAGTAATCGCCCCCCGGCCCGCCCCAGGCGCGCGGCACGGTCAGGCCCGTGAAGCCCGCTTCCGCCATGCGCCGCACCATGGGCCAGGGATAGGCGCCGGAGCGATCCGTCTCGGCAGCCTGCGCCGCAGCCTCACGCGCCAATTCCCGCGCCCGGTCGCGCAGCCTTGCCTGTTCTGGGGTCAAGCCATCCATGATGAGAACCTTATGAGAGACGCGCTTCGATTGCCGCCGAGGCAGCACGGTCCAGTTTCAACGCCTTGGCAAATTCATCAAGCCAGGCGCGTTCGGCGGCGGCGACATCCCCCGCCCCCACCACGGCGGCGGCATAAAGCTGCGCGGCCAGCATCGGGTCGCTCGCCTGCTTGGCAAGCGCGGCGGGGCTTAGCGGCTTGTCGAAATCCGCCAGCACCGCATCGCGCGCCTTGCCACTCAGCCCTGCGCCATCCAATTGGGCGGCGATGCGCCCGCGTTCTTCGGCATCTATCGCGCCATCGGCCTTGGCGGCGGCGATCATGACGCGCAGCATCAACAGCGCTTCGGCGCTTTCGGCGCTGGGTTCTTCTTCCGCTTCGGCAGCGACGGGCGCCCAGGGATCGGCGGCGGGCTTGGTGGCGCCGGGCGCATCGCCCCAGGGGCTTGGGCTGGCGGGCGCATGCTTCAACCCGCCCTGGCCTGGGGTTTTCTTGATAGGGGGGCGCGCGCCCGCACCCGCGCCCTGGCGTGATGGACCCGCCCAATCGAAACCACCACCACCCTTGCCAGAGGGTGTTGGCCTTGGCGGGGGGGGTGTTGGCGTTTGGCTCTGGCGCAGCGCTTCAATCGCAATGCCGGCGAGCCCAGCCAAGGCGCGGCCAAGCTGCGCATTGCTGGTGGCTGCGCGGCTGCGTGAGCGTATGGGGCTGCGCCGCCGAGGTCCCGCGCCACCGCCCAGCACCGCGCCAATCACCCGCCCAAGATCGAACCCTGCCATGCTCATCCCCCCCTTTGAAGGCAGCATTACAAACCCTGCATCACGGCGGCAATTGCCGGCGCAAGCGCCCGAAACTCCTCAGCCCTTGGGCTGCGCGCGCGCCAGGCAAGGCCGATACGGCGGCTCATGCCATTCTCCAGCGGACGAGTCACAAGCCCGGTCCCCGCCAGGACGCCGCCGGCCACGGCCAAGCGCGGCAGTAGCGTCACGCCAAGCCCGCTCGCGGCCATGTGTACCAGCGTATGAAGCGATGTGGCGGCGAATTCCTCGGCGGTCAGCGCGCCGGAAAGCCCACACGCCGCCAAAGCGTGATCCCGCAGGCAATGGCCATCTTGCAGCAGCAGCAGCTTTTCATCCATCAGGGCGCGTGGGGTAATGTTGGTGCGTTCTGCCAGCGCATGACCCGCCGGGCAGGCCAGCAGAAACGAGTCTTCGGCAATGCTCAGCGTCTCCGCCGCCCCGCAATCACACGGCAGCGCCAGCAGCAGCAGATCAAGCCGCCCGGATTCGAGCGCTTCAACCAGCCTTTCGGTCAAATCCTCCCGCAGCCAGGGGCGGAGCCGCGGGAAATCAGCGCGGAGCTTTGGCATCAGGCGCGGCAGCAGGAAGGGGCTGATGGTGGGGATCACGCCAAGGCGTATCGGGCCGGAAAGCGGTTCCCGCGCGGCGCTTGCCGTTTCCACACAGCTATTGAGCGCGGCCAGCGCCACACGCGCGCGTTGGATCAGTTCCGCCCCAAGCGGCGTGAAGACCGGCTTCTTGGCGCCGGTGCGTTCCAGAATGGCGGCGTCCAATTGCCGTTCAAGCGCGATCATGCCGGCGGAAAGGGTGGATTGCGTGACACCGCAGGCCGAGGCGGCGCGGCCGAAATGCTCATATTCGGCCAGCGCCACAAGGTAGCGAAGCTGCTGAGGGGTGGGCAGCGCGATCATCAAACAATCCGATTATATTGCAGCAAAAACGCCGCGTGGATAAATGATAAGCCTCGCCTGCTGAAGGCTTCAAGCCTCAATACCGCCCCGGATCATAGGGCTTGGGGTCAATAAAGGGCGCTTCTCCCATCATCATCTCTGCCATCAGGCGCCCGGTGGTGGGGCCAAGCGTGAAGCCCTGATGCGCATGGCCAAAGGCGCACCAGGCGCCGGCCTGGCCGGGCAGGGGGCCGATGATCGGCAGCATATCCGGCGTGCAGGGGCGCACGCCAAGCCAGGGGTCGTCTTCAACCGCCTCCGCCAGGGGCAGCAGGCCGCGCGCAATGGGTTCAGCGCGGGCCAATTGCACCGGGGTTTTGGGCGCATCATCGGGCGCGAATTCCGCACCGGTGGTCAGCCTGACGCCGGCGCGCATTGGCACCAGCACAAAGCCGCTATCGGCATCCATGAAGCCGTGATTGAGCACCGCATTGCCCTGCATGCGGTAATGGCGGTGATAGCCGCGCTTGCCGAAAAGCGGCGGCGCATAGCCGAAGCGTTGCGTGAGTTTCGCGGAAACGGAACCAAGCGCAATCACCACCTGTTCCGCATCCCGCGCGCCATCGCTGCTTTGCACACGCCAGCCAGCGCCTTGGCGCGCGAGGGACATCGCATCGCCGCGCAGGATTTCACCACCCGCTTCGGTGAAACGCCGCGCATAAAACAGCGTGAGCGCCTGCGGGTCGCTGACCGAAAGCGGATCGGTCCAATGAATGGCGCCAAGGCGCTTTACCAGCAAATGCGGTTCCGCCGCCGCGATGCCCGCTTCATCCAGCAGCGCGTAATTCACGCCCTGCTCGCGCTTCAGCATTTCGGCTTCCGCAATGGCGGCGTTCAATGCTGGCTGCTTGTTGTAAAGCCGTATCCAGCCGATGGGGCGCAGCAAGGCTTCAGCCTCGGTCCCGCGTGTGAGGGCAACATGTTCATCAATGCAAGTGACAATCAGCCGCGCATAGGCTTCCGCAATGGGCCGATAGCGTGATGGCGCCGAATGCCACCAATATTTGAACAAAGGCCCCGCCAGGCTGAGCAAGGCCGAGGGATGATAGGAAGCATCCACCGATCGGTTCTGCGCCATGCGCCATAGCGTTGCGATATCACGCGGGAAGGGGTGGGGATGCACCGCTTCGCGCTGGATCAAGCCGGCATTGCCGAAGGAAGCACCTTCACCCGGCGGCGCGCGGTCCAGCAATACCACTTGGGCACCACGGCGCTGCAAATGCAGCGCGATGGAAACACCCACCATCCCGGCACCAAGCACGATTACGGATCGTGACATTGCTTTCTTTCTTCCTGTCTCAGGCGCCCCAATCAGACGCTTCAGACATCCTTGGTTTCAAATTCGGCGGGTCCCGTGATTTCGATCAATTCCAGATCTTCCGAATGGGCGACTTCGCGATGCTTCACCAAGGGCGGCTGATAGCAGCTATCGCCGGCGCGGAATTCCTTCACGCCGATATCCTCATACTCAAAGCGCACCCAGCCCTTCAACACGAAGAACATCTGGAATTTCAGATTATGCGTATGCCATTGCCCCGTGGCATGGGCGCCCGGAATGGCGCGAATGACATGCGCGCCAAAGGCGCCGCCAGTGGCGCCATTGATGCCAAGATCACGATATTCGAAAAACGGGCGAAGCCCGCGCATGAATTCGGAAGATTCGGCATGGCTGGTCGTGGTGGTGGTCATGGTGTTTTCTCCCTTCAAGACAATGGCAGCGCGACATGGCGCGTAAAGCCCGGGCGTGTCAGCAGCGTATCATAAAGCGCGCGCAGATTGGGCAGGCTTGGGCGTTCAATCGGCAGCACATGCCAGCGATGCACCCAACAGCCGAGTGCGATATCCGCCAGCGTCAGATCATCGCCACAGAGAAAGCGCTGCCCTTCAAGCTGTTTTTCGATAATGCACCAAAGTCGGCCTGCATCTTCCCGCGCCTTGGCTTCTGCCTTCCAATCGCGTTCCGGTTCCGGCAGCCGGACATGGGTGAAGAAGATCGTCACCATTGGCGCGGTCAAATGGCCAAGGGTCCAATCCATCCAGGTTTCCACCGCGGCCCTTTGGCGCGCATCGCGCGGGTAGATCGCGCTTTCTGGCGCTTCGGTATTGCACAAAAAGCGGCAGATTGTGTTGCTCTCCCACAGCGCCCAGCCATCTTCTTCCTGCAAGGTCGGCACCAGGCCCATGGGGTTCATGGCGCGGTACTCGGGTTCCTTGGTGCGGCCAAAGGCGCCGCCGGCATTTATCCGTTCATAGGAAAGGCCGAGCTCCTCCATCAGCCACAGCACCTTCATCACATTGCTGGAACTGGTGCGGCCCCAAAGCTTGCGCATGGCTGATCTCCCTTGCCTCGGAACAACTTAGGGTGCCCGACCCGATGGGTCCAGTTGCAAGCGGCGCGCGGGCGCGCAATCTCTGGGGAGTATGAAACGCGCTTTGATCATTCTGGCCCTGGCCGCCGCAGCCCCGCTTTTGGCCCAAGCCAGCGAAACCTGGCTGGGGCTGGCGCCGTGCGAGCTTTGTCTCTGGCAGCGCTGGCCCTATTGGATTGCGGCGGCCTTCGCGGCGCTGGCGCTGGTTCTGCCCCGCTTCGGCGCGCCACTGCTGGCCCTGGCTGGCTTGGCCGCGCTGGTTTCCGGGGTTCTGGGCGGGTTTCATTTGGGCGTGGAGCAAGGCTTCTGGCCATCGCCGCTTGCTGGCTGCAAGGCGCCCACCAGCGGGGGGGCAATGAGCATCGAGGATATGCTGAAGAGCCTGGCCCCGACCCCGAATAAGCCCTGCGACGCGGCGGCTTTTCTCACCCCCGGCCTTCCCATTTCAATGGCGGGGATGAATATGGTGTATGGTTTGGGCCTTGGGGCGCTTTCCCTCGGCCTCGCCCGGCAAGGAGCCAGAGCATGACGCAGAAAACCGCCGAATACCGCCTGCCCGGCGACCCCACGGCGCGTGAGGTCTTGGAACGCACCATCCGCGTGGACCATGCCGGCGAATACGGCGCCAAGCGCATTTATGAGGGCCAGCTTGCCGTGCTGGGCCGCACCAAATACGGCCCGCTGATCGAACACATGAAGGCGCAGGAACAGGTCCATTTGGACACATTCTCTCGCCTGATTGGGGAGCGCCGCGTGCGGCCAACCGCCCTGCTGCCCTTCTGGCATGTCGCGGGCTTCGCACTGGGTGCCGCCACCGCTTTGCTTGGCCATCGTGGCGCCATGGCCTGCACGGTTGCCGTGGAAGAAGCGATTGATGAGCATTACCGCGCCCAGGAAGACATTCTTGGCGATGATGAGGCGGAACTCCGCGCCGAAATCGCCCGCTTCCGCGCCGAGGAATTGGAACATCGCGACACGGGCCTGGAACATGAGGCAGAACAGGCGCCGGCCTATCGGCTGCTGAGTGCCGCAATCAAAACCGGCTGCAAAATCGCCATCAAAATCAGTGAGCGCGTGTGATGCGCGGCTCAGCGCTTGCCCTGCTGCTGGCCCCATTGGCGCTGGGCTGCGCCCAACAGGCGCTGCCGCCTGAAGCGCAGCCCGTTTCAAACCCGCCCGTGCCGGACGTGACGATAACCCAGCTTTACCCGAATAACCTGCCCGGGCCGCCGGGGCCTGGGGGTGTTGAACTGCCGCCGGGCACGCCTTCCGCGCAAACCCAGGCGGTGGCGGCGCGGCTGCCTTTGCGTGTCGGCCCCTGGGTGCGCGCTGTCGGCCCGCCTGATGAGGGTGCGATTGCGCGCAACGGCCTTCCGCAAATCTTTGTACGCTATACGCTACCAGGCCAGGGAAGCTGGGCGACGGTGGCGGTGAATGATCACGGCGTGGCGGTGCCGGATGGCTTTGCCTCGGCCGCAGTGGTTGCCGGCTTTGAAGCGAGCAAAGCCACCGTGCGCACCAGCGCGCCGGGTGGTGTCGCGCGCATGCGGCTGGTGTGGATTCCAGATGCACCCACGCAACGCTGCGTGACTGGCCGCGTGGTGCTGCAGGGTGAAGGAAGGCTGCATGTGGCCTGTTCCACCGGTGTGGCTGGGCAGGAATTGCGCGTGCGCGCGACCGCCGCCTTTCGCCCGGGTGATTCCGGGCGGCTTTTCGAGTTGGAAGGCGAAGTCGCGCGGCTGATCGCCGAAGTGACCCGCGCCGCCGCGGGACTTCAGCCAAACCCAGGTGTGCGGTCAGACGGGCGCGTTTTTATTCCGCGCTTCGGTACTGAAGCCGCGTTGTAAGCGGCGTATTCAAGCGCCGCGCTGCATCAGCGCCGCCACATCGCGGTCCCGCGCATCTTCGCTAATGCCCAGGCCTTCGACCACGCCATGCCGGTCCTGTTCGGGCCGGTTCTGGCTGAGCTTGCGCTTGCCGATCAGGGTTTCAATTTCCAAGCGCAGCCCGACAATCCCTTTAAGCTGCGACGCGATGAAGGCTTCCGGCGCATCATCCACTGCCCAGGGCTTGGTGCGCGGGGCTTCGTGGTGGTTGGTCAGCCGATCCACCAGCGCATGCAGCCGCGCGGCATCTTCAAACACCTCAATCGCGCCGATGGCATGCACAGCCACGTAATTCCAGGTCGGCACGACCTTCCCGTGTTCCTGTTTGGAGGCATAAAAGGACGGAGAGACATAGGCTTCCGGCCCCATGAAAATCGCGCGCGCGCGGCCTGCGGCGGCCAGGCCCCGCCAATGCGCGTTGGCCTTGGCCAAATGCCCGTAAAGCGTGCCATGCGGGCCTTCATCAGCCACGAATTGCAGCGGCAAATGGGTCGCTTCCGGCACGCCATCCGCCCCCGCGCTCACCAGAATAGCCAGACGCGCCTCATGCAGGATGGCATGCAGGATTTCTGGGCGATCTTCGCGGAACGCAGGCGGGTTATACATGCTGGGTCTTCTCCTGGCGTGGTTTATTGGTAGCCTGTTCCATCATTGGGGGAAAGCCGCATGTCCGAAGAACTGATCCGACTAAGCGCGACCGAAGCCGCCGCCAAGTTGAAGGCGCGCGAGATCTCACCGCTTGACCTGATTGACGCGGCGGAAGCGCGCATCGCCGCGGTGGATGGCGATGTGAATGCGCTGCCGACACTTTGCCTGGACCGTGCGCGGGATCATGCGCGCGCGCTGATGGCGGGCAAGCGGCGCGAAGCGGAAGGTGAAGCCGGCTGGCTTGGTGGCATCCCCGTCGCCATCAAGGATCTGGCGGAAGTGGCCGGCGTGCGCACCACCTATGGCAGCTCGATCTTTGCCGATTACGTGCCGCGCGAAAGCCACCCCTTGGTGGAGCGCATTGAACGCAAGGGCGGCATTGTCATTGCCAAATCCAATACGCCGGAATTTGGCGCGGGCGGTTCGACCTTCAATGAGGTGTTCGGGCGCACGCGCAATCCTTGGAATACATCGCTCACCTGCGGTGGTTCCACGGGCGGCGGCGCGGTGGCGCTGGCGACAGGTCAGGTCTGGCTCTCGCATGGGTCGGATCATGGTGGGTCTCTGCGCCGCCCCGCGACTTATTGTTCCGTGGTGGGGCTGCGGCCTTCGCCGGGGCGCGTGACGCGCGGCACGGCGGATGATCTTTATTCGCCGTTATCCGTACAGGGGCCGATGGCGCGCAATATCCCTGACCTTGCCTTGTTCCTGGACAGCATGGCGGGCTGGGATTTGGCCGATCCGCTGACTTGGGAAGCCCCGGCACGCCCCTATGTGGCGGCGGTTGCGGCGGCGGAGGCTGAGGCACCGAAGCGCATCGCCTTCACCGCTCGTTTCGGTGGCGCGCTTTCGATGGACCGGGAAACCGAGGCAATTTGCGCACGTGAAGTGCGGCGCTTTGAAGCGCTTGGCGCGGTGGTGGAAGAAGCCCATCCCGAGATTGGCGAATTGAACGAAGCTTTTCTGGTGCTGCGCAGCCAGCATTTCGTGGTGGACCGCGAAAAAATGCTGCTGGAGCATCGCGATAAGCTGAAGCCCGACATCATCTGGCAAACCGAACGCGGCTTGCAGGAAACCGCATCGCGGCTTGCCTGGGCGGAACATGAACGCCGGCGCTTCTTCATCAGCATGCGCGATTTGTTCAAGCGCTATGATGTGCTGATCACGCCGGGCGCGGCCACGCCCGCCTTTGATGTGATGCTGCGCGCGCCGGAGAGCATCGGCGGCAAGAAGCTGGACAACTACATGGGCGGGTCGCTGATCAATGCCTTCGCCACGCTGGCGGGCTGCCCCGCGGTCGCGGTGCCTTGCGGCTTTGATCAATATGGCAGGCCGGTTGGGCTGCATATTGTGGCACCCCCGCGGCAGGATGCGCGCGCTTTGCAGGTGGCGGCGCTGTTTGAGAAAATGACTGGTCTCGACAAGCTTTTGCCGATTACGCCGCGCCCGGGCAGCGTGCCGCCGGCTGAGGGAGGATGATCGTGCAGCGCCGCAGGGGAGGAGTCAGCCTTGATCAGACGCTGAAGTGCCATCCCCAATCAAGCCCAGCACAGTTTCCAGCCGATCCGCTTCCTCGACCGGCTTGTCCCGCCTGATGCGCGCAATGCGCGGAAAGCGCAGCGCGACGCCCGATTTATGCCGGCTGCTGCGCTGCGCGGCATCGAAAGCCACTTCCAGCACCAGCGCCTTTTCCACTTCCCGCACTGGGCCGAAGCGATCCACCGTGTGGTTCCTGATCCAGCGATTAAGCCAGGCCAATTCCTCATCCGTATAGCCGGAATAGGCCTTGCCGATCGGCACCAATTCGCCGTCTTCCCGCCAGACACCGAAAGTGTAATCCGAATAGAAGCTGCTGCGCTTCCCATGACCACGCTGCGCATACATCAGCACCGTATCAAGAGTGAGCGGTGCGCGCTTCCATTTCCACCATTGCCCCTTGACGCGCCCGGGCAGATAGGGGCCATCGGCGCGCTTCAGCATAAGGCCTTCAATCGCCGCATCGCGCGCGCCTTCGCGCAGCGCCTGCAAATCGCTGATCTGGTTGAAGGAGATGATGTCGGAAAGATCCATCCGCGGCGGTTGCTGGCGTTGATACCAGGCTTCCAGCCGCGCGCGTCGCACTGAGAAGGGCAGGGGGCGCAAATCCTCAGTGCTATCAAACAGAATGTCGTAAAGCCTGATCGCGACCGGAAAATCGCGCTGCATCTTTGTGGTGACGGTCTTGCGGTTCAGCCTTTGTTGCACATCAGCAAAAGGCGCCACCACGCCATCGCGCAGCACCAGCAATTCGCCATCCAGCACGGCGTGGAAATCAAGGGCTGAGACGATTTCGGGAAAGCTTGCGGAGATATCTTCGGCCCCGCGGCTCCAAACCCTTGCACCGCCAGGCCCCGCCGTGACTTGCACGCGAATGCCATCCCATTTCCATTCCGCGCAATAGGCGGCGGGATCGAGCGTGGCGATATCCGCATCCTCCAAGGGATGCGCCAGCATCAGCGGGCGGAAGATGGGGGCGGCGCGCGGGTCCGGCTGCGGCGCGCGGCCCTCAAGCCAGGCGAAAAGAGCTTCATAGGGCGCGGGGATGGCGTGCCAAGCTTCCTCAATCGCCTCCACCGCCTGCCCCGACCATTCGGCGAGTGCCACACGCGCAAGCCGGGCCGAAACACCAACGCGCAGGCCGCCGGTGAGCAGCTTAATCAGCGCGAGCCGCCCGCTGGCATCGAGCGTATCCAGCCAGCCCGCAATCAACGCCGGGACCTCGGGCTTGGGCGTGGTTTCCAGGGCGGCGATAATGTCTGACAGCGCAGGCGGTGGCGCATTCACACCGGCGCGTTTTGGCCAGATCAGCGCAATGGTTTCCGCGAGATCGCCGACATAATCATAGGAAAGCCGGAACAATTCAGGGTCCACCCGCGCCATGGTAATCTCTCGCAGCATGGCGGGCTTGGCGGTGGCGAGCTTCAGGCTTTCCGTGATGGCGGCCAGGCCAAGGCCGCGTTCCGGGTCTGGCTGCCCCGCAAACCATTGACCAAGAAGTGCCAGCTTGGCGTTCCGCCCCGGCGAAAACACCAGCCTTTCCAGCAATTCAGCGAAGGCGGGCAGGCTCATGGTGTTGCGCAGCGCAAGTTGATCTTGCGCAATTCTGTTGCGTGTCTAGTTTTGTGCCCATGATCCACGCCCCGCAACCGATGGATGCCGGCCAACCCCTTGCGGGGCCGCTCTTCAGCATTTGTACATTGGTAACGCGCCCCGCGGAATACGCGGCCATGGTTGAAAGCTACCAAGCCTGTGGCTTCACGCCCGACAAGGCGGAATTCCTTTATTTGGACAATACCGAGGGCCACCAATGGGATGCCTTCCAGGGTATCCGGCGTTTCTTGAGCCTGGCGCGCGGCGCCTATGTGATCCTCTGCCATCAGGATGTTCGGCTGCACAGCGATGATGCCGAGGCGTTGCACACCAGCCTCTCGGCGCTGGATGCGCTTGATGCGGATTGGGCGCTGGCCGGCAATGCCGGGGCCATGGCGGATGGCAGCCTTGTTATCCGCATTTCCGATCCGCATGGGGAAGATCAGCGGCGCGGCAATCTTCCCGCGCGCGTGGTCAGCCTGGATGAGAATTTTATCGTTATCCGGCGGGATGCGTTGGTGAGTATCTCTGCCGGGCTTTCCGGCTTTCATCTCTACGGCACGGATATGTGCCTGCAAGCGCGCTGCGCCGGCCGCAGTGCTTGGGTGATTGATTTTCACCTGCGGCATTTGAGTGCCGGCAAGGTGGATGCAAGCTTCCATCAGGCGCAGCAGCGGCTTGAAGCGCATTACGATAAGGTGCTCAGCCTGCCCTGGCATATTCGCACCACTTGCACAAAGATGATCCTGGGCGGCGGCGGGCTTCGTCGCTGGCTGGCGCGTCGGAAATTGGCGCGACGTTTGCAATAAACGCAATGATACTTCCGATCACGCGCTGGCTTCCTCATCTTCCTCACCGCGCCCGATCAGGTTCAAAGCCCGCCCCCTGATGCCTTGCAAACCCAAAGCATGGATCAGCGCATCTTCGCGCCCATGCGTCACCCAAACCTCGCCTGCGCCGGTCTCGGCACAGGTTGTCAGCAGCTCATCCCAATCAGCGTGATCGGAAATTACCAGCGGCAATTCCACACCGCCCTGGCGCGCGCGCTGCCGCACGCCCATCCAGCCGGAAGCATTGGCGACGACCGGCTCCGCGAGCCGCCTTGCCCAGCGATCAGCAATGGCGGAAGGCGGCGCCAGCACAATCGCGCCCTTCAGCGCATCCTTGCGTGCGACCGTTGCGGGAAGCAGCGGGCCAAGTGCCACGCCCAATTCCTCATAAACATTGCAAAGCCCCTGATGCGCGCCATGCAGATGAATGGGCTGATCATACCCCGCCGCGCGCAACATCCGGATCAGACGCTGGCATTTGCCGAGCGCGTAACAGCCGATCACATGGGTGCGTTCGGGGAACAATGCGGCTGATCGCAAAAGCCGCGCAATCTCCCCCATCGCATCCGGGTGACGAAAAACGGGCAAAGCGAAGGTCGCTTCCGTGATGAAGACATCGCAGCGTTCAACTTCAAAAGGCGCGCAGCTTGGATCGGCGCGGCGCTTGTAATCGCCCGAGACCACAACGCGGCTGCCCTGCCATTCCAAAGCGATCTGCGCCGAGCCCAGCACATGCCCGGCAGGCCGCAGCCAGAGCTTCACGCCGTTGATTGCAATAACCTCTCCATAACGCAGCGCCTGTTGCGTGGCCCCCGCACGGCCTTCGCCAAGCCGCGCGGTCATGATAACGAGTGTCTCCGGCGTGGCCAGTACTGCTTGATGGCCGGGGCGCGCATGATCAGAATGGCCATGGCTGATCACGGCGCGGTCCACCGCGCGGAGCGGATCAATGAAAAACCCACCCGCTTCGCAGTAAAGGCCAGCCGAGGTCACTTTCAGCCAGGTCTCGGGGTGGGGAGGGGCAGTGAAGGCCATGCGGTTCCGGTCTTGCCTCAAGGGCGGGTCACGCCATAGATAGCGCCAAATGCGAACATTACCAGAACCTTTTGCCGGCTGGTTTGCGGCGCGTGGCTGGCAGCCGCGTGCGCATCAGCTTGATGTTTTGGCGGCGGTCTCAGGCGGTGATCACGCGCTGCTGGTGGCACCCACCGGCGGGGGTAAGACTTTGGCCGGTTTTTTGCCGACGCTGCTGGATTTGGCTGCTGCGCCGCGCGAAGGCTTGCACACGCTCTATATCTCGCCCTTGAAGGCGCTCGCGGTGGATATCGCGCGCAATCTGATGGCGCCGATTGAAGACATGGCGCTGCCCATTCGCGTGGAAACCCGCACCGGCGATACACCGGCCAATCGCCGCGCACGGCAACGCGCCGCACCGCCGCATATTCTGCTGACCACGCCGGAAAGCCTGACGCTACTGCTCTCCCAGCCCGAGGCACGCGAATTTTTCGCAGGCCTCGGCGGCATCATCATTGATGAAATCCATGCCTTGGCCGGCACCAAGCGCGGCGATCAATTGGCGCTTTGCCTGTCGCGGCTTGCCGTGCTGGCGCCAGATGCAAAGCGCATCGGCCTTTCCGCCACTGTTGCCGTGCCCGATGCCTTGCGCGCCTGGTTGGCACCGGATGCAAAGCCAGGGTCGGTCCGGCTGATCACAGCGGAATCGGGTGCCGCGCCAGTATTTGATTTACAGTTGCCCGAAGGCCATCTGCCCTGGGGCGGCCACATGGGCCTGGCTTCGATGCCAGAAGTTTATCGCCGCATCGAAGCCGCGCGCGTCACGATTGTTTTCGTCAATACCCGCGCGCAGGCGGAATTATGTTTCGCGGCCCTTTGGCGTTTGAATGAAGCGGCACTGCCCATCGCACTGCATCACGGCAGCCTGGAAATCGAACAACGCCGCAAGGTGGAAGCCGCCATGGCAGCCGGCAAGCTGCGCGCGGTGGTGGCAACCGCGTCACTCGACCTTGGCATTGATTGGGGCGATGTGGATCAGGTGATCCAGATTGGCGCGCCCAAAGGTGTCGCGCGGCTGTTGCAACGTGTGGGCCGCGCCAATCACCGCATGGATGAACCTTCTCATGCCGTGCTGGTGCCGGCCAATCGGTTTGAGGTGATTGAATGCGTCGCTGCCATGGAAGCCGCCGCCGCGGGCGAATTGGATGGCGATCCTCCGCGCCCCGGTGGGCTTGATGTATTGGCGCAGCATGTGCTGGCCATGGCCTGCCACGCGCCTTTTCATCCGGATGAGCTCTACGCCGAAGTGATCCGCGCCGCGCCCTATGCCGCGCTGACGCGCCGTGATTTTGATGATGTGGTGCGCTTTGTCGAAGATGGCGGCTATGCGCTGGCATCCTATGAACGCTTCCGCCGCCTGTTTCGCGATTCCGAAGGAAGGCTGCATATCCGCGATGCGCGCGTAGCACGGCAATTTCGCCTGAACCTTGGCACCATAGTCGAAACCCCCATGATCAAGGTGCGGTTTCGCGGTGGCGGCACTTTGGGTGAGGTGGAGGAATGGTTCGTCTCCACACTCGCGCCCGGCGATTGTTTTTTATTCGCGGGTCAGGTGGTGCGTTATGAACGGCTTGATCCGGCAGCGGTGATTGTGAGCCCCGGCGGAGGCGATGAACCGCGCGTGCCGGTTTATGCCGGCAGCCGCATGCCGCTCACCACCTGGCTCGCCGCACGCGTGCGCGCCATTTTGCATGATCCTTCGCGCTGGGCGCATTTGCCCGCGCCCGTGCAGGAATGGCTCAGGCTGCAAAGCCTGCGGAGTGAATTGCCGCCGCGCGACGGGCTTTTGGTTGAAACCTTTCCGCGCGGCGGGCGCTGGTTTCTGGTGGCCTATACGTTTGAAGGACGCTTGGCGCATCAGACACTCGGGCTTTTGGTGACGAAGCGCATGGAAAAGCTTGGCATGGGGCCGCTTGGTTATGTTGGCACGGATTATGTGCTGGCCATCTGGTCCGCCTTTGAACCGCACCATGTGGAACAGCTTTTCGCTGAGGATGTTTTGGGTGATGAGATGGAAGAATGGCTCGCGGAATCTTCCATGCTGCGGCGGAGTTTCCGCAACATCGCGACTATTGCTGGCTTGCTTGAAAAACACCATCCGGGGCTCGCGAAATCGGGCCGGCAAATGACGATGAATGCTGATTTGATCTATGATGTTTTGCGCCGACATGAACCGGACCATATTCTGCTCCGCGCCACGCGCGAAGAAGCCGCGCGGGGTCTGACCGATGTAGCGCGCATCGCTTCCCTTTTGGCGCGCATTCAGGGGCGCATCACGCATCGGGCGCTCTCGCGTGTTTCGCCGCTGGCAGTGCCGGCGCTGATTGAAGAAGGCCGCGAATGGGTGGCCGGCGGCGCGGAAGATGCGCTGCTTGCGGAAGCCGCCGCGCTGGTCGCGGAAGCAACGGATGGCGCCGAAGAATTTGGTGAGACGCTCGCCGAGATGACTGATGGCATCACCACGCGCGGAGCCTCTGCCCACTCAAGGCCGCGCGAGGCGCGAAAGTCGCGCTTCATCCGTTCAGCCCCAAGGCGCGCCTCATGAATGCCGCGCCGCTGCATATGGGCGCGGAACGCGTCATGCTGGACCCCGCCGGTGTGCTGCATTGGCCAGCGCAAAAGCTGCTATGTGTCGCGGATTTGCATCTGGAAAAGGCGAGTGCCTTTGCCCGCGCCGGCTATTTCCTGCCGCCCTATGATACGCGCGAAACTCTCGCGCGGCTGGCTTTGCTGATCCGGCGCTACAACCCGGCGCGCTTGGTTTTCCTCGGCGATAGCTTCCATGACGCCAATGGTGCGGCGCGGTTGGATGCTGCGGATCGCGCGGCGCTGCTCAAGATTCTGCATGGGCTGGATCCCGTTTGGGTGCTGGG
Organism: Roseomonas sp.; assembly: GCA_020249145.1. Classification (GTDB taxonomy): domain Bacteria; phylum Pseudomonadota; class Alphaproteobacteria; order Acetobacterales; family Acetobacteraceae; genus Neoroseomonas. Next base: position 186,749 of record JADCGF010000012.1, on the reverse strand, counting down.
CAATCACGACCCCGCGCCGCCGTGTGACTTGCCCGGTCAGGCGGTGGCAGAATGGCGCCAAGGCCCCATCATTTTCCGCCATATCCCAAGCCCCTTTTCGCGCCAGGCGCCGCCGGAAATCGCCGGGCATTTGCACCCCAAGGCCACGGCGCCTACGCGCGCCGGCGGCATTTCCCGCCCCTGCTTTGTGGCCAATCCGCGCCGCGTGGTGATGCCGGCCTTTGGCGCCTTCACGGGTGGGCTTTGCGTGACCGATCCCGCCATTGCCAGGCTTTTCCCGCAAGGCGGGCGCGCCTTTCTGTTGGGGGAGGAACGGCTTTATTCCTTCCCATTGGCGGCTGGTCGAGGGCATGGCGCACCGCCGCAACAGGGCGCATGATGTTGCCGGAGGAACCAGCCATGCCCGATGCCCTGCCCATTGCCGAAACACCCGCGCTTGATGCCAAGGCCATTGCCGAATTGGCGCGGCAATTGATTGAATTGCTGCGTATTCGCACTTTTCCCTTCGGCATGAAGCTGTTTGATGATGCCGAGGAAATGGCGAAAATCCCTGGGCTCCGACGCCCGACCGAGGGCAAGAAATTTTCCACCTGCCAATTGGTCACACAGGCGCGCATCGCGGGCTTCACCATGGGCATCACGGAAGAAAACGTGCCCGGCTTCAGCAATTGCGGTGGTGTGATCGGGTTGAATGAACCCTCAGAACTTTACCTCTCGGGCCGTAAATTCGAAGGCGTGTGGTTCGAAAACCGCGAAGCCGGGCGGCTCCATCAGGCGCAAATGCCGCGCGTGCCGGCGCGCTATAAGGGGTTGGTGGTGTCGCCCCTACGCGCCGCGCGGCTTGATCCACCGGATATCTGCCTGTTCTACGCCAATCCCGCGCAAATGATCCTGTTCATCAACGGGCTGCAATGGAAGAATTACAAGCGCTATGATTTCTCCATCACTGGGGAAAGCGCCTGCGCCGATTCCTGGGGCCGCGCCTTGCGTGACCGCACTGTCTGCCTTTCCATCCCCTGCTATGCGGAACGCCGTTATGGCGGTGTGGCCGATGATGAAATGCTGATGGCCTGCCCGCCAGAGGATTTGGCCCGCGCCGTGGAAGGCTTGCTCGGCCTTTCCAAGGCGGGGCTGCGCTACCCCATCATGCCCTATGGCCCGCAGGCCGATCCCGCGGATGGCATGGCGAAATCCTATGCGGGCAAAAGCTAAGCCAGCCGCTTCGCCTTTTGCATGAAGAAGGCCAGCGGCACGCTGACCGCCGCCGTTGCCGCCATCAGATAGAAGGCGTTCACATAGCCGATCATCGCTGCCTGGCGCTGAATTTCCCCCGCCAGGCGGAACAGGCCGGATGCGCTTTCCAGATCCCAACTCGCTGGGAAATTCGGCAGGCTCAGCAGCTTGTTGTAGGGGGTGACGAATTCCCCAAGCCGAGCGTAATTTTCGCTGGTGGAACGGATCAGCATCATCACCGCGATGGAAATGAACAGGCTTGATCCGAAATTGCGCATGAGCGTGAAAATGGCTGAGCCTTCGGTCACCTGATGCGCGGGCAAGGTGGAAAACGCCATGACCGTCATGGGCGTGAAGGCGATGGATTGGCCGAAACCTTGCAGCAGATGCGACCAGAAGATTTGGCTTTCGGTAACATTGATGTCGAATTGCGCCATCCAGAATCCTGATAACGCCTGGAAGAACAACCCAAGCCCAATGGTGAAGCGCGGCGCCCAACGGGTCAGTTGCACCACCACCAGAAAGGCCACCCAATTGCCCATGCCGCGCGCCGCGATCAGGATACTCACCGCATTATCCGGATAGCCGCGCAAATCATGCAGCATGGTCGGGAATAGCGTGAGGCTCGTGAAGGCCAGCATCCCCATCACAAAGGCAATCGCCGTGCCGATGGCGAAATTTCGATCCAGGAAAAGCCTGGGATTGAGGAATGGTGCCTGCGCGGTCAGGCAATGTGCGATGAAGATATAAAAGCTGATGGCGCCAATCACGGCGCAGGCGATCATTTCCGGCGCTTCGAACCAATCAAGCCTTTGGCCGCGATCCAGGATCAACTGGATGCAGATGATGGCGATGGAAAGCGCCAGAAAGCCCGTCCAATCAAAGGAAATCGGCTGGCGTTCAGTCCGATCAGACAGCGCAAACCAGATGCAGATCAGCGTAGCGATGCCCGGCGGCACAATCATGAAAAACGCCGCGCGCCAGTTCCACGCCTCGGTCGCCATGGCGCCCAGAATGGGGCCAAGCACGGGGCCGAATACTGCGCCCACGCCCCAGATTACAATCGCGGTCGGCTGCAAGTGCTTGGGGAAAGACGCCAGCAATATGGCCTGCCCCATGGGCATGATTGGCGCGCCAAAAGCACCCTGGCCGATGCGCGCCAGGATCAGCGTATCAAGGCTGGTCGCCAAGCCGCACAGCAGCGAACAGATGGTGAAGCCAAGCACCGTCCCGAACATCAAATTGCGCCAGCCAAGCCGGCTCGCGAGCCATCCTGTGACCGGTGTTGCCACCGCGGTTGCCACAAGATTGAGAGTGATAACCCAGGAGATTTCATCCTGCGTGGCTGAAAGCGCGCCCCGCATATCCGGCAGCACAAGATTGGCCAGCGTGATGGTCATGCCAAATAGCAAATTGGCCAATTGCACCATCAGCAGGATCAGCCATTGCCGGCCACTGATGCTGAATATGCCGCCTTGCGGCGCTGCCTCGCTCATGCCCGTCCCGGTTTCCTCATCAGGGAAGCCTAGGCTGGATTAGGCGTCGCCGTCACCCCGGGAATGGCCCCGGGGCCGTTCAGGCGGTGATCAGGCGGCGGCGGATGCGGCCGGAAATCCAATCAATCGCGGCGACGGTGATGATCATCAGGATGATGATGAAAGCCACCTCATCCCAATGGCGCACGCGAATGCGCTCGGCGATTTGCAGCCCAATCCCGCCCGCGCCCACCACGCCAAGGATGGAAGCGGAACGCGTATTGCTCTCAAAGAAATAGAGCGCCTGGGCCAGCATGACGGGTGCCACCTGCGGCAGAATCCCAAAGCGGATGCCTAGCAGCCGCCCGCCACCAGCGGCCGTCACACCTTCGGCTTGGCGTTTTTCGGCGTTTTCGATGGCTTCCGCGTATAGCTTCGAGAGAATCCCGATATCTGAGACGAAAATCGCGAGCACCCCTGCGAGAGGACCTAACCCCACCGCGCGCACGAAAGCCAGCGCCCAGATCAATTGATCCACGCCGCGCATACCATCCAGCACGCGCCGGAAGGAAAAGCGCAGCAGCGTGACCGTCACCACATTGCGCGCCCCCATGAAGCCCAGCGGAATGGCGACGATGGCAGCCAGGAAAGTGCCGAGGAACGCCATGGCGACACTCTCCGCCATGCCCTTCATGATTTCGAGCCAAAGCTCCCCGGGGGAGGGCGGGATCATCAGCACAAGAATCTTGCCAAGCCCGCTCAGGCCATTCCAAAGCCGTGTCGGCGAGAAATCAAAATACCAGAGCGTGCCGACAAACCAAACCAGGAACAGCGCCAGGCCCAGAAAACGCAAGCCCAGCCGGAAAGGCCCGGGCCCGAAGGCAGCCGGCATGCGCGCGCGCCAAGTCGTGATGCTGCTCTCGCTCATCGCGCAGCCTCCAGCCGGCCAATCGCGGCGTGGCGCAGCTTTTCGGATAGCAGGTCAACAATGACGACAGTCAGAATGATCAGCAGGATGATGGCGCTGATTTCCTCATAATAATTGAAGGAGATCACCTTATAGAGCTCCTCTCCAATGCCGCCCGCGCCGACAAAGCCGATCACGCTGGCGGAGCGGATATTCACTTCAAAACGCAGCAGCAGATAGGACAGGATATTGGGCAGCACTTGCGGCAGAATGGCAAAGCGGCAGGCGGCGAACCAACTGCCACCGGCCGAGGTCACACCATCCCAGGGCTTCATGTCGGCATTCTCAATCGCCTCGGCAAACAGCTTGCCATTGGCGCCGGCGCTATGCAGCGCAATCGCCAAAATGCCCGCCAACGCACCAACGCCAAAGGCCCAGACGAAAATCAGCGCATAGACGATTTCGGGAATGGTGCGCAGCGCCTCCAGAAAGCGGCGCGTGAGGTTATAGACAAGACCTGAAGGCGCGATGTTGCGCGCGGCAGGAAAAGCCAGCAGCAGAGATACCGCCGAACCCAGCAGCGTAGCCAATGCCGCCATATTCGCGGTTTCCAGAATCAACAGCGCCCATTCCGGCAGGCGATAGAACCAGAAGGCGATGGAGCCCTCGGTCTCCGCACTCGCAAACAACGCATCCCAGCGCAAATCAGGCAGGATGCGGGTGAAATACTCAAAAATGCGCGGTAGCCCGGCCCATAATGTCGCGGGATGCGCTTCACTGATCCAGGCGGCAATAATCAGGCACACCAATACCACCGCTGCGCCCAAAAGCGCGGCGTTGCGCTTCTGGCGGCGGGCCGCCTGAAAGGCTTCCTCCCCGCGGATCACCGCGGGAAGGCTGGTGGCATAGGCTTCTTGCATACTCAGGAACGGCGACGACGCGCAGCGGCTTCCTCACGACGCAGTTCGACAAAAAGTTCAAAATCCTGGTGGCGCACTTCACGATAACCCGTGCCGCCACCACGTTCGATCTGCTTGTAAATTTCTGGATGCACCTTGGGCAGCGCCAGATGGAAGCGCTTGATATCTTCCCTGAAAGCTGAGGGAAGATCCGTGCGGGTGACCATGGGACCATTCAGGATCGGCTCAGAGCGCCAAATGATGCGCAAATCGCGCATGTTCAAAAGCCCCTTTTGCACCATGGCGGCCAGATTACCTCGGCTGAAGCCCTGCGCTTCATTGCCCTGGCCAGAGGTCCAGGTCACGGCAGCATCATATTGGCGTTGCAGAACCGCAATCACCGCCTGTTCATGCCCGCCACCAAAGCCGGTGCGGGAGAAATACTGGCCGGGTTCCACACCAATGCCGGCACGGCGAAGCGAGAAACGCGGGATCAGATAGCCGGAAGCGGAATTGGCATCCGCCCAGGCCAAGGATTTGCCGCGCATTTGTTCCATATTGGTGATGCCGGAATCGGCACGCGTTACCATGACGGAAAGATAGTGAATGGACCCATCCGCTTCCTCAGCTACGAAAAGCGGTTCCACCCCGCCATTGGTATCGAGCCAGGCGCCGGCATAGGCCGAAGCGCCAAGCGCTGCGATTTCAATCTGCTTTGCCGCGAAAGCTTGCAGCACACCGGCATAGTCAGACGCTGGGAACAGCCGCACCGGCACACCAAAGGTGCGTTCCAGCAATTCGCGATAGGCACCAAAACGGCCCAGGCGATCGGCTTCATTCTCACCGCCCATCAGCCCCACGCGAAGCTGCGGCACCTGATCTGCCCAAGGGCGGCGGCCCGGGGCGGGGAAGCCTTCGGTAAAGGTTTCCGTGCGGCGCGGGGTCCAAGCTTGCGCCTGGGCAAGGCTTGGCAGCAGGGCAGCGCCAGCGGCAAGCGTGGCCAGCGAACGACGGGTGATCATCTCGCAATCTCCTTTTGGGGGGATGTGGTTCAAGCCACCGCAAGCTGATGCGGTGTGGCGCCGACAGCCAGCGCGGCTTCTTCGGCGAATTCTTCTTCGGTCACGCCATAAACCTCGCGGATGCGGGCGGCGGTGAGCTCCGCGGGCGGGCCATCAAACACCACCCGCCCGGCATTCAGCGCGACAATGCGGTCGCAATAATTGCGCGCCGTGGTCAGATCATGCAGATTGACCAGCACAGTCAGGCCATCGCGATTAACATCGCGCAGCGCATCCATCACAATTTTTGAATTGCGCGGGTCGAGCGAGGCAATCGGCTCATCCGCCAGGATCAGGCGCGGATTCTGCATCAGCGCGCGCGCAATCGCGACACGCTGCTGCTGCCCGCCGGAAAGTGTGTCCGCGCGCTGCAGCGCGGCCTCGGCCAGATCAAATCGGTCCAAGGCGGTCAGCGCCATGGCGCGTTCTTCGGCAGTGAACATTTTGAACATGGAAGACAGCATGGGGCGCTGATTGAGCCGCCCGACCAGCACATTGGTCAGTACATCCAGCCTTTGCACTAGGTTGAATTGCTGGAAAATCATGGCCGAACGCATGCGCCAATCGCGCAACGCCCGGCCCTTCAATTGCGTCACATCCCGGCCATCGAAGATGATGCGCCCTTCGCTGGGCTCCGTCAGGCGGTTGATCATACGCAGCAGCGTGGATTTCCCCGCGCCTGAACGCCCAATCACGCCCACCATCTGCCCCGCCGGGATGCGCAAGCTCACGCCATCCACCGCCGTCTTGGCGCCAAAGCGCCGCGTCAGACGTTCAATTTCCAGCATGGAGACCCCGCTTTTCATGATCGCGGCCTAGCAATGCTCCATGACAGAAGGATGACAGTTCGGTGAAGGATCGGAGTCCTTGTGCATTTCAGGCGCACCAAATGGCGCCACCGCGCATGGAAGAAAGCGGCATCATTGCGCATTCATGACAGGCTCCATACACAGAAGCCCATGAAGCGCCCATCTTTCCCGGCCTATCCTGACCGTTCCGGCTTCAACGCCCTATTGCCGCCGCGCGCAGCCTGCGCCGAGGCGAAGGGCGATATCTCAGCAGATCACGTTATTGTCGGTGCCGGCTATACCGGGCTTGCGGCTGCACGCCGCCTGGCCGAAATTCAGCCTCAAGCGCGCATCATGGTGATCGAGGCGACCGAGATTGGTGAGGGTTCTTCCGGGCGCAATTCCGGTTTCGCCAGCCCGCGCGACCTGCCTGCCGGCCCCAACACCGCTGACCTTCAGCATGCCGAGGCGCTCAATCGCTTTACCGAAGAAGGCTGGGCCTGGCTTATGGCGCCCATCGAACAAAACGGCATTGATTGTGGCCTGCAACGCTCTGGCCGCATCAAGGCTGCCGCCACCGATCTCGGGGCAAAGCAGGTGCGGGCTCTGGGAGCGGCGGTGAAGGCGGCGGGCTTGCCCCATCAACTTTGGGATCGCAACGCGCTGCAAGAACGCATCGGCACCAGCTATTATCAATGCGCGCTTTACACGGAAGAAGGTTATTTGCTTGATCCTGCGGCGCTGATCCGGGGCCTAGCTGATACCCTGCCCGCCAATATCGCGCTGCACGAAAACACGCCGCTGCTTTCGATGCAGCGTCGGGACAAATGGTATCTGGAAACGCCATTGGCATGCATCACCGCGCCATCGGTTATCATGGCGACCAATGCCGCCATCCGCCATTTTGGCCGCCTGCGTGATCGGCTGGTGACCATGTATACCTATGCCGCACTCTCTGAACCCTTGAACGCCAAGGACGCGCTGCATCTGGGCAGCATGCCTGTGTGGGGCTTGCTGCCTTCGCATCGTTTGGGAACTACCGTGCGGCGCGTTGGGCCGGATCGGCTTTTGGTGCGGTCCATGTATGCGCATGAACGGCCAGTGACTGCATCGCGCGTCCGCGAAACCCTGCTATCCTGCTTTCAACGCCGCTACCCAGGGCTTGCCCATAACGGCTTGGATCAGGTCTGGGGCGGCACCACGGCGCTTACCATGAATGGCGCGCCATGGTGGGGCCAGGTGGAAGAAGGGCTTTACACCTCAGCCGGCTGCAATGGCGCTGGCATTGTGAAGGGCAGTATTCTCGGCAAACGGCTTGCTGAATTGGCTTTGGGTCACTGCAAGGAAAATGAGGTGCGCGCGACCTGGGGGCTCGCCAATTGGGTGGCACCCGAGCCTTTCCGTTCGATTGGCTTCAATGTCATTGCTGCGCGCGAACGACGCCTTGCAGGTTTGGAAGCCTGATCTGCGCGTGACCGTCAGGCTGTGATGGCGGCTGGGGCTTGATCCTCGGTCCCGGCTGAAGCAGCCTGTGCCGATGATCGGGAGGATCCCAATGCAAAGACGCGCCCTGCTTGCCGCAACCCTTGCCGCGCCGGCCTTACCCCATGCGCTGCGCGCCCAGGAAACCTGGCCTTCCCGCAGTGTTTCCGTGCTGCTCGGCTATCCGCCCGGTGGTGTGACGGATTTCGGCGCGCGTGGCGTTGTGGACCGCATGAGCCGGGAATTGGGCCAGACTTTGGTGGTGGATAACCGCCCCGGCGCCGCGACGGCTGTCGCGAATAACGCCGCCGCCCAGGCGCGGCCAGATGGCTATACGCTGCTGATGGGGACCTCGACGCTTGCCATCAACCCGGCACTGCAACCCAATCTGCAACCGCGCGATCCGGTGGCGGCGCTGACGCCGATTGGCACCGTGTTTCGCTCCGCCTTCATTCTCCATGTGCATCCATCACTGCCAGTGCGCAGCACGGCCGAGCTGATTGCCTATGCCAAGGCCAATCCTGGCCGCGTGAATTTCAGCTCCTCAGGCACTGGCGCGGTGAACCATTTGTGCCTGGAATTGTTCCGCGCGCGGGCGGGGATTGATGTGGTGCATGTGCCCTATCGTGGCGGTGCGGCGGCCTTGATTGACCTTCGGCAAAACCGCGTTCAGGCGATGTTCAGCGCGGTGCAGGAAGCCCTGCCGGCGGTGCGGGAAGGGGCGACGCGCGCACTTGCTATCTCCTCCAAGGAAAGATTGGCGCTGCTGCCGGATTTGCCGCCTGTCGCCGATGCGCTGCCTGGCTTCAACGGCGTTTTCTGGCAGGGGCTGTTCGGCCCGGCGGGCTTGCCTGCGCCGATTGTGGCGCGCGCCGCGCAAGCCCTGGCCGTGGCGACGCGCGACCCTGATCTGATCGCGCGCATGGGTGAACAGGGCGTGGTGTTGGAGACCGGCGGGCCTGAGGTTTTGGCGCGCACCCTTGCCGAAGAATTGGTCATGTGGGGCGATCTGATCCGCAGCCAGAACATCAAATCTGAATAAGCAGGGCTTGGCCCAGGCGCAAACCTTGCTAGGCTGTCCCCAAGGCAGCGCCCCCGCGCTGCCACTGACGGGAGACAGAAAATGAATTGGAAAAATCGCCTTTGGGGCGCGGCGCTTTCCGCTGCCCTAATGGCCATGGGTGTTGCGGGCGCTGAGGCTCAGCAGCAGCAAAAGACGCTGCGTATCGCCATGACCGCGACCGATGTGCCCACCACCACCGGCATGCCCAATAATGGCTTCGAAGGCATGCGCTTTCTTGGCTATCCGGTGTTTGAATCGCTGGTGCTGTGGGATTTGTCCCGCGCTGATCAGCCGGCGGGGATCAAGCCGGGCCTTGCCGAACGCTTCGAACAGGATGCCAATGACCCGCGCATCTGGCGCTTTCATTTGCGCCGTGGCGTGACGTTCCATGATGGCACGCCCTTCAACGCCGATGCGGTGCTGTGGAATTTCGACCGCTTTTTCAAGAATGACAGCCCGCAATTTGACGCGACCGGCAGCGCGATCACGCGCGGGCGCATCCCGGTGCTGGAATCCTATCGCAAGGTGGATGACTTCACGTTTGAGACCACAACCACCCGCCCGGTTTCCTATTGGCCTTTCCTGGCCGTCTATGTCCTGATCACCTCCCCGAATTCCTTTGAACAGGCGGGGCGGGATTGGGCGCGTGTGGCGGCTTTGCCGCCGGCCGGCACTGGCCCCTTCCGGCTTACCCGCTTTGTGCCGCGCCAATCGGCGGAGCTTTCACGGAACGACAATTACTGGGATGCGGCGCGCCGGGCGAAGCTTGATCGCATCGTGCTGCTCCCCATGCCAGAAGCCAATACGCGCCTTGCCGCGCTACGTTCCGGCCAGGTCGATTGGATTGAGGTGCCGCCGCCGGATGCGATTGGCTCACTCCGTCAGGCGGGGTTCAATATCGTCACCAATTCCTATCCCCATGTCTGGCCCTGGGTTTTCGCGACAGGCCGCGCGAGCAGCCCGGTTGCCGATGTGCGCGTGCGCCAGGCGTTGAATTACTGCATTGACCGCGACGGTATGGTGCAATTGCTGAATGGCACGGCTGAACCTTCCGCGGGCTTCGTCAAGGCGAATGACCCCACCTTCGGTAATCCGCAAAACCGCTACCGGCTGGACCCCGCGCGGGGCCGCGCTTTGCTGGCGGAAGCAGGCTATAATGCGCAGCGCCCGCTCACGCTCAAGGTCGGGATTTCCAATTCCGGCTCAGGCCAGATGCTGCCGCTGCCGATGAATGAATTCCTCCAGCAATCGCTCCAGCAGAATTGCGGCGTGCGGGTGAATTTTGAAGTGGTGGAATGGAATACGCTATTGGCGGCACTGCGCTTCCCGCCGGATCAGCCGGCCTGGCTTGGCGCGGATGCGGTGAATATCAGCCTTTATTCATCGGATGCCTCGGCCTTTGCGCGTTGGTTCCTGTCTTCCAACTTCGCGCCGCGCGGTTCGAATAACGGCCATTGGAAGGATGACCAATTCGATGCCGCCTTCGCTGAATTGGAACGTGAACGCGACCCCGCGAAGATTAACCAACTGCTTGCCACGGCGCATGCGCGGCTGGTGGATAACCCACCCTGGCTTTGGATTGTGCATGATTTGAACCCCCGCGCCATGAGCCGGCGCGTGACGGGCTTCACCTCGGCCCAATCATGGTTCCAGGATTTGACGACGGTGGATTTGCGCTGAACGCTGCACGCTTTTGTGAAGCGTCCTGAAGGAAAGGGGCGGTCCCAGACTGCTCCTTTTCTGCGTCAACCACTCAGGACGAAACACTGAGCAAGCGCCGGCTCCAGGCCATCAATCCAAGCGTCGCAATCGCCGCCACAACAAATACCGCCGCATAGCCTGCCATATGCAGGATGGTGCCAAACACCAGCGCGCCGATGCTCTGGCCGAAAAACAACGCCATGGCAAAGGCCGCCACCGCCGTGCCGCGCGCTTTGGGCAAGGCTTCTGTTGCGCGGGCCTGCAAGACGCCATGCAGCATGTAGAAGGCAAGGCCGAGCCAGAATTGCATCGCCGCCACTGCCAGCCCATTCGGGGCGAAGGCTGTCCCCACCAGCCCAGCGGCCAGCAGCGCGCCGCCCAAGGTCAACAAGCGCTTTTCGCCAAAGCGCGCCACCAGGCGCTTGGCAAGCCTTGTATAGGTGAGGGCACCAAGCCCGAAGCCCGCCACCACCAGGCCCGCCATGGCCGGCGAATAGCCGAAACGCTCGATCAACAGCGAACCCGTCAACGGAAAGGCACCACCAAACAGCACCGCACCATCAATGAAGGCGGCGACCATCAGGCGCTGCCCGGCGGGGCGCGAGAACAGCGTCAGATAGGGCCGAAAACTTGCGCGAAAGCCAAGCCCGGACTCGGATGGTTCCAGCCGAAACAAGTCTGACCCCAACCGCCGCCCCAGCAGCACCGAGACCACCAGCGCCAACAAAGCCAGCACCAGGAAGGAAGCGCGCCAGCCGGCCAATTCCGCCAGCACCCCGGAAAGCGGCCCTACCAGCAATTGCGCCATCACCATGCCGGTCAGGAAGCGCCCGATGGTCGCTTGCCTCTCGGCATAGGGCACCGCATCGCCAATCCAGGCCAGCGCCAGGGGAATAACCGCGCCGGCCAGCAGCCCCGTCAGCGTCCGCAGCGCCACCATGGCCGAAAGGTCCCAGGCCAGCGTGCAGGCTGCCAGACCAAAGCCATAAAGCAGCAGCGCAAACCAGGCGACGCGCAGCTTCCCGTAGCGATCGCCAAGCGGCCCGATCACCAATTGCCCCGCGCCATAGGCAATGGAAAACCCCGCCAGCACCGGCGCCGCACCCGCCACCGTCACGCCAAAATCCGAAGCAAGCATGGGCAGCAGCGGATCAAGCATACGTATCCCGCCCCCGGTCGCGAAAGCGGCCAGGGCCAAAAGCGGCAGGATGGAAAGATCGGTCTTCAAGCCCCCGGAATGGGCGCCGGGGGCTTGGCGGTCAAGTCAGCAGCGCCACGTCAAATCGCGCGCGCGGCGCGGAGTGCGGCGATTTCCGCGGCAGAAAAGCCAAACTCGCCCAGAACCTGGTCAGTATGCTCGCCGCGTTCCGGGGTTGGGGTGCGCGCGCAGGTCACGCCCGCAATCTGCATCGGCGCGCGCACCAGGGCGATTTCACCAAGGGCGGGGTGGGCCACCGGCATCGCCATGCCCAGATGCTTCACCTGCGTATCGGCGAAAACCTGATCCATGGTGTAAACCGGGCCACTCGGCACGCCGGCCTTGTTCAAGCCTTCCACCCATTCGGCGGTGGTTTTTTCGATCAGGTGGGATTGCAGCAGCGCATTGGTCTTGTCGCGATTGGCGTGGCGCGATTTGTCGGTGGCGAAGGCGGGGTCCTTCGCTTCTTCTTCGATGCCAAGGGTCGCCACAATGCGATCCCACATTTGCTGCCCGCCACCGGCCAAATTCATCAACCCATCCTTGGTGCGGAACAGGCCGGTGGGTGTTGTGGTCGGGTGGTCATTGCCGGCCTGGCCTGGGATATCGCCCTTCATGGTCCAGCGGGTCGCCTGGAAATCCATCATGGCGATCATGGCTTCCAGAAGGCTGGTATGCACCCAGCGGCCCTTGCCGGTTGCTTCGCGCTCCAGCAGCGCCACCAGAATGCCGATCGCCGTGTAAAGCCCCGCCGTCAAATCCGCCACTGGAATGCCGGCGCGCACCGGGCCTTGGCCGGGCAGGCCGGTGACACTCATGATCCCACCCATGCCTTGCGCGATTTGGTCAAAGCCCGGGCGCTTGGCATAGGGACCATCCTGACCAAAGCCGGAAATCGAGCCCAGCACAATGCGCGGGTTCACCGCCGATAGTGCGGCGAAATCAATCCCCAAGCGTTCCTTCACATCCGGGCGGTAATTCTCCACGACAACATCGGCCTTCGCGACCAAGCGATGAAAGGCGGCCAGCCCCTCGGGCGCCTTCAAATTCAGCGTCATGCCGCGCTTGTTCCGATGAGTGTTTTGGAAATCCGGGCCATGGCGTTCCCCGCCCATGCCCTTGCCGGTATCAACCTCATCGGTCGCTTCCACCTTGATCACATTGGCCCCCCAATCGGCGAGCTGACGCACGCAGGTGGGGCCGGAACGCACGCGCGTCAGGTCAAGCACGGTGAAGCGGGAAAGCGGCATCATGGCGGTGTCTCCATCGGAATTCGCCGCCTTGTTGGCATTCTGTCTGGCCCTCGGCAAGGGAGCGGGTTGACGCGCCAGCGCCGCACGCTACCCATGCGCATCCCAAAGCCGAGGAACCTGACCATGACCGAAGACCTGCTGCACGAAATCCGCGAAGGCGGCATTGCCTGGACCACTTTCAACCGCCCGCAAGCGCGCAATGCCATGACCTTCGCCATGTATGCGCGCCTGGCCGAATTGGCCGATGAAATCAGCGCTGATCCCGCGATTCGCGTCTGGGTCATCATGGGCGCTGGCGGCAAGGCTTTTGCTTCGGGCACCGATATCTCCCAATTCCGCGAATTCCGCACCGCCGAGGATGCGCTGAACTACGAAGCGCGCATTGATAAGGTGCTGGGCGCGCTGGAGAGCTGCACCAAGCCCGTGATCGCGGCCATTACCGGCGCCTGCACCGGCGGTGGGCTTGGCATTGCCGGCTGCTGCGATATCCGCATTGCCGATAAGGGTGCCCGCTTCGGCCTGCCGATTGCGAAGACTCTCGGCAATATCCTCAACATGCACAACTTTGCGCGCTTCTATGCGCTGGTTGGTCCCGCCGCCGTGACGGAAATGATCATGACGGCGCGGCTGTTTTCCGCCGATGAGGCAAAGCATATCGGCCTGATTTCCGAAATGCTGGAAACACCTGATGATGTGTCGGCGCGTGCCATGGAATTGGCGACCAATATCTCAGGCCTCGCGCCGCTTACGCTGCGCGCCACCAAGGAAGCGATCCGCCGGCTTCGCAAGGCAACCAGCGACGTTGAGGGTGATGATCTGGTGACCATGTGCTTTACCAGCGCCGATTTCCAGGAAGGGGTCAGCGCCTTCCTGAACAAGCGCGCGCCGCAATTCACTGGTCGGTAAACTCGGCAAACCTGTGCTTCGTGCCGCGGGCTCTGGGCGGCGGCATGGGCCGCATCAGAGCGTCGGGCGATCATCAGGCTGGATTGATCGGCTTTGACATGATGTGCGGCGTCAGATTGCGCGGGACCCAGGTTTGTCACCTGGGCCGTGCCCTCAGGCGCGGAAATGGCACGTCAGTGACCCGAAATACCAAGGGATGACCATCATTCATGGTCAAGCCGCGCGAGGATTTGCTTTAAATCAACAATTCGATAGGTTCGATTGATCAGGTTTCCGAAGCAGCAAGATAGGGAAACGCCATGACAACCGAACCCGTGCAGATTGATCGCTTTATCATGATCCATGCTGGCCGAAATGATGCCTGGCGTGATCTGACCCATGCCGCCGAAGCCTGGAGCCGCGGCAATGCCGACCGCAAGGCGGTTGAAGAAAAGCTCGCCCGGCTGCTCCCCACCGAGGAATTCTTCGCCTATCCGAGCCATGGCTTGCTCGCGGGCTTGCAGGAACGCGTGGCGCGCGATGATGCCTCAGGCGCTGTCGCATTGCTGCGGCGCATTTCCGGCGCCCTTTTGACCCGCGCCTATCGGGAACGCCCAGGCGAATGGGACGTGCATCATGATTCGCCGGCAAATGAAGTCGCCGATATCCTGCCGCCAACCATGGCTGATCATGGCCATCACCGCCCGTATTTTGAGGTACTTGTGGTGTCAAACCAGCCGGCGGAACGCTGGCCCGTTTTGGTCGACGAATTGCACAAGCTGCGCCGGCCTGAGGACCGCTTTGTCTATGAGGCGGTTTTTGTTGGCTCCTTCGAAGACGCTTTTTGTGCCGCAGCGGCGAACCCCGCCTTCGCAGCCGTGATTTTGGTGGAAGGCTTCCCGTATCGTTCGCGCCATGAAGCTTCGGTGCTGCGTTCCCTCACGGCGTCTCTGGTGGAACCGGCAACGCCCGAGGATGCGGCGCTCAAGCTTTCGGCAACGCTGAAGCGCTTGCGGCCTGAATTGGACATCTATCTGATGTCCGACAGTGAGGTTGAAAGCCTGGCGGGTGATCCCGCCACTGGCAATATCCGCCGCATATTCTACGGCGTTGAGGAATTGCTCGAACAGCATTTGGCCATTCTGGAAGGCGTGCAGGAACGCTTTGAGACACCCTTCTTCGACAATCTGAAAAAATACGCCATGCGGCCCATTGGCACTTTCCACGCGCTGCCGATTGCGCGCGGGAAATCCGTGTTCCGGTCCGATTGGATCCGCGACATGGGCGAATTCTACGGCATCAACCTGTTCCTGGCCGAAAGCAGCGCAACAACGGGCGGCCTGGACAGCCTTTTGGAACCGACCGGCAATATCAAACGCGCGCAAGAAATGGCGGCGCGGGCCTTTGGCGCCGACCACGTGTTTTTCGTGACCAATGGCACCTCCACGTCCAACAAGATGGCGGTGCAGGCGCTGACTGCGCCGGGCAATGTGATCATTGTTGATCGCAACTGCCACAAATCCCATCATTACGGCATGGTGCTGACCGGCGCGCAGCCCTTCTATGTCGAAGCCTATCCGCTGACGCAGTATTCCATGTATGGCGCAGTGCCGCTTGCCACCATCAAGCGCGCCATGCTGGCGCTAAAGGCAGAGGGGCGACTTGATCGGCTGAAAATGCTTGATCTGACGAACTGCACCTTTGATGGCCATATGTATAATGTGCGCCGCGTGATGGAAGAATGCCTAGCAATCAAGCCTGATCTGGTGTTCTTGTGGGATGAGGCATGGTCCGGCTTTGCGCGGTTTTCGCCCTTGCTCCGTCCCAGAACCGCAATGGGCGCGGCCGCTGAAATCGAAGCCTGGATGCGAGACCCCGCATCGGTCACGGCCTATGAAAAGCAAATCGCCGCGCTTGGTGAGGCGCCATCCGATGAAACCCTGCTGGCAACGCGCCTTATCCCTGACCCGCGCAAGGTGAGGCTCCGTGTCTATCAGACGAATTCAACCCATAAATCCATGTCATCCATCCGTCAGGGCTCCATGCTGCTGGTGAAGGATGTTGATTTCCACACAGTTGAGGCGCAGTTCCACGAAGCGGTCTTCACCCATGCCTCCACCAGCCCCAATCAGCAATTGATCGCAAGCCTTGATGTCGCGCGCCGGCAGATGGAGCTTGAAGGTTATGGGCTGGTGATGAATGCGATTGAAATCGCACTCAAGATCCGCGGCATGGTCAATAACCATCCGCTGATCTCGAAATACTTCCGCATTCTTGGCGCGGATGAGATGATCCCCGCCGCCTATCGCCAATCCGGCTTCGTGGATTACCTCACGCCTGGGATTACGTGGGCAAACATCATTCACGCCATGATGGAAGATGAATTCTATCTTGACCCGACGCGCATGACGCTGGTCTGCGGCACTGCCGGCTATGACGGCACGCAGTTCAAGGGCATGCTTTCAGACAAATACAACATCCAATTGAACAAGACATCGCGCAATTCGGTGCTGTTGCAGACCAATATCAACAATACCCGCAGCGATGCCGCGCACCTGATCCGTGTGCTGCTTGAAATCTGCCAGGAAATAGAAAAGCGCCTTGCGATTGGCGGGCCGGATGCGCGTGCCGCCTTCGATGCGCGCGTAAAGTCGCTGATGACCGATGTACCGGATTTGCCGAATTTCAGTCATTTCCACGCGGCCTTCCGAGGTGATGCGGGGGCGACAACACCCGAAGGCGACATGAGAACCGCCTTCTTCGGCGCTTATCACGCGGATCAATGCGAATATGTGCCCCTGTTCGGCGCGGAATGCGACAAGCGCCTGAAGGATGGGCCTGAGATGATCTCGGCCAATTTCGTCATTCCCTATCCGCCTGGCTTCCCGATCATGGTGCCGGGCCAGGTGTTGACGCAGGAAACGATTGATTTCATGCGCAAGCTCGATGTCAAGGAAATCCATGGCTATGAACGTGAACGCGGGCTGAAGCTGTTGCGCGCAGATGCCGTTGGCGCTGCAAAGCGGCGCTGAGGAGGACGCCAGATGTTACAGGAATTCTTCAATTTTCTGGCAATCAATCCCTTCATCCTGCTGTTCCTGACGGTGGGTCTTGCCGTTTGGCTCGGGCGGCAGAATGTGGCGGGTTACGGGCTTGGCATGGTGGCTTCGGCCATTATCGTCGGCAGCGGACTTTCCGTCTGGGCTTCGGTCTATGGGGAAAAGCTTGCACTCGATAATTTCACCAAAAGCCTGTTCTATTATCTGTTTATGTATGGTGTCGGGCTGAGGGTTGGCCCATCCTTCGTGAATAGTCTTGGTGGCGATGGCATCAAGTTCACCGGGCTTGCCATTGTGTCCTGCCTATGTGGCCTGCTGATTGTCGTGCTTGGTGTGCAGATCATGGAATTGCCACCCGGCACAGCGGGCGGCATCCTTGCCGGTTCGCAGACCATGTCGGCGGCGATTGGTTCCGCTGAACAGGCTGTGACGTCTGGTGCATTGACGCTGCCGCAGGGCACTTCGCCGGAAGATGTCAGCGCTATGATCGCGTTGTCCTATGGCATCACCTATCTTTGGGGCACGGTTGGCATCATCCTGATCACGAAATACTTGCCGACGTGGTGGGGGATTGATGCACGCGCGGCGGCGCGTGCCTATGAAAAGGAACATGGCGTTGCAAGTGGTGATGCCCCGGCGCTTTCCGGGTGGACCGCCGGAAGCTTGCGCGCCTATCGGCTGGAAAATCCCGGCTGGGTTGGCCGCACCATGGCCGATATGCTGCGCGAGAATCCTGAATACCGCTTCGTCAATATCGTGCGTGATGGCGCCGCACTTGGCGCGCGGGAAGATTTGCCGCTGGCGCTGGGTGACATTATCGCGCTTGGCGGCACATTAACCGGCCTTACTGACAAGATGGGACTGATCGGGCCGGAAGTTGCAGATCGCGCCGCGCTCGATTTGCCGCTTGATCGTGCTGAAATCCTGGTGACCAATCGCGACACCTTGAAGAAAACGCGCGAGGAATGGCGCGCTCTGCCGGGCGCCAATGAAGTCCAGGTGCTTTCCATTGAACGCTCCGGCGTGCCCATTCCGATCGGCAAGAACACCACGCTTCAGCGGCTGGATGTTGTCACGATTGTCGGGTTGAAAAGCGCGGTCGAGAAAATCGGCGAGGCCTTTGGTCGGGTCATTCGCCCTTCGACAGGCACGGATCTTCTGACACTTTCGCTCGGCATGATTCTTGGGTTTCTGATCGGCGCGATTGAGTTCCCCGCCTTCGGGTCAAAGGTTGGCCTTGGCAATGCAGGTGGCCTGCTTGTCGCGGGCGTCATTGTCTCCTCGCTCACCTCGCGGTTGCGCTTTTTTGGCAATACGCCGGCGGCGGCGCGCAATATCCTGGAAGATCTTGGCCTTGTGGTTTTTGTCGCGATCGTCGGCATCAATGCGGGCAATTCTCTATTGGCGCAGCTTACGGGGATGCTGGCCCTCAAGATTTTTGTGTTGGGCTTCATCGCTTGCAGCCTGCCGCCCATTCTGGTCTGGGTGCTTGGGCTTTACGTCTTCAAGTTCAATCCGGCGGTGCTGATGGGTGGTGTGGCCGGCGCGCGCAGCCATTCCGGCCCATGCCGGGAAGCTGCGGTGGAAATCGGGTCCAATGTGCCCTGGATCGGCTTTCCGGTGGCCTATGCTGTGTCTGGCGTCTTGCTTACGGTGTTTGGCTATTTCGCCATGGTTCTGGCGAATTGAGGTTCTCCGCTCAAGCGCTCGTCGACAGAATGGCGGGCGCCAGGGCAGCGGATTTAGCGGCAGCGTGGGATGGGTTGCGGAAACGCAACTCCCCGCCCGTCACCGCATCCGGTGGCGCCAGGCCGAAAAGCTCCGCGCGGGAAGAACAGGCAGCCGCCACCACGCGCCGCGCGGCATGGCCTGCCAGAAAGCGGCGCACCGCACCTTCAAGCGCCAATTCATCACGAAGGCTCCGCCATTCGGCGCGGTCCATGTCTTCGATGAAGACTGAAACAATGCCGGGTTTGGCACCCGAAAGCCGTTCTGCTGCGGCACCCGACATGCGCGCGGCCACCGCATCGGAAATACTGTTTTCCTGACCGGCGCGCGCCGCCAGCACAAAGACCGATCCGCCGGCGGGATCGCCGGTTACGGCCAAATGCGCCTCTGGTCCGAATTGCTGACGGAGCCGCCCGGGCAGCGGATCAGCCTGCGCGCCCGCCAGCACCAGCGGGTCCAATTTCAGCACCGCATCGGCGCTGCTATCCTGGCGCTTTTCGGCGGCCAGCATGGCCATGATGCGACGCTGCAATTCAGCAGCCTTGTCGGGGCCCGAAAGCCCATCCGGCAGCGTCATGCGCAGCACATAGCGGCCGGGATGCGCGGCCAGCCAGGTTTGCAATTCAGGATTGACGCTATCCATCAGTGCATACCAATGGCCGCGCTGCACCGGGCGGCCTTCCTCGGCGGAGATCGTCTCACACACCACTTCCGCAACAGCGCCGCCACGGCTGATGGTCAGATCATGTGCGCTGCCTTCGGCAAGGCCGGTGAAGCGCACCTCAAACCCCTCGGCGCGATAAAGTGCCGCGCTGCGCAGCAAATGGAATAGCGGGATCAGCGTGGCTTCGCCAGAAAGCCCCTGGGTGATGGCGGCGCGCAGCTTCTCACGGCGCGCTTCCGGCAAGCCTTTCGCCAGCCGCACCGCTTCCGCCGCAAAGCCAAGCGCGCGGCGTTCCGCACTGCCCTGCGCCGTGCCGCGTGCCGCGCGTGCCAGCGCAAACTCCAAAGCATGGCGATGTTGCGCGGCGCGCCCTTGAAAGGCGCTTGCCTGTGCGCGGCGCCCCAAATCTGCCAATCGCTTTGTCCAAAGATCAGCCCCGACCAGCCGCAGAAAATCCGGCATCGCCTTGGGATCGGCAGGGGTTTCGGTAAGCGGCATGGCAAGCACCTTTGGTGCGCAAAGCCTAAATCCTGGCTTCACGCGGAAATGCGTTATGCGAAGCCAAGCCCACCTCGGGTCACGTCAGCGCAAGCGCTGCACGTTCGGTCTTTATGCCGGTAGGAAGCAGATAACGCGCTGCCCCCGGGGGGCGTCAAGCAGATAACGTCACGGCACGGCAATTTGGCTCAGCACCATGGCCTCGGTCAGCACTTCGGGCAGGATCACCGCCTCCCCACCGCCCGGCGGCCAGAAAAGATATAGCGGTACGCCTTCCCGCCCGTGGGTGCGGAGCAAGGCGGTGATGGCCGGATCGCCGCGCGTCCAATCCGCCTTCAAATAAACAATGCCGCGCGTCGCCATGGCCGCCTGCACGGCATCGCGCCTGAGCGCGAGCCGTTCATTCACCTGGCAGGTGATGCACCAGGCCGCGGTGACATTCAGGAAAACGCCCTTGCCTTGGGCGCGCAGCGCCTCGACCCGCGTAGGGCTCCAGCTTTCGGCAATATCGCTGGCGCCGGGGGGCGGCGGGGCGGCGGTCAGGCCAAAGGGCAGCGCCAGCAGCAGGGCCAGCGCGGCCAAAACCGGGCCAAGCCCGCGCTGTCCTGCACGTTGCGCCCGGCCGAAGACCCAGGCGGCAAGGCCCAGGCCAAGCCCGCCTGCCAGCGCCAGTGCGACGCCAAGCCAACCGCTTTGCGCCCAAAGCACCCAAACCAGCCAAAGCGCCGCGCCATACATAGGCCAGGCCATGATGCGCCGCAGCTTTTCCATCCAAGGGCCGGGCCGGGGCAGCAGCCGCGTGAGGCCGGGGGCCAGCGCCAGGATCAGTGTCGGTGCCGCAAGCCCAAGGCCAAGTGTTGCAAACACCGCAAGGGTTGCCGGCGCCGGCATCACCAAAGCCGCGCCAATCGCCGCCGCCATAAAGGGCGCCGTGCAGGGGCTTGCCACCAACACGGCCAGCGCGCCGGTTGCGAAACTGCCCAGGAATCCGCCGCGTGCCGCGATATGCCCGCCCGCGCCAATCGGCCCGCCAAGCGCGAAAACGCCCGATAGGTTCAGCCCGACGGCCAGCATCAGCCATGCAATCGCCAGCACAAACACTGGTGAGGTGAATTGAAAGCCCCAGCCAAGCGCCATCCCCGCGCCGCGCAGTGCCAGCAAAAGCCCGGCCAGCGCCGTGAAGCTCACCACCGCGCCGGCGGTATAGGCCGCGGCTTCCAGCCTGACCGCGCCCCGCGCCGCGCCACCCAGCCGCGCCAAGGCCATGGCCTTCATGGCGAGCACCGGGAAGACGCAGGGCATAAGGTTCAGGATCACGCCGCCGATCAGGGCAAAAATCAGCGCCTGCCACAGCGGCAAGAAACCCGCGCCCGCCAATAACGGGGTCGCGACTTCATAGCCTAGCCGCCGCCCGCCCTGATCAGTCAGCAGCAGCACGCCTTCAAGCGTGGAGACTTTCTCCGGACGCTCGGCCCGCTTCAGCGTCAGTTCCAGCCAATCCGCGCCATGGCTGAGGCGTTGAGGGGCAGCGTGATCCAAAAGCCCGCCGGTGCCTGGGAGGAACAGCGCTTCCTTCAGGCTTTCGCGCCCAAGGCCAGGGCCAGTCAGGCGTAACCGCAGCGCATCGCCCTGAATGCTCGCGCTGGCCTGCCAGGGTGAAGGCCGCGGCAGGGCAGCGGCAGCGGCGGCGAAAAGCGGTGCCAGATCGGGGTTCTTCTGGGCTTCAGCAACAACCGGCAGATCAAGCCGAAAACTGCCTTCTTCCGGGATGCAGACATCATCGCAGACAAGCCAAGTCGCCGCCGCCGTGATGCTGAAGACCTCTCCTGCACGCAAGCTGGCGGGCGGCGTGATCTGCATCGGCAGAACCACTTCGCCGTAATAGCCAAAACTCATCAGCGGGCCAAAGGGAATCGCCTGCGGGGTTGGCCAGGCGATGGGGCCGGCGGTACTACCCTCCGGCAGGGTGAGGTTGATTTCGGTGGGCGCGCCGGCATCCCCGGCATGGCGCCAATAGCTATGCCAGCGCGGCGCCAGCCGGATGCGCAGCCCAAGCTGAAATGCTTTCCCTGGAGCGATTGCCAGATGATCCACAACCAGTGTCACCCGCGCGCGGGGCGATTCCTGCGCCGTGCTTTCCAACGCGCGCGCCGGCATCCAGGGCAGCATCAATAGGGCGAACAGGGCAACCAGGAAACGCATAACCCATAAAGGGGCGCAAAACCGCCCTGGTTCAAGTCCAGAAATGTCACTAACCTGACGTTGTTAGTAAAGCGTTAACCTTTACCGGTGAGGCTGCAGAATGCGCAAAATCATCTTCGCTGCCTTTCTGCTGCTCTCCTGGCCTCTTGCGGCGCAGGAACCGCCGCAATGCACCGAAGCCCGCGAAGGGCAATTGGCTTGCATGGCCGGCAAGCAATGCGCCTGCCGCTTCATCCCTGGCGGCAGCATGACCGGGCGGCCGGATCGCTTCGCCTGGGATTGCGGCATCAATCGCCCGAATTGCCCGCCCGATCCGAATATTGTGCAGCAGCCGGGCTATGCGCCGCCGATTGGCGGGGTTTGGGTCAATCCGCCGAATTTCCCGCCGGGGCCGGGGCCTGGTCCCATGCCGCCCCGCCCAGGGCCGGGGCCGCGCTGACGCAAGCCGCTTGATTGCGCGCCGCCGGCGCGTCACATGGGTAGGGATATCTGGATAATTTCCCCCACCCATGCTCCCCGAATTGCCCGTTTCCGAGGCGCTGCCGGCGCTGCGCGCTGCCCTTAGCACCGCGTCAAACGCCGTACTGATCGCGCCGCCGGGTGCGGGCAAGACCACCATCGTGCCGCTGGCGCTGATGGAAGAATCCTGGGCCGCCGAAGGGCGCATCCTGGTGTTGGAACCGCGCCGCGTTGCCGCCCGTGCTGCCGCGCGCCGCATGGCAAGCCTGATTGGTGAAGACCAACCGGGCGGCACTATCGGGCTTGCTACGCGCTTGGACCGCCAATTCTCTGACCGCACGCGCGTTGAGGTTGTCACCGAAGGCTTGCTGGTGCGCCGGCTGCAAACCGACCCCGGCCTGGAAGGTGTGGCCGCGATTTTCTTTGACGAAGCGCATGAACGGAACCTCGATACCGATCTGGCCCTGGCGCTTGCGCTTGATCTGCAACGCGCACTCCGCCCTGAACTGCGCCTGCTTGCCATGTCCGCCACTTTGGATGGCGCGAGCTTCGCCGAGCTGATGTCGGAAGGGGGCCGCCCAGCGCCGATGATTGAAAGCCTGGGCCGCGCCTTTCCCGTGGAGCTTCGCCACCGCGCGCGGGATTTGCGCGACCCGCGCGACCTGCCCGAAGCCATGGCGAGTGCCATCCGTGAAGTGCTGGTCTCCCACCCCGGCGATGTGCTGGCTTTCCTGCCTGGCTGGGGAGAAATCCGCCGCACTGCCGAAAGGTTGGGCGGGCTTGATGTGCTGGTGCTGCCCTTGCACGGCGAATTGCCGTCCGCCGAACAGGACCGCGCGCTCAATCCCGCCCCCGATGGGCAGCGTAAGGTGGTGCTCGCGACCTCGATTGCCGAAACATCGCTGACCGTGCCGGGGGTGCGGATTGTGGTGGATGGCGGCTATCGCCGCGCGCCCAGGCTGGATGCCGCAAGCGGGCTTTCGCGCCTGGTGACCTTGCGGATTGGCAAGGCAGCAGCCGAACAACGCGCGGGCCGCGCGGGGCGCACCGCGCCAGGGGTCGCGATAAGGCTCTGGACGGAAGCGCTGCATCGCGGCCTGCCGCAAGCGGATCGGCCTGAAATCCTGGAAGCAGAGCTTTCGGGCTTGGCGCTGGATTGCGCCGCCTGGGGGGCGGAACCTGGGGCGCTCGCGTTTCTGGATGCGCCGCCCCCGGGCACGCTGGCCGCGGCGCGCGGGCTGCTGCGAGACCTGGATGCCTTGGATGAGCAAGGGCGGATTACTGAGACCGGTCGGCGCATGGCGCGGCTTGGCACGCACCCCAGGCTTGCGCGCATGATGCTGGCGGCGGCGGGCAATGCGGAAAAGGCACTCGCCGCCGAGCTTGCCGCGCTTTTGGAAGAACGCGATCCCTTGCGCGGGCGGGAAGCGCCGGCGGATATCGGCTTGCGCCTTGATCTGCTGGCTGGCGGAGATCACGCGGCGGCGGATCGCGGTGCGGTGCAGCGCATCCGCCGCGCTGCCAGCCTCCATCGGCGCCGGCTCGGCATTGGCAATGGCGTGGCGGCGGAAGGCGATGCCGGCGCCCTGCTGGCCGCTGGCTTCCCGGACCGGATCGCGGCACGACGCGGTACCATGGATGGCGCGTTTCGTTTGGCCTCGGGCCAAGGGGCGCGCATCACCGGCGTTGATCCCTTGGCCAAGGCGCCTTTGCTGGCCGTGGCTGATCTGGAAATCGCGGGGACCGAGGCGCGCATCCGCATGGCAGCCCCCATTGAACGCGCCGTGCTGGAAGCCCGCTTCCCCGAAAGGCTGCATCGGGAGGAAGGTGCCGCTTTTGATGCGCGCAGCGGTGCGGTGCTCGCGCGTCGGCGGCTTCGCTTTGGCCCCTTGGTCTTGGAAGAAGCGCCGCTGCCGCAAGCGGACCCGGCGGCGATGGCGGCGGCGCTCACTGAAGCCGTGGCGACGCGCGGCCTGCGAGACCTGCCCTGGAATGAAGCAGCGCGGCAAACCCGTGCGCGGATTGGCTGGATGCGGCAGGTGGAAAGCGATGCCTGGCCCGATTGCTCCGATGAAATGCTGATCGCCTCTGCCCAGGAATGGTTGGCGCCGCATCTTTCGGGCCTCACGCGCTTGCAGGAATTGGGCGCGCTTGATCTTGCCCAGATCCTGCTTGGCCTATTGCCGTGGGAGGCGCGCCGCAGCCTGGACCAGGCCCTGCCCGCGCGGCTGGCGCTGCCCGCCGGGCGGAGTGCCGCGATTGATTACGCACGGGAAGTGCCAACCCTTGAAGCCCGCGCGCAGCATCTATTTGGCCTGCCGGGGCTGCCCTTGCTCGCCGCCGGGCGCGTGCCGTTGCAGGTGGCACTGCTTTCGCCAGCCGGGCGGCCCATTGCCATCACGGGTGACTTGGCCGCGTTTTGGGCGGGAAGCTGGAGCGAGGTGCGGAAAGAAATGCGTGGGCGCTATCCGAAACATGCTTGGCCGGAAAATCCCGCTACGCCGCAAGGTTGAAGCAAAACCGGAAGCGGCGCATTTATGCGGGATCATGACCATGCCTGACCCCAAGCTTTCGCGTCGCGCCGCGCTTTTCCTGCCTGCTGCCCTTGGTGCCTGCGGGCCTGCCATTGCGCAGCGCGGCCTGCCGGATTTTGCTGATCTCGCGCAAAGCGTGATCCCGGCAGTGGTCAGCATTCAGGTCACAACGCGCGAAGGCGTGCCGCCCGAATGGCGCAACCAGCCGCGGGAACGCAACCAGCGCGACTCTTCCCGCCGCAGGGGGCCGATCATCCAGGGCGCTGGGTCCGGTTTTATCATTGAACCTTCGGGCATCATCGTGACCAATGCGCATGTGCTTGGCGAAGCCGCGAATGTGCTGGTCGGTCTGTTTGATGGGTCGGAGTACCCGGCGACTATCATGGGCATTGATGAATTGACCGATATCGCCTTGCTCAAGATCGAAGCGCGAAGGCCCCTATCGGCGGTCTCCCTTGGTCATTCTCGGCAGATGCGCGTTGGGCAATGGGTACTGGCGGCGGGCAATCCCTTCGGGCTTGGCGGGTCGGTCACCTCCGGCATCATCTCGGCCATTGGGCGCGATATCCGCCTTGGCCCCTTTGATGATTTCATCCAGACCGATGCGCCGATCAATCCGGGCAATTCCGGCGGGCCGCTGTTCAACATGGCCGGCGAAGTGATTGGCATCACGACGCTGATCTTCTCCCCGAGCGGTGCATCGGCAGGGATCGGCTTTGCCGTGCCATCCGATCTGGCGCGCCCGGTGATTGAACAATTGCTGCGCGGTGGGCGGGTTGAACGCGGCTGGCTTGGCGTGTCTGTCGGCGATGTGGAGGCCGCGCCAGGTCGCCCGCCGCGCGGTGGTGCGCAAGTACTGGGGGTGGAGCGTGGCAGCCCCGCCGCCCGTTCGGGCCTGCGCCAGGGCGATGTCATCACCGCATTGGATGGCGCGCGCATCAGCAATAATCGCGATCTGGTGCGCGGCATTTCCGCCATCCCGCCCGGGCAGAATGTGCGGCTTTCCCTGCTGCGGGAAGGGCGCGTGCTGGAAATCACCGTCCAGGTCGGGCTTCGGCCAGGGCCCGGCTGAAGCCGTTCTTTGAATAATTCAAGGAAGCAGCGTAGCCTTGGGCTGCTAGGGAATCGCCACTGTTGCTGGAGTTAGCCTGTCATGCAAATCCTGCTTGTCGAGGATGATGCCGAGGTCGCCCGTTTTGTGAAAAAAGGCCTGCAGGAGGCTGGCCATATTGTCGAACATGTCGCCAATGGGCGCGACGGGCTGTTCATGGCTGCCTCAGAACCCTTTGATTTGCTGATCCTGGATCGCATGCTGCCGGGTGGCGTGGATGGCCTGAGGATCGTTGAAACCCTGCGGAGCCAAGGCAACAAGACCCCCGTTTTGTTCCTGACGGCGCTTGGCGCGGTGGATGAACGTGTCAAAGGCCTCAAGGCCGGCGGCGATGATTATCTGGTGAAACCTTTCGCCTTTGCGGAATTGCTGGCGCGCATTGAAGCGCTGGCGCGCCGGCCCGCCATGGAAGTCCCGGCGACGAAATTGACGGTTGCGGATCTTGAAATTGACCTGCTGTCCCGCACCGTCATGCGGGGCGGCAAGCGGATTGAGGTGCAGCCGCGCGAATTTCGCCTGCTTGAGCATCTGATGCGCCATGCCGGCCAGGTGGTGACACGCACCATGCTGCTTGAGAAAGTTTGGGATTATCACTTCGATCCGCAGACAAATGTGATTGATGTCCATGTCTCCCGCCTCAGGCAGAAGGTGGATCGCGGCTTTGACCTGCCCTTGATCCATACCGTGCGCAATGCGGGCTATATGATCCGCGCAGACGCCTGAGATTGCATGGCTGCGCCGGCTGAGGATAGGGGCGGCTGGGGCGATATTGGCGCCTATCTGAAAAGTGCCGGCTTTCGCTTTGCAGCGCTTTTCGCCTTCCTGTTCCTTGCGGCGATTCTGGGCTTTGCGCTCATGCTCTGGTGGGGCACGGCGGGTACGCTTTCCCGCCAGATTGATGATGCGATCCGCGCCGATGCCATTGGCTTGCAGGAAGCCTGGCGCGGCGGTGGGCCCATAGCGGTGAAGGAAGCGATTGGCGAAAGATTGGCCGTGGATATTGATGACCACGCCATCTATCTGCTGATGGATGGTGCAGGAAATCGCCTGGCCGGAAATTTGGATCGCTGGCCGGGGGCGGCTGAAGCACCGGGTTCCTGGTCTGCCGATACGGTGCGCCGCGATGGGATCGAGGTACCGGCGCGCCTGCATCGCGTGCCGCTTGATCAGGACCATCGCCTGCTGGTCGGGCGCGATGCGACGGACCGCGAAAAACTGCGCTCTCTGCTCTCGGAAGCCTTGCTGTGGTCCTGCGCGGTGGCGGTTGCCTTTGCGCTGGCTGGCGCGGCGGCGCTGCGGCGCGCCCTGGTGGATCGGCTGCGTGCGGCTTCAGCCACCGCCGGCGCCATTGCCGCTGGTGATCTTTCCCGCCGCGTGCCGCTTTCGACGCAGCGCGATGAGTTTGATCAATTGGGGGAAAGCATGAATGCCATGCTGGATCGGATTGATCAGCTGATGGCCGGCATCAAGGGCGTTTCGGATTCCATCGCGCATGATTTGCGCACGCCGATTGCGCGCGCGCGCATGCGGCTTGAAGGCGCGCTGCTGCGCGCCCCCGATGAGGAAAGCCTGCGCGCTGCCATGGAAACCACGGTGGCCGATTTGGATGGCATCAGCCGCGTCTTTCAGGCCCTGCTCCGCATTGCCGAGGCCGAGGCCGGGGCGCGGCGCGCGGCCTTCGCGCCCTTCGATCTGGCGGTGGTGCTGGCCGATGCGGCTGAGGTCTATGGCGCGCTGGCTGAAGAACGCGGCCAGCATCTGGCAACATCCTGGCCGGAGACACTCACCATGATGGGTGATCGCGACATGGTGTTGCAGGCCATCGTCAATCTTCTGGACAATGCGGTGAAATTCACCCCCGAAGGTGGCACGATCCGCCTGAGCGCCAGCGCCCCTGCGCGTGGCAAGCGTGAGATCATGGTGCAGGATGAAGGCCCAGGTCTGGCGCCCGAGGATCGCGCCCGTGCCGGTGAGCGCTTCTTCCGCGCCGATCCATCCCGCGCCTTGCCCGGTTCGGGGCTGGGGCTTTCCCTGGTGAAGGCCGTCGCCGCGCTGCATGGCGGCGAATTGCGCCTTGGGGATGCGCAGCCTGGTGCCGCAAGGCCGGGTCTGGAGGCGCGGCTGGTGCTCAGTTCCCGCGCATGACGCGGGCTTCATGCGCCCGACATCACCCGGCAGGGCAAGACTGCCTATGAACCGCGCATGCCTTGGGTTCTTGCCCTTTTGCTGTTGGCGCCATCGCCGGCCCTGGCGCAACAAGAAGCGCCGCGGCTGATGTCCGATTCGCGGGAATATTGCGCCGAGCTTTCGAACCGCTTCGCCGCGCTGGAAAGCGGGGCGCCGGCACTTTTGCGCGCCTTGGCGGATGAGGGGCGGCAGCTTTGCCTGGAGGGGCAGACGCGTATCGGCATCGCCAAGCTGCGCCGCGCGCTGAAGGAAGCGCAGCGCGGGGAATAGGGCAGCGCATCATTGGCCCCATGGACGCCGCCCGCCTGTGATGGTTCCCTGCACCGATGGATTTGCCCCTTTCCCCCCGCATTCGTGCCACCGGCGCCCCGCCCATTCCCGCTGTGCGCGGCTGGGCCGCCCGCTACCAGGGCGGCGCCGGGCCGGTTCTGGATATGACCCAGGCCGTGCCAGGCTATCCGCCGCATGCGGATTTGCTGACGCGCCTTGCTGCTGCTGCGGGGGATGCGACATCCGCCGGCTATGGCCCGATTGAAGGCGAAGCCGCCTTGCGGGAAGCCTTGGCCGCCGATATGGCGCGCGCCTATGAAGCGCGGATTGGCGCCGCCGATATCGCCATCACCGCCGGCGGCAATCTGGCCTTCACGCTTGCCATGATGACACTCGCCGCCAGCGGTGATGCGGTGATGCTGCCCGCGCCCTGGTATTTCAACCATCGCATGGCGTTGGAAGCGCTTGGCATTCCCTGCCGCGTTTTGCCCTGCCGGGCAGAGGATGGCTTCCTGCCTGACCCGGCACAGGCGGCGACGCTGATGCAAGGTGTG
This sequence comes from Roseomonas sp., assembly GCA_020249145.1. Classification (GTDB taxonomy): domain Bacteria; phylum Pseudomonadota; class Alphaproteobacteria; order Acetobacterales; family Acetobacteraceae; genus Neoroseomonas. The sequence continues at coordinate 157,538 of JADCGF010000012.1, read as the reverse complement.
CGCGCGATTGTGTTGGTGACACCGAACAACCCGACCGGCGCTACCTATTCACCCGACCTCATTGCGCAATTCGCCAAGCTCTGCCGCGATCGTGGCGCCTGGCTGGTGCTGGATGAAACCTATCGGGACTTCATCCCCGAAGCCGCCGGCGCACCGCATGGGCTGTTCCAGGATGAAGCGTGGCGCGACCATGTTGTGCATCTCTATTCATTCTCGAAAGCCTATTGCGTGCCGGGGCACCGTGTGGGCGCCATTGCGGCAGGATCAGGGTTTCAGCGCCAATTGGCCAAGGCGATTGATACGGTGCAAATCTGCCCGCCACGCGCGCCGCAAATCGCGCTGGCTTGGGGCGTGGAAGCCTTGCGCGATTGGCGCGCGGGCAATCGCGCCATCATGGCCGGACGGGCTGAGGCTTTTCGCGCGGCCATGGCGCCGATCAATGCCTGGCGCATTGATGCGCTTGGCACATATTTCGCCTATTTGCGCCTGCCTGATGCGGCGACGGATGCAGCAACAACTGCCGAGGTTTTGGCGGTTGATCGCGGCCTGCTCGGCCTGCCGGGCAGCTTTTTCGGCCCCGGCCAGGAACGGCATTTGCGCCTGGCCTTTGCCAATGCCGAAGAAGCGGTGATTGCCGCCGTGCCGGGGCGGCTTGCCTGAAGTTTCAGGCCAAGCGGCGCCAAGGCTTCCTTCAAGAGATGGAGATTGTGGTCCCTTGGGCGTTCAGAGGCGCATGGGGCTGACAAGCTGGGCCTCGTCAGCGGCGCCTTGAAGCGTTACGCTTGCCTCATGCAGCTTTTTCATTCCGCCGGCTCACCCTATGCCCGCATCGCCCGCATGGCGGTGCTGGAACTTGGCCTTGAAGGGCGCGTTTCCTTTATCGAGACCAAACTGCGCGATCCGGCATCCAGCCTGTTGCCGCATAACCCGGTGGGGCGCGTGCCATCACTGGTGCTGGCGGATGGCACCACGGTTACGGAAACCACGCCCATTCTGATGGTGCTGGATAGTCTTGTGGCGCCCGAGAAGCGCTTATTGGGCGATGGCGCGGATGGTTGGAAGCGCTTGGCTGCCTATGGCCGCGTGCTTGGCATGCTGGATGGCATCGCGGTGTGGAACCGGGAATTGCGCCGGCCCGAGCATGAAAGATCACCCGGCGTGATTGCGCTGGAAGAAACCCGCGCCGCGCGCATCGCCGCCGCGCTGCAGGATGATGTCGCGAAGGGCGTCTATGCCGCGCCTGATGCCGGCTTCCTCGCGCTGCTCGCCGTGCTTGGCTATTGCGAAAGGCGCCACCGCGTCTGGGCCTGGCGGGATGGCCTGCCGGGCTTGGCCAGCTGGTTTGACCGCGCGTCAGACCGCCCTTCCTTTGCCGCCACCATGCCGCCCGTGAGTGGGATCTGAGATGCTCCCGCCAGCACCTGAGCATTTTCAAGCCAAGCGGAATCGCTTGGCGGCTCGGAAAATGCGATCAAATCATGGGTCAGAGCATGTCTGGTGAGCGCATGCGAAGCGGACATGCTCTGGGCCATAATGGCGGCCCGCCGTTGGATGAAGAGGAAGATGTCAACGCATCATGGCGCGCCTGGCATTGGCGCCGCGCGCATAAGAAGGCGTGGAAGACCCCGCCGCGTGAGATTGCGTTAAGGCGCCTCGCGCGCGCTGAGGAACTCGGCATGACGTACCGCGCATACACGCTCGAGATTATGGAGCGCGGCAAATACCTTTAAGCAGGCGTAATCACCGCCTCCAACGTCATCAGCACGGGATTATCGCCGGGCGTCAGCACGCCCGCACTCAACTGCCCGGTCAGATCCACCATCGCGACATCAAGCCGCGTCGCGCCGGGGCGGATCAGCCCATCGCGGATAAGCATTTCGGTCGCGAAATTATCCACGGGCGGCGCATTGGCGTAACGCGCGCCGATGATGCTGCCGACCCCGCCATGCAGCCGCGCTGGGCCAAAACCGGCGCGCGCCGCCGCCGCTTCCAGCGCCGCCGTGATGTCCTGATTGGGGCAAAGCCGGATGGCGATACCATTCGCCGCCACCGCATTTGGCGCCTCGGTGGCCATGGGGGTGAAAAGCTTGAAGCCGGTTTCCGCATCCTGCCGCGCTTCAAACCGCGCGCCGGCAATCAGCACGCCCTTGGCGCGGATGGGGGCGGCGATGGTGGTTTCCTCGGGCAGCATATGGCCACCGCCGGGACGGCCATCGGCTTCCGTCCAGAAGCCATGGCAGTGGAAGAAGGGCGCGCCATCGCGAAAGCCCACAGTGATGGCGGCGATATCAAGCCGCGTCTGCCCCGCCGGGCGGAAGGTTTCGCTGTAATAGGCGGCGTGGGAGGGATCGGGGGCCAGCGCCGGGATCACATAAGCAAAAGGCCCAAGCGCGCCGCCCGAGAGTGTCAGGCACCCACCTTCCGCGCCATGCGCCCGGGCCAGATCATGCAAAGCGGCGAGCAGGCTGGCCCCGCGCGGCAGTTCCACATCAATCGCCTGCGCGCGCACCGGATGGGCGATGATGCGTTCAGGCCCGGCAGGCCCCGGTTGCTGGATGTGGCGCATGGTCTTTCTGCCCCGTTGTTACCTGCGCCTCAGTGTCGGGCGGTTTCAGTGCAGCGTAAACACCCCATTGGCGTAGCGAAGCTCTGCCGGGCGCGTCAGCGCCGCCGAGGCAACGCGGACTGAATGCAAAGGCCCATCAATTTCGCGCTGCCAGAAGGCCAGGAAGCGGTCCAGCTCCGGGAAATCCGGCGCCCGATCCAGCTTCTGCCAGATGAAGCTTTGCAGCACATGCGGATGATCGGGCAAATGATAGAGCAATTCAGCCGTGGTGAGGCGCCAATCCGGAATACGCACCACGCTTTCCAACCCCTGAAGCTTCAGGCTCATCTTCCTTTCCTCTTACCTAAATAAGCCACCCCGGCCCGGCTTCCCGCCGGGACGGAAGGTAAGCTTGCCATGACGACTCGGGCTGTTGGCAAGAAAAATCCTTGTTTTCAATTTGTTATCACTAGCATGTCTTGAGTGCTGCCAACCGCTTGACGCGCCGCGCCGGCCAGCCTACATCGCTGGCACTCCTCTGGGGGGAGTGCTAACGGCCGGGGCACCCTCGGTGACCGGTCAGGCTTCCCAGAGCGAGCCGTCATCAACCCGAGGCTCAGGAGAGGACCTTATGAAATTTCGTCCCCTGCATGACCGCGTTCTTGTTCGCCGCGTTACTGCGGAAGAAAAGACCGCTGGTGGTATCATCATCCCCGACACCGCGAAGGAAAAGCCCCAGGAAGGCGAAGTCGTCTCCGTGGGCGCCGGCACCTTGAACGAAAAGGGCGATCTTCGTCCGCTCGACGTCAAGGCTGGCGATCGTATCCTGTTCGGCAAGTGGTCCGGCACCGAAGTGAAGCTGAATGGCGAGGAGCTCCTGATCATGAAGGAATCCGACGTCATGGGCATCCTGACCGCCTGATCGCCGCTTTTCCAATCAGAACCTGAAAAGGACACGCAAACATGGCTGCTAAGGACGTAAAGTTCGGCGCCCACGCGCGGGAGCGGATGCTCCGCGGGGTGGATATCCTGGCCGACGCTGTAAAGGTCACCTTGGGCCCCAAGGGCCGCAATGTCGTCATTGACAAAAGCTTCGGCGCCCCGCGCATCACCAAGGACGGTGTGACGGTCGCGAAGGAAATCGAACTGGCTGACAAGTTCGAAAACATGGGCGCGCAGATGGTGCGCGAAGTCGCCTCCAAGACCAATGACACGGCGGGCGATGGCACCACCACCGCGACTGTGCTTGCTCAAGCTATCGTGCGCGAAGGTGCCAAGGCGGTTGCCGCCGGCATGAACCCGATGGATCTGAAGCGCGGCATTGATAAGGCCGTCGCCAGCGTCGTGGCCGAACTTGAAGCCAAGACGAAGAAGATCACCACCTCCGCCGAAGTGGCGCAGGTTGGCACGCTTTCCGCCAATGGCGAATCCGAGATCGGCGAAATGATTGCCCAGGCCATGGAAAAGGTCGGCAATGAAGGCGTCATCACGGTTGAAGAAGCCAAGTCCATCCAGACCGAACTTGATGTCGTTGAAGGCATGCAGTTCGACCGCGGCTATGTCTCTCCGTATTTCATCACGAATGCGGAAAAGATGATCGCGGAAATGGACAATCCGTATATCCTGATCTTCGAAAAGAAGCTGTCTCAGCTTCAGCCGATGCTGCCGCTGCTTGAAGCCGTGGTGCAGTCCGGCCGTCCGCTCGTGATTGTGGCGGAAGATGTGGAAGGCGAAGCGCTCGCGACCCTGGTGGTCAACAAGCTGCGCGGTGGCCTGAAGATCGCGGCCGTGAAGGCGCCTGGCTTTGGTGATCGTCGCAAGGCGATGCTCGAAGACATCGCGATCCTGACCGGTGGTGAAGTGATCAGCGAAGATCTTGGCATCAAGCTGGAAAGCGTCACGCTGGCGCAGCTTGGCCGCGCCAAGACCGTGCGGATCGAGAAGGAAAACACCACCATCGTTGATGGCGCTGGTGCGAAGGACCAGATCACCGGCCGTTGCGAGCAGATCAAGGCGCAGATCGAAGAAACCACTTCGGACTATGACCGTGAAAAGCTGCAGGAACGTCTGGCGAAACTCGCCGGTGGCGTTGCCGTGATCCGCGTTGGTGGTTCCACCGAAGTGGAAGTGAAGGAACGCAAGGACCGCGTGGACGACGCGCTGCATGCGACCCGCGCTGCCGTGCAGGAAGGCATCGTGCCTGGTGGTGGCGTTGCGCTGCTGCGCGCTTCGACCAACCTTGGCGGCCTTAAGGGTGCCAATAGCGATGAGCAGGTGGGGATCGAAATCATCCGCCGCGCCATCCAGGCGCCCTTGAAGCAAATCGCTGAAAACGCCGGCAAGGACGGCGCCGTGATCGCGGGTGAAGTGCTGCGCGACAGCACCTATACCCACGGCTATGACGCGCAGAAGGACGAGTACAAGGATCTGGTTGCGGCCGGCATCATTGACCCGACCAAAGTTGTGCGCACGGCGCTGCAGGATGCGGCTTCTGTCGCTTCCTTGCTGATCACCACCGAAGCGATGGTGGCCGAGCGTCCGGAACCCAAGGGCGCGCCGGCTGGCGGCCCGCCGGGTGGCGGCATGGGCGGGATGGATTTCTGATCCATCGCGACCTACGCGAAAAATGGGGGCGGTCCTGCGGGGCCGCCTTTTTTGTGTCTGCGGTATCATCCTTGCGGCTCCCTCAAACGTGCCAGGATGCGCCCATCAATCAGCGCCAAACCCAGTCCAATCATCGCCATGCCCACGAAGTGTTTTGCGCCCAGCCTTTCGTCGAGCAGCAAAGCGCCAAGCAGAATGGCGCTGATCGGGATCAGAAAGGTGACCAAGGCAAGATTGGTGGCCCCGGCAGCCGCGAGGATGCGGAAATAAAGAATATAGGCCAATGCCGTAGAAAGCGCTCCAATGCCCAGCAAGGCTGCCAATGTGTGCGCGCTGGGCGGCGCTAATAGCCAGGGTTGATCTATCACAAGGGCCATTGGCAAAATTAAAAGGCTGGAAGCTGTTACCTGCCCAGTGGCTGTCGCCAAGGGCGGCACACCCATGCGCTTGAAACGGCGCCCAAAGACACCTGCAAAGGCATAGGAAAGTGCCGCGGCAAGGCAGGCCAATTGCGCCACAAGCCCAGTCCCCAGGCCCGAGAGCAATTCGGTCCCAAGCATCAGGATCACCCCCAAAAGCCCGAGCACCACGCCAGCCACCTTGTCGGCGCTTAGTTTTTCATCGCGCGTCAGGAAATGCGCGACCAGCACCGTGAAAAGCGGCATGGTGGCGTTCAGGATGGCGGCCAAGCCGCTCGCGATATGGTGCTGCCCCCAAACGAATAGCGCGAAGGGAATCGCATTGTTCAAAAGCCCCATGCCGAAAAAGGCAGGCCAAAGCCCCTTCATGCGTGGCATGCGGATATTCAACAGCGTGAGGACTGCCCAAAGCGTCACCGCCGCAATACACACGCGCACCAGAACAATTGTGAGGGAAGGCAATTCCTTGACCGCAACACCATTGAAGAAAAAGGAGCCGCCCCAGAGCACGGAAAGGGCGACCAGCATGGCCCATTCCCGGGTACCCATGGGTGCTTGGGTTGTCGGTGCGGATGGGGGTGGCGTCATTGAGGCTCCGATGTGGCTGGGCTGGCCGATGAAGGCTGCGGCTTATGGACCGCGCCATCCGCTTCTTGCTTTCACTTGAACGGCGCCGCTTCCTCGCCAAGGGAGCTATGCCAACAACACCCCATGCTGGCGCAGAAACCCAAGCAAGGGCAGCAGAGGCAGCCCCAAGATTGCCGGCTGATCGCCCTCAATCCGATCAAATAATTGCGCGCCATGGCCTTCCAGCCGATAGGCGCCAACAGAAGAAAGCAACGCCTCGCCCTCGGCGGCCAGATAGGCTTCCAGAAATGCGTCGGAGAAGTCGCGCATGGTCAAGCGCGGCTTGGCCACATGTTGCCAGATGCGCTGCCCGCCACGATGGCAGACCATGGCGGTCACCAATTCATGTCTGCGCCCACGCAGGCGCTGCAAATGGGCGCGCGCCGCTGCCATGTCGGGTGGCTTGTCGAACCAGGCACCTTCGCAGACCAGCAATTGATCCGCACCAATTACCAGCGCCTCCGGCGCGCGTGCCGCCACCCGTTCCGCCTTGGCGTCGGCCAGGATCAGCGCGGCCTCATCCGGGGAAATCCCCTCCGCCTGAGCGGCTTCCTTGATGGCGGCCTCATCCACGCCGGCAACGCGGGTTTCAAAACAAAGCCCAGCACCTTCCAGCACCACGCGCCGCGCTGAGGAAGCCGAAGCAAGAATAAGCGCGGGCGCTGCCGCCTGGATCACTGGCGCGCTTCGGGCCGGAGGCCGAGCGCCGCTTCCTCACCGGCTGCTGCTGTTAGATAAGCCGCATAGGCTTTGGCATCGCGCAAATCCTCGGTCATGCCGAGCCTTGTCATGACAGCCTTCACGGAAGGTGAGCGTAACGCCGCAGTGAAGGCGGTTTCCAGCCTTTGGCGCTCCGCCGCCGGCATATTGGGCGGGCCGATCAACCCGAAAGGCGCGGTTTCCGTGAGCCCATAGCCAAGCTCAACCAGGGTCGGCACATCGGGCCAGCGCGGATTGCGCTGGGGCGACCAAAGCGTGAGCCAGCGCGCATCCCCCTGATCCACCGCCACATGCAGCCTTGCGCCGCCGGCCATGACATCCAGATCACCCGCCATCAGCGCTTCCACGCCTTCAGCAGCCCCGCGGAAGGGCAGATGCACGACCTGAAGATTTTCCTTCGCCGTCAGTCGTGACATGGTGACATGCCCGACCGACCCGACGCCAATAGAGCCAAAGGAAAGCTGGCCGGGCTTCTGGCGCGCCTCAGCCACAAAATCGCGCCAACCGCCTGGGAAGCGATCCGTCTTGGCAATCACGCCATAAGTGCCGCCCGCCAGGCACATGATCGGCGTCGCATCACGTTCCAGGGAGAAATCAACGCCACGTTCCACCAGGGCGCGAAGCGTCACCACCGGAAACAGCATCACCACGGACCCGTCCGGCGGCGCAGCCCGCAATTGCGATAAAAGCCGAAGTCCCGTGCGGCTTGGTTTGTTTTCCAGGCGGATTTCTTGGCCTAAAGCCTTGCTCGCGGATTTCGCCAGTGCCCGCATGAGCTGATCTGTCGCCCCGCCCTCCGCGAAGGGAACCAGAAGGGTCACGCCGCGCTGCTCCGCCTGCGCCAAGGATGGCGCGGCAAGCAAGCTCGCGCTCATGAGGAATAGCCGCCGCTTCATGGCATTTCGCTCGCCAATCGGGCCAGCGCCGCACGATAGGTCGTGTCAAACAATGTATCCAACCCCGGATTCACACCCTTCAGCCCCGCCGCCACGCGCCCCGCCCAGCCCACATATTCAATGCGGCGCGCATGATTCCAATTCGCCGGGGGGCTATCGGCGATGGAACGCAGATTCGAAATCTTATCAGCTAATTTCAATTGCTTGGCCGCTTCGCTATGCTTTGGCGCCTGGCTGATCTGCAAGGCCTTCCTGATTTCCTTAGGCTTTTCTTTATCATCGGTCGCTTCCGCCACCAAGCCCGCAATGAGGGGGCCGAAAACCGCGACCAGATCGGCGTCAGTGGTCTCGGTATCTTCAACCGTGTCGTGCAGCAGCCCGGCCAGGATGGCTTCTTCCGGCGCGCCATGTTCGGCCAAGATCGCGGCGACCTCGATCACATGGTTCACATAGGGTTCGGCAGCCGCGCCCTTCCGCACCTGCCCGGCATGGGCGCGGGCGGCGAAAAGCGTGGCGCGCAGAAGCTGCGCGGAAAAGCTGGCTTCCATGGTGGTTCACTAGCGCCCCAGGGCAAAATCGGAAAGGGGATGCAAGGGGCGCCAAAGCCTGATATGGGGCCGGAATGCCGTCAGAAACCATAACGCGCCGCGCTTTGATCGCGGCCAGCCCCTTGCTTGCTGCCCCCGCGCTGGCACAGGCGCCCTTTCCCAACCGGCCCATCCGCCTGGTGGTGGGCTTCACCCCTGGCGGGGCCACCGATATCTCCGCCCGCGCCTTCGCGCCCAAAATGTCGGAAGTGCTGGGCCAGCCCGTGATTGTGGAAAACCGCCCCGGCGCCGGCAGCAACCTTGCCACTGAACTCGTCGCCCGCAGCCCCGCTGATGGTTACACGATCCTGCTGGCAACGCTGGGCGCTTTGGTGATCAGCCCCATGGTGATGCGCCTGCCGATAGACCCGGCGCGGGATCTGGTACCGATTTCCATCGCGGTTGACCTGTTCAACATCCTGACCGTGCCGGCGGAACGGCCCTGGAATACTGCGGCTGATATCATCGCCGCTGCCAAGGCCCGGCCCGGAGAGCTTTCCTGGGGCCATAGCGGCATTGGCAGCGCGCCCCAATTGGCGGGCCTGCTTTTCGCCAAAATGGCCGGGATTGAAACGATCGAGGTCTCCTATCGCGGCGGGGGCTTGGTGGCGACTGATTTGATTTCCGGTCGGCTCGATTACGGCTTTCCGACCTCGCCCTCGGTCAAGACGCATATCGAAGCGGGTCGGCTGCGCGGGCTGGCGGTGCCAACGCTGCAGCGCTCTCGGCTTTTGCCCAATATCCCGACAGTCGCGGAAAGCGGCCTGCCTGGCTTCAATGTGCCATCCTGGTATGCGGTGGTGGCGCCGCGCGGAACACCAGAACCTGCCGTTGAGCGGATGGCCCATGCCATGCGGATCGCTTTGGAAGACAGGGATGTGGTCGGCATCCTGAATCGCAATGGGCTGGAAGCCATGCCCTCAACCCCGGCGGAATTCGCTGCCGCCTGGGCGGCGGAACGGACCAAATGGGAACCGATCATTCGCGAAAGCGGCATCAGGATCGAATAGCGGCACGGGGCTTATTTGGCGTATAGGAAGGGCAGAAAGGATACTCTGCCCGTGAACGCCATGCCCCCCGATGCTGCCCAAGCCCTGGAGATTGCTGTGCGCGCCGCGCGTGCCGCCACAAGTGCGTTGGCGGCGGCGCCACGCGCGGTGAAGGATCAGGCGCTGCTTTTGGCGGCGGCAGCCTTGCGCGAACATCAAGCGCAGATCATCGCGGCCAATGCTGAAGACCTCGCCGCAGCACCTGGGCTGACCCCAGCCTTTCGTGACCGGCTGCTGCTGAACCCGGCGCGGGTGGAAGCGATGGCGAAGGGTTTGGAAGAAGTGGCGGCGCTGCCTGACCCCGTCGGCCGCGTGCTGGCGGAATGGAAGCGGCCCAATGGGCTTCGCCTGCAACGGGTGGCGCAACCGCTTGGCGTGATTGGCATGATTTTCGAAAGCCGGCCCAATGTCACCGCCGATGCTGCTGCGCTCTGCCTCAAATCCGGCAATGCTGTGATTTTGCGCGGTGGGTCGGAGAGTCTGCGCAGCGCCGCCGCGATTCATGCCTGCATGGTGCAAGGGCTGAAGCTGGCCGGCCTACCGGAAGCGGCGGTGCAGGTGGCACCGAGTGCTGACCGCGCCTTTGTCGGCGCCATGCTGCGCGCTTCGGGCTTGATTGATTTGATCGTGCCGCGCGGCGGCAAGGGCCTGGTGACGCGCGTATTGGAAGAAGCGCGCGTGCCCGTGCTTGCACATGCCGAAGGGCTTTGCCATACTTACATCCATGCCGGGGCGGATCACGCCATGGCGCGCGCGGTGCTCGCCAACGCCAAAATGCGCCGCACCGGCGTCTGTGGCTCGACGGAAACCTTGCTGATTGATGCCGCCATCGCGCCCACGCTTTTGCCCGCCCTGATCGCGGATTTGCGTGCGCTAGGCTGCGATTTCCGTGCGGATGAGGCCTCGCGCGCCATTGTGCCGGGTCTGACGGCTGCCACTGATGAGGATTACGCCACCGAATGGCTGGATGCGATCCTGTCGGTGAAGGTCGTTGCCAGCGTTGACGAAGCGCTTGCCCATATCCGCCGCTTCGGCAGTGAGCATACGGAAGCGATCATCACCGAAGATGCCGCTGCTGCGCAGAAATTCCTGGATGGCATTGCCTCCGCTGTCGGGCTTTGGAATGCGTCCACGCAATTCTGCGATGGTGCGGAATTCGGCTTCGGGGCGGAAATCGGCATAGCAACGGGGCGGCTGCATGCGCGCGGGCCTGTCGGACTCGAACAGCTTTGCACCTATCGCTACAAGATTTTCGGCACGGGGCAGATACGGTTGTGATGGGGCGGTGGTTTTTCGCGGCGCTGCTGATTGGCCTTGCGCTTGCGACAGCCGCTAAGGCTGCCTGCCCGGATGATACGGCGATTGCACGCTTTGCCGGGCAGATTCTGCAACGCCAATCGCCAACGCCTTTCGCTGCGCTCTCACCCGCTGATGGGCGCTGTGCGCAGGAAAAGCTGGTGGCGATTTTCGCTCAACCCTTCGGTGACATCGTCGGCTTCAAGCTTGGCCTGACCAATCCCGCCATCCAGCAGCGCTTTGGGATTGATCATCCGATCCGCGGCATGATTTTCCACGCCACCTTGCGCGCGACGTCGGGCGCCGAGATCGAGGCGCGTTTCGCCGCTGTTCCGGTGCTGGAAGCCGATATGCTGCTGCGCATCGGCATGGGTGGCGTTGAGGCCGCGCTGAATGACCATGCCGCGCTGATCCGCCATGTGGATCAGGTGATCCCCTTCATTGAATTGCCCGATCTTGTCTATGCGCCCGATTACAGCCCAAGCCTTGGCGATCTGCTCGCCGTCAATGTCGGCGCGCGGCTTGGCGTGGTGGGCAAGCCGATTGCCGTCACGCCCAGCGCTGATTTCATCGCGGCGCTCGGGCGTATCAATGTCTCGCTGCATCAGGATGGGCGCGAAGTCTCGCGCGCGCCAGGTGCCGCCATTCTGGGCCATCCCTTGAATGCACTGGCCTGGATTGCGCGCGACCTGGCCCGTGATGGGCGGCCCTTGCGCGCGGGGGATGTGGTCTCTCTCGGTTCCTTCTCACCACCGCAGCCGGTGGTGGCAGGGCAGGTCTGGGCCGCGCGCTATGAAGGCCTCGGGGAGACGCAGGAAGTGCTGGTGCGGTTCAAATAGCGCGGGCGCTTCGCTGAGCCCGCGCCTTCTGCTACACTTAAGCCCGCGCCAAGAAAGACGTCAGCCATGCCCGATACCGCCACGCTCCAAAGTCCAAGCACGCCGCTCTCCGTCGAATATTTCGATGTGCTTATTGTGGGTGCCGGCATTTCCGGCATTGGCGCGGCCTATCACCTGACCACCCAATTCCCCGATAAGCGCTTTGTGGTGCTGGAGAATGAGGAAAGTTTCGGCGGCACCTGGTGGACGCATAAATATCCCGGCATTCGCTCAGACAGCGACCTGCATACCTTCGGCTATCGCTTCAAGCCCTGGCGCGGCGCGCCCATCGCCACTGCCGAAGAAATCCTGCGCTATATGGGCGAAGTCATCGCCGAAAATGATCTGGCGCGGCATATCCGCTATCGGCACCATATTTCTCATGCAAGCTGGGACAGTCAGACGAAGCTTTGGACCTTGGAAGTCCTGGACAAGACCACTGGCCTTCCGCGCCGCTTCGCCGGCAAGTTTTTGTATATGTGCCAGGGCTATTACCGCCAGTATCAGGGCTATATGCCGGAATGGCCGAATATGGCGGCCTATCAGGGCCGGCTGGTGCATTCCGAGGAATGGCCTGAAGGGCTGGACTATGCCAATAAGCGCGTTGTGGTCATTGGGTCAGGGGCGAGTGCTGCCACAATCATCCCGGCCATGGCCGCCAAAGCCGCGCATGTTGTGATGCTGCAGCGTTCGCCCACTTATTTCCGCGTGGGCCGCAACGCGATCGAAATCGCGGAGGAATTGCGGACGCTTGGCATTTCCGAAGATTGGATTCACGAAATCACGCGCCGCAAAATCCTGTTTGAGCAAGCAAAATTCGCAAAACAGACCTTCACGCAACCGGAGATGGTCAAGGAAGCGCTGCTGGATGGTATCCGTAACATTGTCGGTCAGGATTACGATATCGCCACCCATTTCACGCCCAGATATCGCCCTTGGCGCCAACGCATGGCCTTTGTGCCGAATGGCGATCTGTTCCATGGCATCGCCAGCGGCAAGGCCAGTGTGGTGACGGATGAGATCGAGAGATTTTCGGAAAAAGGTATTGTCACCAAATCCGGTCAGGAAATTGAAGCGGATATCATTGTCGCTGCCACCGGCTTCAACCTGAATGTGCTGGGCGATATTGCTTTTGAAATTGATGGCAAGCCGCTCGATTTCCATGAAACGGTGACCTATCGCGGCATGATGTTCACCGGCATTCCCAATATGGTTTGGGTCTTCGGCTATTTCCGCGCTTCCTGGACTCTGCGCGCTGATTTGGTTGGTGATTTTGTCTGCAAATTGCTGAAGCATATGGATGCGAAGGGCAAGGCGCAGGTCGAAGTGGCGCTGCGCGAAGAAGACCATAATATGCCCATCCTGCCCTGGATTGATCCGGAAAATTTCAATCCAGGCTATCTGATGCGCGGCATGCATCTGCTGCCGCAACGCGGCGACAAGCCTGAATGGATGCATAATCAGGATTATTGGGCCGAGAAGGATGAATTCCCCAAAATTGACCTGAACGACGCTGCCTTTGTCTACAAGTAACCGCCTTAAGCTGCATGGCAGGCCAATTCACCTTGGCGCCTGAGCGGTTTATGCTCAGCGCATGATCCCATGCCGCTTCGGCGATGGCCGGCGCCGTCGCATTGGTCTTTTGGGCGGGTCCTTCAACCCGGCCCATGCCGGGCATCTCCATGTCGCGCGCCACGCCATGCGGGCGCTGGGGCTGGATCAGGTTTGGCTGGTGGTCTCGCCGGGTAATCCGCTGAAGCCGCGCGCGGGCATGGCGCCGCTTTCGGAACGCCTGGCCAGCGCGCGGCGCATCGCCGATGGCAGGCGCGTGATCGCAACCGATATCGAAAGGGCGCTCGGCACGCGCTTCACCGCCGATACGCTCGCAAAACTGCGTCGGCGTTTTCCGCGCGCCGCTTTCGTCTTTCTGATGGGCGCGGATAATCTGGTGCAGTTGCCGCGTTGGAAATCATGGCGGCGCATCGCCGGCTCCACCCCGCTTGCCGTCCTGCCCCGTCCGGGTTGGACACGCCAGGCGCTCCGTAGTGCCGCGGCTTCCGTGCTGCGCCATCGGCGCTGCCCGCCCCGCGCGTTGCTTGTGGGGGAGAAGCGGGCTACGAACCGCGCCAGATGGTGTTTCGTTTCCGCACGCGAACACGCCGCTTCCGCCACTGCGATCAGGGCGGCAGCGCTGGATGCGTAACCCATGGACAGAGGAGGCGGCCATAGCCCGCAAACCCACCCAGGCTGAAGAAAGCCCGAAGCGCCGCGCGTCTGCCGCGCCCAAGGCCAAAGCTGCGCCGAAAGCCAAGCCCACCAAGCCCAAAGCCGCCGCCGAAGCCAAGGCTACGCCCAAGCCAGCACCAAAGCGCGCCACCTCCAAAACCGCGGCCAAGCCTGCTTCCCCCAAAGCCGCCAAACCCGCGCCCAAAGCCAAATCCGCCGCCGCCAAGACCAGTGGCGAAGCCAAGCCCGCCGCGCCCCGCCCCGCGCGCACCAAGCGCCGGGCGAAAATTGCACCGGACCGGCTGGAAATACTTGTAGAGGCCGCGCGCCAAAGCCTGGAAGACGACAAGGCCGAGAACATCGTGGTTTTGGATGTGACAGGCCGCGCCGATTACACGGACCGCCTGATTATCGCGACCGGCCAGGTGGAGCGCCAATTACAGGCCATGGCGGCGCATTTGGATGAGGCGCTCGGCAAGGCCGGCCTGCACCTCCGGCGCGATGCCATCCAGGCCTCACCGGATTGGGTGCTGATAGATGCGGGCGACCTGGTGATCCATCTGTTCCGCCCCGATGTGCGAGAGCTTTACCGGCTGGAACGCATGTGGGGCCCGGAAAGCCCTGTGCAGACGGAGAATTCCGACGCCGCGCGCGGTTAGGATCGTCGCGATCGGGCGCATCAAGCCAGGGCCGGAGGCAGCGCTTTACGCCCATTACGCGGCGCGGCTGCGCCCGGCGCCGGAGCTGGTCGAAATCGCCGAAGCGCGCGGCAGCGCCGCCGAAATCCGCCGGCGAGAGGGTGCCGCGATCCTTGCGGCAATCCCGGATGGTGCGGTGCCGGTGGCCCTGGACCTTGGTGGCGCCACGCCCGATACGGAAAGCTTGGCCGCGCTGCTGACGCGCTGGGATGAGGCTGGGCGCACGGTGTATTTCGTGATCGGTGGCACGGAAGGGCTGGATCAGGCCGTGCAGGCGCGGGCGGAATACCGACTATCGCTTGGTGCGCTTACCTGGCCGCATTTTCTGGTGCGGGGCATGCTGGCGGAACAGCTTTACCGGGTGCAGGCGATCAGGACAGGGCATCCTTATCACCGCCCTTGGCGGCCCTAATGCGCAAAGCGGTTGCTGCAAAGAATTGGGCCTTTTGCGGCCGCCGAAGGCGGACGAGCGCCCGAATGGGCGCCGCCGCCCCTGCGGCGTCTGAGGGCGGATCGGCCACGATGCGCAGCAGAGAAAACAAGTGAAAGCAAGGAACGGATGGCGCGGGTCTCGGGCCGGACCGAAGATGCGGCTATGAACGATATGCCCGAATCCCTTGATGATGCCCGCTTCGCCGCCGTGCTGGTGCGCGATGCCGCGCCCGCCTGTGGCGCCTTTCTTTATGCCGTCACCAGCCAGGGGATTTATTGCCGTCCCGGCTGTCCTTCCCCCGCGCCGCTCCGCCGCCATACGCGTTTCTTCGCCGACAGCGCGGCGGCAGAGGCCGCCGGCTTTCGCGCCTGCAAGCGCTGCGACCCGCGCGGTGATCGCGCACGCCTGCAAGCGGAAGCGGTGCGCGCCGCCTGCGCCATGATTGAAGCCGCCGAGGGCATTCCATCCCTGGCAAGCCTGGCCGCGCGCGCTGGCTATGCGCCGCATCACTTCCAAAGAATGTTTCGTGACATCACTGGCGTCACGCCGCGTTCCTATGCGGAAGGTGTGCGCGGGCAGCGCCTGTCAGCCGCGCTGGCTGAAGGGGCGCGCGTCGCGGAAGCGGTGGCGGGGGCCGGCTTTGGCAGCGAAAGCCGCGTCTATGAAAACACTGCGCGGCATTTGGGGATGCGCCCTGGCCGTGCGCGGCGTGGCGGCGCGGGAGAGGTTATTCGCATCGCCTGGGCGGAAAGCGCCTTCGGCCCCTTGTTGCTAGGTGCGACCGATCAGGGTGTGTGCTTTCTTGGTTTCGGCGAAACCCGCGACGCATTGGAAGGCGATTTGCGCGCGCGGTTTCCGAAGGCGCGGATTGAAGCCGCACCAGCGGAGATCAGCGATCTTGCCAAACGCGCCATCGCCTTCATCGCCGAACCACGCGCGGCCTTGGAATTGCCCCTGGATTTGCGCGGCACGATTTTCCAGCGCCGCGTTTGGGAAGCGCTGCGCGCGATACCGCTTGGCAGCACCACAAGCTACGGCGCACTCGCCGCCGCGATGGGGGAGCCGAAAGCAACGCGCGCCGTGGCGCGGGCTTGTGCGCAAAATCCTGTGTCACTCGCCGTGCCCTGCCATCGCGTGCTGGGCAAGGATGGTGATGTCACGGGCTATCGCTGGGGTGTGGCGCGCAAGCGCGCCTTATTGGCAGGCGAAAAGCGCGCGTGATGGATGCGCGCGCAGCGCCAATGCTGCCGCGCGGGATCAATCCATCGTGGCAGACTCACGTCTTGCGCGAAAATCCGCGAAACATCTCAAGCAGCGCCACCACATCCCGCCCGCGATGGCCGGTGGCCAGCGCCTGCGCCATCAATTCACGCACCGCCGAAGTGGCCGGCGTTGGCTGGCGCAGCGCCCTGCCGAATTCGATCGCGAGTGCCAGATCCTTCTCCCCCAGCTCCATCTTGAAGCCGGGATCGAAATCATTCTTGAGCGCCTTCGGGAAGCGCTTGGTGAAATGAAAGGAACGCCCACCGCTTTGTGAGAGCACCTGATAGAGCGTCTCCGGCGCGACACCGGCTGCCTCACCCAGCGCGAAGGCTTCGCAGGCAATCAGCACATTGCCCATGGACATCATGTTGTTCACCAGCTTCACCGCCTTGGCGGTGCCGATCGGCCCGGTATGCGACCAGGATTGCCCAAGGCTTTGCAGCACAGGTTCTGCGCGTTGGATATCGGCGATATCGCCGCCCACAATCAGCACCAATTCACCGCGCAGCGATTCCATCGGCCCGCCGCTCACGGGGCAATCCAGCACGGCGATGCCCTTAGCGGCAGCAGCGGCGGCGATCTCGCGCATCGTGTCGGGATCAAGGGTTGAAAGCTCAATGATCAAGGTGCCGGGCGCTGCCTGATCCACAAGACCACCCGGCGCAAGCCAGGCAGATTTCACGGCGGCAGGATCGGGCAGGCTGGTCAACACCACGGGGCGGCCGGCCAGCGCGGCTTCCACCGTATCGGCAACCGCAATCTGGCGTTCGGCCAATTCCTGTCGGCGGGCGGGGCTATTGTCATAACCCAGCACATCAAAACCCTGTTCGGTCAGGCGGGACGCCATATTCGCCCCCATCTGCCCCATGCCGAAAACGGCAATCCGTTCCTTCATCCGCACGCTCCGCCAAACTTTTCCCGCATGGGCTTCAGCTTCGGGCAATTGGCAGCGACCTGCAAGCAAGCCCGCTTTTCGCCCAGCGCCATGACAAACAAAAAAGCCGGCACCCGAAGGCACCGGCTTTTAAGCAGGTGAAAAAACGCAATCAGCGGCTGTAGAATTCGACGACGAGATTGGGTTCCATCTGCACCGGATAAGGCACATCGGAAAGCTTCGGCGCGCGCAGGAACTTGCCCTTCATCGCGCGGTGATCGATTTCGATGTATTCCGGCACGTCGCGTTCCGTGCTCTGCGTTGCATCAAGCACAGCGGTCAACTGCTTCGACTTTTCCTTCACCTCGATCACATCGCTATTCTTCACCGAATAGGACGGGATATTGAGGCGCTTGCCATTCACCAGCACATGGCCGTGATTGACGAATTGGCGTGCCGCGAAGGGGGTGACGGCCAGCTTCATGCGATAGATCACCGCATCAAGGCGGCGTTCCAGCAATTCTACCAGGTTTTCGGAAGTGTCGCCCTTACGGCGCACGGCTTCCTCATAATACTTACGGAACTGCTTTTCGCCGATATTGCCGTAATAGCCCTTCAGCTTCTGCTTCGCCATCAGCTGCACGCCGAAATCGGTCGGCTTCTGCTTGCGGCGCTGGCCATGCTGACCGGGACCATATTCACGCTTGGAGATCGGCGATTTCGCGCGGCCCCAGAGGTTCACGCCAAGGCGGCGATTGATTTTATATTTGCTTTCGGCGCGCTTCGTCATGCGCTTACTCCACCGCGGATGCGATGGCCTTTCTTTCTATGCCCATTAGGGCCTTGTTGTCCCGGTAGTCCCAGGCCGGATGGCCAGGGCGGGCGCGGACCCCGAGGGCCCGTCCACATTCCCGGAAGGAGGGCGCGTGATATTCCGCGCTTCAGGGCTTGTCAAACCGCGCGCCCGGCCCCATCCCGAGGGCATGAGCGTATCCCGAGAAGAAATCCTGGTTCTTGGCCTGACGGCCGGTGTGGTGGGCAGCCTGGTGGGCGGCCTGACCCTTTACGCGGGCCTGGCCCTGGTGGTGGCTGGCTCCCACGCTGGCTGGCTGCTGGCCTTGCCAGCCGCGCCCTTGGGTGGGGGGCTTGGCTATCTTTTGGCGCGCAAGCTGGCATCACGCTTATAACTAAAAATGCAAAACCGCGGATCACGGGTTCCTCCGTGCCGCGGATTGCAATTCACCACACTGAAAGGGCGGTAATCAGAAGCCTTCGCGTTCGATCCGCTTGCGCTCCACCTTGCGGGCGCGGCGCACAGCTTCCGCAGCTTCACGGGCGCGGCGCTCGGACGGCTTTTCGTAGTGGCGGCGGATCTTCATTTCACGGAAGACGCCTTCACGCTGCAATTTCTTCTTGAGCGCCTTCAGCGCCTGATCAACATTGTTGTCACGAACGACGACTTGCACGCGGCACAACCCCCTTCATGGATCGCTGGTTCAAAGCAAAAGACGCGCAACCGGTTGCCCGGTGCCCGACTAGAGAGCATTTTCTAGCACAGTGATTCGCTGCGCCGGAAGCCCCTTTCAAGCCTTTTTCAGGCCAATTATATAAATTCCTGTTTTTTGGTGCGGGAATATCATGGCTATTCTGAAAATCGCCCGGCTGGGCCATCCCGTGCTGCTGCAACGGGCCGAAGCGGTGGCAGACCCCACCACGCCCGAGCTGCGCCGCCTGGTCGCTGATATGGTGGAAACCCTGGAAGATATTGGCGGGCTTGGCCTCGCCGCCCCGCAGATCCATGTCTCCCTCAGGCTTTTCATCTGGCGCACGGCGGCAGGCGGGCATTCCGCCCTGTTCAACCCGGAAATCCAGCCGCTCGGCGAGGAAACCGAGGAAGCCTGGGAAGGTTGCCTTTCCATCCCCGGCCTGCGCGGTGCCGTGCAGCGCCCGGCCCGGATCGCCTTTCGCGGCCAGGATATCGCCGGCACCCGGATTGAAGGCGAAGCCGCCGGCATGGCCGCACGGGTCATGCAGCATGAACATGACCATCTGGAAGGTATCCTTTACCCCATGCGCATGACAGATCTGTCTCGGCTTGGGTTTGTCGAGGAATTGGCCCGATTCAACCCGCCGAAACCCGTTGAACATGAAAGACAAAAACCATGATGGAAGCCGGCCCGGATCGTGATGCGCGGGATGGGGCGCTGGACGCCATTCTACCCCTGGTGCCGCTTTATGGCTGGCAGGGCAAAGCCATTGCTGAGGGGCTGCGCGATGCCGACATGGCGCCGGAAGATGCCGAATGGATGTTCCCGCGTGGCGCGATTTCGGCCATTGAAGCCTGGATCGAGCTTGCCGATCGGCGCATGGAAGCGGCTGGGCTTGCGGCTGATTTGGCCGGCATGCGCACCCATGAACGCGTGCGCTTCCTGATCAAGGCACGGCTGGAAGCGGCCGAACCGCATCGCGATGCCTTGCGCGCCGCGCTTTCCATCCTGGCCTTGCCCTGGAATGCGCCGATTGCCGCGCGCAGCCTGGCGCGCAGCGTCAGCGCCATCTGGTATGCCGCGGGCGATAAATCCGCTGATTTTTCCTGGTATACACGGCGTGCAACGCTGGCCGCCATCTACAGTGCCACCTTGGCCTTTTGGCTGAGCGGGCGGGGCCAGGGGCTGGATGCAGCGCTGGAATTCCTTGACCGGCGGCTGGCCGATCACGCCTGTTTCCAAAAGGGCCTGGCGCGTTTCAAGCCGCGCGCCGCCTGATTGCACGCTTCGGTTTCCTTCGCGCGGGCAAGGCCCTATATGCCTTCAGGGGTCATTTGCGGTGGCCGATTCGCCACCCTTTGACGAGGAGAGGAAGAATCCCATGGGTTTGAAGCGCTTGCTGTTGGCGGCGATGGCGCCGGTTCTGGTGGCCGGGCCGGTTTTGGCGAATACCTGCCTGCGGCCAGAAGAAAGAAACGCTGCTGATACCTGGGCGCTGAACAGCTTCATGGCTGTCATGGCGTTGCAGTGCAAATTGGAAACCCGCGTCAGCAATGATTTCCGCAACCCGCATCGGGGTGAACTCAAGGCCGCGCATGATGTGCTGCAAGGCTATTTCCGCCGCGTCCATGGTGGGGCGGGGCAGACCCGGTTTGACCAGTATTACACCAATATCTCCCAGGATCACGCCATGGATGCGTCCCGCGGCGGGCAGTTCTTCTGCCGCGACGCGGAAGTGATCCTGACGCAAGTCAGGGCGTTGCGGACCGGCGAATTGGCGCCATTCTCCGTCAGGCAGAATATCATTCAGCCGATCTCGGCACCTGATTGCGGCGCTGGGGCCGTGGCTGCGCCGCGTCGCTGAGGCGGCTCTTTACCCTTCCAGACCGTTGGTGGCTTTCAACTGGTTGGAGGTGCGGCGCACCGTTATCTCCTCCGCATCACGGCATATGCGGCGGAGATGAAATCAGCTCGCCTCAATCTGCCGATGCAAATGCGCCACAAGATCATCCGGCAGTTTCAGCCGATGGGCGAGCGCTTGCAAATAGGCAAGTTCGGCGGGGCGATCAGGGTCAATCGCCAGGCGCGACACCAGGTAAATCTCCGCCGATTGTTCGGGCGTTGTGGCCAAGGCAGCGATTTCTGAAACGCTCACCGGGGCGGACAGCGCGTCAAACACAAAGGCCTTGCTTTCGGGATCAAGCCCGGCTTCGCCAACCCGGGCGAAGATGCGGTCCTGCTCCTCAGCGTCAATATGACCATCGGCCTTGGCCGCGCCGATCATGGCGCGCACCAAGGCGAGTTCAAAGGGCTGGCCATTCGCTGCTGGGGCGGCTGCCGGCAAATAGCGTTGCTCCACCTGCGTGGCTTGCGGCAGTTGCGCGACCGGCGTTTGCGCTGGGGCCTGCCCCTTTTGCCAACCCTGAAAGGCTTGGCTCGCGAGTGCGCCAATCACGGCGGCGCCACCATGGCTCAGCACACCGCCAAGCCCGCCCCTGCTTTTCTTCTTGCCCCCAACGAGCAACCCAAGCAGCCCGCCCGCGACACCGGAAGCGGCAAGGCCGCCAAGGCCGCCTGCACCGCCGAGCGCCTGGCGCGCTGCCCCGGCCAGATCCATCTGGCCAGCCGGCGCGCCGGCTTGGGGTTGGCCTGAGGGTGGCTGGGCGGTCATGCCCTGGCCAAGAAAGCGGTCGAGGAGGGATTGGGCATTGATCATGCCCTGTAAGGTCGGCGCCGGCTGAGCCCAGTGCAAGACCGCGCGCGCAAAAAAATCGCCTTTGCAACCAGGGTGAGGAGGGTTCGGTCGGTATTCGGACAGACCAAGCAGCCCAGAGGTTCAGTGTAATTCCTGCCAGACAGTCTGAACCATACCGGATACGTATGGGCCATGCTGTGCACGGCCCAAACCTTCAGCGGCGCGGCAATCGCCGAAAGCCAATTTCAGCAGGCCGCTTAGCGCGCGTCTTATGGCGGAAGGTGAAGCGGACGCGCGTTGTTGCGCACGCTCAGCAGCGTGAAAATACCAGCCGGCTGGCAGGGTTCCATCGCTTCCACGGTCACGTCTTCCGGGTTCAGCAAATCACGCAGCGCGAAATCCGGATGCCAGCCCAGCCGACGAGAGAGCGGCGCCATGGCGCGTTCCACCCACCAGCGCGGCCCGCCTTCCGCCGCGAAATGATTGACGAACAGCAAATGCCCGCCCGGGCGCACCACGCGCGACATTTCCGCATAAAGCTTGCGCGCATCCGGCACGACACTCGCGGTGAACATGGCGACCGCGATATCAAAGGACCCGTTTTCGAAGGCCATTTCTTCCGCGTTCATTTCAACCAGGCCGCGCACATGGGAAAGCTTGTCTTCCGCCACACGTTCATGCGCCTTGGCAAGCATATCCCGTGACAGATCAATGCCCACCACCTGCAAATCGCGCCGGTAAAGCGGCAGCGCAAGGCCGGTGCCAACCCCCACTTCCAGAACGCGCGGACCAGCAAGGCGATTGACAGCTTCCACTGCGCGCTTGCGCCCGAAAGCGGAAACGCCGCCAAAGACCAGATCATAAACGCCCGCCCAGCGGCGATAGGCTTCGCGCACACTATCGGCATCCAGCGCTTCACGCGCGTGACCCCGTTCTTCCGCCCCCTTGGCGAGACCGATATTTGCCATTGGAATCCTGATTCCCTGCGCCCGAATGCGAAGGGCATGAACACCTGAAATAAGGTCTCGTCAATCTTTTTGCTAGGTTTGGGCGAAAGCGATTCTAGTTTACATCAAATATGTCAATGCTTCTTGTCTTTGCCGGAGACCGCAACCAGCACCCCACTGATGGCGATCACGGCCATGCCAAGCAGGGTAATGCCATCCGGCGTATCGCCAAAAACCAGCACGCCCGCCAACACCGCCCAGATCATCTGCGTATAGGAAAGTGGTGCCAGCAGGCCGGCCGGCGCACGGGCAAAGGCCAGCACTAAAAGCCCATGGGATGCACCGCCCAGCAGCCCCAGCAGCACCAAGGCCGCCCAATCAAGCGCACTCGGCCAGACCCAAACAAAGGGTAGCGAGGCCGATGTCAGCAGCGTCGCCGCAAAAGATGTATGCAGGATGGTTGTGCGCGTATCGTCCAAAGTGGCAAGTTTACGGGTCAGGATCTGATAGACGGCGAAAAGCGCGGCAGCACCGAGCGGCAGCAGCATGGCCCAATGTGCGGGCTCTCCGGCGAATAGAAAGGGCGGGCGAAGCAGGATCACCACGCCGGCAAAGCCAAGCCCCATGCCGAACCAGCGCCAAAGGCCGATCTTCTCCCGAAGCCAAACCGCCGCCAGCGCCAAGGTGAATAGCGGTGAGGCAAAGCCAACCGCGGTCGCATCTGCGAGCGGGATATGCACAAGGGCCGAGGAGAACAGGAAATTGCAGGCCGCCAATAATAGGCTGCGAATGGTTTGCAGCCCAGGCGCGCGGGACCGCCAGGGGAGGCTGCCCGTAATGACCCGCATGGCGATGGTGACGGCGATAAAGCTGAACAGAAAGCGCGCCCACATGAGCTGCGGCACGGCGAAGCTGAGGGTCATCAGCTTCAGCAGCGTATCCATGGCGACAAACAGCGCCAGCGCCAAAAGCTGCAACAATACGCCGGCAAAGACAGTATTCATGGCCGCCCTGTAGCCCGGTTGCTCACATAAAAAAACGGGATGACTGCAAGGCAGTCACCCCGTCTTGCTCACATGTGGGAGGGTCTCAGGCCGCGTCTTCGCGGCGTTCCTTCTCGCGCGGCTTAACATAGGCAACCGCGGCATGTTCGGCACAATAGGGCTTGCCGGACAGGGGATCGGCTTCACAAAAGCGGAATTCCGGGGTGCCGGGCTCCCCGATCGGCCAGCAGCAGGTCCGCGAACCACCAAGGCGCGGGCGGGGCGGTGCCGGGTTGCGGGCGGCGGCCGGCGGCGGGGCCACCAGCACCACCGGTGCGGCCTGCGGCGGCGGCGCTTGTGGGCGCATGACCGGCGGGCTTGGCATTGGCCGGGCCACGGGCGCCTGACGGGGCGGGCGCGGACTTGGCGTGGTGCGCCTTTCCTGCGGGTCACGCCGGATCGGGCTTGGCCGAGATGACAGGTTCAACCGATGCGCCTTGCCCACCACGGCATTTTTTGAAATGCCCATGCGGCGACCGATTTCCGCCGTCGAAAGCCCTTCGGCCCAGAAGGCGCGCAGCCGCTCAATCGCTTCTTGCGTCCAATCCATGAAGAACCCCCTTTGATCTCCCCAACACAAGATACGGTAGGCAAAAGGGGGAGGACACACAAGCTCTATGAAGCACCGCGCCAAAGAAATCTGTGGAAAACCCCCGATTCGCCCTTGCCAGCGGGGTTCTTGGGGGCTCCGATGGGGCATGGAGACATGCTTTTCAGGTGCGACTCGGCGGCTTTCCCGTGACTAGCGGGGCAGGGCGCCTGCGCCAAATCCTCGCCCTTGCGGCGCCAACCAGCTTGCTGGCGGCAACGCAGGTTGTCGCGCAATTGATCGAGCCCTGGCTCGCGGCGCGGCAGGGCCAGGCGGCTTTGGCGGGCTGGGCGGTGGTGCTGCCTTTCACGCTGCTGCTGTCCCAAATGTCGGCCGGTGCCATGGGGGGCGGTGTGGTCTCGGCCATTGCGCGCGCCTTGGGCGGCGGGAAGCGCGATGAAGCGGCGGCGCTGGCGGCCCATGCGCTGATCATCGCCTGCGCGGGTGCGGCGCTTTTTGCCCTGCCTTTCCTGCTGTTTCCACGCGCGATCCTGGGCCTGATTGGCGGCACGGGGGCGGCGGAAGCCGGCGCTGCCTATGCCGCCTGGACTTTCGGTGCCGGCGCGCTGCCGGCCTGGATGACCAATACCTTGGCGTCCATCCTGCGCGGTGGCGGGCGCCATGCCCTGGCCGCACGGGGCGTGGTGGGGGGGTGGTTGATCTTCCCGCCACTCGCCTGGGTCTTCATGGAACCGCTCGGGCTCGGCTTGCCCGGTGCTGGCATGGCTTTCGCGCTGAGTATGACCGGTTCGGCGGTGATCATGGCTTTTGTGGTGCTGCGCGGCGGTGCAGGTTTTGTGCCGGATTTCGGCGCGCCGCTCAGCCGCGCGCTGTTTAGGCGCATTCTGGCGGTGGGGCTGGTTGCCTGCGTGATGGCAACGCTGGCCAATCTGGCCACCATCCTGGTCACGGCGCGCATCGCCGCTTTCGGCCCGGCGGCGATTGCCGCCTATGGCATTTCAGCGCGCATGGAATTCCTGATGATCCCGCTGGCTTTTGGCATAGGCTCCGCGCTGACGGCCCTGGTCGGGCGCGCGGTTGGCGCGGGCGATTGGGAGGAGGCGCGGCGCATCGCCTGGACCGGCGGCGCTTTGGCCTTTGCGGTCACGGGCGTGATCGGCTTTGGCATTGCCCTTTTCCCTGCCCAAGTGGCGGCGGCCTTTGCCAGTGACGCAGCCGTAGCGGCGATTGCGACTGAGGCACTGGGCATCATTGGCTGGGCCTTGCCTGGTTTCGGCCTGGGCATGGCGCTTTACTTCGCCGCCATGGGCGCAGGGCGGATGCGCTGGCCGGTGCTGGCAGCAGTCACCCGTGTGGGGCTCGCCGTGCTGGGGGGGGCCTTGCTGATGGATGTGGCGGGGCTTGGGCTCACGGGCCAATTCATTGCGGTGGCGCTTGGCATTTCTGCCTATGGGCTGATTTGTGCGCTTGCCGTGCGGCCGGGGGTTTGGCCGGGGCGTTTTTGACAGGCACTTCACGCGGGGGGCGCTGCGCGCTACCTCTCCGCACTAAGAGCAGATCGCGTTCAGATGAAATCATCTGAACGCGTGAAGATGCTCGAAAAACAAAGCTCTAGAGCGGGTTGCGTGAATTCATGTGAACGCAACATGCTCTAGAAAACGCGGACCCGATGGGCGAAACATGACCAGCAGCAATGATATTCGTGCGACCTTCCTGGATTACTTCCGCCGCAATGGCCATGAAGTTGTGGAAAGCAGCCCGCTGGTGCCGCGCAATGATCCCACGCTAATGTTCGCCAATTCCGGCATGGTGCAGTTCAAGAATGTCTTCACCGGCCAGGAAAAGCGCCCCTATTCCCGCGCCACCACGGCGCAGAAATCCGTCCGTGCCGGGGGCAAGCACAATGATTTGGACAATGTCGGCTATACCGCGCGGCATCACACGTTTTTTGAAATGCTCGGCAATTTCTCCTTCGGGGATTACTTCAAGGAACAGGCCATCCCCTATGCCTGGGAATTGCTGACCAAGGATTTTGCGCTGCCCAAGGACCGGCTGCTGGTGACGGTCTATTCAGAAGATGAAGACGCTGCGGACATCTGGAAAAAGGTCGCGGGTCTCACAGATGATCGCATCATCCGCATCCCGACCTCCGACAATTTCTGGCGCATGGGCGATACCGGTCCTTGCGGCCCCTGTTCCGAGATTTTCTTCGACCATGGCGACAAGATTTTCGGCGGCCCGCCTAGCAGCGCGGATCAGGATGGGGATCGCTTCATCGAGATTTGGAACCTGGTTTTCATGCAGTTCCTGGAAGAACCCGCCGGCACGCGCAACCCGCTGCCACGGCCTTCCATTGATACCGGCATGGGGCTGGAACGCTTCGCCGCCATTCTGCAAGGCAAGCACGATAATTACGACACGGACACGCTGCGCGCGATCATCCTGGCGAGTGCGGAAGCGACCGGCCAAGACCCTGATGGCCCGTTCCGGTCGAGCCACCGCGTGGTGGCAGACCATTTGCGCGCCGGCGCCTTTCTGATTGCCGATGGCGTGCTGCCTTCCAATGAAGGCCGCGGCTATGTGCTGCGCCGCATCCTGCGCCGCGCCATGCGCCACGCGCATATGATGGGATCGCGTGAGCCCTTGATGCATCGCATCCTGCCTTCGCTGATCCGGCAAATGGGCACGGCCTATCCAGAATTGGTGCGCGCCGAGGGGCTGATTGCTGAAACGCTCCGGCTTGAGGAAACGCGCTTCCGGTCCTTGCTGGAACGTGGCCTGCATCTTTTGGCTGAGGAAACCGGCAAGCTTGGATCAAACCAGACCCTGCCGGGCGATATCGCCTTCCGCTTGTATGATACTTTCGGCTTCCCCTTGGACCTGACGCAAGATGCTTTGCGCAGTGAAGGCCGCGCGGTGGATGTGGAAGGCTTCAATGCCGCCATGGCCGAACAGAAGCGCCGCGCCCGTGCGGCCTGGGCCGGCAGCGGGGAAGCGGCGACTGAAAGCCTCTGGTTCGATGTGCAGGAAAAGATCGGCGCCAGTGAGTTCCTTGGCTATTCCACGGAAGTTGCAGAGGGTGAGATCACCGCGTTGGTGGTGGATGGCAAGGTGGTGGATCACGCCGCGGTGGGCAGCGAAGTTGCGGTGCTGCTGAACCAGACGCCGTTTTATGCCGAAAGCGGTGGCCAGGTGGGTGATACCGGCGTGATTGTCGCGGGCGATGCCTGCCGGATCGAGGTCCGCGATACGCAAAAGAAGCTCGGCAATCTTTTCGTGCATCTGGGCAAAGTTGTGCATGGCGAAGCCAAGCCTGGCATGGCTGTGAGTGCGACGGTGGAGCATGCGCGCCGGTCCAATATCCGCGCGCATCATTCGGCTACGCATTTGCTGCATGAAGCCTTGCGCCGGCGTTTGGGTACGCATGTCGCGCAGAAGGGCAGCTTGAACGCGCCGGATCGGCTGCGTTTTGATGTCTCCCACAATAAGCCCATGGAAGCCGAAGAACTCGCCTGGGTTGAAGCAGAAGTGAATGCCCGCATTCGCGAAAATGCCGAGGTAATCACGCGGTTGATGACACCAGAAGCGGCGGTGGAAGCCGGCGCTATGGCGCTGTTTGGCGAGAAATATGGCGAGGAAGTGCGCGTGGTTGGCATGGGCCATGATCCGGCGGCGACCGACAAGCACGGCGTCTACTCGCTGGAACTTTGCGGCGGCACGCATGTGCGGCGCACCGGTGATATCGGCCTGTTCAAGATTATCTCCGAGGGCGCCGTCAGCGCCGGCGTGCGGCGCGTGGAAGCCGTGACGGGTGATGCGGCGCTGGCTTACATCAATGAGATGGAAGAAAGCCTGACGGCGGCAGCGGCGGTATTGAAGGCGCAGCCTGGCGAATTGGCGGGCCGTATTGCGGCGCTGGTTGAAGAACGCCGCAAGCTGGAACGCGATGTGGCGGAGCTGCGTAAGAAGCTCGCGACCGGTGGTGGCGGGGCGGAGATTGAGGAAGTGGCGGGGCTGCGGCTTTCGCTGCGCGACCTTGGCGAAGTGCCGCCGCGCGATTTGAAGGGACTGGCTGAGGCTATTCTGAAAGGCGGCGCGGCGGATGTTGTCGCGCTGATCAGCACGGCTGAAGGCAAGGCGAGTATCGTCGTTGCCGTGGCGGAAGCCGCCAAGGGCCGCGCCGATGCGGTGGCTTTGGTGCGCGCGGCCTCAGCCGCTGTGGGCGGCAAGGGTGGTGGCGGGCGGCCCGACATGGCGCAGGCTGGCGGGCCGGATGCCGCCAATGCGGCAGAAGCGCTGGCGGCGGTGAAGGCGGCTTTGGCTGGATGATGCTCAAGGGCGCTGCATCACGCAGCGCCCTTTGCCTCACATCTCACAAAGCGTGAGCGTGCGGCCTTCGATCAGCGCCGCATAGGCATCGCGCACCTTGGCAAGGCGCGGATTCTTGGTGTGCACATCCACCGCCGCGCGGTCCTGATAGACCTCACACAACATGACGCGGCTTTTGTCATGCGCCCCATCCTTGTCGAGTGGTTGCAGCACATCAAAGCGCTCGCAGCCCGGTTCTTCCTGAAGCGTCAGGCGGGCATGTTCGCGGATGATCGCGTCAAAGGCCGCGTGCTGGCCTTCCTTGATCTTGAATTCAACGGCGATGGCGATTTTGGGCATGGGGTATCCTCCTCGGTATGTAAAGCTTGTGGTTTTCAGGGAAGTTTGGCGCCGCCGCGTGCTTGCAGCCGGGCCAGCAGAAAATCAATTTCCGCCGTGGTTTCCGGCGAAAGCTTGGGCCCGGGCGCACGCAAAGCCGCATGGGCGATGATACCGCGCCGCGCCAGTATATGCTTGCGAATCGCAAGGCCAAGGCCCGGCTGCAATTCGCTGCGGATCAAAGGCAGATGCAGATCAAAAGCATCCTGCGCCGCGTCGCGCTTGCCGGCGGCCATTAGCGCAATGACCTCGGCCAGCATTTCCGGGAAGGCATAGCCGGTCATGATGCCATCCGCGCCGCGCGACAGTTCCTCGGGCAGGAATTGACCGCCATTGCCGCCCAGGATGCTGATGCGCGGCATCTTGCCTTCCGATTCCATCTTCCGGATGGCGGAAAGCTTATCAAGCCCAGGATAATCTTCGGCCTTCAGCATCACCAGGCGCGGGTCAGCGGCGGCGCGCGCCACCATGCCAGCGCTGATATGAATGCCGGTCAGTTGCGGAAAATCCTGCAAGACAAAGGGCGCGTCGCCCACCGTATCCATGGACTGCATGATGTAGGATAGCACCGCATCATCGCCCTTAAGGCCCGGCGCCGGCGCCACCATGATGCCTGCCGCACCCAGATCAAGCGCGCCCTGCGCCACAGCGCGCATGCTGGCAAAACCAGGCGCCGAGGCACCTACCACCACCGGCACGCGTCCCGCCACGCGGTTGATCACGCGCGCGACGAAGCTGATCGCTTCTTCCTGATCAAGCTTCGGCGCTTCACCCATCACGCCAAGCAGCGTCAGGCCACTTGCACCCGCGGCCAGAAAGGCATCGGTCATGCGATCGGCACTGGCCAGATCAAGCGCGCCATCCGGCAGGAAGGGCGTGGGCGCAATAACGAAAACGCCCTTGGCATTTCTGGTGAGCATGGAAGGGTCCTTAGATGTTGTGGGAAGCATAGAACAAGCAGCCAGACTCGCCCAGGCTTGACGCTTGGCGCAAAGCGCCATCCCATGGGCGCTTAAAGCCTCGCGGTCAGGAACACGCCATGTCCCAACATCAGGTGCAGCATTACCTTGCCGTCCGAGAGGATTGGCTCGCCGCACGGCAGGAGGAAATCCTGGACCCCGCGCAGGTGATCATTGATCCGCATCACCATCTCTGGGACCGGCCGGGCTGGCGCTATTTGCATGATGAATTTCTGGCCGATCTGAAAAGCGGCCATAACGTGAAGGCGACGGTTTATGTCCAAGCGCGGTCCATGCATCGCGCCGCAGGACCTGAGGCTTTGAAGCCAGTGGGTGAGACGGAATTCGTCACCGGCATCGCCGCGATGTTCGCAAGCGGCATCTATGGCGATATCGCCGCCAATGCCGGGATTGTGGGCTATGCCGATCTGACGCTGGGGGATGCGGTGCAGCCCGTTTTGGAAGCGCATATCGCGGCTGCTGGCGGGCGGTTTCGCGGCATTCGCCATATCGCCACCTGGGACCCTGACCCCGTGATGCTGAACCCGGCCTATACGTCGGCGGAAGACATGATGGATGGCGCTGCGTTCCGCGCGGGCTTGGCTGCCCTTGGGCGTAATGGGCTTTCCTTCGATGCCTGGATTTATTTCCACCAAATCCCGCGCCTCGCGTCACTCGCGCGCACCTTCCCCGAAATCCCGATTGTGCTGGATCATTGCGGCGGGATTCTCGGCATAGGCCCTTATGCCGGCAAGCGGGATGAGGTCTTTGCCGCTTGGTCACGCAATATGGCGGAACTGGCGCAATGCCCGAATGTCATGGTGAAGCTGGGTGGGCTTGGCATGCGCCTGCCGGGCTTCGGGCTTGAAGCCGGCGCGATTGCGCCTTCATCGGAAGAACTGGCCGCCCATTGGCGCCCCTGGATGGAACGCTGCATTGAATTCTTCGGCACGCGCCGCTGCATGTTTGAAAGCAATTTCCCGGTGGATAAGGGCGGCTATGGCTATGCGGTTGGCTGGAATGCCTTCAAGCGCATCGCCGCCGGCGCCTCGGCCGATGAAAAGGCGGATTTGTTCTGGCGGAGTGCCGCGCGGTTTTATCGTCTGCCGCAGTTTCTTTGAAAGGCGCCGGGCGGCACCGATCAGAACAGCTTCGGCCAGCGCGCCGTGCGGTTGCGTTCCTGCTCGGCGGTCAGCTCATAAGGCCCATCACGGACATTGCTGTAAGGCGGCGTGGCGACAGGCGGCGTCGTCCAGCAATCCACCTTGCCCAGGCTCCGTGTGCAGATCGGCTGCACGGGCGGCGGCGGGTCTGAAGCGCAATAGGTCTGCCCCTTGGCGAGCCGGACATAGGAACAATCCTGGCCGGTGACCAGCGAAACCACATTATCGCCCACCCCGCGCTGCGTGGTAACAAGCGATACCCCTTCTATGGCTGCGGGAATGGCCAGCAAGGGCGCGCCGGGGGCGCCAACGCTTTCGCAGCCGGCAAGCAGCAAAAAAAGGGCGCAAAGGGGGCTGGGGAACTGCATTGGACCAAGAGACGCCATAGAAGTTAATGAATTGCAAATTTTCTCCTAAAATTATTACCAGGCACCCCCATAAACGCAAAATTCCCCGTTTGACCGCCGCCGCGATAGGCCTTAGCCCTGCGCGAGACCTTCATGATGCTTGAGGACCGCCTTGCCCGATATCTTTGACGAGGTTGCGGAAGACCTCCGCGCTGAACGCGCCCGCCGGCTTTGGAAGCGCTACGGGACCCTGGTCTTGGGCGTGCTGATCTTTGTGCTGGCCGGCATTGGCGCCCATCAAAGCTGGCGCTGGTATGAAGCACGGGAAGCTGAGAAGGCCGCCATCGCCTTCATGGCCGCCCATCGCGCCGCCGAGGCCGAAGGCGCGGACCTTCGGGCCATGGCGCAGCGCTTTGAAGAAGCGTCCCGCGGTGCGCCCTCCGGCTATCGTGATCTGGCGCGGCTGCGGGCTGCCGCGCTCAAGGCGGAGACCGGGGATTTGACGGAAGCGCTCCGGCTATATGATGCCATCGCTGCCGATAGTAGTGCCGATCCGCTCTATCGGGATTTGGCATCGCTGCTTTGGGTGATCCGTTCGCTTGATCAGGGGGACCCGGCGATGCTGGCCGCGCGCATCACGCCGCTGACCAGGCCCGAATCGGCCTGGAATGCCTCGGCGCGCGAAATGGCCGGCCTGATTGCGCTGCATGCGGGGCGGCGCGATGAAGCGCGTCAAGCCTTCCAGGCGCTGGCCGCTGATGTCACGGCGCCGCGCGGCGTGCGCGAAAGGGCTCAACGTCTTGCCATGGGGCTTGAAGGATGACGGGGCGGGATATTTCTCGGCGCGCCTGGCTGCTGGGCTCGGCGGGGCTTTTGGCTGGCTGCGAAACGCTGGATAACATCTTCGGCGAACGCCGCGTGAAGATTGTTGGTGAACGCAAGCCGGTGATGACGCTGCCGGATCGTAGCGTTGAAGCGGATGCCGAAGCGCGCGGGCTGACGATCGCCCTGCCTCCGCAGGAACAGCGCAGCCTTTGGCCCCAGCTTGGCGGCGTGGCAAGCCATACGGGCGGGCATATCGCGCTTGGTGCCAATCTTCGTCAGGCGTGGTCGGCAAGCTTCGGCACGGGCACTTCCTTCCGCCGCCGCGTTGTTGCCGGCCCGGTTGCCAGCGCGGATCGCGTTTTCATGGGCGATGCGATTGGCTTTGTTTCCGCCTTCGATATCGCCAATGGCGCGCGGCTTTGGCGCGTTGATACCCGCCGGGAAAATGAACGTGGCGATGGCGGCGGCATTGGCGTGATTGTGGAAGGCGATACGGTTTTTGTCACCACTGTGTTGTCTGAGGTGCTGGCCCTTTCCGCCGCTGATGGCACGGTGAAATGGCGCGTGCGCCTGCAGGCGCCCATGCGCGGCGCGGCTTCCATCGCCAATGGCCGGATTTTTGTCACGACCTTGGACAGCACGCTGGTGGCGCTGTCTGCCGAGGATGGCAAGCTGCTCTGGCGCTATCGTGCCCAGGCTATCCTGACGGTGCCGCTTGGCCTGCCGCCGCCCGCCATTGCTGGCGATATTGTAGTGACGGGCTTTCCTTCCGGTGAAATCCTGGCCTTCCGGGCCAATGATGGAAGGGTGCTCTGGAGCGACAGCCTGGCCGCCGCCGGCGGCACCAGCCTTGCCGATGTGGGCAGCGTACGCGCCGCGCCGGTGATTTCGGGCAATGATGTCATTGCCATAGGCATGGGCGGGATCGGGCTTTCGATTGATCTGCGCGCTGGCAGGCGCATTTGGGAACGGGAATTCGGCGGCACGGAAATGCCCTGGGTGGCGGGCGAGTGGTTGTTTGGCGTGACCGATTCCGGTGAAGTCGCAGCTTTGCAGCGCGAAACAGGCATGGCCCGCTGGGCGGTTTCACTCCGCCCGCCGGCGCAGGGCAATCGGGCGCCGCCACTGGTGCAGCTATCCTCTCCGTTATTGGCCGGCGGGCGGCTTTTTGTCGGCACCAGCCTGGCGGAGCTTGTTTCGCTTGATCCATCCAATGGCGATGTGCTGGGCCGCCAACGCCTGCCGGGCCCGCTTTCCTTGCCGATGATCGTGGTGGGGGGGCGGCTGATCCTGGCGACCGATGATGGCAGCCTGGTTGCCTTTGTCGGCGAAGGCTGAACCAGGCCCCTTCATGCAGCCTGTCATTGTCATTCTGGGCCGGCCCAATGTCGGCAAATCCACGCTGTTCAATAGGCTGGCGCAGCGGCGCATCGCGCTGGTGCATGACACGCCAGGGGTCACGCGCGACCGCAAGGAAGTAACCGCGCGCATCGCCGGGCGCGATGTGACACTGGTGGACACCGCCGGGCTTGAAGAAGCGCCGCCCGATACCGTGCCCGGCCGCATGCGCGCGAGTTCCGAGGCCGCTTTGCGCGGCGCCTCCCTCGTGCTGTTTGTGATGGACGCACGCGCCGGCATCACGCCTGCGGATCGCGCTTTCGCTGCCTGGCTCAGGCGGATGCGCGTGCCGGTGCTGGTTGTCGCGAATAAGGCAGAAGGCCGCGCCGGCACCACCGCCGCCATGGAAGCCTTTGAATTGGGCCTGGGCGACCCTGTGCCTGTCAGCTCTGAACATGGCGATGGCTTCGGCAATTTGCATGATGAAATCGCCGCCAAGCTTGGCCCGCTGCCAGAAGATGAGGCTGAGGCAGAAGATGCAGAACGCCCGCTGCGCCTCGCCATTGTGGGCCGGCCCAATGCCGGCAAATCCACTTTGCTGAATGCGCTGCTTGGTGAAGACCGCATGATCACCGGCCCTGAGCCTGGCCTGACGCGCGATGCGGTTGCTGTGCAATGGCGCGATTCCACCGGCGGTGAGGTGCGGCTGGTGGATACTGCCGGCATGCGCAAGAAGGCCCGTGTGCAGGAAACTTTGGAGCAGATGTCGGTCGCGTCTTCCCTTGCTGCGCTCAAGGAAGCGGAAGTGGTGGTGCTGGTGCTGGATGCGCTGCTTGGCATGGATGAACAGGATTTGCGCATTGCCCGGCTTGCGGAACGCGAAGGCCGTGCGCTGGTGATCGCACTCAATAAATGGGATGCGGTGGAAGACCGCAATGCGGCGCGTAAGCGCGTGGAAGATGCGCTGATGACATCGCTGGCGCAATCGAAAGGCGTGCCCGTGGTGCCGCTTTCGGCAGCAACCGGGCGGGGCGTTGATAAGTTGATGCCCGCGGTGCGCGCGGCCTATGCGCTGTGGAACAGGCGCATCCCGACCGGGGAGGTCAATCGCTGGTTTGAAGCGGCACTCGCGCGGCATCAGCCGCCCCTGGTGGATGGCAAGCGGATAAAGCTGCGTTACGCAACCATGCCCAAGGCGCGGCCGCCCACCATGGTGATCTTCGGCACGCGCGCCGATGTGCTGCCCGAGGATTACCGGCGCTATCTGGTCAATTCCTTCCGCGAGCATTTCACCATGCCGGGCGTTCCGATCCGGCTGCAATTGCGATCCCCGCGCAACCCCTATGCCGAGGATGAGGGCTGAACCGGTCTTGGTATCTTTCGCCCACCCCCAAACGCGCCTAGGCTAGATCATTCTTCTGGGGTCATTTTGGTCTTCATGGTAGCGGATACGGCGAAGAAGCTTTTGTATTTGGCCCTTGGGGCCATGTTTGTGCAGCAGACCTTTGCTTCCATCGGTCGCACCCTACCGCTGGTCATCGCCCCCGCGATTATCGAGGATTTGCACATAGACCCTGCCCTGGTCGGGGTTTATGTCGGCGCGGCGGCGCTGGCTTCGCTGGTGTTCCAGCTTGGCTGCGGCAGTTTCATCATCCGCTATGGCGCGCTGCGCATGAGCCAAGTGGCGTTGGTGTTTCTTGCTGCCGGCATGGCCTTGGCGGCGGCGGGGCCGCTGGTTTTTTTCCTGATTTCCGCGATCATCGGTGGCGGCGGCGCGGCGACCTCCACGCCCGCAAGTTCGCATCTGCTTGGGCGCTATTCACCGCCCAAACAGGCGCCTTTGGTGTTTTCCATCAAGCAAACCGCTGTGCCGGCGGGGCTTTTGCTGGCGGGGCTGCTTGGCCCCCTCATGACGGGATATTGGGGATGGAGCGGCGCGCTGCTGGTGACGGCGGGTGCCTGTTTCCTGTTTGCCGTGATGCTGGAACCGCTGCGCGGCGCGTTCGATTCTGATCGCATACCAAGCCGCAGCTTTCATTTTTCCGATTTTCGCACCACGCTGGCGGCAGTCTTGAAATCCAAGGATTTGCGCGAATTGTCGCTGGCCTGCTTCGCCTTCAATGGCCTGCAAACGGCCTTCACAAGCTATTACGTTTTGTATCTGACCGCGCTGAATTATGATCTGGCGATGGCGGGGCTGATGTTCGCCATTGCCATGGTGATCGCGGTGCCCATGCGCATTTTCTGGGGCTGGCTTGGCAGTGGCCGCGTATCGCCGCGCCGTGTCATGGCGGGGCTTTCGCTTGGCATGGCGGCGAGTGCGGCGCTGATGAGCCTTTACGGTGCGCATTGGCACCCTTTGCTGATCGCGGCCATCGCAACAGTGATGAGCGCCACGGCCATGTCCTGGCATGGTGTGTTGCTGTCCGAAGCGGCGCGGCTGGCACCACCTGGCATGCGCGGCGCCGCCACGGGTGGCGTGCTTTCCTTCGGCCAGGTCGGCGCCTTCATCCTGCCGGTGATCTATGCGGCGCAGCTTGCCGTGACCAATAGCCATGGCATTGGCTTTTTGCTGTGCGGTGTGCCGGCGCTGGTCGTCGGGGTTGTGATGTGGCGGGATTCGCGGCGCGGGGCGTGAAGCTTTACGCGCCGAAACCGCGCCCGGGGACGGAAGCGAGCAGCGCCCGAGTATAGGCATGGCGCGGCGCTTCAAAGACTTGCGCGATAGGGCCGTGTTCCACCACCACGCCATCCTTCATCACTGCCACCAGATCGCAAACCTGTGCGGCCACGCGCAAATCATGCGTGATGAAAACAATCGAAAGCCCAAGCCTGACGCGCAAATCCGCCAGCAGCTTCAAGACCTGCGCCTGCACGGATACATCAAGCGCCGAGACTGGTTCATCCGCGACAAGCACTTCCGGTTCCAAGGCGAGTGCGCGTGCAAGCCCGATGCGCTGGCGCTGCCCGCCGGAAAATTCATGCGGGAAGCGTTCAATGGCCGCCGGATCAAGCCCGACCAGAGCAAACAATTCCCGCGCCTTGGCCATGGCCGCATCGCGCGCCATGCCATGAATCATCGGGCCTTGCGCCACCAATTCCCCCGCGCGGCGGCGCGGGTTGAGCGAGGCGTAGGGGTCCTGAAACACCATTTGCACGCGCCGCGCGGCTTGCCGAGCCTCACGCTTCGACAGATGCAAAAGATCAACGCCATCCAGGCGAATGGCACCGCTATCCGCATGCACCAGCCGCGTGATGCAGCGCGCCAGAGTGGATTTGCCGGAACCTGATTCCCCCACCACGCCAAGCGTGCCGCCCCTGGGCAGAGACAGCGTCACATCGCGCACCGCATGGACCTCGCGCCGCTTGCGCCCGAACAAGCCGCCGCTGCGATAGGTTTTCTGCACGCCTTCCAATGCAAGTATCGTTTCGCTGGAAATCGCGCGCGGTGGTGGGGCTTTCAGCGGCGGCACGGCGGCGATCAGCGCCTTGGTGTAAGCGTGTTGCGGCTGATGCAAAACATCGCGCGCTGGCCCCTGTTCCACCAAAACCCCGTGCTGCATGACGGCAACGCGATCAGCAATTTCCGCCACCACGCCGAAATCATGCGTAATGAACAGCACCGCCGTACCCTTGCGCTGCTGCAAATCACGGATCAGCGCCAAGATTTGCGCCTGGGTGGTGACATCAAGCGCCGTGGTCGGTTCATCGGCAATCAACACCAGCGGATCGAGCGCGAGCGCCATCGCGATCATGGCGCGTTGGCGCTGCCCGCCGGAAAGCTCATGCGGGAAGGCGCGGGCGGCCTGGGCAGGTTCGGGGATGCGAACCTCGGCCAAAAGGGCCAGCACGCGGGCTTCGATTTCGGTGGCGCTCAGGCTGGTATGGATACGGAACATTTCCGCGATCTGATCACCAATGCTGCGCAGCGGATTAAGCGCAGTCATGGGTTCCTGGAACACCATGGCGATACGCGCGCCGCGCAGCGCACGCATCGCGGCTTCATCCACCTGCGTCAGATCGCGCCCTTCAAACAGTATGCTGCCACCCGCGATACGCACATTGCCCGGCAGCAGGCGCATGATGGCACTCGCCATCATGGATTTGCCGGAGCCGCTTTCGCCAACCACGCAAAGAATTTCCCCGGCGTTGAGGTCAAGCGAGACCTGGCGCAACGCCTCAGGCCGATCCGCCCCGCGCGGCAGGGCGACCGTGAGACCTTGCAGGGAAAGCACCGCGCTCATCGGCCCTTCAGCCTTGGATTGAGCGCATCATTCAAGCCCTGCCCGACCAGCGAAACCGCCAGCACCGTCAGCAGAATGGCAATGCCCGGAATGGCCGAAACATACCATTGCACACGCAGCACATCGCGCCCGAGCCCGATCAGATTGCCCCAGGATGCGACATTAGGATCGGATAGCCTGAGGAACGCCAGCGCGCTTTCCAGCAATATCGCCACCGCCATCACAACACTGGCATAGACAATCACGGGTGGCAGCGCATTGGGCAGGATTTCGCGGAAGATGATGCGCCCATCGCCCATGCCAAGCCCGCGGCAGGCTTGCACGAATTCTCGGTTACGCAGCGTGAGAAACTCGGCGCGCGTCAACCGCGCGGTGGCGGGCCAGGATACCACACCAATCGCGACCACAACGGTGGTGAGTTCCGATCCAAAGATTGAAACCAGCACCAGCAGCAACAGGAAATTCGGCAGCGTCTGAAAAGCCTCGGTCAGGCGCATCAGCACATCATCCACCACACCGCCGTAATAGCCCGCGAGCGCACCGATGACGATGCCAATGACCACGGCGATGGAGGTCGCGACCAAGCCAATCAGCAGCGAAACCCGCGCGCCATGGAAGATTTGCGCGGCGATGTCACGCCCGGAATTATCGGTGCCGAAGGGAAAGCGCGGATTGGCGCCCGGCCATTGCAGCGGCCGCCCGGCTAGGGAAAGCGGATCGCGCGGGAAGAACCAATCCGCCGTCAGTGCCATGACGATGATGGCAATCAGCAGCAAAAGCCCGAAGCCGGCGGCGGGATTGCGTAAATAGGCCAGCGCAAAACGCTTGAGCGCCGCCATCAGGGCGCGCCCCCGGTGCCGATACGCGGATCAAGCCGCGCATAGAGCAAATCCACCAGGAAATTCACGAAAATCACCAGCAGGGCCGAGATGAACACAATGCCAAGCAGCGTATTCAAATCCCGCTGTACCACGGCTTCATAGGCAAGCCGCCCAAGCCCCGGCAGGGAAAACACGCTTTCTACGACAACGGAACCACCCAGCATGGTGCCTGCTTGCAGGCCAATCAGCGTCACCATGGGCAGCATGGCGTTACGCAGCACATGGCGCAGCATCACGCGGGTTTCATCCAGGCCCTTGGCGCGCGCCGTGCGCACGAAATCCAGCGTCAGCACTTCCAGCATGGAAGCACGCATGATTCGGAGATAAATCGCCAAAAAGATCAACCCAAGCGTGAGGGTGGGCAGCACCAGATGCGCGGCAATGTCGCGGATGCGCGCAAAGCCTGTCAGCCCCGCCGCCACATCTTCAAAACCGCCGGCGGGCAGCCATTGCAGGTGGACCGAGAAAAACACAATCGCCATCAGCCCAAACCAGAAGGACGGGGTGGCGTAGAAGATCAGCCCAAGGGTGGAAATCACCGTGTCCGGCCAGCCATTCACGCGCTTGGCGGCAATTACGCCCAGCACGAGGCCCACGAAAAACGCGAAGGAAAGTGCGGCTGTCATCAAGGCAAGCGTCGCTGGTAGGCGTTCAAAAATAACGGTGGCAACCGGCTTGCCGTAAATCGCCGAAAAGCCAAGATCGAAGCGGATCAGACGCCACAGATAATTGCCAAGCTGCGCCGGGATGGAAAGATCAAGCCCGTAGAAGCGGCGCAATTCCTCGGCCATCGCCGCGTCGCCGCCGCCACCCATCTGCGCAATCAGCGCATCCACGGTATCGCCTGGCGCCAATTGCAGCAGCAGGAACATGCCGGCCAGGATGATCAGCAGCGTCGGCAAGGACGCTGCCAATCGCCGCGCGGCGAGGCTCAATACCCGCATCAGAAATCAGGCGCGCTTCAAGAAGCGAGCCAGAGATCATGCCAGGATGAAGACGCCCAGCGTGGCGTATTGGAATGGTTCCGCAATCGCCGATTGATGACGGAAACGAAAATCTGTTCAATCGGCATCCAAAGCGGCAATTCCGTATTCGCCCGGCGCACGAAATCCGCATAAAGCGCCTTGCGCCGCGCGGAGTCCAATTCGGTCGCGGCAGCGTCAATTACGCGGTCCGTTTCCTCATCCGTCCAGCCCCATTGATTGGTCCAGGGTGCGCCACGCGGCTGGCCGGAACGATACCAAACGGTGGTGGAAACAGCAGGGTCGTTACGATACTGATGCCAGCCTGTCGCCAGGTCAAAATTCCAATCATTATAAACGGTGCGGAGGAAGCCGGCCGCATCAAGCCGCACAATCTCAACGCGAATGCCGACCTCATTCAGTGATTGCTGGATGAAGGTGGACCAAAGCGCGATATCCTCACCCCAAGGCGCAGGGTTTAGGCGCAGATTGAAACGCACGCCGCCAGCGCCACGGCGATGCCCTGCTTCATCCAACAACCGGTTCGCCTGGGCCCGGTTGAAGGGGTATTGCGGCATATTCGCTGGATAGAAATCGGGCGAGGTTGTCGGGATCGGCCCAGTACCAACCTTGGCGAAGGGGCCTAGGAAATTTTCGATGAAGAAGGGAATGTCCAAGGCATGGGCGATGGCGCGGCGCACGCGGATATCGGCCAGCACCGGATTGCGGAAATTGAATTCCAGCGTATTCGTGCGCGCATTGCCTTCATTGCCGCGCGTGGTCACTTCAAAGCGCGGGTCGCGGCCAAGGCGCGTGAAATCCGCGATGGATAGCGCGGAGAAGGGGCTGAACAGCAATTGGCCGCTTTCCATCTGCGCGGCAGCGGCGGAACGATCCGTCACCACGCGCCAGACCACACGATCCAGATAGGGCAGGTTGTTGC
The DNA here is from genome assembly GCA_020249145.1 of Roseomonas sp. Taxonomy (GTDB): domain Bacteria; phylum Pseudomonadota; class Alphaproteobacteria; order Acetobacterales; family Acetobacteraceae; genus Neoroseomonas. The sequence continues at coordinate 117,332 of JADCGF010000012.1, read as the reverse complement.
GCCAGTAATTCGGGTTGCGATCCGCGATGATGAATTGCCCGCGTTCATATTGCACAAAGCGGAAGGGCCCAGTGCCCATCGGCGCGGTATTCGCTGGGTTCTGGCGAATGTCAGTGCCTTCATAAACGTGCTTGGCGGAAATATACCCAAGATCAGGGATGGCGCGCAGCAGCAGGTTCAGCGGCATGGGGCGACTGTAGCGAAAAACGGCGGTATGAGCGTCTGGCGTGTCCACCGCATCCAGGAACAGTTGCAGCGTCGTTCCGTAATTCAGGATCTTCTTCCACATCTCCATGGCGGTGAATTGCACATCCGCCGAGGTGAAGGGCCGCCCATCATGCCAGGTGACACCCTGCCGCAGTTTGAAGGTGATGGTCTTGCCATCCGGTGTCGCTTCCCAGGATTCCGCAAGGCACGGCGCGGGATTGCCGGCGGCATCCAGATCCACCAGCGGTTCCTGGATTTTGCCACCCACGATATAGACACCTGTGGAAGCCTGCAGGCTGGGGTTCAGGATGCGCTGTTCGGTCGGGAAATGCACTGTCATGATGCCGCCACGGCGCGGTTGTTCCTGCGCAAAGGCGGCTTCAGGTGCCACGACATTGGCGGCTAAGGCGGCGGAGGTCAGCAGCAAGGCCCGGCGGTTCATGTCCATCGAAATCGCCCTTTCATCCATTCAAGGGCAACAGGATTGCGGCTTGCCGGCGGGCGCGTCAATCGCTGGTGGAGTGACGCGGTTTTCACCTCCCGATCAGTGCCCCCGCAGAAGAATTCATCCCCATCGCTTGCCGCGCGAAGAAATTCTTGAGCCGCGGCATGCGGTCCACCGCGGCAATGCCAAGCCGGCGCGCGATGCGGATGGGCGCGATGTCATTGGCGAAAAGCCTTTCCAGCGCATGCGTCGCCCCCAGCATCAGCAGGCTATCGGGCCGGCGCTTCGCCTGATAGCGCGCCAGCAGCGCGGCATTGCCCGGGTCTTCGCCACGCGCCCCGGCTTCAATGATCAAACTCGCCAACGCATCCACATCGCGAAAACCAAGATTGAGGCCCTGGCCAGCAATGGGGTGAATGCCATGCGCCGCATCGCCAACAAGGGCCATGCGCGTATCCACATATCGCGCGGCATGCATGGCCGAAAGCGGATAGGACCAGCGCCGGCCAATCGGCTTCACCCAGCCCAAATGCCCACCCATGCGGCGCGCGATTTCCCGACCATAAGCGGCATCATCCATGGCGAGGCAACGCTCCGCGATCGCGGTCTTGTCGGTCCAGACAATGGCGCTGACATGCGGGTGGTCTGGCAGCGGCGGCATGGGCAATTGCGCGAAGGGGCCATGGGGCAGGAATTGCTCCAAGGCCATGTTCCGATGCGGCTTTTCATGCGCAATGGACCCGACAATGCCCATGCAATGATAATCCAGCCGAGACACCGGAATGCCCGCCTGCGCCCTGAGCGGGCTAGTGCGGCCTTCCGCGCCAACCACCAGCCGGGCACGGAATTGCGCGCCGGTGGAAAGCGTAACGGTCACGCCATCGGCATCCCGCGTAACCTCGGCCTTCGCCGGGGCATGTACTGTCAGGTTTGGCAGCTTCGGCAAATGTGCGTTGAGCGCGATACGCAAGGAACGCGCTTCCACCATCCAGCCAAAGGGGTCTTCGCCCAGCGCTGCATGGTCGAAATGCAGCGCAAGCGGGGAGGGGGGCTCGCCCGGCCTGCCATCCGCCACCCGGATGCCAAGAATGGGGCAGGGGGTCACGGGCAGCCTTTCCCACACGCCAGCCGCTTCCAGCAGCCGTTTTGATGTCAGCGCAATGGCATAGGCCCGGCCATCAAAGGCCGGCATTTCCATGGGCGGCAGGGGTGCGGCATCAATCACCGCCGTGCTGATCCCGGCACTGGCAAGCCGCGCGGCAAGGGTGGCGCCAACCGGCCCGGCGCCGATCACGCAGACATCAACATCAGGCAAAGCTTTCATGAAGCCCTTCTAGCGCGAGCCAATGGGCAGGACCAAGCCTTAAACCGGGGTCGCTGATGTTTGCATATATTTTATGCAAATGAATTTTCTTCATGCAAAATGATCCGGCATAATGCCCAAAATCAGCACATTCACCCCCATTCACGCTGGCACGGGATTTGGAAAGCTCTCCCTGACGCGGGGGTCGGTTCCCGCCCAGAGAGAGGAACGGAAAGCGCGATGAAACTCGTTATGGCTGTCATCAAGCCCTTCAAGCTGGACGAAGTGCGAGAAGCGCTGACCCCGCTTGGCGTGCAGGGTCTGACGGTGACCGAAGTCAAGGGATTTGGCCGCCAGAAGGGCCAGACGGAAATCTACCGAGGCGCGGAATATCATGTGAGCTTCCTGCCCAAGGTGAAGATCGAAGTGGCGGTGCCGGCCGAAATGGTGGATGCGGTGGTTGAAGCCATTTCTTCTACCGCGCGCACCGGCAAGATCGGCGATGGCAAGATCTTCGTCATGGACGTGGAACGCGCTTTGCGCATCCGCACCGGTGAGACGGATGAATCCGCGCTGTGAGCCCGCAATTTGCAACATCTGACAAGAAGGGAAAACCCATGAGGTTCCTTGCTCGCTGCGGGATGGCCGCGGCTTTTCTTGGCCTGGCCGCCGCACCTGCCTTTGCCGGCGATGAAGCCAAGGTGGATACTGGCGATGCCGCCTGGATGCTGGTGAGCATCGCACTGGTGCTGATGATGACCGTGCCTGGTGTGGCGCTGTTTTATGCCGGCATGGTGCGCAAGAAGAATGTGCTTGCCACCATGATGCAATCCTTTTCCATCTGCGCACTGGTGTCGGTGCTGTGGATGGTGGCTGGCTATAGCCTCGCCTTTGGTGAGGGCAATGCCTGGATCGGCGATTTCTCCCGCTTCTTCCTGGGCGGCCTGGCCGAGAATTGGGATAAGCCCTTTACGCTTGGATCAGGTGATGCGGCGGTTGCCACCACCATTCCGGAATCGATCTTCCTGACCTTCCAAATGACCTTCGCCATCATCACGGCGGCGCTGATCACCGGCGCGGTTGCGGATCGCATGAAGTTCTCTGCGCTGCTGGTCTTTGTCGGGCTTTGGACCCTGCTGGTCTATGCGCCGGTCGCGCATTGGGTCTGGCATCCGAATGGTTGGATTTTCGCGCTCGGCGCTTTGGATTTCGCGGGCGGCACGGTTGTGCATATCAATGCCGGCGTGGCCGGGCTTGTCGCGGCCATCGTGCTTGGCAAGCGGGTTGGCTATGGGTCTGAAAACCTCTCGCCCTACAACCTTGGCTTTGCGGTGATTGGTGCTGCGCTGCTTTGGGTGGGTTGGTTCGGCTTCAATGCCGGTTCCGCGCTTGGGTCTTCTGGTGGCCGAGCGGCCATGGCCATGCTGGTCACGCAAATCGCGGCGGCGGCGGCGGTGCTTTCCTGGCTGGCGGCGGAATGGATCGGCAAGGGCAAGCCTTCCGTGCTGGGCGCGATTTCCGGCGCGGTAGCGGGCTTGGTGGCCATCACCCCGGCTGCCGGCTTCGTGCTGCCGGGCAGCGCGCTGATCATCGGCCTGGTGGCTGGTGTGGCGGGCTATTGGGGTGCCACGGCACTGAAGCGCGCGCTCAAATATGATGACAGCCTGGATGCCTTTGGTGTGCATGGTGTTTGCGGCATTGTCGGTGCCTTGCTGGTGGGCTTCCTGGCCTATGGCCCGCTTTCCGCCACCACGGCAGTGCCGGAAGGCCTGTCAGGCGGGATGGAGCAATTCATCAAGCAGGTGATTGCGGTTGCCGCCACCATGGTCTTCACGGCGATTGCCACCTGGATCCTGCTCAAGATCACCGATGTCATCGTGGGTCTGCGCGTGACCGAGGAAGAAGAGCGCGAGGGCCTGGATGTCGCGCTGCATGGTGAACGCATCAACTGATACCTGAGGCGTCACGCCGAAACAGAAACCGCGCGGGGCGTAATCCGCGCGGTTTTTTGGTTGATCAGGCCCGTTCAATCAGCTCAATCTTGTAGCCATCCGGGTCTTCGATGAAGGCAATCACGGTGGTGCCGAATTTCACCGGCCCTGGTTCGCGCGTGATCTTCACCCCTGCGGCGCGGAGTGTGTCGCAAGTGGCCGTCACATTCGGCACACCAATCGCCAAATGCCCGAAAGCGCTGCCGAGTTCGTATTTCTCGACACCGTAATTATACGTGAGTTCAATCACGCTCGCGCCGGTTTCTTCCCCGGCATAGCCCACAAAGACCAGCGTATATTTGCCATCCGGCACATCGCGCCGGCGCAATTCCTTCATGCCAAGCAGCTTCGTGTAGAAATCAACGCTGCGGTCCAGATTGCCGACGCGCAGCATGGTATGCAGAAAACGACCTTGGCTCATGCAGAATCTCCTTGGCTGTAATCGGCGGGGTTGAAGGCGAGCAGGAATATCCCCGCCGCTTCCGCCGCCGCGATAGTGGTTTCGCGTTCCAATAGAATGGTCCCGCCCGCCTGAAAGGCCAAGCCGCGCAGCCCGGCGGTGCAGGCACTTTCAACGGTTTGCGGGCCAATGGTCGGCAAATCCGCAAGCGTGGATTGCGCGGGCTTCGGTGCCTTCACCAGAATGGGCGCGGGGCCTTCGCGCTTCAGTGCCCCGGCGCGCAGGATCAGCGCATCCGTGCCCTCAATAGCCTCCACACCCAACACCAGCCCTTGCTGCACCACGACGGCCTGGCCAACATCAACCGCGCCCAAGGCGTGGCAAACGGCAAGACCACGTGCGATGTCGGTGCGCGCCACATCATCGGGCATTGGGCCAGCGAGCAGCGCCGCTTGCGGCAGCAGTCCTGCCAGCAGCGCCTGGGCACCAATCACTTCAAAGCCTTCTTCGGCCAGCACCTTCATCACCGCGCGCAAAATGGAATCATCGCCATTGAAGGCCGCGCGACCAATGCGCCCGATCAACATCATCGAAGCCGCATCGGGCCGGAGCGAAAGCAGCGAAGGTCGCGTCACTTTGCCCGCCAGCACAATTTCCCGCACGCCGTTCTGCCTGAGCCAAGACAGCATTTGCGCGGCCAGACCCCAGCGGAGCGTCACATGGGATTGCCCGACATAAGCCGCCGGATCGCCATGCCCTTCCAGCACCACCACATGCACGGGCCGCCCCAGGGCGGAAGCCGCCTGCACCACGCGCAGCGGCAGGGTGCCCCCGCCCGCGATGACGCCGAGAGGCTCAGGCATGATGGAGATTACCGCTTATGCGCGAGGGGGTGAAAGCTTTTCATTCCGCTTCATCATCCATATCATCGCCCCCGCGCCCGGCCTTACACAGTCCTCGGCGAGAGGTATTGCGGATGAAATGCAGCACTTCGCCCACATTCTTGTCATCGGCGTAGCGGCGTTCGGCTTCTTCAACCCGATCATTGAAGATGCCGGGTTCGCGGAAGATCAGCCGGAAGGCCGCGCGCAGCGCATGGATTTCCGGGCGCGAAAAGCCGCGCCGCTTGAGCCCGATCAGGTTCAAGCCGATCAGCCGCGCCCGATTGCCCATGGCGGAACCATAGGGGATGACATCCGCCTCAATCCCGCTCATGCCGCCAAGAACCGCCTGGCGGCCTATGCGCACGAATTGATGGATGGCGGTGCCGCCGCCAACAAACACGGTATCGGCGATTTCCACATGCCCGCCCAGCATGACGTTATTCGCCAAGATAACGCGATCGGCCAGGCGGCAATCATGCGCCACATGCGCGACTGCCATGATCAGGCAATCCGCACCAACGCGCGTGATCCCATCGCCGCCGACACTGCCGCGATGAATGGTGGCGTGTTCGCGGATTTGCGTGCGCGCGCCGATCTCACAACGCGTCGGTTCATTCTTGTATTTCAGATCCTGCGGCGCCATGCCGATGGTAGCGAAGGGGAACACCTTCACGCCCGCACCAAGGCGCGTATGCCCATCCACCATCACATGCGCAATCAGTTCAACGCCATCTTCCAGCACCACATCGGGGCCGATGACGCAGCCAGGACCAATCTTGCAGCCCGCGCCGATCTGTGCCGAAGGCGAAACGGCGGCGGTCGCGTGAATTTCAGTCATGCTCAGCGGTCCAGGATCATGGCGGCATAGGTTGCCTCGGCAACCACCTTGCCATCCACCTTGGCCTCGGCGGAGAATTTCCAGATATTGCCGCGCTGGCGTTCCTTCTTCACATGCACGCGCATCTGATCGCCGGGTACCACAGGCTTGCGGAATTTCGCATTATCAATGGTCATGAAATAAACCAGTTTGCCAGCCGAATCAGGCCCCAAGGTTTCCACCACCAGCACCGCTGCCGTTTGGGCCATGCATTCAATGATCAATACGCCCGGCATCACCGGCATGGTCGGGAAATGGCCCTGGAAGAAATTTTCGTTGATCGTGACGTTCTTGATTCCAACGCAGCTTTCGTTCTTCACCATATCAACTACCCGATCCACCAGCAGGAATGGGTAGCGATGCGGGATCGCATGCATGACCTTGGCGATATCAATGACGCCAATATCAGTGGGTGTGGTATTTTCCTCAGACATGATCGTCACCCTGTCTTTTCATTCGTCTTGCTGGAGGCCATGCGCCTGAGCCGCGCAAAGGCGCGCAAGGTTTCCTTGGCCGGCCAGGCGGGGCTGCCGACCACATCGGTGCCGGCGGGAACATCGTTCATGACACCAGATTGCGCACCAACACGCGCCTTTGCACCAATGGTCAAATGCCCGGCTATGCCGGCCTGCCCCGCCAATACGGCATAATCGCCAATATTGGCCGAGCCTGAAATGCCCACCTGCGCCACAATCACCGCACCGCGCCCAATCGTGACGTTATGGCCGATCTGCACAAGGTTATCTATCCGCGCCCCGGCCCCGATCACCGTATCGCCTCCCGCGCCACGATCAATGCAGGTGCCCGCGCCGATCTCGGCGCCATCGCCAATGATCACGCGGCCAAGCTGCGGCATGGTGACATGCTGACCCTGCGGTGTGGTGATGAAGCCAAAGCCTTCATTGCCGATACGCGCACCGGGGTGCAGCACAACGCCCTCTCCGGCGAGGCAATATTCCATGCTGGCATGGGCATGAATGCGCCCCTGCGCGCCAAGCCTGCAGCCCGGGCCGATAGAGCTGTGATGTTCCAGAATGGAATAGGCGCCGATTTCAGCGCCTGCGCCAATGAAAACAAAGGCACCGATTTCGCAGCCGGGACCAATCACCGCATCGGGGGCAATCACCGCGCTTGGATGAATGCCGGGCTTGGGCTGCACGGGCGGATGAAAAAGCCGCGCGATTTTGATGAATTCGGCTTGCGGTGACGCCACCAACAGCGCCTGACAGCCCGCCGGCATATGTTCCGCGAAGCTTGCCTCAATCACCACCGCGCCGGCCTTGGTGGCCTTCAGCGCGGGCAGATTCCTGCGCCCTTCCATGAAGGCCACATCATCCGGCCCTGCCAAATTGAGCGGCGCAACACCGGCGAGTAGCCGCGCATCATCCAAAGCCGCCGCAAGCCCAAGCGCGGCGCGAAGCGTACCGAGCGTGATCGGCCCGGCACAGGCGTAAAAGCGGCTATCCGCACCCAAGGTGTTCAGTTCCGTCGCGGTGCGGTCGGCGCGGGCGCCGGTGTCGCCGCCGGGCGCGGCGGCGGAGCGGCGGATGGATCAGGTGGCAGGGTGACACTGGTGATCATGCGATTGAGCTGCACCGCCACCTCTTCTGTCATGTCAAAAGGCGGATCGTTCAAAATGACCAAGGGCCTTGGCAGCACCAGATTGATGCCGCGGCTTGTGGCAACCTGCCGGATCACGATGGCAAGTGCCTGTTCAATCTCACGCAATGCCTGCTGGGCCAATTGTTCCAAATCCCGCGCGCGGTCGCGGAAGATGCGCTGGCCATCTGTGATCTGGTCCTGCAGCGCGCGTTCACGGTTACGCAATTGCTCGGGCGAAAGCCCGCCCCGTTCATTTCCAAGGCGTTGCTGTTCATCACGCCAGCGCTGCTGTTCGTTCTGCACATCCTCATTCAGCTTGGTACGGCGGCGTTCGATTTCCTGGCGCACCTGACTGAAGGCGGTGGAAACGCGCTGGATCTCCGGCACATCCACCACGCCAATCACCGCCGCCGGCGGTGGCGTGCCGGGCGGCAGGGGCGCGACGGCGGCGGGTTGTTGCGGCGGGCGCTGTGGCTGGGTGGGTTGCGCGGGACGCTGGCCTTGCGGCTGCGCTTGCCCTTGTCCCTGGGGTTGGCCGGGCACAAACCAGCCCGGTTGGTTCTGCGCTGCCGCAGCCATGGGCAAGGCAAGCAAAGCGGCAAGGACAAGGCGAATCATGGGGCAATCATCCCGTTTTCAGAAGCGTGTGCCAAAGCCAAGGCGGAAAACCTCAGTTCTATCATAGTCTTTCTTCACAATCGCTCTGGCGAAATCAATATTGATGAGGCCGATCGGGCTTCTCCAGGAAAAGCCGACCCCAACACTGACGCGCGGGTCGGCGTCATCCACAGGCTTGGAGCCCGGATATTTGGTCTGGTCGAAATAACTGTCCGGAATGCCGGAAAGCGAACCCACATCCACAAAGGTGCGGCCCAAAAGGCCGAGCTCATTGGGCAATGGAAGGGGGAAGCGCATTTCTGCCGAGGTGGTCCATAGAACCTGACCGCCCAGCGAATCGCCCGTTGCCGTATCCTGCGGGCCGGCGCCACCCAGGCGGAAACCGCGCAGGTTTTCACCGCCCAGGAAGAAGCGGTCCACAATGCGGTCATCCTTATCGCCAAGCGGGCTCAAGATGCCGCCGCCAGCCGCCAACACCAGCACGAAATCCGGATCATTCAACCAGCGTTCGAAGGGAATGTAATACTGCCCATCGGCCCTTGTGCGGAAATACTCAACATCACCGCCAATACCCGCGTAATCCCCGCCCACGCGCACAACCCAGCCGGAACGCGGTTCAATCCGGCTATCGCGCATGTCATAGGTCACTGTGGTGGAAACCTGAGACAGCAGCGTGCGCCCAGCCTGCTCCCGGATGAAGAGCGAGGCATCGCTGTTAATGTCAGTGATTTCACGGTCAATCAGCGCATAGGACCAGTTCTGCCGCAGCCGATCATTGATTTCATAGCCCGTGCGCAGCGCGAAGCCGGCGCGCCTTTCGCGATAACCCGTCACGAAGCGCAAATCGCGATTGATCAGGAATGCATCCGCCCCGGCCGCCAGATTGCGGTCCAGGAATTGCGGGTCTGTCACCGAAAGATCAAGCTGGCTTCGCCGTTGCGCCAGCACGCCGCCGATACGCCCATCAAGCCCCATGCCGAGCATATTGCGCTCGCGCACGCCAACATCCAACAAGAAGCCGGCATCCGTCGAGAAACCGCCGCCCAAGGTGAATTCACCCGTCGCGCGTTCCGTGACTGAGGTCATCAGATTGACCCTTTCGGGCCCCGAGCCTGGCTGATTGGTGATCTGCACATCCGAGAAATAACCAAGCGAGCGGATGCGATCGCGCGAACGCCGGATTTGCCGTGCGTTCATCGGGTCACCCTCGGCAAGCCTGAATTCGCGGCGGATTACCCGGTCTTCCGTGCGTGTATTGCCGGAAATTTCGATGCGATCCACGAAGGCGCGCGGCCCTTCACGGACAATAAAGGCAAGATCAATCGTCGCAGTTTCCGGATTGCGCGTGACCCTGGGCTGCACTTCAATGAAGGGCTCACTGCGCGCCTGCAAGGCATCCGCAACCGCTGTCGCGCCGCGTTCCACCGCGTCCCCATCATACCAATCGCCGGTTGAGATTTCGACCTCGCGGCGCAGGCCTTCGATATTGATGCGCGGTATTTCGTTGATGACCTCAACCTTTCCGATACGGTAACGCGGGCCTTCCTCAATGGTGAAAGTCACAAAAAACGCGCTGCGATCGGGGCTCAATTCCCCGGAAGACCCGGTGATCTGTACATCCGCAAAGCCTTGGCGCAAATAGAAACGCCGCAGCAATTCGCGGTCAAAGACCAGGCGTTCGGGATCATAGATGTCGCTCGAAGACAGCAGCCGGAACCAAGCCTGTTCCTGAGTGGAAATCACATCCCTCAACCGCGCTTCGGAAAAGGCATTATTGCCGACAAAGGTGACGCGCGCGACCAGCGCCGGGTCGCCTTCGACGATTTCGAACACCAGATCAACACGGTTCTGGTCAAGTTCTACGATCTTCGGTTCGACAGTAGCGCGGAACCGCCCGCGCCGGGCATAAAGCTCCAGAATACGTTGCCTGTCCGTCTGCGCCGCTGCCGGGGTGAAGACGCTGCGCGGTTGCGTCAGCACAATGCCGCGCAGGATTTCGCTGGAAATGCGCCGATTGCCTTCAAAAGCCACGCGATTGACCAGGGGGTTTTCCACCACATCCACCACCACGCGCGCGCCTTCGGTGCGGATGGTCACATCACGAAACAGCCCGGTCGCGAATAGCGCGCGCAGGCTGCGGTCAATGCGGTCCTGTTCCGCCGCATCACCGACCTGCACCAGCATGTAACTCCGCACCGTATCGGGGTCTATGCGCTGCGTGCCGCGCACATCCACGGCCGTAATGCGGCCCCCACCACGGCCGGGTTCCTGCGCGGCGGCCGGCATGGCCAGGGCCAAAAGGGCGAAAAGGGCTAAAAATGCGCGTAGTTGCTTCACGGATTCGGCATCTCTCTCAAGATCACGTCCTTTCCTAGCCGAGCCGCGCCCCCCTCGCCACCCCCAAACAGGATCAACCCAGCAGCCCGCTCACCCAGCGCACCACGCCAAGTTGGGCAAGGTCATTCCAGGTCGCGAAAATCATCAGGCAGATCAGCAGGGCAAAGCCGGCCCGGAAGCCATATTCCCGCGCCTTCAAGGGCAAGGGGCGGCCCCGGATCGCCTCGGCGGCATAGAACAGCAAATGCCCGCCATCCAGCACGGGGATGGGGAAAAGATTGATCAGCGCCAGGTTCACCGAAAGCAGGGCCGTGAAGGTGATGAAGGCCGAAAGCCCCATATTCGCAACCTGCCCCGACATTTGCGCAATGCGGAGCGGCCCGCCCAGATCCTCAGCGCCCCGGCTGCCGGATATCATTTGCCACACGCCAACCAGCGTCTGTCCGGTGATATCCAGCGTATGCGTCACACCGGCCCAGGCGGCGCTGAAGGGGTCAAGCCTTTCGAAAACCGGCGGCCCGGCGGTAATGCCCAGCATGCCAAGCCCGTCAGAAGGCCGCGGCAGAGGCGTCGCCATGACCTTGACCTGCGAATCGCCCCGCGCCACCAGCACCTCAATGGCTTGGCCGGCACGTGCCTGAACATAGCGCTGCAGCGCTTCAAACCGTTCAACCTTCTGCCCATCCATGGCGATGATCCGATCGCCCGGCGCAAGGCCGGCGCGCGCCGCGGCTGAGGCTTCCACCACATTGCCCACGGTCGGCACCGGGGAAGGCCGCCCCACCACCACGAAAAGCGCCGCAAACAGCAGCACGGCAAGCGCGAAATTGAAGAAAGGCCCGGCTGCCACCACCAGGGCGCGGTCGCCCACCGATTTTTCATGGAAGGTCTCACCGGGGCGGAAGCCCGCTGCCTGTTCCGGGCCTGCTTCGCCCAGATCCTCCATTCCGTGCATTTTCACATAGCCGCCAAGTGGCAGCCAGCCTATCCGCCATTCGCAGCCGCGCTTGTCCACCCAGGTATAGATCGCGCGCCCAAAGCCCACGGAGAAGCGTTCCACATGAACGCCGCGCCAGCGCGCCGCCAAATAATGGCCCAGCTCATGGATGAAAATCAGCACCCCGAGCACCACCACGAAGGATGCAATGCTGCGGAAGGGTTCGGGTAGCAATTCCAATAGATCGGCTCCTAAAAAAAGCGCGGGGTCAGGCCAGCGCGGCGCGTTTTGCGGCGATCAGCCCGGCTTCGGACCGCGCCGCCGCATCATGCGCCAGAATGGCAGGCAGATCCGCGGCCTCTGGCGCGCCAAGGCGCGTGAGCGTTTCTTCCACCACTGCCGCGATATCGAGAAAGCGGAGCCGTTTTTCAAGGAAGAGCCCGACCGCGATCTCATTTGCCGCGTTCAGGATGGTGGGCGCACCGCCGCCGGCGCAAAGCGCCTCGCGCGAAAGCCTGAGCGCCGGGAAGCGCACCGGGTCGGGCGCAAAAAACTCCAGCTTGCCGAGCGCGATCAGATCAAGCGGCGGCACGGCGGCGGCCATGCGCGCGGGCCAGGCCAAGGCATGGGCGATGGGCGTGCGCATATCGGGCGTGCCAAGCTGCGCCAGCACCGATCCATCCGTGTATTGCACCAGACCATGCACGGTGGATTGCGGATGGACCAGCACCTCAATCCGCGCTTCCGGCACCGGGAACAACCGCGCGGCTTCGATCAATTCCAGCCCCTTGTTGAACATGGTGGCGGAATCAACGCTGATCTTGGCCCCCATGGACCAGACCGGGTGGCGCACCGCGACTTCCGGCGTCACGGCGGCCATTTCCGCCAAGGACATGGTCCGGCACGGCCCGCCCGAGGCAGTCAGGATGATTTTCGCAATGGCCGAGGGGTCGCGCATATCCAAAGCCTGGAAAATGGCGTTATGTTCGCTATCCACCGGCAGGATGGTCGCACCCCCAATACGCGCTGCGGCCAAAACGGGGTCCCCCGCGCAGACCAGGCTTTCCTTATTGGCAATCGCCATAATGCCGCCGCGCGCCAGCGCAGCCAGGGTGGCAGGCAAGCCAGCGGCACCCACAATGGCGGCCATGGTCCAATCAGCGGGCAGCCCCGCCGCCGCCACCACCGCTTCCGGCCCCGCGGCCACCTGGATATCCGTCCCGGCGAGTGCTTCCTTCAAGGCCGCATATTGCGTGGCATCCGCCAGCACCGCATGCCGCGCCTTAAGCCGCCGCGCCTGGGCAGCCAAGCCCTGCCAATCCCGCCCGGCCACCAGGGCCACAATATCGAATGTATCCTCGGCGGCCGCTTCCAGCAGGGACACCGTGCTTTTTCCAACCGAGCCCGTGCTGCCCAGCACGGTGACGCGGCGCGGTCCCGGCCGCTGGTTCAATGCCATAGCGGCATGCCCCGCCCGGCCAGCAGGGCAAGCGCGGTCGCCATGGGCGCTGCCGCCATCACCCCATCCAGCCGATCCAGCATGCCACCATGGCCGGGAATGAGGGAGGAACTATCCTTCACCCCGAAGCGGCGTTTGATGGCGCTTTCCAGAAGATCACCCGCCTGAGACATCACCCCCAGCATGGCCGCGATTGCCGCCGCGCGTGAAGCCCCCCCCGATGCGAGCAGCGCCGCCGCCCCCGCGCCGATCAGCGTAGCAGCCAGCAAGCCCCCAGCTGCGCCAGACCAGGTCTTGCCCGGTGATATGGCGGGCGCGAGCTTCGGCCCACCCAAGGCCCGCCCCGCGACATAGGCCCCGGTATCCGAGGCCCAGACAATCAGGACCATAAACAGCGTATTGAGCAGCCCGGCATGATCCTCACCGCGCAGCAGCACCAGCGAAAAGCCCGCGAGGCCAATGTAGAAAAGCCCGGCAGCAGGCCAGATATCGCCCTGGCGTTGCAGCAGGAACAGCAACAGCGTCCCTGCCGCCAATACCCCGATGGCCGCCAGCGGCGGCCCGAAGGCGGCCAAAAGCATGACTACCAGGCTGACGGTGGGCATCAGCAGCCCTGGCCAGCGCCAGATGGAAATCTTGCAAAACCGCGCCCATTCCCAGGAGAGCAGCACCACCGCCACCCCCACCAGCACATCCCAGACCACGCCGCCGGACCAGATGCCAAGCACCGCAATGGGGATCAGCACGGCTGCCGATGCGCCCCTCAAGCCCAGATCGCGCCAAGGTCGAGGGGCGCTTACCTCCGGAATAGGTGCCTTGGCGTCAGTCACGTCAGGCGCGCAGACCGTAGCGACGTTCCCGCCGATGATATTCCGCAACCGCGCCTTGTAAATCCTCGGCGGAAAAATCCGGCCAAAGCACATCGAGAAATACGAACTCGGCATAAGCGGCCTGCCAAAGCAGGAAATTCGATAGCCGCTGTTCGCCCGAAGTGCGGATGATCAAATCCGGATCGGGCATGCCCGCCGTTTGCAGGAAGCCGCCAAATTGCACCTCGGTCAGGCTTTCGGGGTCGAGCCTGCCCGCCTTGGCCGCCCGCGCCACGGCCCTGGTCGCTGCCAGAATCTCATCCCGCGCGCCGTAGGAAAGCGCCATCACCAGATTGAGCCTTGTGCCACCCGCTGTCGCCTTTTCCGCATCCGCCACCATGGCCGAAAGATCAGCGCCGAACCGGCTGTGATCGCCAATCACCGTCAGCTTCACGCCATCCCGAACCAGCCCTGCCACTTCATTGCGGAGGTAAAGCCGGAGCAGCCCCGATAGCGCGGAAACCTCCTCTGTCGGGCGACGCCAATTCTCGCTGGAGAAGGCAAAAAGCGTCATCCACCCAATGCCTGCCTGGGCAGCGGCCTCCACCGCCCGCCGCGCAGCTTCAGCGCCGGCACGATGACCAAGCGCAATAGGCACGCCGCGCGCTTCTGCCCAGCGGCGATTCCCATCCATGATAATCGCGACATGCGCGGGCGGCGCTTGCGAGGCGCCGGGGGCGGGCAGGGGATCGCTTGCCGCGCTCATGCGCCGCTTCCTTCCGCGCGATCAGGCCCGAGCCGGTTACGCAAGCGCTTATTCCCCCCGATATGCCGAACAGGTTTCAGACTGTCCGGATATCCTTATCCTTGTCCACCAGGGCCGCGTCTATCTGCTTGACGAATTGGTCGGTCAGTTTCTGCACCTCATCTTCGGCGCGCTTCACTTCATCTTCGCCCAATTCGGATTTCTTGCCGGCGGCCTTGATCTGTTCCATGCCATCGCGCCTGACGCCACGCACCGCAACGCGCGCCTGTTCCGCATAGCGCGCGGCAGCCTTGGCCAATTCATTGCGCCGTTCGGTGGTAAGCGGCGGCAGCGGCACGCGAATGACCTGGCCTTCCGCCTGCGGGTTGAGCCCCAGATTGGCTTCCCGAATGGCGCTTTCCACCGCCTTCGTCAGCGCCTTGTCCCAGACCTGCACGGCAAGCAGGCCGGGACCGGCGACCGAGATATTGGCCACCTGATTGAGCGGCGTCACACTGCCATAGGCTTCGACGCGCACGGGTTCAAGCAATGCGGGGCTGGCGCGGCCCGTGCGCAGGCCGGAAAATTCCTTCTTCAAGGTTTCCATCGCGCCTTCCATCCGGCGCGTCAGATCCTGTTTCAGGGCTTTAACGTCGGTCGGCATGATGCCCTTCCCCCTGGGTTATGGCGCCTGTTCCACCACGGTGGTGAACTTGCCTTCGCCCTTCATGACGGCGGTGAAGGCGCCCGGTTCATGGATATTGAAAACAATGATGGGCAGATTGTTCTCACGCGCCAAACTGATAGCGGCGGCATCCATCACGGCCAGATCACGCGCCAGCATATCAAGATAGGTCAGCGTATCGTAGCGCTTCGCCTCAGGCTTCTTGCGCGGATCGGCGGAATAGACGCCATCCACCTGCGTGCCCTTCAGCAGCGCGTCGCAGTTCATCTCAGCCGCGCGCAAGGCGGCTGCCGTATCGGTGGTGAAGAAGGGATTGCCCGTGCCGGCGGCGAAAATCACCACGCGGCCCTTTTCCATATGCCGTTCAGCCCGGCGGCGGATGAAGGGCTCACAAAGGCTAGCCATGGGGATGGCGCTTTGCACCCGCGTCTGCACGCCAATTTTCTCAAGCGCGTTCTGCATGGCAAGCGCATTCATCACGGTGGCCAACATGCCAATGCCATCGGCCTGCGCGCGATCCATGCCGGAAGCCGCGCCGGAAATGCCGCGGAAGATATTGCCCCCGCCAATCACGAGGCAAACCTGCACACCCAGATCCACCACGCCGCGCACATCTTCGGCAATGCGCCTGCAGGTGGCGTTATCAAGGCCGTAATCCCGGTCCCCCATCAGGGCCTCACCGGAGACCTTGAGCATGACGCGCTTATAGACCGGGTTCTGGCTCATGGTGGGTGGGTCTCGACTCGGGTTCGGGTTGCGGGCGCCACCATAAGGATATGCCCGCGAAGGCGGCAATAAGGAACCGGGGGGCGCCCTGGGGCTACCCCACCCGGTCTTGGATCAGGCCTTGCCGGCGGCAGCGGCCACTTCGGCGGCGAAATCACCCTGCTGCTTTTCAATGCCTTCGCCCAGATGGAAGCGCGCAAAGCCAGAAAGCTTCAAGCCCGCCTTCTTCACCACTTCCTTCACGCGGCTTTCGCCATCATGCACCCAAACCTGTTCCAGCAGCACCACTTCCTCGTAATACTTGCGGATGCGGCCTTCGACCATTTTTTCGATGATCGCCTCAGGCTTGCCAGAAGCCCGCGCCTGATCGGCCAGAACATCACGCTCACGCGCCAGCGCGGAGGGGTCCACAGCCGAAACATCCACCGCTTCCGGGCGCGCCGCGGCCACATGCATGCCGATCTGCCGACCAAGCGTTTCCATCACGGCTTGCTCGGAAGTGCCTTCAAGCGCCACCAGCACGCCGATCTTGCCAAGCCCAGGCTTCACGGCGGAATGCATATAGGTCGCAACCGTGCCTTCCGCGACCTGGAACCGCTTGGCGCGACGGATGGACATATTCTCCCCAATCGTCGCGATCAGGCTGGTGAGCCGATCCGCCACTGTCTTGCGCTGTGTCGTTTCTTCAACCAGATCCACGGCACCCGGCCAGGTGGCATTCTTCAGCGCTTCGATATCGTCGCCGACCGTCAGCACCAGCTCGGCAACCGTTGCCACGAAATGCTGGAAGGTTTCGTTGCGCGCGACGAAATCCGTCTCGGCATTCACTTCCACCATGGCGGCGACGCCAGGGGCCGAGGCAAAGCCCACCAACCCTTCAGAGGCAACGCGGCCCGATTTCTTGGCGGCTGCCGAAAGGCCCTTCTTGCGCAGCCAATCAATGGCGGCTTCCATATCGCCACCATTTTCGACCAGCGCCTTCTTGCAATCCATCATGCCTGCGCCGGTACGCTCGCGCAGGTCACGGACCATACCCGCTGTGATTTCAGCCATTGTTCATCCCCATTGCTGGATGATTGAAAGAAAAGGGGCCACCGGTTGGTGACCCCGAAAGCATCAGGCCTGGGCCGCCGCTTCGGCGCCTTCAACCGGCGCCACGATCTCCGCCTCAACTTCTGGCAGCGCTTCTTCCGGCAATTCCTCAACCGCGCCGAGGTCCACGCCGGAAGCCTGCATTTCCGCCGAAATGCCATCCAGCACCGCGCCCGCGATCATGTCGCAGTAAAGTGTGATGGCGCGGATCGCGTCATCATTGCCGGGGATCGGGAAGGTCACGCCCGCCGGATCGGCATTGGAATCCACCACCGCGATCACGGGGATGCCAAGCTTATTGGCTTCCTCAATCGCGAGCTTTTCCTTGATGGTGTCAATGACAAAGATGATATCGGGCAGGCCGCCCATTTCCTTGATGCCACCCAAAGCGCGGTCAAGCTTTTCCTTGTCGCGGGAGAGCATCAGCACTTCCTTCTTGGTCAGACCCGCCGTGTCGCCCGACAGGCGTTCATCCATCTGGCGCAGGCGCTTGATGGAACCGGTGATGGTCTTCCAATTGGTGAGCATGCCGCCAAGCCAGCGATGGTTCACGTAATACTGGCCGCAGCGCACTGCCGATTCTGCGACATATTCAGCAGCGGCCTTCTTGGTGCCAACAAACAGCACGCGGCCACCGCCAGCGACGGTATCGCGCACGGCGCGCAAAGCGCGGTCCATCATCGGTACGGTCTGCTGCAGATCCAGGATATGCACCTGGTTGCGCACGCCGAAGATGTAGGGCGCCATGCGGGGATTCCAGCGGCGCGTATGGTGGCCAAAATGCACCCCAGCTTCGAGCAGGGCACGCAGAGAAACGATGGGCATCGCCATGAGCGATCTCCTTCCATGTTGGTCCGGTTGAGCCTCCGCGGCGCCTTCCCCGGTGAAGGGGACCGGACCCTGCCTAGTCAGGAAGGGTGCGCCGCGTGCGGATTACCCCCGGGCACGGCCCGGAAGCGGCGCCTAAATGGCCGAAATGCCGCCCCAGGGCAAGGGGCGATTCAGGAGCCGACCTTCAGCGTGGAGGTCAGGCCGCGCAGACACGCCAGGATGGAAAGCGGCGTGATCTTGCCGGTGCGGGGGTTTTCCTCTGAAGGCACGTTTTCAATCGTCATGGTCAGCCGCACGGTGGCGGCTTCAACGCGGATGGTGTGGGTGTTCCGCGTCACGCCAGGGTCGGCCCAGATTTCAACCATGGTGCGGTCCGGCCCGATGCCGGCCAAGGCCAAGGCTGCCGCGACATTCACATTGGCGGGGAAGCCCTGGGCGGCATCAAAGGCATTGCCCTTAAAAACACGGGTCGCGCTGGTGATGGCGCTGACATCAATCTTGTTCTTCTCAAGATAAGGCGCACCAGCCAAGCCACGCGGGGGCTTGCGGGTTTCGATGGTGACAGATTCGACATCGCCTTCCGCCGCGGCGCGCACGGCATCAAGGCCCAGCAGCGCGCCGGTCGGGACGATGATGCGCGCGCCGTTGGCCCGCGCCTTTTCCACCAGATGCATGCGCGGCAGCAGCGCACCCACGGAAGAAGGGACAAAAATCCGTCCGGCTTCGATGGCGGCGGTGGCGATTTCCTCAAAAACCGAGGCCGGCGCGGCTTCCACCACAATATCGCAGGCGGCGAGTTCAGCGTTGGAGACGATGCGCGGCGGATTTTTGAACCCCGCCACATTCGCGGTGGCCTTGTCGCGGTCCCGGGCGGAGGCGGCGGCGAGCTTGAGGCCAGGTACGCCGCGATCCAGCGCGCGGGCCAGATGCAGCCCAATCGCGCCCAAGCCTGCAATGCCAACCGTCAAATCCTGCGCCATGGGAGCCTCCATCCGTTCGGCGGAGGTCTAGGACAAAATAGCGCTTCGGCAAACCGGGGCCGGCGCTTGGCAGGCGCCTTCTGCACATTCCGCATCGGAGGAGGAGGTTGCATCCGACCTCGGCACTTCTGCGGCAAGCGTCCCGAGCAGCACGCCCAAGGCCAAGTCATCAACCTGCCCGAAGGCGTGTTCAACGATGCGACCTGCTCCGTTGATAATGATGGTCGTCGGCGTGCCGCGCATATTGAAGCGCCGCATCGTCACCGGGATCGCCTCATGCTCGTCTGGCTGATCAACGCCTATGGGAAAGGTCAGCCGATATTCATGGATGAAGGCTTCAAGTGCAACCGGCGTCATTGCGGCGTGATGCTCGAAAACCGTGTGGAGCCCGATCACAACGACATCGGGGCGATCCTTGAACAAACGATGCAAACGTTCGGTCTGCGGCAAGCCATGCGCGACACAGCCCGGACAAAGCATCTGAAACGCATGAAGGACAATGATTTTGCCGCCTAGGCCAGCCAAGGATAGCGGGCGCGCGGTATTGAACCAGTGAGTGACGGCGAGTTCGGGTGCGAGGGCAGTCATGTCGGTCTCCGAATGAAGGCTTGTCGAGGGGCGGCCGTGGCTTAACCCACGACCGCCCGCCGGATCAGGCGCTGCGGCTGAGCTTCACTGCGGGGAAATCCACCGGAACGTCGAAGGCGACGTTCACGTAATTCGTGAACAGGTTGAGAGCGACATGGGCCAGGATTTCGACAATGGCCCCATCATCGAACCCGGCTGCGCGCAGCGCCTGCACATTGGCTGCAGTCACCGCTGCACGGTTCTCAACAACATTGATTGCGAAGGCCAGCGCTGCTCTTGTTTTGGGATCGCTGGAAAGGCCGGTCTGCGCCTCAGTCATTTCGGCAGCGCTGGCGCCGGCCTTCTGGCCAAGCACGGTATGGGCCGCGAGGCAGTAATTGCAGTCATTTCGATCAGCGACCGAAACGGCGATCTGCTCGCCGAGCTTCGCGCCAATCGTCCCGGCGCCGAGCGCGCCGAAGAAGCCCCACATGCTTTGCAGCGCGGCGGGCGAATTCGCAACCGCCTTGAACATGTTCGGCACCATGCCAAAGGCGCCCTGGATCTGTTCCAGCGCTGCCTTTGAGCCGACTGGGGCCGAGGCTTTGTCAACAAGGTTCACACGTGCCATAAGGAATCTCCTTCTCTGTTGCTTGGAGGGGAATAATTGGGCGGTCCGGCGATGGCAGTCGCCGGGCTGCCTTTTTGTTGCGACGCGCGCTCAGCGCGCCGGAACCACGCGGCCGGGCAGGCTCAGATTGCCCGAGGCGACCTTGAAGACGTTTTCAACGCATAGCAGCGGCGTATGCAGATTGGCATTGACCTTGAGGCCCGCCGTCACGCCATCGAAGCGCGCCGTCGCCAAGGCACCGATCTGGGCGAGAGGCACCTGCACTTCGACCGCATCGCCCATGAAATCAGTCTTGAAATCTGGGCTGTCGATCAGGATTGGGGCGCCTGGCCAATCTGGCGGTAGCCTCGGCGTGGTTCCTGCCGGAATGTCCTTGACCTTCAAGCCGCCGGGGCAGGCTTTGTCCTCATTCAGAATGACCCAATGCGCATGCCAGCGGTCGCGATTGATAGCGCTTTGAGCCCGCTTGGATGCATCGTCGAAATCGGGATGGAAAGTTGCGGCAAGTGCGACGATGCCTTGATCTCTCTCGAACCCGACATCGGCCGAGTTGAGGGAGGTTGGCCAGACATAGGCGAAGACTTGCGACCCTTCGAACTTGCCTGTGGAGGTCGGCCGAGCGCTTCCGGCTTCGCCGCGCACACGCGTGCGGAAGGTCGCCATACCATTCGCCGTGGTGATCCTGGTTTCAATGATGTCGAAGGAAGCGTTCACCGCCTGGTTCGGGTCGGGCCTGATTTCATGCGCGCATGCGGCTGTGCCAAGGCAAAGCAAGGCCGTTGCCGCGAGGCCAAGGCCTCGCAGGTTCTTGGTGCTCATGTTGAAGGGTTCCTCTCTAGGTGTCTGGGGTTGCTTGGAAGGGCGGCCTTGCCGTGTCGAAAGCCATCCAGTTGGCAGACTGGATGGACGGGTCGGCCGCTTCATGCTCGCCGCAGTCGAGCCGGAGATCCCGGTCGCCGATTGCGGCGTTCACGAAGGCGCAATGATGGGGTTGGGCCGCGCCTGGATAGGCGTTCGGCCGAAAATGGCGGCAGCTGACGCATATGCGTTGTTCGGGAATGGCGCCTGCCAGTTGAAGGGAGCGGATGATCCGTATTTGTGACAGCAGCAGATCAGCCTGTTGGTCGGGGGAAAGCATGGCCAGCGCCGTGGTCACCTGTGATTTAGACTGCGCAAGCGCGCGCCCAACTTTTTGGCCCTCATCCGTCAACATCACGCGCATGGCGCGTGCGTCGGCGGGGTCCGGCGCGCGGGCGACAAGGCCCTTGCGTTCCAGCGCAGCGAGCGTATCGGCGATTGTTGGCGGCGATACGGCCAGATGGGCGGCGATTTCCTTGGCGCGTAGGCCGCCCGCCCGTTCCGCCAGCAAGGCCAAGGCCTGCGCCTGGCTCGGGTTCAGACCCGCCTTGCCTGAGGCCATCCAGAGGTCAGACCGCAGGACAAGCGCGATTCTCTCAAACCCCTCGCGCAGGCGCGTCGTGACGGAATCAGATGCTTCGGCTTTGCTCATGATATATAAATAGGAGTCCTATTTAATATTGTCAAGCAAATTCTTGGCTCCGCTAAGCGCCTCAGCGAAGCTGGCGTGTGATGCCCTGAGTGCTCTCAGACCACCGGGCTTTTCCCGCCATCCACATTGATCGCGGTGCCGCTGATGAAGCCGCCCTGTTCGCTTGCCATGAAAGGACCGGGCGATAAGGCAAATTGACGCTTTGGCGAAGACAGCGCCTAATCTTCCTTGAAGCCGTAATCCGGGATGCCCTGTTCATTGCCGTAATATTTATAGGGCAGGAACTTGCCGGACATGGTGATCTTCACGCGGTCGCCCTTGGGGTTTGCGACCCGTTCGAAATCGAAATCGAAATCAATCGCGGACATGATACCATCGCCGAATTCTTCCTCAATCAGCGCCTTCCAGGCCGGGCCATTCACCATCACCATTTCATAAAAGCGATAGATCAGCGGGTCAGTCGGCGGCATTTGCGTGCCGCGATAGGGCACTTCATTCAGCATCCGCTGTTCAACCTCGGAAAGGCCAAACAGCTTGGCAGCCTTGGCGGCGAGCGGTTTTACGAACTTCATCTGCCCAAGCAGCGCGCCGACCACGAGGGTTGGCGAAATGCCGCCGATTTCCTCGCAGATGTATTTCCAGGTCCAGCCTTTCTCGCGCTTGATGTCGAGGATTTTTTCGGTGAGTTGGGCGCGCGTCATCGCGTTTCTCCAGCTTTGGTTTGGGAAAATTCACTCCGCCGCGAGCGGCGAGGCAGATAGGGCGGGGCTTACTTCCGGCACAGCGCGGGCGGACCAGCCGGCAGGTGGCGCATCGGCCTTGAAGGCACGTGACCGCGCGATCAGGAAATCCAGGATATGATCACGCAGCGCATGATAGCCCGGCATGTGATGCAGATTGGCCCGGGTACGGGGTTTGGGGAGTGTGTTCACCACAACCTCGGCAATGCGCGCTTCCGGCCCATTGGACATGAGCAGGATACGATCCGCGAGCAAGATTGCCTCATCCACATCATGCGTGATCATGAAGCCGGTTTGCTCGGTCTCGCTGACCAATCGTGCGACTTCATCCTGCAAAGCGCCTCGCGTCAGCGCATCAAGCGCTGAGAAGGGCTCATCCATCAGCAGCATTTTCGGATTGATGGCGAGTGCGCGGGCAATGCCAACACGCTGCTTCATGCCGCCGGAAAGCTCGGCCGGTTTGCGATCCGCCGCGTGGTCCAGGCCAACACGCTTCAGCGCTTCCCGCGCGGCGGCATCGCAGGCGGCGCGCGACCAATCGCGATGGCGGCAGGAAATCGCGAAGGCGACATTGCCCGCGGCGGTCATCCAGGGCATCAGCGCATGGCCCTGAAAGACAACGGCGCGGTCAAGCGATGGGCCGGAAATCGCCTGGCCATCCACAATCACCGCGCCATCATCGGGCGCTTCAAGCCCGGCCAGAATATTCAGGATGGTGGTTTTGCCGCAGCCGGAATGTCCGACCAGGCAGACGAATTCCCCGCGCGCAATGCCGAACCAGACATCCTGGAAAATCGTGGTCGGCCCATAGCGGCGCGCGACACCTTCGATGGAAACATAGGCTGTCATGGGCTTATTCCCGCCAGGCCACGGCACGCGCGCCAAGGCCAAGCAAACGGTCCAGCGCCAGCCCGACCAGGCCGATCATGAGAATGGCAATCACGATATCGGCGATGGATAGATTGTTCCATTGGTTCCACACCCAATAACCAATGCCGGTGCCACCGACCAACATCTCGGCTGCGACAATCACGAGCCATGCAATGCCGATTGAAATGCGCATGCCCGTCACAATCGTGGGCGCCGCGGCGGGCAGGATCACGCGAATGGCGGTGCGCCAACGCCCTGCTTCCAAGGTGCGCGCCACATTCAACCATTCACGCCGCACGCTTGCGACGCCAAAGGCCGTATTCAGCAACATGGGCCAGATGGAACAGATGAAAATCACGAAAACCGCTGAAATCGCGCTATCCTTGATGGAGTAAAGTGCCAACGGCATCCAGGCGAGCGGCGAGACCGGGCGTAACACCTGAATGAAGGGATTAAGCGCAGCATTCAACAGCGGCGACATGCCAATGACGAAACCAAGCGGAATGGCAACAATGGCAGCAAGCCCGAAACCGGCGCCAACCCGCAGCAGCGAATAGGCGATTTGCACGCCAATGCCCTGATCATTCGGCCCGCGCACATAGAAGGGATCAGCCAATAATTCGAGCAAGCGCGTAAAAATGGCACTTGGTCCCGGCATGGGCGTGGTGCCGCCCTGCGCTGCCGCCTGCCCGAGCAGCGCCGCATATTCCGGGTCAAGCGCCGCACCACCACCGCCAGCCTTTGGCATGACGGCGATTTCCCAGGCGCCAAGAAATATTGCCAGGATCAGCAGGGAAAGCCCGGCTGACCGCCAGAATGAGACGTTTGCAGACATTACGAACGACGAATGGCGAAGCTGTTGAGATAGGCTTCGGGCTGCGCGGGGTCGAAATCCCGCCCGAAAACGCGATGCGTGCGTGAAGCACTCGCCGGTACTGTCATGCCAAGCTCCCGCATGGCCTTTGCTGCATCGGTTGCGAGGAAGACCTGTTGCGCCACGCCCGCGTAATCCACATCACCACGGATTTGGCCCCAGCGCTTCATTTGCGTCAGAATCCAGACCGCCATGGAATGCCAGGGGAAGGGATCGAAATTGATCCGATCCGGCACGCGCTGCACGCGGCCAAGCCCATCGGCGAAGGTGCCGGTCAGCACCTGTTCTACCACTGTGGGCGGCTGGTTCAGGTAATTCTGCCCAGAAATCGCCTGCGCCACTTCGCGCCGGTTTTCAGCCTTGGAAGCATAGGCCGTGGCTTCAACAATGGAGCGCATCAGGGCCGCAAAGGTATTGGGCGCTTCCGTCATCATGCCGCGTGGCACAGCAAAGGCGCAGCAGGGGTGACCATCCCAGAATTCCTTGGTCAGCACATGGATAAAGCCAACGCCATCAAAAACGGCCCGCTGATTGAAGGGATCAGGGCCAAGATAGCCATCAATGTTATCGGCGCGCAGATTGGCGACCATCTCAGGCGGTGGCACCGAACGAATTTGGATATCGCGGTCGGGATCAAGCCCGGCTTGGGCGACATAGGCACGCAGCAAATAATTATGCATGGAAAAGTCGAACGGCACGGCAAAGCGGAAGCCCTTCCAATCCTTCGGATCACGCTTTTCCTTGTGCTTATTGGCGAGGGTAATCGCCTGGCCATTCGTATTTTCAATCGCCGCCACCGCCCAAGGCACCGGCTGCGCCACGCCAACGCCAAGCGACATCGCCAGTGGCATGGGGGAGAGCATATGCGCCGCGTCATACTCGCGCGCGATGGATTTATCGCGAATCACGGCCCAACCCGCGGTGCGGATGACCTCAACATTCAGATTGTTGCGCCTGTAGAAGCCCATGGGATCGGCCATGATGATTGGCGTGGCGCAGGTGATGGGGATGAAGCCGATTTTTAGGTCGCGCTTTTCCGGCGCACCGCTGGCCTGCGCCATCGCTTCGCGCGCGCGGGCCAGCGGAAACACACTGTCAAGCGCGGCAAACAACGTGCCGGCGCCAAGCGCATTGAGCAGCGCGCGCCGCGTGGCCGCCTGCGGGAAGGCCGCGCGCAACACGGCTTCCTGCGCGACTTCACCGAAAGCCCCGGTGCCATCCGCAGGCGCCGCATCACAAGCGAAGCCCGTATGCGTAGCGCCACAGCCGCAAGGGCCTGGGGCATGTGTGCAATTGCGGCGATGAAAGGCCATGAAGCAGCTCCCGGATCTTGTCAGCGCAACGCGATGACGGAGGAGAAATAGCAAGGCGCATGCCGCGTTTTTGGGCGAATAGGAGGGGTTTAGGTGGAGTCATTGCCCACCAAAAAAGCTAAATGATATAATTATGTGCAAATATACCCTGCCAAGCCGGATAGAGGCTTGGCAGGGGTAGTCAAAAACACTCAAACCACCGGGCTTTTCCCGCCATCCACATTGATCGCGGTGCCGCTGATGAAGCCGCCCTGTTCGCTCGCCAGCAGCAAAGCCAAGGAGGCAAATTCCTCGGCCTTGCCGATACGCCCAAGCGGCACAGCCTTGCCCTGTTCGGCCTTCCACTCATCCCACGTAATGTTACGCTTTTCAGCCGCATGGCGCCGCACCCATTGATCGCTTTCGATAATGCCGACCAGCATGGCATTCACCAGCACATTATGGGGGGCGAATTCGCTCGCCATCGCCTTGGTCAAAGCCATGCCGGCAGCACGTGAAACGGAAGTGGGCGTGGACCCCGCCAATGGCGCCTTGGCGCCGATATTCAGCACATTGATCACGCGGCCCCATTTGCGGTCCCGCATGGCAGGCAGCGCGAGCCGGCACAGCCGGATGGCCGCAAAAAGCTTAAGGTCCAGATCATCCTGCCAAAGCGCGTCTGATACCTCCAGGAACCCACCGCGCTGCGATGTGCCGGCATTATTGATCAGGATATCCACCTGACCGAGGCCCTTCACCGCCGCGGCATAGGCCGCTTCACAGCCCTCCGCGGTCCGGATATCGGCGGAGATGGCAACCACCTTGGCGCCCGGCGCGGCGGCGCGGATTTCGGCTTCAGCCTTCGCCAGGCTCTCTGCCCCGCGTGCGACAATCGCGACATGCCCGCCGGATTCAGCGAACATCTTCGCAATAGCCAGGCCAAGCCCCTTGGACCCGCCAGTGATCAGCGCCGCGCGCCCGTTCAAAGTGATGTTCATGGATCTCTCTCCCCCTATGAAGGCGCCCATCCTGCCGCAAGACGGCCAGCACGCAAACCGGAAGGGAAGGGGGGAAGCTGGGGCGACCAACGGGACTCGAACCCGCGACATCCAAGACCACAACCTGGCGCTCTACCAACTGAGCTATGGCCGCCATCAGCGGCGCTGCAATAGGCCCGCCCGCCCGGCTCAGTCAACCGCGAAGCCTTGGGTTGCGCGGGGACAGTGCAAAATGACACTATGGGTCAATGTCTTCCGCTTTTCCTGGCCGTTCCCTGGCCCTTCCCACTGCGCTGGTGATTACCTGCGCCGTTTGTGGCGCCATGCTCGCCATGGGGTTGCGGCAAAGCTTTGGGCTGTTCTTGGCACCCATGACAGCGGAACATGGCTGGGCGGCGCGGGATTTCGCCTTTGCCATCGGGCTGCAAGTGCTGATCAATGGCATGAGCCAACCCTTCATGGGCCAGCTTGCGGATCGCTTCGGTGGCCGGCGCGTGGTGATGGGCGGTGCGCTGCTTTATTGCATCGGCATATTGGGCATGGCGCTTTCAGAATCCGTGATGCCCTTCACCTTCTTCGCCGGCTTCATCATGGGCATGGCGGTCTCCGCCGCCGGAATGCCGACGATTATCGCGAGCCTGACCCGCATGTTGCCGCCAGAAATGCGTGGCCGCGCGACAGGGCTTGGCACGGCGGGGTCCTCTGCCGGGCAATTCCTGGTGGTGCCGCTGGCGGGCTTTGCCATTCAGGGCCTTGGCTGGCAGGGCGCGCTTTTCGCCATGGCGATGGCCGCACTTTTCATGATCCCGCTTGCGCTACCGCTGACCGATAAGCAGCCGGCGGCTGCGCCTGGTGTGGCGCAGGATAATGAAACGGCGCGATCAGCCATGGGCCGTGCGCTGCGCGATCCAAGCTTTTGGTATCTGTCTTCCGGCAATTTCGTCTGCGGCCTGCATGTTTCCTTTCTGACCGTGCATTTGCCGGGCTTTGTGCATAGCTGCGGCTTGCCGCTTTACGTTGGCGCCGGCGCCATTTCCATGATTGGGCTTTTCAACATCATCGGTTCATTGGCCGCGGGCGAATTGTCCCAGCGCTGGAAGCGCCGCGAATTGCTGGTGGGGATTTTTGCCGCGCGTGCGGTGCTGATGACCGTGTTTTTGCTGTCGGAAAAAACCACCACGACCGTGCTGATCTTCTCCGCGCTCATGGGCTTGCTGTGGCTTTCCACGGTGCCGCCGAGCCTTGCCTTGTGTGCGCGCAATTGGGGCCTCAGGTGGCTCGCCACGATTTTCGGCATGGTCTTTGTCAGCCATCAGATCGGCGGCTTCACCGGCGCCTTTCTGGGCGGCATTATTTTCGACCGCACGGGTTCCTATGATCTGATGTGGGTGATTGGCATTCTGGCCTCGGTTTTTGCTGCTGTGATCCATATGCCGATGCGTGATGGGCCGCGTGTTCAGCCCGCCACCGCCTGATTTCATTCGAAAGGTTTTGTCATGCGCCTTGCCCTGATCCATGCGCTGCGCCATTCGCCGCCGCCGATTGAAGAAGCCTTCGCGCGGCTTTGGCCCGGCCAGACATTGATGAATCTGCTGGATGACAGTCTTTCCGCTGATCTGGCGCGCGAAGGCAAGCTCACGCCCCGCATGACGGAACGGTTCTTGACGCTGGCGCGCTATGCCGCCGGCACGGGCGCGGATGGTATTCTTTTCACCTGTTCCGCCTTCGGCCCCTGCATTGAAGCCTGCGCGCAGGATTTGGCGCCCATGCCCGTGCTGAAACCGAATGAGGCGATGATCGAAGAGGCCATCACCAAGGGCAAGCGCATCGGGCTTTTGGTGACCTTCGCCGGCACCATCCCTTCCATGATCCCCGAATTCCCGCCGGGGATCACCGTGGTGCCGAAGCTCGCTGAAGGCGCGCTTGCCGCTTTGGATGCGGGTGATTTCGCGACGCATGACAGGTTGGCCGCCGAAGCCGCGCGTGATTTGGCCGATTGTGATGCGATTGCGCTTGGCCAATTCAGCCTGGCGCGCGCCAAGCCTTTGGTGCGACAGGCAACGGGCAAGCCCGTGCTGACCACGCCGGATAGCGCGGTCTTGAAGCTGAAGCGGTTGCTGGGCGGATAAGGCGCTAAACCGGCGTGTGATGGCCTAGGCCGTTTTTCACGGATCAGGCCAAGCGTACTTCCAGCATCTTCACAACCTCGCGCACAGTAGGGCGTCGGTCTTCAGGCAGCGCTTCCAGATAGCCGCCGAGGCTCAGAATCGCGAAACCATGCACCAGCGACCAAGCCGCGATAGCAGCTTTGGTCGCGCTGGGGTCGTCCATGGCCACCTCTTGAACCGCGGCCACGCCTTCCACCACAACGGCGAAGGCCGTTTCGGCGGCGCGGCGGAAGCGCTCATACTCGGCAAAGCGCCCCTCCCGCCCGAACATGAGCTGGAACAGTGCCCGGTCCTGATGGGCGAAATGGACATAGGCCTCACCGGCAGCATGTAGCCTTTCGATAGGCTCAGCGGTGCCAAGCTTCGCAACTGCACCCAGCATACCCGCCCGCAACGCGTCGAAGCCCTCCGCGGCCAATTCCATGAGCAAGGCTTCCTTGTTGTCGAAATGGCGATAGGTGGCGTTCACGCTGACGCCAACGCGCGCGGCCAGATCGCGCAGGCTGAGCGTCGCCTCCGCCCCTTCGGCCAGGCGCGCGCGCGCAGCCTCCAGCAGGGCTGCCCGTAAGTTACCGTGATGATAGGGTTTTTTCATTGCACACCCTGATGCCCTGCCTTCATTTTTTGATGTTGACACTGTCCACTCAAATAGTCTATCTCAAATGTGTTCACTGTATACATTTGGCCAAGCATGGATGCCCCCATCCCGCCGCGGATAAGGACCAACCAGATGGTTAACTCCCTCGACCTACTGCTTGCAGTGCTGCACCACCTCGGCATTCTGGTATTGGCCGGGTGCCTGGTGGCCGAGCTTGCGGTGCTGTCCCTGCCGCCTGGCCGCCGATGGGCGGAAACCCTGCCACGCATTGACCTTGCCTATGGGTTGAGCGCCGGGGCGGTGCTCAGCATCGGGCTTGCGCGGGTCTTTTGGGGCGCCAAGGGAAGCGGCTTTTACCTCGAAAACCTAGCGTTCTGGCTCAAGCTCGGCCTGTTTCTGGTGATAGCGCTGGTCTCGATCCGGCCAACCATGACCTTTCTGCGCTGGCGCCGTTTGGCGCGGGCGGAAGGCGCGGTGCCCTCTGTTGGCGAAGTTAGCGGCACGCGCATGTGGGTCCTGGTGCAGGCGGGGCTTTTGCTTGGCCTGCCAGTCCTTGCCGCCCTTATGGCGCGCGGCATCGGGCTTTGATGCCAACCGAGCCAAAACCAAGCGAAAACCGAACCCATCAATCCGGAAAGAATGACAAATGAAGCACCAAGTTGCCGTCATAACAGGAGCCTCATCCGGTATCGGGGAAGCCTTGGCCGAAGCCCTGGCCGCACGCGGGACACAGCTTGTGCTGGTGGCGCGATCGGCTCATCGGCTCGAAGAACTGGCAGCGCGCCTCCGCCGTGCCGGCTGCGTTGCGCATGTGCTGCCGATGGACCTTGCCGAGGCTGGCGCCGCGCAAAAGCTTCATGCAGCGATCCGGGCCTTGGAGCTTCCGGTTGATACGCTGATCAATAACGCGGGCACTGGCTATTACGGCCCCTTTGAAGCCGAGCCGACCGAGCGTCTGGCCCAGACGCTGTACCTCAACATCGTCGCGCTGGCGGAATTGACGCGGCTTTTCGTGCCTGAATTGTTGTTTCGTAAAGGTACGATCCTCAATATCGCTTCGACGGCCGCGTTTCAGCCCACACCCTTCATGAGCAGCTATGGCGCGACCAAGGCATTTGTCCTGTCATTCTCTGAAGCCTTATGGGCGGAATATCGCGGTCGCGGCTTGCATGTTGCGGCGGTATGCCCGGGGCCGGTGGAAACGCCCTTCATCAATGCCATGGGGGCGGATGTGCGTCGGACTTCGATTTTCCGAAAGCCAATGCCGATTGAAGACGCGGTGCGGGCCTGCCTGAAGGCGCTCGATTCCACCAAGCCTTCCCGCATTGTTGGAACCGGGAATTGGCTCTCAGCACAGATGGGCCGCTTGTCGCCACGCGCACTCACCGCGCGGCTTAGCGCCGAATTGCTGAAGCCCCGCGGTTTGTAGCAATGATCAACAACCCTAAAGGAAATACTGCCATGATGATTCCGAAACGCTTGTCGCTGTTGCTTGCCTTGGCGATGACAATCACTGCCGGGACAGCATCCGCCGCATCCGGTGGAAGAATTGAGGCAGCGGTTTCCGGTGTTTCGAATGCGCCGGGCATGGTGGGCTGCGCGCTGTTCTCCTCAGCGGCGGGTTTTCCGCTGGAATCGGATAAGCCCGGCGTTAAGATCATGCGCGTGGCTCCTGCCGGTGGCGCTGCTATGTGCGTTTTTGAAAATGTGCCACCGGGTGTTTACGCCATGGCGGTGGTGCATGACACCAATGGCAATGGGCGGGCCGATACGAATTTCCTTGGCATGCCGACCGAAGGTGTCGGCGTCAGCAATAACGTGATGCCCAGAATGTCGTCGCCCACTTTCGATGCCAATAAATTCAGTGTCGCGGCAGCGCAAGTTACAAGGCTTGCCATCAGTTTGCGTTATTGATCTCACGAGCGCGGTTTGGTCGCATTTTCCGAGACGCCAGGTGATTCCACTTGGCTTGAAAATGCTCAAACCGGCAGGCTTGCTATTGCCAGCAAGCCGCCTTCTGGCCTGTTCTTCAGCACCACATCGCCACCATGCCCGCGCAGGATATTGCGCGCGATGGTGAGGCCAAGCCCCGTGCCGCCGGTTTCGCGATTGCGGCTGGCCTCCAGCCGGCGGAAGGGGGTGAATACCGCCTCAAGTTCTGCCTCAGGAATACCGGGGCCATCATCGGCGATGGTCAGGCGCACCAGGCCGGCGCCATTTTGGGACAGTACAAGGCGCGCCGCGCCACCATAATTCAGCGCATTGGCAACCAGATTGGCGATGGCGCGCTTCAAGGCCAAGGGCTTGGCGCGGATTACCAATTTTTCCGGCCCCTCATAGCTGATCTTTTCCGCCTGATCGGCATGCGCATCACTCGCCTCATCGGCGACGGTGCGGCACAGGGCCGCGATATCCATCTGCGTCGCGGGTTCGGATGCGGCATCATCGCGCGCAAAGGCAAGGGTCGCGCCGATCATCGCTTCCATCTCATCCAGATCAGCCAGCATTTTGCGCCGCTGTTCATCATCATCCATGAATTCGGCGCGTAGTTTCAGCCGCGTGATGGGCGTGCGCAGATCATGGCCAATGGCGGCCAGCATTTGCGTGCGATCTGCGACAAAAAGCCTGATGCGCGCCGCCATTTCATTGAAGGCGCGGGCGGCGGTGGCAACCTCGGTCGGGCCAAATTCCGGCAAGGGTGGCGCATTCACATCGCGCCCTAGCCTATTCGCCGCCTCCGCCAAAAGCCGCACCGGGCGCATGAGCCGCGCCACCGCCCAAAGGATCAGCAATACCGCTGCCAGCGTCATGCCGAAAAACGCCGCAAGGAAGGTATCCGAATGCCAAGGCCGCGGCGGTGGCAGCGACGCCCGGAGATTGAGCCAAGGCCCATCCGGCAACCGGAGCGACGCGGCAAAACCAGCCGAGCCCAATTCCGCGATACGAATCTCCCGCGGGCGCAACCTTGGCGGGCCGGACGCCAAAAGATCCAGCCTGAAAAGGCGTAATATATGCGGTGAGACCGGCGGCGCGCCCACACGCACAATCGGTGCCAAATCCAAATCCACCGTAAGCCCTTCGGGCAGGTCAAGATCAGCGATGATCTGTGCGCGCCGGTCCGGCGCTGTCAGCACCGCGGCACGCCAGGCGCCAAGGCTGCGCCCGGCAATCTCTCGTGCTTGCACGAAGCGCTGCAAATCCACGCGGTCCAGCGCGTGGATCGTAAGCCCCGCCGCCTGCACCAACATGAGTGCGACAATCAGCGCAACGGCGGTGCGGCCACCAAGGCTGCCAGGCCACCAGCGCCGCCGTGGGGGCGCGGCGACAGGGGCTGCTTCAGCCACGATCTACCGTGGTGGCCAGCACATAGCCTCCGCCACGCACGGTCTTGATCAGGGCAGGGTTGCGCCCATCATCTTCCAACCGGCGCCGCAGGCGCGACACCGCGACATCAATGGCGCGATCATAAGGCCCGGCTTGCCGCCCGCGCAGCAAATCCATCAGCATATCGCGCGTCAGCACGCGATTGGGCCGATCGAGAAGCACCAGCAGCAATTCATATTCACCGCCGGTGAGCGGCACCTCCACCCCATCGGGGTTCAGCAGGCGCCGGCGCGTAGGTTCCAGCATCCAGCCGGAAAAGCTGATCACCTTGGCAGGCGGTTCCTTGGCGGCGGTGCCATCACCAGAGGCACGGCGCAGCACGGCGCGGATGCGCGCCAGCAATTCGCGCGGGTTGAAGGGTTTTGCCAAATAATCATCAGCGCCGAGTTCAAGCCCCACGATGCGGTCCGTCTCCTCACCCATTGCGGTCAGGATCACAATGGGCACATCGGATTGGGTGCGCAGCCAGCGCGCGAAATCAAGCCCCGGTTCGCCCGGCATCATCAGGTCGAGCACGACAAGATGATAGCGCCCAAGCGGCCAAAGCCGCCGCGCTTCGCGGGCATCGCGTGCGGCACTCACGCGCAGGCCCTGTTTTTCCAGGAAACGGGACAGAAGATCGCGGATTTCGCGATCATCATCAACGATCAGGATATGCGGTGCGTTTTCCATGCCCTGTTACATTAGTGGTTTTATGGCGCCATTCATCGGCCCATGTTGCAAAATGTGTCTGGCGCGGTGCCGGTTGCTATTCGTTGCACTTTGGCATGCCCGGCGTCTTTTGCCAGCAATATTGCCGCGCCATCATAAGGTGTATCGGATCAGGGCCTGACCTGCCCCCAAACTCACCCGGCCCTGTCTCCGCTGATGCGCCCTGGCCTTATGTGCCGGGGCGCATCGCCTTTTTCGGCCACCATGTCAGACCGGCTGCAAGGGACGATGCGGCCCGGCAGAGGGCAGGATGATGATGGGATCACCCACGCGCAACACGCCACCTTGCAGCACAATCGCCATGACGCCGGATTTGCGGATCAGCCCGCCCGCTTCATCGCGCCCGAGCATTGCCGCCATCAACCCTGCCTGAAAATGATCAAGCTGGGCGCAGGGATTGCGGAGCCCGGTGATTTCAATGATCGCCTCTCTCCCCAGGCAAAGCCGTGTCCCGGTGGCAAGCCCCAGCAGGTCAATGCCGCGCGTGGTC
Organism: Roseomonas sp.; assembly: GCA_020249145.1. Taxonomy (GTDB): domain Bacteria; phylum Pseudomonadota; class Alphaproteobacteria; order Acetobacterales; family Acetobacteraceae; genus Neoroseomonas. The sequence continues at coordinate 83,571 of JADCGF010000012.1, read as the reverse complement.
ACATTCTCCCCGATATCGCCGGGCTTCAGCGCGAAGCCATAAGGCGCGAGTTCTTCGAAAATTTCCGCATGCAGCAAATGAAGCTGGCGCAGATTGGGCTGCGAAGGATCCCGCGCGACGCGGGAGCGATGCTTCACTGTGACCCCAGCATGGGCATCGCCGGCAACGCCCATCCCAGCAATCAGCGTGAGGCTTTCCGCCGGCTGTTTGCTGAAGCGATGCGTCCCATCACTGGCAAGCGCCTGGATATAGGCCGCGGTCATGCGTGGCCTTCCGGCCAAAGCGCTGCGATCCGGCTGATCAGCCCGGCGGTGGAACCATCATGCGTGCCTTGTCGTGGCGCGCCGGCGCTCAGTTCCGGCAGGATGTTACCGGCCAATTGCTTGCCAAGCTCCACGCCCCATTGATCAAAGGGGTTGAGCCCCCAAAGCGCGCCAAGCGTCGCGACCTTGTGTTCGTAAAGTGCCACCAATTGGCCAAGCGTATAGGCATCAAGCCGCGGCAGCAGCATCGTCACGCTCGGCCTGTCGCCAGGAAAAATCCGATGCGGCAGCAAGCGCGCAATCTCAGCTTCCGCCACGCCGGCAGCGCGCATCTCGGCGGAGACGGCGGCGGCATCCTTGCCGTTGAGGAGCGCTTCCGCCTGCGCCAGACCATTGGCGAGAAGCTTGCGGTGGCTATCCGCATGCGCATGATCCGGCCGCGCGACCAGAATGAAATCCACCGGCACGGGCGTGGTGCCCTGATGGAGCAATTGTATGAAGGAATGCTGCGCATTGGTGCCCGGTTCGCCAAACACCACAGGGCCGGAGGCGCGGTGCAACGGCGCGCCAGAAACAGCCACGCGCTTGCCAAGGCTTTCCATTTCCAATTGCTGCAAATGCGCGGGCAAGCGCGCGAGCCGCTCATCATAAGGCAGCACAGCGCGGCTTGGATAACCCAGCCCATTCACATGCCAAGCTTCGACCAAGGCAAGCAGCACCGGCAGGTTTTGCGGGAGTGGCGCGTCGCAGAAATGTTGATCCATCACGCGCGCGCCGGCGAGCAAGCGCGCGAAAGCATCCCAGCCAAGGGTCAGCGCCAGCGAAAGCCCAATCGCACTCCAAAGCGAAAACCGCCCGCCTACCCAATCGCGAAAGCCAAAGACACGCTCGGGTGCGATGCCAAAGGCACTGGTCGCGGCAAGATTGGTGGAAAGTGCCGCCATCTGTTGCACGGCGCCGGCTTCACCCACAGCTTCGCGCAACCAATCACGCGCCAGCGCTGCATTCGCCATGGTTTCCTGCGTGGTAAAGGTTTTGGAGGCGATCAGCACCAGCGTGCGCGCCGGATCAAGCCGCGCGGTGATTTCATCAAAGGCATGGCCATCCACATTGGCCAGATAATGCCCGCGCAGCGGTGACGCATTGGTCCAAAGCGCACGCGCCACCATGGCCGGGCCAAGATCTGAACCACCAATGCCGATATTCAGCACATCGGTGAAGCGCTCACCCTTGGCGGTAAGGATGCGCCCTTCATGCACGGCGCGGGTGAAGCTTTCCATGCGCGCGCGCACCGCCAGCACTTCGGGCATGATGTCTTCGCTGCCGGCGCGAAACGCATCGCCCGCTTCGGCACGCAGTGCCATGTGTAAAGCGGCGCGGCTTTCGGTTTCATTGACTGCCGCCCCTGCGAATAGCCGCGCGCGGAAGCCCGCCACGTCGCGCGCTTCGGCAAGTCTGACCAACGCCTCCATTACCGCATCCGAAATCGCGGTTTTGGAGAAATCGAGCAGGATATTGCCCGCTTGGCGCGAAAACCGCGCGAAGCGATTGGGATCAGCGGCGAAAAGCGGGCGAATGGCAGCAGCGCCAGGCCGTCCCGCCAAAGCCATCAGCGCCGCCCAGGCGGCCTCAGATTTATCTTCTGCCATGAATGGGTGCTCGCACGCCTCCGCGGCGGGACTATGGCAGAAGGGGGCGGGCTTTAGCCATGGCGCTGCACACGCAAGGGCGCCAGAATGGCCGCACCAAGTGCCAGGAAAGCGATCACGGTCGCGATGCCCCAGGCCTGGCTGCCTGAGATCTGTGTTGCGATTGCAACCGCCGCCGGCCCCAGGAAGCCCGTGACGCGCCCGGAAAGCGCGAAAAGGCCGAAATGCGCCGTGACTTCCTCGGGCGGGGCCATATGCGCCATCAGTGTGCGTGATGCGGCCTGGGCGGGTCCCATGAATAACCCAAGCGCCAGCGCCAAGCCCCAGAACAGAATCTTGTCATTGCTGAGCAGCAGAAGGCCGCCCAGCACAATCATGGCACCAAGCGCCACCAGGATGGTGGTCTTGGAACCGAGCCGATCTTCGAACAGCCCGAAGCCCGCCGCGCCCAGCCCCGCCGTGACATTCATGGCAATGCCAAACAGAAGAATTTCCTCAAAGCCCATGCCATGCACGCCGGCGGCGTAAATCGCGCCAAAGGCGAAAAGCGTATTGAGCCCATCGGTATAGAACAGGCGCGCAATCAGAAACCGCGCCATGGCCGGGTGCTGCGGCAGGCCGCGCAGGATGTTGAACGCCTCGGCCAGCCCCGCCCGCATGGCTTGACCAATTCCCGGGCGCGGCCCTGCGGGATCAGGCAAGGCTAACAGCACAGGCCAGCCAAAAACCACAATCCAGGCCGCGACCAGCAGGGCGGTGGCGCGCACATGCTCCGCCGCATCGCGATCCAGCCCAAACGGCGATGGGTTCGGCTGAATGAACAGCACCAGCGCCAGCACCAGACAGGCAAGCCCGCCCGCATAGCCGAGCCCCCAGGCCAGGCCCGAAAGCCGCCCCATGCGTTCTTCCGGCACCAGGCCGGGCAGCATGGCGTTGTAGAAAACGGTTCCCAATTCAAAGGCGATGGTGGCCAGCCCAATGCAGATCAGCGCGTAAAGCGCATCAGCGGGATCGGGCCGCGCGAACCAAATGAGCGCGGTGAAAATCGCGGTCAGCAGCGTGCAAGCGGCGAGCATCGCACGGCGCCGACGGCCTTGATCGGCAATCGCGCCCAGAATGGGCGACAGCACGGCGATGGCGAAGGCGGCGAGCGTCTGCATCCAGCCCCATTGCGCCTGGCCCGTCACCGGATCGGGGGCGATGCCTTGCGTGAAATAGGCCGCGATAACGAAGGTGGAAACCACCGTCGGAAAGCCGCTATTGGCCCAATCATACAACGCCCAGGCAAAAGCCTTGGTCCTGCCTGGGCTTTGGGCCACTTGGGCTATTCCATGATCCCCTTCGGCCCGCGCGCAATGGCAACGGCACCGGTGCGGGATACTTCGGCCAGGCCAATCGGGCGCATGAGGGCGACAAAGGCATCAATCTTGTCGCCATTGCCGGTCATTTCAAGCACGAAGCTTTCCGTGGTGGCATCCACCACGCGCGCACGAAAGGCATCGGCAAGCCGCAGCACTTCCATACGGTTCTCGCCGCGGCCAACAACCTTGATCAGCGCCAATTCGCGCGTCAGATGCGGGCCTTCGATGGTGAGGTCAGAGACCTTATGCACCGGCACCAGACGGTCCAACTGCGCCTTGATCTGTTCAATCACCATATCCGTGCCGCTGGTGACCACGGTGATGCGCGAAATCCGCCCGGTTTCATCCACCGGTGCCACCGTCAGGCTATCAATATTATAGCCGCGCCCGGAAAACAGGCCAATCACGCGCGCCAGCACGCCCGCTTCGTTTTCGACCAGCACGGCAATGGTCGCGGCGCGTTGGCCGCCTTTCAGATCAGACATTGCCCGCTTCCTCAGACCAGAACCTTGCCTTCATCGGTAACGCCGGCGACGCCACCTTCCTGGCCCGGGCCAAGGATCATTTCATTATGCGCGGCACCCGATGGGATCATGGGGAAGCAGTTTTCATCCTTCGCCACACAAATATCGGCGATCACGGGCTTGTCTATCGCGATCATTTCACGGATCACGCGATCAAGATCATCAATGCCCTCAGCGCGCATGCCAACGGCGTGGAAGCTTTCGGCAAGCTTCACAAAATCGGGTAGCGATGCCGAATAGCTTTCCGAATAGCGCCCACCATGCAGCAATTCCTGCCATTGCCGCACCATGCCCATATATTCATTGTTCAGAATGAATACCTTCACCGGCAGCCGATATTGCGCGAGCGTCCCCATTTCCTGAATATTCATCAGGATCGAAGCCTCACCGGCGATATCAATCACCAGCGCATCCGGATGCGCGATCTGCACACCCATCGCCGCCGGCAGCCCATAGCCCATGGTGCCGAGCCCGCCCGAGGTCATCCAGCGATTGGGCTTGTCAAAGCCGAAATACTGCGCGGCCCACATCTGGTGCTGACCGACTTCAGTGGTGATGAAGGTCTCACGCCCCAATTCGCGGGTGATGTCATAAAGCCGCTGCACCGCATGTTGCGGCTTGATGATCTTGCCTTCCTGGCGATATGCCAAGCATTTCTTGCCACGCCATTCATCAATCTGGCGCCACCAGGCGGCAATGGCGGGCTTATCCTGCGGCGCTTCATCGGCCTTCCAGGCTTCAATCATGGCGGCCAGCACGGCGCGCGCATCGCCCACAATCGGCACATCCACCGCGACATTCTTGTTGATGGATGACGGATCAATATCGGCGTGGATCTTTTTTGACTTCGGTGAGAAGGCATTGAGCCGGCCCGTCACACGGTCATCGAACCGCGCGCCGATATTGAACATGACATCGCAGCCATGCATGGCGAGGTTTGCTTCATAAGTACCGTGCATCCCGAGCATACCCAGGAATTGCGGGTCTTCCGCCGGATAGGCGCCAAGCCCCATCAGCGTATTGGTGCAGGGCATGCCAGTCATGCGCACAAATTCGCGGAGCAAGCGTGATGCTTCCGGCCCCGCATTGATCACGCCGCCGCCGGCATAGACAATCGGGCGATGCGCGCGCTTCAAGAGCCGCACTGCATCGCGGATGGCCTTGGCATCGGGTTCCGTGCGCGGGCGATAGGAACGATGGCTTTGCGTGGTTGCGTCCCGATACGGCGCCTTGTTGATAAGGATATCCTTGGGCAGATCAATCACCACTGGGCCGGGGCGACCTGACTTTGCGACGTAGAATGCCTCATGCATCACGCGGGCGAGGTCTTCGGATTTCTTGACCAGATAATTATGTTTGGTCGCCGGGCGGGTGATGCCGGTGGTATCGGCTTCCTGGAAGGCATCATTGCCGATCAGATGCGTCGGCACCTGCCCCGTGAGGCAAATGACCGGGATGGAATCCATCAGCGCATCCACCAGCCCCGTCACCGCATTGGTCGCGCCGGGGCCAGAGGTCACCAGCACCACGCCCACCTTCCCGGTGGAACGCGCATAGCCCTCCGCGGCATGGACCGCCGCCTGTTCATGGCGCACCAGAATGTGGCGAATGGCGTTTTGCTGGAAAATCGCGTCATAAATCGGCAGCACCGCGCCGCCGGGGTAGCCGAAAATCACCTCAACGCCGTTATCCTTGAGCGCGCGCAATACCACCTCGGCCCCGGACAGGGTCAGGGCGTCAGAGGCGGGCGGGGCTTGGGTAGCGGCAGACATGGGTGACTCCCTTCGTGAAAAGACACCGGCCCCAAAGGTTCGGGGCCGGAGAGGAGGGGCTGTTAGACCCTGGGCCAGGGAGCGTCAACGGATAAAATCAAGAAATGCGAAAAAATTGGCCGATTCACTTTCCGAAAATTGCGCGAAACCTTCAAATCGCGCATTTATGATATAGGTTCGCTCGGGCAAGGCCAATTCGTGATGGCGCAACCAGGTCGCCTGCCGCTTGGTGTATTGCCCGGTCGCCAGGATGGCGCGCGCTGAAGCCTCCTCAGCCGTTATCCGCCCGGCCAGCATGGCGGAGAGTTCCGGCACGCCATGGGCGCGCATGGCGGGCAAGGCGGGGTCAAGCCCTTGGGCCAGCAGCGCCCGCACTTCTTCGACCGCGCCTTCCGCCATCATGGCCGCCCAGCGCTTGGCGATGGCCGCGCGCAGCCTATCGCGCGGCGGATCGAGCAGGATGGCGGCAAAGCGCCAGGGCGCGGGGGCGGCGCTGGCTTCCGCTTGCCAGGTGGCGATGCCCCGGCCCGTGCCGCGCCAGACCTCATAGGCGCGGGCGATGCGCTGACTGTCACTGGGGCGGAGCCGCGCGGCGGACACAGGGTCAACCGCCGCCAGCCGGGCATGGAGCGCCGCCGGGCCTTCCTCGGCCAAAAGGCGCCGGGCTTCTTCGCGGGCTGGCGCGGGGATAGGCGGGATGGCGGCCAGGCCCTGGGTGAGCGCCGCGCAATACATGCCGGTGCCGCCGCAGATGATGGGCAGCCGCCCTGCCGCGCGGACTTCCTCCATGGCCTTAAGGGCGGCATCGCGCCACCAGGCGACCGAGGCGCCCTCAGCCGCCGGGTGGATGCCGTAAAGCAAATGCGGCGCGCGGGATTCATCCGCCGCGCTGGGGCGCGCGGTGATGATGCGGAGTTCCCGATAAAGCTGCATGCTATCGGCGTTGATGACGGCGCCGCCGAGACGCTCCGCAATTTCCAACGCGAGCGCGGATTTGCCTGAGGCCGTCGGTCCGACAACGAATAGAGCCTTTGGCTTTGGAGCGGCCGATTCACTGCTCCGGTCATTCGACCTCCGCAGATCGGGGGCTTGGTTTGAAGCGGCCGATTCACTGCTCCGGTCATTCGACCTCCGCAGATCGGACGCTTGAGGTTGATCCTTGTTCATGGCGCGGGCATAGGCCGGATATGGAAAAGGTTTTGACCCTGATCGCCCCGCGCGGCGCGCTTTCCCCCGATCATTTGGCCAAGGCTGCTGCGGCGCTTCGCGCGGCGGGTGGGGAGGCTGGCGCGGCGCAGCCTCTTTCTGAAGCCGAAGCCGCTGATCTGCCCTTTGGCGGCCTGCCGCTGGATGTCGCGGATAGGGCGGTGCGGGATGCCTTGGCGGGCCAGCCGGTGGATGCCATCGCGCAGGATGTGGCGGGGCGGCGCAAGCGCCTGCTGATCGCCGATATGGATAGCACCATGGTCACCAGCGAGACCTTGGATGAATTGGCCGGGGAGGCGGGGCTCAAGGAAGAAATCTCGGCCATCACGCGCCGCGCCATGAATGGCGAATTGGATTTCGAAGGGGCACTGCGCGAACGCGTCGGCATGCTGAAAGGCCTGGCGCTGGAAGCGCTGGAACGCACCTGGGCGACGACGGAATTGATGCCGGGTGCGGCGGAATTGGTCGCGACCATGCGCGCCCATGGGGCCCGCTGCGCCCTGGTATCCGGCGGCTTCACCTTCTTTACCGGGCGCGTGGCGGAAAAGCTCGGCTTTCATGAACATCATTCCAATACCCTGCTGCATGAAGCAGGTAGGCTCACCGGCCAGGTGGGAGACCCCATCCTGGGCCGCAATGCCAAGCTGGTTACGCTGAAGCGCCTGGCAGCGGAAGAAGGGATTGATTTGGCCGAGACGCTCGCCGTGGGTGATGGCGCGAATGACCTTGATATGCTGGGCGCCGCGGGGCTTGGCGTTGCCTTCAAGGCCAAGCCCGTGGTGGCGGCAGCAGCGCGCGCGCGGGTGGATCATGCGGATTTGCGCGCCCTGCTGTTTGCGCAGGGGTATCGGGTGGAGGCGTTTCGGCGGGGAGGGTGAAGGGTGAGCATCCCGCGCGTGAGAACGATGTTGCAGAAGGGGGTCAAATTGCGGTGTCAGCAAATGGAATTTGAGGCGTTGGAGCGCGCGGCGCTCGCGGAATTGCTGAAGCATCGGCGGGCTGGCAAATTCATCTCGCCCAGTACGATGGATGAGCGCATCGCGGCGATGCTGGCCCGCAAGCGCGAAGCGTATGTCGCACAGGATTGAATTCGCCGAAGCTGCTGAGCGTGATCTTGAACTTATTTTCGATCATTTGGTCAAAAGCTACGTGGGCTTCGCTGAAAGCACCGATCATGCCTTGGAGCATGCGGCAGAGCGTAACAGGCATGTCCGCGCCCAGGCCGAGCATCTGGCGCCATTCCCCGAGCGTGGCATAGCGCGTCGGGATATCCTGCCCGGCCTTCACTTCCTGGTCATGGACCGCGCGATTATGCGTGCTAGAAATCATCCAACCGAATCGGAGTGAACATGCCGACTTGGATTAATGCGCTGGTGCCCTTCGCAGGTGCATTGGTGACGCTCTTTATCGGCCTAGCAGGCTGGCGTATTCAGTTAATCGGTAAGCGCCGCACCGAGCTCGCCGAGGAGGCCTTATTGGTCTTTGACAATGCGGCTAATGCGATGGCGTGGATCCGCGCGCCGATGAGCTTCGCTGGCGAGCGCCGAGCGTTGCGCAAGGAACTCGGCGAGCCAGAGGACAAAGAACTACCGGGCGAGACCTACAGAATCATCCTGTGGCGGCTTGATAAGCGCAACGAACGCTTCGCTGAACTGCGTAGGCTTCAGCTTCTTTGCAAGTATCACTTTGGCGAGGCAGCGCATGACGCATTCGAGAAATTGTACCACGCGCGGACACAGGTGTCACAAGCAGCCTACATGGGGGCGACCACGAGCGGTGATGAGTCATCGCCAACCCCGGAGAACATGCAACTGCGTCAGAAATGGCATGGCGTAATCTGGGGAGGCCCCGAACATTTCGATCTCATCGCGGACGCCGTCAGCGCGGCACAGCGCGACCTTGAAGCTATCCTCACGCCGCACCTTCGCGCCGACGCTGCCTTGCTACCCATCGCTGGCAGCTGGCGGACCGGCAAAGCACGCGCGGTGGCGCTCGTTCGACGTGGCGACCAATCCAAATCGACCGCGCCGCAGGACTGACGGGGCGCCGATTATTGGTGTGATGTTAATGATCAAGCGCAGGTGGTGCGGGTGCTTGGGATATTCTTCGGCGGGCAGGACCATATTCGCCGCATGCTGATCAGGCTTTTGGGGCCAGACCCCTTCGGCCTCACGTAAAGATTGACCAAAACATCCGCGCACTCGTGATCGCCAGAAACACCGCAAAGGCGCGCTTCAGCAGCAAGGGCGGGATGCTATGCGCCAGCTTCACGCCCCAAGGGGTGGCGATGATGGAAGCTGGCGCAATCAGCGCAAAGCCGATCAGGCTGACATAGCCGAGTGAGAAGGGCGGCACGCGCGGATCGCTCCACCCGCCCCAGATCAGGCCAATCGTCGCTGGAATGGCGATAATCACGCCAAAGGCCGAAGCGGTCGCGACCGCGGCGCGGATGGGGTAGCCCAGCAGGGACAGCAAAGGCACGCCCAATGTCCCCCCGCCGATCCCCATCATGGCGCTGACCGAACCAATGCCAAGGCCGAGTGCCGCGCGCGGCGCGCCTTCCGGCACGCGATCGGTCAGTTTGAAGTCAAGCCCAGTGAAGCCCATGTTGAAGGCGACCAGCAAAGCGACCAGCGCGAAAATCGCTATCTGCCCTTCGCCCCGCACATAAACCGCGAGCAGCGTGCCAACCACCACGCCCGCCAACATGCTCGGCCAGATGGAACGCACCAGCGCCATATCCATCACCCCCGTTGCGCGATGCTTGCGCGCCGATTGGATGGAAGTTGGGATAATGGTGGCGAGTGAGGTCGCAACGGCCACCTTCATCTGCACCGCCTCAGGGATGCCAAACAGCGGAAAAACATTGAACAGCAGCGGCACAATCACAATGCCTCCGCCCACACCAAGCAAGCCCGCCAGCGTGCCGGAAACCAGGCCCGTCGCCGCCATGGCCAAGGCCAGCGCGCCGAGCCAGAGCGGATCATTCAGATAACTCATTTCTTGTCCTGCCCAGAGTATTTTCAAGCCAAGAGGAATCACTTGGCTCTCCGGAAAATACGATCAAGCAAAGCCTTAGTGTGCTTCCCGTGAACGAAGGTGAACGGGAATCACACTAACGCTGTGCCGTCCTCAATGGGCGTGGCATAGAACTGTGTGGCTTACGCGTCACCCCATGGGAACGCGGCGAAGGGATGGTTTGCGATGGCGGATGCTCGAATCCTGGGCGTTTTGGGCGGCATGGGGCCGCTGGCGAGTGCATGTTTCATGCAGCGCCTGACGCTACTGACGCCGGCGGAGCGTGATCAGGACCATATCCCGACTATCCTGTGGTCCGACCCGCGCGTGCCGGACCGCACTGCGGCGCGGGTTGCCGGCGGAGAAGACCCTTTGCCCGCGCTGCTGCGCGGCATTCGCGGGTTGGAAGCCGCAGGCTGTGGCGCCATCGCCATTCCCTGCAATACCGCCCATGGCTGGTATGAAGGCATGAGCGCGGCGACCAGCCTACCCATTCTGCATATCGTGGATGCGGCGGGCGTGGAATTGCGTCGGCTGGGTGTTGTCGGCGGGTGCATTGGCGTGATGGGCACCGCGGGCACGCTGGCCATGCGGCTTTACCAGCAAAGGTTGGATGGGCTTGGCTATGAATGCCTGACGCCGAGTGATGAGGAAATGCAAAGCCGCGTCACGCCAGCGATCACAGCGGTGAAGGCTAATAAGCTTTTGGAATCCTATGAACCGCTGGCCGAGGTCGCGCGCAGGCTGATGGCGCGTGGTGCGCGGGCCTTGGTGCTGGGCTGCACGGAAATTCCTCTGGGTATCGCTGCCGGCCCGGCGCTGCCGTTTCCGGTTGCGGATACGATTGATGCGCTGGCGCGGGCTTCGATTGCTTGGGCGAAGGGGTAAGGGCTTAAACGCCCGCCAGCATCGCTTCCACCATCGGGCGATAAGGCGTGGTGCCATCGCGCGCCCGCAGCGCCCCGGCGGCTGAGGCGAAGCGCAACGCCGCTTCCACGCCCATGCCTTCCGCAATCGCCAAAGCATAGGCGCCGTGGAACACATCGCCGGCACCGGTGGTATTGGTGGCCTCAACCGGGAAGGCCGGGATTTCCTGCGGCGCGGCCATGCCGGGCGCGAGCCAGAGCGTGCCTTTCTCCCCGCGCGTCACGGCGGCGAGTTGCACAGGGCCTGAGGCCAAGGCGCGGCGCAGCCCTTCTTCTGGCGCACAACCAGGCGCGAAATTCTGCAAGCCGGTCACTGAGAAAATCGCGTGATCCACGCGCGGTACCAAATCCACCAGAATGCGCGTTTCGCTTTTCTCGCCATCCAGGACTACGGGCGCGCCAAGGCGCCGCGCCTCTGCCGCTGCGGCGGCGACACCTTCGGGCCAGCGCGGGTCGCAACAAAGCGCGCCGGCGCCGGCCAGGGTTTGCAAAGGCAGCCAGGCGGGGTCCGTGCCAAGATCAGCACCGCGAAAGCCGATGATGGTGCGTTCCCCATGGCGGTCCACCAGCACGGCGGAAACCGGGCTCCGCCCGCCCGCCATGCGCCGGAGGCCCGCGGTGTTGACGCCATCCGCTTCCAGGGCGGCGGCCAGCAAGGGCGCGTTTAGGTCATCTCCCACCCGGCCCCAGAAATCTGCCCGGCCACCCAAGCGCGTCACCGCAATCGCCGCATTGGCCGCCATGCCGCCGGCATTCAGCACATAGGATCGGGCGGCGATTTTCGCGGGCGGTTGGGGTATATCCTCCACCCGAAACACATGATCGGCGACGACATTGCCAAGGCAAACAACACGCGGCGGGGCGGGGGGAGGGGCCATGATGGGGGGAAGCCTGTCACGGCAAGACCGTCTTGGCCAAGTGCCTTCTGAGATCGCGTCCCGCATTCTGCTGCTGCGCGATGATGCGCTGGTGCTGAACAAGCCGGCGGGGCTTGCGACCCATCGCGGGCCGCGCGGCGGTGCCTCGGTGGAAGATTGGCTGCCCGCTTTGCAAATGGGAAGGCGCCATCTGCCGCAGCCAGCGCATCGGCTGGATCAGGATACGGCGGGCTGCCTGGTGCTGGGGCGCACAAAACCGGCACTCGCCGCTTTGGGCGCGGTTTTCGCCAAGGGGCTGGCGGTGAAAACCTATTGGGCGGTGGTGCAAGGTGGCCCGGCGGAGGCGGCGGGGGAGATTGCCTTGCCCATCCGCAAGATCAGCACGCGTGAAAAGGGCTGGCGGATGGAAGCGCATGCGGATGGGCTGGCTTCGCTCACCCGCTGGCGCTGCCTGGGGCGTGGTGCTGGCATGGCCTGGCTGGAATTGGCGCCGCAAACCGGGCGGACGCATCAATTGCGCGTGCATTGCGCGGCTTTGGGCTGGCCGATTTTGGGTGATGCGCTTTACGGCGCCGGAGGGGCGGGCGGGTTGCATTTGCTGGCGCGCGCGATTGCTTTGCCGTTGGAGCCGCCTTTGCAGGCGGAGGCGCCTCCGCCGGCGCATATGGAAGGCGCGTTGCGGGGATGTGGCTGGCACCAGCAGGTGTAGTGGCTGCGTTCACTTCACGGCGAGAGATCATCCAACCATGATGGAAAGCGGCCGGTTATGTAGAAGAAAATCATGACGTAGCCTGCCTTAACGCAGTGCCAAATCACAAAGAGTGACCAAGCCCAAAGACCAGGCAAAAAAGCGAGTCCCGGCACAATAATTGGATGAATCAAGCGCCGACCAATCTGAAATTCATTCAATCCCCAGGAGAGAGGTATCAACAAAATCGCCAAGAACACGAAGGGGAAACCGATCCCTCCATTCTGTATATATTTTTTCGTTCTCTGATGGTCGACGAGGGTCGTTGCGCCCCCCCGGCGAAGAAAATGTATAGTCACGAAAATCAGGACAACCAAAGACGAAACAAACGCTAGATCTATCGCTGATATGAAGGCGTCACAGCGAAAAGGGCGCTGCGCAAACAAGGATCGTTCCGCAACACACAGAGTATCGGGCAAAATAAATATCATCGAATAAAGGTTACGCAAAAAAGAGGCAAAATAGAAAACCGGCCAAGATACCAAGAAAAATAGAATAAAAATGAGGCTCGGGGCATCACGGATACGCTTCACAAAACTTGCTTCTGGTCCGAGGGGCTCATGCGCAATCGTGCCCTTGTCCCACCAAACCCAGTTCTGAAACGTATCGCGCGACCTGAGTAAATCCGCCAATGCTGCATGCGATAGAGGCGCATCCTGCGGTGACGTCGCAATTCTCTGCCGCCAGAAATCGCGAACGCTCTCCGGCGTCCATCCGCCGGGCGGTATGGGCGGCATGGGTGGTGACCGGCCAAGAAATATCGCCCACCAACTCGGTTTGGATGTCTGTGACCCAAGCATGACACCAAGCTTGCCGAAGAGGTAGAGTCAACGCAAGCTAAAACGGGGGAGAAACCAACATGCTATCTCGCAGACACATCATCACTGGCGCAGCCGGCTTTGCCGCTTTGGGCAGCGCTACGCCGGCGCAGGCTTGGGAACCATCGCGGCCTATTCAATTGATTGTCGGCTTCGCGCCAGGCGGCGGCGCGGATTTGGCGGCGCGCGCGATTGCCGAGGCTTCTTCGCGCTTTTTCCCAACCCCGATTGTGGTGATGAACCGCCCCGGCGCGGGCGGGGCCATTGCCGCGCAGCAAGTGGCGGGCATGGCGCCGGATGGGCTTAATCTGCTGGTCGGTGGCGGCAGTGAGAGCATCGCCCTGCCAGCCTTTCGAGACCTCCCTTATGACCCCAAGAAATCCTTCCGCGCCATTATTCGCATCACCCGCCAGCCGCTGCTGATTGTCGCGCGGCGCGGCGGGCGTTTCGCTGATTTGCAGAGCGTGATTGAAGCTGCCAAGCGTGCACCTGGCGCCATTCCGCATGCCTCATCCGGCCAGGGTTCGATTTATCATGCGGTGTTTGTGTTGCTGTCGCGGGCGGCGAGTATCGAATTGCTGCATGTGCCCTTCACCGGCGGCGCGCCGAGTTTGCAGGCGCTGATGGCGAATACGGTGGAATTGGCGGTACTCGCCCCGGAAGAAATGGCCGGCCTCGCCAATGCTGGCGAAATCCGCCCGCTGGCGGTGGCCTCAGCGGCGCGTATTCCGGGCTACCCTGATGTGCCCACGCTCCGCGAGTTGGGCTTTGATGTGGTGATCGAAAACATGAAGGGGCTGAATGCGCCGGCTGGCTTGCCGGATGAGATTTACACCAGCCTGCATGATCGCTTCCGCCAGGGAATGCAGGCGCCGGCCTGGAAAACATTCTTGGAGCGCACAGGCGCGATGGATGGCTATCTGGATGGGCCTGGCTATCAGCGCGCCATGGATGATGTGCTGGATTCGCTCAAGGCGGCGTTGGCGAGGTAAGCCTAACGCGCGCTGGGGATCACACTATCCCCAGCCCTGCCTTCCAGCACCGCATCAAACAGTTTGATCTGTTGCGGCAGGCAGATGGATTGCAGATCATAACGTTCAAGCAAGGTCCGCCGCGCGGCCTTGCGGATCGGCTCATAGCGATCCGGGTGCGCCAGCGCGTCCACCACGGTCTCGGCCAGGGCGCCGGTGTCATAAAACGGCACCAGCAGGCCATTCACACCATGTTCGATCACTTCCTGCACCGGCGGTGTCGCTGAGCCAATCACCAAAGCCTCGCATCCCATGGCTTCGATCATGGACCAGGACAGCACATAGGGATAAGTCAGATAGACATGCGCGCGCGTGATGCGAAATAGCGCAAGTAAGGCAGGATGCGGAATGCGCCCGGTGAAGTGCAGCCGGGTCAAATCCAGCTTGTCGCCCAATTCTTCCAGCAAATGTTCGCGCCAGGAACGCCCATCCGCCGGTTTCGGGCCATAGCCGCGCGCCTCTCCCCCCACCAGCACCACTTGCGCTTGCGGTCGGCGCGCCAGGATTTCCGGCAAAGCGCGCATGAAAACATCAAAGCCGCGATAGGGTTCCAGATTGCGGGAGACGAAGGTGATCACCTCATCACCGCGCTTGATCACGCGGCCATTGGGCAGTTTCACATGATGCGCGCCCATGGGGGTCGCCACTTCGCTATTCACCCCTTCATGCACCACGGAAATCTTGTGCCGGAAAACTTCGGGATAGCGGCTGCGCTGGTAATGCGTGGGGCTGACGCCCCAATCCATCGCCTCCAACGCCGGGGTTTGTGGCAGGTTCAAAAGCCTGGTGCGCGCCGCCTCATCCAATTCCACCTTATGCGCTAGGTTGAAACCAACATCGCCGCCCGAGTTGGTGAAGTGGAATTCGCAGTAATGCAGCAATTTCGCATTGGGGAAGATATCGGGCAGGAACATGCCTTCCCCCCAGCCCGGATGGCAGCAGATGATATCGGGGCGGAAGCCTTTGCTCCGCAGATCAACCAAGGCCCGCGCGACATTCTGGGCGCGGCGAACGGCGGCCTCCATGCCGCGTAGATAATGATGCGTCTTGTCCCCGGCGCCTTGCGGTTCCGGGTAGCGGATATGGGTGACACCGGGCAGCGAGATATTCTCCCGTTCCCCCAGGCCAATCACTCGCGCGCCAGGACGCGCGGCGATCACCGGCGCCAAATGGCGGTATTGGCCGGGGAAATTCTGGTGAATGAACAGCGCCTGAACCAAGCAATCACATCCTGAAGCCAACCGCCGTTAAATCCGCCATTTGCCGGGTGCGCGCAATTGCCCCCTTGGCGCGGCGGCACGAACCCCTGAGAATGGCGCCAGATCAGGAGAGAAAGACCCCATGACATTCAATTTCACCGGCAAGAAGGTTTTGGTCGCGGGCGGCAGCCGCGGCATTGGGCGTTCCATCGCGCTTGGCTTCGCCGCCGGCGGGGCCGCGGTTTCCATCTGCGCGCGCGGCGCCGCAGGGCTTGAAGCAACGCGGGCCGAGATCGCTGCCCATGGCGTCAAAGCCCATGCGCTACCGGCGGACCTGGCCAATCAGGCGCAAATCGAAGCCTGGGTGGAAGCTGCCGCCGCCGCGCTTGGGGGCGTGGATGTGTTGGTTAACAACGCCTCGGGCTTTGGCATGGCCGATACGGAAGAAGGCTGGCAGAAAAGCCTTGATGTGGATGTGATGGCGACGGTGCGTGCCTCCCGCGCTGCGCTGCCATTTCTGCGCGCGGCCAAGGGGTGCATTGTGAATACCACCTCCATCTCCGGCCTTGGGCCTTCGGTGCGCACGCCGGCCTATGCGGCGGTGAAGGCGCTGGTGATCAATTACACGGCATCGCAGGCAGCGGGCCTGGCCAAGGATGGCATTCGCGTGAATGCGATTGCGCCTGGCTCGATCGAATTTCCGGGCGGCATGTGGGAAGAACGCAAGACCACCGACCCCACGCTTTACGGGCGCATTCTGGCGAGCATCCCCTTCGGCCGCTACGGCACACCGGAAGAAGTCGCCAATGCGGCGCTGTTCCTGGCATCCCCCTTGGCGGGCTGGATCACGGGGCAGACCATTGTGGTGGATGGCGGCCAGACGCTCAGTTGAGGGATCATCCAGCGGATGAATTAAAAACTTCAAAATTATGAGTTGGACAGCTTGCCGGGGCTGGCTTAGTCAGTCCGGCAGAGTGCCAGAGGGGTCTGTGAAGGGCCGCCTCCGGCGCCATATCCTTGGGGCGGCTTTCGCCCCCGATCATAGCCAGTAGCGGAGAGAGACATGGACACGAACCAAAGCATGGGCAAATGCCCGGTGATGCATGGCAAGCCAACCGCGGCGCGGTTCAGCACGCGGGCCAATAATGATTGGTGGCCCAATCAGCTGAATCTGCGCATCCTCAGCCAGCAATCCGCCAAATCCAACCCGATGGATGCGGGCTTCAGCTATGCTGAGGCGTTCAAGAAGCTCGACCTGCAAGCGCTGAAGAATGACATTTTTGCGCTGATGACGGTGTCTCAGCCCTGGTGGCCGGCGGATTACGGGCATTATGGGCCGTTCTTTGTGCGTATGGCCTGGCATGCTGCCGGCACCTATCGCACCGCCGATGGCCGTGGCGGCGCTTCCACGGGTGCGCATCGTTTCGCGCCGGAAAACTCCTGGCCTGATAACGGCAATCTGGACAAGGCGCGCCGCCTTCTGTGGCCGGTGAAGCAGAAATACGGCAACAAGATTTCCTGGGCCGATTTGTTCATCCTGGCCGGCAATTGCGCCATTGAATCCATGGGCCTGAAGCCCTTCGGCTTTGGCGGTGGGCGCGTGGATATCTGGGAACCGGAACAGGATATCTATTGGGGCACGGAAGAAACCTGGCTGGACGATAAGCGCTATACGGGTGACCGCATTCTGGAAAACCCGCTGGCCGCCGTGCAGATGGGCCTGATTTACGTCAACCCCGAAGGCCCGAATGGCAAGCCGGACCCGCTCGCCTCTGGCCGCGATATTCGCGAAACTTTTGCGCGTATGGCGATGAATGACGAAGAAACCGTGGCGCTGGTCGCCGGCGGCCATACCTTCGGTAAGTGCCATGGCGCCGGCCCCGCGAGCAATGTGGGCCCGGAACCCGAAGCCGCACCGCTGGAACAGATGGGCTTTGGCTGGAAGAACAGCTTCGGCACCGGCATGGGTGGCGATGCGATCACCAGCGGCATTGAAGGCGCTTGGACCACCAACCCGACCAAGTGGGACAATAACTATTTCGAAAACCTGATGAACCATGATTGGGTGCTGACCAAATCCCCGGCTGGTGCCAATCAGTGGATTCCTGCCAATGGCGCGCTCGCTGATGCCGTGCCGGATGCGCATGATCCCACCAAGCGCCATGCGCCGATCATGACCACTGCCGATATGGCGATGAAGCTCGACCCGGCTTATGGCCCGATTTCACGCCGCTTCCTGGCGAACCCGGATCAATTCGCCGATGCCTTTGCGCGCGCCTGGTTCAAGCTGACGCATCGCGATATGGGGCCGAAGGTCCGCTACCTTGGCACGGATGTGCCGAAGGAAGAGCTGATTTGGCAGGACCCGGTGCCGGCGGTTGCGCATAAGCTGGTGGACGCCGCTGACATTGCGGCACTCAAGGCGCAAATCCTGGCGACTGGCTTGGCGGTTTCCGAATTGGTGGCAACCGCTTGGGCTTCCGCTTCCACCTATCGTGGTTCGGATCGTCGCGGTGGCGCCAATGGTGCGCGTATTCGCCTAGCACCGCAGAAGGATTGGGAAGCCAATCAGCCGGGGCAACTCGCGAAGGTACTTGCGGCGCTGGAAGGCGTGCAGAAGGCCTTCAACGCTTCGGCTGCTGGCGGCAAGCAAGTGTCCTTGGCGGACCTGATCGTGCTGGGTGGTTGCGCTGCCATTGAAGCGGCGGCCAAGGCTGCCGGCCATGACGTCGCAGTGCCCTTCACCCCGGGCCGCACGGATGCCACTGCCGCGCAGACTGATGCGGAAAGCTTCTCGGTGCTTGTGCCGGAAGCCGATGGTTTCCGCAATTACCGTAAGCTTGCCTATACGGTGAAGGCGGAAGAACAGCTGGTGGATAAGGCGCAGCTGCTGACGCTGACCGCACCGGAAATGACCGTGCTGGTGGGCGGCATGCGCGCGCTGAATGCCAATGTCGGCCAGGCGCAGCATGGCGTCTTCACCAAACGTCCGGGCCAATTGACGAATGATTTCTTCGTCAATGTGCTGGATATGGGCGCGGTCTGGAAGCCAGTGTCTGATTCCGCCGATATCTTCGAAGGCCGTGACCGCACCACCGGCAATGTGAAATGGACCGCGACGCGTGTGGATTTGGTATTCGGTTCCAATAGCGAATTGCGCGCCCTTTCCGAAGTTTATGCCCAGGACGACAATCAGGCGAAATTCGTGAAGGATTTCGTGGCTGCCTGGAACAAGGTGATGATGCTGGATCGCTTCGACCTCGGCTGAGGCAGCGTTCCAGGGATTTTACGGGGGCGCCGGTCGCAGGCCGGCGCCCTTTTTCATGCTTGACGCTTGGCATGGGCCGGGGGACGCTTCAACGCACTGAAGCCCGTCTTGGGAGAGCGCCGTGCCTGAACCCGATCCCGAAGCTGAATTCGATATGGCGCTGGCGCGTGCCGGCATTATTGTGCTACCAGAACGGCGTGCCGCGATGATGGAAGGCTTTCGCGCCTGGTTGGAAATGCGGAAGCTGCTGAATGAACCCATGCCGCTGGCAACCGAACCCGCTTTCGCGCTGACACAACCGGCGGGGCCCAGAGCATTTTCAAGCCGAGCGGAATTGCTTGGCGACTCGGAACATGCGATCAAACAAAATTCTGGAGGCGGTGCGCCGCGTCATGACGCGGCGGGGCGGCTCTAAATGAGCGCGCCTGTCCCTTCGCTTGCGGAAGCCTCGGCTGGCATTGCCGCTGGCACGCTTTCCCCGGTTGCGCTGACGGAAGCCGCACTCGCGCGCATCGCAGCACTTGATCCCAAGCTGAACGCCTTCATCACCGTCACGGCGGATCGCGCGCGCCGCGTGGCGGCAGCCGCCGAGGCTGAGATCAAGGCCGGCAAAAGGCGTGGGCCTTTGCATGGCATTCCTTATGCGCTCAAGGATATCTATGATGTAGCGGGGGTGCGCACCACGGCGCATTCCAAGCTGCTGATTGATAATGTGCCGCGCGAAGACGCTGCCACCACCGCCAGGCTGGAAGCGGCGGGGATGGTGTTGCTCGGCAAGCTTTCCACGCATGAATTTGCGCGCGGCGGGCCGACTGATGCGCTGCCCTTCTCCAATGCGAAGAACCCTTGGAACGCCGCGCATTTCGCCGGCGGGTCAAGCAGCGGTTCCGGCGTTGCGGTTGCGTCTGGCATGGTGGGGCTTGCCATGGGCAGCGATACGGCGGGGTCCATCCGCCTGCCTGCCACGTTTTGCGGCATTGTCGGACTGAAGCCGACCTATGGCGTGATCAGCCGACGCGGTGTGGTGCCACTATCCTTCACGTTGGATCATGCCGGGCCGCTGACACGTACGGTGGAAGATTGCGCGCTGGCGATGCAGGCGCTGGCCGGGCATGATCCGGGCGATCCGGGTTCGGCGCATGAAGCCGTGCCTGATTACAGCATGGATTTGCGCAAAGGTGTGGCAGGGCTGACCATCGGGCGGGCGCGCGCTTACGATATTGAAGCGGGCGTGGATGCGGAAATGATGGCAGCCGTGGATGCGGCGGCCGAGAAATGGCGCGCGCTGGGGGCGACGATTGTTGATGTCGTGCTGCCCAGCAAGCGGCGCATGGATGCCTGCATCCAAACCATTCTGATCGCGGAAGGTTTCGCCATTCATGGTGAGTGGCTCCGCACCCGCCCGCAGGATTATGGCCGCGTCACGCGCGAACGCCTGATGATGGGCGCTTTCGTCACGGGCGGTGAATATGTCCAGGCGCAGCGCCTGCGCCGCATTATCACGCGGGAAGTGGATGCTGTGCTGGCCGGCTGTGACGCGATACTTTGCGCGGGCAATCCCAGCGCCGCGCCGCGCGTGGTGGATGTGGATGAAGGGCCGTTCCGCAAATCCCACCCCATCACCGGCCCTTTCAACGCCACCGGCCATCCGGCACTGGCGCTGCCTTGCGGCTTTGGCGCTTCCGGCCTGCCCTTGGGCTTGCAATTGATCGGGCGGAGTTACGGGGAAGCCATGCTTTTCAGGATCGCGCAGGCTTATGAAGGGGCAGCGGGGTGGATGGCGCGGCGCCCTGAAGTGGAGGGATGAAAGCCGCGACTCTCACCGCGCTTTCCGGCACGGCGGCAACCTGCACCGGGATCGGGCTTGCGCGCTTTGCCTATGTGCCGCTGTTTCCGGCGATGGTGGCGGCGGGTTGGGTGGATGGCGCGGAAGCGGGCTTGCTCGGCGCGCTTAATCTCACAGGCTATCTGATTGGCGTCGGTGGCGTGCGGGCGCTGGCGCGGCGGGTTTCCGTGCCGCGCGCGCTGGATATGGGCATGGCGTTCGCGGTGCTCGCTTTCGCCGCCTGTTCTTGGCATGGGGGGCTGGCTTGGCTCGGCTTTTGGCGCTGCCTGGCGGGGATTTCGGGAGGCATGTTGATGGGCCTTGCCGGGCCTTCGGTGCAGGCGGTGACACCACCGGAACGCAGGGGCCGCGCCGGGGGCATGGTGCTGTTTGGTGTCGGCGGCGGCATCACGCTTGGCGCCGTGCTGGTGCCGGTCCTGCTGCAAGGTGGCGTGGCGCTCGCCTGGCTTGGCCTGGCCGCTGTTGCGATGGTGCTTTGGATGGCCATGCGCCCGCATTGGCCGCGCCCGCCTGCGGCGGAAACCGCCCCGGAAGGCCGCGCCCCGCCGGCCTATGGGATCATCATCGCCTATGCGCTGTCAGGTGCCGGGCTGGTGCCGCCAATGCTCTACCTTTCTGACCTTGCGGCGCGGGGCAGGGGGCTTGGGGTTGAACTTGGTGCCGGCATGTGGGTGTTGTTTGGTCTGGGCTGCATCAGCGGCGCGCTTCTGGGGGGCAGGGCAGTGGACCGCTGGGGTGGGCGTTTCGCCATTTTCCTTTGGATGATCATCCAAAGCGCGGCGCTGGCGCTGGCCCTGCCTCAGGCGCTTTGGGTGCTGGTGCCGCTTGGCCTGGTTTCGGGCCTTGCCGCGCTTGGCATCACCACCGTTGCCTTGGCGGCAGCACGCGAAAGGGCCGGCGCGCTTGCCGGCGTGATTTGGGTGCGCGTAACGGCAGGCTTTGCCGTGGCGCAGGCCTTGGCGGGTTTTGCCCTGGCGGCGCTTTTCCGTGCCACTGATGAAAGCCACGCCGCTGTATTTGCGGCGGGGCTGGTGCTGTCACTCGCGGGCTTGGTGGTGGCCTGGGCTGATTGGCGCTGGCGCTGGAACTGATCAGGCCCGCCCACGCGTGACCAGGCGGCCCGGCTTTTCGCCCGTCGCACCCTTGCCCGCGACAAAGGTGGAAACACCATTGGCCCAGACTTCCTCAATCCCCGCGCTTTCCTGCTTAGGGTTCTCAAAAGTGGCGCGGTCAATCACCGTATCGGGGTCGAACATCACCAAATCCGCATAGGCACCTTCACGGATCACGCCGCGATCCACCATGCCAAAAATTGCCGCCGGGCGACCGGTCATTTTGTGGACCGCAGTCTCCAGGCTGAACAGCCGCAATTCGCGCGCATAAAGCCCCAGCACGCGCGGGAAGGTGCCCCAAAGCCGCGGATGCGGATGCGCATCATGCGGAATGCCGTCTGAGCCAATCACCGACATGGGATGCGCCATGATGCGGCGCACATCGGCTTCATCCATCTGGAAGGTGATCTGGCCCGCCGGCAGCAGGCGTTCGGCGGCCATGCGGATATCCGTATTCCAACCGCGCGCAATGTCCGACAGATACTTGCCCGCCATTTCAGGATGCGGGATGGACCAGGTGATCATCACCTTCACATCATCGCGCAGCCGGTCGGGCATCAGCACGGTGGACCCCGCCGGATAGGGATAGACGTCAAAGCAGACTTCCTGGCTTTGCGCATAGGCATCAATCAGCGCCAGCGTCTGATTGGACCGCCCGTAATTCTCCGGCATCGAACATTTGTGATGGCTGATCCAAACCGGGCAGCCGACACGATCACCGATCTTCAGCGTTTCTTCGATGGAAGCGCAAACGCGATCCGCCTCATCACGCATATGCGTCACGTAAATGCCGCCATAGGCGCGCAAAGGTTCTGCAACCGCGATCACTTCCTCGGTCGTCGCATGCATATTCAGCGGATAGTATAGCCCCGTCGAAAAACCCGATGCACCTTCGGCCAAGGATTGCTTCACGCGCAGCCGCATGCGTTCAATCTCGCCATCATTGGCAACGCGCATCACATCGCCATCCATGGCTTCCACGCGCATGGTCTGGTGGCCGACCAGCGCATAGGTATTCACTTCCGAGCCCTGTTTTTTCAGCTCATGCGCGTAATCGCCGAAACTATCGAAGCGCCACCAGCCATCTTCGCCAATCAGGTCAAGCGGCGGCGGTGGGCGCTTGGTGAAACGCGCGGGCGAAAGGCTGACACCGCAATTGCCGACCACCACAGTTGTCACACCCTGGCTGATCTTGCAGGTCATGCAGGCGGGCCCACACAGCACGGCGCGGTCATCATGCGTGTGACTGTCAATGAAGCCAGGGGCCACCGCTTTCCCGCCCGCGATCACTTCCCGGTCCGCGCTGGCGCCGCCCAGATCACCCACCGCGACAATCCGATCACCTGATACACCAATATCACCCCGCCGGCTTGCGGCACCTGTACCATCAATGATGGTCGCATCGCGGATGATCATATCGCAGCGGAGAGCCATGGCGCATTCCTGGGATAGGCAGTTGTAAGGTAAAGGATCATGACCCAGAGCCGGGCAGGAGGGAACCCCCAACCCAATGGATCAGCCCATGGAGCCTTACCGCTGCGGCGCAGGTTTGGCCGGGGGTGCCGCCAGGGCCATTGCCTTTTCGGTGCCAAGCAGGATTTCGGCAAACCTCATGATGTCATGGCGTTGCAACCCCCCGCCATCAAGCGCGTTGAGGATGGCTTTGATCTTTGCGGAATGACTAATCTGCAGATTGTCGAACGCTTGAAAGCGTCCGGCACGGCGACCGGCCTCCTCCAGGCGCCTCAGCGCCCGGGCTAAAATTTCAATATTGAGGACAACGGCAGCACGGCGCTTGGCATTCGGCTCATGCAGAGCAGGCAGAAATTGTCGATTGATGATCTGTTGAGTGGCCTCCTTGATTACTGAACCGATGTTATCTAGCAGCGGAGCAAAGATTTTCTGCTGATCCTTGATGCGTCCACGGGATGCGATTTCGAATTCGCTTAGCAGGGCGACATATTCCTCGGCGATTTGCGCCGCGCGCACGGGGTCTTCGGAGGGTAGGGTCGGCAAGGGGTTTCGTTGCAATGCCTGAAGAGTTTCATCGATAATGCTGACAGCGACCCCCGAGATCCGAGTCGCAGTTGACAGTACCGAACTGGGGCTCTGCGCGCGGTCTAGTAGGCTTGCCACAGCCAAGCTGAACGCGGCTTGCCCCTCCTCCGCGGGTCCCTTGAGCGCGGCCATGACCAATTCTGGAGACGGTCCGGAGAAGGAGGCCAGCTTCGCTTCCCAAATCCCATCCGCGTGCCGCCAAATGCTGGCCACCAGATCAAGCAATTGCCTGGTTGCTGCCGCATCAAGCCCGATACTCGGCAAGCCTTGGGGGAATGACAGGGTCGCCGAAACACGTGCGGCTTCGGCCCAAAGGGCGCGGCCTTCTGAGTCAACCTGCAAGACATCAAAGAAATTGCGACCGCCGAGTTTGGCCGAAATCTGCTGTACCTCCGGTCCCAGCACTTCTCGGAGTGCATCTGCAATCGGCTGCAGGGCGGGGCGCGGTAACTTCGCGCTACCAGCGCGCCATTCATTCATAGGCACCACCGCGCCATCAAAGGGTAAGAACAGTATACGCGTGAAAGTGACAGGGCGTGGTGGCCTCAGGAGCTTCAACCTGGGGCGTGCGGCTTCGATGATCGGATCAAGCATGGCGCGCGCAGGTACGGCTTCCAGAATCGCAACGACCTGTCGCAATACCGAATCGGTAGCAAGGGAGGTCCGCTGGGAAATGCGCGAAAGCGCGTCCGCACCATCATTGCCGTCATGACCAGCTTGGGTGAGGGAGTGCCTGGACTGCACCAGATCGGCTTCACGTAGCTTCTTGGCTTCAGCGGCAAGGGATGCGTCATGCTTACCAGTCAGGAGCGTCTCGTTCCGGGCGATGAATTCCAAGGGGCGAAGGCGCCGCCAGTCCATACTCCTGGGGCCGGCAGCCTCTTCCTGGCGAATCTTCGATGCACCATCAGGAAAACCGCTCCAACCTTCCACTTCCTTCGGCAGGCTCGGCACCAAATCACTCATTTCCCAAAAGCAGGCTTCCCGATCAGAGGGTTCCGATTGTCGCCATAAGGCGATGATGATATCCCAACCATCAAGCAACCATTGTGGGCGGGTGACGCGCCGCAGAACCGCTGCCTGATCGCGCTGCCATGCACGCAGAAGGATCGTGGTATCCTCGATCACCAGATCAAGTTCGCTCATCGCCGCCTGAGCGCAGATTAGGGAAAGCTTTGCCTTACGTAACAGGAATTCTGCCCGAAACCCACGCGCGCTGTTGCGGCGAGGGGCGAGCCACTGCTCAAGCTCGGTAATAAAGGATTGCAGGTCGGCCACTGCTCTTCGGTTGTGGCCGGTCACAGAATCGTTTCGCTTGCAGAGAGGCATTAAAACGCTGGCCAAGGCCTCCAACGCCGCCTCAACCGCCTCAACAGTCATGGAAAAGCGCTTGGCGATGCGCGCCACTGCCTTGCCGATACGTGGACGCAGGTAAAGCAGACTTTCCTGTTCCGGGGGCACCTTTGCCTCGGCGTGCAATTCGGTGCGACGAATCAAGTCAGTCAGCAGCAGAAAGAACATGCGGCGCCGCGCATTGGAATCAGCCGCCTTTTGTTCGTCTGCCCAAGCCATGGCAGCCCGGCCCCGCCACCCTTCAAGGGCAACGCTGATCATTGCCTCCCGCAGCCTGTCCGGGGAAATTTCGGGTATGGCTTGGAGTTTTTTCCAGAGCTCTTTGTCATGCGCCGTAAGCCAGGGCGTACGTAGGAATTGCGCCTCCGACAAGGTCATTGGCCCCGACTCTCCCGCAAGGCAGCTCAGAGTCACATGGGGCTGAGCACCCGGGAGGGCGCGGCTGACGCAGGCACCGAACAATTGCGGTGTAGTGAACGCTACGACAACCCCGCGTTCCGCAAAGCCAGCCGGATCGCCTTTACTCTGCCGTCCCGGGACTGAGGGGGGGGAATTGCCGCTTCCTGACATGATCCTGGATTATCGTTACTGCCATTCGTTTCATGGTCGTGAAACACAACCACTGCAACGTTAGGGCATCTTCATCATTTCTCCAAGGGCCTTTGCACAAAATGTCCCAGTCCTTCGGGGGGCTCATGCAAGAAAGCCGAGGCCTGCTTCCGGTCCCAACAAAATTTCTGCCAAACGCGCAAGGTCCAATCTCGTCATTCCGCTCGGCTCCAGCGCGCCTTGCGCTGCCCCAAGCGCCGCAGAGATACGCGCCGCGGCGCCATTATAGCCGTGATCAAGACCGTGGCGTCGGCCGATACTCTCAATGCGCCGTAAGGCACGTGCTTGGGCTTCCATAGCCAGGATGGCTTCCGGCGTGGCTGAGGTGCAGAAGGCCGGCAATTGGCGGAGGATGTGGGTTTCAAGCCCTTCTTCATAAGCGAGGCGGCAGGTCACCTCAGCTTCCTGGCGCAACTGCACAAGGCGCGCGGCGCGGCGCGGGTTGCGTGTGGCAGGCGCGTTTTCCAGATCCTGGAAGGCTCTTCCGAAGGATTCGGCAAAGGCGGCGGCGGTGATGAGATCCTCGCTCGGTAAATGAACCCGTGCCCTTTCCAGCCAATCATCCACGGCCGCATCGGCGATAATGCCCGCTTTGTCGGATAATCTGGCCGCTTCCCTGGCGACCTGGCCCGGGCTTGTTGCCTTTTGCATCAAGGTCGCCAGCGCCATGCCGAAGGCGGGCGAATTTTCGCCGGCCATGGGGGAAAGCGCCGCGCGCACCGCTTCATCCGGCGGCCCCCAGCCGGCAAGCTGGAGGGCTGCCCAAAGCGGGCCGGCATGCTGCCAAATGCCGGCAGCAAGTTGGACCAAAGGCACGAAGTCATCGCCGCGCAGGCCAGTGCGCTCCCAGCGGGGACCTGGCCTGAGGTCTGGCGCGAGCCGCGCGGCTGCCCCCCAGAGGATTCGGCCGGCACGATCAACCGCAGCGATGTCATGAAAGGATTTTCCATTAAAGGAAGCTTCAAGCTGTTCTGCCTCAGCGCCCATGGCCAGGCGCAAAGCCTCGGCTATGGCGGGCAGCGCGATTCGCGGCAGCCTAGCATCGCCCTTTTGCCAATCCCGATTATCTGAGATGGCCCCGTCGAGAGGCAGAAACAGCAGGCGGGTAAACTGCAGGCTGCGCGATGGCCTGATCTGTCTAAGCCTGGGGCGCGCCGCATCAAGCAGGCGATCAGCTTCGGAACGATCGGGCAGACGATCAAGAATTTCGATGACCTGCGCCAGGGCCATATCCGACGCGGACGCCAAGGCGTGAATCAAGTGACGTGTTTCAGCGAATTGGTTCCTGCCCCGCCCTGTATCCTTTCCCCCGCTGCCACTCACCTTGTCCGCCGCCTGCCTGAGACCACTTATTGAATTGTTGTTTGCCGGGCGGGCGACGCCCGCTTTCTTGATGATGACGGGTTTGCCGCGTGACTTGCCAGCGCTAAAGGCCAGGTTTTCATTGCGTGCAATCATGTCAATTACGCGCCCGCTCCGCCAATCCTCAAATTGGCGGACGATTCTGAGCTTTCGTCTTTCCTGCGCCATGTCAGGCGCGAGACCGAGCCATCCAATGGACTCCTTCGGCAGGATTGGCGCGAGCATCGCCATTTCCATCATGGCGGCGCTCCTTTCAGAAGCATTGGCTGCATTCCAGATGCCGAGAATCGCGTCCCATCCATCCAGCAGCCAATCAAGCCGTGACAATTCCTGAAGAATATCCGGCCTGTCCCGATGCCATGCGTGAATGGCCGCGTGGGTATCGCCAATCAGCGCGTCAAATTGCTCGGTCGCCTTGAGCGACCCTTCAAGGGTCAGCTGCAGCGACTGCTCAACCAAAGTGGCTGATCCGGAATCCAGATGCGCCGGCAGGTCGCTCCGCCATGTTTCTATCGAGTCTGCAAGGGATTGAAGCTCCCAAATCACCCGGCGTGAGGGTGCCAAATCATTGTCTTGAGGCATGCCAAAGCCGTTGAAAGCCCTGGCCAATTCCTCAAGTGCTGCGGCCACGGCCTCGGTAGTCATGCGCAGATGTTGCGCGCAGGCCATCACTGCGCGTTGGCCGCGCATGGCCACTTGGCGTGGGTCATCCATTTCCGGTGCCGGACGAGCAGGGTGTGGCCCTTCCATTTGTTTGATAAGGCCAAGCAATAATCCAAAATTGATACGCTTGGCGCGGTCTTCGCGTGCCTGACGTGCCTGATTAACCGCCATCATGGCCGCGCGCCCGGCATGACCCTCAAGTGCTGCAGTTTCGGCTGCTTCCCGAACGACCGCCGGCGTGAGAATGGTCTCGTTGCGCAGTAAATGCCAAAGCCTGCGATCATGCAGCGTTGGGGTGCAGATTTCGGGGATGGAGGCCCATGGCAAGATATAGACCCCATCTCCGCCTGAAGGATTTGGGATCAATACCTCAAGGCCCTCTCGCTCTTGCTGAGGCCTCGCGCGCGCCCCAAGCAAAATGGGTGTTGTGAAAGGTACATTCACACCACGCTCGGTGAAGGTCGCCGGCTCGTAGAGGTTCGGGCTTAGACGTTGAAAGTCATATGCAGGGTATGTCGACACACCCGGCGTTTTTGCATGAAATGCTTAAGAATTACGCAACGCGAGCCTGATGGGTGTCCGACCGGAAATCATGAAAACACAAAATGTCAATGTCACGTCCGCAATGTTAACATTCAGGAAACGTCCTGTCGGCCAAGCAGGATTTCACGGAGTCGGGCCAGATCGGTCGCCGTTATTCCCAAACCCGACTTTACTTTTTCTGCAGCGCTAAAGGCTCCTGCCAGGCGCTGCTGGTTTTCACCATAGGCGGGATCATTGCCGAAATGTCGGCCGAGCATTTCAAGGCGCCGTGCTGCCCGCGCATGAATTTCGAGGGCGAGAAAACGGCTATCTGAGTAGGGTTCGGCGCTTGGCGTGAGCGCCGGCAGAATCTCCTCATCGGTAATTTCGTGGAGCAGTTCCCTACATTGCTCCTCAAGCCGCCAAAAAAAGGAGGATAGCTGCTGACGCCTGCGTGGAATTTGGAAATAGGGCGTGAGGCCAAGTGCTTCCAGGGTCTTGCCAATCTCTTCAGCCCGGTTGGTTGCTTCGATCCACTCCTGTTCGGCAAGCTTTTGCAGCGCGGCTTCAATCCATTCTTCCAGGGCTTGATTGACTATTTCTGAAACACCTGGCGGCATGCCCGTGGTGAGTGCACTGAAGTTGGCGACATTGCCTGAAGCCAAAAGCAAGGTTCTGAACGCCACACGAAACACATCAGGCCCTTCGCCCGCCGGCCCGGACAGGGCGGAGCGCAGTGCATCAGCTGAAACAGGCGCCGCACCCTGGCGGAGTACGTCCCAAATGGGACCAGCATGGCGCCAAACACCAGCGGCAAGGCGCGTCATGGTGCGAAAATCTTCGGGCGTGAAGCCTGCATCTGCCCATCGGGACCCTGGGGCAATTTGC
Organism: Roseomonas sp.; assembly: GCA_020249145.1. Taxonomy (GTDB): domain Bacteria; phylum Pseudomonadota; class Alphaproteobacteria; order Acetobacterales; family Acetobacteraceae; genus Neoroseomonas. The sequence goes on along the minus strand of JADCGF010000012.1, from coordinate 54,497 downwards.
TCGCATAGGCGCGCGGCGGAGGCCCAAACTGGGCGTCCTAAGCCTTCCACAAGATCAAGATCCGTGAATAGGGCTTGCGATGGCGCTGTTTTTACCTCTGTCAGGGGACCATGTGGAAGATCACGCAGCAGCGTAAAAATTGGCCTTAACGCGGCCCTTGGAATGGAGGCCGGATCCTGGCGCCAGGCGGCCTGATCCACCAAGGCGCCTGACAGCGGCAGGAAAAGCAGCCGCATCATGGTAAGGGGACGCGGCGGGCGTAGCTGCGCCAACCTAGGCCGAACATCGGTCAATAATGCATCAAGCCGCGAACGATCCGGCAGGCGATCAATCATCGCCATGATGCGCAGCAGATTTTCGTCACTGGCATGGCTTAGATTGGCAGCCAATCCATCCACATTGGCGCCATCAGCGGGGGCTTGCTTCCTTACGCTATCCTGGAAGTCGCCGAATGCTGGCCTTTTCGTGCCGCCTCCCGAATACTTGTTGATTCGAACGCGCCTTTTTCCCATGGCTGGCTGTTGCCCGGCCCCAGTCATGCGATTTTCATAATTGAGAGTGAAGCCAATCAGGCCCTCATTGCGGGCCGTGATTTCAATATTGCGTCCGGAGCGCCAATCGGTGCCTTGCGAAATCACCCGCGTCAGCCTTGGTGGTGCTTCCCTTGGCTTTTCAGCCGTGAACCAGCCATGCACTTCACGCGGGAGAGGGGGGAGCAAAGCTGCCATATCCCAGGCAATCACGTGGCGAAGATCATGCGGCGTTCGATGCCAAAGCGCTACCAATATCGGCCAGCCATCGAGAAGCCATTCAACACGCCGTGCTCTTTCAAGGATTTTGGCCGCATTGATTCTGGGGCGGGATAAAAGCTCCACCATATCGCCAAGGCGCGCTTCAGTTTCAGCCCATGCAAGATCCACATAATGCAGCACAGTCTCAGCATTTTCCGAAAGAAAGCGTAGCACGGGGGCCTCATCGCCAGTCTCCTGCTTGTCGGCAGCTGCCTTGAATGCCTCGCCCATGCCAAGGATTTCTTCCCTCAAGCGGATGAAGGGGGCTTTCTCGGCCGATCCGGAGGGACCAAGGCAGGCGAGAGTTTCTGCCAGCGATTGAAGCGATTCCATCAGCGCAGAATCGTGGGATTGCGCTGGTGGCTGCGCTGTCTGAATGCGCGGCTCAGCGGTGCTCGGTTCTGGCTCGGCTTGCAGGCTCGCCGGCGCCCCACCAGCAAGCTGTGCAAGAAACTGGCGCATGAGCTTTGCCTGATTGCGCTGTTCACCCGCAAGCGCCTGCCGCGCTGCATGGGCAACCGCCCGCCCCGCAGTGCCCTCGCTGGCGACCTTCAGTGCTTCATGGCGAATCGCTGCAGGATGGATTTCCTTCAACTGTGAGAGGATTTCCCAAAGCCGCAGATCGAACAGGCTGGGCGAACCTATATCAGGCAGGGCGCGCCAGGGCATTACGTAGCTGCCCTTGGTCTGCGCCGGATTGACCAGGACAAGTTCGAAGCCGCGCCCACTTGGCTCGAGCCTGATCCGAGCCCCCAATAATCTCGGGCTCGTGAAAGGAACACTCGCACCAAGTGCGGCGAAAGAGGCAACATCTTCCCGCGCCGATTGCGCTTCTTCGCGCGTCATGGCTTTGGGCACAGGCGGGCTCACCGGGCGTGGCGCCGCGATGCTTGCGGTTCAATCGTCGGCAAACAGAAAAAATCCTTTGCCTCTGTACGGGTCGCGCAGCTTTGGTGGGGCATCACCGGTTCCTGAGCCTTTGGCGGCGGGGGGGGGGCACTAACCTCTTGGCGACTTTCTGCCCGATGAGGATTTCGCCGATGCGTGCCACTTCCATTGATGTCGCGGCGGATGATGTTTCCTGCTCCAGCCAATTTTCCATCCTGGTGCGGAATTCGTCCTGAAGTTCCTCATAGGATGTAGATGGACCAAAAAGCCTGCCAGTATCTTCCAGCATGCGCGCGGTGCGGGCCATACTTTCAATCTGACCCATGCCTTCCAAATCATCTGCTGACAATTCGAGCAGGGCCTGAATCACATGCACGGATACAATTTCGCGATAGGTGTGACGGCAGAATAGATCCAGGTTGCGCCGATGCGCGACAAGCTCCTTGGCGTCGGTTTTTGCTACGATGCGCGGCAATTTCTCAAGTGCAATGATGACGATGCCGATCTCTCTGGCAAGGCGCGCGCCAGCCTCGAGATCCTCCTCCAGCAACTCGGGCAGGGTGGAGCCAGCCCATTTGTTTAGAATATCCTCGACAACCGGTATTGATGGGGCCGGCAGATCCTGCAACAGGGAAACGAACATCGAAGGTCGCGCGGCGCGCTGCAGAAGCCCATTCATTGCTGCGGCGAATACGGTATTGTTTTCATTGGCGGGGCCGATCAAGGCAGCGCGAAGGGCTTCCGCAGAGCATTCCCCGACAACCTGCTGCATGCCTTCCCATAACGGACCAGCATGGAGCCATAGAGCGCCGGCAAGACCCGTGATGGCTTCAAATTCGGGCTGCCCAATTTCAACCCGCGACCAGGAGGCATCATGCACCAATCGCGGTACCGCCAAGCCTGCTGCTTGCCATAATGGACGAGCGACGCCGTCTATAAGTTTGACATCTCCAAGGGTGGCGCTCCGGAGCTGTAGCGTTGCCGCTTCGATCTGCGGCCCAAGCTTGGCAGTAACGGCCCCCAGCAGCGGGCCAAGCGCAGAACGGGGTATTCGCCCTTCAGTTCGACGCCATTGCAACGGGTCCATCAAGGCGCCCTCAAGCGGAATGAATAGCAGGCGCATGAGGCTTGCGGGCCGAGGCGGGCGCAGGCGCTTCAGGCGCGGCAAGGAAGTTCCAAGAAGCCGTTCATGAATTTCGGCATTGCCGATACGATCCACCAATGCGACAATCTTGCTAAGCGCCCGCTCCGAAGCCGTTTCGATAACCTCCCCCAACGAGTTGGTGTTGATTAGATTTTGGGTGCTGCCGGTCTTAGGATTTGTGTCGTGTTTGCCGCCATTGGGCGAATGATCTTTGGGGCGATTGATGTTCGGGTTGGTGTTGTCGCGATGCCCTTCAGCAGCCGCACCCCTCATGCGTGACATGGTGATTTTTTCGCGCCGCAGCACGAGTGGCGAGATACGGTTTTCAAAAGCGATGGAAAGACCGATCAGGTTTTCGTTGCGCGCCACCATTTCCATCGTATTGCCGCTACGCCAATCCGATTTGTCGCGTACAACCTGCGTGATGCGCCGCGGCGTGTCGCGCCAATCGGCTTTTTCGCCAAGCCAGATTTTCCCTTCGCGCGGCAGTATCGGCGCGATCGTGGCTATTTCCCATATGGCCGCGCGGCGCTGATTGGGGCCCGCCGCCTGCCAAAGCGCCATGGGTGTTTTCCAACCATCCAATACCCAATCGGGCCCGCGTGCGCTTTCGAGAATGATCTCCCTTTCAGCACGCCATTTTGGTATACGGTTGCCGAGATCGGCGATCAGGGCACCCGTATTCGCCAAGGCCAATTCGCCGCATTCCAGGGTCTGACGCGCCGTTGCCACAACAAACTTCGCTGCCATGATATGCGCGCTTTCCTCCTCTTCACTATCTATCCAAGCGCTAATCTCATCTGCTACTCTTTTCAGCTCAGTCATCATTTGCCGCAGTCTTCCATCTTCGCCCTTCATTTTGGGGCGGGCGCCGCTCAAAGCCACGGCGAGCGCTTCAAGATCAGCTGCGAATTCCGACAGTCCAAATTTCGCGGTTGCAGCCGAGCGCGCCACCGCGCGTTTGGCGCGTTTCATGAAAGCTGCGCCGTCTTCCGTAGCAGGGCGGCTTGAGGATTCGTCTGTTGTTTCAGTGGCGGCGATCAGGCTTTCAAGCAGCATGCCGCGGACAATCTGCTGACTTGCGTGTTCCCTGCGCAAAGCGTCCTTTGCTCGTATGGCAGCTTGCCGTCCAGCAAGCCCTAAGGTTGCCAGTCTTTGTGCCTCCTGCCTGATGCCGATAGGCGAGATATCGCTACTTGTGGCGAGACTTTCCCACAGATGCCGATCGAAAAGTGTCGGCGAACAGATTTCTACCATGGCGGACCATGGCAATATCAGCGCGCCTCGGCCCCCGGAAGGATTGGCAACCACCATTTCAAAACCGCGTCCGGATGCGGCGTTACGAATGCGCGCATTGAGCAAGAGGGGCGTTGTGAAGGGGACGGTTGCGCCCCTATCACGAAAATTCGTGGGCTCAAAGGCATCCGATCGGAATCGGTCAAGTTCGGCGAGGGGTTTGGACATTCGTGAAAGCTACCAGAAGGATTGAGGCTTTGGAAAGATTTTGGGGGGGCTGCGCCAAAAAAAGCGCTAATTCCGTAGATTTTCAATGCGTAAGGGAATTTTAGAAGATTTTTTCAACTTATGGGCGATTCTTTGCTGACGGGTGATTTCTTGCCTGCGCTAAAAAACTGGAGCGGTTTCCTTATGCTACGCGGTGTAAAAGCGCTTCTCCATTGCCCATCCGCCGACAATTTTCAGCTGCGATGCTGAAGGACCGGGCAAAGGTCCCCGTGGAAAGCCAAGCGACATGCGGCGCCAGCACCACATTCTGCAGGCTGAGCAAGGGGTCGGCAGGGTTCACGGGCTCAGCAGCAAAAACATCCAGCCCCGCCGCCGCCAAATGGCCCGATTGCAGCGCCGCCACCAGGGCCGGCTGATCCACCAGGCCGCCGCGCGCGGTATTCACCAGCACCGCCCCTGGCTTCATGCGGGCCAGTGCCGCCCCATTGAGCAAGCCGCGGGTTTCAGGCGTTTCCGGGATATGGAGGGAGACCACATCCGCTTCCGCCAAAAGCGACTCGAAGGAGCGGAAGGCACCGATTGCCTTGGCCTTCGGGCTGCGGGCTGTGTACAAAATATTACACCCCATGGCCTGCAGGATGGGGGCGAGCAGGCGGGGCACCGCGCCATAGCCGATCAGCCCCACGGTCCGCCCGCCCAATTCAAACAGCCCATCCTGCAGGGCAGGGGGCTGGGACCAGCCGCGCCCGGCGCGGGTCTCGGCATCAAAATAGGCTATGCGGCGGAGCGCGCCTAGCATCAGCAGCAGCGCCATCTCCGCCACCGCGCGGCTATTCGTGCCTGGCAGATTGCACACCGCAATGCCGCGCGCGCGGGCGGCTTCCAGGTCAATCGTATTCACCCCCACGCCGATTTTCTGGATCAGGCGGAGCTTTGGCGCTGCGGCGATATCGGCGGCGGTGATCGGGCGAAGTACGTGCCAGATCACCTCAATCTCCGGCAGCAGGCGGGCATAAAGTGCCGTATCGGCCTCCGCACAAATAGTCAGATCAAGGCCGGGCAGGGCGGCCAACTGTGCCGCCAGGCCCGGCCCCGCATCATAATGCAGCAGCACCTTCATGGCCGGGACCGCCCGAGGCAAGCGCCGCCGGCAAAACGCGCTCGGGCACCGAGGCTTTCTTCCACGCGCAACGCCTCATTCCATTTCGCCATGCGTTCAGACCGCGCGAAGGACCCTACCTTCAATTGGCCTACGCCCCAGCCCATGGCCAGGTGGACAATGGTGACATCCTCGGTCTCGCCAGACCGGGCGCTGACAATGCCGGCAAAGCCCACGTCACGCGCCGCATCCCAGGCGGCTTTGGTTTCCGTCAGCGTGCCGCGCTGGTTTGGCTTGATCAGCACGGTATTGGCCGCGCCGATAGCTGCCGCGCGCCGCACCCGCGCCGCATCCGTCACCAGGAAATCATCGCCCACCACCTGGATGCGCCCGCCCACTTCGCGGGTGAAGGCAGCGAAGCCCGCCGCGTCATCCTCGGCCAGCGGGTCTTCGATGGAGGCGATGGGATAGGCGGCGATCCAGCCGAGCAACATGCGGATCATCTCATCCGTGCCAAGCTCTCGCCCTTCCAAGCCAAGCTTATACCGTCCGCCCTTGCCGAAATCGGTGGCTGCAATGTCCAGCGCAATCGCCACTTGCCGGCCCGGCGCGAAGCCAGCCTTTTCGATGGCGGCAACAAGGGTTTCCAAAGCCTGTTCATTGGCGGTGAAGGCCGGCCACCAGCCGCCTTCATCGGCCACACCCTGCAATAGCCCGCGCTGCTTCATGATGGCGCCGGCGGCGCGATAGACTTCCGCGGTCCAATCCAAAGCCTCGGCAAAGCTGGTCGCAGCCGGGCACATCACCAGGAAATCCTGGATATCCACGCGCCGCCCGGCATGGGCGCCGCCACCCAAGATTTGGATTTGCGGCAGAGGCAAAACATCCGGCGCATCACCGCCCAGATAGCGCCAGAGCGGCAGGCCCGAAGCCGCCGCCGCCGCATGGGCAGCCGCCATGGAAACGGCGAGTGTGGCATTGGCGCCAAGCCGGGTTTTCTGCGGCGTGCCATCGCGCGCGATCAGCCGCGCATCCAAGGCCGCCTGCGCGCGCGCATCCATGCCCAGCAGGGCAGGGGCCAATTCACGGTTCACCGCATCCACCGCGCCTGTCACGTCATAACCGCCAAAGGCCGCGCCGCCATCGCGCTTGTCCAAGGCTTCGCCGCTGCCGGTACTGGCGCCGGCGGGGGCGATGGCGCGGCCTGTCGCACCACCCGCCAGAGTGATTTCCGCCTCCACGGTTGGCCGCCCGCGACTGTCCCAAACGCGACGGCCTCGGATGGCGGTGATGATGGTGCTGCTCATGCGCCGATGTCTTCCCCCCAGGCCGCGCGCACCGCCAGCAAGCGATCCTCGGGCCTGGTCAATAAGGCGCGCGCCACGCGGCGCACGCGGTTTTTGTCATGTTCGTCGGTCAGGTATTCGACCGGGCTTTTACCGTCCACCCGTGCCAGGAAAAGCCCCGGCAGCAGCCGCGCCGCGCGGGCTTCAAGCGCATCCGGCGCCTCCCAGGTGATGCCCGCCAGGAAACACCCCGCCAGGGCTTCGAAGCAGGCCATGAAACCGGCGCTGGCCTTGGGCGCCCATAGGCATTTCAGCAAAAGATGATTGAGGCAAAAGGCGAGATCGAAGGCCGGGTCGCCCCACCAGGCGCATTCCGCATCCAGAAACACCGGTCCCGCTGGGCCACATAAGATGTTTTTTGGGCTCACATCGCCATGCACCAGGGCGCGCTTGCTGCGCGCCGTGATGGCCGCGATGTCCTCCAACACGCTCGCCAAATCCGGATGCGCGCGGGCGGTTGCCAGCAGATAAGGTTCCAACCTTATGGCGTGGAAAATCTCATCTGTCGGGAAAGCCTCAGCCAGCGCGGGATGCAGGGCGGCATGGGCATGGATGGCGGCAATGCGCCGCCCGACTTCAGCGGCGAAACCCGCATCCGCATGGCCATCACGCAGCCGAGCCTTCCAGACCGGATGGTCCTCAGGTGAAAGGAATGCCATGGCGAGGCAACCCGTCGCCTCATCCTGGCCGAGTAGCTTCGGCACCGCGCCGGGCAGCGCGCGATCCGCTTCTGAAAGCCAGCGCGCTTCATAGATATTGCGCACCACAGGCGCGCGCCAATCGGCGGCGACCTTCAGCTTCGGCAGTGCGCGTTTGACGCAGATATCCCGCCCATCGGGTAGCGTCAGGCGCCAGATATCAGAAGAAACGCCGCCCGCCAGCGCCTCACCCTGCGCGCGCTGCCCCGGCCTGAGCAGCCCCATGGCGGCAAGGCCGGCGGCGATGGCTTCGGGCAAGGGCTCAGGCATGGATCAGCGCTTCAGCCCTTCGCCCGGAAGCCGCCAACACCGCAAAAGCATGTCGATACCGCAAAAATCCCAGCGCGGAAGCATCTTACTCTCCCCCCATTCCAGCATGCCATACAATTCTGTCCCATCCTGCCCGGCCTTGGCGTCGCTGCCAAACCCTGTAACCTGACCTGCATCGAAGCCTGTGGTATACAGACTGACGCATTGACCCGAGAGATCATGGCCGACGACGACTGGGACATCCCTGAGCATTTGCAGCCCGACCCGACGGAGCATGGCTTCGATCTGGATCAGGCCTATCGCGCCATGGTCGGCCTGCGCAGCCAGGTGCCGCCGGATGCGTTCACCGCGCGGGTGCTGGGCACGGAACGCGAAGGCAGTGGCGTGCTGATTGGCGAAGGGCTGGTGCTGACGGTCGGCTATCTGGTGAGCGAGGCTGAGAGCATTTGGATCACCACCGCCGAAGGCCGCGCCGTGCCTGGCCATGCCTTGGCGGTGGATCAGGAAACCGGCTTCGCCCTGGTGCAGGCTTTGGGCAAGATCCCGCTGAAACCTGCTTCCCTTGGCGATAGCGAAAACCTCAAGATTGGTGCGGCTACGGTGATGGCGGCAGCCGGCGGGCGCGCCCATGCGGTTTCGGGCAAGCTGGTCGCGCGCCAACCCTTCGCCGGGTATTGGGAATATCTGCTGGAGGATGCGCTATTCGTTGCCCCCGCCCATCCTTCCTGGGGCGGCGCAGGGGTATTCGGCCCAGATGGCAAGCTGGTGGGTATCGGTTCGCTGATTTTGCAGCAGGGGGAGGAAGGCCGTCGGCTGGACCTGAATATGGTCATCCCCGTCCATCAATTGACTGCCGTTCTGGATGATCTGTTGACAAAGGGTCGGCGCCCCGGCCCGCCGCGCCCCTGGCTTGGGCTTTACGCGACCGAGGATGAGGAGGGGATTTCGGTTGCCTCCTTGGCGCCTGGCGGCCCGGCTGAGGCGGCGGGGTTACGCAATGGCGACCGTATCGTGACCGTGGAGGGGATTGAGGTCGGCGAATTGGCCGATTTCTGGCGCGCCATTTGGGCGATTGGCCCGGCGGGCAGCCATGTCCATTTGCAGGTGAGCCGCGGCAAGGCGCGACGGGACGTGACCATCACCTCCGCCGATCGGGTGCAATTCCTGAAGCGCCCGCGCTTGCATTGAAGGGACAACCCATGTCTGACGCCGGTGGTTTCGTTCTTATTCCGCCGGGCGGCGGGGCGCAGCATTGGCAGCCGCAACCCGCCAATGGCTGGATTGAGGTCCTGACCTCCCCCCGCATGGCGGGCATGCCGGCGGGGTTTTCGGCGGGGCTTCAGGAATTGCCGCCGCTTGGCAAAATCCGCGAACACGCCCACCCGGCCCAGACCGAGATTTTTTGGGTGGTGGCCGGGGAGGCACTGGGGCGGCTGGATGGCGTGGTGCGGCGCATCCCGACCGGCAGCTTCATGGTGGCGCCACCGCATAGCCGGCATGGCTTTATCAATGATGGCGCGCATCCCTTCCGATTCCTCTGGCTGCTGATCCCGGCGGGGCTTGAGGATTTTTTCATCGGCATTGGTCGGCCCAAAATACCGGGCGCGCCGGACCCCACCCCCTATCCTCGCCCAGCAGATGCCGGGAATATCGAAATCTCCACGGTATTTGAGACGCTCGATCCGCCCCCGCCGCCGCCCTGGGATACCAGCCCCATCACCGATCCGGCGGTATTGGAGGCCCTGCGGCGCGAGGCCCTGTAAATATCCGCTTGCGGCGCGTCGCGGTTGCGTGAAGGATCATACCCGGAACAGGGCGGCGCGGAAGCCGCCCGGATAATGGGAGAGGGTTCGGAACATGGCCATTCAGATCACACGTCGTCAGGCGTTGGGCGCGGGCGCAGCCTTGCTCGGCACGCCCGCAATTGTGCGGCAAGCCAATGCGCAAAGCCGCTTCGATTGGAAGCGCTTCGCGGGCGAACGCATTGAAGTCACGTTGCAAACATCGCCGCGCGGCTTGTTGCTGCAACGCCAGAACAGGGAATTTGAGGAGCTGACCGGCATTCGCTGCGGCATTGAAGTGGTGCCGGAACAGCAGCATCGCCAGAAGATCATTGTGGAATATGCCTCTGGCCGGCCTTCCTTTGATGTCGCGGAATTGAGCTTGCATGTGAATAAGCGGCAGGTCGGGCGGGCGCGCTGGAATACGGATATTCGCGCGCTGATCGCGGACCAATCCATCACCGCGCCGGATTTCGATTTCGCTGATTTTGGCGCCGGGATGGTGCAATACGCAACGCAATCCGATGGGCGGATGGATTCGCTGCCGGCCTTCGCGGATTACTTTATCCTTTACTACAACAAGGAATTGCTGGCGGCGAAGAATATTGCCGTGCCCACCACCTGGGATGGCATGTTCGAAGCGGCGCGCGCGCTGACTGAACCTTCGCGCCAGATCTATGGCCATGTCGGGCGCGGCTTGAAGAACGCCAATGTGGTGCTGTGGTCCAGCTACCTGCTTGGCACCGCGCAGCGCGACATGATCAATGCGAACCGGCAATTGATCACGGATACGGATGACGCGATCTGGGCTGGTGAGATGTACAAGAAGTTCCTCCGCGATGTCTCCCCGCCTGGGTCCATCGGCTTCAATTGGAATGAATGCCAAACCACCTTCATGCAGGGCCGCGCAGCCATGTGGGTTGATGGCATCGGCTTTGCGGCACCCTTGGAAGATCGGCAGCGGTCGCGCGTGGCGGGCAAGGTTGGCTATGCGCTGGTGCCGAAGGGGCGCGGCCCCAATCACCATTGCTGCCTGTTCGGCGCGGGCTATGGCATTCCCGAAGCATCGCGGAGGAAGGGCGCTGCCTGGCTTTATCTGCAATGGGCGCTTGGCAAGGAAAACCAGCTTCGCTTCCTGACCAGCGGTGCCGGCGTGCCGGCGCGCAGCAGCCCCTTCAGCAATGAACAGGCGATTGCCGCCAGTACCTTCCCGCGCGAATTCTTCAATACGCTCAATGAAAGTGCGAAAATCGCCCGCGCCGGCCTGCCTGAGATTGTGCCGGTGACGCAGTTCCGCGACGTGATCGGCACGGCTTTGACCAACACCATCAGCGGCGCGGATGTGGCGACGGAATTGCGTCGTGCCACCGCTGAATTCCGCCCGGTGCTGGAACAAAGCGAACGGGAAAGCTGAGGCTTAGGCTGGCTGATGGCTGAGGCTGATACCATTGCCGCGCGTTCGGGGACGGGCGCGCGGGTTCGCAATTACGCGCGGCATTATGGCTGGTTCATTGTGCCGGCGGCGGTGGTGGTATTGGCCGTCATCATCTTCCCGTGGATTTTCACCATCTATGTCTCCGCCCATGATTGGCATTTGGGCGGGGAACGGCGATGGGTGGGGTTCGATAATTACACCAAGCTGTTTTCCGATTCCCGCTTTGGCTGGGCCATGCTGCGCACGCTATTCTATACGGTGCTGGCGGTGGTCTTCCCGATGATATTGGGGCTGGCGGCGGCTTTGGCCTTCAATCGCAAATTCCCTTTGCGCGGCCTGGCGCGGACCATTTTCATCCTGCCCATGATGGCAACACCCGTTGCGGTGGCTTTAGTTTGGACCATGACCTTCCACCCGCAGCTTGGCGTGCTGAATTGGCTTCTGGCGCAAGTCGGTCTGCCGTCCAGCATGTGGATCTATAGCACCAATACGGTGATCCCGACCTTGGTGATGATTGAGGTCTGGCATTGGACACCCTTGGTGATGCTGCTGATCCTGGGCGGCCTCGCTTCCCTGCCCGTTGATCCTTATGAGGCTGCGAAGATTGATGGCGCCAATGGCTGGCAGGCGTTTCGCCACATCACGCTGCCTTTGCTGATGCCCTTTATTGTCGTGGCGCTGATCATTCGCTGCATTGATGCGCTGAAGGCGTTTGATACGATCTATGTCATCACCCAAGGTGGGCCAGGTTCGGCCAGTGAGACGATCAATATCTTCCTCTATCTGCAGGCCTTTGCCTTTTACAATGTTGGCTATGCTTCCGCCGTGGTGGTAGTGTTTTTCGCCATTATCCTGGCCCTGGCCGCGCTGCTGTTATGGACGCGTCAGCGGGTGAAAATGACATGAGCGTGGAAGCAAAAAGGAGCCCGGCGGCGTATCGGCTGCGCCGGCTGATCGGCAATATCGGCTTTGGCTTTTCCGTGCTGGTGCTGGTTTCCCCGGCCATTCTGTTCTTTCTGTGGATGCTCTCACTTTCCTTCAAGAATGAATTGGACAATACGGATTGGCCGCCGATCTTCATTCCGCAAAGCCCGACACTGGACAATTACCGCGAAGTTTTCGCGCGCAATGATTTCCTGCGCTTTGCGTGGAATTCCATTGTGGTGTCCTTTGGTGCCACCGGGATAGCGCTGCTGATCGGCGTGCCGGCGGGCTATGGCATTGCCAAGATGCACGCCATGCGCGCCGCCGCGCTGATCCTGATTGCGCGCATCACACCTGGGCTTTCCTATCTGATCCCGCTATTTCTGCTGTTCCAATGGCTTGGCATGACGGGTTCGTTGACGCCGATTGTGATCACGCATTTGGTGATTACGGTGCCGATTGTGGTTTGGGTGATGATTTCCTTCTTTGAAGGCCTGCCGCCGGAATTGGAGGAAGCGGCCTTGGTGGATGGTGCGACGATTTGGCAGGCGTTTCGCTATGTGGCGATGCCACTCGCGCGGCCTGGGATTACGGTTGCCACCATCCTGTCCTTCATTTTTTCCTGGAATAATTTTATCTTTGCCATGGTGCTGGCGGGGCGCGAAACCCGCACTCTGCCGGTTGCGGTAAACAACATGCTGACGTTTGAGCAAGTGGCCTGGGGGCCGCTTTCCGCGGCGGCGTTGTTGGTGACCGCGCCGGTCTTGATCCTGACGCTGGTTGCGCAGAAGCAGATTGTGGCTGGGTTGACGGCGGGGGGTGTGAAGGGGGCGTAGCGCCCGCTTCTTCCGCCGCCGCCTTGTGCGCCGCCGCATCAATGCCAAGCGCGCCGGTAAAGCGGTTGCAAGAGTCTTTGTGGCGGGCTCAGGCTAGACACGGAATGGATTCGGGCCAGCTCGAATCCTCAAAAGAAGTGCTTGTGCCTCATCAATGAGTGCTTGAATGTTAACTTCGTCATCTCCGAAACAAAGTACGTTCGATTGGGGATCAAAGTTACGAAAAGAATCGCTTTTCGCTAGGCCATGGATGGCGTTTCTCGGGCCAAGATTCATGTCCACGTAATTCTTGTGCGTGGAAGTTTGCCACCATCTCTCCAGTCTATCGTCGAAGTGTTCGAAATGATTGCGCATATCTGTTGGCCTCAGGGGTGAATCATCAGACATTTGTAGACTGTCCCTCAAACGCTTGCGCTCCGCTACGCGCTTCGCCTTTCCGCCTTGTCCCCAAAGCGCCTTTGAGATGTTTGCGCTTGCGCTGAGGATACTCTGGAGACCATAAAATACGCCTTCTACGTCATTCTTTTGTCTCGAATTATTCACCTCATTGGCCGCACGGAGCATGAATTTACACTGGAGCCCAACTTCATGCTGAAAGAACTCCAGAAGATGATTATCCATAAATCCCTCCAAACATCTGAACTACCTTTAATGGCGTCGCGTTTCGCAGATGTTAAATGGCTATACTTGTTGGTTTCTCCGATCTGATTTTGAGTTTTCTCTTGTAGTTTGATTCATGACTTCCCATCGCGGTTTCGCGGAGTCCCATTGGAGAATTGCTGGTTAAGGTGCACCAGAAACGAGTCCTATTCCGCCGCCGCCTTGTGCGCCGCCTCATCAATGCCAAGCGCGCCAGTAAAACGGTTGAAAAAGCCGCATAGCGTGATGCGCAAGGTCAGTTCCACAATCTGCGCCTCGGAAAAATGCTCACGCAGCCCGCGGAACAGGCGTTCCGGCACGCGATGGCTGTTCTCCCAAGCCGCCACTGCATATTCCGCCAGCAGCCGGTCAACCGGCGTCAGCGATGGGTGATCAATCCGCCCGGGCAGGCCTTCCAAAGCCTCGGTCGGGATGCCTTCCACGGCCAGAAACGGCCCGTGATGATCCACGCAGTAATCGCAGGCATTGAGCTTGGAGACCACCACAATCGCCAATTCCAGATAGCGCCGCGGCAGCGTCCCCGCCGCGCGCAATTCCATCAGCATCGGCATCAAGTGCCTAAGCGCCGCCGGCACATGGGCGAAGACCGCCAATTGCTCCTCAAACGGGCCATAGCCGGTGACATAGCGATGCCAGATATCGCGGAGTTCCGGCGTCAATTCCTCGGGCGAGACGTCACGCACACGGGCCATGGCGGTTTCCTTTGCAAGGGACATAAATCTTGCGCTGCCTGCACTGACCCGTCCACCCCTGGACTTGCCTGGGGCACCGCGCGAAACTGCAAGCGACCAATCAGGGGGCCAAGGCAATGCGCAATACCGAAGAAATCTGGCGGCTGGTGGATGCCAAGGCGCCTGAGGCGATTGAACTCAGCGACCGCGTCTGGGGCATGCCGGAACTCTGCTACGCCGAACACCGTTCCTGCGCCGAACATACAGCCATGCTGGAAGCGCATGGTTTCCGCGTGACCACAAATGTGGCGGGCATCCCAACGGCGGTGATGGGCGAAGCGGGCGAAGAAGGCCCTGTCATTGCGATCCTTGGCGAATATGATGCGCTGCCGGGGTTGTCCCAGGAAGCCGGCATCGCTGAACCACGCCCCTTGCCGGGCGATGGCAGCGGGCATGGCTGCGGGCATAATCTGCTCGGCGCCGCTTCGCTTTTGGCCGCGAGTGCGGTGAAGGATTGGCTCGCGCAAAACGGCATCAAGGGCCGCGTGCGCTATTATGGATGCCCGGCGGAAGAAGGCGGGGCGGCCAAGGGTTTCATGGTGCGCGCGGGCTGCTTTGATGATGTGGATATGGCGATCTGCTGGCATCCGGCAGCGTTTTCGGCGGTGAATGAACCCGTCTCACTCGCCAATACGCGCATTGATTTCGCTTTCACGGGCCGGTCTTCCCACGCCGCCGCCGCGCCGCATCTGGGCCGCAGCGCGCTTGATGCGGTGGAATTGATGAATGTCGGCGTGAATTACATGCGCGAACACATGCCATCCGATGCGCGCATTCATTACGCCTATCTGGATGCCGGCGGCATTGCGCCCAATGTGGTGCAAGGTACGGCCAAGGTGCGCTATCTGATCCGCGCGCGGGATTTGGTGGAACTGAACGGCCTGGTCGCCCGCGTGCGCAAGATCGCCGATGGCGCGGCGCTGATGACGGAAACCAGTGTCTCCACCAAGGTGGTCAGCGCAGTTTCCAACCTGATGGGCAATACGCCTTTGGAAAAGGCGATGTTCGATAATTTCCAGCGCCTTGGCCCGCCGCAATTCGATGATGAAGATCGCCGCTATGCGCGCGAGATTCAGGCGACGCTGAAGGCCGAGGATATTGTCTCGGCCTTCCGCCGCCATGGCTTGCCGGCGGAGATGGAATTGCCGCTTTGTGACAAGATCGTGCCGCTGGAAAACAAGGGCTTCGGTGGCGTGGGGTCCACCGATGTCGGCGATGTGTCCTGGGCGGTGCCCACGGTGCAGGCGCGCGGCGCCACGTGTGCTATCGGCACGCCGGGGCACTCCTGGCAGCTGACCGCGCAGGGCAAATCCGGCATTGCCCATAAGGGCCTGGTGCATGTGGCGAAGATCATGGCGGGCACGGCGGTAGATGCCATTGCCAATCCGGAAATCCTCGCCGCCGCCAAGGCGGATCACCAGAAGCGCATGGCAGTGACACCCTATGTCTGCCCGCTGCCGCCGGATGTGGAACCGCCGATCCAGATGTCGGCATAAAACCCCGCCTTGCTTTCGCCCCCTTTGGCGCCCATATGCAATTGGTCAGCGCGTCTATCCGCGCGCCTCGCGCCCTGCCGGCTGCGTGATCGGTCCCCGCCGCTTCCCCGGAAGCGCGGTGCGGGCCCGGGTCGGCCAGATCGCTTTTCCCACTTAGGACGGTCCCAATCCCGCGGGGCTTTCTGCCCCAAGCCGCGCTTGGCCCGGAAGGCTGTGCGCGGCTGATTAGGATTCAACGTGACCGAACATTTCGAGGCTCTCCGCCTCAACCCCTTGATTCTTCAAGCTTTGAAGGATGAGGGCTACAAATCCCCAACCCCCATCCAGGCCCAGGCCATTCCGGCGGTGCTGGAAGGCCGCGACCTTTTGGGCATTGCCCAAACCGGTACCGGCAAGACGGCGGCCTTTGCGCTGCCCTTGCTGCATAAGCTTGCCCTGCTGAAGGGGCGCCCGCCGCGTGGTGGCTGCCGCGTGCTGGTGCTGAGCCCGACCCGCGAATTGGCGACGCAAATCGCCGAAAGCTTCCGCACCTATGGCAAGCATCTCGGCTTTTCCATCGCGACCATTTTCGGCGGTGTCGGCTTTGGCGGTCAGCGCCAGGCCCTTGGCCGCGGCATTGATGTGCTGGTGGCAACACCTGGTCGCTTGCAGGACCATTTGGAACAAGGTTCTGCGCGGCTCGATCACGTCAGCACGCTGGTGTTGGATGAGGCGGATCAGATGCTCGATAAGGGCTTCCTGCCGGCCATTCGTCGCTTGATCCGTGCCGTGCCGGCGGAACGCCAGACGCTGTTCTTCAGCGCCACCATGCCGGTGGAAATCAACCGCCTGGCGGATGAAATGCTGAAATCGCCCGTGCGCGTGGCGGTGGCGCCGGTGGCCAGCACGGCGGAGAAAGTGGCGCAGCGCGTCATTCACGCCAATCGGCAGGATAAGCGCCGCGTATTGGCGGAATTGCTGCGTGGCGAAGGCGTTGGTCGCGCGCTGATTTTCAGCCGCACCAAGCATGGGGTGGATCGGATTGTTAATCAGTTAGATCAAGATGGCATCAAGGCCAATGCGATCCATGGCAATAAATCCCAGAATGCACGCGAAGCCGCCTTGGCTGCCTTCCGTGATGGTCGCGCGCCGGTCATGGTCGCGACCGATATTGCCGCTCGCGGCATTGATGTGGATGGCGTGACCCACGTGATCCAGTTTGATTTGCCGGAAGTGCCGGAAACCTACGTGCACCGCATTGGCCGCACCGCCCGCGCCGGCGCGGCGGGGATTGCGATTGCGCTGTGTTCAGGTGAAGACCGCGACAAGCTGCGCGCGATTGAAAAGCTGATCCGCACGCAGATCCCTGCGGAAGATCGCCGTACTGGGGAAGCCGAGGAAGCAGCCCCAGCACGCCCGCCGCGTCAGCCCCGCCCGCAACGCGCGGCGCAAAAGCCGCGCCAGGCGCAGGAACAGCAACGCCCGCGCCGGCTTGGCCCGGCCCGCAGTGGTGGTGGCGGAGGCGAAGCGTCGCGCCGCCGCGCTGGCTCCACTCCTGGTTCGGGGCAGTTCGGGCGCTTGCCGCGCTGAACTGAGCCGGTAGTTTTGCGCCAACGCAAAGCCGGGGCCGCTGGTCCGGGCTTTTTTGCGCGCCATGACCCAGCCCGCCGAAGCGCCGGATTCCGGCCTGCTTGCCTATGCCAGCGCGAATTTGCCGCGCTACACCAGCTACCCGACGGCGCCGCATTTCACGCCCTTGGATGAGGCTGCCTTGTGCGGCTGGTTGGCTGAAACCAAGCCGGATGATGCGCTGTCACTTTACGTGCAT
The DNA here is from genome assembly GCA_020249145.1 of Roseomonas sp. Lineage (GTDB taxonomy): Bacteria > Pseudomonadota > Alphaproteobacteria > Acetobacterales > Acetobacteraceae > Neoroseomonas. Next base: position 37,127 of record JADCGF010000012.1, on the reverse strand, counting down.
GTGCCGTTTTGCGCTTCGCTCTGCTGGTATTGCGGCTGCCATACGGCGGTGACGCGTTCCGCTGCGCGCATTGCGCGCTATGGTGCGGCTTTGGCGGAAGAAGCGCGGCTATTGGGCGCGGCGCTGCCCGCGCATGCAGGCGTCACGGTTTTGCATCTGGGCGGCGGCACGCCAACCGCGCTGGGGCCGGATGGGCTGATCGCGCTTGGCGTGGCACTCCGCCAGCATTTCCCGTTTCAGCTTGGTGCGGAAATCGCCGCAGAGCTTGATCCGCGCACGCTCGACACACGCATGATTGATGCGCTGGCTGGCATGGGCCTGACGCGCGCGAGCCTTGGCGTGCAGGATATCTCGCCCAAGGTGCAGCGGCTGATCGGGCGTGTGCAGCCGGCGGAACAAGTGGCGGTGGCCGTTGAAAGGCTGCGCGCGGCGGATGTTAGCGGCATCAATATGGATTTGATCTATGGCCTGCCGGGGCAGGGCGTGGCGGAGGTTGAAGCCTCGGCCCGCTTTGCCGCTGGTCAAGGTGCGGATCGTGTGGCGGTTTTCGGCTATGCGCATGTGCCTTGGATGAAGTCGCACCAAAAGGCGATCAGGCTTGAGGATTTGCCGGATGCGGCGCTGCGCATGGCACAAGCTGAAGCGGCAGCACGCGTGCTGACCGATGCGGGTTATGTCGCGATTGGGCTTGATCATTTCGCGCGACCGGAAGATGCCATGGCGCGCGCGGCGGCTTCCGGCAGGCTGCGCCGCAATTTCCAAGGCTATACCACGGATGATGCGCCGGTCCTGCTCGGCCTTGGCGCTTCAGCCATTGGCCGCTGCCGCGCTGGCTTTTTTCAGAATATCGCTGATGAGCGCGGCTGGCTTGCCGCGGTGGAAGCGGGGCGACTGCCAATCGCGCGTGGGCGGGCCTTTATGGGCGATGATCTGATCCGCGCTGAGATCATTGAACGGATCATGTGCGATCAGGTCTTGGATCTGGCGCTGGTACTGCCGGAAATTCTGGCGACTGCGCGCCCGAAGCTTGATGCGCTGATTACCGATAGGCTGGTGGTGGAAAGCGCGGGCAGATTGGCGATGACCGCGAAGGGCACGCGCTTCCTGCGGCATTTGGCGGCGTGTTTCGATGCCTATCTGGCGCCGGCTGCCACGCGCCATAGCCCCGCTGTTTAAGCAGGCGCCAGATTCAATCGGCGCAGCAAGGCGCGTTCTTCGTCCATGGTCTGGCGCATCGCTTCGCGATAGGCAGGGCCATCCAGCAGGATCAGCGGCTGATTGACGCGTTCCAGGAATTGCAGATGCGCTGGGTCTTGCGCGGCGGCGGTGAAAGCCTCGGCCAATACGCGCACCACGCCGGGGTCCATCCCGCGCGGGCCGATCAACCCGCCTGGGCTATCCACCACAATATCCAAGCCTTGTTCCTTCAGTGTTGCCACCTGCGGAAAACGCTTGGCGCGCGCTGAGGTATAAATCGCGAGCAAGCGCAATTGTCCCGCTTCCACCATTGGCGCCCAGCCGGATGCTTCTGACGCGAAATCAATCTCCCCGCCCAGCAGCGCGCGCAACGTGTCCGACGTGCCGCGATAGGGCACATGGGTCCAGCTCAAGCCGCGCTGAAAGCCGATGCGTTCCACCACCAGATGCTGCGTTGATCGAATGCCAAGCGTGCCGAAATTGAGCTTTCCCGGATTGGCGCGGGCATGGGCCAGCAATTGTTCAAGGCTTTGCCAGGGGGAATCGGCGCGCACCACAAGCCCCATGACGAAGCCGGTGATTTGCAGGATATAGGTCAGATCATTGATCGGATCATAGGGCGGGCGCGGGTTCAGCAGCATTTGCCGCACCACGCCGACATGCATTTGCGAAATCGTATAGCCATCGGGCCGGGCTTCCTGCAGCGCCATGGCGCCCAGAATGCCCGAAGCCCCGCCGCGATTTTCCACCACCACCGGCTGGCCGAGGCTGCGTGAGGCATGATCCGCCATGATGCGAAAACCGATATCCGCCGGCCCGCCCGCCGCCCAGGGAATGATCAGGCGGATGGGCCTGTCCGGGAAACGCGGCTGCGCGAGCGCTGGCATGGCAAGCAATGCTGAAGCGCCAAGCGCCGCGCGTCGGGTGATTTGTGCCATTGTCTTGAGCCCTTATTGACCTGGCCAGTCTGCGCGCGAAAATCGCGGTGCTGCAAGGCCCAAGCCTATCCCGGCAGGCGCAGCCCCAGCCGTTCCAGCCGCGGCAGCACTTCCTGCACGAAATAGGGAATTTCCTTGAGGTAATCGAGAAAGGCGATGGTGCAGCCGGCAAGCCCTGTCGCACTCATGCGCGCCATTTCATCGGCAATGTCATCAGGCGTGCCGACAAAGGGGTAGGAACCGGGATAGGCGCCATCGAATTTGAAGCGCCCTTCTCGGGTGAAGCGGTTTTCAAAGGGCCGCGCTATTTGTTGCCCTGGCGTGCCCACCACGGCGCCGCGATTGCTCCGATAATAAGCCTGCCCTGCCGTATCTGCCATTTCCTCGGCGAAATAATGGAAAAATTCCTCGGCTTCCCGCCTTGTTGGGCGGCAGACCACATGGCCCATGGTGAAAACGCCAATCTGGCGCTGATAACGCGCCATGTGTTGGCGCACATCTTCAAGCAGTGCCGGCACCTGGTCCAATTCAGTCACGTTCAGGAACAGCACATCAGCGGCCTGAGAGGCGAAGTCCCGCCCCGCCGGCGAAAACCCCGCCGACATCACCGGCGGCCAGGGGCGTTGCACGGAAACCGGATTGGTGTGGCAATTCCGGAGCTTGAAGAATTCCCCATCCCAATCGAACTCCGGCCCGCCCACCAGCATTTTGGACCAGATGCGGAACCATTCCAGCCCATGCTGATAGCGCTTATCCTGCTGAATGGTGACGCCGTGGAGGTCAAATTCCGCCTGGTTCCAGCCGCAGACGATATTGAGCCCCGCGCGCCCGTGGCTCACGTGATCAATGGTTGCAATCGCCTTGGCGCCAAAGGCGGGGGTGACAATCGGCACATGCACGGTGGAAAAAATCGCGATGCGCTTCGTGATGGCGGCAAGGGCCGCGCCATGCGTCAGGGTTTCAAAGGATTTGCCATAAATATTCGCATCTCCCTGATAGCCGCGCCATTTCGCGACTGGCAGGATGAATTCAAGGCCGGCCGCATCGGCGATTTGCGTCATCGCCGCGATGTCATCCCAATCGGCCTTCCAGCGTTCCGGCGCGCGGCTCATGGTCAGGCCGCCATCGCAATTGGCGCTGAATATGCCGAGCTTGAATTTATTCAGGCCGAAAAGCGGGTTTCGCGCCCGCGCATTCTGATCCATGGCGTTTCCTCTTCTGGCTCAGTCTGCGGCGCGGCCATCCACTGGGCAAGGTGGCGAGAAAGATTGCAACCTGCCCAGGGATCGGGAATGATTTCGCCAAACAGCACGGGGAAACACCATGACCGCTTGGCCCAATACCGCCCGCCCGGGCGAGCCCGCCGATACCGCAAGGCCGTGGCATTGGTTGGCGCGCTTGGATGATGGCGGTCAGGCGCCCGTGCCGCTTGGTTGGAATTCAGCGGCGCGGCAATGGCTTTCCTGGGATGGCAGCGCCTTGGCGCCGGAAGAAGCCGCGCGGCGGTTTCGCTATCTTGGCCCAGCGCTGACACCGGCTGAAGTGGCAGCGGAAACCGCGCAAGCTGAAACGGTGGAGGCGCTGCCCGCACCCCCAATTGATATGGTCCCCAAGCGCGATGCCATACGCAATCATTTGCTGATCTTTGTTGGCAGTGTGGTGGCCACATTGTTCCTGGCGGAAAAGATTGTGCAGTGGCGCCAGTAGGGGGGCGCGTCTTGTGCCTCGTCAGCAGCTTGTTTCGAAAGCGGTTCGCTGTGGCGGGGATTTCATGAGCCAAAACGCAAGAAACACCTTTGCAGCCGCGCCCGCCTTGCGTCATGCTGGTATGCATCAAGGGGCCTGAACAAGCCCCATGCAGGGAGGATTTCATGTTTGATCGCCGCAAGCTTCTTTCATTCACCGCGCTTTCACCCCTTGCTGCGCCAATCATTTTGCGCGGCGCAGCAAGCCCTGCGGCTGCGCAGGCGCCCTGGCCCAGCCGGCAGATTCGCATGATCATCCCCTGGCCGCCCGGTCAGGCGACCGACATTGTGGGACGACTGGCCGGGCAAAGGCTTCAGGAAAGGCTGGGCCAATTGGTGGTGCCGGAAAACCGCCCGGGTGCGGGCGGGCAGATCGGCACGGATCTGGTGGCCAAGGCGCCGCCTGACGGCAATGTTATCCTCTCGGCCTCCATCGGTCCCATCACCTTCAGCCCGCTGGTGCAGCGCACCCCCTATGACCCCGAACGCGAATTGGCGCCGGTGGTGATCTTCGGCATCGCGCCCTTCATGCTGCTGGTGAAGCCTGATTTCCCGGCGCAGGATTTGCGGAGCTTCATGGCGCTGGTGAAGGCCAATCCAGGCAAATACAGCTATAATTCATCGGGTATTGGCGGCGCGCAGCATCTGGTGTGCGCATTATTCCTGGCCAAGGCCGGGCTGGATGCGCTGCATGTGCCCTTCCAGGGCAGCGGGCCGGCGCTGGCGGCTTTGCTCGGCGGCCAGGTGGATTTTGGCTTTGATACGCCTGCTGCGGCGGGGCGCCTGGTGCGCGATGGGCAATTGCGGGCACTTGGGCTCAGCACCGGCAAGCCTTCGGCCCAGGTGCCGGGCATTCCGCCGGTCGCGGCTGTGGGTGGCCCCGCGGATTATGATGTCGGCGGCTGGAATGGGCTGATGGTGCCAGCCGGCACGCCGCGCCCGATCATTGATCGCATCTTCACGGAAATCCGGGATGGGATGCAGGTGCCGGAAGTGCGCCAGCGCTATGAGGCAGTGGGCTTCGATATTGACCCAATGGGCCCGGAAGCCATGCTGCAACATATGCGCAAGCTCTGGGCTGAATTCGGCCCTCTGATCCGTCAATTGGGGATAAGGGCCGAATAGCGCTGAATTAGACGCCCAATTCGCCGAGCATAATCGCCTCAACCTCAGCCCCTGCGGGCAAGGCGGGGGCGAAGGGTGCGCGCAGCACCAGCGCATCCGCGCGAGCGAGCGTGGCGAGCATCGAGCTATCCTGCACCTGGAAGGGCCGCACCGTGGCGCGTCCTTCTGCATCGGCTTCCAGGCTCGCGCGCAGGAAATCGGCGCGGCGGTCATTTTCGGCCAAGGCTGCGGCGCAGATCACGCGCCGGCTTGGCGTGGGCGCGCCGGGCAGGCCAGATAGCCGCGCCAGGGCGGGCAGCAGAAACACAATGCCGCAAACCAGCGCCGAGACCGGATTGCCCGGCAGCCCCAAGACCGGCACGCGCCCCAAGCGCCCCCAGATCAAGGGCTTGCCGGGCCGCATGGCGATTTTCCAGAAGCCGAGTTCAAACCCCTCGCCGCCCAGCGCCTTTTGGATCAGATCATGTTCGCCCACGCTGGCGCCGCCGGTGGTCACCAGCAGATCATAGCCATGGGCAGAGGCAGCGATATCGGCGATGGCGCTGGCATCATCGGGGGCAATGGGCAAGACAATCGGCTCCCCCCCGCCAGCGCGGATCAAGGCGGCCAAGGCATGGGCATTGGAACTGACAATGCCGCCGCGCGGGATGGGGTCTCCGGGGAGTGCGATTTCATCCCCGGTGGCGAGTATGCCCACGCGCGGGCGCCGATGCACGGCAAGCCAGGGGTTATTGCTGGCCGCCGCAAGGCCGATATCGCGCGCCGTCAGGCGCCGGCCTTGCGCCAAAAGTGCCTCACCTTCCGCGAAATCCAGGCCGCGCTTGCGCACCCAGCGCCCGGGTGTGACGCTTTCCTTGACCATAACAGCGCCATCAGCGGCTTCGGCATCTTCCTGCAACAGGATCGCATCGGCGCCTTCAGGGACAATGCCGCCGGTGAAAATACGCACCGCGTGACCAGGGCCGACCGAACCAGTAAAAGGATGTCCTGCCGGCGCCGCGCCAATCACCGCAAGCCTTGCACCCAAAACGCCATCCGCCGCACGCAAAGCATATCCATCCATGGCGGAAACATCGGCGGGTGGCTGCGTGAGCCGCGCCAGCACGGGCCGCGCCAGCACGCGCCCCGCCGCTTCGGGCAAGGCAATAGTCTCGGCAGCGGTTGGCGTCAGCGCGGCCAGGATGCGCGCGCGGGCTTCTTCAACCGCCAGCAAGCCGCCCTTCTCAGCCACCGATGAACTCGCCCGATTTGCCGCCGGCCTTATGGACCAGGCGGATGTCCTCAATCCGCATCCCGCGATCGGCGGCCTTCACCATGTCATAGACCGTGAGGGCTGCGATGCTGACAGCGGTCAGCGCTTCCATCTCCACGCCCGTTTTGCCGGTCAGGCTCACGGTTGCTTCGATCACGATGGCGTCATCGCCTTCCGGTTCCAGATCAACCGAAACCTTGGAAATCATCAACGGATGGCAAAGCGGAATCAGATCGGACGTGCGCTTGGCCGCCATGATGCCGGCAAGCCGCGCCACACCCAGCACATCGCCCTTGCCCGCGCGGCCTTCCTTGATCAGCGCCAGGGTTTCCGGTGCCATCACAATCCGCCCGCGGGCGGTTGCGGTGCGCGCTGTCTCGGCCTTTGGCGAAACATCCACCATCGCCGCGCGCCCGGCAGCGTCAAAATGCGTGAGGCGCGGGGCGCTCAGGACACGTCCACCAAGGCGCGCGCGGCGGCGGCAACATCCGCCTGCCGCATGAGGTGTTCGCCCACCAGAATGCAGCGCGCGCCGGCGGCGGCCATGCGGCGCACATCATCAGGGGTGCGAATGCCGCTTTCCGCGACCGGCAGGCGGTCTGCCGGCACCAGCGGGGCCAGCGCATCGCTGGTCGCAAGATCGGTCTGCAAGCTCCGCAGGTCACGGTTATTGATGCCGATCAGGCGGGTCTCAAGGCCAAGGGCACGGTCCAATTCGCGCCGGTCATGCACTTCGGCCAATACGGACATATCCAGCGATCTGGCGATATCTTCCAATTCACTCGCCTGCGCATCGGTCAGCGCGGCCATGATCAGCAGAATGCAATCGGCGCCCATGGCGCGGGCTTCAAACACCTGCCAGGGATGGATCATGAAATCCTTGCGCAGCACTGGCAGCGCGCAAGCCGCGCGGGCGGCTTCCAGATGCTCCACGGCGCCTTGGAACCAGGGCGCATCGGTCAGCACGGAAAGGCAGGCCGCGCCGCCCGCCTCATAGGCGCGGGCTAGTGCCGCCGGTTCAAACGGATCACGGATCAAGCCGCCGGAAGGCGATGCGCGCTTGATTTCGGCAATCAGCCCGGTGCGGCCTTCACCAATGCGTTCACAAAGCGCGCCCACGAAATCGCGGAGCGGCGGCGCGCTCGCAGCGCGGCGTTCAATTTCCGCCTGCGGGGTGATTTCCATGCGCTCGGCGACTTCGCGCGCTTTGTCGGCCAGGATACGGGCCAGGGTGTCAGGGACCGATGCGGCATCGGTCGAGGGCACCGAGATATGGGGTGCATTCATCCAGCAGTGTCCTTGGGGGGGCATAACGCCCGGAGGCGGGCCAATACTCCAAACGCGGCCCCTTCGTCTATGGCCTTGGCGGCTAAAGCGACGCCAGCCTTCAGGTCCGCAGCCTTGCCGGCCACGATCAGCGACGCGGCGGCATTCAGCAGCACGACATCGCGATAGGCGCCAGGCGCGCCGCGCAGCAGGGCTTCCAAGGCGGCGGCGTTTTCCGCGGGGTCCCCGCCCTTGAGCGCGGAGGCCGGGGCGCGGCTAAGGCCGGCATCTTCCGGGGTCACGGTAAATTCCCGAATGGCGCCATTCTCCAGCGCCACCACCTGGCTTTCACCGGAAAGCGTGAGTTCATCCAGGCCATCGCCATGCACCAGCCAGGCGCGTTCGGTGCCGAGTCGGGCCAGTGTTTCCGCCATGGGGCGCAGCCATTGGGGCGCAAAGGCGCCGGTCATTTGCAGCTTCACACGGGCGGGATTGGCCAGCGGCCCGAGCAGGTTGAAAATGGTGCGCGTGCCCAATTCCATGCGCGGCCCGGCAGCATGGCGCATGGAAGCGTGATGGCGGGGCGCCATCAGAAACACCATGCCGGCATCGCGCAGCACTTCGGGCAGCCTCTCCATCGGCATATCCAGCGAAATGCCAAGCGCCGAGATGGCATCCGCCGCCCCAGACCGCGACGACAGCGCGCGATTGCCGTGCTTCGCGACCGGCACGCCGCACCCCGCCACTACCATGGCCGTGGTGGTGGAGATGTTCAGCGTCCCCGCCGCATCGCCCCCGGTGCCGACGATATCCATGGCCCCCGGTGGCGCTTCAATCGCGACCATCCGCGCGCGCATGGCACGCACCGCGCCGGTCATCTCGGCCACTGTTTCGCCGCGCACGCGCATCGCCATCAGCATGCCGGCGATCTGCGCAGGTGTCGCTTCGCCTGCCATGATGATGCCGAAGGCTTCTTCGGCTTCGGCTTCCGTCAGGCGCGCACCATCAGCCAGCCGCGCCAGGATGGGTTTCAGCGACACGGGATCAGGCCGGGATGGCAGCGCCTTGGGTGGCGCCGGCGAGCTTCAGGAAATTGCGCAACAGGTCATGCCCATGGGCAGAGGCGATGCTCTCCGGATGGAATTGCACGCCCCAGACTGGCAATTCCCGATGCGCGAGGCCCATGATCAGCCCATCTTCCGTCCAGGCGGTGGGGCGGAGGCAATCGGGCAGGGTTTCGCGTTCCACGATCAGCGAATGATAGCGCGTGGCGGCGAAGGGTGAGGGCAGGCCGGCGAAGATATCCGTCCCCCCATGGTGCACATCCCAGACCTTGCCATGCACCGGTTCCGGCGCGCGGATCACGCGCCCGCCAAAAGCCTGGCCAATCGCCTGATGGCCGAGGCAGACGCCCAAAAGCGGCAGCTTCACCTCGGCGGCGAGCGAGATCAGCGGCAGGCAGATGCCGGCCTCATTCGGCGTGCAGGGGCCGGGGGAGAGCACCACGGCTTCGGGCTTCATCGCCAGCACCCCTTGCGGGTCTATGGCGTCGTTCCGCCTGACCTCTACCCGCGCGCCCAGATCGCCCAGGAAGTGGAAGAGGTTGAAGGTGAAACTGTCATAATTGTCGATCAGCAGGATCATAAGCGTGATCCTTGGGCCGAAGGGGGGGAAGAATCAAGCGGCAGGCGTGGCGCCCTGGCCGGGGGCGAGCTAATTTCGCGCCAAGCATGGCGGGGAGACATTGCAATGACCAAAAGGCGAGCACTTCTGGGCGGCAGTTTGGCCGCAGCCTTTGTCGGCGCGGCGCCGGGGCTGTTGCGCGGCGCTGCGGCACAGCCCGCAACCCCGCCCGGTGCGGCAACGCGGCCCAATATCATCATGATCATGGCCGATGATGTCGGCTATTGGAATGTTGGTCCCTATAGCCGCGGCATGATGGTGCCAACACCCAATTTGGATCGTCTGGCACAGGAAGGGATGCTGTTCACCGATCATTACGGGGAGCCGACCTGCACGCCGGGTCGTGCGGCCTTCATCACCGGGCAATTGCCGATCCGGACGGGGCTGACCACGGTGGGTCTGCCTGGTTCCCCCATCGGCCTTGATCAACGCGACCCAAGCCTTGCAACCGTGCTGCGCGCTGAAGGCTATCGGACCGCGCAGATTGGCAAGAATCACCTGGGCGATCTGAACCGCCATTTGCCGACCGTGCATGGCTTCGACATGTTTTTCGGCAATCTCTACCACCTCAATTCGGAAGATGAGCCGGAAGACCCGGATTGGCCGACCGATCCTGGCTTCAATGCGCGCTATCGCCCGCGTGGTGTTTTGGATTGCGTGGCTTTGGGTTCAGACAATCCGGCGCCGGTGACGGATGCGCGCTTCGGCCCCTGGGGGGCGCAAAGCTGCACGGATACCGGGCCGCTGACGCGCAGCCGCATGGAAAGGGTGGATGATGAATTCATAGACCGTTCGCTGCGGTTCATGGAAGAAAGTGTACGCGCCCGCCAGCCCTTTTTTCTGTGGCATAACCCGACGCGCATGCATATCTACACGCGGCTTCGCCCGGAAAACCGGTTGCTCGCGCAGCCCCATTCATCGGGCGACGATGTTTACGGCGCGGGCATCATGGAATTGGATGCGCAAGTCGGGCGCATCATGGACCGCGTTGATCAACTTGGCATTCGCGACAATACCATCATCGCCTTTACATCGGACAATGGCACCATGGCCGCCTGGTGGCCCGATGCCGGCACAACACCCTTCAGGAGTGAGAAGGCGACAACCTGGGAAGGCGGCGTGCGTGTGCCGATGCTGATGCGCTGGCCCGCGCATATTCGGGGGGGGTCCGTTTCAAACGGCATTCAAAGCCATATGGATCTGTTCACGACCTTTGCCGCTGCTGCGGGCGTGCCTGATGTGGCGGCACGGCTGCGCGCCAGCCATAATGTGCATATTGATGGCGTGAATAATCTGGCGCATTGGACCGCCGGGGCAGCAAGCGCACGGCAGTTCCAGCTGATGTATAATGAATCCCGCCTGACCGCGCTTCGCTTTGGCCCCTGGAAGGCACATTTCCAGACTCGCGACGGTTTTTTTGACGCCTTCAGCGAAAGCGCCCTGTTCTTCAATTTGCGCATGGACCCCTTTGAACAGCGCGACGGGCATCGTTCCAATCTGCTTTCGATGCGCAAGGCCTTTCTGGGCGGTCGCATCATTGACATTCTGGCGGAGCATCAGGAAACACTGCGCGCCTTCCCGCCACGTCAGGCCGGCGGATCGCTGCGGCCACGCTGAGCGGCACTTTCGCCCAAGCGGCGTGATCCGCATGCAGGGATCACGCCCGAAGCTGCTCAGGAATAGAACCAGCCACTCGCCGCATAAAGCAGCGGCATATTGATGAGCAGGTTGAAGGGGAAGGTGATGCCGAGCGAGGCGGTCAGGTAAATCCCTGGGCTCGCTTCGGGCAGCGCGGCCCGGCAGGCGGCGGGGGCGTCAATATAGGAAGCGCTGGCGCATATGGCGGCGAAGACAAAGGCGCCGCCCTGTGAGAGGCCCACCAGCCAGCCCACGCCAAGCCCTGCCAGGCCAAAGCAGATTGGCGCGAGGATGGCGAAACCCGTCATGAAGCGGCCAACCCCGGCGAAGGCCCGGATCTGCCGCGCCGCTGTCATGCCCATCTCCAGCAGGAACAGCATCAGGAAGCCACGAAACAGGTGTTCATAGAAGGGGGCAATGCGCCGCCACTCGGCCTCGGTCGCCAAATAACCAATCAGCATGCCGCCAGTCAGCAGCAGAATGCCCCGCCCCCGCAAGGTATCCAGGAGCAACTCGCCGAGCCGGAAATTCCCCGCCTTGGCCTGATTGCCCCAGCGCCCGATGGCGAGCGAGATGATGACGGCGAATTCCATCACGGCGACAATGGCGGTCAGATAGCCTTCCGCCGGGGTTTCCATGGCGCGCGCAAAGGCAATGGCGGCGAAGAAGGTGACGCTGGAAACCGAGCCGTAATGCGCCGCGACCGCCGCCGCATTGGAAACATCAAAGCCGCCAAGCCGGCGCAGCACCGCGTAGCAGGTGGTGGGGATGGCGATGGTCATCGCAACGGCAGCGGCAATGAGGGTTGAGACATCGCTGAAGGAAACCTGCGCGAGTTCGCGCCCGCCCGTGAGGCCGATAGAAAACAGCAGATAGATCGAAATCAGCTTTAGCACCGCTTCGGGCAATTCAAGCTCTGAACGGATGAAGCCAGCGACGGCGCCAAGCGCGAAGGCGAGGACGATGGGCGAGAGAAGATTGGTGAGAAGCAGGTCAAATCCCGGCATGGTGCGGCTCCGTCAAAATCAGGGAACTGCCGCCTAGCCCCTTGGCTCACATAAATAAAATACATTGTATCTATTTCTTCATTCTATAAAATAGAATCATGAATCGCTTGAATCTTCGCCATCTTGGCTATTTCCGCGCCGTCGCGCATGAGGGAAACCTCACGCGTGCGGCGGAAAAGCTTGGCCTGTCGCAATCGGCATTGTCAGTGCAGATACGCGCTTTGGAAGAAAGGCTTGGGCATCCGCTGTTTGAACGCACGCAGCGCAAGCTTGTTCTCACCGAAGCGGGGCGGATTGCGCTTGATCATGCGGATGCCATTGCCGCGACCGGTGAGGAATTGCTCGCGACGCTCAAGGGCGACACTCCCGCGCAAACGGTCTTGCGGATTGGCGCACTGGCCACACTGTCGCGCAATTTTCAGTTGGCGTTTCTGCAACCTTTGCTGGATCGGGAAGATCTGCATCTGGCGCTGAGATCAGGCGGCGCGGCGGAGCTTTTGGCGGAATTGCGCGCGCTCAATCTTGATGTTGTGTTGATGGACCGGCTGCCGGCGGCGGGGCCAGGCCCGGCCTTGGTTGGGCATCGCGTGGCGCGGCAGCGCGTTGAGCTTTTCGGCACGCCGAAGCGCCTCCGCCAGGGCGGCAGCCTGCCGGAATTGCTGGCGCGCCACCCGGTGATTGTGCCGGGGCCAGAGAGTGGCTTGCGCGCCGAATTCGAAGCCTTGGCGAACCGGCTGCACGTCACGCCGCGCATCGCGGCGGAGGTTGATGATATGGCGATGATGCGCCTTTTGGCGCGCCAGGATGTCGGCCTCGCGGTCATGCCTGCGATTGTGGTGAGGGATGAACTTCGCGCCGGTACACTGATGCGCGCCACGCCGCTTTCGGGCCTGGTTGAGACCTTCTACGCCGTAACCATTGCACGGTCCTTCCCCAATCCGCTGCTGAGGCCCTTGCTCAAGGCCCGTTCCGCCGCGCTGGAGGCATGAGGCGGCGCGAGGTGCGTCAATCTTCTTTACCAAAGCGCCGCCATTTCGTGCTAAGGAACCCTAATGCTGCCTGATTTCCACGCCACCGCCGCTGCCCTTGGCGCCCTGCCGCGCGAACGGGTTCATGGGCGCGTCAATGCCATCACCGGGCTGACCATTACGCTGGAAGGCTTCGGCCCGCTTGCCGCGATTGGAGACCGGGTCGCGATCACCGCGCCCACTGGCGCGCCGGTCATGGCGGAAATCGCGGGCTTTAGGGATGGCAAGGCGCAGGCCATTGCGCTTGGGCCGCTCACTGGCCTCACTTCCGGTATGCGCGCCACACTGGCGCCGCGCCCGGCCCTGCCGGTTTCCGATGCCTGGCTTGGGCGCGTGCTGGACCCGATGGGCAGGCCGCTGGATGGCGGACCTATGCCTGCGCCTGGCGCCATTCAGCGCCCAACCCACGCGCCGGCGCCGGCGGCGGGCCAGCGCTCCCGCCTTGGGGTGCGGCTGCCTTTGGGCGTGCGGGTGCTTGATCTGTTCACCCCAGTCAGGCGCGGGCAAAGGCTCGGGCTTTTCGCAGCCTCGGGCGTTGGTAAATCCACGCTCATGTCCATGCTGGCGGGCGGGCTGGCGGCGGATGTGATTGTCTTTGCGCTTGTCGGTGAACGCGGGCGCGAATTGCGCGAATTCATCGAGGATGATCTGGGGCCCGAGAAGCTTGCCCGCAGTGTCGTGGTTTGCGCCACATCGGATAGCGCGGCACCGCTCAGGCGCGAAGCGGCCTATGCTGCCACGACGGTGGCAGAACATTTTCGTGATCAGGGCCTGCAAGTGTTGCTGCTGATGGATAGTGTGACGCGCTTTGCCTTGGCGCTGCGCGAAATTGGTCTGGCGGTGGGCGAACCCCCGGCCACGCGCGGTTACCCGCCTTCGGTCTTCACGGAATTGCCTCGGCTTTTGGAGCGCGCCGGGCCGGGGCCAGATAATTCGCCAGGTGCCATCACCGCGCTTTTCACCGTGCTGGTGGAAGGCGATGACCATGATGAACCTGTGGCCGATGCGGTGCGCGGCATTCTGGATGGGCATGTGGTGCTGGACCGCGCGATTGCGGAAGCGGGGCGGTATCCGCCGGTGGATGTGCTGCGCTCAGTATCGCGCAGCATGCCGGGGGTTTTGGAAGAACAGGAATGGCAATTGGTGTCGGAGGCAAAGCGCCTGCTGTCCACCTATGGCGAGATCAAGGATCTGGTGCGCCTTGGCGCCTATCGCGCCGGGCATGACCCGGAAGCGGATGCAGCGGTGAAGCTGGCGCCGCGCATTGAAGCGGTGCTGCGCCAGCGCAAGGGCGAGATTTCACCCGTTGAGCAGTCTTTCGCGGCACTCGCTGAGGCGATAGACGGGGCTTGAGGCTAAGCGAGGCGGAGGAAACGCCCGCTCATTTCTCGCAGCGAATAAACACCGTGCTTGCATGCGCGCGTTCGCCGACCTCAGCCGCGCTCAATTCCGTGGGCGCGCTTTCGCGGAGTGTGGGCTCCACCCCGGCGCGGCGCAGGAAACCCAAGGCTTCCGTGCCCTTCACGGCGAAATTCACATTCTGCGGAATATCGCCAGTGCGCTGCGCGATGCGCTGCGCATTCAGCTTGGACACAATCACGCCCATCACATGGCCCTGACGGTCAAGCAAAGGTCCGCCGGAATTGCCCTGCTGCACGGGCGCGCTGATCTGGAAATGCTGTTCATTATTGGCGAGCCCCGCAAGCGCGCTGACTTCCCCCGTGGTCAGGGTAGGCCCCGCGGCCAGCAGCCCGGCCAGCGGGAAGCCATAGGTCACCACACTTTCGCCGCGCCGCACGGGGTTGGCGCGAAATGGTAGGATCGGCCCCGGATCATTTGGCACCACAAGCAGCGCCAGGTCACGCTGCACATCAACGCGCGCCGGCATGGTGGCGGGCAGGGTACGGCCATCAGCGCTGCGCACGGTAATCGCGTTGCAGCCATCAATGACGTGATGATTGGTGAGCACGCGGTCGCGCGCCACAACAAAGCCCGTGCCGGTGGAAGCCCGCCCACGGCCTGCCTGCGGCGGCGTACCGGGCGACGGGGCTGGGGCTGCGGCGCCAGGCGGGCGGGGCAGGGGCGATTGCATGGAAACGACCTTTTCCGCGCAAATATCCATGCTTCGGTTGATGATTTCCCGCCCGTCGCTTAGCACCATGCGCAAATCAAAGCGGCAGCCGGCATTCTCGCTAGGGCGTATATTGATCCCGGCACCTGGCGCCAGCGCGCCGCGCGTCAACATATTTGCCCCCCAATCCTGCCGCCCCGAGCGCACGGCAAAAAGCGAATGGGCCGATTGTTCGGTCTGATTGAGCACCCTGAAGGGCTCCGTCTGCGAAAGCGCAGGGACGGGGGCCAGGAGCAGGGCGAAAAGGGCGAGGATCAGGACAGACATGACGCATTTTATTTCGGCATGGATGACGCCTTCGTCAATCGCATTGGGCTTGACCTTCCCATAATTGGAAGCGCCACATAGGCCCGATCATGCCGGATGCCGCCGCCCCCCTGCCGCGCCTTTCCCTGCCCATCGAAGGCATGACCTGCGCTGCCTGCGCCAGGCGGGTGGAACGCGCTTTGCGCAAGGTGCCAGGCGTGGCGGAGGTGCAGGTGAACCCCGCCACGGATCGCGCGGAAGTGCAGGGCAGCGCCAGCACCGTCGCTTTGAAGCTGGCGGTTGAGGGCGCCGGCTATGGCGTGGCAGCCGCGCGCTTTGATCTTGCCATTGGCGGGATGACCTGCCCGACCTGCGCGGCGCGGGTTGAGAAAGCGCTAAAAGCCGTACCCGGGGTATTGGAAGCCAGCGTCAATGCCGCATCGGAACAGGCGCATGTGCTGGCAATTGGCGGCGTTTCGGAAGCGGCATTGCGCGTGGCGGTGGAAGCGGCCGGCTATGAATTGCGCGGCAGCACGGCTGATGCAGGGGCAGAAGCCGCCGCCCGGGCTCTGGCGAGTGAACGGCGCGATGTGGTGCTGGCTGGGATATTCTCCGCACCTTTTCTGATTGGCATGATCGGCATGGGCTTCGGCCAGGATTGGATGCCGAGCGGCTGGGCGCAATTCGGCTTGGCGAGTTTCGTTGAGTTCTGGCTCGGCGCGCGGTTTTGGCGCGCAGGCTTCAAGGCTTTGCGTGCGGGTACGGCCAATATGGATGTGTTGGTCGCCCTTGGTACCGGCGCGGCCTGGGCGCTTTCCACCTGGTTGTTGCTGACCACGCCCGCGCATCACGGCACGCCGCATCTTTACTTCGAAGCTGCGGCGGTGGTGATTTTCTTCGTGCTGCTCGGCAAATATCTGGAAGCGCGCGCCAAGCGCGCCACCGGTGCCGCGATCCGCGCCTTGCTTGATCTCAGCCCATGTCAGGCGCGGCGGTTGGAAGCGGGTGAGGAGCATGAGGTGCCGGCCGCCTTGCTTTCCATCGGCGATCTGGTGGTGGTCCGCCCCGGTGAGCGTATTCCGGTGGATGGGCTGGTGCGGCAGGGCCGCGCTGGCGTGGATGAAAGCGCGCTGACCGGCGAAAGCCGCGCGGTGGAAAAGGAAGAAGGCGCGCGTGTTTCAACCGGCACCATGGCGTTGGATGGGCGGCTGGTGATCGAAGCAGTTGCAGTGGGGGGCGATACCACGCTTGCGCGTGTGGCGCAGTTGGTCGCGGCGGCGCAGGCTTCTCGTGCGCCGGTGCAAAAGCTGGTGGACCGCGTGAGCGCGGTTTTCGTGCCTGTAGTGCTGGGGCTGGCGCTGGCGACGCTACTCGGTTGGTTGCTGGCGGGTGCGGCGTTTGAAGCCGCGCTTATCCATGCCGTTTCCGTGCTGGTGATTGCCTGCCCCTGCGCGCTTGGCCTCGCGACGCCCGCGGCCATCATGGCGGGCACCGGGGCGGCGGCGCGTGCGGGCATATTGCTGCGCGATGCGGAGGCGATTGAACGCGCCGGGCACATCACCCTGGTTGCCTTTGACAAGACCGGCACACTGACGGAAGGGCGACCCAGGCTGGCGGCATTGGACACGGCACCAGGGATGACGCGGGCGGAGGCGCTTTCGATTGCCGCCGCCTTGCAAGCGGGCAGTGAGCATCCTTTGGCGCGCGCGGTTTTGGCCGAAGCGGGTGCCACCCCGCCCGCCGAGGAGTTTCGCGCCTTGCCTGGGCGGGGTGTTGAAGGGGTGGTTGGTGGGCGGCGGTATGCCCTTGGTTCTTCCAGGCTGTTGCAGGAAGCCGGCGCGGTGCAGGGCGCCTTGGCCGGTGCGGCGGTGGCGGGCGAGGCGGCGGGGCAGAGCCTGTCCTGGCTGATGGAAGGCAACGAAGCACGCGCGATTTTCTTGTTTGAGGATGCGCCGCGCGCGGGTGCGGCAGCGGCGGTCGCTGGGCTGGCCGCACTTGGCGTGAAGCCCGCCATGATCAGCGGAGATGCCCGCGCCGCTGCCCTTGCTGTCGCGGCGCCGCTCGGCATTACCGATGTCGCCGCCGAGGTTCTGCCCGATGGCAAGGCCGCGCGCATTAGCGCCTGGCAACAGGCGGGTGAGGTGGTGGCGATGGTGGGGGACGGCGTGAATGATGCCCCCGCGCTTGCCCAGGCCGATCTTGGCATTGCCATGGGCACGGGCACGGATGTGGCCATTCAATCCGCGGGTGTGACGCTGCTGCGCGGTGATCCCGCGCTGGTGCCGGCGACTCTGGAGATCACGCGGCTTACGTTGCGCAAGATCAGGCAGAATCTGTTTTGGGCCTTTGGCTATAATCTGCTTGGTGTGCCGCTTGCCGCGCTTGGCTTGCTGTCTCCGCCCATTGCCGGCGCTGCGATGGCGGCTTCAAGTGTCAGCGTGCTGACCAATGCGTTATTGCTGGCGCGCTGGAGGCCACGGCCATGAATATCGGCGAAGCCGCCCGGGCGTCTGGCATCTCGGCCAAGATGATCCGTCATTATGAGGCGATTGGGTTGATCGCTGCCGGGCGCGGCGCCAATCAATATCGCGTGTATGCCCAAGCAGATGTCGCGGAGCTGCGCTTCATTCGCCATGCGCGTGATCTTGGCTTTCCGTTGCGGGATGTGAAGCGCCTGCTTGATCTGTGGCGCAACCGCGCAAGGGCGAGTGCGGAGGTGAAGCGGCTTGCGCTGGATCATGTCGCGGCCCTTGAAGCCAAGGCTAAATCGCTCAACGCCATGGCGGAAAGCCTGCGCCATTTGGCCGAGCATTGCCATGGTGACGCGCGGCCGGATTGCCCGATTTTGGAAGAATTGGCTGGAAAGGAACGTTGAAATGGCTGAACCCATCACCCTTCAGGTTGAGGGCATGAGCTGCGGCCACTGCATTCGCGCCGTGACCAACGCCATCCAGGGGCTGGATCAGGCAGCGAAGGTTGAAGTAGATTTGGCCGCGAAGCGCGTGGTCGCGCAAACCAGCCTGCCGCGCGCGGATGTGGTGCGCGCGGTGGAAGAAGAAGGTTTTGCTGTGAAGGGCTGAAGGCGTTAGTCGGGGCGCGCGCCGGAAGCGCGCACCACGGGCGCCCAGCGTGCGGTTTCCCGCCGCAGGAATTCTGCCAGCGCCTCAGGGGTGGAGGCTTCCAGCACCAGCCGGCGCGCGGCCATGGCAGCGACCAATTCCGGTTCCTTGAGCACGCTTTGCATGGCGGCATTGAGCTTCGCCAGGATCGGCGCGGGCAGGTTGGGTGGGGCCATCATCGCGGCCCAATCCACACCATCAAAACCAGGCAGGCCAGATTCCGCAATGGTGGGAATCTCGGACAGCAATGGCACGCGCTTGCCATTGGGCACACCGAGAATACGGAGCTTCCCTGCCTCCGCTTGCGGAACGCCATTCAGCGCCGTGGTGAAGGCGTAATCCACGCGCCCCGCGATCAATTCAGGCAAAAGCGCGCCGCCGCCGCGATAGGGCACATGCGTCGTGCGAATACCCGCCATCAGATTGAGTTGTTCGGCGGCCAAATGCCCCGCTGAGCCAATGCCGGAGGAGCCGAAATTCAACGCCTCGGGCCGCGCTTTGGCGGCGGCGATGATATCGGCAACGCTGCGAAAGGGCCGATCCACCGGCACGGCCAGCACATTGGGCACTTCGCCGATCAGCGAAACTGGCGTCAGATCCTTCAAGGGATCAAAGGGCAGATTGCCGTAAAGCGTGGGGTTGATGGCAAGCGGCCCGATGGTGCCGAGCAGCAGCGTATAGCCATCCGGCGCGCTCCGCGCGGTCGCTTCAGTTGCGATATTCCCGCCCGCCCCGGGACGGTTTTCGATCACGACAGGCTGGCCGAGCAATGCCTGCATGCGTGGCGCAATGGCGCGCGCAAATACATCGCTGGAACCGCCGGCAGCGAAGCCCACCAGCAGGCGAATGGGGCGGGAGGGGTATTCTTGCGCCAGCGCGGGCGCCGCCAAAGGCAGCAAAGCCAAACCGGCAAGCAATTCGCGTTTCTTCATCATGGTCCCGGCCTTTTTTCTTGATCAGTTCAGGCGGATGCTGATGCTCCGCCCATGCGCTTGCAGCCCTTCAGCTTCCGCCAAAGCCACCGCTGCCGGGCCGATCTGCGCGAGTGCCGCGCCATCAGCTTCCACCCAGCTTGTACGTTTCAGGAAATCGAAACTCGAAAGCCCGGAGGCAAAGCGCGCGGTGCGCCCTGTGGGCAGAACATGATTCGGGCCTGCGATGTAATCGCCAACGGCTTCCGGGCAGAAGCGGCCCAGAAAGGCTGCGCCGGCATGGCGGATATGTGCCAGCAAGCCGCGCGGATCATCCACCATCAATTGCAGATGCTCGGACGCCAGACGATTGGTCAGCGCTGCGGCTTCGCCCAGATCTCGCACCAATATCACCGCGCCATGGCGCGCCCAGCTTTCCCCGGCAATCGCGGCGCGCGGCAGGGTTTTCAGCGCATGTTCCACTGCCTGCGCGACCGCATCGGCCAGCGCCGCATCGGGCGTGATCAGGATGGATTGCGCGCTTTCATCATGTTCGGCCTGGGCCAGCAAATCCATCGCCACATGGGCAGGATCATTGGCGGCATCGGCAATCACCACCACTTCCGAAGGCCCGGCGATGGAATCAATGCCAACCCGGCCAAAGACCTGGCGCTTGGCTTCCGCGACATAGGCATTGCCGGGGCCAACAATCCGATCCACCGGCGCGATGCTGCCCGTGCCCCAGGCCAGCGCGGCCACGGCTTGCGCGCCGCCGATGCGGTAAATCTCAGTGACGCCAGCGCGCTTCGCCGCCGCCAGCACCAAGGGATTGAGCGCACCATCGGGTGTTGGCACCGCCATGGCAATGCGCGGCACGCCGGCAGTGCGCGCCGGTAGCGCATTCATCAGGACGGAAGATGGATAGGCCGCCTTGCCGCCGGGGACGTAAATGCCAACCGCATCCACCGGCCCCCAGCGGAGCCCAAGCGTAAGACCAGCATCGTCGCGCATCACAAGGTCTTGCGGCAATTGCGCGCGGTGGAAGGTCTCGATCCGTTGCGCCGCCAGGTTGAGCGCGGCGCGGAGAGTTGGCGCGATGGTCGCGTCTGCTGCTTCAATTTCAGCGGGCGTGACGCGCAGCGCGGCAGCATTGGCGGGCTGCCAGCGGTCAAAGCGGGCCGTGTAATCAACCAAGGCCGCGTCACCGCGCGCGCGGACATCGGCGATGATGCCGGCCACCACGCCATCAACCTTTTGCGTGGTTTCGCGGGCGTCATCCAATAGCGCGGCGAAGGCGGCTTCAAAGCCTACGTCACGCGTATCCAACCGCTTCATGCGGCAGCTTCCAGCGCCGTGCGGAAGCGCGCAATCCACGCGCCAATAGCCTCGGGCCGGGTTTTCAACGCGGTGCGGTTGACGATGAGTTTGGAGGTGACATGAGCGATCACCTTCCCTTCCTTCAGCCCATTGGCCTTCAGCGTTGAACCCGTTTGCACCAAATCCACGATCAAGCGCGCGAGCCCCATGGAAGGCGCCAATTCCATCGCGCCGTTCAGATGCACAATCTCCGCCTGCACGCCGCGCGCGGCGAAATGGCGCTGCGCGATATTCGGGTATTTCGTGGCGACCGTCACGCGTGACCAGCGGCGCGGATCATCCGGGGTGGCGTTCACCGGTTCGGCAATCGAAACCCGGCAGCGGCCAATGCCCAAATCAAGCGGGGCATAGATTTCCGGATAGTCGAATTCCATCAACACATCGGAACCACAAACGCCAATCGCCGCCGCGCCATGCGCCACGAAGGTCGCGACATCGAAGGGGCGGACTCGGATCACATCCACCGTTGGATCATTAGTGGGGAAGCGGAGCCGACGGCTATCTTCATCCGCGTAATCCTCAGCCGGGATCAGGCCGGCGCGGGATAGCACGGGGTGGAGTTCCTTCAGGATGCGCCCTTTGGGCAGCGCAATCACCAGCGGCGTACCGGTTTCAGCCGGCGCGCCATTCAGCGCATTGGGGATCGGGATATCCATGACTACCTGCCCGCCAGTCTTTCAATATCGGCGCCCACCGCCGCGAGTTTCGCTTCCACCCGTTCATAGCCGCGATCGAGGTGATAGACGCGGTTGACGATAGTTTCACCCTCGGCAGCAAGGCCCGCAAGGATAAGGGAGACCGAGGCCCGTAAATCAGTCGCCATCACCGGCGCGCCGGAGAGCTTTTTCACGCCACGCACAATGGCGGAAGCGCCGTGGAAATTGATACGCGCGCCCATGCGCGAGAGTTCCGGCACATGCATGAAACGGTTTTCGAAAATGGTTTCCGTGATCATGGAAGCGCCTTCGGCTACGCACATCAACGCCATGAATTGCGCCTGCATATCGGTGGCGAAGCCGGGGAAGGGTTCGGTCATCACATCGGCACCGCGCAACCCATTGCTGCGCGTTACGCGCAAGCCGCCTTCTTCTTCCGCGACATCCACGCCGGCTTCGCGCAGCGTGCGCGTGACCGCGCCCAAATGATCCAGCCGCGCGCCTTGCAGCAGCAAGGACCCGCCAGTGATGGCGGCGGCACAGGCAAAGGTGCCGGCTTCGATGCGGTCCGCGATAATGGGGTGGGTTGCGGCGCCCAGGGTGGTGACGCCTTCCACCAGCAGGCGATCCGTGCCGATGCCTTCAATCCGCGCCCCCATGCGCATCAGGCAGGCGGCAAGATCGGTGATTTCGGGCTCTCGCGCCGCGTTCATGATCTCGCTTTGCCCGCGCGCCAAGGCAGCGGCCATCAGGATGTTTTCGGTGGCGCCGACAGAGACCTGAGGGAAGATGATGCGCGCACCCTTCAGGCCCCCCGGCGCGCGGGCTTCGATATAGCCCGCCGTGATCTCGATCTCCGCGCCCATTTGCTCAAGCGCTTTCAGGTGCAGATCAACCGGGCGCGTGCCGATGGCGCAGCCGCCTGGCAGGCTGACCCGCGCGCGGCCGAAGCGCGCCAGCAAGGGGCCGAGCACCAGCACGGAAGCGCGCATCTTGCGCACCAGATCATAGGGCGCTTCCAGATCCGTGGCGGTGCCGGTGATGGTGATGCTGCGCGCGTTTGTGTCACGTGAAACATTAAGGCCGTGATGCGCCAGCAGCCCGGCCATGGTGGCAACATCAGCCAAATCCGGCGCGTTGGTGAGCGTCAGCGGTCCATCAGAAAGCAAGCCCGCCGCCATCAGGGGCAGGGCAGCATTCTTGGCGCCGGAGATGGGGATGCTGCCTGAGAGCACCCGCCCGCCGCGGATGAGAATACGGTCCATCAGAGTTTCGGCAGCGCGACGCCGCGCTGGCCCATATATTTGCCGCGACGGTCTGCGTAGCTGACCTCGGGCGGGGTATCGCCCTTCAGGAACAGGAATTGGCAGACGCCTTCATTGGCATAGACCTTGGCCGGCAGGGGCGTGGTATTACTGATTTCGATGGTGACCTGGCCTTCCCATTCGGGTTCCAGCGGTGTGACATTCACAATCAGCCCGCAGCGCGCATAGGTGGATTTGCCAAGGCAGATAACCAGAATATCGCGCGGGATGCGGAAATATTCGACCGTATGGGTCAGCACGAAGGAATTGGGCGGGATAATGCAAACCGGCCCCTTGCGCGTGACAAAGCCATCTTCGGAAAACGCCTTGGGGTCCACGATGGCATTGTCAACATTGGTGAAAATCTTGAATTCATCCGCTGCGCGGGCGTCATAGCCATAGGATGACAGGCCGTAGGAAATCACGCCTTCCCGGCGCTGCGCTTCCACGAAGGGTTCGATCATGCCGTGTTCTGCCGCCATGGTGCGGATCCAGCTATCGGGCATGATGGGCATGATGGTTTGGCCTGGCTCAACAAAAACGGCGCGCTGCGGCGCCTGGGGGGCATGGATTAGCCCAGGCGCGGCGGGGGGACAACCGCCGAGGGCTGCTTACGCCGCCGCCATCCTTGGTGGCCGCGTGATCCAATTCGCCACCACCGCAATCACGCCCACCACCAGCATCACCGGCCAGAACGCGGCATAGCTGCCCGTAGCGTCTACCACCCAGGCGCCGGCCCCCGCCCCCAGAAAGCCGCCCAATTGGTGAGAGAAGAAGCAAATGCCGTAAAGCGCGCCCAGATCGGCCACGCCAAAACGCCGCGCAATCGCGGCCGAGGTCAAGGGAACGGTGCCAAGCCAAATGAAGCCCATGACAGCGGCGAAGACCAAGGTTCCCCACTCGGTGGGCGTCACACTGGCGAAAATAGCAATCGCCACCGTGCGGACCATGTAAATCCCGCCCAGGGCTACTTCCGGGCGGATGCTATTGCCGATCCGCCCGCAGAGCCATGATCCCGGGATATTGAACAGCCCCACCAGCATCAGCGCCGTCACGCCAAGCCCCGCCGGCAGCCCGCAAAGCGCAAGATGCGCCGGCAGATGCGTCGTCAAAAACGCCAATTGAAAGCCGCAGGCGAAGAAGCCAAGCGTCAGCAGCGCGAAATCCCGTTCGGCCAAGGCGCGCTTCGCCAGCGCCGGCAAGCCAGCAAGCCCTGTCGGGCGCCCGGTGCTGGGGCCGGGCGGCGCCCATTCCAGCCGGGGGGCGACAAAAATCATCAGCGCCATGGTGGCCGCCAGCATCAGAAAAGCGCCGGAGGTGCCGTGATCCGTAATCCCCCATTGCACGAAGGGGATCATGGCCGCCTGGCCAATGGACCCGCCGGCAGAGGCCAGCCCCAAAGCATCGCCCCGGCGGTTTTCCGGCACGGCGCGGGCCACCGCGCCCAGCACGGTGCCAGACCCCGCCGCCGCCACGCCCAGCGCCGTGCAAATGCCAATGCCAATGATCAGGCTTGGCGTGCTCGGCCAAAGCGCGGGCAGAATCAGGCCAAGGGCGTAAATCACCGCCCCACCGAGTGCGACCCGCCCGGCGCCGAATTTATCCGCCATGGCGCCGGCAAAGGGCTGTCCCAAGCCCCAAATCAAGTTATGCAAGGCAACGGCTGCGCCATAGGCAAAGGCCGGAATGGCGTGCTCCGTGCCAAGTGGCAGCAGAAACAGCCCAAAGGTTTGCCGCGCCCCAAGGGCCAAGGAGACCGAGGCCGCGGCGGCGATGACGACAATCCAGGCTTGAGCGGGCATGCCCCCTTATGGGCATAGCCCGTACAAAAGACCAGATGGAAACCCGCTTGACGCGTCCGCGCACACCCCCTAAACGCCCACTGCCGCTGCGTGGCCCCGGGAGCAATCCGGGGGCTGTTTGGCGTTTTGGGGAACGCGGGAGATGCCTTCGGGCGTCGCAGGCACCGCGGGCCTCTCGGTTTTTATGAGAGAGGATTTAGACAGTGGCGAAGAAGATCGCAGGCTATATCAAGCTGCAGATCCCGGCTGGCAAGGCGAATCCCTCGCCGCCCGTGGGTCCCGCGCTTGGTCAGCGTGGCCTGAACATCATGCAATTCGTGAAGGAATTCAACGCGGCGACGCAGCAGATGGAACCGGGCACGCCCACGCCCGTGGTCATCACCGCCTATTCGGATCGCACCTTTTCCTTCATCACCAAGACACCCCCCAACACCTACTTCCTGCTGAAGGCCGCGAAGCTTGATAAGGGCTCAACCGCGCCGGGCAAGGCCGCGCCGATTGGCCGCGTGACCAAGTCTCAACTGGTCGAAATCGCCAAGGTGAAGATGCAGCACATGAACGCCAATGATGTGGATGCTGCCGTGCGCATGTTGGCGGGTTCCGCCCGCGCCATGGGCCTGACCGTGGTGGAGGGCTAAGATCATGGCAAAGCAAGGTAAGCGCCTGAAGGCGGCATATACGGGTTTTGACCGCGAAAAGACCTATGCGCTGGCTGAGGCGGTAAAGCTCGCCCGTGGCGCGGCCAAGGCGAAGTTTGACGAAACCATCGAAATTTCGATGAACCTTGGCATTGACCCCCGCCATGCGGACCAGATGGTGCGCGGCGTGGTGGGCCTGCCCCATGGCACCGGCAAGACCGTGCGCATTGGTGTGTTTGCGCGTGGCGCCAAGGCCGATGAAGCCAAGGCCGCCGGCGCGGATGTTGTCGGTGCGGATGACCTGGCTGCCCTGGTGCAGGAAGGCAAGATTGAGTTTGATCGCTGCATCGCGACGCCTGACATGATGGGCCTTGTGGGCAAGCTTGGTAAGGTGCTTGGCCCCCGCGGCCTGATGCCGAACCCGAAGCTTGGCACTGTGACCATGGATGTTAAGGGTGCGGTGACTGCTGCCAAGGCTGGTCAGGTGGAATTCCGTGCCGAGAAGGCCGGGATTGTGCATGCCGGCATCGGCAAGGCTTCCTTCGGAGAGGCGCAACTGGTTGAAAACGCCCGCGCCTTCGTGGAAGCGATCCAGCGCGCCCGCCCGACCGGCGCCAAGGGGACCTATGTGAAGAAGGTGGCGGTTTCCTCCACCATGGGTCCTGGCGTGAAGGTGGATGTCACCAGCCTTTCAGCCTCGGCGAATTGAGTTTTCGGCGCGGCCCCTGGCCGTGCATCGAATTCGCTTGGTCCTTTCGGGGCCAAGCGGGCAGGGGATGGCCTTAGGCCATGCCCGAACCTGTCGGAGACCTTCTGTTGTCCTTCGGGACAGTAAAGGGCCATGCGGCCCGCAGGAGATAGACGGTGTGCCCAAGCAGAGACCATCCAGGGTAAGTCCCTGGTTTGGCTTGGTTTGGCGTTCCGGACTGACAGGCGAACCGGGGTTGGTGCCGTGTTGGTGCCCGCCCCCGAGTGAACCCGGCTGGAGCCCTTCCAAAAGGCCCTGGTCACCGACGGAGACGTAGAGTGGAAAGATCGGAGAAGCGCGAATTCGTCGAATCTCTCGCCGCCACCTTCGCCGAGACCTCCTTCGTGCTGGTTGCCCGCAATGACGGGCTGACTGTCGCGGCTGTGAGTGAGCTTCGGCGCAAGATGCGCGCGGCTGGGGCTTCGTATAAGGTCGCGAAGAACCGCTTGGCCACCCGCGCCCTCGAAGGCACCCGTTTCCAAGGCGTTTCGCCGCTGCTGAAGGGTCCGACCGCGCTTGCGTGGTCATCGGACCCGGTGGCTGTGGCCAAAACCGCCGTGGAGTTCGCCAAGACAAACGATAAGTTTGTTGTCCTGGGCGGTGCTCTTGGAACCCAGACGCTGAACGCCGATGGCGTGAAGGCGCTGGCCGAGCTGCCGTCCCTGGAGACGCTGCGCGCGCAGCTTGTGGGTCTTATCCAGACCCCGGCGACGCGGATTGCGGGCGTGCTTCAGGCCCCTGGTGGGCAGGTGGCGCGGGTGTTGGCGGCATACGCCAAGAAGGACGCGGCCTGAGGCCCGGATTAGCCCCCGGAGGCATGCCGCCCTGGGGGAGTTGCAAGAACCAAACCAAGCTACTAGATCTAGGAGTACAAAGATATGGCTGATCTCGCGAAGTTGGTGGACGAACTGTCCGCTCTGACCGTTCTGGAAGCTGCCGAGCTTTCCAAGATGCTGGAAGAAAAGTGGGGCGTTTCCGCCGCCGCGCCGGTGGCCGTTGCCGCCGCCCCGGCCGCTGGCGCCGCTGCTGCCCCGGCTGCCGAAGCGCAGACGGAATTCACGGTCATTCTGGCCGCCGGTGGCGACAAGAAGATCAATGTCATCAAGGAAATTCGCACCATTACGGGCCTTGGCCTGAAGGAAGCGAAGGATTTGGTGGAAGGCGCGCCGAAGACTGTGAAGGAAGGCGTGTCGAAGGACGAAGCCGACAAGATCAAGAAGGTGCTGGAAGAAAACGGCGCCACTGTCGAAGTGAAGTAAGACTTCAGGCCTGCGCCCTGGGCATCCGCTGCCGGGGCAGGGCGAAAAAGGTTGGGCGCGGGTGGAACTTCCCTGAAAAGGGGGTCGGTTCCGCCCGTGCCCGCGTTTCTCCGGTCCCGGACCGGGGTTGCGTTCAGCGGGTAACCCGGGCCGGCAGGGTAGGCCGGCAGGACAGATAGAGAAGAGCAGGACAGGCATGAACGCGATCACCCAGTCTTTCACCGGGCGTAAGCGGATCCGCAAGAGCTTCGGGCGTTTGCCGGAAGTGGCGCCGATGCCGAACCTTATTGATGTGCAGCGCGCATCCTATGAAAGCTTCCTGCAAATGGAAGTGCTGCCGGATGCACGCACCGTCACCGGGTTGCAGGAAGTGTTTCGTTCCGTCTTTCCGATTGATGATTTCGCCGGGCGCGGCCGCCTGGAATTCGTGCAATACGAACTCGAAGAGCCGAAATATGATGTCGAGGAATGCATCCAGCGCGGGCTGACCTATGCTGCGCCGCTCAAGGTGCGGCTGCGCCTGATCGTTTGGGATGTGGATGAGGAAACCGGCAGCCGTTCGGTGCGCGACATCAAGGAACAGGATGTCTACATGGGCGATATGCCGCTCATGACCGATAACGGCACCTTCATCATCAATGGCACAGAACGTGTCATTGTATCGCAAATGCATCGCAGCCCGGGTGTGTTCTTTGACCATGACCGCGGCAAAACACATTCCAGCGGCAAGTATCTGTTTGCCGCGCGGGTGATACCCTATCGCGGTTCCTGGCTGGATTTCGAATTCGACGCCAAGGATATTTGCTATGTTCGCATTGACCGCAAGCGCAAGCTGCCGGTCACCACGCTGCTCTACGCGCTGGATAGTGCCGCGACTGAAATGCTGCGCGCTGATCGGAATGATCAGCTTGAACCGCAGGAAGTGCGCGGCATGGATGCCGAGGAAATCCTCAATTCCTTCTATGGCCAGGTGGTGTTTGCGCGCGGCCCCAAGGGCTGGTCACGCACCTTTGACCCGGATGCCTTCCGTGGCGTGAAGCTGGCGGAAGCGCTGGTGGATGCGCGCACTGGCGAAGTGGTTGCAGAAAAGGACGCGAAGCTGACGCCGCGCCTTGCGCGCAAGATCGCCGAAGCGGGCACGACGGAAGTGCTGGTGAGCCGCGCTGAATTGCTCGGCCGCTTTGTGGCGGAAGACCTGGTGAATATGGAAACCGGGGAAATCTGGGCCGAAGCCGGCGAAGAATTGACTGAAGCCAAGCTGAACCTGATCGAGGAAATCGGGCTCAATCGCCTGCCGACATTGGCGATTGATCAGGCGGTCGGTCCCTGGATGCGCAATACGCTGGCGGTGGACAAGAATTCCAACCGCGACGAAGCGCTGATGGATATCTATCGCGTGATGCGCCCTGGTGAACCGCCAACGCCTGAGACGGCTGAAGCGCTGTTCCGTGGCCTGTTCTTCGACATGGAACGCTATGATCTTTCCACGGTCGGGCGCGTGAAGATGAATATGCGTCTTGGCTTTTCGCTGGAAGAAGTGCCGGATTATGTGCGCATCCTGCGCAAGCAGGATATTGTGGCGACGTTGCGCGTGCTGCTCGACCTGAAGGATGGGCGCGGGCAGATTGACGATATTGATAACCTCGGCAATCGCCGCGTGCGGTCGGTTGGCGAGTTGATGGAAAATCAATATCGCGTCGGCTTGCTGCGCATGGAACGCGCGATCAAGGAACGCATGGGGTCGGTGGATATTGACACCGTCATGCCGCATGACCTGATCAATGCGAAGCCGGCGGCAGCGGCGGTGCGGGAATTCTTCGGTTCCTCGCAGCTTTCCCAGTTCATGGACCAGACCAACCCGCTTTCGGAAGTCACACACAAGCGCCGCCTGTCGGCGCTTGGCCCGGGTGGTCTGACGCGTGAGCGCGCCGGCTTTGAAGTGCGTGACGTGCACCCGACGCATTACGGGCGCATCTGCCCGATTGAAACGCCGGAAGGGCCGAATATCGGCCTGATCAATTCACTCGCGACCTTCGCCAAGGTGAATAAATACGGCTTCATCGAAACGCCGTATCGCCTGGTGAAGGATGGGCAGATTGTGGGTGATTCCCGCTACTTGTCCGCGATGGAAGAAGAACGGCTGATTGTCGCGCAGGCCGATGCCAATGTGGACACTGATGGCCGCTTCAAGGATGAGTTGGTTTCCGTCCGTCAGGGGGGCGATTTCCGTCTGGTGAAGCCGGAAGAAGTGACGGCGATTGACGTTTCCCCGAAGCAGTTGGTGTCGGTGGCGGCGGCGCTGATCCCCTTCCTGGAAAACGATGACGCGAACCGCGCGCTGATGGGTTCCAACATGCAGCGCCAGGCGGTGCCGCTGATCCGCGCTGATGCGCCGCTGGTCGGCACCGGCATGGAAGCTGCGGTGGCGCGGGATTCCGGGGCGACAATTGTGGCGCGCCGCGATGGCGTGATTGATTCGATTGATGGTGCCCGCATTGTGGTGCGCGCGACATCCTCCGACGGGTCCACCAGCGGCGTTGATATCTATCGGTTGCGCAAATACATGCGGTCCAACCAGTCCACCTGCATCAACCAGCGCCCGCTTGTGAAGGTGGGTGATGCGGTGAAGACGGGTGACATCATCGCCGATGGTCCTTCGACCGAGCTTGGCGAATTGGCGCTGGGGCGCAATGTGCTGTGCGCCTTCATGCCCTGGAATGGCTATAACTTTGAAGATTCGATCCTGATCAGCGAACGCATTGCGCGCGATGATGTGTTCACCTCGATCCATATCGAGGAATTTGAAGTGATGGCGCGCGATACGAAGCTCGGCCAGGAAGAAATCACCCGCGATATCCCGAATGTGGGTGAAGAAGCGCTCCGCAATCTGGACGAAGCCGGCATTGTCTATATCGGTGCCGAGGTGAATCCGGGCGATATTCTGGTGGGCAAGGTGACGCCGAAGGGCGAAAGCCCGATGACGCCGGAAGAAAAGCTGCTGCGCGCGATCTTTGGTGAAAAGGCTTCCGATGTGCGTGACACATCCTTGAAGCTGCCGCCGGGTGTTGCTGGTACCGTTGTTGATGTGCGCGTCTTCTCTCGCCGCGGCATTGACAAGGATGAGCGCGCGATGGCGATTGAGCGTGCTGAGATCGAACGTCTTGCCAAGGACCGCGACGATGAAAAGGCGATTCAGGAGCGTTCCTTCTATTCGCGCCTGCGTGAACGCCTGCTGAACCGCAAGGCGACGGGCGGCTTCAAGCCGATCAAATCCGGCACGGTGATTACCGATGAAGTGCTGGATGAATTCGCCAAGGCGACATGGCGGCAGATTTCTGTCGCGGATGATGCCGCGATGGCTGAAATCGAGGCCATGAAGCGCGAATTCGATGCTGCGATTGAAAGGCTGCAGAAGCGTTTCGAAAGCAAGGTCGAGAAAGTGCAGCGCGGCGATGAATTGCCGCCGGGTGTGATGAAGATGGTGAAGGTCTTCATCGCGGTGAAGCGCAAGCTTCAGCCGGGCGACAAGATGGCCGGGCGCCATGGCAATAAGGGTGTGGTCAGCCGCGTTGTGCCGGTGGAAGACATGCCCTTCCTGGAAGATGGCACCTCGGTTGATCTGGTGCTGAACCCGCTTGGCGTGCCGTCACGCATGAATGTGGGGCAGATCCTGGAAACTCATTTGGGGTGGGCTTGCGCCAATCTTGGCCGGCAGGTCGGCGAATTGGTGGATGAATATCGCCATCGCAGCGCGCGGCGCAGCGAGTTGGAAGCGAAACTCAAGGATATCTATGGTGAGGAAGTCTTCACCCGCGACATCGCGCCGATGGCCGATGATCAGCTGGTGGAGCTTTGCGAGAACCTGAAAAAGGGTATCCCGATTGCGACGCCGGTGTTTGATGGTGCGCGCATGGCCGATATTGAAGGCATGCTGGACAAGGCCGGGCTTGATACCTCGGGCCAGGTTTGGCTGCATGATGGCCGTTCGGGTGAGCGTTTTGAGCGTAAGGTGACGGTTGGCTACATCTATATGCTGAAGCTGCATCACCTGGTGGATGACAAGATCCATGCGCGCTCCATCGGGCCCTATAGCCTGGTGACGCAGCAGCCCTTGGGCGGCAAGGCGCAATTCGGCGGCCAGCGCTTCGGCGAAATGGAAGTCTGGGCGCTGGAAGCCTATGGCGCTGCCTATACGCTGCAGGAAATGCTGACTGTGAAGTCGGACGATGTTTCGGGCCGCACCAAGGTCTATGAAGCGATCGTGCGCGATCAGGATAGTTTTGAGGCTGGTATTCCAGAATCCTTCAACGTTTTGGTGAAGGAACTGAAATCGCTCGGTCTCAATGTGGATCTGGAAAACCGCCCGGTCTGATGAATCGGTTTAGTCTTATTCTCTCACCGCTCAGCCGCCACGAGGTGTTCGTGGCGGCGGCCCCGCTCAAGAGGTTGGCCGCATGAACGAGCTTATGAAAATCCTGGGTCAGACGGGTCAGGCCGTCACTTTTGACCAGATCAAGATCACCATGGCGAGCCCGGAGCAAATCCGGTCCTGGTCCTATGGCGAGATCAAGAAGCCGGAAACCATCAATTACCGCACGTTCAAGCCGGAGCGGGATGGGCTTTTCTGCGCGCGCATCTTTGGCCCGATCAAGGATTATGAGTGCCTTTGCGGCAAGTATAAGCGGATGAAGTTCCGCGGCATCATTTGCGAAAAATGCGGCGTGGAAGTGACGCTGGCCAAGGTGCGCCGTGAACGCATGGGCCATATCGAATTGGCGAGCCCTGTCGCGCATATCTGGTTCCTCAAATCCCTGCCGTCGCGGGTGGGGCTGATGGTGGATATGTCGCTCAAGGAGCTTGAGAAGGTTTTGTATTTTGAAAGCTATGTGGTGCTGGAGCCGGGCCTCACGGACCTTAAGCTGCATCAGCTTTTGAACGAAGATCAGTACCAGGCGAAGCTGGATGAATTCGGTGAGGATTCCTTCAGTGTCGGCATCGGCGCGGAAGCCGTGAAGCAGATGCTGGGCGGGATTGAGCTTCAGAAGGAAGCCGTGACGCTGCGCGCCGAATTGAAGGAAGCGACATCGGAAGCCAAGCGCAAGAAGCTGGTGAAGCGGCTGAAGCTGATTGAAAGCTTCGCCGAATCGGGTGCCCATCCGCAATGGATGATCCTGGACGTGGTGCCGGTGATTCCGCCGGAACTGCGCCCTCTGGTGCCGCTGGATGGTGGGCGTTTCGCGACCTCTGACCTGAATGATCTGTATCGTCGCGTTATCAACCGCAACAACCGCCTGAAGCGGCTGATGGAATTGCGCGCGCCGGATATCATCGTGCGCAATGAAAAGCGCATGTTGCAGGAATCGGTGGATGCGCTGTTTGACAATGGTCGGCGTGGCCGCGCCATTACGGGGGCCAATAAGCGCCCGTTGAAGTCGCTTTCCGATATGCTGAAGGGCAAGCAGGGGCGTTTCCGCCAGAACCTGCTCGGCAAGCGCGTGGATTACTCCGGTCGTTCGGTGATTGTGGTGGGGCCGGAATTGAAGCTCCATCAATGCGGCCTGCCGAAGAAGATGGCGTTGGAACTGTTCAAGCCCTTCATCTATTCGAAGCTTGAGAAATACGGTCACGCCACCACCATCAAGGCTGCGAAGCGGATGGTGGAAAAGGAACGTCCCGAAGTATGGGATATTCTGGAAGAAGTGATCCGCGAACACCCGGTGCTTCTGAACCGCGCGCCGACGCTTCACCGCTTGGGCATTCAGGCGTTTGAACCGGTGCTGATTGAAGGCAAGGCGATCCAGCTTCACCCGCTGGTTTGCACCGCCTTCAATGCCGATTTCGATGGTGACCAGATGGCGGTGCATGTGCCGCTCAGCCTGGAAGCGCAGTTGGAAGCGCGCGTCCTGATGATGTCCACCAACAACATCCTGAGCCCAGCGAATGGCAAGCCCATCATCGTGCCGAGCCAGGATATTGTGCTTGGGCTTTACTACCTCAGCCTGGAAACGCCGGAATTCCGTGCGGCGCAAAAGCGCGTGGAGGAAGTGCGCGCGCTGATTGCAAGCGCCGGCGCCAAGGGCGGCCAGAACCTGACCGCGGAAGAAACGGAAGCGCTGAAATTCCGCCCGCAAATTTTCCGTGGCCTGCGTGAGATTGAACAGGCGCTGGCGAATGGGCTGATTGCGCCGCATTCCGCCGTGCATGCGCGGGTGGATATCGCGACCGAAAATGGCGGCCCGGCGACGGTGCTGACCACGCCGGGGCGGATGATGATTGCGGATTTGCTGCCTTCCCATCCGCAGCTGCCTTATGCGTTGGTGAACCGTCAGCTCACCAAGAAGAATATCTCGGACGTGATTGACGCGGTCTATCGTCATTGCGGCCAGAAGGAGAGCGTGATTTTCGCCGACCGTCTGATGGGGCTTGGCTTCCGTCATGCGGCGCGCGCGGGGATTTCCTTCGGCAAGAACGACATGGTCGTGCCTGACGACAAGAAGGGCATGATTGAACGCACCAAGGCCGAGGTGAAGGAATTCGAACAGCAATACCTCGATGGCTTGATCACCGCCGGTGAGCGCTACAACAAGGTGGTTGATGCCTGGTCGCGCTGCACGGATGAAGTGGCCGGCGCGATGATGAAGGAAATTCAGCGCCAGGAAATCGGCAAGCCGACCAATAGCGTTTGGATGATGAGCCATTCCGGTGCGCGCGGTTCGCCCGCGCAGATGCGCCAGCTTGCCGGGATGCGCGGCCTGATGGCGAAGCCTTCGGGGGAAATCATCGAACAGCCCATTATCGCGAACTTCAAGGAAGGGCTTTCGGTGCTGGAGTATTTCAACTCCACGCATGGTGCGCGTAAGGGCCTGGCCGATACCGCGTTGAAGACCGCCAATTCTGGCTATCTGACGCGCCGCCTAGTGGATGTCGCGCAGGATTGCATCATTGTGGAGCCGGATTGCGGCACCGAACGTGGTCTGACCGTGCGGGCGGCGATGGATGGGGCGGAAGTCGTTTCCTCCCTGTCCGAACGCATCCTGGGCCGTACCGCGCAGGAAGATGTGGCTGATCCGGAAACAGGTGAGATCATCGTCACGCGCAATAGCCTGATTGACGAAGTGCGGGCGGAACGCATCGAAAAATCGGGCGTGGAGCAGGTGAAGATCCGCTCCGTGCTGACCTGCGATGCGCGCCAGGGTGTTTGCGGCTTCTGCTATGGCCGTGACCTCGCGCGCGGTACGCCGGTGAATATCGGTGAAGCGGTTGGCGTGATCGCCGCGCAATCCATCGGTGAGCCTGGCACGCAGCTGACCATGCGTACCTTCCACATTGGTGGCGCGGCGCAGCGTGGTGCGGAACAGAGCGCGGTGGAAGCCGCTTCTGAAGGCACCATCAAAATCCTCAATCGCGTGGTGGTGGCCAATAGCCAAAACCAGCCGATTGTGATGAGCCGTAATTGCGAAATCGCGCTGTATGATGCGCAGGGCCGTGAACGGTCGCGTCAGCGCGTGCCTTATGGTGCGCGCCTGATTGCGGAAGATGGGGTGCAGGTGACGCGCGGGCAGAAGCTCGCTGAATGGGACCCCTTCACCCTGCCGATCATCACGGAACGCAATGGCCGCGTTGAATGCGCTGACCTGATTGAAAACGTCACGCAGGTTGACCGCGTTGACGAAGTGACGGGCCTCTCATTCCGCGAAGTCGTGGAATACAAGGCACCCGGCAAGGCCGCTGATCTCCGCCCGCGCCTGATTTTGCGGGATGAGGCCGGCAATGTCGTGAAGCGTGAAAACGGCACGGAAGCCATCTACTTCCTGACGCCGGGTACGATTCTCTCGGTGGAAAACAACGCAACTGTTGCCGCCGGCGATGTGCTGGCGCGCCTGCCGCGTGAAAGTTCCAAGACGCGCGACATTACGGGTGGTCTGCCGCGCGTCGCTGAATTGTTCGAAGCGCGCCGGCCGAAGGATCATGCGATCATCAGCGAAGTTGATGGTCGCGTCGAATTCGGCAAGGACTATAAGGCGAAGCGCCGCATCCTGGTGGTGCCGGAACAGGTGGGTGATGAACCGCCGGTGCCGCGCGAATACCTGGTGCCCAAGGGCAAGCATGTCTCGGTCCAGGAAGGCGATTATGTGAAGAAGGGCGATCCGCTGGTGGATGGCCCCCGCGTGCCGCATGATATTCTGCGGGTGCTGGGTGTCGAAAAACTGGCCGATTACCTGGTGGACCAGATTCAGGAGGTCTATCGGCTTCAGGGCGTGAAGATTAACGACAAGCATATTGAAGTAATCGTTCGCCAGATGCTGCAGAAGGTTGAGGTCACCGATCCGGGCGACACCACCTATTTGATCGGCGAACAGGTGGACCGTATCGAGTTCGAGATCGAGAACGAAAAGCGGATCGCCGCCAAGGAGCGCCCGGCAGTGGCTGAGCCGGTGCTCCAGGGCATCACCAAGGCGTCGTTGCAGACCGGGTCCTTCATCTCGGCGGCTTCGTTCCAGGAAACGACCCGCGTGCTGACGGAAGCCGCCACGGCGGGCAAGGTGGACTACCTGGCGGGGCTTAAGGAAAACGTGATTGTCGGGCGCCTGATCCCGGCGGGGACGGGTTCTGTGATGAACCGCCTGCGGGCCTTGGCCGCGCAGCGTGATCGGGGCCGTTTGGCGGCGGCATCGCCGGCCTTGCCGGAACCGAAGGCCGCCGAATAAGGGGGGGGTGGCCGGCGCCTGTGATGGGGATGAAATTCGCTGTGGAAACAGGTCGAATTATCCCCTTCCAACAGGTGAACGGCGCTTGACTTGAAGCGGGGCGGGACGTAAAAGGCCGCTTCTTACGCGACTCCCCGTTGGGGGGGCTTGCTGAATTTGGACCCAAAGCTGCGCCGCCGGCGCCGCCCCTGACGGGGCTGAGGCCGGCAGCCGATTGGAAGCCCGGAGGGCACGATAAGTCGTGCCGCGCCGGGCATTACCTTTTGGCGAGGCTGAAGGTCTTTTGGATGGTATCTGAAGGGGCGTCATGCCGACGATCAACCAACTCATCGCCCAAGGGCGTGAGACGAAGCCAGACCGGAACAAGGTTCCGGCCCTGAAAGGCAGCCCGCAGAAGCGCGGCGTCTGCACGCGCGTCTACACGACCACGCCGAAGAAGCCGAACTCCGCGCTGCGCAAGGTTGCGAAGGTGCGTTTGACGAACGGCTTTGAAGTCGTGAGCTATATTCCTGGCGAAGGTCACAACCTGCAGGAACACTCGGTTGTTCTGATCCGCGGTGGCCGCGTGAAGGACCTTCCGGGCGTGCGCTACCACATCCTGCGCGGCGTGCTGGATACCCAGGGCATCGCCAAGCGTCGCAAGCGTCGTTCGCTTTACGGCGCGAAGCGTCCGAAGTGAGGGGCTGAACCATGTCGCGTCGTCACCGCGCTGAAAAGCGCGAGGTTCTGCCGGATCCGAAATTCGGCGATATCGTTCTCAGCCGTTTCATGAATGTCCTCATGTATGACGGCAAGAAAAGCGTGGCTGAATCCATTGTCTATGCGGCAATGGATACGCTGAAGAAGAAGAGTGGGCCCAATGGCGACCCGCTGCGTCTGTTCCATGAGGCGATGGATAATGTGAAGCCCGCCGTGGAAGTGCGCAGCCGTCGCGTTGGTGGCGCCACCTATCAGGTGCCCGTCGAAGTCCGCGCGGAACGTCGCCAGGCTTTGGCGATCCGCTGGATCATCGAAAGCGCGCGCAAGCGTGGCGAGAACACGATGGAAGAGCGTCTATCGGCTGAGCTGATGGATGCGGCGAATAATCGTGGCTCTGCCGTGAAGAAGCGCGAAGATACGCACCGGATGGCTGAAGCCAACAAGGCCTTCAGCCACTACCGCTGGTAAGCAACCCCCGATCTGGAATCACGAAAATGGCCAAAGCGAAATTTGAGCGGAACAAGCCGCATTGCAACATCGGGACGATCGGGCATGTGGACCATGGCAAGACGTCGCTGACGGCGGCGATCACCAAGGTTCTGGCGAAGGCGGGTGGGGCGACCTTCACGGCCTATGATCAGATTGACAAG
>JADCGF010000011.1 GCA_020249145.1 Roseomonas sp. | reverse complement strand
GGCTGGCACACGGGCGGGTGGGGCGGAGGATTTCTGGCTCATCTTCACTCTCCTTGGGGTTACGATGAGCCAGAAATCCTCCGTAACTCAAATCGCCAATTTGGTCCCATAGGTGCTGACGCCGGACAGCTTGCTGGCATTGAGAATGTGCTGGGTAGTGCGGGCAATGACAGCCTATTGGGTGATACTCTTGCCAATGTGCTGACTGGCGGCAATGGCAGTGACTATCTGGATGGTGGTGCTGGCAGTGACACGCTGACGGGCGATGCTGGTGCGGATACGCTGCTTGCGGATGGGATTGGTAACGACAGCCTTGTGGGTGGTGCGGATGGCGATGTCTACATCGCTGGGGCGACGGGGCTGACGCTTCGGATCAGTGATAGCGGCGGCAATGATACGCTATCTTATGCCGGTGCTCCGGCGAGCGGTATTTCATCGGCGTCGCTTGCGTCGGTGAGTGGGATTGAGGCGATCAACCTTGGTGGTGCTGGCCATACGCTGACGCTGGATGCGGCGCGCGTGACGGCGCTGTCGTCTACCACGGATGTTCTGCGGGTATTTGGCAGTGGTGATGACAGGCTGGTGCTGAGCGGTGCCGGTTGGCTGCGTGGTACGAATGATGGCAATGTTGCGATCTTTACCAACGGCTCTGCGACGATAAGAGCGGATGCGAGCCTTGCTCAAAACACTGCTACGGATAGCAATGACATACTGACTGGCGCTGCTGGGGCTGACACGTTTGATGGGCTTGGCGGCAATGATTCGGTGCTTGGTCTTGGTGGTGCTGACAGCCTGGTAGGTGGCAATGGCGCTGACACGCTGGATGGCGGTGCCGATGGTGACTTGCTTGCTGGCGGCAATGGCAATGACAGCCTGCTGGGCGATGAGGGTAATGACACGCTGAATGGCGGCGCCAATAATGATCGTCTTGCGGGTGGCGCTGGTGCTGACACCCTGAATGGCGAAGATGGCAATGACACGCTGCAGGGTGGTGCCGATGGCGACCGTGTTCTGGGTGGCAATGGCACTGACAGCCTGATGGGCGATGAAGGCGCTGACACGCTGGATGGTGGTGCTGGCAATGACACGCTGCAGGGTGGTGAAGGCGATGACGCCCTGGCTGGTGGTGCTGGCGGTGACCGTCTGGATGGTGGCCTTGGCGCTGACACGCTGACGGGTGGTCTGGGCGATGACAACCTGCTGGGCGGCGATGGGCTGGATGTGGTCAGCTATGGTGATCTGACGGCGAGCCAGGGCGTGTCAGTGAACCTTGCGACGGGTCGTGCGACGGGTGCGGCTGGGTCTGATACGCTTGTTGGTATTGAGAATGTTGTGGCTGGTGCGGGCAATGACAGCCTGTTGGGTGATGGTCTTGCCAATGTGCTGGATGGCGGGCTTGGCGCTGACACGCTGCAGGGTGGTGCTGGCGATGACAACCTGATTGGCGGCGCTGGTGTGGATTTGGTCAGCTATGCGGAGCCGACGGCGAGCCAGGGCGTGACGGTGAACCTTGCCACGGGTCGTGCGACGGGATCGGCTGGGTCTGACACGCTTGCTGGCGGCAGTGGCAGTGACACGCTGCAGGGTGCTGCTGGTAATGATAATCTCAATGGCGGCGAAGGGCTGGATTGGGTCAGCTATGCGGAGCTGACCGGCACGCAGAGCGTGACCGTGAACCTTACCACGGGCCGTGCGACAGGGTCGGCTGGGTCTGACACGCTTGGCGGTATTGAGAATGTTCTGGCTGGTGCGGGCAATGACAGCCTATTGGGTGACGGTCTTGCCAATCTGCTCTCTGGCGGTGGCGGCAATGACAGCCTCACGGGCGGCATTGGCAATGACACGCTGAATGGCGGCGCTGGCAATGACATCCTATTTGGTGGGACTGGGCGCGATCAGTTCATCTTCGAAACCGCTCTGAGTTCCACCAATGTGGATGCTATCCAAGGTTACACCGTCGCGGATGACACAATTCTGTTGGACGATGCGATCTTCAGTGGTATCGGCGCGGCTGGCACAAGCTTGGCGGCAAGCGCCTTCACCTCCGGGGCCGCGGCGACCGCTGCGGAGCATCGGATCATCTATAACGCTACAACCGGCGCGCTGTTCTATGATGCGGATGGTTCCGACGTCGGGGCAGCGGTGCAGTTCGCTACTCTCACCGGCGTTAGCGTCACCCTCGTCCATACGGAGTTTCTGATCTTCTGAGTACACACCCTCTGGGATCATGGTGCTTGGCTTGCCGCAAGGCAGCTTCTTGATCCGGCGCAAAGCTCCATCGGGCCGTGTTTGGTAATGGGCCTTCGTCGAACTCACGGAGGCCCCTATGCCAGATCAGTCAGATAGAGCGGTAACGCCACGCCATTGGTTCCTCCTAGCCAATGGCAGCCGCGCCGGCACCTATGCCAAGCGCAAGCAGGATTCAGGCTATGACCAGCTTCGCGCCTGGGACGCGCCCGAAGCGCGTATGCGCAATACGGCATTGGGAGAGGACAAGCCAGGCCGCGCTTTCGCCGGTGCCGGCGCGGCGCAGCGCAGCGCCATGGAGCGCGACGGCAAGGATGACAGCCCGAAGGAACACGCCAAGCGCGATTTCCTAGAGGCGCTCGCCCATGATCTGGCCGCGGCGCTGAGCGCCAAGGAAGTGGATAGCCTTGCCATTATCGCCCCGGCGCCGGTGGCGCAGGCGATCATCGCGCATCTGCCAGCCCCCGCGCGCCAGGCTGTGCTGCAGGAAGATCATCACGACCTGACCAGCCTGCCCCATGCCGATGTTTTTGCTCGGCTGGATGCCTTGCGACACCGTCTGTAACAATTCCTGGCTTGACCCAGGGGCCGGCTGCGCCCCATGTCTCAGTGCATGAGCGACAAACGCCCGCCCATCATCATTGACATGACGCCCGAAGGCGAATTCCGCGACCCGCCGCCGCCCCCAGCGCCGCGCGGGTTTGAGGGCTTCCTTTCGCGGCTTGGCGGGGTGGCGATGCTGGTGGCGCTTTCCGCTGGTGGCTTGTTGCTGGCGGCCGTGGCACTGGTCGCCATTGGGGTATTGCTGCCGATTGTGCTGGCTGCCGGCGCGATTGGCGCCATCACCATCTGGTGGCGGCTGCGCAAGGCACGCGCGCGGGGTGAGAGCACCATCATCATCTCGCAATTCGATCGGCGTGAGAGATAAAGCGACTATTCCGCCGCCAAGGCTGGGGTGATCTCGCCCTTCATGCCGAACACTTCCGCCAGCAGCGTATAGGAACGCTGGCGCGCTGCCGCATCATGGCAATGGGTGATTACGGCGAATTCCGCAATGCCGCCATGCGCTGCTGAAAGCGCTTCAAGCTTCGCGCGCACCTGTTCCGGCGTGCCCACCATGGCCTGGCTGCGGATTTGCGCGAGCCGCGCCAATTCCAGATCGGAATAGGGGTAGGCCTCGGCTTCCTCGACACTCGGCAGGGGCAGGAACATGCCGCGGTCGCGCTTGAGGCGCCATAATTCGCGGGAACGGAACAGGCGCCGTGCCTCGGCTTCCGTATCCGCCACCAAGCAGAACACGCCAAGCGCGGGATAAGGCGCGGCGAGGCGCGCAGGCATATCGGGCTTGGGCTGGAAGCTTTGGCGATAGACATCAATCACCTGTTCGCTGCCGCCGCCATCGGAAAAGAAATGCGCGAAGCAATAGGGCAGGCCGAAATAGCCCGCGACCTGCGCGCCGTAATCCGAACTGCCCAGCACCCACATTTGCGGGCGCGTGGTGGTCACAGGTTGGGCGATGATGCTGGCGAAGGGGTGACCTTCCGGCAGGCCATCGCCATGCCAGCCAAGAATTTCCATGATCTGATTGGGGAAGCGTTCCGCCGCCCGCGCCGCATCGGGGTTGAGCGCGAAGGCCGTACGCCCATCAGACCCCGGCGCACGGCCAACACCCAAATCAACCCGGCCAGGGGCAATGGCTTCCAGCATGCGGAATTGCTCGGCCACTTTCAGCGCGCTGTAATGCGGTAGCATGATGCCGGCGGAACCGATGCGGATGCGGCTGGTGGTGGCGCCAATGGCGGCCAGCAGCACTTCCGGCGCGCTGCCGGCGTGGGATGCGCTATTATGATGTTCCGCGCACCAGTAGCGGTTGAAGCCCAACGCCTCCACATGACGGGCGAGGGCCAGGGTTTCCTGCACGGCCGCCGCCGGGCTGCGGCCAGAGGCGACCGAGGATTGATCAAGGACCGAAAGGATGAAGCCGGACATGAAGACTAAGCTAGCGCAAACCGCGCCAAGGGCAAAAGCCCATGTATGAAAACTATATGCGCCGCGCCATTGCCCTTTCCTGCCAGGGGGTTGAGGCCGGCGGCGGCCCCTTCGGCGCTGTGGTGGTGAAGGATGGGCAGATTATTGGTGAGGGGATGAACCGCGTGGTGCCCAATGCCGACCCCACCGCCCATGCCGAAATTGTGGCCATTCGCGCCGCCTGCGCCAGGCTTGGCACGCATGATCTGGCGGGCGCGGTGATTGTCTCCTCCTGCGAGCCATGCCCGATGTGCCTCGGCGCCATTTGGTGGTCCCGCATTGGCCTGGTGGTTTATGGCAATGACCGGACAGATGCAGCAGCGATTGGCTTTGATGATGCGGATATCTATGCCGAGGTGGCCGCGCCGCCTGAAGCGCGCCGTCTGCCGCTGCGGCGTGTTTTGGCGGAAGAAGCGCTTTCCGCCTTCAAGCTTTGGCAGGCCAAGCCGGATAAAATACCCTATTAGTGTGCAACCCGCCCGAACAGCGCGGTCAACACTGCAAACAGCACCCCACCCGCCAGAAACCCCACCAGCGTGCCATTGATGCGCACATATTGCAGATCGCGCCCGACACGCAGTTCGATCTTGTCCGTTACCGTCGCCGCATCCCAATTGGTCACTACGCCGGCGATGAAATCGGCAAGCTGCACCTGGGCTGAGGGCAACAGCGTCATCAGCACGCCCTCGGCCGCGCGATTGAGCCTTTCCCGCGCGCCTTGATCTTCCGCGAGCAAGGTGCCGGCATTCGCAAAAATGCCGGATAGCAGGGCGACACTCCGCCCATCAGGCCGCGCGGCATCGGCAGCCAAGGCGATTTTCAGCCTGTCCCAGACATCCATGAGCCAGGCAGCGACGGAGGGATGCGCAAGTGCTTCACGCATCAGCCGGCCAATCGTGGCGGCGCGTTCTGGGTCGGTTTCCAGCCTTTCGATCTCACGCGCCAGCCATTCGGCGAAGGCGGCGCGCAAATCGGAATCATCGGGGCCAATTTTCTCCAATTCGGTATTGATCGCATTCAGGATGCGCCGGGCAATCGCAGCGCCGGCAAACCAGCCAACCAGCGCGCCACCTTCGGCCCGCACGCGCGCTTCAATGGCGCCGCGCAGGTTTTCCTCACGCGCGGCCAGCAGTACTTTCAATTGGCCAATCGCCAGGCTGAAGACTTCCTGATGCTGGCCGGAGGCAACGGCGGCGCGCAGGATGCGTGCGAGCAACCGCGCGCCGGCGGGGCCGGAGACAATCCTTGGCAGCAGCCGCGCCAGCAGGCGCCGGGCGCGGCCATCTTCAAGGCTCGCCAGGATGCGGGGCAGGCTTTCCGAAAGCGCCATGGCGGCGCGGCGCGATGCTACGGGGTCGCGCAGAAAACCTTCCAGAATGCGTGCCAGATCCAGCTTCGCCAGCACGCGGCGCACTTCGCCTTCGGTGAAGACATGGCCGGCCACAAAGCGCCCCAGGCCGCGGCCCAACCTATCCTTCTGATTGGGGATAATGGCGGTATGCGGAATGGGCAGGCCCAGCGGACGTCGAAACAGCGCTGTGACGGCGAACCAATCGGCCAAGCCACCCACCAGCCCCGCCTTGGCGGAGGCCTGCAACAGATCAGTCCAATAGCCCGGCGGCAGGCGATAGCTGAACAGAATCAGCCCCGCCATCGCCACCAGCAAACCAGTCGCGAAGGCACGATGGCGCTTGAGCGTCAGGCGAAGGGCAGCATCCCGATCATGATCCGACATGGGGCGTTCATAGCGCGGAAGCCCCGAACGCGGGAAGCATCATGAGACGGTCACTCCACCTTGATGGACGCATCGCGCAATAGCTTGCGCAGTTCCTCGGTGGCTGGCGTCATTTCCGCCATGAAGGCTTCCGGCGGGCCGGGACGCGGTGGCACGCCCTCATTCGTCAGCCATTCGCGCATGGCGGGCTGGTTAATCACGTCCTGAAGCGCGCGATTGGCCCGTGCGATGATCGGCGCTGGTGTCGCGGCAGGCGCCAGCACGGCCAGGCCATCGGTCAGTTTGGCGCCCGGAATCACCTCCTGCACCGCGGGCACGTTGGGCAGTACGGGGGAGCGTTCGGCATTGCCAACCGCAACCCCGATGCCGCGATTATCCTGCATGTAAGGCCGCGCGAATAG
This sequence comes from Roseomonas sp., assembly GCA_020249145.1. GTDB lineage: Bacteria > Pseudomonadota > Alphaproteobacteria > Acetobacterales > Acetobacteraceae > Neoroseomonas. Next base: position 302,269 of record JADCGF010000011.1, on the reverse strand, counting down.
CAGCGTGGCGAGGGTGGCATCCACGCGGCCCGCGAGGAAATCCGTCATCGCCGCGGCACCGCCGCGATAGGGCACATGGGTCATGTTCAGCTTGCCATAGACCATCATCTGTTCGATCAGCAGGTGATAGGAACTGCCGACACCAACGCTCGCGAAATTCACGCGGCCCGGATTGTCGGCGATGTGGCGGACGAAATCCTGCAAGGTATTGGCTTGCAGCCCAGGGCGCACCAGCAGCACCACCGTCATGGGGCCGATCATACCAACCGGCGCCAGGTCTCGCCACGGGTGAAAGCCGACATTCAGATCAGCGGCGGCGGCGATGATCAAATTGCCGTAGGAGGTGAATAGCAGCGTATAGCCATCCGGTTGCGCACGAGAGACAAAGGCCGCCGCGACATTGCCGCCGGCGCCGGCACGATTTTCCACCACCACTTGTACATTGAGCGCCTGGGAAAGCCGTTCCGCCACGCGGCGCCCGACTGTGTCGGTAATGGCGCCAGGCGGATAGGCGACCACCATGGTGATGGGCCGCGTTGGCCAATTGGTCTCGGCGCTTTGTGCTTTGGCCTTAACGGTAAAGCCGCATAGGCAGCCAAAAGCCAGCAAGGCAGCAAGCAATTTCTGGCGCATTTTCTTCCCCCAATTCTGTTGGGTGAAGCTAATCACGCAAGGGAGAGGTGCGCCAGACCCTCACCAAGGCGGCGGATCATCCAGCCTGGGCGGTGGCTTGGTCAGCGGATCCCGTTCCAATAGCGCCGCATCATCTTCCGCGACGCGATTGACGCGCGACGATACCGGCCACACGCAAAGCCCCGTGCGTGGGAATGGGCGTAGCGGTGCCTTCCATCATGCGAGTGAGGCGTGCTAGTTAGCGTGTGTCAGATTGCCGATCCAAAAAAGCCAAATCAAACCTTTCGGAGCATCAGTAAGGTATTCGCGGCGGGAATTCGTGATGAACGACCAAAAATTCAGGCTGGAGCGGGTAAGAGGGGTCCTTGTGGCGCCGGAGGAGATACTCTCCGACCTTAGACTCGTGGCAAAAAAGGCTGGGACGGACGTGATTTCTCAAAAACTTTACAAGAATTTTGGGGCTTTTGATCCGAGTACTGCAATCAGGAAATTCGGTTCATGGAATGAGGCGGTGCTTGCGGCAGGATTAAAGGTCGCAAATGAAGTCGACATCTCTGATGATCGCTTATTTGAAAACCTGATGCTGCTGTGGACTCATTATGGCAGGCAACCACGCAGGGTGGAGTTGGCTAGCTCTCCTTCAAAGTTTTCTCAGTCTGCATACAACCGCAGATTTGGCTCGTGGACGGATGCCTTGGCTGCATTTGTCGATTTCGCGAATGCGGCCGAGGTCTCAGTACCAGATCGCAAAGAAAATGCCTCGCGTCGGAAGACGCCAGGCGAACCATCAGAACGGCTAAAATGGCGAGTGCGGCAACGGGACAATTTTGTATGTAGAGCTTGTGGTGCAAGCCCGTCCTTGCAGCCAGGCCTTCCGTTACATGTGGATCATATCGTACCTTGGAGTCGGGGCGGAGACACGACAGAAGAAAATTTGCAGACTCTCTGTCAGCCTTGCAATCTTAGTAAAGGTAATTTGTAATCATGGGTGAAATTCTGGGCCTGGACCATGAATGTACCGTAAAGACGTGCTATTCTCCCGCATGAGCTCAACCCTGAAAGAAAGCCGCGCGCCATGTGCCTACAAAGGCGGCGGATCATCCAACCCGAGCGGCGGCTGGGCCAGCGGATCACGTTCCAACAGCGCCGCGTCATCCTCAGCGACTTTATTTACGCGTGCGGAGACGGACCACACCGCAAGCCCAGCACGTGGGAAGGGGCGTAGCAGCGCCTGAAGTCGCGCGGGTTCGGCGGGTGTTTCCGCCAACCATTCATCCCAGTCCTCGGGCGGCAGGATCACGGGCATGCGGTCATGCAAAGGCGACAATTCCGGTGCGGCATTGGTGGTGATGATGGTGTAGCTGCGGATGATCTCTCCATCCTTCCCGCGCCAGCCCTCCCACAGTGCCGCGAGTGGCATAGGCGCACCATCGGCCATAGCGACCGCGAAGGCTTGCTTGGGCGCCTTTGGCCCTTCGCCCAGGCGCTGCCATTCATAGAAGCCATCGGCAAAGGCAACGGCGCGGCGCTTCACGAAGGCATCGCGAAAAGATGGTTTTTCCGCGATGGATTCGGACCGCGCATTCATCATGCGGCTGCCAATGGAAGGATCATCCGCCCAGCGCGGGATCAGGCCCCAGCGCAGCGCATCCACATGCCGCGCGCCGGACTCTGGGTGGCGGCGCAGCACCAGCCCGTCCTGCGTTGGAGCGCGGTTGAAGGAAGGCACCAGATTGGGCGGCGCATTCACCGCGCGGGCATAGCGCGCGATTTCCCCGCTCGAGCGATGCTGGAAATAGCGCCCGCACATGGCGGCTAACTTGCGACTTTTTCCGGATAGAGCGCGGCGAGTGCCGCTTCTGTCGCGGCGACCCTTCCGCGTTCGGTAATCAGCCCCGTCACCAGCCGCGCCGGCGTGACATCAAAGGCCGGATTGGCGGCGGTGCTGCCGTTGGCGGCGACGCGAATGCGCGTAATGCGGCCGGCGCTATCCTGGCCGGTGATATCGGTGACTTCCTCAGGCGCGCGTTCTTCAATCGGGATGTCACGCACGCCATCGGCTACGCGCATATCCAAAGTGGAATGTGGCAGCGCCACCCAAAACGGGACGCCATTATCCTGCGCGGCGAGTGCCTTCAGATAGGTGCCGATCTTATTCGCGACATCACCGCAGCGCGTGACGCGATCCGTGCCGACAATCACGATATCCACTTCACCATGCTGCATCAGATGCCCGCCGGCATTATCGGCAATCACGGTATGCGGCACGCCATGCGCACCCAATTCCCAGGCCGTCAGCGCCGCGCCTTGATTGCGCGGTCGGGTTTCATCCACCCATACATGCACAGGGATCCCGGCATCATGCGCCATATAAATCGGCGCGAGTGCCGTGCCCCAATCCACCGTCGCGATCCAGCCGGCATTGCAATGCGTCAGGATATTCACGCGCTTGCCTGGCTTGCGCGCGGCAATGTCCTGCAACAGCGGCAGGCCGTGTCGGCCAATGGCTTCGCAGGTTGCGGCATCATCATCGCAAATCGCCGCCGCTTCGGCATAGGCGGCAGCTTCGCGCGCGGCGGCCGGCAGAGGGCGCAGTACGCCCAGCATTTTCTCAAGCGCCCAGCGCAGATTGATCGCGGTGGGGCGTGTTTCGCCTAGCATCGCGGCCACGGGTTCAAGTGCCGCGGGATCACGCCGCATGGCCAGCGCCAGGCCATAGGCCGCCACCGCACCAATCAGCGGTGCGCCACGCACCTGCATGGAACGTATGGCATGCGCGACCTGGTCTTCATCAATCAGCCGCAGCCATTCCACCTGCCAGGGCAGCTTGGTCTGATCGAGGATACGGATGGACCAGCCATCGGCCTCATCAAGGCGGATGCTGCGATAGGGGATACCGTTGATTTTCATGGCGGGGCTTTTAGATCGGATCGAGGTTCAAAGGAACAACCTGCTTTCGCGGGCTCCTCAGAAGCGCCTCGTGCATCGTGTCCTTGCATTGCGTGATCCGCTGCTTCCTGTCGCGGCACATTATGCGCGGAGCATGGAAGGAAACTTCGCCGGCTGGACGCCGGTCAGGTCAGGGGCGCGGATCGGCTGCAACTTGTCAACCTAAAGGGCCGGCCAGCCATTGAAAAGAGCCAAGATATCAGCGGGATTCATGGCGGAAGCGAGCAGTACGTCATCGCCCAAACCACCATAGAGATTGTTCGACAAACCATTTCCGATGATCGTTTCACCGCCAAGGCTGCCTGTTATGGTAAGGCCACTTGACCCTGCGGCAATTCGGATTTCTTCCATGTTCAGCGGAACGCTTATGCTGGTCGAGGTGATGATGACATCAGTACCGCCACCGGCCGCTTCGATAAAAAAATCGAGCGAATCATTGATCACGTAGTAATCGTTACCGCTCCCTCCGGCCAGACTATCGGTACCTGCTCCGCCATCAAGCGTGTCATTACCATTGCCACCATCCAGCGTATCCGCGCCTGAATTTCCAAGAAAAACATCATTGCCCGCGTAACCCATCAGGAAATCTGCCTGTGAGCTTCCGGTTAGGCTATCGGCGCCAGAGAGTACGGCTTGCATGATTGCGAGATCATCGCTTGTGCCTGGCGTCAGGTGGGCATTGAAAAGGCTGGTCGCACTGATCGAAAAATTTGATACCTCCCAATTCTCGCTGAAACTGGAACCATACCAAGTGATAGCACCATAAGCGTTGACGGTGCCTGAAACCATGTTTCCTTGTCCATTGAAAGCAAAATTACTCCCGAGAAAGGTGTTCGTCCGATTCAAGCCATCATACCAGAAAACAGTGTACACGTCCTCATAAACTGAGCCCGCTGCAGGAAGGTTGATATTGTCGAGGAATTGATCACTGTATGCGCCAAAACTCACCTCAAAAAAATTGATTCTGTTCATGTGCAGAGCAGATGTTGCAAGGACCATGGCCATATAAATATCTCCAAATCAAGGAACTTCAGGTGCCAAAGTAATCGCACCCTGTTCTTCAGCATAGCGTCACAATCCACAATACGGCAACGCCTTTCTCCGATAGGGTCGCATGTGTCGACCTTGCGGATTTTTCAGCTTGAGTCCGCAATGCTTGCCGCCCTGAATCATATTTGGCCCACGAAAACGGATCGGCAGCCAGCGCGGGCATAAAGAAACGGCCCTTGATTCAAGAAGCCGATGCCCAGCAAGTTGGAACAATCACGGCGTTGGTCGCGCTACTGCGGGCGGAAAAATCTCGTGACAAATTCCTTATGAAGGCGCCCTGGCGATAAACCCCCCTTTGCGAAGCCACTACAACAACGACGTCTCCGCCAATTCAATCGCGCGGCCAAGGTCAACACTCAGCAGCCGCGACACGCCGCGTTCCTGCATGGTCACGCCATACAGCCTGTGCATCCGCCCCATGGTCAGCGGGTGGTGCGTCACGATCAAAAAGCGCGTGCCGCTTTCGGCGGCCATGGCGTCCAGCAAATCGCAAAGACGTTCCACATTCGCATCATCCAGTGGCGCATCCACTTCGTCCAATACGCAAACCGGTGCGGGGTGGCAGCGGAAGACCGCAAAAATCAGCGAAAGCGCCGTCAGCGCCTGTTCGCCACCCGATAACAAAGACAGGGTGGAAAGCTTCTTGCCCGGTGGTTCGGCATAAATCTCAAGCCCTGCCTCCAGCGGATCATCGGAACCAACCAGGGCCAAATGCGCGCGGCCACCGCCGAATAACCGCGTGAACAGGCTGCGGAATTCGCCATCCACGCGGTCAAACACATCACGCAGACGTTCACGGCCTTCGCGGTTCAAATGGCCGATGGAACCGCGCAGCTTGGCGATGGCATTCATCACCTCATCACGGTCATGCGTGATCTGGCCGATGCGTTCCTCGATTTCGGTGATCTCGATCTCGGCGCGCAGATTGACCGGGCCCATCTCATCGCGTTCGCGGATCAGGCGTTCCACCTTGCGCCGCGCCTTGTCTTCCGCAACATCGGAGAGTTCTTCCGGCGCTGGCGGCAGTTCAGCGCCCTCACCAAGTCTTTCGGCAATGCGCGCGGCCACAGCGGCCGAGGCAGTTTCCGCCGCTTCCGTCGCGGCCTGGGCGCGCACCTGATCCTCGCGCGCCAGCGCAAAGGCTGTATCGGCGCTGCGGCGCCCTTGGCTGCCTTCACTCACGCGCCGTTCGGCAGCCAGCAGCGCAGTGGCCGCGGTGGCATGGGCTTCGCTGGCCTGTTCCAGCAAGCGCGCGGCTTCCGCGCGGCGGAGAGCCGCCGCTTCCGGCGCGGCGGCAAGCGCATCACGCTCGGCTTCCGCTTCCGCATCGCGGCGGCGCAGATCGGCAAGGCGCGCCGCAGCATCTTCGGCGCGTGCGGCCCAAAGGCTTGCTTCATTGGCAAGGCTTGCGCGGCGTGCGGCGATGGAACCGGCCTCAGCCGCCAGGGCGCCTTGCGCGTCACGCTGAGCAGCTTCTGCCGCGCGTTGTTCCGCAAGGTTTGTGCGCGCTGCCTCAACCGTTTCGCGCAGCTGCGCAAGATCGGGCGCGGCTTCGCGCGCTTGCTGCGCGCCACCACGCGCGGCCTCTGCTTCCGCCAATTCAGCGCCGATGCGTTCCAATTGCGGGGCAAGCGCGGCAAGGCGATTTTCCACCTCTGACGCGCGGTTCAGCAAGGTTGCCTGACGCTGGCGAGAATCCGCCAGCGCCGCCTCAGCACGCCGACGCGCTTCCCGTGCATTCGCCTCGGCATTACGCGCTTCGGCTTCGGCGCGGGCGGCGGCTTGTTCGGCCTGACGCAGCAAGGCAACATCGGGGCGCGCGGTGAAAAGCGCCTCGGCTTCCAGGCGCGCGGCATCGGCTTCCGAGCGTTCTTCTGCAAGGCGGGCAAGCTGCGGTTCAAGCGCGGCAATACGGCTTTCGGCGCGCGCATCACGCGCGGCCAATTCACCTTCAGCGCGGCGTGCGGCGGATGCTGCGACTTCAGCGGCGCTGCGGGCATTGCGGGCAGCGGCTTCGGCGCTGGCGGCTTCCGCTTCGGCAGTTTCGGCGGCGATGCGCGCGGCCTCCGTTTCCGCTGCGGTGACTTCGGCCTGATCCAAACGCGCCTCAGCAGCGCGCAGCGCATTGCGCTGGGCAAGCCGCACGGCACCCGGCGTGGGCGCACCGGCGTGATGCGTATGCCCATCCCAGCGCCAAACCGCGCCTTCTTCCGTCACCAAAGCCTGGCCAGGCCGCAGCCCCGCTTGCAGCGCCGCGCCATCCATCCCGCGCGCCAGCAAACCCACCTGAGAAAGCGCACGCGCCAAGGCGGCCGGCGCTTCCACCAGGCGCGAAAGCGGCACCGCGCCATCGGGCAAAGCTTGCGCCACCATCAACGGTGGCAGGCTACGCCAATGCCGCGCGGCAGAGGCATCGGCAGGGCTTTCCAAAGCCTCACCCAGGGCTGCGCCAAGCGCTGCTTCCAGGCCGGGCGGCACCCGCACCTGATCAAGAATCGGCTGGGCCGAAGCCGTGCCGCGCGATTCCAGCACCTCCGTCAGCGCTGCCACTTCAGCGGCAATGCGCGCGCGCGCCGCACCCGCTTCAGCGGCCTTGCGGCGCGCCTGCACCAGGGTTTCTGTCGCGGCGGCGCGTGTTGCCTCCGCTTCGCCCAGCCGCGCGGCGCTGCCAATAAGCGTCGCTTCCGCCAGCCGGGCGGAGGACATGGCCGCATCACGCGCGACTTCAGGAATACGCTCAGCCAGCGCGGCATCACGTTCGGCAGAAACCGCGTCATATTGCGCGACAATGCGCCTATGGCGGTCATCAGCGGCTTGCAAGGCCGCTTCACGGCGCGTGGCTTCGGCGCTGGCTTCCTCGGCGCTGCGGCGCGCTTCTGCATGGCCGGCGACAGCCTCAGCGCGACGCGCTTCGGCCTGTTCCAAGGCATCACGCGCGGCAGAAAAGGCTGCCTCGGCTTCGGTAACACTCTGCGCGGCGGCTTGCTTTTCCGTATGCGACACGGCGCGGGCAAGGGCGGCTTCGTGATCGGCGCTCAGTGCCGCATGGGCTTCGCGCGCGCGGCGCAAACGGGTTTCTGCCGCGGCCAATTCGGCTTCGGCGGCCTGCAATTGCGCGGCACCGGCGGCAGCGGCTTCGGTTGCCTGATTGGCGGCGCGTTCCGCCTCCCGCACCGCTTCACTTGCATCGGCAAGCGCTGCGGCGGCGGCATCACGGCGCGCGGGCAGGGCGGCTTCGCGTTCGATCAGCCCGGCATCTTCTTCGGCGATGCGCGCGCGCGCGGCATCGGCATCTCCCGCGAGCGAAGTCGCATGGGCTAGATCTTGGCGGAGTTCGGCCAAGCGCGCTTCGGCGGCATCCAGCGCGGCGCGGGCGCGGCTTTCCTCAGCTTCCATGCCTTCGGCTTCAACGCGGCGGCGTTCCAAAGCGGTGCGCGCGGCGGCTTCATCGGCGCGTGGCGTGGCGAGCCCTTGTTCGGCTTCATGCAAAGCAATCGCCGCGGCTTCGGCTTCCTGTTCTGCCGCGCTGGTCGCGCTGCGCGCGGTGGCGAGTGCAGTTGCAGCAGCGGTCAATGCTGTGTTGGCGCGGGCGGCGAGCAGCGCGAGCCATTCGCCTTCCGCCTGCCGCACAAGGCCCGAGATATTGCGATAGCGATTGGCCTGGCGCGCCTGGCGTTGCAGCCCCTGGCGCTGCCCATCCAGTTGGCCGAGCAAATCTTCCGCGCGCGACAGATTGGTTTCCGCCTGCCGCAGCTTCAATTCCGCTTCATGGCGGCGCGTGCGCAGCCCGGCAATGCCCGCGGCTTCTTCCAAAACGCCGCGCCGATCATCGGGCTTGGCCTGAATCAGCGCGGCAACACGACCCTGGCTGACCAGCGCTGAAGATCGCGCGCCAGAACCGATATCGGCGAACATGGTCTGCACATCACGCGCGCGCAATTCCTTGCCATTGACGCGGAAATTGCTGCCCTCGCCCCGCGAAATCCGCCGCGTCACTTCCAATTCGGCGATATCGTGATTGGGCGCTGGCGCCAGCCCCGCCGCATCTTCCAGAAACAGCATCACTTCCGCAACATTGCGCCCGGCGCGGGTTGCGGTGCCGGCGAAAATCACATCATCCATTTCGCCGCCGCGCATGGCCTTGGGCGAGGTTTCCCCCATGGCCCAGCGCAGCGCTTCAACAACATTGGATTTGCCGCAGCCATTGGGGCCGACAATGCCCGTCAGCCCTGGTAGAACCTCAACCGTTGTCGCTTCCGCGAAGGATTTGAAGCCGGCGATGCGGATGCGGGAAAGCTTCGCGTTATGTGAGGCGCGCGCCTGGTCTTCGCTGCGCGCTGCTTCCGCTTCGGGCGTGCTGATCTCGGCTTCGGTCTCGGCCGGGGCGGGGGGGATCGCTTCTTCCATTACCGGGGGGTCGCTTCCCGCACCGCGGCTTCAAAGCGCTCAAAGGAAATCGCGCCGGGCAGTTTTTGCGTACCGATGATGAAGGTGGGGGTGGCGCTGACCTGATGCTCGGCCTCTCCCTTCTGGCGCGCTTCCAGAATGGCGCGGGCCAGTGCGTCATCCGCCCAGGCAGCGTTGAAGGCCTCGGTGCTCATGCCGGCGAGTGCGGCGATCTTGCCGATTTCCGCCTTGTGATCCACGCCGCGCGCATAGGCCCAGCGATCCTGCGTGGCGAATAGCGCGGAGATGAAAGGTTCATAGCGATCGGCTGGGAAGCTGCGCGCCACGGCGTGGGCACGCAATGAAATTTCATCAAGCGGGAAGTCACGAAACACCATGCGCACGCGCCCGGTTTCCACCAATTCGCGCTTCACGCGCGGCCAGGTATCGCGGTGAAAGGCGCCACAATGGCTGCAAGTGAGCGAGAAATACTCAATGGCTGTCACGGGGGCATCGGCCCGGCCAAGGCTGCGTTCATCCAAGCCGCCGGCAGTGACCGGGCGGGGTTGCGCGGGCGGCTGCGGCGGGGCTGGGGGCGGGGGCGTTGTTGGCGCGGTCGCGACTGGTGCGGTTGGCGCGGCCAGCCAGCGCCAGGCGGCAAAACCACCAGCCAAAACCACAGCAGCCGATCCAGCCAATAGCAAACGACGATCAGGCATTACTCTATCTCCTCCGGAACCGGCGCGCCTTTTCGGGGGGAAGCGCGCGGGCCGATTTGGCTTTGGGGGGCGACTCGGCCCCCTCAGCCTTGTTTTCGATAGACGCCGCGCGCCAATCTTTCCAGCGCCTCGCGCAAATCCCCTGTGGGTAACCCTTCCAAGGCGCTAGTGACGCGCTTTGGCAGCGCCACGGGGCGGGGCGGCAGGGCGGGTTTGGCCCCGGCCCGGGCCGGCTGATTGGTCTGCACGAAGCGCAGCCGCTCCACCGCCACACGCCCCAGCCCACCATTGATCCGGGCTATCAATTCCGGCGCCAAATGGCTGAGTTCCAGGGCAATCGGGCCGGAACAGGCGATGGTCAGGCTGCCGGCGGTCAGCCGCAGCGGTTGGGTCACGGTGGCAAGCGCCGGGCCGACCAAAGCGGGCCAATCCGCCATGATCTGCGCCGCCGCAGGGCTCTTGCGTTTGAAGGCAGGGCGCGTCAGGGCTGGAATCAGGGCGCCGAGGGGTCTAGGCCCCCCAAAGAAGCGCCTTTCATTCTCATTCCGGGACATGCCGTGAAACCCCCTTCCGCCACCGATCTGCTGCACTGGTATGACAGGCACCGCCGCATCCTGCCATGGCGCGCCCCGCCTGGGGAGCGGGCAGAACCCTATCACGTGTGGCTTTCGGAAATCATGTTGCAGCAGACAACCGTGGCGACGGTGGGGCCGCGATTCGCGCGGTTTCTGGCCCGCTTCCCCGATTTGGCGAGCCTGGCCGCAGCACCTTGGGAGGATGTGGCGGCGGAATGGGCCGGGCTTGGCTATTATGCGCGGGCGCGCAACCTACACGCGGCGGCGCGGCAAATCCTGGCCCTGGGCGGCTTTCCGGAAACGCGGGAGGGCTTGGCCGCCCTGCCCGGCATTGGCCCCTATACCGCCGCTGCCATCGCCGCCATTGCCTTCAATGCGCCCGTGGTGCCGCTGGATAGCAATGTGGAACGCGTGACCGCGCGGATTTTCGCGGTGGAGGAAGCGCTGCCCGGCGCCAAACCCCGGCTTGATGCCCTGGCGCAGGGTTTCCTGGCCGATAAGGTCGCCCGCGCCCGGCCTGGCGATTTCACCCAGGCTTTGTTTGATCTGGGGGCGGGGATTTGCACGCCCCGCAAACCCGCCTGTGCGCTTTGCCCCTGGCAGAAGGCGTGCAAGGCGCAAAAGCTTGGCCTGACGGAAGCCCTGCCCCGCAAGGCGCCAAAGCCCGAGCGCCCCACGCGCCACGGCGTGCATTTTCTGCTGACCGATGCTGATGGCCAGGTTTGGCTAAGGCGCCGCCCGCCGCGTGGGCTTTTGGGGGGCATGCTGGAAATCCCGGGCACTTCCTGGCGGGAGGCTCCCTGGACCGCAGCCGAGGCGCTGGCCCAAGCACCCATCGCGCTTGATTGGCAGCCTGTGGCCGGAGAGGCGCGGCATGTCTTCACCCATTTCGCGCTGACAATGCAGCCGTATCGCGCGCGGCTGCCCGCGCGGGCAAAGCGGCCTGAGGGCGAATGGCTGATGCCGGCCGAAGCGGCGCATGCCCTGCCGAGTGTGATGCGGAAATTGCTGGTGCTGGGTGGATTTACGGGAGGCGCGTGATCGAGGCTGGCATGCCTACCCACTAGGAAAGGCGGGACGCCGATACCGTGAATGAGGCGCTATTTGCCGCTAAATCGCCGCTTCCCGCAGCATCATGCGTGCATCGCCATGCCAAATCTTATCAAATCGTTGAAGCCAACGATCTGCCTGGGTTTCACCCGTGGCTAAAATGGCATCAAGCGGGTCAAGAAACAGCGCTTCATCCAGCCCGCGCGCATTCAAGCCATCACGCGCAATCTCCAACGCATCGCGGCCCACATCGCGCAAGGACCGGCCCTGGATGGTGGCGGTCAGGCCCTGTTGCGGCACGGCTTCACGCAGCGCGCGGATTTCCGCGACACTCCAGCCCCGCGTCAGCGCGCGCGCGGCCTTTTGCGCGGCGTCATCATAGATCAAGCCCACCCAAAAGGCCGGCAGCGCATTCAGCATGGAAGGCGCACCCGCATCCGCGCCGCGCATTTCCAGAAAGCGCTTTAGCCGCACATCGGTGAATACCGTTGTCACATGATCCGCCCAATCGCCCATGGTGGCGGATTGAGCCGCGAGTTTCTCCGCCTTGCCATTCAAGAAGGCGCGGAAGCTCTGCCCCGCCGCATCCAGCCATTGGCCATCGCGCATGATGAAATACATGGGCACATCCAGCACCCAATCGGCGAAGCGTTCAAAGCCGAAGCCATCTTCAAACACCACGGCGGGAATGCCGGTGCGGTCCGGGTCCGTATCTGTCCAGACCCGGGCGCGCAGGCTCCGGTAGCCGTTCTTCTTGCCTTCAGAAATCGGTGAATTGGCGAATAGCGCGGTGGCGAGTGGTTGCAGCGCGAGCGAGACGCGCAGCTTTTCCACCATATCCGCTTCATCGCCGAAATCGAGGTTCACCTGCACCGTGCAGGTGCGCAGCATCATATCAAGGCCCATGGCACCGACGCGCGGCATGTATTGGCGCATGATCGCGTAGCGGCCCTTCGGCATCCAGGGCATGTCTTCGCGCTTCGCCAAAGGATGAAAGCCAATCGGCGCAAAGCCCAGGCCCAAAGGCGCGGCCACTTCGCGCACATCATCCAAATGTTCGAAAAGCTCGGCGGCCACTTCATGCAGCGTCGCCAAGGGCGCGCCGGAAAGTTCAAACTGCCCGCCTGGTTCCAGGCTGACGGAAGCCGGGCCGCGCTTCAGGCCAATCGGGTTGCCGCGATCGAGTATCGGCTCCCAACCCTTCGCCATCAGCCCTTCCAGCATGGCGCGGATGCCCTGGGGTTCGTAGGGCGGTGGGGAGAAATCGTTCAGCCGGAAGCCGAATTTTTCATGCTCGGTGCCGATGCGCCAGGCGGATTTCGGCTTGCAGCCGGCAGCGAACCATTCCGCCATTTGGCGGGTGGAGGTGATGGGCGTGGGATCGGACTCGCCGGGATTGGACATCAAAACCTTCCAGGGGCGCCGCCGGGACGACGCAAAACATAATCAGGACCAGTCACCCGCCAGGGCGGCGAGGACCGAAAGCCCCGCAACCGCCGCCGTTTCCGCCCGCAGGATGCGGGGTCCAAGGCCGATGGGTGTAACAAAGGGATACAGAGCGGCGGCGTCAAGTTCGGCGCGGTCAAAGCCACCTTCCGGGCCGATCAATAGGCCAAGCGGCAGGCGCTGCCCAGATAGCGCTTGCGGCAGGGCGGGCGCGCCGGCGCGCTCAGCGGCGATGAACAGCGGCACGCCATCCCAGACGGCCAGCGCAGCATGCAGGGGCATGGCTGCATGGATCACGGGCAGGCTCAGCCTTTCGCATTGCTCGGCCGCGCCGCGGGCAATGGCGGCAAGCCGCGCCTGGTTCACCCGATCCGCCACGCTGCGGCGCGTCAGCACCGGGTGGATGGCGGCAACACCCAATTCGGTCGCTTTTTCCACCAACCATTCCATGGCATCGCGCTTGAGCGCCGCGACCATCAGGCGCAGATCAGGTTCAGGCGCAGCTGCGCGGCTTTGCGCTTCCAAAGCGATGCGGCAGCGATCCTTGCGGAGTGAGGCGATGCGCCCCGCCCATTCGCCATCCCGCGCATTGAAGACCGCAACGGCATCGCCCACGCCCCGGCGCAGCACGGCGCCCAGATGATGCGCCTGACCGGGCTCAGCCTCGATCTCAAGGCCGGCGGCGAGGTGGGTTTCAAGACAGAGGCGCGGGGTGGACATGATGTGGTTCCGTAGTCCTTATAGCCCCATGAGTGGCCATACCGATATCCGGACTACAGGCTGGGTGGCGCGCCTGCCGCAAGCCTGGCGCCCCTATGCGCTGCTGATGCGGCTCGATCGGCCCATCGGGTCCTGGCTGCTGTTTCTGCCGGGGCTTTGGGCCTTTGCCATGGTGGCGCCGGATTGGCGGCAGGGGCTTTGGTTGACCGCGCTATTCGGCCTGGGTGCGGTGCTGATGCGCGGCGCGGGCTGCGTGGTGAATGACCTGTGGGATCGGGATTTGGATCGGCAGGTGGAACGCACGGCGGGGCGGCCTTTGGCATCCGGTGCGCTCAGGGCGCGCCATGCCTTGGTGTTTCTGGCGCTGGTGCTGGCGGCGGCGTTGCTGATCCTGCTGCAATTGAACGGCGCGGCGCAGGTGCTTGGCGTGGCATCGCTGGTGCCGGTGGTGCTTTACCCCTTGGCTAAGCGTGTCACGGATTGGCCGCAGGCGGTGCTTGGGGTGATTTTTTCTTGGGCCGCGCCCATGGGCTATGTGGTGGTGGTAGGCGGGCTGGATGGCGCGGCCGTGGCGCTGTGGGCCGCCGGGTTTTTCTGGATTTTGGGCTATGACACGATCTACGCGCATCAGGACCGGGAAGATGATGCGCTGGTTGGTATCAGATCCTCTGCGCTTCGGCTTGGGGAGAAAACCCGGCCCTTCCTGATCCTTTGCTACGGGCTGACGATGGGCTTGCTGGCGCTGGCCGGGTGGCTGGCCGGGCTGGCGCCTTGGTATTTGCTGGGGCTCGCGCTTCCGGGCGCGATGTTGGCGCGGCAGGTGATCCAGCTTGATATTGCCGACCCCGCGCTGTGCCTTCGCCTGTTCAAGGCCAATCGAGATGTCGGGCTTGCCATTGCCGCGGCCTTTCTGCTGGGCCGGCTGTGACGCCGGAGGAATTCGTCGCCTCGCAAACGGTGATTGCACGCGCGCCCTTGGTGCCGGAAATCGCGCTGCATTTGGCGACTGAGATCACGCCCATCTGGCAAGCGACCGAGGCTTGGTTGGCCGAACAAAACATCGAACCGCCCTTCTGGGCCTTTGCCTGGCCGGGCGGGCAAGCCTTGGCGCGGGCTGTGCTGGATGATCCCAAGCTGGCGGCCGGCAAGCGCGTGCTGGATTTCGCCGCCGGCTGTGGCATTGCTGCGATTGCCGCCGCGCAAGCCGGCGCGGCCTTGGTGGAAGCGGCCGAGATTGACCCTTTTGCGCTGGCTGCCGTGCGCCTGAATGCCGCGCTGAATGGCGTGGCCGTGGCAACCCCGCCCGGTGATGTGGTTGGCGCGCCCTGCCGCTGGGATGTGATTTTCGCGGGTGACGTCTGCTACGAAGCGCCGATGACCGCGCATATCCTGCCCTGGCTGCGCGGCCTGGTCGCGGCGGGGGCAGAGGTGCTGATCGCCGATCCAGGCCGCGCCTATTTGCCGAAAGCTGGGTTGGTGCCGATTGCGCGCTATAGTGTGCCGACCACGCGCGAATTGGAAGATCGCGACAGCCGAGAGGTCACCATTCACCGTCTTGCGGCGCTGGTTGGCACTGGTGCAGGCTGTGGTTGAAAAATCAGGAGGAACCCATGGCCGCCTATGCCCATCCAGAAGCAATTGTCAGCACCGAATGGCTCGCGGCCACTCTGGGCGATCCAAAGCTCCGCATCTTCGATTGCAGCACCTATCTTTTGTATGAAACCGGCACGGGCCGGCCTTACAGCATCAAAAGCGGGCGGGAAGATCATGATGCCGGGCATATTCCGGGGGCGGGTTTTCTGGATGTGCAGGGGGAGCTTTCCGATCGCGCGGGCCGCTTCAACTTCACCATGCCAGCGCCGGATGATTTGGCGGCGCGCTTGGCAGCACGCGGCATTGGGGATGGCACGCGCGTGGTGCTGTATTCCCGCAAGACTCCGCAATGGGCGACGCGGGTTTGGTGGATGATGCGCGCCATTGGCTTTGATGATGTGGCCATTCTGGATGGCGGGATTGATGCCTGGGTGGCGGAAGGCCGCCCGCTTTCCACGACTGAAACCCGTTATGCTCCCGCGACTTTGCACGCGAAACCGCGACCGGGATTGTTTGTCGGGCGCGATGAAATGCTGGCGGCGATTGGTGATGCCAGCGCTTGTTCCATAAATGCGCTGGCGCCTGACCTGCATAGCGGCGAGAACCCTCGCTATGGCAGGCCGGGGCGCATTCCGGGCAGCGTCAATCTGCCGGCGGCATCATTGTTTGAAGCGGGCAGCTTCAAGCTGAAATCGCCCGATCAGGTGGCCGCTGCTTTTGCGGCGATTGGCGCGGATAAGGCCAAGCGGAAGCTTATCTATTGCGGCGGCGGCATTGCAGCAACGCTTGATGCGTTTCTTCTGCATCAATTAGGGCATGAGGATATCGCGGTTTATGATGCTTCCATGAATGAATGGGCGAAGGATGCAAGCCTGCCGATGGAGGTTGGCTGAACAGTGCCTCATCCCAAGACGCGCTTCGCCACGACATCCAGCTTCGCGAGCAGATCGGGGTCGCGCTTTTCAGGTGCTGTGATCAGCGCATATTCCAAGGCGCGGTCGCAGCCGGCGGGGCAGGGGCCACGTGGCGCGCCAAGCGCCGGCACCACATGCTGCACCAGCGCGCGCGCCTTATCGGCGTTGGAAAACAGCACCTTCACCACCTGATCCACCGTGACCGCATCATGGTCAGGGTGCCAGCAATCAAAATCCGTCACCATGGCAACCGTCGCGTAGCAAAGCTCTGCCTCGCGGGCGAGTTTCGCTTCGGGCATATTCGTCATGCCGATCACGCTGCAACCCCAGGCGCGGTAAAGCTCACTTTCCGCCTTGGTGCTGAATTGCGGGCCTTCCATGACCAGATAGGTGCCGCCGCGCGTGACAGGCAGTGCCAGCTTGCGTGCGGCGGCTTCCAGCGTATCGCCCAAGCGCGGGCAGACGGGATGCGCGACCGAGACATGCGCGACACAGCCCGTGCCGAAGAAGGATTTTTCGCGCGCGAAGCTCCGGTCAATGAACTGGTCCACAATGACGAAATGGCCGGGCGGCAAATCCTCGCGCAGCGATCCCACGGCAGAAAGCGAGATGATTTCCGTGCATCCAATGCGCTTCAGCGCATCAATATTGGCCCGGTAATTGAGCGCTGAGGGCGGCGTGGGATGGCCGCGGCCATGGCGCGGCAGAAAGGCGCAGGGCACGCCATGCAGGCGACCTGTCAGGATTTCATCGGAAGGATCACCCCAGGGGGTGCGAACCTTGACCCAGCGGCGATCTTCCAGCCCTTCCATGTCATAAAGCCCGGAACCGCCGATCAGGCCGATCATGGGTTGGATGCTGGGTCCAGTCTGGGTCATGGCGCGCTTTCCATCAGGGGCAGGGTGCGGCCCTTTAGCGCAGACAGGGCTTTCATGCTAACCCTGACGCGCATGTTAAGGAGAGCGCGGCATGGCCCTGCGGTTTGTGATGTTCCTGGCCCTGGCGCTGGCCGCCTGCGAGAAAAGCGAAAACCAAAGCGCCTTCGGCCCACGCGGCACGGCGCTGCCGCCGCCGGGCTATGAGGCGCGGTGAGTTTGACGGGCGCAGGGGCTCTGCATTGCTTAGGGTCTATGGGAGCCGGCCCACAGGGTGATCGAATGGACAGTTAGGGTGAGGCCCAGAGTCATTTCACGACTATTGCGCTATAGAAAATTGCGTTTGGGCCGGTAGGCATGGGCGCGTAAACGAGGACGAAATGCATCAGGAACGCTTCCGTGGATGAGTGGCTGCCCGTATTCGCGCTTCCCAACGTGGCGCTGGATAAGGCTATTGAGACGGCTCTCGTAGCTCTCGTACCGCCGCAGGACCCAAGAGTAACAAGACTTCGGGACAAGCACCAAGCATTTAATCAGTTTCTTGGACGGTTTTCAGATAGTTTCGGTGTGCGCTTTGAACCGGCTGTAATCCTCTTGAAAGCCGATGCCCCGAAAATGTTCTTTGACATAGGCGCCCTTTCAAGTTTTCGTAATCTTATCGCTATCTCTGCCATCGTACAAAACCGCGCACTCAATATGCGGCATCCACATAATCACCGCGCCGTCTTTGGTGAAGTCTTTGCCTTCTATCCTTGGATGATTGACGAGGAATACCAGCGTCTTCGTGTCCGGACTCCCGCGTTAATGGGCATTCACTATGTGGGCGAGCTGCAGGGGCAGTCGTCACCGGCTCTTTCCCGCCCTTATGTTACTGTGTCATCTCTCGACGCCCCCATTCTTCAGGATTTGCTGCGGCGCTGGGAGCACCATTACGGAGCAGAGAAGCCAGACTGGCGCAATGTGAAGATTTTTCGCTCTCTTAACATGGCGTATCATGCATCGCTCATGCCGGCACTCTCGGATGCTACCTTCCTGGACGTTGGGCGATTAATCTGCCTCTGGGTGAGCGCTCTTGAGATTCTAGCGCACCCTGAGAAGAAGGAGGTGTACAAAGAGGATGTATTTGATCTGCTCGATGAGGCGCATTGGGAACAAGGGGTACTGAAAGAAAGAAGCTACGCGGTTGTCAGCAAAAGAACTTCCGTCGAGCGTACCTTGGCGGCTTGGCTGTGCGATAAGATGTACGATTGTCGTAACGACTTCCTTCATGGCAATCCTGTGGACCGAAATAGTATCAGGCTGCCGGACACAAATCGATCCATTTTCGAATACGCAGCACCTCTATACCGCATGGCGCTTGCAGAAACTCTTGAACTAGAGTTCGACAAGCCTAAGCCTTCTCTCGCCGATCCGAAAGCGTGTGCGGAATACCTTGCTGCGCGTCGCAGTTTTGTCGATCCTCAGAGAGTTATCGAGGATGCGCTACTCACCGCGGTGGTGAACCCTGAACCGCCGGAAGATGAGGTTAGCCCGTAAATTTCGAATACTGCTGAGCCCTTCAGCAGCATTGCGCTAATTCCTATCCCTTCACGTCTCCGCGCCTCCATTCACCTGGATCATCTGGCCATTGACGAAGGCGCCACCATCGGAAACCAGCATGGACACCACAGCGGCCACTTCATACGGCTGACCAAGCCTTCCCACCGGCACGCGCGATACCATGCTGGCGATGTGGTGGTGCGCGGCTTCATCATCGCGTTCACCGGCGATGGGGCCGGGGGAGACCGCATTGGTGGTGATGCCCTTGGCGCCGAATTCCTTCGCCAAAGCCTTGGTCAACCCCCAAAGCCCATGCTTGGAAACCGAAACCGCCGCGCGGCCATTATAGCCATGGATGGCATTCATCCCGAGCAGATTCACAATCCGCCCCCAGCCGCGATCAAGCATCCCCGGCAGGCAGGCACGCGCCAGCCACACACTGGAATCCAGATCAACCGAAATCACCCGGCGCCAATCCGCATCGCTCATTTCCAGGAAGCGGCCATCAGGCCGGAGTGCGGCGTTATTCACCAGCACATCCACTGCGCCGAAGCTGGCAATGGCATCCCGCGCGATGCGCGCGCATTCTTCCGCCACGCCAACATCGGCCATGGCAACCAAAGCCTCTACGCCCAAGGCGCGGGCTTCGGCGGCGACAGCCTCACAAGCATCGCGATTGCGGGAGCCATTGATGACAACATTGAAACCCATGCGCGCCAGATCAAGCGCAATGGCGCGGCCAATATTGCGGCCAGCGCCGGTGATCAAAGCGGTTTTGCGTTGCGTGGTCATTTCCATTTCTTCCATGCGCAGTTTTTCTAGATTCTATAGGGGGGTTGCGTGATCGGACAAGGCGCCTACCAGGCGACCGCGACGCCGCCACCGCCGCGCGGATCGGCGCCGCCATTGGGCTTGCCATCGCGCAGCAGAATGGCATGGGCGCGACTCATGGTCGGGTCATAGGAAATCGGGGAATGGCGCACCTCATGCCCCAGGGCTTTGAGCGCCGCCACCACATCACCCTGCACGCGCGCTTCACAGAAAACCGGCCCGCCTTCACAATGAATACGCGGGAAGGAAACCGCTTCCACCGCCGACATGCCAAAATCAATCGCATTGATGATGGTGGTGAGCACGGCAGAGATGATCACGCTGCCGCCAGGTGCGCCAACAATCAGCCAGGGCTCATCATCCTTGGTGACAATGGTGGGCACCATGCCGGTGGTGCGCGCCTTGCCGGGTGCGATGCTATTGGCACGGCCCGGGCGCATATCAAATAGCTTCATGGCATTGTTCCAATTGAAGCCAAGCCCGGGTGTGACCACGCCGGCGCCGGTGCCAAGCGTGTGGGTGACGGAAACGCAATTGCCCGCCGCATCCCAAACGGAAAGATGCGTGGTGCAGGAGGGTGGTTCTCCGATCCGCCCGCCCGGCAGCCAGCCATCCCTGATGCGCTTGGCCCATTCGGCGGCGCGGGATTTTGAGATCAGGGATTCGGTTGGCACCGGCACGAAATCCGGATCGCCCAGCGCCTCATCCCGGTCGTGATGCGCCGCCGCCATGGCGCGCGCGACCAGATCATAATGCCCGGCACTGCCGGCGGGCAGCGCGCCGAGATCGAAGTTTTCCAGAATATTCAACATGGCAATCAGCACCGCACCCGACCCCGGCGGTGGGTTGGATGAAATCTTGTAGCCGCGATAGGTGCCAATCACGGGGGCGCTTTCACGCACGCGATAATCGCGCAAATCATCGGCGGTGATGAAGGCGCCGTTTTGTGCGAAATCGCTGATGATCTGCCCGGCAATCTCGCCGGTATAGAAATCTTGCGCGCCCTTGGCAGCGATGCGTTCCAGCGTGCGGGCCATCTCAGCATGCACAATCTTTTCGCCCACTTCATGCAATTGCCCGCCTTGGTTCAAATAAAGCGCGGCGCAGGCTTTGGTTTTCATCACGCGCTGCAAGCCGCTGGGCAGGCCGGGCTGGGGCTTGCGTTCCAGGAAATCTCGAAAGAAAGGCGTCACCAGCACGCCATCCCGCGCCATGGCGATGGCCGGCGCCAGCAAATCCGCCCAATCCATGGTGCAGAATTGTGCGTGAAAATGCGCGAAGCCCGCCACCGTGCCGGGGGTCATGATGGCGGTATAGCCAAGCTCTGCCCGGAGATCCTCAAACAGCGCATAGCCGGAGATTTCGGATTTGCCCTTGCTATCGGCTTCCCACATATCAGCGCGTACCTTGGCACCGGCGCGAGCGTGGAAATCAATCATGCCCTGGCGGCCGGTTTTGGCGTCGTGGAATTGCAAAGTTCCCATGCCGCCAATGCCGCACATGAAGGGGTCTTGCACCATTTGGCAGAAAGCAGTCGCAACGGCGGCGTCAAAGGCATTTCCGCCACGGCGCAGAATTTCCGCCCCCACATCCGCAGCGCGTGGTTGTGGGCAAACGACAATGCCTTTGATCTTGGCCATGCTGATTCCTCCGTTTGATGCGCGGCCGGTTCACATTCGTTCACAGGACGCGCACTAAAAGATTTTCTGGTCGCATTTTCCGAGTCGCCAAGTGTTCCGCTTGGCTTGAAAATGCTCCGGCATCGCAGCACGAAGCGATGAAACGCGCTATGGTGCTTGACGCCAAGCGGCGCACAGGCAGCATGGGTGGCATCACAGACACCGCTGAAACCATCCTGCTCCGCCACGTGCTAGAAACGCCTGAGGCCGCCATTCCCGAAACAGCGCGGGCGGCTGCGCGCGTTTTCCTGCTGGATGGCTTGGCGGTGGGCGTGGCCGGCATGGCCCATGCGGCGCGCGCCGGTTTGCTGGCGGCAGCGCGCGGCTGGGGCGCGGGCGAAGAAGCCAGGCTTTGGGGCGATGGCGCTTTGCTGCCGGCGTCTCAGGCCGCTTTCATGAATGCCTTTCAGGCCCATGCTTTGGAATTCGACGCCATCCACGAAGCCGCCGTGGTGCATGCCATGACGCCGACCGTCTCCGCCGCCCTGGCCGAGGCGGAAAGGCAAAGCGGCCTCGGCCGCCCGGTCTCCGGCGCGCGTTTCATGGCGGCGGTGATTCTGGGGCTTGATCTGGCCTGCACGATTGGCGCGGCAGCGCGTGGGCCGATGCGCTTCTTTCGCCCGGCAACGGCAGGGATGTTCGGCGCTTATGGTGCGGTTGCGCGGCTGCGCGGGTTTGATTTGGCCACAGCATCGGCGGGCGCGGGGCTGCTGCTGGGGCAGCTTCCCGGCACCATGCAGGCGCATTCGGAAGGGTCCATGGCGCTGCCGGTGCAGATGGGATTCGCCGCCATGGCGGGTTTGCGCGCGGCGGATTTGGCGGCGGCGGGCGCTGCGGGGCCGGCGCAATGGCTGACCGGGCCATTTGGGTTCTTGAAACTGACGGAGCCGGAACATGATCTGGCGCCCGGCCTCGCGGCGCTGGGCAGCATCTGGCAGGTGACGCGGCTGTCGCATAAACCCTTCCCCTCTGGCCGGCTGACGCATCCCGCCATTGATGGTGTGCAACGCCTGATCGCGGCGCATGGCGTGCGCGCCGAACATGTCAGCGCCGTGCGGCTTTTTCTGCCGCCGCTCGCGATGCGCTTGGTGGGCCGCCCCATCAAGCCGGACCTGACCGGCAATTACGCGCGGCTGTGCCTGCCCTATGTGGTGGCGCGCACGCTGCTTTCCGGCAGTGTCGGGCTTGGCGATTTTTCGGATGCTTTGCTGCGCGATCCCGCGACGCATGCTTTGGCCGCGCGGGTTGCTTTGCTCGGCGATGGCAACGGGGATGAAAACGCGGTGGTGCCGCAGCGCGTAGAAATTGAATTACGCGATGGCACGCGGCTGGATCAGCGCGTGGATGCCGCCTTGGGTAGCCCGGAAAATCCGTTATCGCGCGCGGCACAAATCGCCAAGGTTCGCGCATGTTGCGCGGGTATTCTGCCGGAAGGCAGGGCCGAGGCACTGATGCAAGCTATAGAAGCGCTGCACGAAGCGCCTGATGCGGTCGCCGCGCTGAAGCTCTGCTGATTATTCCCGCCGCATCATCCGCGTAAGTGCAGCCACCGGCAGCAGTCCCACCAGCACAATCAGCACGGCGGCGGTTGATGCCTCGGCCAGCCTTTCATCCGAAGCCAGATTATAAACACGCACCGCGAGCGTATCGAGGTCAAAGGGCCGCACGATCAGCGTCGCCGGCAGTTCCTTCATGGTGTCCACAAATACCAAAAGCCCCGCGGTCAGCAGCGCGCCGCGCGCCAGCGGCACCTCCACTTCCCGCACAGCCTGCCCGGGCCGCCGGCCCAAGACGCGCGCCGCATCCGTATAGGAAGGCTTGAGCCGCGCGAGCCCTGATTCCACTGTGGAAAGCGCCACCGCCAAAAACCGCACCAGATAGGCAAACACCAGCGCCGCCATGGTGCCGGACAGCAGCAGCCCGGATGAAACGCCAAACCGCGCCCGCAGCCGGGAATCGAGCGCATTGTCGAACAGCCCAAAAGGCACCAGCACACCTACCGCAATCACCGAACCGGGCAGCGCATAGCCAAGCGATGCCACCCGATTGGCGATGCTCCGCGCCGGGGAAGGATATAGCCGCGCTGCCCAGGCCATGCCGGCGGCCAATAGCACCGCCAGCACGGCGGTCACGCCGGAAAGCACCAGGGAATTGCGCCCATAGGGCAGATAGCGCGCTGGGCTGAAGGGATCGCCCGCCAGCACCATCAGCCACAGCAAAGCACCCGCTGGAATGATAAATCCGATCAGCAGCGGTATCGCGCAAGCGAACAGCGCGACCCCTTCCCGCCAGCCGGAAAGCCGCACGGGGCGCAAGGCCGGGTGGCGTGTTGTGGTCGGGTGAAAGCGCCGCCCGCCGCGCGAGAAATGCTCCAAAGCCAGCAGCAGCCCGACACAGCCAAGCAAGGCCACCGCAAGCTGAGCCGCTGCCGGGCGGTTATCCATGCCGAACCAGGCCTCATAAATGCCGGTGGTGAAGGTACGCACCGCGAAATGCTGCACCGTGCCGAAATCAGCCAGCGTTTCCATCAGCGCCAGCGCAATGCCGGCCGCCAAGGCAGGGCGCGCAAGCGGCAAAGCCACATGCAAGAAGCTGCGCGAAAGCCCATGGCCCAGCGTGCGCGAAGCTTCAATCAGGCAAACGCTTTGCTGCAAAAACGCCGCGCGGCACAACATATAAACATAGGGGTACAGCACCATGCCGAGCATCAGCGCCGCGCCGGGCAGGCTGCGGATTTCCGGGAACCAATATTGCCCGTAGGCAAGCCCGGTTGCGCTGCGTAGCGAGGTTTGGACCGGCCCCGCGACATCCAAAAGCCACGTATAGACATAGCCACAAAGATAGGCCGGCATGGCGATGGGCAGCAGCAGCGCCACCTCCAGAAAGCGCCGCCCGCGAAAATCGCAGGCCACCACCAGCCAGGCGGCGATAGCCCCCGCGCTGCCCGCCATCAGCGCCACCATCAGCGCCAGAAGTGCGGAATTGGCCAGCATTTCCGGCAGGGTGGTGGCCAGGATATGCTGCCAGACCTCTCCGCCCGGGGCGGCAGCGGTTGCCAGCACGGCCAGAATCGGCGTCGCCATGGCCAGAGCCACCAGAAAAGACCCCCAGGCCCAGGCCGGGCTCCGGCGCCGGACAGGCAAGGCGATTGGGGTTTCAGAGGCAGAACGCATTATCGCCTGCCTGTATCACGGGCGCATCGGAAGAGCGAGGCGCCGCGCCCTATCTTCGCGCGGGCACCGCGCCGGGACCAAAGCCCTCCAGCGTCCAGTAATAGACCGCCGCGCTGGACCGCAGGCTGCCGATGCGCGGCGCGCTCAAATCCAGGATGACGACGATCACCGATGTCCACATGCCGATCAGCAGCAAGGAAAGGATCGGCAGCGACAGCCCGCGCAGGCCCAATTGATAACCAAGCGCGCCAATGCTCAGCACCGCAATGCCCATCAGCAGCCAGACCATTTGTGGTGGCATGCTTTGGCCAAAGGCCAAGCGCTCAGCCGTTGAACGGTCAAACACCTCATTGGTCGCGGCCATCAGGGAAGACGAAATGGGGTCCGGCTTTTCGCGCACAATGACAGTGACATGTTCCCAAATGCGGGTTTGCAGCGCCGATGTTTGGTCATTGATGGCGCGCACAATCTCGCGTTCCGGCGGCGCCGTGATGAAATCGGCGCGGAGCTTCGTGTATTCCTCAAACAGTTTGGCTAATTCCTCACCGCGCGGATGGCCGATGGCCTTGGCGCGAAGCCAGGCGGTGCCCAGCGCATTGGCTTCCATCAGCGTGCCTTCGCGGCGTTCTTCAAACCGCGTGGTGGCGAAGGAAAGCGTCAGCGCCAGCACAAAGGCGAGCAGGCCAAGCATGCCGCCCACCACCACGCCAACACCCTCTGCCGGGGCCGCACCGCGCGCCGAATGGCGGCGGCCAAGCCACGCGCCAAGGGCCTGGGCCACCCATTGCACCGCAAACAATAGCAGCCAGAAGGCAATCAGGCTGAAGGCCAGGATTTCGGCTAGAATGATCATGGCGCGCCGTTCTCCCCATTAAGGAAATCAAAGCCGGCCAGGGCATGCACCTTCGCGATGGCTTCCAATTCAGCGACCGAAACCCATTCATCGGCGCCGCCCATATTATGGGGTGTGGGGCCATAGACCACGGTGGGCAGCCCCGCCATGCGGAACCAGCGCGCATCGGAACCGCCGGCGCGCATATTCACGGCGACGGGCTGGCGCAGCACTTCTTCCGCCACCTGATGCAGACCCCGCACAATCGAGGCGGCAGGGTCCGTGTGGTTCGGTTCAAAGCAGCGGAGTGCGCGCCAGGTGATGCCGGGTAGCACATCCAGCCCCTGATGCAGCGCGGCCAGCAGCCGGGCGCTTGGCACCCCCACCGGCAGGCGAATATCGCAAGCCGCCCGCGCCGCTGCTGGCACCAGATTGGGCGAGGTGCCGCCTTCGACTCGCCCGATATTGACGGTGACACTGCCGAGAACCGCGGCCTCTCCGGCGCCTGAGAGGGGCTCACTGATGGCACGCGCAGCGGCGATGGCGGCGGTGACGGCAGCAGGCGCATCGGGCGCCATGGAACGGAGCGCGGCCACGGCATCAAGTGCGGCGCGCAGCCGATCAATGGCGTTGTCACCCAAATGCACATGGGCGCCGTGGGAGGCGCGGCCCGCAGCCTCGATCTCGATCCAGACAAAGCCCTTTTCGCCAAAGCGCAGCACGCTGGGGCTGCCGGCATCGCCGATGATCACGCCATCCGCCTGCGCCAAGCCCGGCACATTGTCCAAAAGCCATTTGGTGCCGAGCGGACCCATGCTTTCCTCATCGCCGGCGAGCGTCAGCAGCGCCTCTCCCCGCCAGGCATGGCGGTATTCGGCCAGCAGGGCGAAGGCCAGCATGGAAGCGGCGATGCCGCCCTTCATGTCTGCCACACCGCGCCCGTAAAGCTGGCCGTCGCGCAGCAAGCCCCCCAGGGGTGGCACGGTCCAAGGCAGAGCCTCATTCACCGGGTAGGTGTCCAGATGGCCGTTATAGGCCAGCAACCGGCCCGGCCCGGCGCCACGGATGCGCGCCACCAGATTGGTCACTTGCGGGTCGGTTTCATGGAGCGAAATCTCGGCGCCAGGGGCCAAAGCGCGCAGCATGTCGGCGGCTTCGTGGGCGGCGGCGCGTACATCGCCGGGCGGGTTGGGGGAGGCGATGGCGGTCAGGCGCTGCGTCAGCGCCACCACTTCCGGGGCGCGGCGGGCGGCAGCGGCGGCAAAAGCGGCGCGGTTTGGGTGGGGTGGCGGGTTCA
Organism: Roseomonas sp.; assembly: GCA_020249145.1. GTDB lineage: Bacteria > Pseudomonadota > Alphaproteobacteria > Acetobacterales > Acetobacteraceae > Neoroseomonas. Next base: position 276,008 of record JADCGF010000011.1, on the reverse strand, counting down.
TGGGTTCAGCCTGCTTGCAGTAGGCAGCGCTGGCAAGCCAGGAAAAATCCTTGCATTCCAGCGACGCGCCGGCATATCCGCCCGCAACGGGATTGGCGGGCTGCCATTGTGGCCGCCCCGCCGCCCCTGGAGAGACCCCATGCGCATAGATGCCATTCCCATCGGCAAGGACCCGCCGAATGATGTGAATGTGATCATTGAAGTCCCGATCGGTGGCGAGCCCATCAAATATGAGATGGACAAGGCCGCCGGCACGCTATTCGTGGACCGCTTCCTGCACACGCCCATGCGCTATCCGGGGAATTACGGCTTTGTGCCGCATACGCTTTCCGAAGATGGCGACCCGATTGACGTGCTGGTGGCCAATACGCGCCCCATCGTGCCTGGCGCCGTTTTGAATGTGCGCCCTGTTGGCGTGATGAAGATGGAAGATGATGGCGGTGGCGATGAAAAGATCATCGCCGTGCCGTCACCCAAGCTGACCCAGCGCTATGTGCATGTGCATGAACACACGGATTTGCCGCGCATCACCATTGAGCAGATCCAGCATTTCTTTGAGCACTACAAAGACCTGGAACCCGGCAAATGGGTGAAATTCATCGGCTGGGGCGGTGCCGAGGAAGCGCGGCGCCTGATCCGGGAAGCGATTGAACGGGCCAAAACCGCCTGATTTACCCTTAAAAAGCAGGGTTTTCCGCTGGAAAGCCCTGCCCCCCGTTGCGCCCATGCCACTCCCCTTTTAAGGAGTTTGGCCATCTGGGCCGATGCGGGGGAGACTCCGCACCGGCCCCATGCCGGCGCGCGGCGGCCCATTCCGCGCCACGAAGGGGGAGTCTAAGCCTTGTTGACCTTATCGCTGATCATTGTGATCGCGCTTGGGGCGCTTTCCATCGCCTATGGTGTGATCACGTCCAAGGATGTGCTTTCGCGCGACCCCGGTTCGCCGCGGATGCAGGAAATTGCTCTGGCCATTCAGGAAGGGGCTTCGGCCTATCTGAAGCGGCAATATGGCACCATCGCCATTGTGGGCGTCGTGCTTTTCGCCCTGGTCGCCTGGCGGCTTGGCATTGCCGTTGCCATTGGCTTTGCCATTGGCGCCGTGCTGTCTGGCGTGGCCGGCTTCATCGGCATGAATGTTTCGGTGCGCGCCAATCTGCGTACGGCGCAGGCGGCGATGCAATCGCTCTCCGCCGGGCTGGATGTTGCCTTCAAATCGGGCGCCATCACGGGGATGCTGGTGGCGGGCCTCGCGCTGCTGGGCGTGGCTGTCTATTTCTTCATCCTGAGCGTGATTGGCGGCTTCGCGCCTAATAGCCGCACGGTGATTGATGCGATGGTGGCGCTTGGCTTCGGCGCTTCGCTTATTTCGATCTTCGCGCGCTTGGGCGGCGGCATCTTCACCAAGGGTGCGGATGTTGGCGGCGACATGGTGGGCAAGGTGGAAGCCGGCATCCCTGAGGATGACCCCCGCAACCCCGCCACCATCGCTGATAATGTCGGCGACAATGTGGGCGATTGCGCCGGCATGGCCGCTGACTTGTTTGAAACCTATGCGGTGACCATGGTCGCCACCATGGTGCTGGCGGCGATTGCCTTCGCTGATCCCGCCAATATGGTGCGCGGCATGATCTATCCGCTGGCCATCGGTGCGGTGTGTGTGGTGACTTCCATCATCGGCACCTATTTCGTGAAGCTGCCGGCGAATAATTCCATCATGGGCGCCATGTATCGCGGCTTTATCGTGACCGGCGTGCTTTCGCTGATTGTGTTGCTGCCGCTGACCTACCTGGTCTTTGGCTTTGGCACGATGACGGCGGCCGGCACCAGCTTCAATTCCTTCGACCTGTTCCTGTGTGGCGTGGTTGGGCTGGCGGTGACGGGGCTGATTGTCTGGATCACGGAATACTATACCGGCACGGGCTACCGCCCTGTGCAGGCCATTGCCGAAAGCTCGGTCACGGGCCACGGCACCAACGTGATCCGCGGGCTTGCGGTTTCGATGGAAAGCACGGCCATTCCGGCGCTGATCATCATTGCGGGTGTGCTGATTACCTATGGGCTGGCGGGGCTTTACGGCATTGCCATTGCGGTCACGACCATGCTGGCCCTGGCCGGCTTTGTGGTCGCCTTGGACGCTTTCGGTCCCGTCACGGATAACGCGGGTGGCATTGCCGAAATGGCCGGCCTGCCCAAGGAAATCCGCCAGACCACGGATGCGCTGGATGCGGTTGGCAATACGACCAAGGCCGTCACCAAGGGCTATGCCATTGGTTCAGCCGGTCTTGGTGCGCTGGTGCTGTTTGCCGCTTACACGCAGGATTTGAACTACTTCGTGCAGAATGCGGCGCAGTATCCGTATTTCCAGGGTGTTGGCACGCTGACCTTCTCCCTTTCCAGCCCATACGTTGTGGTTGGCCTGCTGTTCGGTGGCTTGCTGCCGTATCTGTTTGGCGGCATGGCGATGACGGCGGTTGGCCGCGCGGCGATGAGCGTGGTGGAAGAAGTGCGTCGCCAATTTAAGGAAAAGCCGGGCATCATGCAGGGCACCGAAAAGCCGGATTACGGCCGCGCGGTGGATATGCTGACCAAATCGGCGATCAAGGAAATGATCATTCCGTCCTTGTTGCCGGTGTTGTCTCCGCTGGTGGTGTATTTCGGCATCAATGCCATTGCCGGGAAGGCAGCTGCTTTCGAAGCGCTGGGGGCGATGCTGCTGGGTGTGATTGTCACCGGCTTCTTCGTTGCGGTTTCCATGACCACCGGTGGTGGCGCCTGGGATAATGCGAAGAAGTACATCGAAGACGGCCATCATGGCGGCAAGGGCTCTGAGGCCCATAAGGCTGCCGTGACGGGCGATACTGTTGGCGACCCGTATAAGGATACGGCGGGCCCGGCGGTGAACCCGATGATCAAGATTACCAATATCGTGGCGCTGCTGCTGCTTGCGATGCTGGCGCAAAGCTAAGTTTGTTGGGGCGGCTTGGCCGCCCAAATAGAAAAGCCCAGGAGGCAATGCCTCCTGGGTTTTTTTGCGGGCTGGCGTAACAACGTGGTCAGCCCACGCAGACATTCATGCTACATCTGTAGAGGCCCCACAGCCTAAGTCCCAGGACGCCACCCTAATAGCGCTGAAGATCGTCACGCAACCAGACGCTTTGCTGCTCCCTTTGAGAAATTGATCCACTCGACGTATCGTTTAACGCCGCTAGGCCCAAATTGAAATGCGACCGAAAGCACGTCGATTCCCCTAGACGCCCCGATAATGCCGGTTCCCCGCACGTTTAGCGCCGACCTCTTAGACTTATGTGAAATGAAGTTGCGCAAGTGTCTAAGTTCGTCAATGGGCCATGGCGTGACACCGAGTTCTAATGCGATCTGTGGAAAGTTTGAAACGTCAAGCCGCATGGCAGCGCCGATTGCTTCAGCGGGTAGATACCAGTCAGGCTCGAAGCGACGCCTCGGATAGAGGGCAACCAGTTTATGAGCGGCGGCTTCTCTTGAGCGCAGATCAGGAAACGTTGGAGAGGTAACTTGGCCAGAGCTGTTGTCGAACTGGCCCGTCGCACTGTCGAGGACAAGGTCACGAACAAAATGTTCCCACTCAATCTGAAGCTGGATCAGGGAATGCTCAGCAGCGAATATCTGCTGCGGAGTCCGATGCACAGTGGCATCAATCGCCGCTAAAACCACTGAAAGGTGGTTTAGCCGGCGATAGAAGCGCGGCAATCTACGTGCCAGCAACATAGCCTGAGATTGCCCTGACAACGACCTCGAAACGAGGTTTTCTGCTCGAAACACGATGCAGCGTGCTCTTTGTCGCCGTAACAAACTGAGAATAAGGGCCTTGATCCTCGGTTTCGTCATCGACCGCCTGAGCTATCGCGGATAGGTTGCCGGAAGCCTTTTCCCAATTAATTCCCTTTCCTGAAAACTCAATCACTGCCTCGGACACCTTTGATGTGGGCATGTAGCCCTTAAGGAATGCGACCGCCGCGAAAAGAATGAGGAAGTTTGGCGCATCGTAGAATGTTGTCTTGGAAAATTCTGACCTGGTGTGTTCAAGGACTTCCGAAACAACCGTGTCCAAGCGCGCTCGGAGAGGAGAAAAGTAATCTTCCCCTTCCTTACTCCTCAATTTGTAATAGCGTGTAACTTGGACCTCGCCTCCATCACCCAGGCCCTGGTCTAATGCCATAAACATTTCGGCAATTAGCGTGGTGTGTTTCAATCGCACAGTCTCGCGGGTCGACACGACCTGTAGGTCGCCCCATAATACCGACCAATGTCGAGCGGCATCGTAAATTGCCCACTTCACTGGCTCGGAGACTTCAGCGTGCCGAAGTTCCGCTGGGGTCACTTTCACGCTGTAAGAATTGAGGCGCGCGAAAACCTCAAGAACTTCGGCGTCGTCGGCATTAACAAGTTGAACGACTGGAATGCGGTATGCAAGGAACTGTTCTTGATCCTCTACAGACAAATCGCGATAAGATTTCCCTTTAAAGTTTGGAGACTTCGAGGACAGCTTGAGGTTACCTGAAGCGAACTCGAGGACTGCTCGCAACCTTTGCTGCCCGTCAACGACCTCCCTAACGGTTGTCTGCGACTGTGGGATCAGTTTCGTACGGAAATATACCTGCGGCATGGGTAGGTCGTTCAAGATAGTGTCAATCAAAAAAACCTTCGCTGAGGGGCTCCAGACAGAACCTCTCTGAAATTCAGGAGCCAAGACTAGTTTTTTCTTGGCATGCCATTCTATGAAATCCGATACAGTGTAGGTCTGCGGAATGCTTGGCATATCGATCCCTGCTCCGAGTTATGGATTTCTGCAACGAACTTGTGATGCGCGTGTTCGACATCAATGCTGCAATAGCTTCGTGCGGGGATCGCCGCCTGATGTCAAGTCGGCTGGGCGTCAAGCCGCTAATGTGACAGGCCAGTATTGTTGCTTTTGCCTTCGGTAATGCCGTAACTAATGCTTGCCGTTTTTGGTCGTGATAGCCGGGACCTCTGCTTCAAATTTCATTTTCAAAATATCGGCGGGGTCCGGGGTGGCACAGCCACCCCGGCGGAGGTTCAGGAGGCAGCGCCTCCTGGGCTTTTTTTATGTCAGAGCGCGCCGCCCTTGCGGCCAGCCATGGCGCCAAGACGCAGGCGCAACGCGTTTAATTTGATGAAGCCCTGGGCATCGAACTGGTCATAGGCGCCCTGGTCATCTTCAAACGTCACATGCTTCATGGAATAGAGGCTGTTGGGCGATTGCCGCCCGGTGACGATGGTATTGCCCTTATAGAGCTTGAGCCGCACCGTGCCTGAGACGCTGTGCTGGCTTTCATCAATCAACGCTTGCAGCATGCGCCGTTCGGGCGCGAACCAGAAGCCATTATAGATCAGCTCCGCATAGCGCGGCATTAGGCTGTCTTTCAGATGCGCCGCTTCGCGGTCCAGCGTGATGCTTTCCATGGCGCGATGCGCGACATAAAGGATGGTGCCGCCTGGCGTTTCGTAGCAGCCGCGGGACTTCATGCCGACAAAGCGGTTTTCCACCAAATCCAGCCGGCCAATGCCGTTTTCCTTGCCCAGCGCATTCAAGCGCGTGAGCAAGGTGGCGGGCGACAGACGTTCGCCATTGATGCCAACCGCATCACCGCGTTCGAATTCGATGGTGATATCGGTCGCGCGGTCTGGCGCATCCATCGGGCTGATGGTGCGTTGCCAGACCATTTCATCCGGCGCGTCCCAGGGTTCTTCCAGGATTTTGCCTTCGCTGCTGCTATGCAACAGATTGGCATCCACGCTGAAGGGCGCTTCACCGCGCTTGTCCTTGGCGATCGGGATTTGGTGTTCTTCGGCGAATTGGATCAGGCGCGTGCGGCTGGTCAGATCCCATTCGCGCCAGGGGGCAATCACCTTCACATCCGGCTTCAGCGCGTAATAGCTGAGTTCAAACCGCACCTGGTCATTGCCCTTGCCGGTCGCGCCATGGGCCACGGCATCGGCGCCCATGGCTTCGGCGATTTCAATCTGGCGCTTGGCGATCAGCGGGCGCGCGATGGAGGTGCCGAGCAGATACATGCCTTCATACAGCGCATTGGCGCGGAACATGGGGAAGACGAAATCGCGGATGAATTCTTCCCTGAGATCATCCATGAAAATGTTTTCGGGCTTGATGCCAAGCAGCAAAGCCTTGTCGCGCGCCGGGCCCAATTCCTCACCCTGGCCGAGATCGGCGGTGAAGGTGATGACCTCACATTTATACGTCGTTTGCAGCCATTTCAGGATGACGCTGGTATCCAAGCCGCCGGAATAGGCGAGCACGACCTTCTTCACATCTTTAACGCGCATGATCTTTCCCTTGAAAACTGCAAGATAGGGGGGCGATATGCCCCCCGCGCGCCATGAGGGCAAGCGGGGCTTGCGGTGGCAGCAAAGCCTGGGGAAAATGCCCGCCTATTGACGGGGAATTGTCTATGGCGGCTTGGAGGGGTCTTGTCGCGACGCTTGCCGGGATTGTTGGACTGGCCCTGGCCTCAATCAGCCATGCCCAGGCGCCGGCAGCGCCCATTCTGGAAGCGCCGACCATTCTGGGCCTGTCGGAGGCCAGCCAAGCCAGCGTTCGGCGCTTTCTGAACCTCAATACGCCGAGGGTGCTGGCCTTTGGCCCCAATGGCACTTTCGGCTGGCAGGCTGGCGGGGGCGATGCGGCCTTTGTTGAACAGACCGCGCTGACCAATTGTGAAAGGCGCGCGGGCGCCGGCGCTTGTACCATCGCGCTGCGTGATCTTGCGATTGTGAAGCCGGGGCAGGAATGGGCGCCGAGCCCGCCGCCAGAGGGTGTCGCCATCACCTCCGCCCATCACGCAACATTGCCGGATGAGCGCTTCATCTGGTGGGGGGCGGAACAGGCGCGCGGCGTGCTGGTGTTTGCGCATGGCACGGCAGAGGCGCTGCAGGATTCGCGAGGCCGTCAGCCGCAAAGCTGGACGCGGCATTTCAACAATGCCGGCTTTGATGTGTGGCGGTTTGACCGCGAACCCAATGCTGATGGTGCGCGCCGCGCAGCCGCCTGGCTGCGCGATGATTTGGCCGAGTTGCGGGGGCGCGGCTATCGGCAGGTGATTGTGGCGGGGCAATCGCGCGGCGCTTGGAATGCGCTGATGGTGCTTAACCGCCCCGGGCTTGCCGATGTAACGATTGCGATTGCCGCTGCCGCGCATGGCCGACCGAGTGATGAAAATAACCGCCTGCATGCGCAGATCGCGGAATTGGAAGCGCTATTGACTGAGGCCGCTGGCGCGCGCCGCACGCGGCTTGCGATTGCGGATTTTCGGGATGACCCCTTCATGGCGGAGCCCGATAAACGTGCCGAGGCGCTGCTGCGACAACGCGAACGCTTCGGTGCGTTTTTGTTGATTGACCGGCCAGAGGGTGTGGCAGGCCATGGTGCGGGCGGCACCACGGCCTTCAATGATCGTTACGGTGCGTGTTTGCTGCGTTTCGCCACCGCGCCGCGCCCACCTACGGCTTGTTGAGCCCGGCGCCGAGGCTTTTCCTTATATCCGCAAGGTACCGTTGCGTGCCGCATCATAGCGCGCGGCGATCTTTTCCCAATTCAGCACCTTCCACCAATTCGTCAGGTATTCCGCGCGGCGATTTTGGTAGCGCAGGTAATAGGCGTGTTCCCAAACATCATTGCCCATCAGGACGCGCTGGCCATCCATCAACGGATTATCCTGATTGGGCCTGGTGACAATGGAAAGCCCACCCGCCGGCGTCACCACCACAAACACCCAGCCTGATCCAAACACGCGCATGCCAGCCGCGTTGAAATCCGTTTGCATCTTGGCGAAGCCGCCCAGGTCTCGGTCAATCGCGGCTTTCAGATCGCCACTGGGCTCGCCGCCCTGACCACCCATGATCTCCCAGAACATGCTGTGATTCGCATGGCTGCCGGCATTGTTGCGGAGCGCGGTGCGCACGGCATCCGGCGCCTGGGAAAGGCGCATGAGCACATCGTCAATCTGCATGGTGGCAAGGGCCGGATAGTCGCGCGCGATATTGTTGAGTGCGGCAACAGCGGCGGCATGGTGCCGGCCATGGTGCAGTTCCATGGTCATGGCATCAATCGCAGCCTCATTGGCATTGGCGGCATAGGGCAAAGGCGCAAGGGTGAAGGGACCATCTGCTGTTTGCGCAAGAATGGGGCGTCGGGCTGAGGCAAAAATGCTTGCCGTGGCAAGACCAGCCGCCAGAAAGCCACGGCGCGCGAGATGAATGGTCATGATATTTCTCCCCAAGGATGCGCGATGTGTTTGTCACTCAGCGCAAGACGCAAGTTTACGCCCGAAGATGCTGGCTTGTCCAAGAAAATCCCTGCCAGCGCCGCAAGCAATGACGGATTGGGCGCGGCATTAGCGCAAAATGAGCCGCGCCGCGTCTTCTCCGCTTAGCCAGGCGCCGGCAACAGTGGCGGCAAAGCGCGGATGGCAGGCTTCGCCGGCGAAGATCAGCCGGCCATCGGCAAGCGGTTCCGCCAAGGCCCGACGCGCGGCCTGCGCGCCTGGGATGGCGTGGCTATAGCTGCCGAAAAAGGCAGGGTCTTCGCCCCAATCGGTGATGATGGGTGGGCCGAGCGCCGCTGCTGCCTCGGCGCCGAAAACATGCGCGAATTCTGCACGGGCATGGGCTTCCGCCGCGTTTTTGCCGACGCGTGAGAGTTCCCAGGCCAAGGACCCACCGATAAAGGCCAGCATCACCGGCGCGCCAAAGGGCCGCGCGATCCAGGAAATGGGCCGATCACCTGGCGCCGCGATATCGCGCCTGAGGCTTGCGAAGGGGCCGAATTCCGGCAGCGTGCTGGGCGGGATGGGGAAAGACAGCTTGGTCAGCAAACCCAGCGGCAGGGCGGCGATGGCGTCCTGTGTTTGCGCCGGCAAGTCAGGCGTGAAGGCAATGCTGCCTTGCGCCAGCACGCCGGTTGATACCGTGATAATCGCGGCCCGCGCACGGATGCGCCCGAAAACGCCGCTGGCTTCAACGCCTTTGCCGCCCCAATCAAGCTGCGCCACGGGGGCATTCAGTCGGATGGGCAGCCCTTCAGCCAAGGTGCTGACCAAGGTGCCAAGGCCACGCCGCAGCAGCAAATTCGGGCCATCAAGGGCGGTCGCGGCGAAATCGTGCAGGCTCATGCGCGAAAGTTCCGCCGCGCAAATCTGCGCCCCTTCCCAATGCGCGACCAAGGCATCGAAGCGCCCGCCCTGTGGTGCTGCGTCCGATGCCGGGCGATCCGGCCCGCCATCCGCCGCCGCCGCTTCAATCACGCGCCAGAAGCGATCCTCGGCGGCGGCGAAGGCCCTACGTTCAGCGGTGGTGGCAAAACGGCCTTCTGTGAACAGCAAGCGCTGGCGCAACAGATCATGGTCCACTGTTTCGAAGCCGAGTGCCTCGGCGAAAGCGGTCAGCGGATTATCATTGGCCTGGTGCAGCCAGGAAGCGCCATGGTCAAAGCCGGTCGCATCGGTATAGGCGCGGCCACCGATGCGATCCTTCGCTTCCAGCACCAGGCAGGAAAGCCCACGTGCACGCAGGGTACGCGCGGCGGCAATGCCGGCAACGCCGGCGCCGACAACAATGACATCGGTGTCATAAGCGCACATGCAGCGCCTTTAAGATGGATCGTGATTCGCCGAAACGAATCACGCCTGCAATACCTCACGCATTCCCGCTCAAATAATCCATCGCGGCTTGCACGCCGCCGGATTGATGCGGAATACCTGCGGCACGCAGCCCCATCTCCACGCCGCTTAGCGTGCCGGTCAGTTGCAGATCGCCGAAATCTCCGAGATGGCCGATGCGGAAGACGCGATCATTCAATTGGCCGAGGCCATTCCCAAGGCTCATGTTGAAGCGCTCCAGGATGGTGGCGCGCAGCGCATTGGCGCTATGGCCTTCCGGCAGGCGCACAGCGGTCAGCACGGATGAGTAATGGCGCGGATCGGCGCATTGGATCTCAAAGCCCCAATGGCGCACGGCGCGGCGCGCGGCTTCTGCGTGCCTATCATGCCGGGCAAACACATTATCCAGCCCTTCTTCCAGCAGCATATCCACCGCCGCATCCAGCCCGTACAAAAGATTGGTGGCGGGCGTATAGGGGAAATAGCCGGTGGCGTTGGAAGCAAGCATCGGCTTCCAATCCCAGAAGCTGCGCGGCAGCTTCGCCGTTTCACTGGCCTTGAGCGCCTTGGCGCTGACGGCGTTGAAGGAAAGCCCCGGCGGTAGCATCAGCCCCTTTTGAGAGCCCGAAACGGTGACATCCACGCCCCATTCATCATGCCGGTAATCCATGGACCCGAGTGAGGAAATGGTATCCACCAACAAAAGCGCCGGATGCCCCACCGCATCCATCGCACGACGCACTTCGCCAATGCGCGATGTGGCGCCGGTGCTGGTTTCATTATGGACCACGGCGACGGCCTTGATGGTATGCGCCTTGTCTTCGCGGAGCCGCGCTTCAATCGCTTCCACATCGGCGCCGCGGCGCCAATCGGTCTTCACGAAATCCGTCACGATCCCAAGGCGGGCCGCCATTTCATCCCAAAGATGCGCGAACCAGCCGGTTTCGCACATCAGCACGCGGTCGCCGGGCGAAAGCGTATTGGCAAGCGCGGCTTCCCAGGCGCCGGTGCCGCTGGCGGGGTAGATCACCACCGGGCCCTGGGTCTTGAAGACATGGCGGACTTTTTCCAGCAAAGCCTTGCCGAAGATGCCAAAATCTGGGCCGCGATGGTCCATTGTGGGGTTGTCTATCGCGCGCAGCACGCGGTCAGGCACATTGCTCGGCCCCGGAATTTGCAGGAAATGGCGCCCGGCGGTGGGCTTGGATTGGAAATAAGCCATGATGGAATCCTTGTTTGTGGCCCCTACATGGGCGAAACCCCCCATCCATGCCAAGCCCACCCCTGCCTAAGATGCTTCAGGACCACCCCGCATGAATGCCCTGCCCCCTGGCCGTATTGTCCCCGGAGACCCCCGCTTGGCTGCTCGGCTGCGGCGTGAGACGCAGGCTGAGGTTCTGTTCGGCCCAGCCGATCGTGGGCGCTATGCAACCGATGCTTCGATCTATCAGCAGGAACCGATTGGGGTGATTGTTCCGCGTTCGCTTGCCGATGTGGAAGCGGCTTTGGCGATTTGCCGGGAAGAAGACGCGCCGATCCTGCCAAGGGGCGGCGGCACCAGCCAATGCGGGCAGACCGTCAATCGCGCCCTGGTGCTGGATTGCACCAAATACCTCAGGCGCGTGCTGGAAGTGGACGCCAAGGCAGGTGTCGCGCGGGTGGAACCAGGCATTACCTTGGGCGCCTTGAATGACGCGCTGAAGGCGCATGGCGCTTTCTACCCGGTTGACCCTTCCACCTGGCAGCGCTGCACCATTGGCGGCATGGCAGGGAATAATTCCTGCGGGTCCAAATCCATCCGCTACGGGCTGATGGCGGATAATGTGCTGGCGATTGATGCGCTGCTGGCGGATGGGTCTCGGTTCCGCTTTGGCGATCTGCCGGATAATCTGGGCTCGGAAGTGCCGGGCGGCATTGCCGATCTGATCCAGCGCCTGCGCGCGCTTGGTGCGCGGGAGGCTGAGGAAATCGCCGCGCGCTTTCCCGAACAACTCCGCCGCGTGGGGGGCTATAACATCGAAGCGCTGACGCCGGCGGCGCGGGCGGCAGGGCGTGGCAGCCTGGCGCGGCTGCTGGTGGGGTCTGAGGGCACTTTGGCCTTTTCGGCGGCGCTGGAGTTGAAGCTTTGGCCGATCAAGCCGCGCAAGGTTTTGGGCATTTGCCAATTCCCGAGCTTCCGCAAGGCGATGGAAGCATCGAAGCATCTTGTTTCGCTGATGCCGGAGGCGGTGGAATTGGTGGACCGCACCATGATTGATCTGGGGCGTTCCATCCCGATCTATCGCGCAACGATTGACAAAATGCTGATCGGCGAACCGGATAGCCTGCTGATCGTGGAATTCCACGGCCAGGAAGATGGCCCGCTGATGCGTGATTTGGCGCGGCTTGACGAAATGATGGCGGATCTGGGCCATCCCGGCCAGGTGGTGCGCGCGACGGATGCGGGCTTCCAGGCCGCGATTGCGGAAGTGCGCGAAGCGGGCCTCAATATCATGATGTCCATGAAGGGGGATGGGAAACCGGTTTCCTTCATTGAAGATTGCGCGGTGGGGCTGGATGATCTGGCCGATTACACCGAAAGACTGAATGAGGTTTTCGCCAAGCATGGCACCAAGGGCACCTGGTATGCGCATGCTTCTGTCGGCTGTCTGCATGTGCGGCCTGTGCTGAACATGAAGGATGGCGCGGAAGTTGCAAAAATGCGCGCCATAGCCGAGGAATGCTTCGCGCTGGTGCGCGAATATAAGGGCAGCCATTCCGGCGAACATGGGGATGGCATTGTGCGGTCTGAATTCCATCGGCCCATGTTTGGTGATCGCATCGTCACTGCTTTTGAGGAAGTGAAGGACGCGTTTGACCCGCGCGGCTTGCTGAACCCCAATCGCATCACGCGCCCGCCGCGCATGGATGATCGTTCGCTGTTTCGCTACGGGTCGGGTTACGCCGCCGATGCGGCGATAACGCCTGCGCTGGATTGGTCTGACTATCCCGGTCCGCTTGGCGGCCTGCTGAGCGCGGTTGAGATGTGCAACAACAACGGTACCTGCCGGAAGTTTGATGCGAATGTGATGTGCCCATCCTATCGCGCCACGCGCGACGAACAGCACTTGACGCGCGGGCGGGCGAATACGTTGCGCCTGGCACTCACGGGTCAATTGGGGCCGGATGCGCTGGCGGGCGACGAAGTCGCGGCGGCCATGGCGCTATGTGTTTCCTGCAAGGGCTGCAAGCGCGAATGCCCAACCGGCGTGGATATGGCGCGCATGAAGATCGAGGCTTTGGCCGCGCGCGCGAAGCGCCATGGCGTGCCCCTGCGCGAACGCCTGATTGCGCGCTTGCCGCGCATCGCGCGCTTCGCTTCCATGGCGCCCTTGCTGTTCAATCTGCGCGATATGATTCCTGGCCTGCCGGCGCTGACGCAAAGCCTTCTGGGCCTCGCGGCGGATAGGCCCCTGCCACGTTTTCGTGGAGATGCCTTCCATGATTGGGAAGTGCGGGCACCCGATGGCAGGGCGAGTGAGGTGATCCTGCTGCCCGATGCCTTCAACCGCTATTTTGAGCCAGAGAATCTGCGCGCCGCGATCCGTGTTTTGCGCGCCGCCGGTTATGACCCCGCCGTGGCCCGCCCGCCGCGTGGCATGCGCCCGCTGGATGAAGGCCGCACCCTGCTGGCTGCCGGCATGGTGGATGAAGCGCGCGCTGAGGCTCGTCGGGTGATTGCAGTGCTGGCGCCTTTCGTGGCACCAGTGGTCGGTATTGAACCTTCATCGCTGACGACCTTGCGCGATGAATTCCTGGTGCTGCTGCCTGGCGAGGAAAGCCGTGCCTTGGCCGCGCGCGCCGTGTTGCTGAGCGAATTGCTGGAACGCGACAAGCCGGCGCTGCCTTTCAAGCAAATGGAGGTTACCGTGCATATCCATGGCCATTGCCACCAAAAGGCTTTCGGCGCCTTTCCTGCCGCGGTGGCGCTGCTGAAGCGCATTCCGGGTGTTACGGTGAAGCCCATCACATCTTCCTGCTGCGGCATGGCGGGGGCTTTTGGTTATCAGGCAGAAAGCCAGGAAGCATCCAAGGCGATGGCGGAACTTTCCCTGTTGCCGGCGGTGCGTACGGCGGGGGCAGAAGATTTCATCATCGCCGATGGCACGTCCTGCCGACACCAAATCGGCGATCTTGGCGGGCGAGAGGCAATTCATTCCGTGCGGCTTTTGGACCGCGCCTTGTCATGAGCGACGCTGACGCCATTCTCGCCTTCTGGTATGCCGAAGGCCGAGATACGTATCGCCCGAACTGGTTCCAGAAGAATGACGCTTTCGATGCGGAAATCCGCGAGCGTTTCGGCGCGCTGATCCGCCCAGCGCGTGAAGGCGCTTTCGATGCCTGGGCTGAAACGCCGGAAGGCGCCCTGGCGCTGCTGATCCTGCTGGATCAATTCCCGCGCAATGTCTTGCGCGGCAGCGCCGAGGCCTTCGCGAGTGATGCGTATGCCCGCGCCATTGCGCGCGCCGCCGTTCTGGAAAAGCGCTTCGACCTCAAGCTTGGCCCTTACGAAAAGCCTTTTGTCTATCTGCCCTTTGAGCATAGTGAATCGCTCGCGGATCAGGATTTGTCTGTCGCGCTATTCGAAGGCTTGCGGGACATCTCGCATCATGCGCGCGCCAATGGCGCGATTGATTATGCCTGGCGGCATCGCGTGGTAATCCAGCAATTCGGGCGCTTTCCGCACCGCAATGCCGCGCTTGGGCGGGTTTCAACGCCGGCGGAACAGGCCTGGCTTGATGCGGGGGGTGGCTTCTAGTGGCGCTGCCGATTGCCATCATCGGCGCTGGTCTGGCGGGCATTTCCGCCGCGCGTACATTGATGGCGCAGGGCCATGCCGTGACGATTTTCGACAAGGGCCGCAGCCCGGGCGGGCGCTTGGCAACACGGCGGATTGATGCTGACGGGCGCAAGCTGCAATTCGATCATGGCGCGCAATATCTCCGTGCGGAGGGCGCGAGCTTCGCCGCTGCTTTGGCTGAAGCTGGAACCGCATCCTGGCCCGATGCGGCGCGGCGCGTTGGCGTGCCTTCCATGTCTGCCGTGCCGCGCGCCTTGCTGGGCGCCATTCCCTGCGTGGCTTCCCGCCATGTCGGGGAAGTCACGGGCAGCCCCGGCGCCTGGGTTCTGCGCCATTGGGATGCGCGGCTGGTGCGCCCGGGCAAGCCCTTGCCTGATACCGCGCCGGAAGAAGCCGGCCCCTTTGCCGCAGTGCTGCTGACCATGCCGGCCACGCAAGCGCGCGAGGTTTTGGGGCATACCGCGCCAAGGCTGCATGAAGCGCTCGCCACCATCCGCTACGCGCCCTGCTGGACCGTGATGGCTGCCTTCAATGCGCCGCTGGCCTTGCCTGAAACACTCCGCCCCGAAGCCCATGCCATTGGCTGGGCGGCGCGCGATTCCGCCAAACCAGGGCGTGATACCGCGCAGGAGAATTGGGTGATCCAGGCCGGCCCGGCATGGACACGCGCGCATCTGGAATTGCCTGCGGACGCCATCGCGCAACCCCTACTGGGGGCGCTGGCGGGCTTCAGAGCCGCGCCCTTGCCCCCACCCTTCATGGCGGTGGCGCATCGTTGGCGCTATTCGCTGCTGGAAGCGCCCTTGGGCGAGCCATGCCTTTGGGACGCAACAGCACGCATTGGCTATGCCAGTGATGGCTGCATTGGCGGGCGCGCTGAAGCCGCCTGGGATAGTGGTGCGGCGCTGGCCGCCAAGGTGCTTGCATGAAGCCCGCGCGCCCCGCTTTCGCCGATGATATCATGGCCAGCTTGCAAGAAGCCTTTCGGCTGCTGGCCAATGCCGTGCCTGATCGGCGCAGCCCCTTCCATACGCCAACGGTTGCAAGCCTGGATGATGCGGGCGCGCCAAGCCTGCGTACCGTTGTGCTGCGTAGTTTTGATGCGGGTGCGCGCAGCCTGCGCTTTCATACTGACCGCCGCAGCGATAAGGCGCGCGGGATTGCGCGTGATGGCCGCGTGATGATGCATTTCTATGATGCCGCGCTGCATATACAGATTCGCGTCGCGGGCCATGCGACGCTGCATTTGGATGATGCGGTGGCTGATGCCGCCTGGGCCGCGAGCCGACCCAGCAGCCGCATGTGCTACGCCGCGCCCGATGCATCCGGTGCCATTGTTGCCGCACCGCCCGCTGCGCCGCAGGATAGCGATATCGGCCGCCCGCATTTCGCCGCGGCGGTGATAGGCTTTCATCGGCTGGAATGGCTTTGGCTTGCCGCTGCCGGGCATCAACGCGCACGCTACATCTGGGATGAAGCGGGCCATCTTTCCGCCGAATGGATCGCGCCATGAATATTGAAGCCATTACTGCCGCCATGCTGCGCATCGCCGCCGAACGCGGCCCGGCGAAAAGCATGTGTCCCACCGATGTCGCGCGCGCCGTTTCTGCCGAGAACTGGCGCCCGTTGCTTGGTGCGGTGCGTCAGGTGGCGGCAGAGCTTGCGCGCCAGGGCAAGATTGAGATCCTGCGTAAGGGCAAACCCATCAATCCCGATGAAATACGCGGTGTTATTCGTTTGAGGGCCATATCATGATCTCGGCGCTTTTCTCCCGTGGTGCGGCTGGTGTTCCCACCCCCGCGCCACTCGATTTTGCAACATTGCAATTGCCGGCTTCACCCAATAACTGCCTGCTGACGCCAAGTGTCGCCGCCGGGCAGGGGCATTTGCAGCGCGACCCATTGCCAGCAAGCCCTGAAGCGGTGATGGCCGCGCTTGATCGCGTGGCGGCGGGGATGGCGCGCACCTATCCGCTGGCGCGCTTCCCGGCCCGCAATCAGGCGCAATGGGTGGTGCGCAGCGCGCTGATGAATTACCCGGATATCGTGGTGGCGGAAGCCGCGCCGGTTGAAGGTGGCACGGGACTTTGGCTCTATTCACGCAGCTTGATTGGCTATTCGGATCTGGGCGTCAATCGCGCCCGTGTGATGGCTTGGCTTGAAGCGCTGGAAGCTGCGCTGCGCGCCGGTTAGGCGCAGCCGATGCGCTGGATTGTCACCTTCATCGCCGAAGCCTGGGCATTAACCGTACCTTATTGGCGGAGTGAGGAGCGCTGGCGCGCGCGCTTGCTGCTGGCAGTGGTGATCACGCTCAATCTTTCACTGGTGGGCATGACAGTGCTGCTCACTTTCTGGCAACGCGCCTTTTACAATACGCTGGAGAACAAGGATTGGGATGGCTTCATCGCGTTGCTTTTTTCCTGGCATCGTACGGAAGCTGAAGGGCTATTGCCGGGCTTCGTGCTGGTGGCAGCGCTTTATATCCTGATCGCTGTCTATCAGCTTTATCTGCGCCAGGCCCTGCAAATGCGCTGGCGGCGCTGGCTGACGGATGTCTATCTCGCGCAATGGCTGGCGGAACGTGCCTATTACCGCATGGCACTGACTGATCCTGGCATGGATAATCCGGACCAGCGGATTGCCGATGATGTCAGGCTTTTTGTTGAGGATATGCTCTCGCTCGGCATTGGCCTCATGAATTCCGTTGTCACCCTTGGGTCATTTGTTCTGGTGCTTTGGTCACTTTCGGGCGCGATCAACGTATTGGGTATTGAGATCCCAGGCTACATGGTCTGGGTCGCGCTGATTTATGCGCTGCTGGGCACCTGGCTTGCGCATTTGATCGGTCGGCCTTTGATTGCCCTCAATTTTTCGCTGCAAAGGCTTGAAGCGGATTTCCGCTATGCCTTGGTGCGGCTGCGCGAGAATACTGAAGGGATTGCGCTTTATGGCGGGGAAGCCGATGAAAAGCGCGGCCTGACCGAGCGTTTCGGCAAGCTGCTGGTAAACTGGTGGGACATCATGCGCGCGACCAAGCGCCTGACCTTTTTCACCGCAGGCTATGCGCAGGTGGCCTCCATTTTCCCGATTGTGGTTGCCGCACCGGCCTATTTCGCCGGGCGCATGCCGCTTGGTGGCTTGATCCAAACCAGCAGCGCCTTTGGCCAGGTGCAGGGTTCACTTTCCTGGTTCGTGGATAATTACGCTAAGCTCACGGAATGGCGCGCGACGGTGCAGCGCCTGACAGGCTTCACGCAAGCTGTGGCCAAGGCGCAGGAAGCCGGCAGCGGACCGGTCACTGCGCAAGGTCAGGCGGGGTTGCTTGAAATCCGCGACATGACACTCAGCTTGCCTGATGGGCGCGTGCTGCTGACCGATGCGGCATTACGCGTTGCAGCCGGTGAGGCCGTGCTGATCAACGGTCCATCAGGATCAGGCAAATCCACCTTGTTTCGTGCCATGGCAGGCATTTGGCCCTTTGGTGGCGGCAGGGTCAGCCTGCCTGACGGCGCGCGCATCCTGTTCCTGCCGCAACGGCCATACCTGCCGCTTGGGGCATTGAAGCGCGCGGTCTGCTATCCGGAGAACGAAGCTGGTTTCAGCGATGCCGTTGTGATCGCCGCCTTGGACCAGGCCGGGCTTGGCCATCTTACGCCGCGCCTTGCAGATTTTGATAACTGGGGCCAGAGACTTTCTGGTGGTGAACAGCAACGGCTTTCCTTTGCGCGCGCCTTTTTGCAGCGCCCCGATTGGCTTTTTCTGGATGAGGCAACCGCAAGCCTTGACCCCGTGGCGGAAGAAGAATTGTACGAAAAATTGAAGATCGCGCTGCCGGGCCTTACGATGATTTCCATTGCCCATAGGCCCGCAGTGGCGCAATTCCACGACAGGGTATTGACGGTGGAACAGGGCAGGCTGGTGGAAAAAGACAGGGCCTGATATTTGCCGGCCAAGCCTCCGAAGCTTCAATTGCGCGTCCGCATCCGCCGCGCTGCCGCTTCGCCAATCATCACGCAGGTGAAATGCAGATTGGCACGGCAATCGGAAGGCATGATCGAAGCATCCGCAATCCGCAGCCCCTCAACCCCGCGGACCTTCAATTCAGGATCCACCACGCCACGCGGGTCTTCATAAGCGCTCATGCGGCAGGTGCCGGCGGCGTGCTGGATGTCCCCCGCCTGATCAAGCATGAGTTGATCCAGCGCATCATCCGAAAGCGCCGCCGCTTCCGTCATGGAAAGCGCGGTTTCGCCAAAAGTGATTGCGTCCGCGATATCAGCTACCGGCGCTAGGGCGCAAAGCTTCGCGAGGCGCCGCACGCCATCACGCATCCGCAGCCGATCCGTCGGATGGTCCAGCATGTTTTCCTCGACCACCGGCTGTACATCAGGATCGGCGGAAGCCAAACGCACTTCACCACGCGACAGCGCATCATAAAGTGCCACGCCAATGCCGCCATTGGGCGCCACGCCGCCTTCGGCCAGGCCACGATGATTATAAGCGATGATGATCATGTCACGCTCACCCCCGCCGCCGAGCTTGCTGCTGTAAGTGAGGCAGCAATTGGTATGGCGCGCATCGGCACCTTCAGCGCGAAAGTGATGTTTCAAGGCAAGGCTTGCGCGCAGGATCGGGTGATCCATGAAATGCTGCCCGACAGATGGCGCATCATGCAGAATGGTAATGCCCAAGGCTTGCAAGGCCGTGGCGGAACCGATGCCGCTGCGCATCAAAATGCAGGGGCTATGGATGGCGCCGGCGCAAAGCACGACCTCTCGCGCGGTGATATCTTCAAAACCGCCAGTGCCGAAACGCACGCGCACGCCAGCGGCGCGGCGCCCTTCGAAGATCACGCGATCCACCAAAGCATCGCCGCGAATGGTGAGGTTCGCGCGCCCGCGTGCCGGTTCCAGATAGCCATCATTGGTGGTCACGCGCTGGCCATGCCGCAGATTGATTGGGTTGCAGGAAAGCCCTTCGCCTTCCGGTGCATTCAAATCAGGCTTTACGGGATAACCCGCCAGTCGCGCGGCATCGCGCAACGCGCGATCTACTGCGCCCCAGTTTTCTTCCGGCATGCGCCACACTGGGATGGGGCCACCCTGGCGCTTGCCGGGGATGCCGTAATTTGCATCATCTTCAATAACATCGAAAATTGGCATGACTTCGGCGGCGGACCAACCCTCACACCCGGCTTCCGCCCAGGCATCGAAAGCGGCTGGCACGCCGCGAATGGCGATTTGCGCATTGACGGCGGAAGAACCGCCAAGTGCCCTGCCGCGCCAATAGAATTTCGATGCCTGGGTGCGGGTGCGCCGCGTCATCAGCCCTGGCCATTGCCAGGTGGCCTGGTGCTTCGGGTCATGCATGAAGGGCACGATATTCGGGCTGCGGAGTTCGGGCGGCGCTTCCGCTGCGCGCCAATCGCGCCCCGCTTCAAGCAGCAGGACGCGCCGATGCGAATCCTCAGAAAGCCGTGCTGCCAAAGCCGCGCCCGATGAACCTGCACCCACCACGATCACATCATACATTCGGCATACCTCGACCAAATCATGCAAGCAGTGAAGCAGGCCCGATTGGCGGCGCCAAGTTATTCACCAAGACTGGCCAATAGCGCAGCTGCTTTTGCGCGCGGTGCTTCCGCCAAATCCTCGCGCGCCAGTAATCTGGTCAGGACCGCGCGCGCTTCATCCCGCTTGCCCATGTTGAGCGAAAGCTCTGCCAGATCAAGCGCCGGTTCCGCCATGGCGGGCGCCAGCCGCGCCGCGGTTTCGAAAGCAGTCGCCGCTTCCGCCTGATTGCCTAGGCGTAGCAGCACACGCCCAAGCAAAAGGCGCAGATCAGCGCTATTCGGGTCCTGATCCAGGCCGCGCCGTGTGGCGAGCATGGCTTCCCGCACGCGGTTCATCGCCAGAAGAATACTGCCTTCATGCTGCAAGGCCCAAGGGTCACGCGGCTGTTCGGCCAGCGCCTTGCGGATTTCCATGAGCGCTTCTTCCAAGCGCCCGGATTGCGCATAGGCTTCCGCGACTGCCACATGCACCCAGACACCGCGCGGGTCGAGTTGTTGCGCACGGCGATAATCTTCAAGCGCGGCTTCGATCCGGCCCAGACGGAATTGCGCGACACCGCGCAGATACCAGGCAGCGCCTAACGCGGGGTTGTTCTGGATCACGATTTCGGCCACTTCAAAAGCGTCTCGCGCGCGACCTTCACGCAAATAGCTGCGCCCCAGCAGCCCGCGCGCGGTGTTTTCTGCTGCGACATCTCCGCCTGCACCGCGCATCAGCGCGCGCAGCTTGTCACGCACGACCGCCTGATCCGGTTCCGTTTGCGCGACATGCCAAGCGTAAAGCCTTGGCTGAATGACGCGCCAGATTTCAGGCGCCGCCAGCGCCAGAAGCCGATCCACCGCATCGCTTGGCACGCCATCAATATCGGCAATCAGCCCATGCCCGGCCAAACGCAGGCGGAGCTTGAGCTGGTCCCTTTCCAGCACAATCTCGCCCGTGATGCGCTTGCTGGGTGTGCCGAAAACACTGCGCAGCAGGGTTGCCAAGGCGCGCAACGAAAGCCCGGCGATGGGCACGTTGAAATCCGGTTGATCGCCGGCCAGTTCCAGGCGCTGCTGGCCTAGCCTTTCAGCGGTGACGGTATTCTGGACAAGGATGACCTGATCAAGCAGGCGTAGCGCCACCACATCCGGCGAAAGCCCGGCCTCGGCAAGCCTGGTGGGTACTTGGATGGGCGCGATTTCAATATCCTCTCGCCGCATTTCGCGCAGCAACAGCAGGACAAAGGCTGCCGCCAATAACAGCGGCACAACGCGAAAAACAAAGCTGTAAAGCCCATCCCATAGCGCAACGATAAAGCCCAACATCCCTTCCTTGCGCGGCGATGCTGGGGTTTCGTCGCTCATGATGCGTTCAGGAAATCCTGAATGGCGCTGATCTGGTCCGCTGCCATCAGCGCCGGCGCATGGCCGGCATCGGCAATTTCAATCAGGCTTGTGCCGGGTTTACGCGCCATTTCTGCTGCGACATCGGCCGGCAGGATATCGCTGGTGATACCGCGCAGAATCAGCACTGGAATGGCAATGGTCGCCCAGAAGGCTGAAAGATCAATATCCGCAATATCGCCCGCGCTGAAGGCATGCGTGATCGCGGGATCGTAATGCAATTGCAGCGCGCCTTCCGCATCGCGCCGGGCAGAGGTTTCCGCCAAATGCCGCCATTCGGCATCCGTCAGTGGCCCAAAAGGCGCATGCACCTTGCGTAAATGCGCTTCCAGCGCAGCGATATCGGCAAAGGCTTGCGCGGGCTGATTGATGTAATCGCGAATGCGGGCTAGGGCTGCGGAGGGGATGATGGCGCCGATATCATTCAGCACCATGCGCCTGATCGCATTACCGGGTGTGGCGGCAATGCCCATGCCGCAAATGCCGCCCAAGGATGTGCCGACCCAATCTACCGGCCCATCCATGCGCGCGAGCAAATGCGCCAAAGCCTGGGAATAGATTGGTGGCTGATACAGCGCGGGATTGGGCAGCCAATCGGATGCACCGCGCCCCGGCAAATCCGGGCAGAAAACGCGCCGACCGGCAGCGGCAAGTGCGGCGGCGAGGGCATCAAAATCCCGCCCGCTTCGCGTCAGCCCATGCACACAAATCACGGGCGCGCCATCAAGCGGCCCCCATTCCAGCCAACGCAGCGTGAAGAAACCCGCAGGCGATAGCCAGCGCAAAGCGCCGGCACGGGCACCCGCGGGCAGCGTCATCACAAAATGCCTTTGGCCTTGAGTGCGGCGATATCAGCAGCACTCATCTTCAGCACATCGCTCAGCACGGCATTGGTGTGTTCACCCAATACCGGCGGTGCGCTGCGATAGCTTGGCGGAGTCGCCGAAAGCTTCACCGGATTCGCGATGACCTTCACTTTTTCGCCGCTGCCATGGGCCATTTCCACGACCATTTCCCGCGCCTGCACATGCGGGTCGGCGAAAACCTGTTCCAGCGTATTGATGGGGCCGCAGCCGATCTTGAGCGCTTCCAAAGCCTCAATCCATTCCGCCGTGGTTTTTGATTTCATCACGGGTGTCAGTGTATCCGTCACCAATTGCCGGTTCTGCACACGGATCGGGTTGGTGGCGAATCGCGGATCGGCGAGCAAGGCTTCTTGCCCGAAAGCCTTGCAGAAGCGTTCAAAAGTCGGGTCATTGCCAACGGCCAGGATGATATAGCCATCCTTGGTCGGGAATTCCTGATAGGGCGCGATATTCGGGTGCTGATTGCCAAGGCGCGGCGGGTTTTCGCCCGTCGCCAGATAATTCATGCCCTGATTGGCGAGCCAGGCCACATGCGTGTCCAACATGCCGATATCAATCTGCTGGCCTTGCCCGGTATTGTTACGATGGTTCACCGCCGCCAGAATGCCAATGCAGCCATAAAGCCCCGCGAAAAGATCAGCGACCGGCACGCCAACCTTTTGCGGTGAGCCATTGGGTTCGCCCGTGAGCGACATGACACCACCCATGGCCTGGATCAGCGCATCATAACCCGGGCGCGGCGCGTAAGGCCCGGTCTGCCCGAAGCCAGTGATGGAGCAATAAATCAGGCGCGGATGGGTCTTGGCCAATTGCCCATAGCCCAGGCCGTATTTCGCCAAGGCGCCGACCTTGAAGTTTTCAACCAGGATATCGCAATGTTCCAAAAGCTTCAGGATGATCGCCTGACCTTCAGGCTTGGCGATATCAAGTGTGACGGACTTCTTGTTGCGATTGACGCCAACGAAATACGCACTTTCCTTCGTGTTCGGCACGAAGGGGGGCGCGAAGCCGCGCGTATCATCGCCCGCTTCCGGGCGTTCAATCTTGATCACTTCCGCGCCCAGATCGCCCAGCATTTGGGTGCAGGTGGGGCCGGCCAAAACGCGCGTCAGATCAAGCACACGCAAACCAGATAGGGGACCAATGGGGGAGGTCATTACACTCTTCCTCTCAACAACCTAAGCGACGCCTTCAGGCGCCCTTCTTCACGCTCCGCACCGCCGCAGCCAGCGCCGCAACCTGATCCAGCACCTTCTGCGCCGTGCCAGGCTTGGCGCGGCCTTCGGCATCCAGATCGGCGGCCAGCACATCAATCAACGCGGAAGCCACCACGGCGCCATCGGCAATGCGCGCGGCTTCCGCTGCCTGTTCCGGCGTGCGCACGCCAAAGCCAATCGCGATTGGCAGCTTGGTGTGTTTGCGGATGCGCGGAATGGCTTCGGCCAATTCGGCGCCGGTCGCGCTGCGTGTGCCGGTGATGCCGGTGATGGCAACGTAATAGATGAAGCCGGATGTCGCGGCCAAAACCTTGATCATGCGAGCATCATCTGTGGTCGGCGCAATCAGGCGGATCATATCAAGCCCGGCGGCACGCGCTTGGGGTTCGATTTCATCCGCTTCTTCCGGCGGCACGTCCACAATGATCAGGCCATCCACGCCCGCCGCTGCCGCATCAGCGCAGAAATTGGCGCCATAGGACAGGATGGGATTGTAATAGCCCATCAGAATGATCGGCGTTGCGGCATCTCCGGCACGAAAGTCACGCACCATTTGCAGCGTGCCGGCAAGCGTCGCGCCCGCCTTCAGCCCGCGCTGGCCGGCGCGCTGCACGGTTGGGCCATCGGCCATGGGGTCCGTGAAGGGGCAGCCGATTTCAATCAAATCCGCGCCGGCGCCTGGAAAGCCACGCAGGATTTCCATGGAAGTGGCACGGTCAGGATCGAAAGCTTCCAGAAATGGGATCAAGGCGCCGCGCCCTTCGGCGCGCAGGGCCGCGAAGCGCGCGGCGATGCGGGAGGTTTGGGTCATGACACTCACATCGATACGCCAAGGGCGCGCGCCACGGTGAAGATATCCTTATCGCCACGCCCGCACATATTCATAATGATCAGCTTATCCTTTGGCATGCTGGGCGCGATCTTGATGACATGCGCCAGCGCATGCGCCGGTTCCAAAGCAGGGATGATGCCTTCCATTTTGGAGCATAACTGGAAGGCGGCAAGCGCCTCATCATCCGTCGCACTCATGTATTCCACGCGCTTTATGTCATGCAGCCAGGCATGTTCGGGGCCAACACCGGGATAATCCAGGCCAGCGCTGATCGAATGCGCTTCCAGAATCTGGCCGAATTCATCCTGCAACAGATAGGTGCGATTGCCATGCAAAACGCCGGGGCGGCCCTTGGTGAGTGACGCCGCGTGTTCTTCCGTATCCACGCCCTTGCCGGCGGCCTCCACGCCATGCATCGCAACGCTGGCGTCATCCAGGAAGGGGTAGAACAGCCCCATGGCATTGGAACCACCGCCAATCGCCGCCACCAACAAATCCGGCAGGCGCCCTTCGGCGGCCATCATTTGCTCGCGCGCTTCCGTGCCAATCACGGATTGGAAATCGCGCACCATCATGGGGAAGGGATGCGGGCCGGCAACCGTGCCGATGCAGTAATAGGTATCGCGCACATTGGCGACCCAATCACGCAGCCCTTCATTCATCGCATCCTTCAGCGTCGCAGCGCCGGAGGTCACGGGCACAACCTCTGCCCCCAACAGCTTCATGCGGAACACGTTCGGCTGCTGGCGTTCCACATCGGTGGCACCCATGAACACGGTGCAGGGCAGGTCGAACAGCGCACAGGCAGTCGCGGTGGCAACGCCATGCTGGCCGGCGCCGGTTTCCGCAATAATGCGCGTTTTGCCCATGCGCTTGGCCAGCATAATCTGCCCCAGCACCGCATTGATCTTATGCGCGCCGGTATGGTTCAGCTCATCACGCTTGAAATAGATTTTCGCACCACCGAGCTTTTGCGTCAGGCGTTCGGCCAACCAAAGCGGGCTGGGCCGGCCCACATAATGGGTCAGCAGCCGGCGCCATTCATTCATGAAGGCAGGGTCGCGCTTCGCTTCCTCATAGGCTTTTTCAACCTCGAGGATTAGCGGCATCAGGGTTTCGGCGACGAAACGCCCGCCATAAGGGCCGAAGCGGCCACGGGCATCAGGCCCCTGGCGGAAGGAATTGGGCAGCGGCTTGTTCAAGGCAGTCTCTCAAATTGCTGGTTTCGCTGCCTGTTTAGTCCAGAACCCGCCGGGGTCAAACCCGACGGGCGCAGCGCGCCTATTCCAGCCGCGCCGCCTCATCAAAGGAAAGCCGAGGGCTGCGCGGGAACAGGCCAGCGGGGTCACCATAGCCCAGATTGACCAGGAAATTGGACTTCCAGCCGGTGCCGAACAGGAACAGCTCATCCACCTTGGCATTGTCAAAGCCGCTCATGGCGCCGACATCAAGCCCGATGGCGCGCGCCGCCAGCATCAGATAAGCGCCCTGAAGCGAGCCATTGCGAAACGCGGTCTTTTCCGCGAATTCAGGGCTGGAGGTGAACCAGGGCTTGGCATCCGCATGCGGGAAAAGCTGGCCAAGCTTGTCGTAGAAATAGCTGTCGTAGCAAACAATCGCCGTGACCGGCGCGGTCATGGTTTTCTCGGTATTGCCCGCCGAAAGCGCTTCCTTCAGCTTCGCCTTGCCTTCCGCCGTGCGCACAAAGACAAAGCGCGCGGGGGAAGAATTGGCCGAAGTCGGGCCCCATTTCAGCAGATCATAAAGCTCATGCAGCTTGGCATCCGGCACGGGCCGATCCTGCCACTTGTTCTGGGTGCGGGCGGCACGAAAAAGCTGGTCTAGCGCAAGGTCATCAAGGGGCGAGGCAGTTTCGGACATGATTTGGCTCCGTAAAGGCGGCAGGAAAAAAGGCTATAGCGTCAGGCTTCCACCTGCTCCACCGCCACCACTTCCGGCACGTAATGACGCAGCATGTTTTCCACGCCATGCTTCAAGGTGGCGCGGGACGATGGGCAGCCGGAACAGGCACCCTGCATGCGCAGCCGCACAATGCCATCCCGGAAGCCACGAAACACGATATCGCCGCCATCGCTTGCCACCGCCGGGCGCACGCGCGTATCCAGCAACTCCTTGATTTGGGCGACGATTTCCTGATCGGCTGGCTCAAAATCCTCGGCATGTTCTTCGGCTGCGGCACCTTCCAGAATGGGCATGCCGGCCAAGTAGTGTTCCATGATGGCGCCGAGCACCTGCGGGCGCAGCATTTGCCAATCGGCATCCAGCGCCTTGGTCACGGTCACGAAATCCGAACCGAAGAAAACGCGCGCCACATCGCCGAGGCCAAACAGCCGCTCAGCCAGCGGGGAGCGGCCCGCGGCTTCCTCGGTGCTGGTGAAATCCGCCGTGCCGCGATCCCCCAGCACATCCCGGCCAGGGAGGAATTTGAGCGTGGCGGGGTTGGGGGTGGCTTCGGTTTCGATGAACATGGTTTGGCCCTGTCAGTTGCAAATGTTTCCGGACCTATGTGGTCCTGTTTCCTCCAAAAGGCAACAGGGCTCAGGTGCCGCAGAAGGTGGCCAGCACGCGTTCTTCGGGCTTGGGCGGGCTGGCGTAGTGGGCCTGATCCGGCTGATCTTCAAAGGGTCGCGCCAGGACGGCCATCAGCGCTTCAAAGGGGCGGAAATCATCGTGGTCTTCCGCGGCGCGGATGGCAGCCTCCACCAGATGATTGCGCGGGATGAAGGCCGGGTTGGTGGCGCGCATGAGGCGCGCTGGGTCAGCTTCTTGTGCCAACCTGGCGCGCCAACCCTCTGCCCAGGAATCAAAGGCTGCCGGGTCGGTGAATTGCGCGCGGGCTGGCGCGGCATCACCTGCCGCCACATCCGCCAAGGCGCGGAACGTCAGGGTGAAATCAGCGCGCTGTTCCGCCATGCGGCGGAGCAAATCCTTAATCAGCGGGGTGTCTTCCGGCATGCGCTCCGCAATGCCGATCTTCCGCGCAAAGCCATCGAAATAGGCGGCTTCAAAGGCAGGGGCGAAGGCGCCAAGCGCAGACTGCGCCAGCTCCAGCGCTGCTTCTTCCTGCTCTGCCAAAAGCGGCAGCAGTGCCTCCGCAAGCCGCGCCAGATTCCACTGCGCCATGCGTGGCTGATTGGCATAGGCATAGCGCCCGCCATGATCAATGGAACTCAATACCGTTCCAGGATCATAGGCATCCATGAAGGCGCAGGGGCCGTAATCAATCGTCTCACCGCTGATGGTCATGTTGTCGGTATTCATCACGCCATGGATGAAGCCGATATGGAGCCATTGCGCGATCAGCTTTGCCTGGCGCGCAATCACGCCGGAAAGCAGCGCAAGATAGGGGTTTTCCGCATTGGCAGCGCTGGGTTCATGCCGCGCAATGGCAAAATCCGCGAGCAGCTTCAGCGCTTCCTGATCTTCCTGCGCGGCGAAATATTGAAAGCTGCCGACACGGATATGGCTGGCCGCCACACGCGTCAGCACCGCGCCGGGTTGCAGTTTTTCGCGCAGCACCGCCTCACCCGTCATCGCCACCGCCAGCGCGCGCGTGGTCGGCACGCCAAGCGCTGCCATGGCTTCGCTGATGATGGTTTCGCGCAGCATTGGCCCGAGCACAGCGCGGCCATCGCCACCGCGCGAAAACAGCGTGCGCCCGCTGCCTTTCAGATGGATGTCTTGGCGTTGCCCATCGCGCGCGATCACTTCACCTAGCAATAGCGCGCGGCCATCGCCCAATCGCGGGCTGAAGCCGCCGAATTGATGCCCGGCATAGGCCATGGCCAAGGGATCAGCGCCATCCGGCACAAGATTGCCGGCGAAAATCGCCGCCCCCTCGGCGCCCGCAAGCGCCGCCGCATCAAGGCCAAGCGCTTCCGCAAGCGGCGCATTGAAAAACACCAGCCGAGGCGCCGCCACAGCAATGGGTGCCTGCCGGATATAAAAACGCGCCGGCAGGCGGGCATAGCTATTGTCGAAGGAAAAGCGCGTGCTCATCCCAAGCGCGGCATGGGGTTGGCGATGGGCATGGCCATTTTCGTCTTGCCGAGTGCATTCCAGCCGCGATCATATTGCGGCGGCGTCGGCACCGCTTCCGTGCGGCCAAGCTCGGCGGCTGCATGCAAGGGCCAATAGGGGTCGCGCAGCAGCACGCGGGCCAGATAGATCCAATCCGCATGGCCTTCATCCAGAATGGCCTGGGCCTGCTTGGCTTCCGTGATCAGCCCGACCGCGGCGGTGATGATGCCGGCACCTTTTTTCACCGCTGCCGCACCTGGCACCTGATAGCCAGGCCCAAGCGGGATTTGCTGGCGCGGGTCATTGCCGCCGGAAGACACATCCATGAAATCCACGCCAATCGCCTTGAAGCGGCGCGAAAGCTCCACGGTTTCTTCCGTGGTCCAGCCGCCTTCCACCCAATCCGTATGCGAAACCCGCACACCCAGCACGGCATCGGATGGCATGGCGGCGCGCATGGCGGCAGCGATTTCCAGCGGCAGGCGGGACCGGCCTTCAAAATCCCCGCCCCAGCGATCATTACGT
This sequence comes from Roseomonas sp., assembly GCA_020249145.1. GTDB lineage: Bacteria > Pseudomonadota > Alphaproteobacteria > Acetobacterales > Acetobacteraceae > Neoroseomonas. The sequence goes on along the minus strand of JADCGF010000011.1, from coordinate 247,059 downwards.
TTATTGGAAAGCGGGCTCAGGAATTGATGTAGCAAATAGCCATGCGCGGCGTGCAGTTCGATCAGCCGATAGCCGGCCTTGATGGAACGCTTGGTCGCGGCGACAAAGGCTTCGATGGTGGCGGCAATATCCGCTTCCGTCATGGCGCGCGGCGGGGTGAAGTCACCAAAAGCATCCCCGGAAGGGCCAAGGGTTTCCCAGGAAGGCTCGGCGGGGCCGGGCAGCCAGGCCTGCTTGCGCGATGCCTTGCGGCCGGCATGCGCCAATTGAATGGCGGGCACGGTGCCAAGTGCCGCAAGGGCTTGGGCCAATTGCGTATGGCTGGGCAGATGCGCGTCAGACCAGATGCCGACATCGCCGGGGCTGATGCGGCCTTCCGCGGTCACGGCGGAGGCTTCCACCATCACCATGCCAGCGCCCCCGGCGGCACGCGCGCCCAGATGCACCAAATGCCATTCGGTTGGAATGCCATCATCATGGCAGGAATACTGGCACATGGGTGCGACGCCGATGCGGTTGGAAAAGGTAACGCCGCGCAAAGTCAGCGGGGAGAAAAGATCGGTCACGGGCGGGAAGCCTCCGGGTTGGGCAGGGCGGTCCAGGGCGGCAGCCGCCCAAGTCGGTTTTCGAATATGGCGAACCATTGCGGCGTGCCAGGGGGGGCGGGCAGCAAAATGCCGCGCCGGTCGGTTGGGAAGCGGGCCTTGGTCACCGCATCGCGGATATTGCCGCCAATGGCTTCAACCATGCCGTGGTGGTTGCGGATGACAATATCGCAATGCATGGGCCGGAACCGCCCCTGATCCCCGGCGCGGTCCTGCCAATGGGCCAGCGGCGAACGCGAACGATCGGCGCAGAGCAAATCCCCTGGCTGAGCAACGCGGTCCCGCACCCGATGCGGGATGAAGGGCGCCTGATGCGGAAAATCCCGCGCATCGGCGACCATGCCATCAATGCTGGTGCCATGCGCGGCGGAAGGCCGGAATTCCCGCGCATCAATCCCGGCTGTCTGCATCACAAAGGAAATGAAGGCCGCCGACCAGGCATCCTGCTGCCATTGCCCTTCATACCCCGCACGAAATAGCGCGCGGTTGCGTGTGATGATGTCCCGCCCTTCCGGCACCGCCCGCCAATAGGCTTGCAGGCGTGGAAAGCCGGCGGGGTCCGATTCCTGCGCTGGCCCAGGGTCCCGATCTGAGACCTGCCGGCCCCATTCTTCCCATTCCGCAATGGCGATGCGCAGCATGCGTTCCCGCGCGAGGGGCGGGTAGGAAAGCGGTGGTTCCCGTGGTGCTGGCGGCGCTACGGCGCAGGCCGAGAGCAGCACGGTCAGCAGCAATGCGAGATAAAGCCGAGCCTTCAGCATGCCTCTGTTCAAGCCTTATCCAGCGAAGCAAAGGCTTCCTGCGCGATATTCAACGCCTTCAGCATGAAGGCGAAGCCGTTATAGGGCCCGCCCTGGATCAGCGCTTCGGTGATATCGGTTCTGCTGGCGCCGATATTGAGCGCGGAGAGGATGAATTTCCGCAGCAGAATATCATGATCCAGCGCAGCGAAGGATGCCACGGCGCAAAGCGCGCGCATTCGCCGATCAGGCCCTGGCCGATCCCAAATCTCGCCATAGCAATACTGCACCACCAGCGGATAAATGCTGCCCGTGACGGGGTTATCCGGCGCGGCATGGCCTTCATGCCGGCGTTCCGCATGCAGCGCGCCCTGCAATTCCCGCCCGCGACCCATCAGCACTTCCAGCGAATCCGCCCGTGCTGGGTCAATTTCCAGTGCAATCCCCTGTTCGGCAAAAACGGCGCATGCGGTTTCGAGCGCGGTTTCGGATGCGGCAAAGCCACGATAAATGCCGATCTGGATCAGGATTTCCACAATGGCGCGGGGCGTCAGGCCAAGCTTCAGCGCGGCGGCAACGTGGCGGCGCAACTGCGCCTGATTTTGCACGGAACAAAGCACCGCCAGCGTCACCGCCATGCGTTCCTGGCGGGACAGGCCGGGGCGGTTCCAGATTTGGCCATAGACAAGTTCCGCCATCAGATCGCCAAAGCCAAGGGCGCCATCGGCCAAGGCAGCATCGCCCGCGCCGAAAATTTCAGCGCGCTCAGCCCTGCCCAGCCGGTTCAGCTCCTCGCGTTCAGTCATGGCCCACCCCCTCAATGCGGGGGCAAGCTAACGCCCCCCAGGGATCAGGCAAGCGCCAGGGGCCTTTCCCTCTGCGCCCAGGCAGTCCACATGAGGCACATGTTTCGCCGCGCCCTGCTTGCCGCCCCGCTTTTGCTGCCGCTCCCCGCCCTGGCCCAGGGGGCGGCGCTTTCCGAACGCGACCGCCGCGATATCGCGGCTGTTGAGGCCTATTTGAACCGGCTGACCACGCTCCGCGCGCGGTTTCTGCAAATCGCGCATAATGGTGCCTCGGCCCAGGGCTGGGCCTATATCTCCCGCCCTGGGCGGATGCGGTTCGATTACGACCCGCCGGAACCGCTGCTGCTGGTGGCGGATGGCAACCAATTCCTGCTCTATGACCGGGAATTGAAGGCGCCCACCACGCTACCCACCAGCGCCACCCCGCTTGGGATGCTGCTGCGCCCGGAAATCCGGCTTTCCGGGGATGTCACCATCAGCCGCATCCAGCGCGATGGCGGGTTTCTGCGCATTACCCTGTTCCGCACCAGCGACCCGCGCGAAGGCTCCTTGACTCTGGTGTTCCAGCCGGAACCGCTGGAATTGCGCCAATGGGCGGTTTTGGATGCGCAGGGGCGGGAAACCCGCGTGACGCTGACGCAGATTGAAACCGGGCTGGCGCTGAATGCGCGCATGTTCCAATTCAACCATCCGCAGTTTTTTGAGCCGGGTTGGTCAGGGGGCAGGTAAGCAAGGGCTGGTTTGCCGCCCTGCCCCCCGCGTGCTACCGCCCCCGCCAATAACCGTCGCTTCCAGCCGCTTCGAAAGGCTTTGCCATGTCTGAACAATCCTCTGCCACGCCCGCGAAACCGCCCGGCGCCATGGCGCCGAGCCCCATCACGCTCAATCTGCAATACACCAAGGATTTGTCCTTCGAAGTGCCGGGCGCGCCGCAAATCTTCATCAACCTCCGCGAAGCGCCGAAGGTGGATATTGCGCTGGATGTCCAGGCCCGCCGCCTGCAGGAAGGCCAGGAGAATTTTGAGGTCACGCTGCAAATCCGCTGCGAAGCCAAGATCGGCACCGAAACCACGGCCTTCATCGCCGAACTGGTCTATTGCGGCATTTTCACCCTGAACGGCATCGCGCCGGAGATGATGGAACCCGTGCTGCTGGTGGAATGCCCGCGGCTGCTGTTCCCCTTCGCGCGCAATATCCTGGCCGAGGTGACCCGCGATGGCGGCTTCCCGCCCGTGATGCTGGCACCGATTGATTTCGTCGCTCTTTGGCAGAATCGCCGCGCGCAGCAGCAGGTTGCTGCCGCCCCTGCCCAAGGAAATGCCTGAATCTGCCGCTTGGGGGCGAAAAAACGCCACTCAGGCTGCTTTGAACCCTTGACCCCCGGCCTGCGCATGTCATGTGCGGGCGCATGGATCAGATGATGCCCGCAACGCCGCGCCGCCAGCGCCTGGCTATTGTGCTGTTCAACCTCGGCGGACCCGATGCGCCGGAAAGCGTGCGGCCATTCCTGGTGAACCTGTTCACGGACCCGGCCATTCTGCGCGTGCCGGGTTTTATCCGCCCCTGGCTTGGCCGGCTGATCGCCTGGCGCCGCACCAAGCCCGCGCAGGAAAACTACGCCGTGCTGGGCGGGCGTTCGCCCTTGCGGGAATTGACGGAAGAACAGGCGAGCAGCCTGGAAGCCGCCTTGGCCAATGAACCGGGCACGGAAACCCGCTGCTTTGTCGCCATGCGCTATTGGCACCCGATGAGTGATGAATGTGCCCGCGCCGTGAAGGATTGGGCGCCGGATCGCGTGTTGCTGGTGCCGCTTTATCCGCAATTTTCCACGACAACCACGGGTTCAAGCCTGATTGCCTGGCAGGATGCCACGCGCAAGATCGGGCTGGATGTGCCGACCACGGCGCTGTGTTGCTGGCATTCGGATCAGGGTTTCGCGGCGGCCACCGCGCGGCTGGTGCGCGAAGCCTATGCCAAGGCGCGCGCGGAATTGCCGGCGGAAGTACCGCTGCGCGTGTTGTTTTCCGCCCACGGCCTGCCGGAATCCATTGTGAAAGCGGGCGATCCTTATCAATGGCAGGTCGAACAAACCGTCGCCGCTGTGGTTGCTGAATTGGCGATGCCGGAGCTTGACCACATTGTCTGCTATCAATCCCGCGTGACACCTCAGGTTTGGATCGGGCCTTCCACAGAAGCCGAGATTGAGCGTGCGGCGAAAGAAAAAACCGCGATCCTGATCTGCCCCATCGCCTTTGTGTCGGAGCATTCCGAAACCCTGGTGGAATTGGATGTGGAATATCGGGAGGAGGCCGAGCACCTCGGCATCCCCGGCTATTTCCGCGTGCCGGCGCAGAACAGTGATCCGGCCTTCATCGCATCCTTGGCGGGGCTGGTGCGCGGCGCGCTGCAATCCGGGCGCAGCCTGTGTTCCTTTGCCGGCGGGCGGCAATGCCCGAAGCAGCATCGCGATTGCCCGCATGAGAAGCTGCGCGTCGAAAATGTGGCGCGCGCCAAAGCCGAGGCATGAAGCGCCCCACCGCCATCCTGTTTGATTGCGATGGCGTCTTGGCCGATACCGAATTGGTGGTGAATAGCATCGTTGCCGAGGAATTGACTCTGCGCGGCTGGCCCATGACGGCAGCCGAAGCGCGGGAGACATTTCTGGGCATGGCGCTGCCCGATATGCTGCCCCGCATTGAAGCGCGCGTCGGGCTGCTGCCACCCGAATGGGGGCAGGAAATCTCAACCCTGATTGCGCGGCGCATGGCGGAAGAAACCCTGGCCATACCAGGTGCGGTGGAAGCGGTGCGAGCCTTTGCTGCGGCGGGTGTGCCGGTGGCGGTTGCTTCCAATTCCTCAAGGTTTGAATTGGCGGCGAAGATGCGGAGCCTGGGGCTCGCGCAGGTTTTCGCCGGGCGGGTGTTTTCCTTTGAGGATGTGCCGCGACCAAAACCCTGGCCGGATATCTATTTGGCGGCAGCGGCGGCTTGTGGCGCCGCGCCTGAGGATTGCGTGGTGATTGAAGATAGCGTGCCCGGCGTGCGCGCGGGGCGAGCGGCTGGTTGCCGCGTGATGGGCTTCTGCCATGAAAGCCCGGCTGCGGTGCTGGCGGCGCATGGGGCGGAGCCTTTTGCAGATATGGCGGCGCTGCCGGGGTTGTTGTTGGGGGGGTGAGGCGGATTTCGCTGGCGCGTTTTTCGGCTTAGGCTCTCCTTGTTTCGAGGGGAGAGCCACATGGGTTTTAGAACTTGGTTCAGTCTCAAGGGGCGCATCAGTCGTCTGACGTGGTTTATTTTCTATTTTTTGATTCCCAACGGTATCATCTTTGCCGCCAGCATTTTTGATGCGCGAGTCTTGCCGAAATACTCAATGCCTGCGGCCTTGGGCAAAGGCATCAGTGAGTTATCGGTGGTGTCCGCTTTGGCGCTTTTGTTGGGGCTTTGGCTTAGCCTAGCGGGGCAGGTGAAGCGCTGGCATGATCAGGACAGAACTGGCTGGTGGGGTTGTTTAACCGTGATTCCAACTTTCATTGTTATTTGGCATCTTTTTTACGGTGGCGGTGCAGAATGGTATATCAAGTTACAGTTTGGTTTCCCACTGCTTCTTATGTTGTTTCTTGGTTTTAGCAGCGATGATTCGAATGCCAATCAATTTGTTTTGGCGAGTGTAGTTTTTATTGGCATGTTTATTCTGTTCCTTTGGGTTCTATTTTTCGTCAATGGCAGTCTTCTTCCGGGCACACGCGGCCCCAATCGCTTCGGCCCTGATCCGCTTGCACCAAAGGGTGCCGACAAGAACACGGTAACGGCGACCTTCAGTCAGTCCGCCCTTCACAATAATTTGGCTCCGATGCCATCTAATCAGCCAGATCAGAAAAAATCAGGCGGAAATCGGATTTCCCTCGCGCAGTGGTTCAGCCACAAGGGCCGCATCAGCCGCAAGACATGGTGGATTTTCTATTGCTTGCTGCCGATCTGCCTTCTGATCGTGCTAAGCGCAGCGCAACAAATGATCAAACTTGGGGTGGAGACACCCCACAAATCCAGCGTAGGGGAATATGCCATCATAGCGGTCTTCTATGCTCTTGGATTGGTGGTACTCTGGATCGGTTTTGCCGGCTTGACCAAGCGTTGGCACGATCAAGACAAATCCGGCTGGTGGGCAGCCCTCCTTTTTGTCCCGATTATATCTTACCCCCTGTTTCTCATTTTCATTTCGTTGGTTGATTTGAACGATTTCGGTGGCCTGGATCACCGATGGATCGGGGCTATTTTTGCTCTAACGAGTTTATTGCCTTTCATCACACTATTCGGGGCTTGCGCCATGGCTGGATTTCAGCCCGGCACACCTGGCCCCAACCGCTTCGGCCCCGATCCACTCGCAGCGCCACCCGCCACAAATACTGCGCTTCCGCCGTCGCCTCAGTAACCTCAGTCCAAGGATTGAGGAAAAAGCCCATGACCTTGGCGCAATGGTTCAGCTTCAATGGCCGCATCAGCCGCAAGACTTGGTGGTTTCGACACTTTCTTTTGCCAATTGTGTTAAGTGCCCTATGGAGTGGCGTCTCCCTTTTTTTGGCTTTGGTGGTACTGATACAGCCCAGTTTACCTCGACTGACCGCATTGATTGCCGATATAGTCAATAATGACCGTTCCTCGATTTCTACTTTTTTCCTCGATAGCGTAGTAATTTGGAGTTTACTTCTATTCTATGCTCCCACACTCCCGTTGGCTTGGCTGTGGCTGGCAGGATCGATTAAGCGATTTCATGACTTGGATTTTGATTGGTACTTGCCAGTGGGTATTGCAATATTGCAGTTTTCCTACACGTCTATTGTTTTTCTTTTTTCCCTATTGACCCTGATCTTCTCAGCGGAACCAGGAGTTTTCTGGGATCTTGCCATCGGCACCTTCGGTATAGTTACGTTTCTTGCGCTTATATTTGAATTCGTTGTTCTTGGCTTTCTGCGCGGCACGCCAGGCTATAATCGCTTTGGCCCTGACCCGCTGGCGCCAGGTCCGCCGCCGGGGGGCTTTGGCGGGGGCTATCCGCAGCAAGCGCCGGGGGGTTGGCAGCCGCAAGGACCTCCACCGCCGCCTTCCGGGGGTTGGGGCGCGCCGCCGCCACCCCAGGGCGGGGGCAGCGTGCCGCCCATTCGCCGGGGCTGAACTTTTCAGCGTGATTTCCTTGGCGCGCGTTCCGCGTTAAACCCGCGCCGTGCCCGATACATCCCCGCCGCTCGATCGCCTTTCCGAAGCTGAGGCTGCGCCGGAACAAGCGAAACGTGGCTTTTCACCCTTGCTGCGGCGCATTCTGCTGCTGAATGCGCTGCCACCGGCCTTGCTCGCGGCTTCCTTGCTCTACCTCGACCAATATCAGAACGCGCTTTTGGGCGCGGAGGTTGAGGCCATGCGCACCCAGGCGCGCATCTACGCCGGTGCCATCGCCGAAGCCGCGGTGCGGCCTGAAGGCGAACGCTACGTGCTGCAATTGGAAGCAGCGCGGCCCTTGCTGCGGCGCCTGGTGGACCCTTCGCCAAATACCCAGGCGCGGCTTTTGGATACCGCCGGCCTGCTGGTGGCCGATAGCCGGGTTCGTGATGGCGTGGGCGGCGCCGTGATTGCCGAACCCTTGCCGCCGCCAGAACCGCGCGGCGCGCTGACCTCCACCGTTGCCGGCATTTACGAAAGAATGGTCGGGCTTTTCCCGGCCCTGCTGCGCGGCCGGGGCGGCCCCGGCATGGTGGTGGATAGCGCGCCCGATGCGCCGGATTTCGATTGGCAGCCCGATCTTGGCCCTGATCGGCGCGAAGAATTGCGCATGGCGCTTGAAGGCGGCGTCACCCCCTATATCCGCCGTAGCGCCGATGGCCGCTTATTGGTAAGTGTCGCGGAACCCGCGCGGCGCGGCACGCAAAGTGTCGGCATTGTGCTGCTGACGCGTGAAGCGCGCGAAGTGGATCGGCGCTTGTTTGAAATCCGCGCTTCCGTGCTGCTGCTATTCGCAACCGCTTTGATCCTGACGGTGGCACTTTCGCTTTATCTGTCGCGCACCATCGCCACGCCAATGCTTGACCTGGCGCGCGCCACGCAGCGCATCCGCGAAGGTGAAGGCCGCGCGCAATCCGTCCCCGATGCGCTGCTGAAGCGCAATGATGAGATTGGCGTGCTGGCGCGGGATTTGCAGAATTCCGCGCGCGCGCTGTGGGCGCGGATTGACGCCAATGAACGCTTCGCCGCCGATGTGGCGCATGAATTGCGCAATCCGTTGACGAGTGTCCGCAGCGCCATTGAAACGCTGCGCCGCGTGGAAGACCCGGCCAGCCGCAATCGGTTGCTCGCGATTATTGCCGATGATGCCGTGCGGATGGATCGGCTGATTGGCGATATCAGCGATTCATCGCGCGTGGATGCGGAATTGTCGCGCACCATTTCGACGCCGGTCGATATCGCGCCGATCCTCTCCGCGCTTTCTGATCTGCACGCCGCGACCCGCGATGATGACGACCCGGTGGTGCTGCTTGAAGCGGAAGCGGGGCCGCTGGTGGTGCGCGGTGTGGAAGGGCGCATTGTGCAGGTTTTCCGCAACCTGCTCGGCAATGCGCTTTCCTTCAGCCCGTCGCATGGCACGGTGAAGGTCAGCGCCCGCCATGCCGGCGCCATGGTGGAAGTGGTGGTGGAAGACCAAGGCCCCGGCATTCCTGAACATAAGCTTGAAAGCATTTTTGAGCGTTTCTATTCTGAACGCCCCAGCGGAGAGCGCTTCGGCCAGCATTCCGGCCTTGGGCTTTCCATCAGCCGGCAGATCGTGGAAGGCCTGCGCGGGCGCATATCGGCTGAGAATATCCGCGATGCCGGCGGCGCCGTGACCGGTGCGCGCTTCATGGTGCTGCTGCCGGCGGCGTGATTTCCCTTCTCAAGCGGGGCTTTCGTGATAGGCTTGGGTCAAACCAAGGCTATCACGGGGGGATAAAGCATGATCACGCGCAGAAGCATGATTGCGGCTGGGGCGGTGCTTTTGGCGGCACCGGCGGTGAAGGCGCAGGCCACCTGGCCGGATAAGCCGCTGCGCTTCGTGATTGGCGGCGCGGCAGGCGGGGTTTCCGATATTTTTCTCCGCATGATGGAAAACCGTCTGCGCGAAAGGCTGGGCCAGCCCATGATCATAGACCCGCGCCCAGGGGCGGGCGGCATGGTTGGGGCGGAAGTCACCGCACGCGCGGCGCCGGATGGCTATACCTTTTACGTCAATCACATCGCGTCCCACGGGATTGGGCCGACGCTCTATCGGCGGCTTTCCTTTGATCCGCTCAGGGATTTGCCAGGGGTGGCGCGCATCGCCGCCATGCCGAATGTGCTGATCGTCAAGGGCGATAGCCCAATCAAATCAGTGGCGGAGCTGGTCGCCTTCTGCAAGGCCAATCCGGCGCGGGCGAATTTTTCCTCGGCCGGGTCTGGCACGTCTTCGCATCTTTCCGGCCTGCTGTTTGGCATGCGCATGGGGATTGAGGTCACGCATGTGCCCTATCGTGGCACCGCGCCTTCCATGGCGGCGGTGATGAATGGCGAAACGCTCTTCGCGATTGATAACGCGCCGGCATCACGCCAGCAGGTTTTGGGTGGCTTGTTGAAGGCGCTTGGCGTTTCCACGGCGAAGCGTTCCAGCACCATGCCGGAAGTGCCTAGCCTGGAAGAACAGGGCGTGCCGAATTTCGATGTCGCTTCCTGGTATGGCATTGTCGCGCCCGCTGCCGTACCGGCTGCGATCCGCGAAAGGCTGGGGGCGGAGATAGTGGCGGCACTTAATGATCCCGCCATTGCCCAGCGCGTGCGCGATTACGGCGCGGAGCCCTGGCCACTTGGCCCCGCGGAGTATGACGCCTTCATGCGCCGAGAGGTAGAAATCTGGGCGCCGGTGGTGCGCGCTTCCGGGGCGCAAATAGACTGACGCCCGCGACGTATCGCCAAGCCGCTTTGGTCACGGCATAAGCCAGCACCGTGACCAAAGCGCCCATCCTGCCGCGACGTATCGCTTTTCTTGCCCTGGCGCTTGCCATCATGGTCGGGTTGTTCTGGCTTGCCTGGGCCACGCTGGCACCTGGCGGCTGGACCCTGCCGGAAATCCTGATTCTGATCTGCATCGCGGGGACTTTGCCCTGGGCGGCGCTTTCGGCGGGCAATGCGCTGATCGGGCTTGGCATTCTGCTGTTCGCGCGCGACCCCGCCGCCGCTGTGCTGCCGGCGCTGGCCACCGCGCGCACTCGCTTGCCGCAAGCCCGCACCGCGATTGCCATTTGTATCCGGCGCGAGGATATGGCGCTGGTGCTGCCGCCGCTTGCACGTTTGCTTAAGGGATTGGCGGCTGCCGGCGCGGCGGATCGCTTTTCGCTCTGGTTCCTGTCAGATACGCCAGAAGGCACCGAAGCCAGCGCCGAGGAAGCGGCCTGCCGCGCTTTTGCTGCCGCGCAGCCCATCGCGACGCATTACCGGCGCCGCGCGCAAAATACCGGCTTCAAATCCGGCAATGTGATGGAGTTTCTGGATCATCACGCGCATGGGCATGACTTCATGCTGTGCCTGGATGCCGATTCGGAAATGACCGCTGATGCGGTGCTGCGCCTTATGGCTTGCATGGAAGCGGACCCGAAGCTTGCGATTCTGCAACAGCTTATTCACGGCAGGCCAACCACGGCAGGTTTTCCGCGGCTGTTTCAATTCGGCATGCGGCACGGCATGCGCGCCTGGGCGACCGGCCAGGCCTGGTGGCAGGGAGATGAGGGGCCCTATTGGGGCCATAACGCCGTCATCCGCATCGCGCCCTTTCGCACTCATGCGCGGTTGGAAACCTTGCCTGATGGGTCGCATATCCTGTCTCATGACCAGGTAGAGGCAACGCGCCTGCACGCCGCCGGCTGGAAGGTGCGCGTATTGCCGGATGATACCGGCAGCAGCGAAGGCAATCCGCCAAGCTATAGTGATTTCATCACGCGCGATCTGCGTTGGGCTGCGGGGAATATGCAGTATCTGGCGCTGCTGCGGCTGCCGGGTCTGACACCCATGGCGCGCTGGCAATTGATCCAGGCGATTCTGCTTTTCTTGAGCGCGCCCTTTTACGTCGCGATCCTGTTGCTGGCCGCCTGGAATGGCCTTGGCGGAGGGGGCGATACTACGCCGATTGGCGCCTTGCTTGCGCTGCTTTTTGCCGGCTGGTGCTGCCACTACGCCGCGAAGCTTGCCGGCTATGTCGAGGTTTTGCTGAAACCTGATCTTGCCGCGCGCTATGGCGGGCGGGCGCAATTTCTGCGCGGTGCTTTGGCCGAAATGGTCTTCACCGCCTTCATGGAACCCGCGCGGCTGATGAGCCAATGCCTATTTCTGCTGGCGATGCCCTTTGGCATGCGCATGGGCTGGGCGCCACAAAATCGTAGCGAACGCGGTATCAGTTTTGCGGATGCGCTCAAGCAATTCTGGGCGCCGACGCTGGCAGGATTGGCGCTGACCTTTGTTTTCGCGGCGGTGTCCTTCGCCGCGCTGCTGATTGCCTCACCCGTGCTCATCAGCCTGCTTGGCGTCATTCCCTTCGCGATGCTGACAGCCAATCCGCGCTTTTCCGCCTGGCTGGTGGCGCAGCGGGTTTGCGCGTTGCCTGAGGAATTACCGCGCTAAGCTCTCTCGCTCAATGCGCGGCGAAAATCGCGCAGGGTGCGCGGCGCAGCAAGTGCTTGGTGGCGGAACCGGTGAATAGGGCGCGTAGCCCCGTATGTTCAAAAGCGCCCATCACCAGCATGCGTGCCGGCATGGAAGCCGCCTCCGCCAAAAGCGCTTCCACCGGATGCGTGCCAATCACCGGCAAGGGCTTTGCCGCCACATCATGGCGTTGCAGGAAACCCGCCGCCATGCCAGCAAGTGCTGCGGCTTGTGCTTCATCCTCTGAGACACTCAGCACTGTGGCGCCGCTGCCCCCAAGCCCGAGCAACGCAAAAAGCTGCACTGCGCGCATGGCCCCCGCCGAGCCATCATAGGCAATCAGTGAAGCCGCCGCAGGATCGAAGGCGGCGCCAGGCGGCACCACCAATAAGGGGCGCGTGCGGTCACGCAGCAGCGTTTCGATGGTGGGCGAAAGGCCATCATCCGCTTCTTCCCGGCCCAGGGTGGAATCGCGCCCAACAATCAGAACATCATGTGCGCCAGCGGCGGCCAGCAGCGCATCGGCTGGCGCGGCTTCCAGGGTTTCCACGGCGAAGGGCTGCCCCGCCGCGGCGTCGCGCAAGCCTGCAAGAGCTTCTTCCGCCGCTGCTTGAGCCTTTTGCAGCAAAGCCGCATCGCGCCTTTCTTTGAAGGCGGCGGCACCTGGCGGCACGGCCTCATACGCATCGCCCAGCCCGGGTTTGTCCAGGATGATGGCGGCAGTCAGCGCCGCACCCGTATGGCGCGCGAGTGCGAGCGCATAATCCCGTGCGGCAATTGCGCCGGGCGTGTCATCAAGGGCCAGAAGAATGCTGCGCAACATGGCTGATGCTCCTTCAAGCAAGGCCGGCAGAAAGAAGCCGCCGGAAGATCGGCACCGCAGCGGCCAAATCGGCCAAGGCCACGCATTCGCGCGGCGTATGGGCGGTGGCGATGGTGCCGGGCCCCAAAATCACACAGGGCGCGATATCCTGCAATTCGCTGGCATCGGTGCCATAGGGCGCGGTCGCGGCGGGCTTGCCGGCCATGCTGACCGCCAACTGAATCAACGGATGATCAAGCGCCAATTCCGGCGGCGTGCCTTCGCGCCTTTCGGTCAATTCCACCCCGGCGCGCTTTGCCGCTGCCTGCACGGCGGCTTCAATGCCGCTCACGTCAATGCGTCGGCTGCGGCGGAATTTTATCCGCACCGTTGCCTGCGCCACTGTCACATTCACCGCCGTGCCGTGATTATCAATCACCATGTTGAAATCGGAGAAGGGCGGGTCGTAAGCCGCATCATGATAGGCAGGGTCAAAGCGCAGCTTTTCGTAGATGGCTTTCATTTCCGCCATGAGGGGAATCAGCGCCCAATTCGCATTCAGCCCTTTGCCGGTGGAAGAATGCGCCTGCTCGCCCCGCGCGATGGCCGTGTATTCGATATGGCTGCGATGCCCACGCACCGGCGCCAGCGCCGTTGGTTCCGCCACCACAATCCCTTGCAAGCCAAGCGATGCCGCAAGCTTTGATCGCGCGGCGATGATGCGGGCGCCTTGCTTGCTGGTTTCCTCATCCGCCGTCAGCAGCAGCGTCGCCGGCACATGGGCGGGCAGGCCGCGCGCGGCGATGATGCAGGCCGCGACCGGCCCCTTCATATCCACACTGCCCAGGCCATGCAGCACGCCATCCAGAATGCGCGCCGTCCAGGGCGGGTCTGTCCAGCTGGTTTCCGGCACCGTATCCATATGGCCTGACAGCGCATAACCGCTGCGCGGGCCACGATGGGCGACCAGCGCGCGCTTCGCCACCCCTTGCGGGTCTGTGTAATCCAGGCGTTCGATCTCAAACCCCGCCAATTCGGCTTCGATCCTATCCGCCAAGGGCCGGTTGGAGACCGAAGAACGGCTGTCAATCGCCACCAGATCGGCGGCCAGGCGGGCTACGGCTTCGGCGTCATTGCTCATGCCCCCAGCATCCCTTGCGGCGCGGCCCAGGGCAAGCGAGGGTAGCGTCTGATCGGCGGAGGCGGCACCGCCGAAGCCGTGAATCAGCCGCTCAAGACAAGCGTCTGATCGGCGGAGGCGGCACCGCCGAAGCCGTGAATCAGCCGCTCAAAACAGGCGTCTGATCGGCGGAGGCGGCATCGCCGGAGCCGTGAATCAGCCGCTCAAATCATGGGCATGGCATGATCCGTCGAAACGGATCATGTTATGCTCATGACAGACGTTTCCTATCTGGACCCGCGCAGCGGGGCCACCTATCCGCTTGCCACGCCGCGCTGGTGTGGTGACGGCCAAGCCCCCCTGATGCTGACGCCGCTGCCGGGCATTACCCGCGCGGCGATCCGGGCCGAGGATCGTTCGCTCTGGCGCTATGGCGCGGCACTTCCCTTCCTGCCGGATGACCCGATCACGATGGGTGAGGGTTGTTCACCGCTGGTGCCGCGCGTGATTGGCGGTGCCTCCGCGTTGGTGAAATGCGAATGGTTCATGCCGACCGGGTCCTTCAAGGATCGTGGGGCATCGGTGATGCTGTCCCTGCTGCGTGCGCAGGGGGTGACGCATGTCTTGGAAGATTCATCCGGCAATGGCGGTGCGGCGGTGGCGGCTTATGCTGCCGCGGGGGGGATGCGGGCGAAGATTTTGGTGCCGGCTTCAACATCCCCGGCCAAGACCGTGCAATCGCGTGCCTCGGGCGCCGAGATTGAATTGGTGCCAGGCAGCCGGCAGGACTGCGCGGATGAGGCGTTGCGCCAGGCTGCTGATATCTTCTACGCCAGCCATAATTGGCACCCCTTTTTCCTGCATGGCACGAAGACGCTTGCCTATGAATTATGGGAGGTTTTGGGTTTCGTTGCGCCCGATAATGTGATTGTGCCCTGTGGTGCGGGGTCCAATGTGCTCGGCTGCGGCATTGGCTTTGCCGAATTGCAGCGTGCGGGGGAAATCAAGAAGCTGCCGCGCATTTTCGCTGCTCAGCCGGAGAATTGTGCGCCGATTGCGCGCGCCTTCCTGAAGCAGCCAGCGATTGCAGCGGTGCCGACGATTGCGGAAGGCACCGCGATTGCCCAGCCCATCCGCACGCCGGAAGTGTTGGCCGTTTTGCACGAAAGCCAGGGTGGTGCGGTGATGTTGAGCGAGGCCGAGATTGCCGCCGCGACGCTGGATTTGGCGCGCACCGGCATTTACGTGGAACCCACCTGCGCGCAAGCTGCGGCAGCTTTCGTGAAATTGCTGGAAGCCGGCACCATTCGCGCCGATGAAACCACCGTGGTGGTGCTGACCGGCACAGGGCTGAAATCCACCCCGCGCATCGCAGAACTTTTGGGAGTAGCCATCTGATGGCCGGACCACGCATTGCCCTTTTGGGTTTTTCGATTGAATGTAACCGCTTTGCCCCGCCAGCGACCTTGCGTGATTTTGAAACACGCTGCCTGATTGCCGGCGATACCATTGTGACGGATGCGCGTTCCGCCGCCCCCGCCGCTTTGGGTGAAATGCCGGGCTTCGTCACCGCCATGGATGCCAGCGGCGCTTGGGAACCCTGCCCCATTCTGCTGGCCATGGCGGAACCGAATGGCCCGGTGGAGCAAAGCGTTTTTGGTGGCTTCATGCGCCAATGGCGCGAAGGCCTGATTGCGCTGAAAGGCCACGTGGATGGCGTTTATTGCGTGTTGCATGGCGCGGGGCTCGCCACCGCTGATCTTGACCCGGAAGGCAGCTTGCAAGCGCTGATTCGGGACATCTTGGGCGATGTGCCGCTAGTCTGTTCCTACGATCTGCACGCGAATGTATCGGATAGGATGGTGGCGATGACCGATGCCTTTGTTGGCTATCGCACTAATCCGCATCTGGATATGCGCGAACGTGGCGCGGAAAGTACCGGGCTGATGCGCAGGCTTCTGGCGGGTGAGCGGTTCCATCGCGCCTTCCGCCGCTTGCCGATTGTGGCGCCCACCGTTTCCATGCTGACGGCGCAAGGGCCTTATGCGGAGGTGATCAACCTTGGCCAGGAATGGGCGGCGCAGGATCAGCGCATTGCCAATGTCTCCATCATGGGCGGCTTTGCCTATGGCGACACGCCTTTCAACGGCATGGCGGTGGTCATCACCGCGACAGATCGGGTGGCAGCGGAAGCGTTGGCGGATCGGCTGGCAGCGGCGGCCTGGGAAAGGCGCGGGCGCTTCATCGCCAATCTGACGGCGCTTGAAGACGCAACGCAAAAGGCACTGCATAGCCCTGTGCCGCTGGCTTTTGCTGATGTCGCCGATAATCCAGGCGGCGGCGGGCGCGGCAATACCATGTGGATTTTGGAAGCCCTCCATCGTGCCGAGGTAAAGGATTGCCTGGTGGGCGTGATCCATGATCCCGCCCTGGCGGCAGAGGCACATAAGCTTGGCAAGGGTACCCGCTTTACCGCGCGTTTCAATCGTGATGTCGCTGCCGATGATCCCTTCAGCAAACCCTTCAGCGCGGAAGCCGAAGTGGTGGCGCTTTCCGATGGGCGCGTGACGGGTCGGCGCGGCATTTTCGCCGGCACGGCGATGACCCTTGGCGCCACGGCTGCGCTACGCATCGGTGGCATGACCGTGGTGGTGATTTCCATTCGCACGCAATGCGCCGATCCCGCCTTCTTCGAACATCTGGGGCTGGATGTGGGGAAGGCGCGCGCCGTGGTGGTGAAATCTCGCGGGCATTTCCGCGGCGGCTTCGATGAATTCTTCAAGCATGAGCAGATTGTGGAGGTGGATTGCCCGGGCCTCACTTCCCCTATCCTCACGCGCTTTGATTGGAATCATATGCCAAGACCTGTTTTGCCGATTGATAAGGAAGCGCACTGGCCATGAAGCTGGATGATCTGCCCACCCCTTGCCTGGTGCTGGAACTTGGCATTCTGAAGCGCAATTTGGCGCGCATGGCGGATGCTGTCGCGCGGCATCCGGGCCTGAAGCTCCGCCCGCATATGAAAACCGCGAAAAGCCTGGCCGTGGCGGCTCTGGCCGCGCCGGATCATGGGCCGATCACGGTCAGTACGGTGGCCGAGGCGCGCTATTTCGCCGGTGGAGGCTATCGCGATCAGATTTATGCAGTGGGCATCACGCCGCAAAAGCTGGATTCCATCGCGGCGATTAACGCGCAAGGCAATGACGTGAAGATCATCACCGATGATCTGGAAGTGGCCAGCGCCATCGCTGCGCATCCGGGCATTCTGCCAACATTGATCGAGGTTGATTGCGGCGAAGGCCGTGGTGGCATAGCGCCTGATTCAGCAGCGCTGGCGGAAATCGCGATGCGGCTTGGCGCGCGTTGCGTCGGCATCATGACGCATGCCGGGCATTCCTATGCGGAACGCAGCGAAGACGGCATGCGCAAAGTGGCGGAGGCGGAACGTGCCGGTGCCGTGCTGGCCGCTGAAAAGCTGCGTGGTGCGGGAATTGTGCCGCGCGTTGTCTCGGCAGGGTCTTCGCCCACCGCGCTTTACGGGCAATCCATGGCGGGCATTACGGATATCCGCGCTGGCGTCTATATGTTCGGCGATTTGTTCCAGGGGCAGATCGGCACGCATGGTATGGAAGACATTGCCGTGACGGTGCTTTCCGCCGTGACCTCCCGCAAGCTGGATCGCAATGCGGTGTTGATTGATGCGGGCGGCATTGCGCTTTCCAAGGACCGCAGCACACAAGCGGCACCGAAGGATCTCGGCTTTGGTGTCATGCTGGACCGGCACGGCAAATGGCGTTTTGGGGAGGCGATTGTCGCGCGCACCCATCAGGAGCATGGCGAAGTACGCGGTGATGGTCCGCTGCCTTTCGCGGAACTTCCCGTGGGCGCTTTGGTGCGCGTGGCGCCAAACCACACCTGCCTGACCGTCGCCGCGCATGACCGGTACTACGTTGTGGATGGCGGGGATGAGGTGATTGCTGTTTGGGATCGGGTGAATGGCTGGTAGGGCGCCCGCTTTGTCATTGAAATTTCACGTGTCCCGGAAATTGATTCCACTATACTGGAATCATGGAAACACAATCCGCAGCCGCGGCCTTCGCCGCCTTGGGCCAGCCCACTAGGCTGGCCCTGATCCAGAACCTGCAAAGCGCGGGACCTGAGGGCTTGCCAGCAGGGGAAATTGCCGAGGCGCTGGGCGTGCCGCCCTCCACGCTTTCCTTCCATCTACGCGCGCTGGAAGATGCCGGGCTGATTACGCCGCAACGCCAGGGGCGCCAGGTACTCTATGCCAGCGCCCCGGCGACCTTCGCCGCTTTGGTCGGGTTGCTGGGTGGGGCAGCCGCCCCCATCACCGCCCCTGGCCGCCCCTTACGGGTATTGTTTTTGTGTACGCGCAACTCCGCGCGCTCCATCATGGCGGAAGCCATTCTGAACCGCATCGGCGGCGGGCGCTTTCGCGCCTATTCCGCGGGCTCTGAACCCGCGCCGGATGGGCCGCTGCCGGAAGTGCTCGCGCAGCTACAGGCGCTTGGGCATGATGTAGCACCCTTGCGGTCCAAATCCTGGGAAGAATTCGCGGCACCCGGTGCGTCGCGTTTCGATTTCATCATCGCCCTTTGCGATACGCTGGAAGGCCAGCGCTGCCCGGATTTTGGCGATACCATCACCAGCGCGGCCTGGCCCCTGCCGGACCCTGCGAAATTCTCGGGTGCCGGTGCCGAACGCGCGACCCTGTTGAACGAACTTTACGCGGCGCTGCGGCGCCGGCTGGAAATTTTCATCAGCCTACCCTTCACCGCCCTGGATCGTATGGCGCTGCAGGCACGGGTTGAAGCCTTGGGCAATCCAATGACAGGAGCAAACGCATGAGGGTTGGCATCAATGGCATGGGCCGCATTGGCCGGCTGGCTTTTCGCGCCGCTTTTGGCGCGGCGGAGCGTGGTGAGGATGATCCACGCCGCGCCAATCGGCTGGATATTGTGCATGTGAATGAAATTAAGGGCGGTGCGGCGGCAACCGCGCATTTGCTGAGTTTTGATAGCGTGCAGGGCCGCTGGCGTGCGTCTATCGCGGCGGAAGGCACGGATGCTTTGCGCGTTGGTGAGAAACGCATCGGTTTCACGGAACACGCGACACCGGCAGCGATTCCCTGGGGTGATCTTGATGTTGATCTGGTACTGGAATGCAGCGGCAAATTCCTGACCGAAGCCACTCTGCGCGGGCATCTTGATCGTGGGGCGAAACGCGTGATTGTCGCGGCACCGGTCAAGGAAGCATCGGTACTGAATATCGTGGTTGGCGTGAATGATGCGCTGTATGATCCGGCGCGGCACCCGATTGTCACTGCCGCATCCTGCACCACCAATTGCCTCGCCCCTGTGGTGAAGGTGGTGCATGAGGCGATTGGAATCAGGCATGGCCAGATCACCACGATCCATGACCCCACCAATACCAATGTGGTAACGGATGCGCCGCATAAGGATTTGCGCCGCGCGCGTTCCGCCATGCTGTCCTTGCAGCCCACCACCACAGGCAGTGCCAACGCCATTGCGCTGATCTATCCGGAATTGAAGGGCAAGCTGAATGGCCATGCGGTGCGCGCCCCGGTGCTGAATGCCTCGCTCACGGATTGCGTGTTTGAATTGCAGCGTGCGACAAGCGCCGAGGAATTGAACGCGCTGTTCCGCGCCGCTGCCGAAGGCCCGCTGGCCGGTATTCTGGGCTATGAGGAACGGCCTTTGGTTTCTGCTGATTACGCGCGCGATACGCGAAGTTCCATCATTGATGCGCTATCCACCCTGGTGACGGATGGCACCATGGCGAAAATCTATGCCTGGTATGACAATGAAATGGGCTATGCCTGCCGCATAGTAGATTTGGCCTGCATCATGGAAGCGCACGGCATCTGAGATGCGCAACTACGCCATCGTCACCGCTGCCTATTGGGGTTTTACGCTGACCGATGGCGCCTTGCGCATGCTGGTGCTGCTGCATTTCCACAAGCTCGGTTATTCGCCCTTTGCGCTGGCTTTCCTGTTCTTGCTGTATGAGGCAGCGGGGATCGGTGCCAACCTTGTCGGCGGTTGGCTGGCCACACGTTTCGGTATTGCGCGCATGCTGGCGGTGGGGCTTGCCGCGCAGATTGCGGGGTTCCTGATGCTATCAGCGCTATCGCCAGGCTGGGTGCCGGGCGTGGCATTGCTGTGGGTGGTGCTGGCGCAAGGCATTTGCGGCATCGCGAAGGATATCACCAAAACCGCTTCCAAATCTGCCATCAAGCTGACGGCAGGCGATGCCTCTGGTCGCTTGTTCCGCTGGGTAGCCTGGTTCACTGGCAGCAAGAACGCCATGAAAGGCGTTGGCTTTTTCCTGGGCGGCGTGCTGCTGGAAGCGCTGGGCTTTCAGGGGGCGCTTTGGCTGATGGCGGGGCTGCTCGCGCTTGTGCTGCTCGGCGTTGTGGCCTCCCTGCCGCCGATGATGGGCAAGGCCAAGGCGTCAGCCTCCATGCGCGAATTCATGGCGCGGGATCGCGGTGTCAATCTGCTGGCGGCAGCGCGCGTTTTGCTTTTTGGCGCACGCGATGTCTGGTTTGTGGTGGCGCTGCCCGTGTTTCTCTACGCCTCCGGCTGGAGTTTTACCGCCGTGGGTGCCTTCCTCGCCATTTGGACCATCGGCTACGGCTTGGTGCAGGCAGCAGCACCATCACTCATTCAACGCAGCGCCGATGGGCTCAGCGCGGAGGTGCCTGCAGCGCGGCTATGGTGCCTTGGCCTAGCGTTGCTGCCGCCCGCGTTGATGGTGGCACTATGGTTTGACGCAGGCCGCGCTGATCTGGTGCTGGTGGCGGGGCTTTTGGTGTTTGGCTTTGCCTTTGCAGTGAATTCCTCGCTCCATTCCTATCTGATCCTGGTTTATGCTGGCTCCAAAAAAGCCGCCGAGGATGTGGGGTTTTACTACGCCGCCAATGCTGCCGGGCGCTTTGCCGGCACGCTGCTGTCGGGCTTGCTCTATCAAATGGCCGGCATCATGGGCGCATTGGCGGGTGCTGCGGTGATGCTCGGGCTATGTTGGGCCATCACACTCTTGCTGCCCGAAGGGCGCGGTGCTTACGCTAAATCCGCATGAAGACACTTCTGATTATTCATCATTCCATGACCGATGGGACGCGCCAGATGGCGCAGGCCGCGCTGGAAGGCGCGATGGGCGAAAGCAATATCGCCGTCGTGGGCATGCATGCCGCCGAAGCTGCGCCAGAAGATTTGCTGGAAGCCGATGGCTATATCTTCGCCACGCCGGAAAACCTCGCCAGCATGGCCGGCGTGATGAAGGATTTCTTCGACCGCTGCTATTACCCGCTGCTGGATCAAATCCAGGGCAGGCCCTACGCGACCATGATCTGCGCGGGGTCTGACGGCACCGGTGCCGCGCGGCAAATTGCGCGTATCGCGACCGGTTGGCGGCTGAAGCCCATTGCGGAACCGCTGATCATCATCACCGGCGCGCAAACCCCCGAAGCCATTGCCGCGCCGAAGATTATCGGTGCAGAGGAACTTGCGCGCTGCGAAGAACTCGGCGCCGCTTTCGCTGCCGGGCTGGCCAGCGGTATATTCTGACTTCAGCTTTCCGGCTTCAGCCCCAGCCGGCGAATCAGCCCGCCCCAGCGCGCGATATCGGAAGCGAGTAGCGCGCGGAAACTCTCCGTATCACTCCCCACCACGGTGAAGCCCGCGGTCTCCAGCGCGCGGCGCTGATCGGGTACGGCAAGCGCCTTGCCGGTTTCCTCCGCCAGCCGCGCGATGCGATCCGCGGGAAAGCCCGCCGGCGCGAAAAGCCCAATCCAGGCAACAGCCGGATCCGAAGGCACGCCCGCTTCCGCCATGGTCGGTACATCGGGCAAAGCAGGGAAACGCTCCGCACTCGTCACCGCCAGCGCGCGCACGGAACCATCGCGCACCTGGCCCAGCACGCCGCCGGTTGCGGCGAAAAACGCCTGGATGCGCCCCGCCACCAAATCCAGTACCGCCTGAGCGACAGCGCGATAAGGCACATGCACGGCCTCAAAACCCTGAGACGCCGCAAGGTCTTCCATCACCAGATGGGAAAGCGTTCCAGGCCCGGTGGAGGCAAAACTAATCTTGCCCGGATTAGCCTTGGCGAAAGCGACAAATTCGGTGGCGTTGCGTGCGGGTACGGAAGGATGCACCACCAGTACAAAGGGCAGCCGCGCCAAAAGACTGATCGGCGCCAGATCTGTCGCCGGATCATAGCCAAGCGCCGGGTTCAGGATTTTCGCCGTACTGCCCGGCCCGCCGATGGTGACGCCCAAAGTATGGCCATCGGTCGCGCGCGCCACGGCTTCCGTGCCGATATGCCCGCCGCCGCCAGCGCGGTTTTCCACAATCACCGGCTGGCCCAGCACCTGCTGCAAATGCGGCGCAATCGCCCGCGCCGCGAGGTCCGGCGTGGACCCACCCGGAAAAGCGCAAATGATCCGCACCGGCCGATCCGGCCAGGCGGCCTGCGCGCGGAGCGCGCCTGGGCCGGCGGTGAGTACAGAACTCAGCGCCAAAAGCGCGCGGCGATGGAAGATACCCATGAATTGATGCCCGGTCTGAATGCCCCCTCACAATGACGTGAGGTTGCGTGGGCTGCAAGCGGTGAAAGACCTTCGGGGCTGGTCCTGGTCGCAAGCGTTATTCCGGCTGAAAATTCGCAATACGCAGCAATTCCGCATTGCGCGCCACATCAGCGCGGATGAAGGCTTCAGCCTCCTCCACGGTTTCCGTCACGGGTTCAAAGCCAAGCCCGCTCAGGCGCTGCACCGTTGCAGCTTCACGCATGCCATCAACCAGAATGCGGTTGAGCCGCTGGAGAATTTCAACCGGGACGCCGCGTGGCGCCCAAACGCCATACCAGGAATAGAATTCAAAACCGGGCAGCCCCGCTTCCGCAAGTGTTGGCAGATCCGGCGCCAAGGGCGTGCGCGCGGCGGTGGCAACGCCAAGGCCGCGTAATTGCCCCGCACGCACCATGGGCAGTGTCGCCAGCACCGGATCGAACATCAGCTGCGCATTGCCGGCAGCGACATCCGTGAGCGCCGGGGCAGACCCGCGATAGCCGACAATTTCAATATTCGCCCCGGTCAGGCGGTTGAATTCAATACTGCCCAAATGTCCCGCCGCCCCAAGGGAAGATGTGGCGAAGGACCATTTGGCGGGCTCTCGCTTCGCGGCTTCCACCACGGCGGGTATGGTGTTTTGCGGCAGGCGCGGATTCATCACCAGCACCAAGGGCCCGCGCGCGGTGCGTGCAACCGCCACGAAATCCTGCACGGGATCATAGGGCGCGTTCTTCATCACATGGCGCGCCATGGGATGGATGGAAGCAGACCCAAGCAGCGTATAGCCATCAGCGGCGGATTGCAGCACGGCCTGGCTGCCAACCGCGCCATTTGCGCCGGCGCGATTTTCCACCACCACGGCAACGCCCAACGCATCGGCGATCTTGCTCGCGGCCAGCCGAGACATGGCATCTGTCGCCGCACCTGGCGTGAAGGGCACGATCATGCGCAAGGGACGATTGGGCCAGGCGCCTTGCGCGATGGCAGGGCTTGTCAAGGCAGTGCCGGTAAGGCCAAGCAGGATATGGCGCCTTTGCATGATAAGCCCCCTTTGTTGCGATGTGATGCTCATTAGGGACGCTGCCCGGTGGCGCGTCAAGAAATTCGTGGGATTGACGAAGTGCCGCCCCGGCTATGAGCTTGCGTTCCAAGGAGCAGCCAAACCATGAACCATATCCCCGCCACCATGAGAGGAACCGGCATCGGCGCACCCGTGCGCCGGATTGAGGATATGCGCTTCCTGCGCGGGCAGGGGCGTTATGTGGATGATCTGGGCGGCACTGATGCGGCGCAGCTTGTGATGCTGCGTTCCCCCCATGCATCCGCGCGCATCACGCGGCTTGATGTGAGCAAGGCGCGGGGCATGCCTGGCGTGCTGTTGGTCTTGACGCCGGAGGATATTGAAGAGCTTGGCGTGCTCCGCTGCATCACGCCCCGGCTGCAACGGAATGGCTCGCCTTTGGCGCAAACACGCTGGCGCATGCTGGCAATGGGGCAAGTGCGTTATGTGGGCGATGCGGTGGCGGCGGTCATCGCGACATCGCGCGCGGCGGCGCAGGATGCGGCGGAAGCGATCATTGTTGAATATGAAGCTTTGCCGGTGGTGACGGATGTGGCAGAGGCAATCAGGCCCGATGCGCCACAGGTTTGGCCGGAACTGGCAGAAGAAAATGAAAGTGTCTTGTTCCGCCTGGGTGATGCGGCGGCGGTGCAGGCGGCTTTTGCGCGGGCTGCGCATGTCACGCGCCTTGATTTCCGCATCACGCGGGTTTCCGCCAACCCCATGGAACCGCGCAATGCGCTGGCGAGTTACGATCCGGCGGAAGAACGCTATACGCTGACCACTGGCACGCAATTGCCGCATGTGATGCGCAATGAAATCGCCGAATACGCGTTGAAAATTCCAAGCAACCGGTTGCGCATCATCTCGCCCGATGTTGGTGGCGGCTTTGGCATGAAGGAAAGCCCGTTTCAGGAACATGTGCTGGCGCTGCATGGCGCGAAGCTTCTGGGCCGCCCGGTGCGTTGGACGGCAACGCGCACGGAAAGTTTCCTGGCGGATACCCATGCGCGGGACAATGTATCAACGGCGGAACTGGCACTGGCCGCCGATGGCGCCTTTCTTGGTTTTCGCGTGCATACGCTGTGCAATGTCGGCGCTTATCTGGCTTGGCAGGGACCGGTTTCCGCCACGAATAATGTCGGTGGGCTCGCGGGCGTTTATCGCACGCCGCATATCTTCACCGAAGTGCGCTGCATTTTCACGCATACGCAGCCAACCGCACCCTATCGCGGCGCTGGGCGGCCGGAGGCGATTTACGCCATTGAACGCATCATTGATCTCGCTGCCGATGAAATGGGCATGGACCGGATTGCGCTGCGTGAGAAAAACCTGATCCAGCCCGAAGCAATGCCATTCCGCACCGGGCTTGATTACACCTATGACAGCGGCGATTTCCCGAAGAATATGGCATTGGCACTGAAAGCCGCTGATTGGGCGGGTTTTGAGGCGCGCCGTGCGGAGGCAAAAGCGCGCGGCAAGCTGCGCGGGATTGGCATTGCCAATGCCATTGAAAGCGCCGGCGGGCCGCATCGTGGGCCAATGGAAGAAGCGGCTGAAATCCGCTTCGATTCCGGCGGCAGCGTGACCTTGCTGATGGGCAGCCATAATCACGGTCAGGGGCATGAGACGGTGTTTCGCCAGATTGCCTCTGAACGCTTGGGAATTTCGGCTGAACGTATCCGCTTCATCAATGGTGACACTGATATTGTGACGCATGGGCGCGGTACCATCGGGTCTCGTTCCATGATGGCGGCGGGTGGTGCCTTGGTGGGCGCGGCGGAGCGCATTATCGCGCGCGGCAAAAAAATCGCGGCGCATTTCCTGGAAGCGGCGGAAGCCGATATTGAATTCAGCGAAGGGCAATTCCGCATTGCGGGGACGGATCGCGGCATTGGTATCGAAGCGCTCGCGCGCCGCAGCTATATCCCCGGCCAATTGCCATTACAGGAGGAGCTTGGCCTTTCCGCTTTGCTCATCAGGCGTCCCGGTGACGCAACCTTCCCGAATGGCTGCCATATCGCGGAAGTTGAAATAGACCCTGAGACAGGCGAAGCACAGACCGTTGCCTATACGGTGGTGGATGATGTCGGCACGGTAATCAATCCGCTGCTGCTGAAGGGCCAGATTCATGGCGGTATCGCACAGGGGCTTGGGCAGGTATTCGGTGAGGATATTCGCTACGACGCCAATGGCCAGCTTTTGACCGCAAGCTTCATGGATTATTTGATGCCGCGCGCGGCAGATTTCCCGGATATGGTGGTGAGGAGCAACCCCGTGCCAACCAAGACCAATCCTCTAGGCGTAAAGGGTGCGGGTGAGGCCGGTACGGTTGGCGCTTTGCCCGTGCTGATCAATGCCGTGGTGGATGCGCTGCGCCCGCTTGGCATCACCCATATAGAAATGCCGGCCTCACCGGAACGCATTTGGGCGGCCATTCGCGCTGCGGGTTAGCCGCGCGCTTCTTCTTCCAGGGCTTCCAGCAGCCGCGCTGGCCACCATTGTGGAATGCCCTGGCCGATTAGCACGAGGCGAGAGCGCCGATCAGCCGATGGCCAATCTTCCAGCCATTCAATCGGGTGCAGTACATGGCGCACGCCATGCAGTACCGCAGGTTTTTCCGGCACTTCCGCAACACGTATGATGCCTTTCATGCGCAGCAATTTCTCCCCGGCATGTTCGGCCAAGGCTTCCAGAAACAACGGCAGCACAACGGCGGGCAGGGGGGCTTCGCGCAGGATTGAAATGGTCTCCACCCCCGCGCTGTGGCGCGCGCCTGGCGTGGTGATGGCTTCCAACCAATGCTGCAGGACAGAAGGCTTTGCGGCGGAAGCAAACAGCACATCGGGTGGAATGGCGCCCTGCACTGCGCGCAAAATCGGTGCGCCGGGATTGAGCGCCGCAAGCCGCGCTTCAAGCGCCGATGTATCGGGCGCGATGTCGGTTTTGCTGAGCAGCAGCCGATCAGCAAGCATGGCCTGTTGCGTGGCTTCCGGGTGACGCGCAAGTGTCTCGGCACCCAGAACCGCATCCACCACCGTCACCACCGCTTCCACGCGGTGCGCCTCGGAAATCGCCGGGTCCATCAGCAGCGTGTGCAGAATGGGCACGGGGTCGGCAAGGCCAGAGGTTTCGATGAGTACGCGATGATAGGTGACAGCGCCTGATTTCCGCCGTGCTGCCAAATCTATCAGTGTGTGCGCCAAATCGCCGCGCGTGACGCAGCAAAGGCAGCCATTGGCGAGACCCAGCAGGTTTTCTTCCGATGTTTCCAGCAATTCATGATCAAGCCCGATATCGCCCCATTCATTCACAATCACCGCGCTGCCGGCATAGGCGGGATCGCGCAGCACGGCGCGGAGCAGCGTGGTCTTGCCGCTGCCAAGAAAACCGGTGATGACCGAAACAGGAATCATGATGGCGCCGCGACCCGCGCGCGGGCCGGTTCCGCGCCGGTTGCGTTCAGCGCATAACGCAGGCTCCGCAAAAGCCCGAGTATGGAAGCCGCCGGTCGCCGTCGCACTTTGCTGATCAGCCACCAGCGCATGGGTGCTTCTGCCGGCGCCGCTTGCGTGACATGCAGCACCTGGTCACCTGTGATGATTCTGATGCCTGCATCTGCGATTTCGACCCGCCCGGCAATGCCCCAAAGGGTCAGGCTATCAGCCAGCAAGGCACGCAGCGCAGGGGGGGTCATACGGCAGGCGCGGTGCGGATTTCCCGCGGGATGCGCCGCGGCAGCCATTGCCCGCCCGCGGCACCCCCCACCCAGCGATCATTTTCGACCATGATCTTGCCGCGGAGAATCGTCATGGCGGGCCAGGCATCCACCTGGCGGCCTTCCCAGGGCGTATAATCGCTTTCATGTAGCGCTTCCGCGCGCACCATGCGCTTCAGCTTGAGGTCCAGGATGCAGATATCCGCATCCGCCCCCGCAGCAATCGCGCCCTTGCGCGGATACATGCCCATGATCTTCGCGGCATTGGTCGAAACCGCATCCACGAATTGCCGAAGCGTAAAGCCACGCTTGCCGACCATTTCCGTATACATCACTGCCACGCGCGGTTCCACGCCGGAATTGCCGCCGGTTGTGTCATCCACGCGCTTGCCTTGCGTTTTCACCGCCAAGGAACAGCAAAGTTCATCGGTCGCAACACAGGAAATGGACCCATCCCGCGCGCCGGCCCATAACTCATCCTGATCCGCCTGGGATTTCAGCGACGGATAGGTGTGATAAATCTGACCATTCGGGCGCTTATAATCCTCACTCGTGTAGAGCATGTATTGATGCAGCGATTCACCATAAATCGGCAGGCCCTTGGCGCGCGCATCGCGAATGGCGCGCACGCCATTCCCGGCTGAGACATGCATCATGTAAAGCGCCGTGCCCGGCACATGTTCCGCCAGGCGCATGACCCGACGAAAGGAAAGGTCTTCCGATAGAGTATTATGGACCTCGGCCATATTCTCGAAGCCCGCGCGGTTCTCGCGAAACAGCTTGGCATACATATGCATGACAATGTCATTGTCTTCGGCGTGGATTACGCCAAGCCCGCCCTTGGCGGAGAGCACCTGAAACACTTCCCAGATATCGCCGAAATCCACCATGCGGCCCTTGCGGGAAGGGGTGATGTCCGTCGTGAAGATTTTTGTGGTGGCGTGGCCGGCTTCAATCGCCTCACCCAATTGCGCAGGGATATCCGGCGGCAAATCGCCTTCCACCATGATGTGATAGGCGTAATCGCAGGGGCAGCCATCGGCCTTCCAGGCTGCTTCACGTTCCGCAATGGCGCCTTCGATGGTTTTGCCATGGGTCCAGCGCACGAAATCCAGAATGCTGGTGGTGCCGCCGTAAAGAGCGGCTTTACCGACGACCGAAGCGCCCTGTGTTTGATCAATCTTCCCATCCGGCCCGGGGATCGGCCAAAGGCAATGCGTGTGCGGGTCAATGCCGCCGGGCATCACAATACTGTCGCCCGCTTCCACCACGCGCGCACCGGGCGGCATGGGCAGGCTGCCAGGCGCGGCAATGGCGACAATCTTTTCCCCTGCAATGCCGATCTCGGCTGCGCCGATGGCGTGCGGTGTGACGATGCAATTGCCTTTGATCACCAAATCCATGGCAATATCCCCGCTTGGCGCGTGCTTGCGCCTTCGGGGGGAGCCTAAACCCAAATTGGTGGTTTAGGCCAATATAGGCATCAGCGCGGTGACGGCGCGGTGCCTGGCACCTCACGCGAAAGGCGGGCGCGATCGGTTTCGGTCACCATGACGCGTTCACCCACTTGCAGGCCAAGCTCATTGGTCTGGGTAACAACACGCTCACCGCCCACATCACGGCGGATGATGAATTCCATTGCCTCGCCACGGGTGGCGCTTTCTTCAATCGCCGCGCCTGCAACGCCGCCGGCGAGCGCGCCAACCACGCCCCCCACGGTGCGTGCGCGCCAATCACCCCCAATGGTATTGCCAAGGAAACCACCCCCAACGGCACCGGCCGTGGCGCCGATGCCGCTGCGCGTGCCGCTAACGGCAACAGGGCGCATGGCGATGATGGTGCCGCGTTCGACGGTGCCCTGGATGCCGAGCGCGTTGCGGTCAACAGTTGAGTTCGTCTGCGGCGCGCAGGCGGCAAGGCCGAACAGCAGCAGGAACGCGGATAGGCGACGAAGCATTGGAATGTCTCCTGTTTCAAGGGGTCATGGGAGCAATTATCAGGATCAACGACAAGTTCGTGGCAGAATGGCGGCCCTTTCCGGTCGCTTGAGTGATGGTCTTACACCACGATTCCATGGCCTGTTAATGGCAAGGGGCGCTGGTCATGGTGCCGGTAACAGGGCATCGGTTCGACCCATGAGGCGATAGGCAATCAAGCCAAGCCATTCCCGAAAACCCCATTCGAATTGCCCAAGCCGTTCCGGAAAGGGCGCATCATAAAGCACAGCCAGGCTATGCCCTGTGCGATAGTTCACCGGCCAGGCGATAATCCCCCGCCAGCCCGCCTTTCGGAATACCCCCATGGCGCGCGGCATATGACTGGCCGAGGTGACAAGCAGCCAAACCTCATCCGGTTTTGGCTGCACCAAAGCATGTGACAGGACCGCATTCTGATGCGTATTGCGCGCGGCGGTTTCATATATCACGCGCGGGCCTGACAGGCCGAGACGTTCAAAGAATTGTCGGGCTACATCGGCTTCGGTCATTCCACCATGTATCAGCGATCCCTGGCCGCCGGTGAAGACGATACGCGCTTCGGGAAAGCGCCGCGCGAGTGCCACGGCTTCTGTCATGCGTTCAGCCGCGCCATTGATGGCGGGGATGCCCCGTTCATCCGTGATGTTCTGGTCCACCGCGCCGCCCAGCACCACGATGCCGTCAACATGCTGAGGCGCCTCGGCGGGACGCGGAAAGCGATCTTCCAGGGGCAGCAGGATGAATTGGCTGATGGGGGTTGCGATCAACACGAAGAAAAAGGCAAGGCATGCCAAGATCAGCCAGCGGCCAAAGCGCCGCCCGCGCCAGACCATCGCAAGACCAATGGCGCCGACGAGCAGGGCAAAGTGCCCTGGCCGCGCCGGGAACCACAGGATTTTTGAAACTATGTAGGCGATATCGGTCATGAAGGGGCCCAAGCGGCGTCAGCAGCCGCAAAGCAGCGCCGATTGGGCCTGTCAAGCGAAGCCGGGCCGGACACAGGCAGGCCCGGCGCCATTGCTGAGGCTACTTGCGGCTACCCTCGGCCTTGGCCGCTTCATTTACCCGCTGCTCGGCGGCCAGGATGGTATTGCGCAATTCCCGCATGAAGGCATTGCCCTTCGGCGTGCGCTGCACCAATACCGACCGCCGATCGGATGGATCAGGCTTGCGGCGCGCAAGATCATGATCACCCAAACGATCAAGGGCGCGGGTGATCGCGGGCTTGGATACATTCAGCTTCGCGGCCAGGCCGCGCACCGTATGCGGGCCATCCGAGAGATAGCTGATGAGCATCACGCCGAGCTGGCGCGAAGAAAGATCATACGCATCACGTCGCACAAGGGCAACGATCGTTTCCTGAAGAGCCTTGATCAGATGCTCTGATCCGTTATTGTTGCTGGCCATGTTGGTTTTCCTTTTCGCGTAACTGACCCGGTCCATTGATTGGCCGGCATTTCTGAATGAATTTCCTTGGGATGGAAATGTGTTTTCCACTGATCAATGTCAAGAATGTGTCACATTACTTTTCCTCCGGTAAAATTTTGCAACATTTCGAAGATGGCGCGCGCGGATTGCGCCTCACCGCCTTCGGGCCGGCCTGGGCGCGCGGCGTCGTTCCAGGCATAGACATCAAGATGTGCCCAGGGTTGCCCTTCCGGTACGAAGCGACGCAGAAACAAAGCCGCTGTTACCGCGCCTGCCATGGGTTTTTGCGAAACATTGGACATATCAGCGAAGGGGCTATCCAGCCAGACATCATAGCCATCATGCAAGGGCAGGCGCCATAGCGGGTCTTGCACTGCCAGACCGGCGCGCAAAAGCCCTTCCGACAGCGCATCATCATTGCTGAAAAGCGCAGGTAAATCAGGGCCAAGCGCAACGCGCGCCGCGCCGGTAAGTGTGGCAGCATCAAGGATCATCGCGGGTTTCTGCTCTGTCGCAAATTGCAGCAAATCACACAGCACCAACCTTCCTTCGGCGTCAGTATTGCCGATTTCAACGCGCAGCCCCTTGCGCGTGCGCAAAACATCCATGGGGCGCATCGCATGACCCGAGACGGCATTCTCCACCGCGCCAATCAGGACCAGAAGGCGGATCGGCAGCTGCGCACGCATCACCATTTCAGCTACGGCCAGCATCACCGCCGCACCGCCCATGTCTTTCTTCATGCGCAGCATGGCGGAAGATGGCTTGATATCCAGCCCGCCCGTGTCAAAGCAAACGCCTTTGCCACAAAGCACAATCAGGGGACCATCCGCAGCACCTTCCCAACGCAGCATGGCCAGATGCGGTTTGCGCGGGCTTCCCGCGCCAACCGCTGCCATGCATGGAAACCCTTCTGACAAGGCCTGATCCGCGATGATTTCCGCGCGCCCACCATGGCGTTGCGCCAGTCCTGCCGCGGCTTCCGCCAATTGCTGCGGGCCCAATTCGGCTGCCGGCATATTGATCAGGTCGCGTGCCGCGCAGATGGCTTGGGCAATCATCGCTGATTCCTCACAGCCGCTCGGCAGCACCAATTCAGCCGGAAGGCGATCTTGGTGCTTATGACGCAACCAGCGATAGGCACCCAAATGCCAACCCAGAACAGCCTGAGCAGGATCAGGCAGGCGGCCCGCAAGGTGCCAGCGGCTTCCGGCCGGCAGCGCCCAAGCGGCGCTACCGAAATGCCAGGGTGAAGTTTCATGTCCGAGACCAATTGCAGCGCCTGCCAATCCATTTTCATGTGGCAGCAGCGCAATTTCTCCGGGCTTTGCCGCAAAGCCGGAAGCGCGCAAAAACGCGGCGGTTGCATCCGGCAGCCCGGCGAGAAAAGTCGGCACATCAGCCGCGATCACAGCGTGCAAGGGAAGGGACGCGATGCCTTTC
Source organism: Roseomonas sp. (assembly GCA_020249145.1). Lineage (GTDB taxonomy): Bacteria > Pseudomonadota > Alphaproteobacteria > Acetobacterales > Acetobacteraceae > Neoroseomonas. Next base: position 215,055 of record JADCGF010000011.1, on the reverse strand, counting down.
GCGGGTTTGGCTTCTGCCATCAAATTCTCCATCTCCGATTCCGCCCAATCGCGTCAATTGACGTGCAACACAATCTGCGCCTTAACGACAAAAACATCAAATCAGGACACCAACAATCTGAATTTGATGTAAACTGTTTCAGTAAAAAAATAATGAAACGTCGCTGACGTTCGATTGGGATACTTGCATGGCAAAAGGCATTTTCTGGCAGCAAGGGGGGCCTACCCACCGCTTTCCTCGCGCAGGATTTCCAGTTCCAGCCAGCGCGACTCCGCCTGCTGCAAGGCCGCCTGCGCCATACCCAAGGCACTGGTCGCCTTGGCAAAACCCGCAGCATCGCGCGCATAAAACGCGGGATCAGCGATGCGCTTTTCAAGTGCTGTGATTTCCGCCGAGAGCTTTTCCATCCGCGCCGGCAGGGTTTTCAATTCATGCTGTTCTACCGCGCCCAGGCCCTTCTTGCGTGGGGCTGGCTTTGCTGAAACTGCCCCCTCTCGCTTCGGGGTTGTCGCCTGCTTTTCAGCGGCGCGCGCCCGCACGCCATGGCCGCGCTGCGCCACCATATCGCTATAGCCGCCGGCATATTCCTGCCAGCGCCCGGCTTCTTCAAAGGCAATCACGCTGGTGACGCAGCGGTCGAGGAAATCTCGGTCATGGCTCACCAGCAGCACCGTGCCGGCGTAATCCGCGATCAATTCCTGCAAAAGATCAAGCGTTTCAAGGTCCAGATCATTGGTCGGCTCATCCAGCACCAGAAGATTGGATGGTTTGGCGAAGGCGCGCGCCAGCATCAGCCGGCCGCGTTCTCCGCCGGAAAGCGCGCCAAGCGGCGTGCGCGCCTGTTCCGGCGTGAACAGAAAATCCTTCATATAGCCAAGCACATGCCGAGGCGCGCCGCCGATATGCACCATATCGCCACGCCCTTCGGTCAGCGCTTCCGCCAGCGTCACCGCCGGATCAAGCGCCGCGCGGCGCTGATCCAGCCCCACCATTTCAATCCCGGCACCGAGCAAGACCTGCCCCGCATCCGGCGTCAGCGTGCCAATCAGCATATTCAACAGCGTTGTCTTGCCCGCGCCATTCGGCCCCAGAATACCCACGCGATCACCGCGCATGATGCGCGTCGAAAACCCCTGCACAATAGGCCGTTCGCCATAGGATTTGCTGATGCCATCGGCGGCGATCACCAGATTGCCGGAAGCACTGGCCTCGGTCGCGGCCATGCTCACGCGCCCGGGCGCACTGCTGCGTTCTCGGCGCTTGGTACGCAAGGTTTGCAGGTTTTCAAGCCGCCTTACGTTGCGCTTGCGCCGCGCAGTTACGCCATAGCGCAACCAATGTTCTTCGCGGACAATCTTGCGCGCAAGCTTATGCGCATCGCGTTCTTCTTCTTCCAGCACCTGATCGCGCCAGCCCTCAAAAGCGCCAAAGCCCTGTTCCAGGCGGCGCGTGGTGCCGCGATCCAGCCAGACCATGGCGCGGGAAAGCCCTTCCAGAAAGCGCCGATCATGGCTGATCAGCACCAGCGCGGCGCTACTGGCCGCAAGCTCCGCCTCCAGCCATTCAATCACCGGCAGGTCGAGGTGATTGGTCGGTTCATCCAGCAGCAGAATATCGGGCGAAGGCGCCAAGGCGCGCGCCAGCGCCGCACGCCGCGCCTCTCCACCCGAAAGCGCGGCAGGCGCTTCCGCGCCACTCATCCCCAGGCTTTCCAGCAAATAGCGCGCGCGATGCGCATCATCCGCCGGGCCAAGCCCCGCTTCGACATAGGAAATCACATCGGCAAAGCCTGAAAGATCAGGTTCCTGTTCCAACACCCGCAGCTTGGCGCCTGGTTGCAGAAAGCGTGTGCCACCTTCAGTTTCAATCAGCCCGGCGGCAATTTTCAGCAGCGTGGATTTGCCTGACCCATTTCGCCCGACCAAAGCGAGCCTTTCGCCGGGTGCGACGGAAAGTGAGGCGCCATCCAGCAACCGCGTGGTGCCAAAGCCCAGGCGGATATCCTGCAACAACAAAAGCGGCGGTGCGGCCATCAGCTACCCCGCAAAGGGGTCGCGCATCATGATGGTGTCGTCACGCTCGGGGCTGGTGGAAAGCAGCACCACGGGGGCTTCCACCAATTCCTCGATCCGGCGGATATATTTCACCGCCTCGGCCGGCAATTCGCCGTAGGAACGCGCACCGCGGGTGGAACCGGGCCAGCCGGGCATGACCTCAAAAATCGGTTCGGCTGCCGCTTGCGCGCGTTGCCCCGTGGGCAGGCGCTTCATCACCTGGCCATTCACCATGTAGCCCGTGCAGATCTTCAATTCGGCCAAGCCATCCAGCACATCAAGCTTGGTCAGCACCAGGCCCTGCACGCCGCCCACCTTCACCGCTTGGCGCACCATGCAGGCATCAAACCAGCCGCAGCGGCGCGGGCGGCCGGTGACGGTGCCGAATTCATGGCCGCGTTCACCCAGGCGCTTGCCGATTTCATCATGCAATTCGCTCGGGAAAGGGCCGGAACCGACGCGCGTCGTATAGGCCTTGGCAATGCCGAGCACGAAGCCAATCGCATCCGGCCCAATACCCGCCCCGGCGGCGGCATTGCCGGCAACCGTATTGCTGCTGGTCACAAAGGGATAGGTGCCGTGATCCACATCCAGCATCACGGCCTGAGCACCTTCGAACAGCACGCGCTTGCCGCTGCTGCGGGCCTCATCCAGGCGTTCCCAGATCGCTTCGGAAAAGGGCAGCAGCTTTGGCGCCAGGGCCAGCAGGCTATCCAGCAGCGCCTGTTTTTCAAACTCCGGCGCTCCAAGCCCGCGCAGCAGCGTATTGTGATGACGCATCAATTCATCAAGCTTGTCGGAAAGCGTTTCCGGTTCCGCCAGATCACACAAGCGAATCGCGCGCCGCGCTACCTTGTCTTCATAAGCGGGGCCAATGCCGCGCCCGGTGGTGCCGATTTTCGCATCGCCCCGCGCCGCTTCGCGCGCCTTATCCAAGGCGGGATGCAGCGGCAGGATCAGCGGCACATTATCGGCAATGCGCAGATTCTCGGGCGTCACAGAAAGCCCCTGCGCCGTGACTCTGGCGATTTCGGCCAGCAGCGCCTCCGGGTCCAGCACCACGCCATTGCCGATAATGCCAAGCTTGCCCCGCACCACGCCTGAAGGCAGCAAGGAAAGCTTATAGGTCTGATCACCCACCACCAGCGTATGGCCGGCATTATGCCCGCCTTGGAAGCGCACCACGATATCCGCGCGGGAGGCAAGCCAATCAACAACCTTGCCCTTGCCTTCATCGCCCCATTGGGCACCGATCACGGCGACATTGGCCATGGTTCTAACCTTTCCGAGGCAGCGCTACAGCGCGCCCTTCCTGAAGCACATGAGAACAACGCAGGCTTTCGGGCGTATCTTCCGCCGAAAGCGCCGCAACAGTAACAAAACCTTCCGCGCGCCAAGCCGCGCCCTCGGCGCCGAGCGGGATGAAAAGCCGCGCTGGTGCGGCGCTGCGCGGTGCCGCGCGCAGCACGGCATCCGGGTAAAGCGTCATCCCCGTGGCCGGTTCACCGTTATGGGAGATATAACGCCCACCACGCGCCAATTCCCCGCCAAGCCCCGGCCCATAAAGCGTGAAGGCAACGCCCGTGTGGTAGCGAAAGCCGCGAAACTCCACGGGATCGAGCGTGATACGCAACCCCGGCGCGCGGCGCGTGATGGCGGCGATGATCGCCGTGGCATCATTGGCCAGCGCCCGCGCAGCGGCGGGGAGTTCCGCCTGCTGCAAGGCGGCAAGCGCCACTGCGGCTGGGCCGGAAGCCGCCATCAGCGCCGGCAATGCCTGCAATACGGCGGCACCCGATTCGCGTACCGAAGCCGCCACCGCCGCGCTATCCTTACGGTCCAAGGCGCGGGCCAGGCTGGCGCGCAAAGCGGGGGCCAAGCCAGCTTCATCCAGCAGCGCGGGCGTCAGGCTGGGCAGGGTCACATCCAGGCTGACGGGTGCGACGCCAATCGCGGCCAATGCTTCCACCGCCACAATCGCCACTTCCGCATCGGCTTCAATCGCATCGCTGCCAATCACTTCAATCCCGGCCTGAGGAAGCTGGCGTTCGGGGGCCAATTGCGTGCCGCGCACGCGCAGCACCTGGCCCGCATAGCAAAGCCTCAAAGGGCGCGGTTCGGCGGCAAGCCGCGTTGCGGCAATGCGCGCCACTTGCGGCGTGGTATCGGCGCGCAGCCCCATCATGCGCTGGCTTACCGGGTCCATCAGGCGGAAGGTCTGATCCGCCACCGCGGCGCCAGAGCCCGTCAGCAGGCTGTCTTCAAATTCCAGCAGCGGCGGCTTGACGCGTTCATAGCCATGCTGCGCGAAGGCGGCCATCATGGCTTCCACCAAGGCCGCTTCCCGCGCGGCATCAGGCGGCAGCAGATCGGCAAAGCCGGCGGGCAGCAGGGCGGGATTGGGCAATTCTTCGGTCATGGGCGAGGGCAGGGTTTGGCAGGGGTGGCGCGGCTCGGCAAGCCCTGCCGTCACCCTCAGCCTGATCGGGTGAAATCACTCGCTCGACCGGGGCTCAGCATTTCCGCATGCCCGTGGCCCGCGCCGGTCAGATAGGCATAAAGCTGATGCGCGCCCTCATAGGTCATTTCAATGCCGATCCAGGCAATCAGCGCAACGCCGGCATAGGCAATCCAGCGAAACCGGGCCAGCAGCCGGGCGATGATCGAAGCCGCGACCCCCATCAGGATGATGGAAACGCCAAGCCCCAGGATCAGCATGGGCAGATTGCCGCGCGCAATGCCCGCAATGGCCAGCACATTATCAAGCGACATGGAAACATCGGCGATCACAATCTGCTTCAGCGCCTGCATCATGGATTTGCCGCCGGCGCCATCCTCATGGCCCTCGGGGTCTTCTTCTTCGGCCTTCTCGTCGCGCAGTTCCTTGAAGAAGCCATAGGCGATCCACAGCAGCAGAAGCCCGCCAATCAGCAATAGCCCCGGCACTTCCAGCAAATAGACCGCGAAGATCGAGAAGATCACGCGCAGCACGGTGGCGAAGATCATGCCGAACAGAATGGCGCGGGAACGCTGCGCGGCGGGCAGGCCGGCCGCCGCCAGGCCAATCAGCACCGCATTGTCACCAGACAATACAACATTGGCGAACATGATCTGGCCAAAGGTGGCCAGATTGAAGTTCTCCAGAATGGTCGAAAAATCCATAACGACGCTCCGGGTAAGCAAGCCCGAGGGCACGCATAAACATTATGCGTCGCTCTGGCCTGCCCCGGCGGCAATAACCGTAACGGGTTAAAGGCGGGGCGTGAAGCCCCGCAGGTCAGCCATGGGCGGCAGTTGAACCGCGCCGCGCTTGCCGCACCACATCGGACACGAATGCAGCGATGCCCGTATAGACCACTAGTTGCAGGAAAGTGACACCCACCCACAGCCAGACCGGGAAAACCCCCGGCAAGGCCAGGAAGCCAAGCGGCAGGAACAGATAAGCATAAGCCTCAGCCACCTGCTGGGTAACCTGTTGTGTTCCTTCATAAATCATCATGCCTGCAACATACAGAATGATAAACAGGCCCACCCAGGCAATCCAGCGATGCTTATCCAGCAAGCGCGCGATGAAGGTGGCCGCAACCCCCATCAGCACCACGGAAACCGCAAGCCCGATAATCAGGATATAGGGATGATCCTTGGCCGCCCCGGCCACCGCCAGCACGTTATCTAGCGACATGGAAACGTCAGCGACCAGGATTTGCGTAATGGCCTGACGCAGCGTCTTCTTCGGCGCGCCTGGCACAGCGCCATTCTCCAGCGCTTCCACCCCCTCATGCTGTTCGGTAATATTTGCGTTACCATGGCTGCCGCCATCGCGCAGTTCGCGATACATTTTCCAGCAGACCCAAAGCAGCAGAACGCCACCCGCCAGAACAATCCCGACAATTTGCAGCAATTGAACGGTGATGGACGCGAAGCCGATACGCATCAGCGTAGCCGCGATAATGCCCCAGAAAATCGCCTTTTTCCGCTGTTCTGGCGGCAGGCCAGCCGCCGCCATGCCCACCACGATGGCGTTATCGCCCGCGAGCACAACGTCAATGAATAGAACCAGCATAAGTGGCTGTAGCCAGTCAGGGAACATTTCCAGCATTTTGATTGTTATCCGGCAGGGGTTGCATTCTGTTACAAACTCAATAGCGAGGCATTGGCTAGGCCGCAAGTCGGGGGTCTGCTGCTTGCCTTCTGCCGTTGATGGGGCCAGAGAAAAAAGCCCTTTCCGGAGTCTACGCCATGGTCCCGCGCTATTCCCGCCCGCAAATGGAAGCCATTTGGGCCCCCGCCAATCGCTACCGCATCTGGTTCGAGATTGAGGCCCTGGCGGCTGAGGAAATGGGCCGCATCGGCACCATCCCGACCGAGGCCGCGCGCATCATCCGCGAAAAAGGTGCCCCGCGGGCTGCTGGCATCACCGATGCCGATATCGCCCGGATTGATGAGATTGAACGCGTCACGCGCCATGATGTGATCGCCTTCCTGACCTGGATGGGGGAAGGCATCGGGCCGGAAGCGCGGTTTATGCATCAGGGAATGACTTCTTCCGATGTGCTGGATACCTGCCTTGCCGTGCAAATGACCCAGGCGGCGGATTTGCTGATCGCCGATCTTGATGCGCTGCTGGCGGCGCTGAAGGCCCGCGCGATGGAGCATAAATTCACCCCCACCATTGGCCGCAGCCATGGCATCCATGCTGAGCCCACCACTTTCGGCCTGAAGCTTGCCGGGCATTACGCCGAATTCGCCCGCAACCGTGCGCGGCTGGTGGCGGCGCGGGCCGAGGTCGCGACCTGCGCCATTTCCGGCCCTGTCGGCACCTTCGCCAGCGTTGACCCGCGCGTGGAGGCATTTGTCGCCGGCAAACTTGGTCTTTCGGTGGAACCGGTTTCCACGCAAGTAATCCCGCGCGACCGCCATGCGGCGTTTTTCGCGGCGCTGGCCGTGGTGGCGAGTGGCATTGAACGGCTGGCGACCGAAGTGCGCCATTTGCAGCGCAGCGAAGTGCGGGAAGCCGAGGAATTCTTCCATGCTGGCCAGAAGGGTTCTTCCGCCATGCCGCATAAGCGCAACCCGGTGCTCAGTGAAAACCTGACAGGGTTGGCGCGCCTAGTGCGTGGCTATGTGGTGCCGGCTTTGGAGAATGTGGCGCTTTGGCATGAACGCGATATCAGCCATTCATCGGTGGAACGCGTCATCGGCCCGGATGCGACCATTGCGCTTGATTTCGCGCTGATGCGCCTGACCGGCATGATGGAAAAGCTCACCATCTATCCCGCGCGCATGCAGGCGAACCTGGAAAGCCTTGGCGGCGTGGTGCATAGCCAGAAGGTGCTGCTGGCGCTGACCCAGGCGGGCATGAGCCGTGAAGATGCCTATGCCACCGTGCAGCGCTGCGCCATGGCCACCTGGCAGGCATTGGGCAGCGCGGGGGCCAAGGACTTCCGCACCAATCTACTTGAAGATGCCGGCGTGGCCGCGCTCATGGATGGCGCGGCGTTGGATCGCGCTATGGATCCCGCGCGCGATTTTGGCCATGTGGAGACCATTTTCGCGCGCGTCTTTGGCAGTTAAGCGTCAGAAGTTCAGTGGCGTCGCGCGCACCACCAGGGGCAGGCGCCGCACTTCGGCCAGGACCGCTTCCGGCATTGGACCATCCAGCCCGACCAGGCAGATCGCATCGCCGCCGGGCGCGGCGCGGCCCAGATGCAGCGTGCCGATATTGATGCCCGCTTCCGCCAGTGCCGTGCCAAAGCGCCCGATAAAGCCCGGCTTATCCTGGTTGGTCACATAAAGCATATGCGGCGCGAAATCAGCCTCCACCGCAATGCCCTTGATGGCGACCAGACGCGGTTTGTTTTCCGCAAGCAAAGTGCCGGCGATGGAACGTTGCCCCTGATTGGTGGTGACGGTGATGGTAAGCAGGGTTTGATATTCGCCCCGCCGTTCCATGATGGTTTCGGCCACGTCAATGCCGCGTTCCTTCGCCAGCACCGGCGCATTCACCATATTCACCGCACCCATTTGCGGCGTCAGCACACCGGCCAAAGCAGCGGCCGTCAGCGGGCGGCGATTAAGCTCTGCCGCATGGCCTTCATATTCAATGCGGATCGCCTTGATCGCATCATCCTGCCCAGCCGAAAGCTGCCCCGCCATGGAACCCAGCAACCGCGCCAATTCCATATAGGGTTTGAGCCGCGGCGCCTCTTCCGCCGTGACACTTGGCATATTGATGGCGTTGGAAACCGCGCCGGTCAGCAGGAAATCCGACATTTGCTCGGCCACTTGCAGTGCCACATTCTCCTGAGCTTCATTCGTCGCCGCCCCCAGATGCGGGGTGCAAACCACGTTTTCCAAGGCGAAAAGCGGGCTGTCGGTGGCGGGCTCGGCCTCGAACACATCCAAGGCAGCGCCGGCCAAATGGCCGGATTGCAGTGCTTCCGCGAGTGCCGCCTCATCCACCAGGCCGCCGCGCGCGCAATTGATCAGCCGCGCCCCCTTTTTCATGCGCGCGATATTCTCGCGTGAGAGGATATTGCGCGTCTGTTCCGTCATGGGCGCATGGAGCGTGATGAAATCAGCGCGCGCCAGCAAATCGGGCAGTTCCACCTTCTCCACACCGATTTCAACGGCGCGTTTTTCGGAAAGGAAAGGATCGAAGGCGATCACCTTCATCTTCAAGCCATTGGCACGGTCAGCAACAATGCCACCGATATTGCCGCAGCCAATCAGGCCAAGGGTTTTGGCAAAAAGTTCCACCCCCATGAAGCGGTTCTTTTCCCATTTGCCCGCCTTGGTGGAGGCTGAGGCTTCCGGCAATTGCCGCGCCAAGGCAAACATCATCGCAATGGCATGTTCGGCGGTGGTGATGGCATTGCCGAAGGGCGTGTTCATCACAACAACGCCACGCGCGGTGGCGCTGGTAACATCCACATTGTCAACGCCAATGCCCGCCCGTCCCACCACTTTCAGGCGCGGTGCGGATTCCAGCACTTCGCGCGTGACCTTGGTGGCGGAACGCACGGCCAGCCCATCATAATCGCCAATAATGGCGCGGAGTTCGGCGGGCGAAAGGCCGGTTTTGACATCGGCTTCAATGCCGCGCTCACGAAAAATCGCGACCGCGGCGGGGCTGAGTTTATCGGAGATCAAAACGCGCGGCATGGGCCTCACGCCCCCGCCATTTCGGCTTGCACAGAAGCCAGCGCCCAATCGAGCCATGGCAGCAGCGCCTTGATGTCACTGGTTTCCACCGTGGCACCACCCCAGATGCGCAGGCCCGGCGGCGCGTCGCGATAGGCGCCGGCATCCAGCGCAACGCCTTCCTTTTCAAGCAAGGAAGCGATTTTCTTCGCCGCCATCGCCTGGGCTTCCGCGGAAAGCGCCGCGAACCAGGGCGCCGTGATGGTCAGGCAGATGGAAGTGCAAGACCGCGTCGCCGCATCCTGCGCGAGGAAACCATAGCCACTGCCCGCTGCGACCCAATCTGCAACGACGGCAAGATTGGCTTCGCTGCGCGCAATCAAGCCCTTCAGGCCACCAATGCTTTCCGCCCAACGCAGCCCATCCAAAGCATCCTCCACACACAGCATTGAGGGCGTGTTGATGGTCTCACCCTTGAAGATACCTTCACTCAGTTTGCCGCCACTGCTGAGGCGGAAAATCTTCGGCATGGGCCAAGGCGGCGAATAGGATTCAAGCCGCGCGACCGCACGCGGGGAAAGCGCCAACATGCCATGCGCCGCTTCGCCGCCCAGCACCTTCTGCCAGGACCAAGTCACCACATCCAATTTCGCCCAAGGCAGATCCATCGCAAAGGCCGCGCTCGTCGCGTCACAAATCGTAAGCCCTTCACGATCGGCGCTGATGAAATCCGCATTCTTCAGGCGCACGCCACTGGTGGTGCCATTCCAGACGAAAACCGTATCCCGTGCCGGATCAACCGCGCCAAGATCTGGCAGCTTGCCATAGGGCGCATCAAGCACGCGCGCATCAGCGAGCTTCAATTGCTTGAGTACATCAGTGGCCCAATCCTTGGAGAAGGATTCCCACACCAGAACATCCACACCCCGCGCGCCGAGCATGGACCAAAGCGCCATTTCCACAGCACCCGTGTCAGACGCCGGCACAATGCCAAGCCGCCAATCGGAAGGCATGCCCAGGATGGATTTGGAAAGCGTAATGACTTCCGCGAGCTTCGCCTTGGGTGTGGCTGCGCGATGGCTGCGGCCAAGCAGCGCGCCTTCAAGCGCAGCGAGCGTCCAGCCGGGACGCTTGGCGCAGGGGCCAGAGGAAAAACGAGGATTGGCCGGGCGGATTCCCGGCTTGGTGGCGCTTGCCATGATGTGGCTCCCTTCCAGAAGCGAATGCGCCCCGGTGGGGGGGCGTGGCCCGCGCCCTGGTTACGCCTGGGAAGGGGAGAGAATCAAGGCCGTTCTCGCGGCGAGATGATCACTGGCTTTTTCCAGCCGCAAGGCAAGGTCACTGCCGCGGAGTCTGCCCAGCCGGTTCCTGACCAATCCCGAAGATACCGCGCAGGAAACCAGGTGTGAGCGCCGCCAGCGGGTTGATGCTGGTCTGCGGATCATTCAGCGGCCCACGCATGCGATAGGAAATCGCGAATAGCCCGCCACCTTCTTCCGGGCTGAATAACCGACCGAAAATCGGAATACGCCCCAACAGCGTGTTGAAGATATAGGCCGGCACGATGGTGCCCTCCAGGTCAAGCGTATCACTCTGGCGATCAATGCGCCCTTTGGCAGTGAGACCAAGGGAGGATGAAAAGGCGCGCGCATCCTGGATCACCAGAGCATCAGGGCTCAGGCTGAAGGGGATTGTCGCGCGGGTGAAATTGAGCCCCGTGCCACTGAGCGCATCCACCAGCCCATAAAGGGTCATGGCTTGCAACAGCTTGCCGAGCCCAGGCGCATCGCGCACGGCGAAATCCTCCAGCACCGCATCTCCGCTCAGCGTGGCGCCGGGGCGAGAGTGATCATAAGCAGCGGTCACCGAAAGCTTGCCGCCTTGGATCGTCTTCAGCACATCAAAGGCGCGCAGCAATTCGCCGCCATTGTCGCTGGTGATGTTCACCGCGCGGCGCTGGCCATTGGGCGTGATCGTAACGGTGAAGCCGCCGCGTTCGGGCAGGCGCGCATTGATGCGTGCCTGCTGCATGACACCAAGCCTATTGACCAGTACCTGCGCTTCAAGCGCACTGAATTCGCGCTGATGCGGCAACAGAACCCGCTCAAACCGCGCTACCAATTGGGCCGCCGCGCTTTCTTCCGGATTGGGTTCTGGCACCTCATGCCGCGCGAGGACGGGGGCCAGATCAAGCACCGGCCCAGTCAAGGAAATGATCCATTGGCCTGTGCCGCGCTGCGCAGGCGGGCGCAACAGCCCGCTGAAGCGTGAACGACCGATGTTCGCGCCGGTCAGATCTATGCGCTGTGGGATGTTTTGGCGGACCTCACTGGCGCGGCCACGTATCAGCGCATCCGGCGTTTCGATACGGAAGCTTTCAATCAGCGTCACCGCACCGCCTTGCATCAGCACTATCGCCTCCGCATTGCCGGCGCTCCCTGGCGGCTTGCTCCAGGCCAAGGGGTCAATGGTCAGGGTCGCCGCACGCAAATCAGCCCGAACCGAAAGCCGCGCTTGCCCATTGCGGCGTGTTTCATTGCGAAGATCAAGCTGCACCGGCCCTTCCAGCAAGGGCCGACCATCCAGGCCAAGTGCTGCCAATCGCCCGGCGTCAGCACTGGCAGAGATGGTTTCGCGTGAGACGATATCAGTGGCAGCACCAGGTCTGAAGTCCGTCTCCTGCCGAATGCGCGCTTCGATATCGCCAAGCACACCAGTGCCTGTGGCGGTCAGTCCCTTATTGGTGAGCGAAACCTTCGCGACACCGCGTTCCAGGTCGCGGTCAAAGGCAATGCGCGGGATGCGCAAATCCCGCACCTCAAGCTCGGCCTGGATGTCAATCTGTTCGATATCCAAAGCCTTGATGAGGGGGAAGCTCAGCATCAGCGTCGCGGCATCAAGCGTGCCGGTTGGGTCATTGATCGGCGGCGGGCGCCGCTCGAAAATTTTAAGCCGCGGATGGCGCACAATACTCCAAGCCTCTGCCAGCGGGCCGCGCAGCTTCGCCTCAATGCGGGCGATTTCAGGGTTGGTCGCAAAGCTGATCGAAACCGTGGCACCATCCGTGACAATGGCGGTGCCGGCCTGCTGGCCGTTGGTGGCGGTAACTTCGATCTTGTCGAGCGAAAAGCGTGCCTCGCCATTAGCACCCTGAAAGGGCGGGATAGGCCTTAGCCAATGCACGGTGACACCTTCGGCCCGCGCCATGCCCGAAAGGCCGGTGACTTCCGCGCTATTGCCATCCGCGCCGATACTGGCCGCAAGGCGCCAATTTCCTTCGCGCAGCATGCCGGCGGTCAGGTTTTCGGCGAGCCATTCGCGTTGTTTGGGTGCAATGCTCGGCGGCCAATAATGCGCCAGATCGGCGATGTCCAAACCGCTCATTCTGACATCAGCCGCTGTTTGCCAGGCGCCATCCTTCAGGCGCGCCTCCCCTGATGCGCCAACCACTGGCGGCGGGTTGGCGCCTGGGCGCGGGGATGGCTGGGGCGAGAAGGCCAGGCGTTCAACACGCACGACATCCTCAGCCAGGGTCGCGTCCAGCAGAAGGGAAGCAAAGGGCAAATCCCCGCGACCATTGGGCAAATGCAGCATGCCCGCCCCGCTGCGCAGCTGCCCCATCAACAAATCCGGCCGTGGTGCCCCGGCGAAGCGCGCGATCAGGGTGATTTCTGCCTCGGCATCCAGCGCGGCCAAGGGCGCCAATTCAGGGCTGACCTTGGCAAGCGCCGCAGGGCGGATGCCACGCGCGGAGAGCGATGCCTCCCCACGCCAAAGCGCGCGGTCCAGATTGCCAGCAATCTCCACCGGAATGCGCTGATCGACCAATTCCAGCATGGCGCGCCCGGCCAATTCCAAGCCACCAGCCGCGCGGCGTTGCAAAACAAGTGAGGCAAGATTCGCACTCACCACCCGCCCGGAAGCCTCGTCGGATAGTGCCAGCCTGGTATCCAGCAAGGCAATGCGCCGGATCGCCGATAGCGCCGTTTCCTCATTGGGCGGTTCAAGCCAGGCGGTGATGATCTCGGCCAGGGCATGAAGCGCGGTGTCCGGCGCTTCCGTGGCCTCGGCATTGGCGGTGGCCGGCAGCCCTAGCGAAAGCGCGCCCGCCCGATCCCGATTGGCGAGCAGGCTGAGCCCTCGCAGTTCCAGCGCGCGCAAGCCGATATGCCCGCGCAGCAACCCGCCCAGTGAAAGGGAAGCATCCACCTGCGGCAAAACGGCAATCAGCCCATCATGCTTGTCAACCAGCCTGATTTCGGAAAAGCGCACCGCAATGGGTGAACGATGCCCTTCCCGCCAGCCCGCCCAGGAAATCGCGGCTTCGGCGATGGCGACCTTTTGGCCAGCCAGCGCCTGATTGGCGGCGTCCTCCGCCTGGCGGGCCAGCCAAGGCAGGCTGATCGGGCCCTGTTCCAGCCGCCAAACCAGCCCGGCCAGGGCAAGACCCACCACCAGCGACAGGGTCAGGCAGGCCCTTGCCAGCAGTTTCAACCCTCGCCCCGCTTGACCTGCGACCCGTCTCACTCTTTCCCTAGACTCCAATGACCCTTGCTCCAGCAGCTTTTGCCCTGCCACGCGGATTCGACAAGACCGCCGCCGCCCTCACCCAGGCGCATTTCGCCGAAAAGGGGGAAGCGGAAAGTCGCTTTGCCGAAAGCGCGGAAGGGGCAGCGATACTGGAAGCGCTGGGTGGTCATAGCCCCTATCTAGGCGATTTAGCGGTGCGGGAGGGAGCCACCCTGCTTTTCATGGCCGAACGTGGCCCAGATGACGCTTTCGCCCGCGCCATGGACCCGCTGACGCGGCTTGACCCCGCAACACCCCGGCCCGCCTTGGCGAGCCTACTGCGGCAGGCCAAGCGCCAGGGGGCGCTGGTGGCTGCACTCGCCGATATTCTCGGGCTTTGGGGGTTGGACCGCGTGACCGGCGCGCTGTCCGAATTGGCGGAACTCAGTATTGATACCGCCTGCGCCCATTTGCTGCGCGATGCCGCGGCGCGGGGTGATTTGCGCCATACCGGTGGTGGCAAGACAGATGCGAAATCCATCGGCCGCCAATCCGGCTTGGTCATTCTTGGCATGGGCAAGCTTGGCGCGCGGGAACTGAATTACTCATCCGATGTGGATCTGATGGTGCTTTATGATCCGGCAGCGGCGCAGGACCCGGATCGCGCTCAGGCGATTTATGTGCGTATCGCGCGCGATTTGGTGCGGCTGATGGAAGAACGCACCGCCGATGGCTATGTGTTTCGCACGGATTTGCGCCTGCGGCCTGATCCGGCCGCGACACCTTTGGCGGTCTCGATCCCCGCCGCCATCGCCTATTACGAAAGCATGGGCCAGAATTGGGAACGCGCCGCCATGATCAAGGCGCGGCCTGTCGCGGCGGATCGCGCGGCGGGGGATGCCTTCCTGCGCGAAATTCGCCCCTTTGTCTGGCGGCGCTATCTGGATTTCGCGGCGGTTGCGGATATTCATTCCATCAAGCGGCAAATCCACGCCCATAAGGGGGCGAAGGGCGCGCATGATACGGTGCAATTGGCCGGGCATGATGTGAAGCTTGGCCGCGGCGGCATTCGCGAAATCGAATTCACCGCGCAGGTGCTGCAATTGATCTGGGGCGGGCGTGACCCGGCGCTGCGAGACCCCACCACGCTTGGCGCGCTTTCCGCCCTTGCTGGCGCGGGTAAGATTGAACGCCGCGCCGCTGCCGACCTGGCGGATGCTTACGGCTTTCTGCGGCGGCTGGAACATCGGCTGCAAATGGTGGCCGATCGGCAGACGCATCGCCTGCCGGAAGATGCCGAAGGCATAGCGCGCATCGCTTCCTTCCTGGGCTACGCCGATAGCGCCAGTTTTGCAGAGGATTTCGCATTTCATCTGCGCCGCGTGGAACAGCATTACGGGCGGATGTTTGAAGCCGAACCAACACTCGCCGCCGATGCGGTGCAGGGCGATCTGGTTTTTACCGGCGTGGAGGATGACCCCGCGACCATCGCAACGCTCCGCGCCATGGGCTACGCCAATCCCGGCAGCATCGCCGCCAGCGTGCGTGGCTGGCATCACGGCCATGCGCGCGCCATTCGCAGTGAACGCGCGCGCGAATTGCTCACCGCGCTGATGCCAAGCTTGCTGGCTGCCTTCGCCAAGCAGCGCGATCCGGATGCGGCGTTGATGCGCCTTGATGCGCTGTTTGGCCGCCTGACCACCGGCGTGCAGGTCTTGAGCCTATTGCATCGCAACCCGCCCATGCTGGAACGCCTGGCCGGCATTCTGGGGGCGGCGCCGCAATTGGCGGATCATTTGGCGCATCACACGGCAGCGCTTGAAGGGCTGCTGGTGGGCGCGGGCGGCGGCATTGGCAGCGCTGCCTCTGCCTTGCCGGCTTTGGTGAAGGAAGCGCGCTATTTCGAAGAAGCGATGGAAGCTTCCCGCCGCCTGGTCCAAGAAGGCAAATTCGACATTGATGCGGCAACGCTTGAAGGCGCCATAGACCCCGATGCGGCGGGCGAGGCACGCAGCGCGCTGGCAGATGCTGCGATTGCGGCGCTGCTGCCGCATGTGACGGCTGAATTTGCGGCGCGGCATGGCGTGGTGAAGGGCGGGCAGCTTGCCGTTGTCGCTTTGGGCAAGCTTGGTGGGCGGGAAATGCTGCCCGGATCAGACCTTGATCTGATCCTGGTTTATGATCACGCCGCCGAAGCGGAGGCCAGCGAAGCCAAGGCCAAGCGTGGCGCGCCGCCAATCCGCCCCTTGCCGACAAGTCAGTATTTCACGCGCCTTGCGCATCAAATGGTTGGCGCCATTACAGCGCCTGGCGCCGAGGGCAAGCTATACGAAGTGGATATGCGGCTCCGCCCTTCAGGTTCGAAGGGGCCGGTAGCGGTCTCGCTTGGCGCATTCCAGCGCTATCAGGCGGAAGATGCCTGGAGTTGGGAGCGCATGGCACTGACCCGCGCGCGGGTAGTCGCGGGGCCGCCGGCGCTGGCGCGGCGCATTGCTGCGGCCATTCGCGCGGCACTTTCCAACCCCGAAAAGGCCAAGACGGCGATTGCCGATGCGTTGGCGATGCGCGCGCGCATGTTGCGCGAATTGCCGGGCGATGGGCCATGGGATGTGAAGCTCAGCCCCGGTGGGCTGGTGGAGGTGGAATTCATCGCCCAGGCGCTGCAATTGCACCACGCCCCGCGCCACCCGGAAGTGCTGGCCACCACGACACACATCGCCATCGCCAATCTGGCCAAAATCTGCGCGCTGGATGCGACGGAAGCCGAGGCGCTGATCGCCGCCGAACGGCTATGGCGCGGCATCAGCGGCATTCTGCGCCTCAGCCTTGGCCCATGGCGCGAGGATGCGCTGCCCGAACCCGCCGCTTCCACTGTGCTGCGCGTGGCGGGCCCGCTTTGCGCAACGCCGCCCGTTGACCTTCCGGGCCTGCGCGCTCAGATGGATGAAAGCGCAGCCTTGGTGCGCAAGGTTTTCGAAGCCCGGCTTGGCCGGCTGGATCAGGGGAAACAGTCATGAGCGAATTGGCCGAAGGCAAAAAGGCACCCGCCTTCAAAATGGCAGCAAGCGGTGGGCAGGAAGTGTCCACTGCCGGCCTTAAGGGCAAGCCTTATTTGCTCTATTTCTACCCCAAGGCGGATACGCCGGGCTGCACCAAGCAGGCTTGCGGCGTGCAGGAAGCGCTGCCCCAACTTGGCAAGCTTGGCCTCACCGTGATTGGCGTATCGCCCGATGCCATGCCGCCGATTGAAAAATTTGCCAAGAAATACGGGCTGGAATTTCCCTTGGCCTCCGACCCCGAACACAAGACCGCCGAGGCCTATGGCGTTTGGGTGGAAAAATCCATGTATGGCAAGAAATACATGGGGATGGAGCGGTCGAGCTTTCTGGTTGGTGCCGATGGCAAGATCGTGAAAATCTGGCGCAAGGTGAAGCCCGAAGCCCATGCCGCCGAGGTGCTGGCCGCAGCCAAGACCCTTGGGTGATATGCGGCTTCGCGGATAATCCCGCGAAGCGAAACTACATCAAGCCAGCTTGGTGGTGCCCGCTGCGCGGATAATGCCCCGGGTTCGGCTCGCCTTCTCGACAATACCACTAATGCCCTGGCGCCGCGCCAATTCGGCCCAGACTTCCTCGGGCCTGATGCCGGCATCCACCCAGATCACCATGAGGTGATAAAGCACATCGGCTGATTCCAGCACTGTCGCGTCGCGATTGCCAATGGTGGCTTCAATGACGCATTCCACCGCTTCTTCGCCGAATTTCTGCGCGACCTTGGCGGTGCCGCGCGCCATCAACCGCGCGGAATGGGACGAAGCCACATCGCCCGCAAGGCGCCGCTGTTCCACCGTTTGCCAAAGCTGATCCAGGACCATGGCATTGGCGCCTGTGGGCGCAACAATGAGCGGCCGCAGCACCCGCGCTTCCATCTTGCGGATGCGTTTGGGCGGTTTCGCAGTTTTCACCTTAGGCCCGCCGGGCATCGGCAGCGCCACCTTTTTCTTCGCGGCCTTTGCGACTTTCAGCTTGGCGCCAGGCGTTTTCTTGGCCTTGCCAACGGGCTTGATCCTATCCGCCGCTTTTGCCTTGGCGGGCTTTGTGACTTTAGCCATTTAGGCGGCCTCCTGCCGATGCGGGACGGGGCGGATGGGAAGGCCCGCAGCCGCGAGCGCGGCCTTGGCTTCAGCAATCCGGAAGACCCCATAATGAAAAACACTGGCGGCGAGCAGGCCCGTAGCACCGGCGCGCGCGCCATCAACGAAATGGCGCAACTCACCCACACCGCCGGAGGCCACAATCGGCAAGCGCGTGGCGGCGCGCACCGCCGCGGTCAATTCAAGGTCAAAGCCCTGCTTGGTGCCATCACGATCCATGGAGGTGAGCAGGATTTCACCCGCGCCGAGGGCTTCAACCTGCTTGGCCCAGGCGATGGCATCAATGCCGGTGCTGCGCCGCCCGCCATGGGTGAAAACCTCCCAACCGCCACCAACATCGCGCCGACGCGCATCAATCGCGACAACGATGGCCTGGCTGCCGAAAGCCTCAGCCGCGCGGCGCACCAGATCAGGGTCCGCGACGGCGGCGGAATTGATGGAAACCTTATCCGCGCCGGCCAGCAAAAGCCGGCGCGCATCTTCCACGCTGCGCACGCCGCCACCGACGGTCAGCGGGATGAAAACCTCAGCCGCCGTGCGGGAGACAACATCCAGAATGGTATCGCGGTTTTCGGATGAAGCGGCGATGTCAAGGAAGGTGATCTCATCCGCACCTTCGCGGTCATAGTTGCGCGCCTGTTCCACCGGGTCTCCGGCATCGCGCAACGCCACGAAGTTCACGCCCTTGACGACGCGACCATCCTTAACATCCAGGCAGGGAATGACACGAAGGGCGAGCAAGGGACCTCATCTAAACTCAGGGTTGCGGGGGCTATGGCCAAGCCTGGCGCTGAGCCGGGAGTCGCGATGCGCCGGAATGATCCCCTGGTCAAGCCCCGAAAAGCAAGGCTTGCAGGGGCGCGCGCGGAGCGCCACATTTCCCCCATGGCCAGAAAGGGAAAAACTGCCGCCAAGGGTGGCGATTATCTGACCGGGCATTTGCTGATTGCGATGCCGGGCATGGAAGACCCGCGCTTTGCGCAAAGCGTGGTGTGCCTGTGCAACCATTCCGCCGAGGGTGCGATGGGGCTGATGGTGAACCGCCCGATCGAAGGCTTGGGCTTTGACAAATTGCTGAAGCAGCTTGGGCTGAAGCCCGTACCGTCCCAGCGTCAAATCCGAATGGTATCCGGCGGGCCGGTGGAAGCCGGGCGCGGTTTTGTGCTGCATACGGATGATTGGTCCGCGGAAGGCAGCCTTGGATTCAGCGCGGGCCTCGCGCTTACGGCCAGCGTGGATATCTTGAGCGCGATTGCCGGCGGTGGTGGGCCGCGCCAGGGCTTGCTGGCGCTTGGCTATGCCGGCTGGGCGCCGGGGCAATTGGAAGAGGAAATTCAGCGTAACGCCTGGCTGAGTGTGCCGGCAGATGAGGTGCTGCTATTTCATCAGGATGCGGGTACGGCTTGGCAGGCGGCGCTTGCGAAGCTCAAGGTGCATCCGGCCTGGCTGTCTTCCGCTGCCGGGCATGCGTGAGGGTTATTGAGCCATGCAGATGTCGGCCATTCCTTTCGACACCACGGATTGGTTGCAGGTGGAACCAACACGCCATGCAGGCGTGACAGGTGAAGCACTTTGGCGCACGCGCCATATCGGGCCGGCGGAAAACCCGATCCGCGTGCGCATGGTGGAATATACGCCCGGCTATGTCGCCGATCATTGGTGCCAGAAGGGCCATGTGCTGCTGGTGCTGGAAGGCGAATTGGAAACCACGCTCGCGGATGGACGCGTATTCCTGCTGAAGCCCGGCATGTCTTATCAAGTGGCGGATGGGGCAGAGCCGCATATGTCGCGCACCGCCATCGGGGCCAAGCTGTTCATTGTGGATTGATGCATTTTCAAGCCGGGTGCAGCCACGCGGCTTGAAAATGCTTCAGGCGTTAGCCCGCAGGCGGCGGCGCAGGATCAAACCCATCAGGCGTGACACCGCGCGGCTTGATCATGGCGTAAGGCCCGCGCGGCAGGAAGCGCCCGGTGCCAGGTTCCGCCTGTACCTTGCCATCACGCATCACCACCTCACCGCGCCGGATGGTCATCACTGGCCAGCCGGTAACCTCCATCCCCTCATAGGGGGTATAGTCAATCGCGTGCTGCATCAGCGCATTGGTGATGGTGACTTTCTTCTTCGGATCCCACAGCGCTAAATCCGCATCCGCGCCGACCGCAATGGCGCCCTTGCGCGGCGCCAACCCCATCAGCCGCGCGGGGTTGGTGCTTGTCAGGCGCACGAATTCATCCAGGCTGATGCGGCCCTTTGAGACACCTTCGCTGAAAATGATCGGCAGGCGCGCGGTAAAGCCCGGGATGCCATTCGGGATATCGCGGAATACGGCGTCCGTTCCGTTCTGGCGCTTGCCGCGATCACCATCGAAGGAAAAGGCGCAGTGATCGGATGAAATCACATCCAATGTGCCGCGCCTGATCATTTCCCACACGCGTTCATGTTCCGCGCGGCTGCGGGGGGCGGGACTGCACATGAATTTCGCCCCCTCAAAGCCGGGGCGGTCCATGTCGGATGCGGTCAGGCTGAGATATTGCGGGCAGGTTTCGCCCCACACCTTCACACCACGTGCCTGGGCGCGGGCGATTTCCTCCGCGGCTTCTTCGCAGGAGACATGAAAAATCTGGAGCGGCTGATCCACCAATTCGGCAAGGGCGATGGCGCGGTGCGTCGCCTCACGCTCCACCACCGGCGGGCGCGCCCAGGCGTGGTATTTCGGTGCTGTCATGCCATGCTTCAGCAATTCATGCGTGCGCCAATTGATCGCCTCATAATTTTCGCAATGTACCGTCACCAGGCAGCCAAGCGTGCGCGCCTTGGTGAGAACACGCAGATACTGCGCATCATTCAAATGCAGGGGTTCGTAGGTGAGGAAGACCTTCAGGCTGCGCACACCTTCCGCCACAAGCCGCGGCACTTCATCATCCATCACCGCATCGGTCGGATCGCTGATGATCTGGTGGAAGGAATGGTCAATCATGCCGCGCGCGGCGCGGGCGCGGTAATCCGTGTAACGATCCCAAACGCCATAGCCCTTCCATTGCGGAATGAAGCACACAACAGAGGTTGTGCCGCCGGCGAAAGCCGCGGTGGAGGCGGTGGCGAAGCTTTCCTCATTCACCGTAATCGGCGGTTCAGCTAGACCAGTGCTGGCATAACCACCACGAGAGGGTTCTTCGATATGGCAATGGCTATCCACGCCGCCAGGCAGCACCAGCGTACCGGCGGCATCCACCACGCGCGCGCCATCGGCAAGCTTTTCGGCCAGCGCGACGATACGCCCATCCTTTACACCGATGTCGCACCGCGTGGTGCCGAAGCCGGTCGCAACCTCTCCGCCACGTACCACCAGATCGAATTCCGCCATGATCATCCCCTATTGTTAAATTCAACGAATATCCAAGCGCAGGACGCTTGGGGCTTCAAGCCTTTGCAGCGTGCCGCGCCGCCGCCAAGCCAGCGGCGCGCCCAGTGCTGAAACAGGCTTGCAGCAAATAGCCACCCGTCGGCGCTTCCCAATCCAGCATCTCGCCGCAGGCGAAAACGCCCGGCAAGCGGCTTAGCATCAGGTTTTCGTCCAATTCCGTCCAGGCAAGTCCACCGGCTGAGGAAATGGCGCGTGCAATGGGGAAACAACCCGTCACGCGCAGCGGCAAAGCCTTGATTAAGCCGGCAAGATCGCCTTGTTCTGCACCAGCCTTAAGCGCTTCCTGCACCAAGGATATCCCAATTGGCGCCAAACCCGCATTGCGCCGCAAATGATTGGTAAGCGAAAGGCTGCCCCGCCGGCCCGCAAGCCGCGCGGTTAGATCGGCAAGGCTGAGATCAGGCCGGAGATCAAGATGCAGCGTGACGTTGGATTGGTGTTCAAGCGCATCGCGGATGGCGGCACTCAAGGCGTAGACCGCGCCGCCTTCAATCCCGGCCTCCGTAATCACTGCCTCGCCACGCTGCATGATGCCGCCAAAGGACAGCGCGATGCGCTTGAGCGGTGTGCCGGCAAAACGCGTGCGCAGATGATCAGACCAGGGAATGGCAAAGCCCATATTGGATGGCGAGAAAGGGCGCGTCGCGATGCCTGGCAAAAGCGCGGGCCAAGTACCATCCGACCCAAGCCGCGGCCAGGAAGCACCACCAAGTGCCAGAATGGTGGCCGATTTTTTGATCTGTTGTTCGCCATCTGGTGTGGCGAAACGCGCTGCACCATCAGGGGAAAAGCCAAGCCAGCGGTGCCGCGCCAGCAAACGCACGCCAAGCGCGCCAAGCCGCGCCATCCAGGCGCGCAGCAGCGGCGATGCCTTCATGGCGCGCGGAAACACTCGTCCTGAAGAGCCGATGAAACAGGGTTGGCCCAAGCCCTCAGCCCAGGCAATCAACGCCTCCGGCGGGAAGGCGCGGATAAGGGGGGGGCGAGATGCGGTTCAGCCGAACTATAATGCTTCAGGAATGTCGGTAGCGCTTCGGAATGCGTCAGATTCAGCCCGCCGCGCCCGGCAATCAACAGCTTGCGCGCGGGCGATGGCATGCGATCGGCCAGCAGCACCGCGGCACCGGATTGCGCCGCGGCTTCCGCCGCCATCAAGCCGGCGGGGCCGGCACCAATGACAAGAACGCTCAGGCGCTGCGTTCCAGCAATTCAATCGCGACATTTTCCGGCCCGCGGACAAAGCAGATGCGAATACCGGGGCGGATCGCGGTAGGCTCCATGGTGAATTCAGCGCCCTTGGCCTTCAATTCCACCACCACCTGGTCAAGCCCAGTGACCGCAAGGCCGATATGTTCCAGCCCGCGATAGGGCATGCTGGGCGGCGGCGCCGTATTGTCTCCCTTGATCGGCGCAATAAAGATGATCTGCCCGCCAAGCCGGATATCCACGCGCGGTTCGCCCTGCTGTGAGGAACGCAGCACCTCGGCGCCGAACATGCGCTCATAGAAAACCGCTGTCGCCTCTGGATCGGGGCTGCGCAGGTGAATATGGTCGAAGGTGAATTGGGTCATGGTCTTTCCCTTGTTTCAAATCGCGCCACTGGCGCGTAGTTTGTCGCGTGCGGCATCATCATAGCCAAGCTCGGCCAATATGGCATCATTGTCGCGGCCAAGCTGCGGTGGCGGCGTATCCACGCGCGGACCACCATGCGCAAAGCCAAAAGCGGCGACGGGGACAGAAAATGGCCCTGTCACGCCAGGTGCTGCTTCAAAGTGATGCACCACGCCGCGCCCCGTGATCTGCGGATCAGCCAGCGATTCCGCCAAATTGCGTACCCGCGCCGCTGGCACATGACGCGCCTGCAAATAGCTTTCGCATTCATCCGCTGTCTTGGCCTTCAACAGCCCTGCCAGCGTTGCTGCTTCATGCGCGCGATCAGCATGGCGCGCTTCATTGCTGTCCTTCGCCATATCGGGCCGGCCAAGTGCCTGCCAAAGTCGGCGCTGCTGGCGGAGGTTGCTCGCACCGATCATGACCAAGCCATCGGCAGTTTGGTAGCAGCTATTGGTCGAATATTCATGATCATTGCCGCGCGGGCGCGCAGGCTTGCCGCTACGCCCGTAGGAAGTGACATGGCTTGCCATCATCATCATCGCAACATCCATCATGGCGAGATCAATATGCTGGCCGCGCCCGGTTCTTTCGCGCTGGAACAGGGCCGCTGACAAGGCGAAGGCGCCCATGGTGCCAGTGGCGTAATCAATCGCGGGCGCGCCGAATTTGATTGGGTTCACTTCCGGCGTGCCGGTGCAGGCCATGATGCCTGATGTCGCCTGGATCACGTGATCATAGGCGGTCTGTTCGCCGCGCGGGCCACCATGACCAAAGGCCGAGATCGAACAATAGATCAGGCGCGGATTGATCTTCAGCAAATCCGCATAGCCCAGGCCCAAAGCCGCGAAGGCGCCGGGGCGGAAATTCTCCACGAGAACATCAGCGCCCGCGATCAGCTTGCGAAAAATCTCCCGCGCGGCTTCCTGCTTCAGGTCAAGCGTCAGGCTGCGCTTGTTTGATCCCTGCGTCAGATATTGGCAGCCCATACCGGCTTCATTCAATGACATATCACTGCCATTGACGCGGCTTTGGTCCGGATCATCTGGATGCTCAATCTTGATCACATCCGCGCCAAGCAGGCCCAGCTGATAGGCCGCGAAGGGGCCAGCCAGAACATGAGTCGCGTCAATGATGCGAATGCCTTCAAAAGGGCGGGTCATGAGTGTTTCCTCAATGTGTCATTGTGGCCATTCAAGCAGCACACCATCGCGTTTGAGTGCGGCGATGTCATCCTGGGTCATGCCGGAAGCAGCCAATAGCGCCGCGCCATCCTGCCCAAGGCGCGGCGCTGGTTGTCCGGGTGCTGCATTGCCGCCGGAAAAGCGATTGGGTTGGCCAATGGCGTAAGTGGCACCCTCAGTCGGATGTTCTTCTTCCCGCACCATGCCAACTGCGCGCAGATGCGGATCAGCCAGCAGGCCCGCGATGGTGTTATAGGGTGAAGCCGGCACATCCAGCCGATCAAAAATTTCAAGCCATTCCGCTGAGGTTTTGCCCTTCAACTCACCCGCGCGAATGGCGAAATACTCACGCGTATTGGCGGTGCGTCCGGCAATGGTCGCGAAGCGCGGATCGGTTTTCAATTCGGGCCTGCCAATCGCGTCAAAAAACGCATGCGCCTGTGCATCCGTATTGGCCGAGATGCAGATATGGCCATCAGCGGTTGGCAAAGGCCGCGCATCAGGGCTGAGGACGCGGTGATCACCAGGCGGGCCAAGCGCCGGGCGGAAGGACATGGCGCCCAGATGTTCCATCATCACATAGGCGGCCATGTTTTCAAACATGGGCACCTCAATAGCTTCACCCACGCCAGTCTTCTCGCGGCGATAGAGAGCGAAGCCAATCATCTGTGCGGCAATCAACCCAACCGTGTGATCAGCCACCAGCATCGGCACGTAGCGCGGCTCGCCGGTAGAAGCTTCAAAACAGCCGGCCACACCAGCGGCACCTTGGATCACCGTGTCATAGGCCGGCCTGCCCGCATAAGGCCCGCCTGAGCCAAAACCCGTGATGGCGCAATGGATCAAGTGGGGTGCAATGGCGTGCAGGCTTGCGGCATCCACACCAAGCCGAGCCTGCGCATCGGGGCGGATATTGCTGACAAAAACATCCACGGTCGCGGCCAGGCGATGCAGTGCGGCAAGCCCCGCAGGTGCTTTCAAATCAAGGGCGATGGATTTCTTGCCGCGATTGAAATTGAGGAATTTGCCATTCATGCCAGGCGAACGCCCCTTGCCGGCAAGCTGGCGCAACAAATCGCCGCCAGGGCTCTCAAGCTTGATCACTTCCGCACCATGTTCCGCGAGAACGCCGGTGCAAACCGGGCCGACGACAACCGAGGAAAGATCAAGCACACGAATACCCGCGAGTGGTCCGCTCATGGCGCTATCCTTGCTAAAATCCGTAAAGCCTGGCCGGGTTATCCATTAGAACCTTGTGCAGCGCCGCTGAGCCCGCGAAGCTTGGCAAAAGATCCACCAAATCTGCCTCATCCGGTTCCCAGCGTACATTGGGATGCGGCCAATCCGTACCCCACAGCACACGGTCCGGCGCCGCTGCGATCAGGCGTTGCGCGAAGGGAATGGCATCTGCAAAGGGCGGGCCGGATTCAGAGATACGTTCCGCCCCGGATACCTTCACCCACCAATTCGGGCGCGTCAGCAAATTCAGCAAAAGGCGAAATGGTTTCTGGTCCAGCCCATCGCGCACCGGCACGCGCCCCATATGGTCCACCACCACGGGTAGCGAGAATTCGCCGAAAAAATCGAGAAACTCCGGGATATTCCCGGCATCCAGATGCAGCACCAGATGCCAGCCCATGGGCGCGATACGCGCCGCGGTGCGCCGCACCAGGGCCAAATCCGGCACGCCGCCCAAATGCTTCACAAAGCCAAAGCGCACCCCACGCACGCCGCCTTCATGCAAGGCGCGAAACGCGGCATCGTCGAAGCCTTCATCAATCAGGGCCACCCCGCGCCAGCGCCCATTACTCCGCGCAATGCCATCCAGCATGGCACGATTATCAGCCTTATAGACGGTGGTTTGCACAATCACCGCGCGGTCCACGCCAAGCCCTTGATGCAGGGCCATCAGATCATCGCAGGTTCGTTCCGGCGGCGTATAGGGAGCACCCTTGGCCAGAGGGAAGCGATCAAAAGGCCCCCAGATATGCACATGCGTATCGCAAGCGCCGCGCGGCAAAACAAAGGCAGGTTTGCGCATCATCGTCACCATTATCCGATCTGCCTCTCAGGCTGCCTCACCCCAGCATTGCATGGCAAATGTGAAGGTCAAACCAGACCCGCCGGCGCGGCAACCGCACCCTGCATCAGGCGCCGCGCGCTGCGATAAACCACAGCACTTTCCGCATGCCAGCCTGCGGCAGCCTCACGCACCTCTGCACCTACCGAGAGGATGCCCGAAGGATTCGCGACCCGCGTTTCATCCGCCCGCGCCGGTGGCCCGGCCAATTGATGTGGCAGGCTGCCCGGAATACGGCTGGCCACACCAAGGCACATGGCACCGGTCAGCGGCACGGCGCGATGGGCGCGTTCCATGGAAATCATGCGCACCGCGATATCATGGGTTTCAGCGCCAAGGCTTGCGCCATCCAGGGCGCGATAGGCCGCAGGCGGCGCCACCACGGCAATTTTCGGCAAGGCAAGGCCAACCCTTTCTGGCGTTGCGGCAAGCCCCATCATCACGCCCGCCTGGCGGCGCAGCGCATCAAGCAATGCCATGCGCGCGGGGTCTGCTTCCATCACATCAGGGCTTTCGGTGCCGATCAGACCCAAGTCGCGCGCATCCAGGAAGACGCAGGCATTGGCGGCATCTATCAGGCTCACGGCATAAGCGCGCCCTTCGTGATGCAGCGTATCTTGCGCATTTCCTGTGGGCAGCAACCGCCCTGTCGCGCCACCGCCGGGGGCCAGAAAATCAAGCCTGATGCGTGCGCCAGAACCTGAAACGCCGGCCATGGTGAAATCCCCGGCGGTCACTGTCTTGCCGCCCTGCACTGGAAAGCGCGCATGGATGATGCGCTTCGTGTTCACCTGATGGATGCGCACCAGCGCTTCCCCATCCGCCACGCGCACCAACCCCTCATCCACTGCAAATGGACCAACGGCGGAGGAAAGATTGCCGCAATTGCCGGACCAATCCACCACCGGTTTATCCACCGCCACTTGCGCGAAAAGATAATCTACATCCGCATCGGGATGCGTTGGCGGGCCAATGATCACCGCCTTGGACAGTGAAGAAATACCACCCCCCATGCCATCCAATTGCCTGCCATAGGGATCGGGGCTGCCCAATACGCTCAGGAAAATCGCGTCCCGAGCCGCACGATCCGCCGGCAGATCGCGTGCGTGGAAAAACACGCCCTTGCTGGAACCGCCGCGCATGAAGATAGCGGGGATGAAGGCTTGATCCATGGGTTTTGCTCCGTGCCGCCAGCGCCGTTAATCGCTCATCGCAATTGCCGAAAGCTGATGCCCAATCGGCCCGCCGCCGGCGAGCGTATTGCGCCGATGGCTGAAGAAGCGCGCCTCATCCGCCAACGTATCATGCGCCAGAATACTGACCGCAACACCAAGTGCCGCCAGGCGCGCCGCGCAATAGCCAGGCAGGTCAAACTGCCAACGCCCTTCGCGGTTGCCGGTTGCGAAGAACCGCGCATCGGCAGGATCACGCGCCAGCACCGCATCGCGCAAATCGGCTGCCACTTCATAGGAAGGCTGATGAATACAGGGGCCGACCACAGCGATCACATCGCGCCGCGTGGCACCAAGCGCTTCCATCGCGAAAACAGTTTCTTCCAACACGCCGGCAACCGCGCCGCGCCAGCCGGCATGGGCGCCACCAATCACGCCGGCGGCATGATCCGCGAAAAGCACGGGTGCGCAATCGCCCGTGATGATGCCAAGCGCAAGGCCGGCGCGCCGTGTCACCACACCATCGGCTTCGGGGCGTTGATCTTCCAGCCAAGCATCTTCCACCACCACAACGCGCTTGCCATGGACCTGCGTCAGCCCGCACAGCGCGCGATGCGGCAGGCCAAGCGCCGCCGCCGCACGGGTACGATTTTCCCGCACCGCCGCAGCGTCATCCTTGCCGGAAAGCGAGCAATTCAGCGAAGCAAAAGCCCCCGTTGAAACGCCGCCATTGCGCGTAAAAAAACCGTGCTTCATGCCCGGTAGCTGCAAGGGATCGGCGGTCAGGAATTCAGCGCTCATGCGGTTTCGAATCCAGCGGGTATTGGCAGGCTTGAATCGCATAGCACCAAGGCCTTGAACAGCCTGCCCATGGCTTCTGGCGCCGTCAGCCGATGCGCAGCCGCAAGCTGGGCTTGTGCGCGGGCGGGATCAAGCCGTGCGAGCATCGCGGCCCGTGTCATGAAGCCCAGGCGTTGCAGGAAAACACCTTGCGGCAAGGGGCCATGCGCCACGGCGCCGGCGGCGCGCGCGGCGGCGGCAACGGCTGCGAAATCCACATGCGCGGTGATATCCACCTCACCCGCTGCGCTGAGCGGATCAACCGGCTGGCCCGCGCGCATGGCTTGCAGGCTATCGCCAAAACCGCCCTCCGCTGGGCCGTAATCAATCAACAAACCCGCGCCGCCATGGCGGGCAACCCGCACGCCGAGCCATGCCGCGAAGCCTAGCGCCGCCTGATTCACTTCGCACACGGCGCCTTCGGGTGCATCTGCGGGCAAAGCGACATCGCTGTTCAATTCAACAAAACGGCCGGCCAGCACATGGCGTTCGCGCCAGCCATCGGCGCCACGGATGAATTGGCGAATGGGCAGCGCATCCAGAAACTCATTCGCCAATAGAATCATGGGCGCTTCAGGCAGCGTGCCCACATCCTCATGCCAGGTGACACCGGCAGCACCCAGCTTCGCCGCCTGTGCTTCCCGCAAACGCGGCGATGTTTCCACTAAATGCACCTGCAAGGCCACACGAAAATCCGGCATCATTTCGGCAATGGCGCGTAGTGCATCCGCCATCAGGCTACCGCGCCCAGGCCCGCATTCCACCAGCAGCACCGGATCAGGCCGACCCATGGCCTGCCAGGTGACTGCCGCCCAAAGCCCCAGGCACTCACCAAAAGCCTGAGATATTTCCGGCGATGTCGCGAAATCCTGAAACGGGTCACGCGCGGCGTAATAGGCAGCCGCGGCGCGCGCCATGAAGTGGTCAAGCCGTTCCGCACCCTCTGGCGCGTCCGTATTCTCAGGCGAGGCAAAGGTCATTTCACTTCCAACAAGGGCGCTTGCCAAACAAGAAGCCCTTGTCGCAGATCAGCGACGCCGCCCGCAAGGGCTGCGCTTCAATCCACCCGCGCCCCCGATGCACGGATCACCGGCGCAAGCTTCGCTTGCTGTCCTGTGCGAAAAGCGCTGATTTCAGCCATGGTCGTGAACCAGGCCGTCGCACCTTGCTCTCGGAAGGATCTCACCAGATCAGGATGTTCCAATGCCTGCTTGCTGAAATGCGACATCCGATCCGCCACATCCTTGGGTAGCCCCGCTGGGGCGCAAAGGCAGGTCCAGGAAATCACATCAAATCCCGGCAGGAATTCGGCAATGGCCGGCAAGTCGGGCTCAATCGGGCTGCGCTTTTCGCTGGTCACCGCCAAGGCGCGCACCCTGCCCTGGCGTGCAAGCGCGAGCATGGAAGGCATATTGTCGAACATCATGTGAATGCGCCCGGCCATCAAATCCACAAGGCCCGGTGCCGCGCCGCGATAGGGCACATGTTCCATGTTCACGCCCGCCAATTGCTTGAACATCTCACCGGAAAGATGGAGCGTGGTGCCCGACCCGGCGGAGCCAAAGGAATACCTGCCCGGATTGGCCTTCAGTAGCGTAATCAACTCCGGCACGTTGCGCGCCGGGAGATCGAGATTGACACCAAGCAGATTGGGTAATTGCCAAAGCCCGGTGATGAAGGTGAAATCCTTCTCAGGATCGAAATTCAGGCTGCTATACAGCGTTGGCGCAATCGCGTGGGAGGCGATGCCCCCCATCCCGATAGTATAGCCATCAGGCGCTGATTTTGCGATGGCATCCACACCGACATTGCCGCCTGCGCCGGCACGATTTTCCACAACAAAGCTCTGCCCCGTGATTTCCGACATGCGCGCGCAATAGATGCGCGAAAGCACATCGGTCGAACCGCCCGCCGGGAAGGGGTTGATGTAGCGCACAGACCGGCGCGGCCAATCGCCCGCTTGTCCGCGGGCAATGCCTGGCATCGCTAGCAGGCTTGCGCCAGCCAGTACTGCGCGGCGCGGAAGATATGTCTTGAACATCAGCTTTCTCCCATAAGTCTGCGGTCTTTTCGCCACAGGCTCAGGGAAAGGCTGCCCGAATCCGGGCCAAGGTCAAGAAAAAACCGCGCCGTTACTGGCCACGTGGCACGGCGGCATGCGCGGCCAGGCAGGCAACATCCACAATCTGATTGACGCCCGCCTGCATCGGCACAATCTGCGCGGAATGCGAAAGCCCGGTCAGCAGTGGCCCGATCACCGTGCTGCTGGTCAATTGCGGCACAGCGCGCGTCAGGATATGCGCCGCGTGAATGCCTGGCATGATCAGCACATTCGCCGGGCCACTCAGGCGGCAGAAGGGATAGAGCGAAGCGCGCAGCTTCGGGTCCAGTGCCACATCGGCGGCCATTTCGCCATCGAATTCAAAATCCGCGCCGCGTTCAGCCAGCAGCTTCACCGCTTCACGAATGCTGCCCGGGATGGTGCCGCGCGGATCGCCGAAGGTTGAGAAGGAAAGAAACGCCACGCGCGGTTCCATCCCCAAACGCCGCGCGGCGGCTGCCGAACCGCGCGCAATACCGGCGAGTGTGGCCGCATCCGGTCTTTCATGAATGGCGGTATCGGCCACCAGCACCGTGCCGGCTTGCCGCGAAATGATGATGGAAACACCAAAAGCCACGCGCCCCGGCACCGGGTCTATCGCCATGCTGATGCCCTCAAGCGCGGCGGAATAGGAACGCGTGGTGCCAGTCACCACCGCATCCGCTTCACCGGTTGCGACCATGCAGGCGGCAAAGACATTGCGATCCTGATTGACCAGGCGCTGGCAATCGCGTTGCAAAAAGCCATCGCGCTGGCGCTTGCCGTAAAGGAATTCCGCATAGCGCCGCGTGGAATCCGAAAGCCGCGCATTCTGTATTTCAATGCCATCGGGCAAGGGAATGCCGATGGCATTGGCGACGGCAGTGATACGATCTTCTCGCCCAACCAGGATTGGCGTGCCGTAGCCCGCATTGCGGAAGCCAATGGCGGCGCGGATCACCTTTTCTTCTTCGCCCTCGGCGAATACCACGCGCTTCGGGTGCTGCCGGACGCTCTCCGCAATGGCTTCCAGGGCGCCCACGGTGGCATCCAGCCTATTCGCCAAATCCCGCGCATAACGTTGCAAATCCGCCAAGGGCTTGCGCGCCACGCCACTATCCATCGCCGCCTTGGCAACAGCGGGCGAAACCCGTGAAATCAACCGAGGATCAAAGGCATTGGGGATGATGTATTCCGGCCCAAAGCGCAGCGCCTTGCCCGCACCGGCGCCTGAGACTTCTTCCGGCACATCTTCCCGGGCCAACATGGCCAAGGATTCAGCGGCGGCGATCTTCATCGCGTCATTAATGGTGGAAGCGCGCACATCAAGCGCACCCCGGAAAATGAAGGGAAAGCCCAGCACATTATTGACCTGGTTCGGGTAATCCGAACGCCCGGTTGCGATGATGCAATCTGGCCGCGCGGCGCGTGCCTCATCCGGTGTGATTTCCGGATCGGGATTGGCCATGGCGAAAATGATCGGCTTCGGCGCCATGGCGCGGATCATCTCGGGCGTCAGCGCGCCCTTCACCGAAAGCCCGAAGAAAACATCCGCACCATCCAAGGCTTGCGTGAGCGTGCGGGCTGAAGTGGTCACCGCATGGGCGGATTTCCACTGATTCATGCCTTCCTGACGGCCACGCCAGATCAGGCCCTTGGTATCGCATAGGATCACGTTTTCGGGCCGCATGCCCATGGCTTTCACCAGCTCAGCACAGGCAATCGAAGCGGCACCCGCGCCATTGATGACAAGCTTCGTCGTCTTCAAATCGCGCCCGGTCAGATGGCAGGCATTGATCAAGCCGGCAGCGGCGACAATCGCGGTGCCATGCTGGTCATCATGGAATACCGGAATATCCATCAATTCGCGCAAGCGTTGTTCAATGACAAAGCATTCCGGCGCCTTAATATCTTCCAGATTGATCCCGCCGAAAGTCGGGCCCAGATAACGCACGGCATTGATGAACGCGTCCGGGTCTTCGGTATCCACGCAAAGATCCATGGAATCCACATCGGCGAAGCGCTTGAACAGCGCGGCCTTGCCTTCCATCACGGGCTTCGAGGCGAGCGCGCCCAGATTGCCAAGCCCCAGCACCGCCGTGCCATTGGAAATCACCGCGACGAAATTGCCCTTCGCCGTGTAATCATAGGCAAGGCTCGGGTCGCGATGGATATGCAGGCAGGGCTCGGCTACCCCTGGCGAATAGGCCAGGCTCAAATCCCGCGCAGTGATCAAGGGCTTGGTCAGGCGGATTTCAAGCTTCCCGGGCCGCCCTTCCCGATGCATTGCCAGCGCTTCTTCGGCGGTGACGCGCGCCGTGCGCGTATCCTCAACCGGCGTTTTCTTCGCGTCATCCATACTAGCCACTGCTCCTCAAGCCGTCCCCATCATGCCGCTTTGTGCCCTGGCCTGCGAGGCCCCAGCTTCGCAGGCGCAGCAATTCGCGCCCTCAGACCCGCCGGACATTCCAGGGATAGGGCGATGAGCCCTGCAAAATCCCGGTGATATTGCGCCGGAAGGCGGTTCTGATCGTGAATTGGCCAAGCGGGATGAAGGCCGCATCTTCCAAGGCTAAGCGTCCAAGCCTGGAGGCAAGGCTTTTCTGCTCGGCCTCATTGGGGGCGAAAAGCCAGGATTCGGCCATGGCCTCCGCCTCATCGCTTTTCCACCAGCCGAACCAGCCGCCCGCCCCCTGGCCGCGCACCAGGAAGGACACGGCGGGATTGGCCCAGGCCGTGGCGCCGCCTGTGGTGTGCAGGATGGACCAGCCGCCGCGATCCACGGTTTCGCGATTGCTGCGGCGCTGCACCACCGTGCCCCAATCGCTCTCGGCCAAGTCAATATTCATGCCGATCCGCTTCAGCCGATCGGCCGTCACCTGCCCAAGCGGCCCGATATCCGGAAAATCCGTGGGGTTGATCACAACAACACGCTGATTGGCATAGCCCGCTTCACGCAAAGCGGCGCGCGCGCGGTCCAGATCGCCCGGCATCATCGCCTCACCCAAATCCTCATAATACGGCGTATGGCGCGGCCAAAGGCTGCGGCAGAGCGCCCAATCCGTGCGATCATCCCCACGTGAGGCGCGCATGTAATCTTCCTGCAAAACCGAAAGCCGGACAGCGCGGCGGATTCGCACATCGTCAAAGGGCGGGTGCAGGTTATTCATGCGCAGAACGGCAAGGCGGCCGGCGGTATCGGATACTTCGCGCCGCACATCGCGTGCGCGGGCCAGCAGCGGCTGCAAATCCGGATGCGGCCTTTCCCACCAATCCACTTCGCCATTCTGCAAGGCGGCGGCGGCCGTCGCTGGGTCTGGCAGGATATGCCATTCAATGCGCCGGAAATGCGCAACCTTGCCGCCCGATGTCCAGGAAGGCGCTTCCTGGCGTGGCTGATAGGCATCAAACTTCTCATAAACCACGCGGCTGCCCGAATTATATTCGCCGGCGATGAAGCGATAAGGGCCTGAGCCGATCATCTCCGTCACACCGCGATTGGGATCGGTCTCGGCCAGGCGTTCCGGCATGATGAAGGGCACGGCGGCATCCGGCTTGGCCAGCGCATCCAACAAAAGCGGGAAGGCGCGCTTCAGGCGGATTTCGATGGTGCGGTCATCCACCGCGCGCCATTCATCCACCTGGCGTATCAGCAATTGCCCGAAGGGCTCACGCGCGCACCAGCGCTTCAGGCTGGCGATACAATCGCGCGCGCGGACCGGTTCGCCATCATGGAAGCGCAGGCCCACGCGCAGCGTGATGCGCCAACGCTTGCCATCATCCAAAACCTCTGCCCCTTCGGCCATTTGCGGCTTGGGCTTCAATTCGGCATCCACGCCATAAAGCGTATCAAACACATGCCAGCCGTGATTGCCGGTGACAGTTGCGGTGGTGAAAACCGGGTCAAGTACGCTCAGATTGGCCTGCGGCACGAAGCGGAGCGTTTGCGCACGCGTATCCTGGGCGAGTGACGGCGCGGGCAGCGCCGCCGCCGCGCCCATGGCCAGGACGGACCTGCGGTTGAAACTGGTTGCAGTCATGGGAACCTCCTCTCTGGTTGGTTCTTATTGCATGTAGTTTGGAACCTTCGGCGCCATTGCGCCAGCCCAAGGTTTGGCTTGGGCGCGCCCCGCCTGTATCCTATGCCAGCATGCCCCCCGCCCAAGTCCCAACAGGCCCGATTCCCGATGCCGCCGGTGCCACACCCGCCATGGCGCAATGGTTCGCCGCCAAGGCCGCGCATCCGGATGCGCTGGTGTTTTTCCGCATGGGGGATTTTTACGAGCTTTTCTTCGCCGACGCCGAGGCCGCCGCCGCTGCCTTGGATATCGCGCTGTCTTTCCGGGGGGAGCATCGCGGCCAGAAAGTCGCCATGTGCGGCGTGCCGGCCCATGCGCATGAAGGCTATCTGGCGCGGCTGATCCGCCAAGGTTTTCGGGTTGCCATTTGTGATCAGATGGAAACGCCGGAACAGGCCAAGGCACGCAAGGCGCCCACCATCCGGCGCGACATCACGCGGTTGGTCACAGCCGGCACGGTCACGGAAGAAACCCTGCTGGAAGCCGCGCGCCCCGCCTGGCTTTTGGCGCTGGCGCCCTTGGAGGACCGAGTGGGCGCCGCCTGGCTTGACGTTTCAACTGGTGCCTTCGGCACCGAATCCCTGCCGCGTGGTGACATCCAGGCCTTGCTGGCGCGGCTGGAGCCCGCCGAAATCCTCGCCCCGGAAGGGGTATTTGAAGGTGAAGTGGGCGCGCGCATCACGCCGCTTGACCCACCGCGCGATGCCGTACGGCGCCTTGCCGAGGCTTTTGATGTCTCAACCCTTGATGGGTTTGGCAGTTTCAGCGCGGAAGAAATGGCCGCCGCTGCCATGGCGTTGGAGTATGTGCGCGCAACCCAGGCGGGCGCCCTGCCGCGCCTGGCTCCCCCCAGCCCCATGGGTGGGCGCGGCTTGTTGCAGATGGATGCCGCCACACGCCGATCCCTGGAAATCCTGAAAAGCGAAAGGGGGGAGGCACGCCATTCCCTGCTCGCCGCCGTGGACCGCACCGTGACCGCCGCCGGGGCGCGGGAATTGGCCGCGCGCCTTGCCTCCCCGCTTGCGGAAGCCGCACCCATTCTGGCGCGGCATGAGGCAGTGGGCTGGATGCTCGCCGCCCCTTCGGAACGGGCGGCGTTAAGGGCGGCGTTGAAAGGCTCGCCCGATATGGCGCGGGCCTTGGCGCGGCTATCGCTTGATCGGTTTGCGCCGCGTGATCTGGCCGCCATTCGCGATGGGCTGGCGCGGGCCGAAGCAATGGCCGCAGCGCTTGATGCCGCCGGCGGCCTGCAACCTGCATTGATCGAGGCAGCGCGCGGCGCGCT
Organism: Roseomonas sp.; assembly: GCA_020249145.1. Classification (GTDB taxonomy): domain Bacteria; phylum Pseudomonadota; class Alphaproteobacteria; order Acetobacterales; family Acetobacteraceae; genus Neoroseomonas. The sequence continues at coordinate 179,440 of JADCGF010000011.1, read as the reverse complement.
GGTACCGGAAGCCTCACCGCAAGCGGAATTGCAGCGGGCACTTGCCGAAACCCTGCCGGCACGGCTGGAAGATGGCGGGCTGATCGCACCCGGCTATGACGGCGAATTGGATGCGCTAAGGCGGCTCCGTGATGGTGGGCGCGATGCCATTGCCGCGCTGCAATTGGATTTGGCGCAGGCTTGGGGCGTGGCGGCTTTGCGTATCCGTCACCATCAGCAATTCGGCTTTCTCGCGGAAATGCCCTTGGCCGCCGGCGAGAAATTGCTGCGCGCCGCGATCCCCGAAGGCCCCAATTGCCCCATCCATCGCCAGACCATGTCGAATGCGATGCGCTTCACCTGCGCGGCACTGGCGGAGCTTGACCGCAAGGTGGCGGAAGCGGGCGACCAGGCTGCGCGGCGCGAACGCATGGTCGCGCAGCATCTGCGAAAGCTTTGCCTGAATGCCGCGCCCGGCATCGCCGCCGCCGCCGCCGCCATGGCGGAATTGGATGTGCATGCGGCAGGCGCGGAATTGGCGGCGGGCGGCGGCTGGTGCCAGCCGGAAATCACGCAAAAGCCGGATTTCGCCATCAAGGCCGGAAGGCATCCGGTGGTGGAAGCAGCCCTTGCCCGCGCCCGCGGCCCGGCCTTTGTGCCCAATGAGTGTGATCTGTCTGCCGGGCAGCGGCTTTGCCTGCTGACCGGCCCCAATATGGCCGGCAAATCCACCTATCTGCGGCAAAACGCGCTGTTTGTGATCCTGGCGCAGGCCGGGCTTTTCCTGCCTGCGGAGTCGGCGCGGCTTGGCTTGGTGGATCGGCTGTTTTCCCGTGTTGGTGCGGCGGATGACATTGCCGGCGGGCGTTCCACCTTCATGGTGGAAATGGCCGAAACGGCGGCGATATTGAACCAGGCCAGCGCGCAATCCCTGGTGGTATTGGACGAAGTCGGGCGCGGCACCGCCACCTGGGATGGGCTCGCCATCGCTTGGTCGGTGCTGGAAGCCTTGCATGACCGTATTCGCTGCCGCACCATTTTCGCGACCCATTTCCATGAATTGACGTCGCTGGCGGCGAAGCTGCCGGAACTTACGCTTGCCACCATGCAGGTGCGCGAATGGCGCGGGCAGGTGATTTTCCGCCATAGCGTCGGCCCCGGCGCCGCGGAGAAATCCTGGGGGCTGCATGTCGCGAAACTCGCCGGTGTCCCGCGTGAGGTGCTGCGCCGGGCGGAGGCGGTGCTTGCTTCCCTTGAGGCTCGTGCCAAGGGGTTGGACCCCCTGGCCGAGGAAATGCCGCTTTTCGCCCGCCCCGGCCCTACCCCGCAGCCGGGCCACCCTGCCCTGGAAGCGCTTGCAAGACTTGATCCTGATACACTCAGCCCGCGAGAAGCGCAGGAGTTTCTCTACCGCGTTAAATCGCTTTTGGAGACTGTCGCAGCGTCGCCGGACACGATAATGTGACAGTAATGAGTCTCACCAAGGCATTCCCCGAAACTACCCCCGCGCCGCCCCGGCACGGGGCCAAGATTCCTGGCATTGTTTCTGAACAGCCTTTGGTGCTGGCAGATTTGCTGACGGAATTGCTGCCGGAAGGTCAGCCCATTCCGCGCGATGCTGCGCTTGCGCTATTGCGCCGGCATTTGGGGCGCATTCAGGCGCGCGTACAGGAAGCCTTTGAGGCGCGCGAGTTATCGGGCCTTGCCGCGGCACGCTGGTTGGCGGCGCTGACCGATACGCTGATGATTGGCATTCACCGCTACACTGAAGCGCTGCACCCGGCTGATCGTGGCGAGAAATCCCACGCGCTGGTCGCAACGGGCGGCTATGGCCGCGGCGTACTCGCGCCGTTTTCCGATATTGATCTGCTGTTCCTGACCGACAACAGCATGGGTCCGCGGGGCAAAAAGGCGGTTGAGTTCATGCTCTATCTGCTCTGGGATCTGGGGCTGAAGGTTGGGCATGCCACGCGATCGCGCAGCGAATGTTTGCAGGAAGCGAAACGCGACGCGACCGTGATGACCGCGCTTTTGGATGCGCGGCTGGTTGCCGGTGATCCTGCGATTTTTGCAAGATTTGATGAGGCATTTCGCACCGCGCGCGCACGCACCGGGCTGAAACCCTTTCTGGAAGCGAAGCTTGCCGAACGGCAAAAGCGCCATCGCCGCTATGGCGATAGCCCTTATGTGGTGGAACCCCATGTCAAGGAAGGGCGAGGGGCGCTCCGCGATCTGCAAACGCTTTATTGGCTGGCGCGCTATGCCTTCAATGTGCAGCGCATGCCGGAATTGGTCGGGCCTGATAGCCCCGGCGGCGGTTTGCTGACCGCGAGTGAAGCGCGCGCCATTCGCCGCGCCTGGGATTTTCTGTGGACGGTGCGCTTTCACCTGCACCTTGTCACGGGCCGCGCGGAAGAACGCCTGACCTTTGATTTGCAGCCGGTGGTGGGCGCCCGCATGGGCTATACGCGGCGCGGGCTTCAGGATGGCGTTGAACGCTTCATGAAGCATTTCTTCCTGACGGTGCGTGATGTGGCGCGCTTTACGCGCATTCTGGAACCGGCCATCATGCGCGCGGCGCTTGGCCGCCCCGCCGTGCTCCCTGCCCCAGACAAGGCCCTGACCGAAGCGGGTTTTGCTTTGGCAGACGGCAAGATCATTGCCGCCCCTGGCTTTGATTTCACGGTCGAACCGGTGCTGATGCTCCGCATCTTTCGTCTTGCGCGGGATCGGGGCTTGGAGATTCATCCGCTCGCCTTCCGCGCCATCATTCGTCATGCGCGGCACCTTGCACGGCTGCGCGGCGACCCGGCGGCGAGTGCGGAGTTCCTTGATATCCTTTCCGGCAAGGACCCGCATATTTGGATGCGGATGTTGAACGAAGCCGGGCTGATCGCGGCACTTCTGCCCGATTGGCAGCGTGTTGTCGGGCTGATGCAATTCGATACCTATCATGTCTTTACCGTGGATGAGCACACGATCGAGGCGATTGGTGTTCTGGGCGCGATGGAACGCGGTGAACTCACGAAAATTGCCCCTGTCGCGAGTGAATTGATCGGCCAGGTGCAATCGCGCCGCGCCCTTTATGTCGCGATGCTGCTGCATGATGCGGCGAAGGGGCGTGGGGGTGATCATTCCGAATTAGGCGCGGAATTGGCGCTGCATATCTGCCCTGCCCTTGGCCTGACGCCTGAGGAGACCGAAACCGTTTCATGGCTGGTGCTGCATCATTTGCTGATCAGCGAAACCGCCTTCCGCCGCGATATCGAAGACCCAAAAACCATCCTGGACATTGCCGAGATTGTGCAAAGCCCGGAACGGTTGCGCCTGCTTTTGGTGCTGACGGTGGCTGATATGCGCGCGGTCAGCGCCAAGGTCTGGAATGGCTGGAAAGCGACCCTGCTGCGCGAACTTTACTGGCGCGTGGCCGAAGTGCTTGCGGGCGGGCTTTCCGTGCCGGAACGCGATGTGCGCGTGGCCCGCGCCAAGGAAGCGGCGGCGAAGCTGCTGGCTGGGCATCCGCGTACGGAAGTGGATCACTTCCTTGGCCTGGGTTACCCCGGCTATTGGCTTTCCTTCGATCCTGAGACCCATGCGCGCCATGCGGCGATGATCCAGGAAGCGCGCGCCACCAAGGCGCCGCTCACGGTGCAGACGCGGGTTCTGGAAAATCGCGCGGTGACCGAGGTAACAGTCTATTGCACCGACCATCCCGGGCTTTTCAGCAAAATCGCGGGCGCCTTGGCTGTTGCGGGGGCGAGTATTGTGGATGCGCGCATTCATACCATGACGGATGGCATGGCACTGGATACCTTCTGGGTGCAGGACCATCAGGGCGGCGCCTTGGAGGCACCGCATCGCTTGGCGCGGCTTTCCGTATTGGTGGAACAGGCACTTTCGGGGAGCCTTAGGCTCCGTGATGAAATCCGCAAGCTGAAACGCGAACCGGCCCGGCTGCGCGCCGTGACGGTGCCGCCGCGCGTGGTGATAGATAATCACGTTTCCAATACGCACACGGTGATCGAGGTGAATGGCCGCGACCGCCCCGGGCTATTGCATGATGTGACCGCGGCCATGAGCGATCAGGGCATGCAGATTGCCTCAGCCCATATCACCACCTATGGGGTGCGCGCGATTGACGTGTTTTACGTGAAGGATGTTTTCGGGCTCAAGGTTGAAAATGAACGCAAACTGACCGGGCTGCGCGCCGCGCTGGAAAAGGCGCTGGTGCCGCCGGAGGCAGACGTGAAGGCGGCAGCGGGATGAATGAGCGCTTCAAAAGCTTCGCGGAATTCTGGCCCTATTACCTGAGCGAACACGCCAAACCCGTAACCCGCGTGCTGCATTTCGCGGGCACCGGTGCGGGGCTTTTGCTGTTCATGTTCGGGCTGATTTCCGGCAATGACTGGCTGTTGCTGGTGGCGCTGATTTGCGGCTATGGCCCCGCCTGGATCGGGCATTATCTTGTCGAGAAAAACCGCCCCGCAACCTTCCGCCACCCGATCTGGTCGCTGATCGCGGATTTTCGCATGTTCTTCTTTTTCATCACGGGGCGACTTGGCGCAGAGCTTCGCCGGCATGGATTGGGCTGAGAACCCCACACCGCATCAAGCGCCAGTTTCCAGCGCGCAGCCAGCCTTATAGAGCTTTCAGATTGATCGCCGCCGGCTTGCCGCGTTCCTCGGCCACATCGAAGCTGACCTTCTGGTTTTCCTTGAGCCCCTGCATGCCCGCCTTCTGCACGGCGGTGATATGCACGAACACATCCTTGCCACCGCCATCGGGCAGGATGAAGCCAAAGCCCTTGGTGGCATTGAACCATTTCACAGTGCCATTCGGCATAACGCGAGCCCCTTTTTTGTGGCGGCGGCGGCGCCACCGCGTTTTCCGGTTTTCCCGGACGGGCCCAATAGCGGTCGGCAGGCCGACCACTCGGCAAGGCACGGCACGAAAATCCCGCGAAAATCAGACAATTTTCGCCCCCGCCGCGTCAAGCTTTTTGCGCGAGCCAGGCGCGTATTTCGGCGTTATGCTCGCCCAGATCGGGGGCGCGGCGGGAGATGCGCGCCGGCGTGCCCTCCAGCCGCAAGGGCGGCGCCAGATGCTGGATCGGCCCGCGTTCGGGGTCTTCGAAAACCTGCGCCAGGCCGCGCGCCTGGCCCTGGGGATGGGCCAAGGCTTCATCATAAGACAGCACGGGTTCAGATGGGATGCCGGCCTTGCCAAGTGCCGCCAGCCATTCGGCGCTTGGGCGTTGCGCCAGAATATCCTGCAAAATCGTGATCAGCACGGCGTTGTTCGCGACACGATCCGCATTGGTCTTGAAGCGCGGATCGGTGGCCAGTGCCGGCCGTTCGATAATGCCGCATAGCGCCTGCCAGAATTTCTCCTTGGAAGCGCCCAGCGTGATGTAGCCATCGGCGGTTTGAAACACGCGATAGGGCGCCGATCCGCGATGCAATTGACCAAGCCGCGAAGGGCGCGTGCCATGGGCGAAAACATGCGCCGCTTCATAAACGCCAAGCGCCACGCCCGCTTCAAACAGGGATTGATCAATGCGCTGGCCCTGCCCTGTTTTTTCGCGCGCCTGCAAGGCGGCCAGTACGGACAGCGCGGAAAACATCCCCGCCGTGACATCGGTAATGGCAATCGGCAGGCGGTACGGTTCGCCATCAGGCGGACCATTGCCGGCCATCAGGCCCGACATACCCTGCGCCATCATATCCAAGCCACCATGATCCGCCCAAGGTCCCGTCTGGCCGAAACCTGAAATCGCGCACCAGATCAGGCGCGGATTGGCGGCACTCAGCGCCTCCCACCCCAGCCCAAGCCGGGCCAAAGTGCCGGGGCGGAAATTTTCCACCAGCACATCGGCGCGGAGGGCCAATTGGCGGACCAGTTCGACATCCTCTGGCTGTTTCAAATCTGCCGTGATGCTGCGTTTGTTGCGGTTCCAAACCGCGAAGGGCTGGCTGCGACCATCCACAAAGGGCGGCATGCGTCGCGCATCATCGCCGCCATCGGGGCGTTCCACCTTGATGACATCAGCGCCGAGATCACCCAGCAGCATGGTGCAATAGGGGCCGGAGAGAAAACTCGTAAGATCCAGAACAATCAGCCCATCCAGCGCAGCGGTCACGGTGTTGTATCCTTTTGATTGCTGGTTTTGGCGCGTCGCCGCCTTAACTCTGTCGCGGTGATGCCGCCCTGGCCCCAGTTATCCGGATCAACTTCTTCAATGAGCACAACAACATCTTCGGCGCGCTTACCGAGCGTTGCCACCAGCAAATCTGTCACCCCGGCGATGAGTTGGGCTTTCTTTTCTGGTGATGTCGCTGGTTCTCTCTTCGCAAGCGTGATTGTCACAAGCGGCATAGGCTTCGGCTCCTGCCGGGGCGGGGTGTGTCGGAAGGCAAAAGCCTCGGCAGGCGGCGAAAGGCTGTCAAGCAGAGTAAGCCTGTTGGGCTTGCGCAGCATATGCGTAGCGGAAATGATCGCCCCCCCACCCGAAGCGCTGTCGCCATTATCGCCAATCTGGCTTCGAAAACAGCAACCTGCCAAATTGGCCAAAGGAAGAATTAAAACGCCTTATTCCCAATCAATCCATCCCGCGATAGCGCCTAGTGAGCGATTGTGCACAGGATCAGGGGAAAAGCAGCATGCCCAAGAAAAAATCAGCGATTGATCACCTGAATAGCGGACGCATGCCGCGTATCGTTCATATAATTCCGCGCGGCGCGCCAGGCTATGCGGAAGCGAAGGGCGGCGCCATGGTCGTCTCCAGCCCCGCCGAGGTGGATGCCCTCATCCGGAAGCTGAAATGGGGTGAAGTCATCACGCTGGATGATCTCCGCGCCGCACTCGCGCGCCGCCATCAGGTGGCGGTGGCTTGCCCGGTCTCGACCGCCATTTTCGCCAATATGTCAGCCCGTGCCGCAGAGGAACGCCGCGCGCTTGCCGTGCCGCCGGGGGAACTCACGCCCTGGTGGCGCGTGCTGCGCAAGGGCGGCTTTCTCAACCCGAAGCTACCTGGCGGTGTTGAAAGACAGGCCGCGCTGCTGCAGGCGGAAGGCATCCGCGCCTCGCCGCTTGGCAAGCAATTGGCTGTCCATGACTACGAAGCGCGCCGGCCTGACCGCCAAATTGAGAATGACTGATCGCCAGAAGGGATCAGGACGTTAACCGATTGGCGCTTGACCGCGCGGGGCTGGGGCGTTTCAACGGCCCATGGCCGATTCACCCTCCCTTCCCCCCGCACTTGCCAGCCTGCTCGGCCCCGCCGGGCTGCTAACCGATGCCTCCGACCTCGCCCCCGCTTTGGCCGATTGGCGGAGCCTGTATCAGGGCCTGGCTTTGGCGCTGCTGCGTCCCGCCAACACCACCGAATTGGCCGAAGCAGTCAGGCTTTGCGCCGGCGCCGGCATCGCCATTGTGCCGCAGGGGGGCAATACCTCCATGGTCGGTGGCGCCACGCCGGATGCTTCCGGGCGCACCGTGATTGTCTCGCTGGCGCGCATGAACCGCATCCGCGACCTTGACCCGGTGGATATGACCATGACAGCCGAGGCGGGTGTGGTGGTGAAAACCGCGCAGGAAGCGGCTGCGGCTGCCGGCTGCCTTTTCCCCCTTAGCTTCGGTGGCGAAGGCACGGCCATGATCGGCGGCGTACTTTCCACCAATGCCGGCGGCAATAACACCGTGCGCTACGGCAATGCGCGGGAATTGATGCTGGGGCTTGAAGTGGTACTGCCCGATGGCAGCATCTGGCATGGCCTCCGGCGCCTGCGCAAAGACAATACCGGCTACGCACTGCGCCATGTTTTTGTGGGGGCCGAGGGCACGCTTGGCATCATCACCGCCGCCGTCCTTAAGCTGTTCGCCCGCCCTCGCGCCAATGAGGTGATTTTCGCCGCAGTCCGCGATGCCGCTGCCGCGCTTGGGCTGTTTCGCCGCTTTCGTGACAATGACGAAAGCGCGATCCGCGCCTTCGAATATATGTCGGGCGATGGCGTTGACCTGACCGTGCAATTGATCCCCGGCGTGACGCTGCCGCTGGCTGAACGCGCCCAGCATTACGCGCTGATTGATCTGGCCTCCACCAGGCCGGATGCGGATTTGCGCGGCCTCGCGGAACAGGTGCTGGCGCCGGCGATGGAGCAGGGCGAAGTGCTGGATGCCGTGCTGGCGGAAAGCGAAGCGCAGCGCGCTGCCCTTTGGCGCATTCGCGAAGAACATACCGAAGCGCAGCGCAAGGCGGGCGCATCGGTGAAGAATGATGTTTCCGTCCCTGTCTCGCGCGTGCCGGAATTGATCGAACGCGCATCGGATGCCTGCCGGCGCCTTATTCCCGGCATCCGCCCCATGCCCTTCGGCCATATGGGGGATGGCAATATCCATGTGAATCTGGTCCAGCCCGAAGGCGCCGATCCGGCGGCTTTCCTGGCGCGCAGCCATGACATCATGGATTGCGTGAACGGGGTGGTGCGGGATTTGGACGGGTCCTTCAGCGCGGAACACGGTATCGGGCAGCTCAAGACCGATATGATGGAAGCATGGCGCGGTGGCGCCGAATTGGCCGTGATGCGGCAAATCAAGGCCGCGCTGGACCCCAAGGGGCTGATGAATCCGGGCAAGGTGCTGCCCTGAAGCCGCTTTCGGCATTGGCGCCAAGCGGGTAGGGTGACCTGGCCGATGACCCTGCTCGATCGCTATTTGTTCCGCCAGCTTGCCCTGGCCCTGCTTGCCGTAACGGTGGGACTGGCGGCGCTTGTCTGGCTCACGCAATCCTTGCGATTCATCGAATTGGTGCTGGATCGCGGGCTGTCGCTTGCGGTATTTTTCGAATTGACCAGCCTGTTATTGCCATCCTTCTTTTCGGTCATCCTGCCGATCACGACCTTCATCGTGATGCTCTTTGTGCATTTGCGCCTGGCCGGGGACCGTGAATTGGTGGTGATGCGTGCGGCGGGGCTTTCCAATTGGCAAATCGCGCGCCCTGCATTGGCGCTAGGGCTTTTGGTTGTCGCCGTCATGGCCCTGTTGAATTTCTGGCTGGTGCCGCTCAGCCACACCGCCTTCCGGCAATGGCAATTCGAAATCCGCAATCAATTGGTGGGCGTGCTGGTGCAGGAAGGGGTTTTCTCCACCCTCGGCAATGATCTTACTGTCTATGCCCGCAAGCGCGACGCCGATGGCACGCTGCGCGGGATTATGGTGCATGACCAGCGCGAAGCCGGCGGCGCGGTGACTATCCTGGCGCAAGCCGGGCGCATCGGGCAGGGGCCGGATGGGCCGCGCGTGACGCTTTATGATGGTGTGCGTCAGCAGATGGAAAAAGGCGCATCGGGCGCGCCCCCGCGGCTGACCGTGCTAAGTTTTTCCGAAAACAGCGTTGATCTGGCCCGCGTGGCGCGCAATGAGGAAACGCGCAGCCGCGACAGCCGCGAACGTTCGATTGCCGAATTGCTGGACCCCGATTCGGCTGAGGGTTTGCGCCCGCGCGAACTCAGGCGCTTCCGGGCGGAGGCGCATCAGCGCATGGCAAGCCCGCTGACCGCGCTTTCGTTTGCCCTGGTCGGGCTGGCGGTGGCGCTGACCGGGCAATTCCGCCGCCATGGCGGCGGTTTCGGTGTGGTGCTTGGCATTGGTGTCATGGTGGCGCTGCTGGCGCTTGGCCTGACCATCAGCAATGCGGCAATGCGGCGCGATGGGCTGATCTGGCTGATCTGGCTGCATGCCATCCTGCCGGGCGTGATTTCCGCCTGGTGGCTTGCCGGTGCCCCCGGCCAGCCGCGCAGGGCTCCGCCGCGTGGGGCGCTGCCATGAAGCTGCCCATCACGCTTATGGCTTATGTGGCGCGGCGCTTTGCCGGTATGACGCTGCTGATGGTGCTGGCGCTTTCGATGCTGGTGGCGCTGTTTGACCTGATTGAATTGCTGCGCCGCGCTGCAACCAGGCCTGAGGCCAATTTCGCTCTTGTATCGCAAATCGCGGCACTCCGCATTCCTTATGTTGCCATGCAGATTCTGCCCTTTGCCGTGCTGCTGGGCGGCATTATCGCCTTTTGGCGGCTGACGCGGTTCTCTGAATTGGTGGTGGCGCGCGCGGCAGGGATTTCCGCCTGGGGCTTTCTGGCCGGGCCGGTGCTGGTGGCCTTGCTGCTGGGGCTTGGCGCCAGTATGGCGCTTTCGCCCTTGTCATCGGCCATGCTGGCACGCGCGGAACGGCTGGATCAGCTTTATCTGCGCAATGTCGGCGGTATCACGGCTTTGGCCGGTGGCAGGCTTTGGCTGCGTCAGGCTGATGATGGGCTGCAGCCCCAGGGTGTGGCGATCATCTCAGGCCGGCCTGTTGTGACGCGGGAAATGCAACCCAATGAAGTGCTCCGCCTGGCCGAGGTCAGCGTTTGGCGCCTTTCGGCAGAAGATCGCCCATTGGCACGCATTGAAGCCACATCGGCCTTGCTCCAGCCTGGGCGCTGGCGCTTTGATGGTGCCAGGGTTTTTGGCGCGGATCGCGTGGCGGGCGCGCCGCAGAGCCTGGATTTCCCGACCGAATTGACCCCCGAAAGGATCGAGAATTCCTTTGCCAGCCCCGATACGCTCAGTCTTTGGGCCCTGCCGGAATTCATCACGATTCTGGAAAATGCCGGTTTTTCCGCCATTCGCCATCGCCTGCATTTCCAATCCCTGCTGGCGCTGCCCTTGCTTGCCATTGCCATGGCGCTACTCGCGGCCGGGTTTTCCATGCGTTCTGCCCGGCGCGGTGGCGTGGCGCGCATGATCGCGGGCGGGGTCAGCGCTGGCTTTGCGCTTTTCGTGCTGGACAAGATCACCGGCGAATTTGGTGAAGCGGGTAGTTTGCCTGTGGTATTGGCGGCCTGGGCGCCGGCGGGTGCCGGTTTCCTATTGGCGGCAGCCCTGCTGCTGCATCTTGAGGACGGGTAGAATGTCGCGCCGGGCTGGAAGAATTCTTGGCTTTCTCGTCTTGGCGCTGGCCCCGAGTGTGGGATTTGCGCAGGCTCCGTTTTTGCCACCGATCGCCCCGCCCGCTTCGGTGGCACCCAGCCTGCCGGGGGGCACAGCTGCGCCCGCTGCTGCCGCACCCGCGGCGCCGCCACAGAATGCGCCGGTCACCTTCACCGCCGATGAAGTGCAATACGACCAAAACGCCGCCCTGGTGGTGGCGCGTGGCCAGGTAGAAGCCTTCCAAGGCGGGCGCATCCTGCGTGCGGATGAGCTGACCTATAACCGCAATACAGGTGTTGCAACCGCACGCGGCAATGTGCAGCTGATTGAAGCGGACGGGCAGGTTTTTTTCGCAGAGAGCGCAGTCCTTTCCAATCAGATGCGCGATGGTGTTTTGGAAGGCCTGCGCGGCTATCTGCTGCAAAATGGCCGTATTGCGGCAAGTGGCGCGCGGCGAACGAGTGGTTCGATCTTCGATTTGGCGCGGGTTGTCTATACGGCTTGTGAACCTTGCAAGGATGACCCGCTGGCGCCGCCCATTTGGCAATTGCGCGCGCGTACTGCTACCTTGGATCGCACGGAACAGCAGGTGCGCTATCGTGGTGCCTCGCTCGACATGGCGGGCGTGCCGGTGATCTGGTTGCCCTATTTCCAGCATCCGGATGGATCGGCAGCGCGGCAATCCGGTTTCCTGAGCCCAAGCTTCGGGATCACCGGATACCTCGGCGGGTTCATCGAAACTCCCTATTACTGGGCGATTGATGAAACTCAGGAATTGGTCCTGCGGCCCACCACCTCGACCCGTGTCGCGCCGAATCTTGGGCTGGATTACCGTCGGCGCTTCAACAATGGTGAGATTGAAGTGTTGAGTTCCGCTGGCTATCTTGATGGCCGCGACGGTACGGAAGAAGGTTTTGCGGGCCATATCTTCGCCAAGGGCCGCTTTTCGCTGGATGAAACCTGGCGCGCCGGGTTCGACCTTAACCGCGCCAGCTCCGAACAATACCTCCGCATCTATCGCTACGGGGCGCAGCGCGTTCTGCCGACAACGCTTTTCACCGAAGGCTTCTGGGGGCCTGAGGGTTTTGCGCGGTTTGATGCCCGCGCCTATCAGGGCCTGCGCCGGACCGATGACATCAGCCGCATTCCACTCGTGCTACCCAATATCTACGCCGATTGGGAATCGCCGGAAGATTCTCTAGGTGGGCGTTTCACGTTAGATACTTGGAATTTCGCTGTCTTTCGCGGTACCGGCACCAGCACCCGCCGTGCTTCGTCGCGTATCGGCTATGCCCTGCCGCGGATGGATGATCTGGGGGGCATCTGGACGCTGCGCGCCCAAAGCGATCTGGCGGCCTATGATTTTGAGGATATCAACCTTGCCCCCAATTTCGCGAAGGGTGATGCCAATGGGCAAAATGCCGCCGCCAATATCCGGGCGGCGTTGGATTGGCGTATGCCCTTCTTGCGCGATGGGGGCGATTGGGGCCGCCAGGTGATTGAACCGCGCGTCCAATTGGTGACTGGCCCCATGACCGGCAGCCAATACCGCATTCCGAATGAAGACAGCATCGTCTTTGATTTCACGGATGCCAATCTGTTCTCACTCAACCGCTTCACCGGGCGTGATCGGCAGGAAGGCGGCACGCGCGCAGATATGGCGTTGCGTGGTGCCTGGTTCCTGCCGGAAGATCGCCAGCTTGAAGCTGTGGTCGGGCGATCCTTCCGCGTTCAGGATGATGGCGGTCCCTTCTACCCCTATAGTGGCCTGGAAAATCGCGCCTCTGATTGGGTGAGCCGACTGACCTTCAGGCCAAGTTCCTGGATTGATCTGACCGGCCGCGCCCGCCGCGGTGGGGAGAGCTTCGCCGCCCGCGCCTATGATGTCAGCGCCACGCTGCGCCCGACCAATGATACAGGCTTCACCCTTGGCTATTTGCAGGCGCCGCCCATGCCCTTTCTCAATCCTGTTGCACAGCGCGAGGAAGTTTATCTTGGTGCCAGGCAGCGCCTTGGCTTTTGGCAAGTCAGCGCCTTTAGCCGCCAGGATGTCCAACTCAATCGCCCGGTGGCCTTGGGTGTTTCGGCGATGTATGAGGATGAGTGCTTCATTTTTGAAACCCGTTTCGTCAAGCGCTATGCTGAAGATCCTGCAACGGGCGACTTTTACCCAGGGGCCACCATGTTGCTGTTCCGCTTTGGCTTCAAGACCATTGGCGATTTCGGATTGAGGGCTCTATGAGCAGTTGCGCTACCCCGCCCGCCACAGGCAGCAAATTCAATGCGTTTTCCGCTCATCCTCGCGCACCGAAAACGCCGGCTAAAGTTTTGTTTGGTCACATTTTCCGAGCCGCCAAGTGATTCCACTTGGCTTGAAAATGCTTTAAGGAGGCGTTGATGCTCGCCGTGTCCGTTTTCCAAAAGCCCCTTCTGGCGCTGGCGTTGCTGGCGGGTTTGCTGATGCATGCGGCCCCAAGGCCTGCCCTGGCGCAAGCCACAGGCGGCAGCGTGAATAGTATCGTCGCTGTCGTTAATGGCGACGTCGTGACGCGAAGCGAAGTCGAAAGCCGCCGCCGCCTGCTGGCGCTTTCCGCCGGCATGACCGGAGATGCCGGCGCGCAAGGTGGGGATCAGATCCTGCGCCTTTTGATTGATGAGCGGCTTCGCATCCAGGAACTCAGCCGCCGGCGCATCCTTGTGACGGATCAGGATATTGCAAGCTCGGTCGCCAATATTGAAAGCCGCAATGGGCTGCCGCCCGGCGGTGTGGTGCAGAATCTGCGCCGGGCCGGTATCGAACCGCGCGTTTTGTATGACCAAATCCGCGCACAGATCGGGTGGGCGCGGCTATTGCGTGGCATGCTTGGGGAACAGGCAAATATTCCAGAAGCCGAGGTGAATGAATTTCTGGCTGCGCAGCGCGCGCGGCTTGGTGAACCCGAATTCCTGGTCTCCGAAATCTTCATTCCTGTCGAAAATCCCGGCCAGGAAGCGCAGGTACGACGCTTCGTGACCGATGTCATCCAGCGTCTCCGCCAGGGTGTGCCCTTCCCGATGGTGGCGGCGCAATTCAGCCAATCGCAATCCGCGATCCAGGGCGGGGCGATGGATTGGATGACGGGGGATCGTTTTGATCCGGCGGTGGCAAGCATCGTGAAGCAAATGCCCGAAGGCGCCATCAGCAACCCCATTCGCGTGCCCGGCGGCTTTGAAATCGTCATGCTGCGCGACCGGCGCGTTTCAGGCCGCGACATGGCAACCATCATGAATATGCGCCAAGTCTTCCTGCCCTTTGAAGGTCAGGTGAACCCGCAGGCGCCCACCGCGCAACAATTGGCGCAGTTGCAACGCGCGCAAACATTGTCCGACCAAGCCCGCGGCTGTGAGGCGATGGATGCCGCCGCGCGCGGCAGCCCACGCCCCGCCGATCCCGGGCCGGTTCGTCTTGACAATATCACCCCGCCTGAATTGCGCGATCTGCTGGGCAGCCTGCCGATTGGGCGTGCAACCCAGCCGATCATTTCCATGGATGGCGCGCTGATTTTCATGGTGTGCGCGCGGGAAACCCGCAATATGGCGGAAGCCAATCCACAACAGGCGCGCGAAATCCTGCTGCGGGATCGGGTTGAATTGCTGTCCCGCCAATTGCAGCGTGATTTGCGCCGCCGCGCCCAGATTGAGATGCGCACGAACAACGCCGCGCGCGCGGGCTGATGGCGTGACCAAAATGGGGCTACCCAGCCTTAGCGACACCATCGCGCGGCATGGGCTTGATGCGCGCAAGGCGCTTGGTCAGCATTTCCTGCTTGATCCCAATATCTGCGTGCGCATTGCCGCCTTGGCCGGTGATCTTGCGGGGCGGCATGTGCTGGAAGTGGGGCCAGGGCCGGGCGGGCTGACGCGTGCGCTGTTGGAAAGTGCCGCCGCATCGGTGCTGGCGGTGGAGCTTGATTCGCGCGCCGTGATTGCCTTGCAGGAATTGGTCTCGGCCTATCCCGCACGGCTACGCGTGCTGGAAGCCGATGCGCTTGGCGTTGAACCCGCCGCTGCCCTGCCCGCGCCCCGGCGCATCATCGCCAACCTGCCCTATAATGTCGCGAGCCCCTTGCTGATACGCTGGTTGCGTGGTGCTGCGGCGCTTGAGGGCATGACGCTGATGTTCCAGCTTGAAGTGGCGGAACGCATCACGGCAGCCCCCGCCACCCCGGCCTATGGGCGGCTTGCGGTGCTTGCCCAATGGCGCTGCCGCTGCGACTTCCTGCTGCGCCTGCCGCCTGGTGCCTTCAGCCCGCCGCCCAAGGTTTGGTCCGCTGTTGTGGGCTTCACGCCGCATGCGGAAGACCCTCCGCCCGCGCTATTCGCCGCCATGGAAAAACTCACCGCCGCTGCTTTCGGGCAGAGGCGCAAAATGCTGCGCGGGGCGCTGAAGACGCTTGGCGGGGCCGAGGCGCTATTGGACCAGGCCGGCATCGCCGGGGATCGGCGGGGGGAGACGCTTACGGTGGCAGAATTCGACCGGCTGGCGCGGGCCTTGGCGGCGCGCGGTTAAACCCAGCGCCTGACGCGCTTGCGATACCCCTCATAAGCGGCGCCGAAACGCGTGGCGAGGTAGGTTTCCTCCTTCGTTACCACCAGCCGATCCAGCGCCAAATGGCAGGCGAGCAAAGCAAGCCAGCCCCACAGATCTCCCCAACGCAGCGCAAAGCCCAGCACCACCACCAAAAAGCCAAGATAGATCGGGTTACGGCTGAAGCGGAACGGCCCCGCCGTCACCAGCGCGGCATCGGGCCTATCCGGCCTTGGGTCATTGCCCGCCTGCACCAGCGCCAGCAGCGACCAGCCGATCAGGCCAATCCCCAGAAACAGCACCAGCATGCCGTAATTCGGCAAGGGCGGTCCGAGCAGGACCGGAAAGAAAAGATGCGCGAACCAGGCCACCGCCAGCACGCCCCCCACCAGCACGGGCGGAGGCAGGCGCACGCCTGGGCCGTGATCTGCTTCGGTCATGGCTTATCCTCCGGCAGTTTCATCCAGGCAGGCGGTTGCGGCGTAAGCCGTGCCCCGCCCGCTATCAGCGCCCCCTTATCCAGCCATTCCAACCGCAGCAGCGCCAAGCCCTGCGCGCATAGGCTGGAACGCATCTCCCCGGCCTCAGCGCCATTTGGCGTCAGAATAGGGGTGCCGCGTTCAGGTGCTGTGCCTTCAATCGCCACCGGCACGAGCCGGCGCTTGAGCAAGCCACGATAGCGCGTCCGCGCGGTCAGTTCCTGGCCCATATAGCAGCCCTTGGTCCAGGAAATACCGTTGAGCTCATCAAAGCCGCCTTCCAGCAGGACGGATTTCTCGGCCTCCATATCCTTCGACCCATCTGGCAAGCCAAGGCCAATCCGATGCGCGGCATAATCCTCGGCACTGGCATGCGTGGGCAGGCCAGCGGGCGACAGCACGCGCCACCCCGCTTCCGGCAGGCGCGGGTCGCGCGCCGCAAGCCCCTCGGGCGGCACCCCTTCCCCCCAGGCGGCATGAACCAGCCACTCCGCCGAGGCATCACGCAACGCCACCTTGGCGCGCAGCTTGAAGCGCGAAAGGCGCTGGGCCAGCATAGAAAGCTGCGCCGCTTCCACATCCAAAAGCAGCAAATCGCCCGAGGCGATTACGAAAAAATCCGCGAGCCACTTGCCTTGCGGCGTCAGCAAAGCGGCCCAGATCGCCTGATTTGCCCGCGCCTTGGTCACATCATTGGAAATCAACCCCTGTAGGAAGGCGACACGGTCCTCCCCCGAGATCTCCAAAACGGCACGGTCTGGCAGCAGCGCGATGTTCATGGGCTAAACCTGTGTCGCCTGGGGCGCCGCTGCAACCTCCCCCTCGCGCGCCGGAAGTGGTAAGGCGCGCGGGTGCGCATTCTTTTCATCTCCTCCACCCGCATTGGCGATGCGGTGCTGTCCACGGGTTTGCTGGATCACCTGATGCTGGCGCATCCGGAAGCGCGCTTCACCATTGTCTGCGGGCGGGTGGCGGAGGGTGTGTTTCGGCGGATGCCGCGGCTTGAACGGCTGATTGCCGTGGAAAAGCGGCGCTATTCGCTGCATTGGCTGGAAATCTGGGGCGCGCTTGCCTTCACGCGCTGGGATTTGGTGGTGGATTTGCGCGCTTCCGCCATTGCCTGGCTGCTCTGGACGCGCGAACGCAGGGTGATCCAGGGCGGGCGGCGCCCCGGGCATCGGCTGACCCATTTGGCGGCGCTATTGGGGGTGACCCCGCCGCCGCTGCCGGTAATCTGGACGGCGCCGGAAGATGTCGCGCGGGCGGCTTCGCTGCTGCCGGAAGGGCTCCCCTGGCTGGTCTTGGGGCCAACCGCGAATTGGCATCGCAAGGTCTGGCCGGCGGAACGCTTCGCGGAACTCGCCCTCAGCCTCACCGCGCCGGATGGGGCGCTGCCCGGCGCCGGGATTGCCATTCTGGGCGGGCCGGGGGATCAGGAGCACAGCATGGCGACCCCCGTTCTGACCGCCTTGCCCCAGGCGCTTGACCTGGTAGGCAAGCTTGACCTGCCCGAGGTGGCGGCGGTGCTGGCGCGCGCCGCGATTTTCATCGGCAATGATTCCGGGCTGATGCACCTGGCCGCCGCCGCTGGTGCGCCGACGCTTGGCCTGTTTGGCCCAACCCCTTCGGATGAGTATGGCCCGGCCGGCCCCAAGGCGCAGGCCGTGCTGGCCGATGGCCCACCCGGCCAGGGGGCGATGGAAGATCTGCCCGTGGCGTGCGTTCTGCAAGCCGCCAAGGCCCTACTTGGCGAGGCCGCTGAGGTGACAGCGTGACCCCAAAGCTTTCCATCCTGATCGTGGCGCGCAACGAAGAAGCGCGCCTGCCCGATTGCCTCACCTCCGCCGCCTTCGCTGATGAGATTGTGGTGGTGCTGGACCGCACCACAGATGCCAGCGCCGCACTTGCCCGCGCAGCGGGCGCCCTTGTGCTGGAAGGCGCTTGGGAATTGGAAGGGGACAGGCGCAATGCCGGCATCGCCGCCTGCGCCGGCGATTGGATTTTGGAATTGGATGCAGATGAACGCGTGGATGGCGCGCTTACCGCAGAAATCCGCCGCGTCATCGCCACCAGTACATTCGCCTGGCATCAAGTGCCCGTGGACAATTACGTGGGTGAGAGGCTGTTGCGCTACGGCTGGGCCGGCAGTTTCGGCACCACATCGGTCCCCCGCCTTTTTCAGCGCGGCGCGAAACACTGGCGCGCGCAGCGTGTGCATCCGGGTCTGGATTGGGTGGGCAAGCAAGGCCCACCAATCAAGACCGGCGCGCTGGTGCATCTGGTGGATCGCGATGTTTCGGACATGCTGCGCCGGCTGGACAAATACTCATCCGCCAAGGCAGCGGATTTGATTGCTTCCGGCGATATCGGCACGCTGCGCGCCAATCTGCGCCGATTCGTGAGCCGCGTCTTCAAATCCTATGTCTCCCGCAAGGGCTATCGCGAAGGCGCCTGGGGTGTGCTGCTGGCGTTTTGCACGGGCGCCTTTCCGCTGCTGTCCTATCTGAAAGCGCGGCTGGAGCCGGAGCGCCATGGTGGGCAGAAACCATGAGGATTGCGCAGGTTATGGCCGGCGCGCCGATTGGCGGTGCTGAAGCCTTCTACGAACGCGCCACCATCGCGTTGCATCACGCGGGCGATGTTGCCCTGCCTATCATCCGGCGTGATTCAGAACGCGCCGCTAGGCTGCGCAAAGCGGGCTTGCAGCCAGTGGAATTGGCCTTTGGTGGCGCGCTGGATTTGTTCACCAAGCGGCGCGTGCAGCGCGCCTTGCAGGATTTCAAGCCTGATCTTGTCATGGCCTGGATGCAGCGCGCCGCGCGCTTCACGCCGCAAGGCCCCTGGACGCTGATCGGGCGTTTCGGTGGCTATTACGACCTGAAGTATTTCCGCCATTGCGATCATCTGGTGGCCAATACGCATGATCTGGTGCGCAGCATTGCAGCACGGGGCTGGCCGGCAGAGCGCGTGCATTATTTGCCCAATTTCGCTGATGATTTTTCCGGCGCAGCGCCCGCTGATCTGCCCGTGCCATCGAGCGCACCGAAGCTTTTGGCCATGGGTCGGCTGCATCCCAATAAGGGTTTTGATGTGCTGCTGCGCGCCATCGCGCTGCTGCCGCGCGGGCATTTATATCTGGCAGGCGCGGGGCCAGAGGAAGCGGCCTTGCGCGCCTTGGCCGCAGAACTTGGCATCACAGATCGCGTGAGCTTTCTGGGCTGGCGGCGCGATATCGGCGCGCTATTGGCAGCGGCGGATATGTTTATTTGTTCATCGCGCCATGAACCGCTCGGCAATATCGTGCTGGAAGCCTGGTCTGCGGCGAAGCCCGTGATAGCCGCCGCCGCACAAGGCCCAAGTGAATTGATCAGCGATGGCGCCGATGGCCTGTTGGTGGCGCGCGAAGACGCGCCCGCCCTTGCCGCCGCTATTACGGGGCTGGCTGAAAATCCCGCCCGCGCCGCAGCGCTTGGTGCGGCCGGGCGCGCGCATTTCGCCACCAGCTTTGCCGAGGCGCCGGTGATGTCGCGCTGGCAGCGCTTGCTGGCCGAACTCAAGCCTGCGGGAAGGACGTGACGCCATGTGCGGCATAGCAGGGCTTGCGCTGCGCGCCGGCGCCTCACCCTCGGCCACGGTGCTGGAAGCGCTCACGCGTGCGCTGGCGCATCGCGGGCCGGATGGCGTGGGGCATCATGTGTCCGGCAATGTCGCACTCGCCCAAGCCCGCCTTGCGATCATAGATCTTGCGACCGGCGATCAACCGTTCTTCGCCGGTGCTGCCGCCTTGGTCGCGAATGGTGAGATCTATAATTACCGCGAATTGCGGAAGGATCACGCACTGCCTGCCGCAACGGCTTCCGATTGCGAACCGCCCTTGCATTTATACCGCCGCGACGGGGCGGGCTTCGCTCAATTGCTGCGCGGCATGTATGGCATTGCGATCCATGATCGCGCTGCGCGGCATGTGCTGCTGGCGCGTGACCCCTTTGGTATCAAGCCACTCTATATCGCCGAAATCCATGATGGCATCGCCTTTGCCTCCGAACCGCAGGCGCTGATCGCTGCCGGTTTGGTCACGCCGCAGCTTCATCGCCCCGCTTTGCATGAATTGCTGCAAGTGCAGTTCACCAGCGGGCCAGAGACGATTTTCCAAGGCATCAGCCGCGTCCTACCCGGTGAGACGATCACCATCGCTGATGGCCGCATCATTGCACGCGAGAGGCGTGCCGCGCTGCCAGTGGAAGGGCCTGAAATCATCTCGGAAGAAGCCGCACTCGCGCGATTGGATGCAGCGCTGATGGAAAGCGTTGATCTGCATCAGCGGAGCGATGTGCCCTACGGCATGTTCCTCTCTGGCGGGACAGACTCCGCCGCCGTATTGGCCGCCATGGCGCGCATCAATACAGCGCCCGTTTTGGCCTTCACAGCGGGGTTTGATGTGGCCGGCGCTGCCGATGAACGCGAAGCTGCTGCCAAGGCCGCCGCCGCCGCCGGGGCGCGCCATGTGCGCGTGAATGTCACGCGTGAGATGGTCTGGCGGCATTTGCCGGAAATTGTCGCCTGCATGGATGATCCCGCTGCTGACTACGCCATCATCCCCACCTGGTTCCTGGCCCGCGCCGCGCGGCAGGAAGTGAAGGTGGTGCTTTCCGGCGAAGGTGGCGATGAGCTGTTCGGCGGCTATGGCCGCTACCGCGCCGCGATGCGCCCCTGGTGGCTGGGCGGCAAAACCATGCGCGGCCATGGCGCCTTTGATCGGCTGGATGTGCTGCGCGAATCCCTCACCGGCTGGCGCGATGGCATTGCCGCCGCCGAAGCCGCAGCCGCGCTGCCCGGGCGATCGCGACTGCAAATCGCGCAAGCGACCGATTGCGCCGATTGGTTGGCGCATGATTTGTTAATCAAGCTTGATCGCTGCCTGATGGCGCATGGGGTTGAAGGCCGCACGCCCTTCCTTGACCCCGGCATGGCCGCCGCTGCGTTCCGTCTGCCAGATAAGCTCAAGATTCGTGATGGGCGCGGGAAATACCTGCTGCGCCAATGGCTCGCGAAGAAGTTTCCGGCCAGCGAGCCCTTCCGCGCCAAGCAGGGTTTTACCGTGCCGGTGGGCGCCTGGATCGCGGATGTGGCGGATAAGCTGGCGCCGCTGGTGGCAGGCCAAGCAGGGGTTGCGGAAATTGCCAAGCCGGATCGCATCCTGCCGCTGTTTCGCGCGGCAGGCGGCAAGCGCGAAGGCTTCGCCGCCTGGCATTTGCTGTTCTATGCGCTATGGCATCGGCGCCATATTCAAGGCGCCGCGCCTGCGGGCGATATTTTCGAAACTCTTTCCCAAAAGTGACGACAGGAAAACCCATGGCGAAACGCGGCACGGCGCGGCAGGCTCTTCGCATCGCGACCTGGAACATCAATAGCGTGCGGCTGCGCTTGCCCTTGCTGCAAAAGCTGGTCGCTGATCTGGCGCCGGATGTGATCTGCCTGCAGGAAACCAAATGTCCGGATGAGGCGTTTCCGCATGAAGGCATCGCCGCCCTTGGCTTCACGCATCGCCTGGTGCGCGGCATGAAAGGCTATAATGGCGTCGCGGTGCTGTCCCGCCTGCCGATCAGCTTGCGCGAAGATGATCCCGATTGGTGCGCCAAGGGTGATTGCCGGCATTTGGGCGTGATGCTGGATGCACCGGGCGGCCCAGTTGAAGTGCATAATTTCTACGTGCCGGCGGGTGGCGATATCCCGGACCGCGCTGCCAATCCGAAATTCGGCCATAAGCTTGATTTTGTCGCCGAAGCCACGCGCTGGTTTGCGGGCCGAGGCGCGCGCCGCGCCGTGCTGGTGGGGGATTTGAACATCGCGCCGCTGGAGCATGATGTCTGGTCCCATAAGCAGTTATTGGATGTGGTGTCGCACACACCCATCGAAGTTGAAGGGCTTTTGGGCTGGCAGAAGGCCGCCGGCTGGCATGACGCGCTGCGTCATTTCGTGCCGGAAGATCAGAAGCTCTACACTTGGTGGTCCTATCGCGCGCGGGATTGGCGCGCGGCGGATCGTGGCCGGCGGCTCGATCATGTCTGGGTGAGTGATGACCTGGCGGGTGGGCTCAAGCGCCATATGGTGCTGAAGGATGCGCGGGATTGGCCGCAGGCGTCAGACCATGTGCCGGTGCTGGTGGAGCTTCAGCCATGAAGCGCCGGTTTTTCCTGCTGGCCCTGCTGCCGGCTGCCTGCGCGCAGCCGAATCAGGCCCCGCCCGTGACCACCGCGCCCCCGATGGAGGAACCCGAACAGGTTTTCGCCCCCGGCCCCATCGCCTGGGATAGGCTGAACGAAGACCAGAAGCGCCGCGCGCGGGAGGCGATGCGGCGGCTTGGCTATAACACTTCGAGTGAGGAGGCCGTCATCCGCCAATGGGGCGCGCTGCCGCCGGCCAAGCAGCGCTTCGCTATCCGTCGCCCGCCGCCGCCCCCGCCGCCGCGGCCAAGCACCGCATCACGGCCCGCGTCGCGTTCCGCATCACGCCCGGCGCCCGCTTCACCGCGCCCCCCCGCGCCGCCGCGCTAAGCCGCGCCCTGGGAGGGCGGATAATGCATGTAACAGGCCACGAAAATGGGCTTTTGCTGCGCCGCACATGCTTGACAGTGGCAGCCCCCCCCCGTAAAGCCCCGTCGCCTTCTGGCGATTTGCGCCTGGGGAGCAAAAGGTGACTAACCAGCCAGACCTTCATGAACGGTTAAGGCAAGCACGGGCTCGCGAAGGGCTTGAAATTGGCCCGAACGGCCAAAAAGGCTTGCCGACAGGTCCATGGGGAATCGGGCTGCGTGCAGGGGCAGAGGTTGTCTCGGCCCTTGTGGTTGGGATTGGCATCGGGTGGGCACTCGATCGCTGGCTCGGCACTTGGCCTTGGCTCTTCCTCGTGTTTTTCGTCATGGGCAGCGTCGCCGGGGTGTTGAATGTGTATCGCCTTTTCAACCCGCGTCGCCGTTCGCGCGTGACATGATCTGAGAGACGAGGGGTTGCCGGTGGCAAAGGAAGGCAAGACGATTGACGCGCTGAGTCAGTTCGAATTGACGCCCTTTTTGGGCTTCTTCGGGCAGTCTATCGGTTTCAGCCAGTCCAACGCATTCATGCTATTGGCCCTTGGCCTGATCACACTATTCATCATGGCTGCCGCTGCACGCGGCGCGATGATCCCAGGGCGGCTGCAATCGCTGGGCGAAGCCAGTTACGAATTTATCCATGGCATGGTCACCGAACAGGTCGGCGCTGAAGGCAAGAAGTATTTCCCCTTCGTCTTCGCCATTTTCATGTTCGTGCTGTTTGGCAATCTGCTTGGCATGCTGCCCTATTCCTTCACCTTCACCTCTCACATCGCGGTCACGCTGACGCTGGCCCTAATTGTTTTCGTGACCGTGACGGTGATCGCGCTGATGCGCCATGGCATGCATTTTTTCAGTTACTTCTTTCCGGAAGGCGCGCCTGTGTGGCTGGCGCCGATCATCATACCGGTTGAAGTGATTTCCTATTTCTCCCGCGTGGTGAGCCTTTCCGTCCGCCTATTCGCAAATATGGTGGCAGGGCACGTGATGCTGAAGGTGTTTGCCACCTTCGTGGTCCTGCTGGGTGGGCTTGGCGCGGTTGGTCCCTTCGTGGCGGTGTTGCCCCTTGGCGTGAACATTGCCCTTGTTGGGTTTGAGTTCCTGGTGGCGTTCCTCCAGGCCTATGTGTTCGCCATCTTGACGAGCATCTATCTCCACGACGCGGTGCATCTGCACTGATGGGCGTTGGGTCGTTTTCGGAAATCTGTTGAAGTCAAACGGAAGGAATGTGTCATGGAAGTTGCTGCTGCGAAGGCCCTTGGTGCCGGTATCGCTGTTATTGCGCTGTTCGGCGTGGGTCTTGGGATTGGCAATATCTTCTCCGCGCTGATCACCAGCGTTGCCCGCAACCCGGCTGCGCGTGATGCCGTGTTCCCGATCGGTATTCTGGGCTTCGCGCTGACGGAAGCTGTGGCTCTTTTCGCGCTGCTCATCGCCTTCCTTATCTTGTTCGCGTGATGGCTGAGGCCCTGGCCGCCTCCGGCTGGGGCCTTTTGGTTACGGGGCTGGCCCTGTGCCAAGCCCCGGGCTGTTTTTTTTGGCCGCGAGAGGGTAATCCGATGCGCCGAATACTGCTTGCAATGACGCTAAGCGCCATGCCGGCGCTGGCCTGGGCAGCAAGTTCCGCTGGCGGCCCGCCGGTGGAAGGTATGCCGCAGCTTGCCTTTGGGCATCCGGTCCAGGGGCCTTTGCTGATCGGCCAGGTTGTTTGGCAGGCCATCATCTTCTTTGCGCTATTCATGTTGATGGCTTTCGTCGCCCTGCCAAGGCTTGGCTCGGTGATCGAAAATCGTCGCCAGCGCATTGAAGGTGATCTGGATGCTGCCCGCGCCGCCATGCAATCCGCCGAAGCGGCCATTGCTGCGCAGCGTGAAGCGACGCAGACAGCCCGTGCTGAAGCGCAAGCGGCAGTGAACGCCGCGATGCAAGCCGCCCAGCAGGAAATGGATGCCAAGGCTGAAGCGCTGAATGCCGCTTTGGCCAAGCAGGTGGCCGATGCGGAAGCCCGCATTGATCAAGGCCGTAAGTCGGCCATGGGCGCGGTGCGTCAGGTGGCTGGTGAAACTGTCGAAGCCCTGCTTTCCAAACTTGGCACCAGCGCCGATGCCGGCAAGGTGCAGGCAGCGGTTCAGCGCGAAGCCACCGCCAGGGGGATTACCTGATGCAAAGCGCCACATCCTTTATGGCTGACCCTACCTTCTGGGTCGCGGTTTCCTTTGTCCTGTTTTTCGTGCTGCTTGGCAGCAAGCTTTGGAAGGCGGGCACCGGCGCGCTCGATTCCCGGGCTGATGGCATACGCAAGCGGATTGATGAGGCGAATAAGCTTCGCCTTGAAGCCGAAGGCAAGCTGAAGGAAGCCGAAGCCGCGCGGGCTGAGGCGGTTAAGGAAGCAGCTGAGCTTCTTGCACGCGCCAAGACCGAAGCCGCACGTATCGCCACCACCGCTGCCACTGAGGCTGAGGCTTCTGCCGAACGGCGCAAGCAGCTTGCCATGCAGCGCATCGCCGCAGCAGAAGCAAGCGCCGTTGCCGAGGTACGGAATATGGCGGCCGATATTGCGGCCACAGCCGCGCGGGCTGTCTTGGCTGAAACCATGGACGCCGCCGCGGATGGTGCCATGGTTGACCGCAGCGTTGCCGATCTGCCGCGGGCGTTGCGCGTCGCCTGACGCGGGCGTACAACCCCAGCGAGGCCGCTTCTCCCTGACTGGGAAAGCGGCTTTTTTCTTGGCCGCAGATTGAGCTTTTTCATCCCGCGCAAAAGCCCTAAACTATGTCCATCGCGTTCTTATGGGAGAGAAAGCTTCATGTTGCGCCGCCTGACCCTTGCCGCCGCCCTGTTGGCCGGTTCCGCCTTGTCTGCGGAGGCCAATGTTTTCCGCTGGGCCAATGATGGCGATGTGAATTCCATGGACCCCTATACGCGGCAGGAGACCTTCCTGCTCGCCTTCGGGTCCAATTTCTACGAACCGCTGGTCCGCCGCGATCATGAAGGCAAGGTGGAAGCCGCACTTGCCGAACGCTGGGAACAGCCGCAGCCGAATGTTTGGCGCTTTCATCTGCGCCGCAATGTGAAATTCTCGGATGGTACGCCCTTCACCGCCGATGATGTGGTCTTCAGCGTGCAACGTGCACGCGCCCCTGGTTCGAATATCCAAGGCGTGCTCGCTTCCGTGAAGGAAGTGCGTAAGATTGATGATCACACGGTAGATTTCGAAACCAATGTGCCCAATCCGATTCTGCTGCAGGAAATCACCAATTGGGGCATGTTCAGCCGCGCCTGGGCAGAAAAGAACAACGCCACGCGCCCTGCGGATTTGACAACACGGCAGGAAAATTTCGCGACCCGCAACGCCATGGGCACCGGGCCTTTCATTCTTGTCTCGCGTGAGCCGGACCGGCGCACCGTGGTGGCGCCCAACCCCAATTGGTGGGATAGGCCCGTGCATAATCTGACGCGCGCGGAACTCAACATCATTTCCAATGACGCGACGCGCGTGGCCGCGCTGCTCTCGGGCGAGATGGATTTTGTCTATACCGTGCCGCCGCAGGATGTGGACCGGATTTCGCGCGCGCCGGGTGTACGCATCATCCAGGGGCCGGAACTGCGCACCATCTATCTTGGGATGGATCAGATGCGCCCGCAGCTTTTGAAATCCGATGTGCAAGGCAAGAATCCCTTCCAGGATGTGCGCGTGCGCCGCGCCATGCAGCTTGCCATTGACACAACGGCCATCCAGCGCAGCGTCATGCGCGGCCAATCCCGCCCGACCAATCTGATCTATGGCCCGGGCGTGAATGGTTTCCGGGAAGAAGATGACCAGCGCCCGCGCGTTGATCTGAACGAAGCGCGCCGGCTGCTGACGGAAGCGGGCTATCCGAATGGCTTTGGCGTGACGCTGGATTGCCCGAATGACCGCTATGTGAATGATGAGGCGATCTGCACCGCCGTTGTCGCCATGCTGGCGCGCATCAATATCCGCGTGACCCTGAACGCGCAGACCCGCGCGCGCTTCTTCGCCGAGGTGAATGCGCCTGGCTACAATACCAGCTTCTATCTGCTGGGGTGGACGCCGGCGACATCGGACGCGCATAATGCGCTGTTCAACCTGGCCGGGACGCGTGATGGCTCGCGCGGCATTTTCAACAATGGCGGCTATTCCAGCCCGCGCCTGGATGATCTGATCAGCCGGATCGCGGTGGAAACGAACCAGGCCACGCGCCAGGGGCTGATCACGGAAGCGGGCAAGGTCATTCAGAACGATGTCGGCTATATTCCGCTGCACCAGCAGCAGATTGTCTGGGCCGTGCGCCAAGGCTGGAATGTGGTGCAGACGGCGGATAACTACATCCAGCTTCGCTTTGTGCGTCAGGGGCAGTAAGGCCTGATGCGAGAAATGCCCGCCCGGTGACTGCCGGGCGGGCGTTGTAGATTTTCTAGCTGGAAAGAAAAATTTTGTTGCACTCATTGCCAAAGGGGGATGGAAATGCAATTTCAACTTTTGCGACTTGTCCTTCTAAGGCGTACTCAGCCTGATATGTTCGAAGAGCGTGGCCCTGATGGAACGGAGATAACGCGCGAGAAATGGTTAAGGCGAATATTCACCGGCAATATTGAGTATCAGCACCGTGGCTCAGAATGTCATTTCGTGCCCGCAGAAGATTTTGACGAGGCTCCTTTTATTGTTGGGAGAATGGGAAGGAAGCGAAAAATTGATGAAAATGAACCGCCTTCCTCTGGGCTCAAGGAGACTTCACGTGATACCTGGAAGGCTGCAATTGTGCTGATTGATCCGCGTCATCATGACGACGGGCAAAAAATCGCGATGGAAATTGATGCTCAAATCGGAGATCCGTTTGCACTGTTTTCCTCCCTTGCAGAGCACATCAACTCACGAAGCACATCTGAGCCATACTATCTCGAAGTTAATCCTATCACTGATCCAAGTGATTTTTGGTCCTTCGAGCTCGAAAACCGAGGTGAAATTACCTCCATCAGTTTTGGCCTATTGGCGCCAAATATGTTCGGCATACGCGATGACTTTGATAAGGAAATGCGCGCGCTGAGAGACAACGAGAGAGCTCAAAAAGCAAAGCTTGAATTGTATAACAAAGATGGTCTCCAACTCAATACCGAGCGCGTGCGTCAAACTGTTGGGTACACACTAGAGGGCGGCGGCACAGTCAAGGCAAAAAGCAAAAAGGGTAGGCGGTTTGACTCGACTAAGCGCGCATCGAAGAAGACGATTCAGACTGAGCTACCCAGCGACGAAGAGCCACCTAGCTTTCTTACAAAAGCGAAGCGAGCGATCTCTGGAATTTTCAAATCATGAGCAGAACCATTGCATACTGCGCTCTAATTTGTGTGGCATGTATTTTGCTGACGGTAACGATTGTGATGCCCGATGTATTGAATGATCAAAATGAATTTCTCAAGAGCTTTGTGAATCACGAACTCCTTGCCCTACTTGGTGTAATTCTTGCCATAACTCTTGCTTCGGGCGGTCAGATCCATCTGTCTTTCAACCAGATAGAGGAACACTACAAGAAGCCTGGGGCGCTTGCCGCAGCACGGCGTGGGGTCAAGACAGCCTGCTTTTGGCTAATCGCGCTTTTTTTGATGGCGATAGTCATTGTTGTGCTTAAACCGTTAGTACCCGAAGCAACATCATGGGGGCGTGCATTCTTGAATGCGGCTGCATTGCTCATTGTTTTTTGGAATGTCCTGATTTTGGTCGAAATAGTACAAACGGTGTTTGCCATAACGCCAAGAGTCGACGTTTAGGTTTTTCAAACGAGTATATCGCGACTTCACGGTAACGAACCGAGGTTGTCTCGAGTTAACGCATGCAAAAATTGCACGGCAAAGCCCCCAAGCGCCGTTCCACCAAGGCGCGTCCGGCGGGCTATCGGCCATCAACGTGCGCCAGGTTGCCCGCCCGGTGACTGCCGGGCGGGTTTTTCTTTGACCTGTTGCTTGGCACCGGCTGCAACCACCCCATTGATCGCCCTTGGAAAAGGGAGGATGCTCGGCCCGCGCTATGCTTGAGAGAAAAGAAAAGCGCAGGAGGAACCGTGACTGAAGCGGCAATAGATTGCGATCTGCATCCGGGCCTGCCCTCCATGGCAAGCCTGTTCCCCTATATGGATCAGCATTGGCGGACCAGCCTGAAGGAACGCGGCGTCTCCCAGCTTGAAAGCGCTTCCTGGCCCCCCGCCGCCCCTTCCACCGTGCGCGCAGATTGGCGCGGGCCGAAGGGGGAAGCGCCTTGCAAGCTTGAAACCCTGCAAGCGCAAGTGCTGGATCGCTGGCAGGTCGGCACCGGCATCCTGAACCCGCTTTTTCCGGCGCAGCTTCCTTTCAGCCGAGACCTCTCGGCCGCCTTTGCGCGCGCGGTGAACGATTGGATCCGCGCCGAATGGCTGGAAGGCGATAAGCGCCTGCGCGCTTCCATCCTGCTGCCCAATGCCATTGAGGAATCAGTCGCCGAAATTGAACGCCTGGCGCCAGACCGCCGCTTTGTGCAGGCCATGACGCTTTGCATGGGGGAAATCCCGCTGGGCCGGCGCGAATGGTGGCCGGTTTATGAGGCGCTGTCCCGCCATGACATGCCGCTTGCCATCCATGCCGGCAGCAATTGGCGCCACCCCGTCACCTCGGTCGGCTGGCCTTCCTATTATCTTGAGGAATACACGGCGAATTCGATGGGGTTTCAGGCATCGCTCGCTTCCCTGATCACGGAAGGCGTGTTTGTGAAATTCCCGAAGCTCAAGGTCGTGCTGCTGGAAAGCGGCGTGTCCTGGCTGCCGTCTTTCCTGTGGCGGTTGGTGAAATCATGGAAGGGCGTGCGTTTCGAAGTGCCCTGGCTTGATCGCCCGCCATCGGAATATGTGCGCGATCATGTGCGGCTTTCGATCCGCCCCTTGGATGTGCCGGAAGAAGCAGCCACCATGGCGCGGCTGATGGATCATTTGGGATCGGATGAGCTGCTGCTTTGGTCTTCCGATTGGCCGCATGCGCATTTTGAAGGTGATGCGCGCATCCCGGGTGGGCTTGATCCTGCCCTGCTCTCGAAAATCATGGTGGATAATCCACGCGCGACTTATGGTAGGATCGGAGCATTATCAAGCCAAGTGGAATCACTTGGCGACTCGGAAAATGCGACCAAACAAAATCCTAGTGCGTATCCGGTGAACGCACGTGAATAGGATGCGCACTAGCGAAGGAGCCCTCGCATGAACATCATCCGCCCCATCGCCGCCCCTGGTCGGCCCGCCGCTGCAACGCTTGGCCTGGTGGATTGCGATATCCATCCCCGCTGCGCGGATTTGGGCGAGTATCGCCCCTTCATGACCGATGCCGCGTGGCATCGCCTGACCACCTACGGCATCCATGCGCGGCACGGCTTCCATAAGGGCTATCCCTTCCCGAAAGCCGCGCCACTCGCCAGCCGGCGCGATGCCTGGGGGCCGCAAGGTCAGCCGCCCGCTTCCGATCTGGGCTTTGTGCAAAAACAATTCCTGGATCATTACGGGCTGGATATTGGCGTGCTGAACCCCTTGCAGCCTTCCGGCCAGGGCGATGTGAATGATGATCTTTCGGTGGCCCTCGCCCATGCTGTGAATGAATGGCAATTGGCGCATTGGGTGGATCATGATGCGCGGCTGCGCGCTTCCATCGTGGTGCCGTATGAGGATGCGGCGGCATCAGCCGCGGAAATCCGCAAGCGCGCCGGCGATAGTCGCTTCTGCCAGGTGCTGCTGATGAGCCGTACTTCGGAACCCTTAGGCCGCAAGCGCTATTGGCCGATTTATGAAGCAGCCGCGGAAGTGGGTCTGCCGATTGGCATTCACGCCTTTGGTTTTTCCGGCAATGCCATGACGAATGGCGGCTGGCCTTCCTTTTATGTTGAGGAAGTGCAGGAACACGCGACCAGCGCGCAAGCGCAAGTCGCATCCTTTGTGGTGGAAGGCGTGTTTGAACGCTACCCCACGCTCAAGATCGTGATGATCGAATGTGGTTTTGGCTGGATGCCATCGCTCGGTTGGCGGCTGGACAATAACTGGAAGCGGCTGCGTGATGAGGTGCCGCATCTGAAGCGCGCGCCAAGCGAATACATGCGTGAACATGTCTATGTTTCAACGCAACCAATCGAAGAACCGGCGAAGGGCGAGCATTTGCTGGATGCGATGGAATGGATCTGTTGGGATCGTATTCTCTACGCCAGCGACTATCCGCATTGGGATTTTGATGATCCGCGCATTGCGATTCCGTCTTTTATCCCTGCGGAAAAGCGCGCCGCGATTTTCGGCGGCAATGCGCGCGGCTTCTATCGGCTGTAATGGCGCGGCATGTAGTGGGGGCGGTGGATGAAATCCCGCCCGGCGGCCGGAAGCTGGTGGAAGCGGATGGCAAGAAGATTGTGGTGTTCAATCTGGGCGGCGAATTCTTCGCGCTGCTGGATCGCTGCCCGCATCAAGGAAGCGCGCTTTCCGGCGGCATATTGTGTGGCCTGACGTTGAGTGATGAACCGGGGAAGTATCAATTCTCCCGCGCCGGAGAAATGCTGCGCTGCCCCTGGCATAATTGGGAATTCGATATCCGCACGGGGAAAAGCTGGTTTGACCCGCGGCGGACCAAGGTGCGCGCCTTTCCGGCGCATGTGGAACCAGGGAAGAGTTTGGTTGAGGGGCCTTATCAGGCCGAGACGTTTCCGGTGAAGGTTGAGGCAGAGTATGTGGTGGTGGAGGTTTGAGGGTTGAGCGTGATGATGCCCTCCCTCAAGTCACCCCGAATAACTCGCGATCTCAATCAAATTACCATCGGGGTCGCGGCAATAAACCGACATGATCGGCCCCAACGCACCCGCTTTCGCCACCGGGCCAACTTCCACCGCCACACCGCAGGCGCGCAGATATTCCGCCACCTGATCCGACTTCATGGTGACGATGAAGCACAGATCATCCGTCCCCGGCACGCCGCCGGCTGCCCCCGTGAACCATTCTTCCTGCGTCGCGTTTACCGGGCGCAGATTGATCTTCTGCCCACCGAAGCGGAGTGAGGTGCGGCGATGCGGGCCGAATTCCTCCCGCTCCATCCCCAGCACGCGCTGATACCAGGAAGCGGAGATTTCAACATCGCGGCAGGTAATGACCAGGTGATCCAGACGGTCCACGGCAAAACGCATGATGCTCAGCCTTTCTTCGGCAAACGGGCCGTTACTTCGATTTCAATGCGCATGATATCGGTTTGCAGCCCGGCATGGATCAGCGTGGAAGCCGGCCGCGCCTTGTCGAAATGCTTGCGAAAGACCGGCCAGCAGGGCTCCCAATCTTCGCGCCGCGGCACAATGGTCAGCACGCGCACCACATCATCCAAGGTGCAGCCGGCTTCCGCCAAGGCGCGGCTGATATTGGCAAAGCATTGTTCCGCCTGCGCCACAACATCGGGTGCTATGGTCATGGTAGCGTAATCATAGCCCGTGGTGCCGGACACCCAGACATAATCGCCATCCACCACCGCGCGGGAATAGCCAATTTCCGCTTCGAATTTGGAACCGGAGGAGATCAGGCGGCGCTCATTCATGGCGTTATGTCCCTATCACGCGGTCAATGGCCCGCCGCATTTTTCCGGACGGAATTTGCGTTCGGTGGAGGCTGGAAATTTCGCGAGCTTATCCGCCGGCCGGATTGGGCGACGGAGTAATTCCCCGCCGCAATTTGGGCAAAGCCCGCCGGGGAGTTTTGTGCGCGCGCAATCAACGCACCAGGTGCATTCAAAGGAACAGATCAGCGCGTCACGGCTTTCGGGCGGCAGATCCCGCCCGCAGCATTCGCAATTGGGTCTCAATTCCAGCATCAGTTTTCTCCTGTCACGGTGGGGCGATAATGCGCGAGACAATCCGCCGCACAATCGGCAGGACCACCAACACAGTTGGGAAGGCGATGACCCAGGAAGAAAGCCAGGCAACCGGCCAACGCGCCAGAAATTCCGGCCCCGGCCCCAACGCCAGCAGCGTTGAGATGCCGGAAATCATGATGGTCATGATCCCGGAAAGGATGAAGCCCGTCACCGGTAGCGTGAAGCGCGCCGGCAGGCGGCGGTCGCCTGGTGCGCTCACTCCAGCCCCTCATAGAAATCATTGCCCTTGTCATCCATGACGATGAAGGCTGGGAAATCCTCAACCTCAATCCGCCAAACGGCTTCCATGCCGAGTTCCGGGTATTCCAGTACTTCCACCTTCTTGATGCAGTCCTGCGCCAGACGCGCGGCGGGGCCACCGACGGAACCCAAATAGAAGCCGCCATAATTCTTGCAGGCATTCAGCACAGCCTTGGAACGATTGCCCTTGGCCAGCATCACCATGGAACCGCCGGCGCTCTGGAAGGCTTCCACATAGCTATCCATCCGCCCCGCCGTGGTGGGGCCGAAGGAACCGGTGGCCATACCGGTCGGCGTTTTCGCAGGCCCCGCGTAATAAACAGGGTGGTCCTTCATGTATTGCGGCAGGCCCTGGCCGGCATCGATGCGTTCTTGCAGCTTCGCATGAGCGATATCACGCGCCACCACCATGGTGCCGGTCAGGCTCACGCGCGTCTTCACCGGGTATTTGGAAAGGGTCGCGCGAATGTCGCTCATGGGGCGGGACAGATCAATCTTCACCACCTCCCCATTCAGAATGTCGGTGGTCGTCTCCGGCAGATACTTCGCGGGGTCATGTTCCAGATCTTCGACGAATACACCTTCCGGCGTGATCTTCGCCTTGATCTGACGGTCGGCAGAACAGGAAACGCCAATGCCAATCGGCAAGCTCGCCCCATGCCGCGCAAGCCGCACCACGCGCACATCATGGCAGAAATACTTGCCGCCGAATTGCGCCCCGATTCCAAGGTTCTGCGTGAGCTTATGCACCTCCGCTTCCAGTTCCGTATCGCGGAAGGCATGGCCGGAAAGATCGCCCGAGTTTGGCAGCGCATCCAGCCATTTCGTGCTGGCAAGCTTCACGGTTTTCAGTGTTGCTTCCGCGCTAGTGCCGCCAATAACAATCGCCAGGTGATAGGGCGGGCACGCACTGGTGCCGAGGGTTTTGATCTTTTCTTCCAGAAACGCAAGCAATTTTGGCTTGTTCAGCACGGCGCGCGTCTGCTGGAACAGGAAGGTTTTATTCGCCGAACCGCCGCCCTTCAGCACGAACATCAGATGCATTTCATCGGCGTGGTGGTCGCCAGGCTGCGCCATGATGGAAAATTCGACG
Source organism: Roseomonas sp. (assembly GCA_020249145.1). Lineage (GTDB taxonomy): Bacteria > Pseudomonadota > Alphaproteobacteria > Acetobacterales > Acetobacteraceae > Neoroseomonas. The sequence continues at coordinate 145,605 of JADCGF010000011.1, read as the reverse complement.
GGCAGATTATTGCCGGTGTTCTTTTCCTCATACATCGTGATCGGCGCCATTTGCGAATAGCGCAGATTGGTTTCGGTATAGGTGCGATGCACGCCGTAAGACAGCGCTTCTTCCTCATCGCCTTCCACCCAAACGCGCTGGCCCTTTTTGCCGAAGACAATGGCCGTGCCGGTGTCCTGGCACATGGGCAGCACACCGCCGGCAGCGATATTGGCGTTTTTCAGCAGATCGAGTGCGACGAAGCGATCATTCGCACTCGCTTCCGGGTCCTGCAGAATCTTTGCAAGCTGCGCCAGATGCGCCGGGCGCAGCAGATGGGACACATCCTTGCAGGCCTGGAAAGCGAGCGCTTCCAGCGCAGCGGGCTTTACCTTCAAAACGGTCTTGCCATCCACCTGCATGGTGGAAACGCCATCAATCGGCAGCTTACGCCAGGGCGTGGTATCCGCACCCAGCGGGAACATGGGGGAATAGCGGAAGTTTTCCGGGCGCGCCGGGGCGGCGACATCAAGCGGCGGTGTCATTGGTTTTCTCTCCAACCATCAACCTATTCGCGGCTCGGTGACCGCGTTTTTCGAGAAACCTTTTACCAGTAGCGGCAGGGAACCGGCAAACGGGCTGTTTAATCCCGCCCATCGCGCCAGCGATTCTGGGCCATGGTCCAGGCAATGCCAAAGGCGCGGAATTCATGGCCGGCGATGCGGCGGAGCTTCTTTTCCACCGGGGCCGCAATATCGGCCAAAGCCGTGCCATTGCTGGCCTTGGCCAATTCGCGCCCGAGCGCCGTTGCCAATGCGACACCTCGGCCATTACAGCCAGTCCAGGTCAGTACGCCTGGCGCCAATTCATAGACATGCGGCATCTTATCATCAGTGGCGGCCACATAGCCCCACCAGATGAAATCGAATTGCACATCGCCAATCTGCGGGAATACGCGCTTGACCCGTTCCGTGATGCGCGCGCGAATGCGCCCTTCCCAGCCAAAGGGCACAATCAAGCCGCCACCTGTCACCAAACGGCCATTGGCATCGAAACGATAAAAATAAAGATCGCCCTGCGTATCGGATAACGCATGGCCCTCTGGCAGGATGGATTTGCGGATGTTATCCGAAAGCACCGATGTGCCCATCTGATACGACCGCACTGGCACAATGCTATGCTTCAGCCCCGGCCAGAAATCCCCGGTATAGGCATGGGTCGCGATGATCACGCGTTCCGCATGCAACACACCGCGCGGCGTTTCCACCGCCCAGCCGCCCGACACCTGCCGGATGGCGCGCACCGGGCTTCCGGTATGCACCACGGCGCCGGCGCGCATCGCCGCCGCCGCCAGCCCGCGCGCGTAGCCCAGCGGATTGATGCGCCCGCCGGTCTTATTCTCCCACCCGCCATGCCAGTAATCCGTCCCGGCCAGGGATGCCATTTCCGCGCGATCCACCATGCGCACCGGGGCGCCGCGGCGGCCCCATTGTTCCACGCGGGAAGCCGCCAGCTTCATGCGTGAAGCCCGATGTGCCGGCTGAATCCAGCCGTTTTGCACTGCTTCCGCCTGAATGCCGTGCTTGCGGATCAGGTCAAACACCAATGATGCACTGTCGCGGATCAGCCCGACTAATTCTTCGCCCTTGTCGCGCCCGCCATGTTCGCGTGCGACGCTCGCCACAATGGCATCGGGGTCAAGGCGCGACATATTGGGAATCACCTGGCCGTTGTTGCGCCCGGAAGCGCCCCAGCCGATCTCCGCCCCTTCCAGCACGGTCACGGGGACGCCAGCTTCGGCCAAATGCAAAGCCGCCGAAAGCCCGGTGAAACCAGCGCCCACCACCGCGACCCCGGTGCGCGCTTCGCCCAGCAACGGTTCGGTGGCTGGCGGCGCGGGCGCAGTGGCGGCCCAAAGGCTGGGCGGCATCGGTGTGGAGACGGCATTCATGCGCTTTTCCTTCCGGTGAACAGCACTGCGGCGAGCATCCCAGCAACGGCCAAGCCTGCCCCCAGAATTTGCAGCAGGGAAAGCGGTTCGCGCAACCAAAGCCCCGCCAGCAGCAGCGCCACCACTGGCACCATGACCGAAAGCGTGGCCGCACGCGTCGCCCCCAAAAGCTCCACCGCGCGGGCGAAGAAGAACATCGCCACACAGCCCAGCACCAGCCCCTGAGCGATCAGGTGGAACAGAACCAAGCCCGCCGGCATGGCGAAAACTTCCGCCGCGCGCAGCGGCACCCAGAAGGGCAGGATGGCCAAGCCCGAGACAATGGTGATGGCCGCCGTCGCCGGTATCGCCGGCACCTGCCAGCGGCGCAGCAGCAGCGTGAAGACCGCCCAGGTGGCGCCTGATGCCATCAACAGCAAATCGCCGCGCCAGGCGCCAGGGTAATCCCCCATCACGCCATCCCAGCCGATCAGCAAAACCCCCGTCACCATGACACCAAGCGCCATGGCGCGCCCGCGTGTCGGCCATTCGCGCAGCAAAGGAATGGCAAGCAGGGCCCCCACAATGGGCGATGTCATCGGCGCGATGGTGCCGCCATGGGAGGCCGGCGCATAGACCAGCGCCACCAGGAACAGCAGCAAATTGGGCGCACCGCCAAACAGCGTCAGCAACAGGATGCGCCGAAGCCCCAAGCGCAGCAGCGTGGTACGCGCCGCCCAGGCGAAGGGCAGCAGCGCCATCATGCCAACCCCATAACGAAACGCCGCCAGGTCAAAGCTGCTAAAACTGCCATCCGCCAGTACGGGGCGCGCAATCACCGCATGGCCGCCCCAGATCAGGGCGGAGGCAAAGCCAAAGGCCAGACCCAGGATGAGTTTCGGGTTCATCGCCCCCCTTTGCACCCTGGCGCCTTCTTAAGCCATGAAGAATCCTTCACGAGCGCGGTAAATACGATCACATAAGTTAGTGGAGCCATTGGTTCGGGTCAGAAAGCAGCAGAACCGCTGGACCACGCGGTTAGGAGGCTGGGTTCCACTCAGCCATCTCGCAGTTTTCGAAATGTAATCCAGTGAGGCGATGGAAAAACGTCCCATGTCCAACGATAGCCAGACGCCCTTGCTGGGCGCCCATCCAAGTCCGGAATTCTTCCACACGTCCTAAAAAACTCTCCTCCGGCTCGACGGGCACTCCCCGCACATCCGGTGCGCCCTGATGCCACCATGGGTCACGCAGATGCTGGAATGATAGCATCGGAAACGCGGTGGCCAGCACGTCAGGCGAGCGCCCGACATCACAGCTATTCCCCAATCGTTCTCGATGACGGCAAGTGACGGTGATGGGTATTTTTGAACCACCGAACAGCCCCAGCGTAGTCTCTATTGCCCGCGTGAGTGGCGAGCAGATCACCTGGTCTGGTGGCGGAAGCATAGCCAGTTTTTTTCGGGCGAGATCAACTTGCTGCCAGCCATAGCGCGAGAGCGACGCATCGAAATGCATCGGGTCCACGCTGGTCTGGTCGAAGATGGCGTTGAAGGTGGATTGTCCATGGCGGATGAGGAGGATTTGGGCGCTCATGGCTGTAGAGCTAGGGGGCCAGAGCCCTTTTGTCACCGCTCGCACTTCGGCTATCGCGAATGGGCCGTCCGAATGCTAGCGCGGGACATGCGGCCTTACTGGCCGCCGGGTATCGGCCGGAAAGCATCCGCGCTTCCCCGAATGCGCTGCCGGGGTTACAGGAACGCAACCGCACGAAAGGCTTTCGCATGTTCTACGAACCCCATCTGGGCCACGGCCTGCCGCATGACCCCTTCAAGGCCATTATCGCGCCGCGCCCGATTGGCTGGATTTCCAGCCTGGATCAGCAAGGCCGGCCCAATTTGGCGCCCTACAGCTTCTTCAACGCGGTGCATTCCAGCCCGCCCATGCTGGCCTTCACCAGCGAAAGCATGAAGCACAGCGCGGCGAATGCCATCGCCACTGGGGAATTCGTCTTCAACCTCTGCACCCGGCCGCTATTCGATGCGATGAATATTTCATCTGACGCGCTTGGCGAAGGTATCAGCGAATTCGAAGCCGCCGGGCTTGCCACCGCGCCCTGCCGCGTGGTGAAGGCGCCGCGCGTGGCCGCCGCACCCGCCGCTTTGGAATGCAAGGTGACGTATTCCATGCAGTTGCAAGATATGAATGGCGCGCCGCTGAAAGGCTGGATCATCATCGGCCAGGTCGTCGGCGTTCATATAGATGAGGCCTATATCACCAATGGACGTTTTGATACGGCGAAGGCGCAACCCTTGGCGCGCTGCGGCTATCGCCATTACGCGGCGGTGACGGAAATGTTCGAAGCGCTGCGCCCGACGGATGGCGGTGGTTACGCGCCGGGGCAGAAGGACAAGTAACGCCCCTCAGAAATGGCTCCAGCCGCCTTGCGGTAGCGTGATGACGGCACCGGACGCATCGCGCACCACAACGCCTTCGCCTGCGATGAAGCGACCAATCCGTGCCACGGGCACACCCGCCGTGATGCCGGCGGCGCGCACCGCATCGGCATCTGCCGGTGCGGCGGCAAACAGCAATTCATAATCATCGCCGCCGGTCAGGATCAGCGGCAGCAGTGCCGCATCGCCAGCAAGCGCGGCGCGCGCCGCAGCGGAAAGCGGCACGGCTGCGGCGCTGATCTCCGCCCCACAACCTGCGGCGCGGCAGAGATGCCCCAAATCCTGCACCAACCCATCGGAGACATCCATCGCCGCCCGCGCCACACCGCGTAACGCCTGCCCCAAGGCCAAGCGCGGTTCCGGCAAGCGATAGCGCCGCGCCAAATGCCCTTCCGCATCCGCCGCCAACCTACCCTGCAAAACCCGCAACCCAAGCGCACCATCGCCAATGCTGCCGGAGACCCAAATCTCATCGCCGTTCTTCGCGCCGCGCCGATGCAAAGCCTGCCCCGGCGGCACAATGCCAATGATCGTCAGCGAAAAGCAGGCGGGGCCGGGCGTTGCCACCGTATCGCCACCCAGCACGGCAATGCCGAAACGCTGCTGATCTTCCGCCAAGCCGGCCACGAAATCCGCAATCCGGCTATCCGCCGTGCCGCGCGTGAAGGCTGTTGTCATCAAATAACCAAGCGGCGCCGCGCCCATCGCCGCAACGTCCGAAAGATTCACCCGCAGCAATTTGCGCGCGATCATGCCGGGCGGATCATCAGGCAGGAAATGCACGCCTTCCACCAGCGCATCGGCGGCCAGCACCAATTGCTGCCCGGCAGGCGGTGTCAGCAGCGCGGCATCATCGCCCAAATCCAGCGCACCATCACCCGCGAGTGGGCGGAAATGCCGCGCGATCAGGGCGAATTCGCGGGGCAGGCCCATGGCGCGCTTCAGGCGCCCGGCGCGAAATCCGCCGGGCGCAACCGATGCGCCAGCGTATCAAGCATACCATTGGCGTAGCGGGTTGCTTCCTCATCCAGAAAGCCCGCCGCGATATCCAGATATTCGTTGATCACAACCCGCGCCGGCGGTTCATGCGCCTGCATCAATTCACCCGTTGCGGCGCGCAGCAAGGCGCGCAATACGGGGTCCAGCCGGTCCAGAGTCCATCCCTTTTGCAGGCAATCCATGATCGCGGCATCGGCCACTTCTGCGTGATCGGCCACCTGTTTCAAGATCGCCTGGAAAAGCGGAATATGCGCTTCCGGCACGCCGCCTTCTTCAAATTCAATCGCGCCGGCAGGCGCGCCAATACGATGGCGGATGAATTGATCCGCGACGGTCTCCACACTCTCACCCGTATGCTCACTCTGGAATAGCGCCTGCACCGCGGCAACGCGGGCGCCGGTACGTGGACGCGCGGACGCGCGCCTTGCAGCCTTCATGCCAAACCCCAACCTCGCGCCAGGGCGATCTGCGCCACCAGCGCATGAGCGGCTTCAATGCCCTTATTCATGCGATCAGGGCGCGAACGCGCCTCTGCCTGTGCAAGTGTGTCCACCGTCAGCAAGCCAAGGCCAATCGGCGCGCCGCTTTCCACCGCGATATCCATGATACCCTTGCAGATGGCATCACAGATGAAGCTGTAGTGATCCGTCTCACCTTTCACCACGCAGCCCAGCAGCAAATAACCATCCCAGCGGCGCCTGGCCTTCATTGCCATCCGCAGCGCTGCCGGCAATTCAAACCCGCCTGCGACTTCCACGGTTTCCACCTCGGCCTTCAAATCCTGGAATACCGCCATGGCACCAAGGCGCATGCCTTCGACAACATTGCGGTAATAGGGCGCCTGGATCACCAGAATGCGCGGTGCGTCGCCGGCAAGATGCGCGCGGCCGCGCGTGGGGGAATTAATCGTGCTCATGGTATTTTCTCCGAAGGAAGGGGGCGGGTTTCCAGCACTTGCAGGCCATAGCCTTCAAGCCCAATCAGTGGGCGGGGGTTATTGGAAAGCCGGATGATGCGCTTCACACCAAGATCTTCCAGGATCTGCGCGCCAATGCCGTAATCGCGGATTTCCGGCGCAATCGCATTCGCGGCGCCGCGCTTCAGGCGAATGGAAAGCGCATCGGGGCGCGGGTCGCGCAGCAGCACCACCACACCCCGCCCTGCCGCATCAATCATGCGCATCGCAGCATGCAAATCGCCAAGCCCGCGGCCCGAGACAATTTCGCGAAACAAGGATGCCGCATGCATGCGCACCAGCACCGGCGCATCGGTGCTGACATCGCCCTTTACCAGCGCCAAATGCTCACCAGGTGCTGCCGTGCTTTCATAGACAATGGCGCGCCAAGTGCCGCCGATGGCCTGCTCAACCTCACCTTCCTGCACGCGGCGCACCAGCTTTTCCGTGCGGCGCCGATGCGCGATCAAATCCGCAATCGTGCCAAGCTTCAGCCCGTGATGCTGCGCGAAGGCCACCAGATCCGGCATCCGCGCCATGGTGCCGTCATCATTCATGATCTCACAGATCACGCCTGACGGATTGAGCCCTGCAAGACGCGCGAAATCCACCGCCGCTTCCGTATGCCCCGCGCGCACCAGGGTGCCGCCTTCGCGCGCCACCAGCGGAAAGACATGGCCGGGGGTGACGATATGTTCCCGCCCCAATTCGGAATTGATCGCAACCGCGACGGTGCGCGCACGATCCGCCGCCGAAATGCCCGTGGTCACGCCATCGCGCGCTTCAATGGAAACCGTGAAGGCGGTTTGATGCCGCGTGCCATTGGATTGCGCCATTAGCGGCAGGCCCAATTGATCCACCCGCGCACGCGTCATGGAAAGGCAGATCAAGCCGCGCGCATAACGCGCCATGAAATTGATCGCATCCGGGGTCGCGAATTGCGCGGGGATCACCAGATCGCCCTCATTCTCGCGGTCTTCATCATCCACCAGGATGAACATGCGCCCGCGGCGCGCTTCTTCCAGCAATTCCTCGGTGGGCGAGATGAAGTCAGCGAAGGAAGTGCGGATGGCGGTTTCCGCCGTTTGGGAAGTCATGCCCTGAACTCCATCATGCGGGCAACGTAACGGGCCAGCGTGTCTATTTCGATATTGACGCGATCACCGGGCTGCAAGGTGCCAAAGCCCGTCATCGCGGCGGTATGGGGGATGATGTTGACGCCGAATGTCGCGCCGTCAACCTCATTCACGGTCAATGAAACACCATCAAGCGCGACCGATCCCTTGGGCGCGATGAAGGGCGCCAAAGCATCCGGCGCACGGAAGCGCCAGCGGACGGAGGCATTTTCGGGCGTCGCGGACATCACCTCCGCCACGCCATCCACATGGCCAGAAACCAAATGCCCGCCCAATTCATCCCCAAGCTTGAGCGCGCGTTCCAGATTGACCTTGGCGCCTTTCTTCCAGCCGCCCAAAGTGGTTTTAGCGACCGTCTCAGCCGAGGCATCCACGCTGAAGGAATCCGCCGAAAGCTGCACCACCGTCAGGCAAACGCCCGAACAGCAAATGGAAGCGCCCAGGACAGCCGGCGTTGGTTGCAGCAGGAAATCGGGGGTCACGCCCATCACCAGGCGCAGATCGTGGCCGCCGCCAATCGGCTGCACCTCTCTGACCGTGCCAAGCGCTGTGACAATGCCGGTGAACATGGCGCTAATCCCCAATGCGTTCGAATTCAGAGAGCATATCATCGCCAATGGGCCTGAACCCCGTGCGACGAAAACGAGGCATGGCGCTGAGCGCGGCAAGACGCAAGCCCTCAGTTGCCGGATGGCCATCGCCACCCATCACGGCGGGGGCGTGAAACCAGACCAGCCGGTCCACCAAGCCCTGCCGGAGCAGCGCCGCCGCCAGCCCCGCGCCGCCTTCGGCCAGCACGCGGGTCACGCCGCGCCGGCCCAGGGCGCGCAGCAGGGAAGGCAGATCAAGCCCGCCAGCCACATGGGCGGGGGCGGTGATGATATCCGCCCCGGCGGCAATGAAGGGCGCCTGCGCCGCCGGCGGATGGCCGGGCGCGGTAATCACCAGCACCGGCGCCGTGCCCGCGCTTTGCACCAACCGGGCTTGGGGCGGCGTGCGCAACCTGGCATCCGCCACCACGCGCAACATGGGCACGCGTTCCATGCCCGGAATCCGGCAGGTCAGGTCGGGATCATCCGCGAGCACAGTGCCGGACCCCACCAGAATCGCATCATGCCGCGCGCGCAGCGCATGCACTTCGCGCCGCGCGGCCTCCCCGGTGATCCAGCGGCTTTCGCCGGAGGCGGTGGCGATGCGGCCATCCAAGGTGGAGGCAAGCTTCAGCGTCACCACCGGCATGCCCGCCTGAATGCGGCGGAAAAACCCGGCATTGAGCGCGCGGGCTTCGCCTTCCAGCAGCCCTTCTTCCACCACAATCCCGGCGCCGCGCAGCATGGCCAGGCCGCGGCCATTCACGCGCGGATCAGGATCACGCATCGCCATCACCACGCGGGCAACGCCGGCCTCGGCCAAAGCCTCACAACAGGGTGGCGTGCGGCCATGATGCGAACAGGGCTCAAGCGTGACATAGGCGGTGGCGCCGCGTGCGGCAGCCCCGGCGCGGCGCAGTGCTTCGGTTTCCGCATGGGGGCGACCGCCGGGCTGGGTCCAGCCGCGGCCAATCACGCGGCCTTCCTTCACCAGCACGCAGCCCACGGCAGGGTTAGGCCAGGCATTGCCCAGGCCCCGCCGCGCCAGGGCAAGGGCCGCGCGCATGTGAAGCAGATCATCATTCATCGCAGCATCATGAGGGCAAGCGCCGAATGGGCGCTAGAGCATGCCCGTTTCGCAATGGCTCATCAGACATGCTCTAGACCCTTGTTTGGTCGCATTTTCCGAGTCGCCAAGTGAGTGCACTTGGCTTGAAAATGCTCTATTCCTTCCGCCCCAATTCGCCCAAAAAGGACTGGAAATCCTTCGCCTCGCCAAAATTGCGATAAACGCTGGCAAAGCGCACATAGGCCACCTGGTCCAATTCCTTCAGCGTTTCCATCACAATCTCCCCGATCTTGTTGGAGGGGATGTCGCTTTCGCCTTCGGTTTCCAGCCGGCGCTGGATGGAATTGACCAGTTTTTCGATGCGGTCCTCATCCACCGGGCGCTTGCGGAGTGCCACACGGATGGACCGTGCAAGCTTTTCCCGTTCAAACGGCACGCGCCGGCCATCGGTTTTGATGATGGTAATCTCGCGCAGTTGCACACGTTCAAAAGTCGTGAAACGCGCGCCGCATTCTGTGCAGGCGCGGCGGCGGCGAATGGCCGCGCTATCTTCCGCCGGGCGGCTATCCTTCACCTGCGTATCGTCAAATCCGCAGAAGGGGCACTTCATGCCGGATAGATCGGGAAGCGATGGCAGAGTTCCATCACCCGCGCCTTCACCGAAGCTTCCACCGCGCCATTGCCGGCTTCATCATTGGCGCGCGCCGCGCCATCCAGCACTTCGCCGATCAGCTTGCCAATTTGGCGGAATTCTGCCTCTCCAAAGCCGCGCGTGGTGCCGGCGGGCGTGCCAAGGCGCACCCCCGATGTTACCATCGGCTTTTCCGGGTCGAAGGGAATGGCGTTCTTGTTGCAGGTCAGATGCGCGCGATTGAGCGCGGCTTCCGCGACTTTGCCAGTGAGTTTCTTGGGCCGCAGGTCAACCAGCAACAAGTGATTGTCAGTGCCGCCCGTCACCAAATCCAAACCCTGCGCCTGCAATTCACCCGCAAGCGCCTTGGCATTAACGACAATCTGGCGCGAATAGGTGCGGAATTCCGGGCGCAGCGCTTCCCCGAACGCAACCGCCTTGGCGGCGATCACATGCATCAGCGGCCCACCTTGCAGGCCAGGGAATACGGCGCTGTTGAATTTCTTCGTCAGCGCTTCGTCATTCGTCAGAATCATCCCACCGCGCGGCCCACGCAAAGTCTTGTGCGTGGTGGTGGTCGCCACATGCGCATGGGGGAAGGGCGAAGGATGGGCGCCGCCGGCAACCAGGCCTGCGAAATGCGCCATATCCACCAGAAAATAGGCGCCGACCTCATCGGCAATGGCGCGGAAGGCCGCGAAATCCCAAATACGCGCATAGGCGCTGCCGCCGGCGATGATCAGCTTTGGCTTCGCTTCACGCGCAATGCGCGCGACTTCCGCCATATCAATTTGCTGGTCTTCGCGGCGCACCGTATAGGGCACCGGCTTGAACCATTTGCCGGAAAGATTGGCGGGTGACCCATGCGTCAAATGCCCACCGGCCGCGAGATCAAGCCCCATGATGCAATCGCCTGGCTGCAGCAGCGCCAGGAAAACCGCCTGATTGGCCTGCGCGCCCGAATGCGGCTGCACATTCGCAAAGCCGCACCCAAACAGCTTGCAGGCGCGCTCAATCGCAAGCCTTTCGGCGATATCCACCGCCTCGCAACCGCCGTAATACCGCCGGCCCGGATAGCCTTCGGCGTATTTATTCGTCATCACCGACCCCTGCGCTTCCATCACGGCGCGGGAGACGATGTTTTCTGAGGCGATCAGCTCAATCCCATCCTGTTCGCGTTCCAATTCCTGTGCCACGGCGGCGGCGATTTCAGGATCGGATGCGGCGAGGCTCGCGGTGAAAAAGCCGGCAGGGGGCGGGGCGGCGCCGAGGCCTTCCGGCGCACGGACCAGGGCAGGGAGGGGGGTTTTCATGGCGTTGTTTTTGCGCCCGCCACGCCCTGCTTGGCAAGCGCCGGATCGAGTTTTTGTACCCGCCCTACATGCCGCCCACCTTCAAAGGGCGAGGCCAGAAAAGCCCGGATGGCATCCAGCGCCACTTCAATCCCCGTCGTGCGGGCGCCAAGGCAGGCGATATTGGCGTTGTTATGGGCGCGGGTCAGCCGCGCTTCGGTCGCGTTATGCAAGACGGCAGCGCGAATGCCGGGGTGGCGATTGGCGGCGATTGCCATGCCAATCCCAGTGCCGCAGACCAGAATGCCGAAGCCTTCGGTGTCCGCCACCTTGGCGCAAACCGCATGGGCGAAATCCGGGTAATCCACCGATTCAGGGCCATGGGCGCCGAGATCATCGAAACTCAGCCCCTCGGCTGCCAGCGCTGATTTCAGCGCCTGTTTGAGCGGCAGGCCGGCATGGTCAGAGGCGATGGGGATGGGCATGGGCGGGGGCTCCGTTGGCCGGGAGATATCACTTTAACGGAAAACCGCACGATTCGCAGCCTGGGTTTCAGCCGAAAACCTGACCCCAAGCATGGCGCAGCGCCTGGTCCACTTCCGCCATGCTGACCGAAACGCCGAGTGCATGCAGGCTGGTGACGCCATGTTCGGCAATGCCGCAGGGCACGATGCCACCGAAGTGCGCCAGATCAGGCGCCACATTCAACGCCACGCCATGCCAGGAAACCCAGCGCGTCACACGCACGCCAATGGCGCCGATCTTTGCTTCCTGCCCTGTCGCCTTATTCGCCACCCAAATGCCAACACGGCCTTCGCGCCTTTCGCCCTGCACGCCGAAATGGGCCAGCGTCAGGATCAGCCATTCCTCCAGCCCCGCCACAAAAGCCCGGATATCGCGCGCCGGAATGCCGCCATGGGGGTAATGCAGGTCAAGCATCACATAGCCGGTGCGCTGCCCCGGCCCGTGATAGGTCCATTGCCCGCCGCGCCCGGCCTCAAACACGGGAAAGCGGGCATCGCGCAAATCTTCAGCGCGGGCGGAAGTGCCGGCGGTGTAGCTCGGCGGGTGTTCCACCAGCCACACGGCCTCCCCCGCCATGCCCGCGCGAATGGCCGCCGCGCGCGCTTCCATACGTGCCAGCGTCTCGGCATAGGGGGTGAGGCCCGGCAGGGTTTCCCATTCAAGGGCGGGCGTTGATGGCAGCGCATTCATCGGCTATAGCGCCCGCCTTCTACCTGGTTTGCGGCCATGGCGGAATGGTAGACGCGCCAGCTTGAGGTGCTGGTGGGGGAAACCCCGTGGAAGTTCGAATCTTCTTGGCCGCACCATATTTCACTCTTTCGGGTGTTGCCGGGTAAGGGTGCCCTCATGGATGATGATTTCCGCAAAGCCGCGCTGGATTACCACCGGCTGCCCCGCCCCGGGAAGCTTTCCATCACGCCGACCAAGCGGATGGAAACCCAGCGCGACCTTGGCCTGGCCTATTCGCCCGGTGTCGCCGCCGCGTGTGAGGCGATAGCCGCCGATCCCCGCGCTGCCTTTGACTATACCGCGCGCGGCAATCTGGTGGCGGTGATTACCAATGGTACGGCGGTGCTGGGCCTTGGCGCCATCGGCGCGCTGGCGTCCAAGCCCGTGATGGAAGGCAAGGCGGTTCTGTTTCAGAAATTCGCCGGCATTGATTCCATTGATATCGAAATTGACGAACGCGACCCCGATAAGCTGATTGAGGTGATTGCCGCGCTGGAACCCTCCTTCGGTGCGATCAATCTGGAAGACATCAAGGCGCCCGAATGTTTTGAAGTGGAACGCCGGCTGCGCGAACGCATGCGCATTCCGGTTTTTCATGATGACCAGCACGGCACGGCGATTATTGTGGCCGCCGCGGTGCGGAATGCGCTTCTGCTGCAAGGCAAGCGGCTTGAAGATGTGCGTTTGGTCAATACCGGCGGGGGTGCGGCGGCGCTTGCTTGCCTTGATCTGCTGGTGGCCATGGGGCTCAAGCGCGAAAACGTGACCATCTGCGATATTGGCGGCGTGGTGCATAAGGGGCGCGATGATCTTGACCCCTATAAGGCGAAATGGGCGATCGAGACGAATGCGCGGAGCTTGGAAGATGCTTTGCCCGGCGCTGATATCTTCCTTGGCCTTTCCGCACCGCGCGTCTTGAAGCCGGAATGGCTGAAGCTGCTGGCACCCAACCCCTTAGTCTTGGCGCTGGCCAATCCCGAGCCGGAAATCCTGCCCGAAGCGGTGCGCGCCGCGCGGCCCGATGCGATTGTGGCGACGGGGCGCACGGATTACCCGAACCAGGTCAATAATGTTCTGTGTTTCCCCTTTATTTTTCGTGGCGCCTTGGATGTCGGCGCCACCACCATCAATGAGGATATGAAGGTCGCCGCCGCCGATGCCATCGCCGCCTTGGCGCGCGTTGAAGCTTCCGAAGTTGTGGCGGCAGCCTATGGCGGTCAGGCACCGATTTTCGGGCCAGATTACATCATCCCGAAACCCTTTGATCCGCGCTTGATCTTGGAAGTGGCGCCGGCGGTAGCACGGGCTGCCATGGCAAGCGGTGTGGCTACGCGCCCGATTGAGGATTTCAGCGCCTATCGCCGCCGGCTGGAACGCAATGTCTTCCGTTCTGGCAACCTCATGCGCCCGGTGTTCGAAGCGGCGCGCAAGCGTCCGCGCCGCATCGCCTATGCGGAAGGTGAGGATGAGCGCACGCTCCGCGCCGTACAATCCGTGTTGGATGAAGGCATTGCCGAACCTTATCTGATTGGCCGCGCCGATGTGATCGCCGCGCGCTGTGAGGCGTTGGGCTTGCGCATGTCGGTCGGCGATAGCGTGAAAGTGCTGGACCCCACGCGCGATACGGAAATCTTCGGCCCGCTGGTGGATCTGTATCGCAGCAAGGTGTCGCGCCGTGGTGTACCGCCGGATGCTGCCGCGCGCCATGTGGCCACACGCCCTGCGGTTGCGGCTTCACTATTGCTGGAAGCGGGGCTGGTGGATGCCGCGCTGTGCGGCGGCACGCAGGATTGGATGGATCAGTGGCATCACGTGCTGGATATCATCGGCAAGCGCGATGATGTCGGGCGCGTTTATGCGGTATCCGGCCTAATCACCCGCAATGGCGAACATATGTTCGTTGTTGATACGCATCTTTGCGTGGAACCCTCCGCCGCACAGATCGCGGAAATGACGCTACTGGCCGCCGAACAGGTGCGCGGCTTTGGCTTGCAGCCGAAGGTGGCGTTGCTGTCGCATTCTTCCTTTGGTGCCTCCCACGCGCCATCCGCGCGGCGGATGCGCGAAGCGCTGGCGCTGATCCAGGCGCGTGATCCGGCCTTGGAAGTGGATGGCGAAATGCATGCCGATGCCGCGCTGGTGCCGGCCATTCGCGACCGCGCCGTGCCGGATGGCAGGCTGACCGGCGCGGCGAATTTGCTGGTGATGCCCGGCATTGATGCCGCGAATATCGCCTTCAACCTGGCCAAGGCGGCGACCGATGGGCTGCAATTGGGGCCGCTGCTGCTGGGCATGAAAAAGCCCGTGCATGTGCTGGTGCCAAGTGTCACCGCGCGCGGCATTCTGAACCTGACCGCGCTGGCGGTGGCCGAGGCGAATAGGGTTGGGTGACAGCATTTCAGGCCGGATAAAAACACGGATGAAAACCAGGCGGCGCTTCGCTGACGTTAAGGCAGTGGCGGTAATGGAAACCCGCCGCCCGCCGCTCGCTGCGGCATGATCCCCGAAAGCCTCGCAGGTATCGCCGATACCGCCGGCAGCCTGGCACTCGCGCTGCTGCTTGGTGCGGTGATCGGGGCAGAACGCCAGTATCGGGAGCGTATAGCCTCGCTCCGCACCAATGTTCTGGTCGCGCTTGGTGCGGCGGCCTTTGTGGATTTGGGCATCCAGATGGCCGGCGGCGATGGCGCGATGCGGGTGCTGGCGAATGTTGTCACTGGGGTCGGCTTCCTCGGCGCTGGGCTGATCCTGAGGGAGGGCGGGACGATCCGCGGGCTCAATACCGCGGCGACCGTTTGGTGCTCGGCGGCTGTGGGCGCGGCGGCAGGGGCTAACCTGCCGGTACAGGCGATCGCGATCGCGACATTTGTGCTGGTCTGCAACACTGCGCTGCGGCCGCTCGGCATACTGATTGACCGCCTACCGATCCGCGACCAGGCGGCTGAGGCGCGCTACCAGGTGGCCATCACCGTGCCCGAGCCAGCAGTGGCGGAAGCGCGGGAGACGCTGAGCCAGGCGCTCTCGGCGGGCGGCTTCCCGGTGGCGGGGTGGGAACAGCATGCGTTGCGGGACGGGCAGGTGGCGATATTGGCGACCCTGGTCAGCAGCTCCGCCCGGCCGGAGGAGCTGGACGCGGTGGTGGCGCGGTTGCGCCGGGTGACGGTGGCGACAGACGCAGCCTGGCTGCGGAGCCCGCTTGCCTGATCCGCGCGCCAGGGGTCAGAGCCCCCTGTGGCCTTTAACCGTCTCGCCCCACCCCCACATCCCCCCAATGAGCAAACCCCCCGCCCCGCGCGCCCCTTCCGCCGCCGTGGCCGCCTTTCTGGATCAGGCGGCGCGGGTGCCGGCGTTGCGCACTGCGCCCAACACCATCGCGCGGCTGATCTTCGCCATTGACGCCACCGCATCGCGGGAGCGCACCTGGGATCAGGCGGCGGGGCTGACGGCGGAAATGCTGCAAGCGGCGCAGGGTATCGGCGGGCTTGCGCTATCGCTTGCCTATTATCGTGGCTTTGGCGAATTTCGCGCGACACCCTTCTTGCAGGATGCGCAGGATTTGGCGCGGCGGCTTTCCGGTGTTTCCTGCCTGGGTGGCAAAACCCAAATCCAGGCAGTGCTGGATCATGCGCTGGCGGAAACGAAACAAGGCCGCATCCGCGCGCTGATCTTCATCGGCGATGCGATGGAAGAAAATGCCGATGCGCTCTGCCACACGGCAGGGGAGCTTGGCCTGCGCGGCACGCAGGCCTTCATCTTCCACGAAGGCGCTGATCCGGTGGCGGGGGCGGTGTTTCGGCAAATCGCGCGGCTGACCGGGGGCGCCTATCTGCCCTTTGATTCGGCGGCGATTGGCCAATTGCGCGATCTGCTGCGCGCCATTGCGGTTTATGCGGCGGGCGGGCAGGGCGCTTTGGCGCGGCTGCCTGGCGTGGCGGCGCGGCAAGTGGCGGGGCTATTGCCCAAACCCAAGGCCGGCGCATGACCTGGCTTGCGCTTGGCGCCATTGCGCTGTTTCTGCTTTTCCTGCTGCTGCGCGCTTTCGCCAATGCGCCGGTTGCACGCGTCAGGCAATTCGGCGCGGTGATGCTGGCCTCCATTGGCGTCGTGCTGTTGCTGCTTGGGCTTTTCACGGCGCGCGGGCAGCAGGCGATTTTCGCGCTGGCCTTCTTTCTGCCGCTGCTGCTGCAATGGGCGCAGCGCTGGCGCACCAATAAGCGCTTTGGCGGGCCAGCACCGCAAACCGGCGCGGCGAATAGCGTGGAAACCGCCTTTCTGATCATGGCACTTGACCATGATAGCGGGCGCATGACGGGCAGCGTGAAGGCAGGGCAATTCGCCGGGCGCGATCTGGCAGCGCTGAACCTGCCGGAGCTTCTGTTGCTGCTGGAAGAATGCCAAATCGCGGATATTGATTCCGTGGCGCTGCTGGAAGCCTGGCTTGATCGCGCCCATCCTGATTGGCGCAGTGAGCCCGCCGCCGAACCGCGCAGCGCTGCGATAACACGAGAAGAAGCGCTTGATATCCTTGGTTTGAAGGAAGGCGCGGATGAGGATGCGATCCGCGCTGCGCATCGGCGCCTGATGAAAACGGCGCATCCAGATCAGGGTGGCAGCGCGTGGTTGGCCGCGCGCATCAATGCGGCGCGGGATTTGTTGTTGGGCTGATTCAGCGCCGAGCTTCGCGCCGTGCGATCCAGGTGGTGGCCAGGAAAATCACCAACGCGCCGGCATAGGTTGTCAGCGCCGGTTCTTCGCTGAAGATCAACCACCCCATCAGGCTGGCCCAGATCAGATCAAGAAACTTCACCGGCTGGATCGCCGACATATCGGCAATACGGAAGGCTTCCGTCAGGAACCAATGGCCAACACTGCCGAGTATCCCTGTCAGCACAAACCAGCCCCATTGCTCGGCGGTCGGCCAGGTCCAGACCGCGAGTGCAAAGGGCAGCGTAAACAGCGCCACCATGATGGATTGCCAAGCCACAATCACCTCTGGCTTGTCGTGGCGCGTGAGTGCCTTGGTGATCAGGAAGGATGCGGCGAATAAGGGCGTGCTTGCCAACATCACCAGATTCCAATAGCCGCCATCGCCCCGCAGGCCAGGGGCAACGACAATCAGAACGCCGATAAAGCCAATGCCCGCGGCAATCCAGCGCGCCCGAATCATCGGCTCACCCAAAAACAACACCGCGCCGGCCATGATGAAAATCGGCCCTGTGAAGCCCATGGCGGTCATATCCGCCATCGCCACATTCGGCAGCGCGATGAACCACAGCATCAGCCCAAGCGTATGCACCAAGCCGCGCCAGACCTGCCCGCGCAGATTATGCGGCATCCAGGCCATGACACCGCCGCGCAGCATGAAGGGCAGCATCACCACAAGCCCCATCAGATAGCGCAGGAATTGCACCTGCAAGGGATCAAGTTCATAGGTCATCTGCCGCATGATGGTGTTCAGCAGCGTGAACAACAGGCCCGATACAGCAATGAAGGCCATGCCGCGCAGCACCGCCTTACGAGGTGCCGCGGCAGCATCGCTCATGCTTGTTCAGTCAAAAAACGCAGCAGCGTGGCGTTGAATGCCTCGGCGGCTTCATAGGCCACCCAATGGCCGGCACCGGGAATGGCATGTGCGCGCGCACCGGGCCGCAGCCCATGCACCAGATCAAGCCGCCACTGCACATGGGGCCGCACAATCGCATCCCATTCGCCGTAAATGGCATTGAGCTGCCCGCGCCCGCGCAGCAGCGCCTGTTTCAGCGAATCCGTGCTCGCAAAACCACGGCTTTTGAAGCGCGCCCCGCGTGTGGAGGTTTCCTGAATGGCGAGTGCCACATCATCAATCTTGCTGGCATCGGCGAACATCAATTCCACGAGGTTATGCCGATGCGCGGCCATGCGTTCCTCGCCGGAGAGCGCGCGCACCTTTACCAGCTGCGTTGGGCTTCTTTGAAAGCCAAGCGCGCCGGCGCCGATGATGGTGAGGCTTTGCACACGGTCCTGATCAAGCGCGGCCAGATGCCCGGCGCAGAGCGCGCCAAAGGAAAACCCCGCCAGATCGTAGCGGCTGCCCTTGGGCAGAATGCCATCCAGCCCGCGTGCCAGGATTTCCGCCACGCCTTCGGGCGTTGAGACACCTTCCGGCATGGCGCTATCGCCAAGCCCGGGCAGATCGGGCGCGATCACCATGCGGCCCTGACCTAGCGGGCCGATATTGCGCGCCCAATGCCGCCAGGACCCAGAACCGCCATGCAGCAGCACCAGCGGCGCACCCCTACCCCAAACGCGCCAGAACATGCTGCCGGACCCACAAGGCGTTTCCGCGATGGTCGCGGAAGCCGCGAGGGGCATCAAGGCGGGGTGCAATTCATCGGTAGGGTCACCGGCGAGCCAATAAGTGTAGCGCATGCTTGTATTCGATACGGTGTAGGAGGGAAGCTTACGGGCGGCTTCGGCAATATCCAAGCCCGCTCGGGTTCAAAGCGGCTTTTGTGCCTTTTCGAGCAAGCGGCCCAGGAAGCCAGGCTTCTTTGGCTCAGCGGGCGGCTTGGTGGCCTCAGCCGCGGCCTTGGCTTCGGCGGCGGCGCGCTTTTCCTTTTCTGTCAGCCATTTTTCCAGGCTCATGCCTGCCTTGGCGGCGCGTTTGGCTTCATAGGCGCGTTGCGCTTCGGTCAATTTGCGGTCAGCCATGGGAACACCTTCTTTCGCGGGGCCTGAATGGCGCGGCGCGGCGCTTCCGGCAAGGGGCAAGACGTGGCAGAAGGCGCCCATGGATGCGAAAGTAAAGGCCGGCATTTGGGTTTCCATGGCGATCCGGCTTTCCGACATGGCCGGGCGCGCCGCTGCCGTGCTGCGCAAGGGGGACCCCGATAGCGGCGGCATCCTGTGCGTGATGCGGGGGCGGGGGGGCGTGCAGGTGCTGTCCCAAATCCGTGACGCCGAGGGCCGGCCCGCCTGGCTACGCGCGACCGGCCCTGGCGCGGTGGATCAGGAAACCGCTGATGCCTATGTCGCGCGGCAAGTCCAGCGTGATCCAGACCTTTGGGTGGTGGAATTCGACGCGCCGGATTTGCAGCCGCCCTTTGAGGCGCGGGTGGTGTAGCGCCTGATCCATCACACCGGATCGCAGCGCAATTCAAAGCGACACTCACTGGCACCATGGGCAGCACAGGCAATTTCTCGGCTGGAAGGCTCTGTCGGCCGTCCCGCCTGTTCCATCACATACCGCATGGCGCCGCCAAAACTGCCTTCGAACATGTAGCAGACCGGGCGCCCCACCTGCCCATAGGCCAGCGCATAGGCCGAATGGCGCACCGTGACTGCGGCAGTGCCGGCGGCTTCATCCAAGGCAGTGATTTCAAACAATCCATAGCCGCGCTGCGAAAGCCGCTTCAGGTAATGCCGAAAGGTCTCAACGGCTGTCAGCCCATGCGTCTTCGCTTCCGCGCGGCACCATTGCAGCGCGGAAAGATCAGCCGAGCCATACATGATGCCGCGGAAGCGATCAGCGCCGATCGCTTCTTCCACGCTTTTCTGGATATTCACCAGGAAGTGGCGCGGCAGATAGATCATGGGCAGCCCATCAGTGCGCCAGATCCCGGTTTCGGGGTCCACATCAATCGGCACCTCGGGCGCGGCCATGACCATCAGCCCTTTTGCGCGGCCTGGAAGGCTTCAAAGAAAGCTGTCGGCTTGACGATGCGGTTCTGCATCTGCACCAGCGCGCCGGTATCCGCGACTTTCTTCAAATACGCCGCCCAGGCCGGATCAGCCGCCATGGCGGCGCGGCGGCGTTCACGATCCGCCTGATCCTCATAGGCCCACATATGGACGATGGTGTTCAATTCACCTTCGATGGTCGTGAACCAGCCATAGCAACGGCCCAGATGCTTTTTCTGGATGTCCCAGCCTTCCTTTTCATAAAGCGCGACAAAGTCAGCGACCTTATTGGGCAGGCAGGTATAGATGCGGAGGTCAATGATCATGGTTGGGGCTCCTTCAAAGGGTTAATGGATCAGACTAAGCGCAGCCGATGCGCCACGCCACTCCCTATTGCTTGCCTGTGGCTCTGAATTTTGCGACTTTCATCCCCATGGAACAACACGCCGTCACCAGCGTCGCCGCGCTTGAAGCCCTGTATGATCAGGTGCTGGAGACAGCCGCGAATAAATCCACCGATAGGCTGGATGCGCCGACGCGCGCCTTCATCGCCGCTTGCCCCTTTGTGCTGTTGGGCACGCAGGCTTCGCGGGGGAACCACATCACGCCGCGTGGCGATGCACCTGGCTTTGTCCAGGTGCTGGATGACCACCACGTCATGCTGCCTGATCGCAAGGGCAATAACCGGCTTGATGGGCTGCGCGATATTCTGGAAGACAACCGGGTATCGCTACTGTTCCTGATCCCCGGCGTGAATGAAACGCTGCGGCTGCATGGCACCGCCACAATTTCAACCGATCCGGAATTGCGTGCGCGCTGCCTGGCGCAGGGCAAGGAACCGGCCACGGTGCTGATCATCAAAATCAGCGAAATCTTCATGCAATGCCCGAAAGCGCTGATGCGATCAGCCTTATGGGGCGGCCACCCGCGCCCGGCTGAGGCACCGAGCATGGGGCAGATGATTTCCGCCCATAAGAAGGGCGCGGTGGATGCGGTGGCCTATGACCTGGCGGCACCGGCGCGGATGAAGGCCAATCTTTACTGAGGCAAAGCGAAAACGCCGCGCCGTCAACGATCCGTCGGGCGCAATTGAATGGTATCCTTTGTTTCACGAGCATCTTCACCCGTTCAGATGGTGCCATCTGAACGCGACCTGCTAGAGCGTGTTGCGTTCACATGGGTTCACGCAACCCGCTCTACATCGTTGTTTTTCGAGCATCTTCACACGTTCAGATGATTCCATCTG
Organism: Roseomonas sp.; assembly: GCA_020249145.1. GTDB lineage: Bacteria > Pseudomonadota > Alphaproteobacteria > Acetobacterales > Acetobacteraceae > Neoroseomonas. The sequence goes on along the minus strand of JADCGF010000011.1, from coordinate 124,409 downwards.
AACGCATATTGCTTTTCTCATGCCTATTTCGGCAGGCGCAAATCCGCCGCTGTCGCCGCTTCCACGCGGTTTCTGCCCAGCGCTTTCGCACGATACATGGCCACATCTGCGGCTGCGATCAGCGCTTCGGCTTCCGTCATATTGCCGGCCAAGGCACTGCCGATACTCACCGTGACCGGCAGCTTGGCCTGGCCAATATCAATCGGCCGGTCACCAATGGCAACGCGGAGCCTTTCGGCAATAACAGCGGTCTCCTCAGCACCGGCGCCGGACATCACCACCAGGAATTCCTCTCCGCCATAGCGCGCGACAATATCGGAAGCGCGCACATGCTCACGCAGCCGCGCCGCCACTTCGCGCAAGGCAGCATCGCCCGCCGCATGGCCATAATAATCATTGAGCGGCTTGAAGCGATCCACATCAATCATCAGCACACCACACGCGGTGCCGGCGCGCAGCAGGGATTCCAGATGGCGAAAGACATAACGGCGATTGCGCAGGCCCGTCAGCCCATCGGTCACCGCCAATTCAAGTGAGCGATCAAATTCCGCCCGCAGCCTGAGCTGATAACGCCGGCGGCGCACCTGATTGCGCACGCGCGCGCGCAACTCCTCCTCATTGATCGGGCGCAGCACGTGATCGGATGCGCCCAATTCAAAGGCGCGCAGCACCAGATCACGTTGTTCATCATCCGCAATCAGCATCAGCGGCAAATCGCGCGTCTCGGCTTCTGCGCGCAAGCGTGACGCAAGGCGCAGCGGATCACCTTCCGGCATGGGGAGAGAGGTCAACACAAGATCGTAATGCGCCTTCGGGTCCTGCAACCTGGCCCAAACCGTCTTCTCATCCCGGAATTGCTCAAGCGCCATGCCATCGGCGGCCAGCGCGCCGGAAAGTGCAGCAGCCTCAGCCACATTATCCGAAAGCAGCAGCACCTTGGCACCCTCAAATTCCTCGGGCGGCGCGCTTGGCGGTTCAAAGCCCAGATCGCGCACGGTCTCCGCGCGAAGGCGCCAGGCATCCAGCACCTGCTTCACCCGCAACAGCGCGCGCAGCCGCGCGAAAAGCGTTGCCTGATCCACCGGCTTGACCAGGAAATCATCCGCCCCGGCATCAAGGCCGCACACCCGTTCACTTTGGTCATTGAGTGACGTCACCATCACCACGGGGATATGCGCCGTGGCCGGCTGGGCCTTCAGGCGCCGGCAGGCCTCAAACCCATCCATCACGGGCATCAGCACATCCAAAAGGATGATATCGGGCGACCAGCGCTGCGCGAGCGTAATGGCCTCCGCCGCCGAGGCTGCGCCCAGAACCTCAAAATACTCATCCTGCAGCCGGGCTTCGAGCAGCTTGCGGTTGGGCAGGCTGTCATCTACCACCAAAACGCGCGCAGTCATGCCGCCGCCGCTCCGGCGAAAAGGCACCCGGTAAACGGAACCGCCGATGGGCCTTGGGCGCAGCGGTGGCGCAAGGGGGGGGTAATGCGTCCCATGCGGGAAATATGTCCCGAAATTACGCGGAAGGATAGAGCGCCCAAAGGGTTTTGCCCGCCTGCCTCACGCGCTGGCCAATACGGCTTCCCGCCCATCCCGATGGCGCAAATGCGCAATCAGCCTGGCGCTTGGGCTTTGGCGGAGCTTCACGGCCTCCTCCAGACCCCGGGCGGCGATGGCTTGGCGTAGCGCGTCCATATCCGGGTGCTGCGCCTCAAACCCGGTCATGCGCCAACCGGAATCGGGTATTTGCGCGGCGGCCCGCGCGCCATCCCATTGGATCAAGGGCGGGATCAGATTGCCCATATCCTGGCGCTGTGGCGGGAAGGCCATGCGCCAGGAAAGCGCCCCGCGGCGCATGGCGCGCACCTCCCCGCCATGGGACGCGCCAAGCCGTCCAACAACAGCTTCAATCGCCGGCGTCGCGGCGACATAGGCGATCAGCTGCGGTTCGGCCTCCAGCGCCAGTTTCAGCGCCGGGTCATCCAGATCAAAGGGGCGGGGATGGGCAGGGGTGCCCTGGGCGGGATCCGGGGCGATGATTTCAATATACTGTTCCGACCCAAGGCCGAGCAGCATGTTATGTGTGCCAACACCAGGATGCGCCCCGCCGGGAACCGGGCGCGTGCCCAAATGCCGTTCCAGCCAGGCTGCGCCAGCTTCCAGCGTCGCGGCGCCAATCACAAGATGATCAATCTCAGCCATCATGCCCCCAAAGCCGCGCCTGGTTGTGTTGCGCCGCTGATATGTTTGCGCCGCACTTGAAGCGCGGCCCGTGCATCATGCCAAGGGCTGGGGCGCGCATATTGAGGAAGATCAAGAAAACGCCATCATCATGGATAGGTGGCGGGGCCATCCGATTGACCGAACCGCATCTTTCGGGCGTTTTGCTGTTCTCCGAGAAAGGGGGGAGTAGCACCATGACCCCAGCCGGGCCGAAAATCGCCGAGACCTTCATCCATTCAAGCGTGAAGCTGCGCGAAGCGCAGATTGGCGCGCGCTGCGAGATTCTGGAACGATCCTCGGTGGCATATTCGACGCTTGGCGATGCTTCCTATCTTGGCCATGACTGCCAGGTGGCGGATGCGGATATTGGCAAGTTTTGCGCCATTGCGGCTTGTGTGCGCATCGGCCCGCCCAATCACCCGATGGGCCGCCCGGCGCAGCATCGCTTCACCTATGTGCCGGAATACTATGATGGGACAAGGCAGCGCGACGCTGCGTTTTTTGCCGAACGCCGCGCGGCGCGTGTGAAGATCGGCAATGATGTCTGGATTGGCCATGGCGTCACGGTATTGGCCGGTGTGACGGTGGGTGATGGCGCCGTGCTGGCAGCGGGTGCGGTCGTGGCGCGCGATGTGGCGCCTTACACCATTGTGGGCGGCGTTCCCGCGCGCATGATCAAGGAACGCTTCCCGCGCGATATCGCCGCAGGGCTGCAAGCGATTGCCTGGTGGGATTGGCCCTTTGAGGTCATCATGGCCAGGCTTGAAGATTTCCAGCAGGAAGATGTCGCCGCGTTTTGCGACAAGTGGAAGCCCTGACGGATCAGGCTTTCTGGATCATGCCTCCACCATCATTCCCGCCAGGGATGCTGGTTCCACAGCGCCTGATAGCGTGTGCGCAGCCCAATCAGCTCCGCCCGATAGGCATCGGGCGCCAGGAAGCGCAGCGGCAGGAATTGCTGATCGGCAAGCTTCTGGAATTCCGGATTATCCACCGTCTTTTTCACGGATTCAGCCAAGCGCGTGATGATCTCAGCAGGCATGCCTGCGGGGGCTGCCATGCCGCGCATGGACCCTTCCACCACATCAAAACCCAATTCGCGCAGGGTCGGGATGGTGGGCGCACGATCCCAGCGGGTTTCGCCCATTTGCGCCAGTGGATGCAGTGTGCCCTGGCGCCAATCATTCAGCCCTTCGGCGACATTCATCACCGCGAGTGGAATGGTACGCGAAAACACATTCTGCTTCACCAGTGATGATCCGGCGAAGGGGATATGCAGGAATTTGGTACCGGAAGCGCGTTCCAACGCCAGCATTGCCAGATGGTCATCCGAACCAATGCCCGTGGTGCCGTACCCGATTGTGCCCGGATTGGCCCGCGCCGCCGCCAGCAGATCAGCAAGCGTTTTGTGGGGGCTGTCAGGCAGCACCCACATGCCGCCCGGATCATCCACGATATTGCCAATCAGCGAAAAATCATCGAGCGAAAAGCGCGCGCGCCTTTCGATCGGGATTGTAACGATGGTCGGCGTATTGATGAAGCCGATCGTATAGCCATCGGGCCTGGCGCGCGCCAATTCGGTGAAGCCGATTTCGCCACCGGCGCCAGGGCGGTTCAGCACGACTACAGACTGGCCGAGATCCGCTTCCATGAAGCGCGCAATGGTGCGCGCGGCGACATCCGTACCGCCACCAGCAGCGAAGGCAACGATCATGGTGATCTGCCTATCCGGCCGCCAGCCGCCTTGCGCGCGGGCAATGGCGGGGGTGGCAAGGGCGCTGGCGATCAGCGTGCGTCGTGAAAGCTTCATGGTGACCTCCCGGTTATTGATACGATCCAAGCACAAAAGCTGCCCATGAAAAAGGCCGCCCGGAATGACCCGCGCGGCCTTTTTTCGAAGCGTGGCTTCAAGCCTTAATCAGCCGCCAGCGCCATGCGATTGCGATTCAGAATGCCCATCACGTGATCTTCCGCCGCATCCACAACCTTTTCGGTCTGTTCCGGCGTGAAGACATGGCCGGCGCTGGCCATGATGCGATAGTCAATGCTGACACCCTTTTGCGTATTCAGCTTTTCCACGAGCTTCTTCACGGAAATTTCCGGCACCAATTCATCATCGGCGCCATGCAGGATCAGCCCGCCGCAGGGGCAGGGGGCCAGGAAGCCGAAATCATAATGCGAAGCAGGCGCGCTGATGGACACAAAGCCGCCCATTTCCGGCCGACGCATCAGCACCTGCATGCCGACATAGGCGCCGAAGGAATAGCCCAGCACCCATTGCGAAGACGCGTTGGGGTTGACGGTTTGCAGGAAATCCAGCCCCGCGCAGGCATCGGAGATTTCGCCAATGCCACCATCATAACGGCCCTGGCTGCGCCCCACGCCACGCATATTGAAGCGCAGCACGGAAAAGCCCAAAGCCTGCATGCGCTGATACAGCGCATGAATGACGCGGTTATTCATGGTGCCGCCATGAAGCGGGTGCGGGTGCAACAACAGCGCCGTGGGGGCGTTCGGGCGCTTGGAATGGTGATAGCGTCCTTCAAGCCGTCCATCAGGCCCGGCGAACATCACTTCTGGCATGGTCTTCCTTATCCATTCCATTTTTGGCCGGTGCGGGGTTCACGCATCATCGCCCATGGGGGATGGGCGATGCGAACCCAGCGGCACCGGCGCCGCATTTGAGGGAAACCAAAGCCCACGACCAGGATACGCATTGATCGCCCACTTACCGACCGCGGAAATCTTGACCGCCAAGATCGGCAAACCCAGCTATCAATGCCACGGAAGCGCCGCGGTATCCTATCGCCGAGGTGCCGCCGAAGCCGCCACCCCGATGCCTCAGAGGGGTTTCCCATCCCCCAAAGGAGCGTGTAATATAATGATCACATCGGGAAATTCCTAATGGATTCATGCAGGGAGTCGCGATTTTTTTTGCCTCCTCCTTCGGTGTCAGATTGTACTGACAGATGAGGCTCTCAACCCGAGGTCGCTATGCCGTCATGGCACTCGCCGAAATGGCGCGGCGGGAGGCTGCTCAGCGGGAGCCGTTGGAGGCGCGACCAGCCTCCATCGCCGATATCGCCGCCGCCCAGCATCTCTCGGCGGCCTATCTGGAACAGCTTTTTGGACGGCTCCGCCGCGCGGGGCTGGTGGAATCGGCGCGCGGGCCAGGGGGGGGCTATCGGCTGCTGCCGGCGCCGGAACGCATCACCATCGCCGCCATCATAGATGCGGTGGAAGAACCGATTTCGGCCACCAGATGTGAGGAAGGCAACCCCGGCTGCCTGGCCGGTCAGCGCTGTGACACCCATGATCTTTGGGCGGAGTTGGGCGGGCAAATCCGGCTTTTCCTGGCAGGCGTGACGCTGGCGGATGTGCTGGCCGGGCGCGTTTTGGGCCGCGCCGCCGCGCCCTTGCCCCCCGGCTGACCCGCCATGCCTCGCCTATACTTGGACGCCAACGCGACCGAGCCCATGCGCCCGGAAGCCATCGCCGCCATGGCCGAGGCGCTGGCCCTGCCGGGCAACCCATCCTCGGTCCATGCCGAAGGCCGTGCGGCGCGGCGCGTGTTGGAAGAAGCGCGGGAGGCGATTGCGGCGTGCTTCGGGGCGCGCGGGCGGGATTTGGTGTTCACCTCGGGCGGGACAGAGGCGAATGCCTTGGCCATAAGGGGCCTTTCTGCAGGGCGGCGCGTGCTGGTGGGGGCGACGGAACACCCCGCCGTGCTGGCCGCGGCGGGATCAGAGGCCGAGATGCTCCCCGTGCTTTCCGATGGCACTCTGGATTTGGCGGCGCTGGAAGCGGCGTTGAAGGCCGCTGGCCCCGCGCTGGTTGCGGTGATGGCGGCCAATAATGAAACCGGCGTGCTGCATCCCATTGAAGCTATTGCAGAACTTTGCCGGCAGCACGGCGCCTTGCTGCATCTTGATGCGGTGCAAATGCCGGGGCGCTTGCCCTTCTCGCTTGGCCCTGCCGATTCGCTGGCGCTTTCCGCGCATAAGCTTGGCGGCCCCAAGGGCGTAGGCGCCCTGCTGCTCCGCCCCGGTCTGGACCCCGCGCCGCTTTTGACCGGCGGCGGGCAGGAATCCGGCCGGCGCGGCGGGACCGAGGCGCTTCCCGCCATTGCCGGCTTCGCCGCCGCCCTTCCCCGCCCTATGCCGGAAGGCCTGGCGGCGCTGCGGGATGCGATTGAGGCCGGGGTGAAGGCTTTGGCGCCTGAGGTGATCATCGCGGGCGGCACCGCACCGCGCCTGCCCAATACCACCAGCCTGATCCTGCCGGGGGTGGCGGCAGAGACTCAGGTAATTGCGCTTGATCTGGCAGGGGTTGCGGTTTCTGCGGGGGCTGCCTGTTCATCCGGCAAGGTGCGACAATCCCATGTGCTGGCGGCGATGGGGTTTGGCGCGGATGCAGCCTGCGCGATCCGTGTTTCGCTGCCTTGGAATGCCGGGGCGAATACGCCAACGCTGTTTTTGGAGGCATGGGAGCGCATGCGATCCAGATTGCGCGCGCGCTGAAGGCGCGCGGCGGCATTCAAGCCGGACGATGTTTCTTCCAAATACTGGCGGCACAGCAGCAAGACATGCTACTGAACCCTCAAAATGGAGGAACAGGATGCAGCTGCAACACCAACCTTCTCGCCGCACAATATTGGCGCTGGCCCTGGCCGGGGTAGTGCTGGTGCCGCGCCCAGGTCTCGCGAACCTGCCGGATAAGGTGCAGGCCGCCATTGATAAGCTCCGCGCAGGGCGTGCTGCGCAGGAAGGCCGAATTACGCTACGGCTGCCGGCGATTGCAGAAAATGGCAATGCCGTGCCGCTGAATGTCATGGTGGAAAGCCCCATGACCGCGGCTGATCATGTGAAGGCGATCCATGTTTTCGCCACCGGCAATCCAACGCCGGAGGTTGCAGTTTTTCACCTGACGCCCGCGATGGGCCGCGCCACGGTGGATACGCGCATTCGCCTGGGCCAAACGCAGGATGTGATGGCCTTCGCGGAAATGGCTGATGGCAGATTGTTCATGGCGCGCGCCGAGGTGAAGGTCACCATCGGCGGCTGCGGCGGCTAAAGCGGAAGGAAAGCGCATCATGTCCTCAGCCATTGGCCAGCCCCGGCTGCGTCTTCCCGCCCAGATCCGGGCCGGCGATGTCATCGAAATTCGCACCCTGATCACCCATGTCATGGAAACCGGCCAGCGCCGCACGCCGGAAGGCCAGGAGATTCCGCGCGACATCATCCGCCGCTTCGAAGCACGCTTTGACGGGGAATTGGTCTTCGCCATGGATTTGGCGCCGGCCATCGCCGCCAACCCCTATATCGCCTTCCCCTTCCGGGCGGAGCGTGCAGGGCGTTTCGAAATGACCTGGACGAATGATGCCGGGGAAACACGCAGCGCAAACGCCGAATTGAAGCTTGGGTGAAAGGCGCCGCAGCCATGCGGGCGGTTTTGCCTTTTAGCGGCGGCGCATGATCACGCGGCGCGATTTGCTCGTGGCTGCCGCGGCGCTGGCGCCGGTGATCCGCGCGCATGCTGAAGCGCCGACCCAGACGGAATTGTTGCGCTTTGCGCCGCTTGGCCAAGTCACGCTGATCCACATGACGGATTTGCACGGCCAGTTGATGCCGATGTTTTTTCGGGAAGCCTCGGCCAAGATCGGCGTGGGTGAGGCACGCGGGCGCGTGCCGCATATCACTGGTGAGGCTTTCCTCACTGAATTCGGCCTCACGCGCGGGACGGCGCAGGCCCATGCGTTGACCGATCTTGATTTTGCTGACCTCGCCAGGCGCTTCGGCCCCATGGGTGGGGCAGATCGCATGACAACCATCATCAAGGCGATCCGTGCGGAACGCCCCGGGCGCTGCCTGTTGCTGGATGGCGGCGATACCTGGCAAGGCGCCTGGACCAATTTGCAGACCAAGGCCGCCGATATGGTGGCGGTGCAAAAGGCTTTGGGCGTTGAAGCCATGGTCGGCCATTGGGAATTCACCTATGGCGCGGATCGTGTGACGGAATTGGCCAAAGGGCTCGGCTTTCCCTTCCTCGCCGGCAATATCCAGGACCGTGAATGGAATGAGGATGTCTTCCCGACGCATGCCATGTTCGACCGCGGCGGGGTCAAGGTTGCGGTGATTGGCCAGGCCTTTCCCTATACGCCGATCGCCAACCCATCCTGGATGTTTCCGGATTGGGAATTCGGCATCAAGGAAGAAAAAATCGCGGCCCGCGTGCAGGCTGCGCGTGATGAGGGCGCTGGCCTGGTTGTGCTGCTATCCCATAACGGGTTTGAGGTGGACCGGAAGCTCGCGGCGCGCGTGCCGGGGATTGATGTGATCCTGACCGGCCATACGCATGATGCGCTGCCGCGGCCCGTGCAAATTGGGCGCACGCTGCTGATCGCGACGGGTGCTTCAGGCAAATTCATCAGCCGGCTTGATCTTGATGTGCAGGGTGGGCGCGTGGCGGATTACCGCCATGCCCTGATCCCGATCTTCAGCAACAGCATTGCGCCCGATGCCGATATGGCGGCCTTGGTGCGCGGCCTGCGCGAACCCCATGCGGCGGATTTGGCGCCGGTGGTTGGCCGAACGGAAAGCCTGCTGTGGCGGCGCGGCAATACCGCCGGCACCTGGGATGATGTGATCTGCGATGCGCTGCTGGAACAGCGCGATGCCGAGATTGCGCTTTCGCCTGGCTTTCGCTGGGGCACTACGCTGCTGCCCGATACGGATATCACCGCCGAGGATGTCTGGGCGCAGACCGCCATCACCTATCCGGCGGCCTATCGCAGCGTGATGAAGGGGGCGGCGATCAAGGCCTTGCTTGAGGATATTGCCGATAACCTATTCCACCCCGATCCCTTCTATCAGCAGGGCGGGGATATGGTGCGCAGCGCCGGCATTACCTTCACCCTGGATGTCGCGGCAGGCGCCGGACAGCGCATTTCGAATCTGCGCCTGAAGCGAAGCGGGCAGCCGATTGAAGCGTCGCGTGACTACGTGTTGGCTGGCTGGGCCAGCATCAATCAGGCGGCGGAAGGCCCACCGATCTGGGATTTGGTGTTTCGCCATTTGGCCAAGGGGCCGCTGAAGGTAACACCGCGCCAGGACATTGAATTGCGCGGGGTGTGAGGCGCGCCATTTCCGGCGCATCGCTTTTTCGGAATTTCAAGGCAGCGGGGGCGATATGCCATTCCGGCATTACCGGAACGGCATATCGCAACAGCACGTCAATTGGCGCCCGTGGCGCGGCGCAGATAGGCGATCAGATCATTCATTTGCTGTTCATTGCGCAGCCCGGCAAAGGCCATGGACCCGGCTGGCACCACCGCCTTCGGGTTGGTGATATAGGCGCGGAGGTTGGCTTCATTCCAGGTGAGCCCTTCTTCCGCTTTGGCGCGCATGGGGGCGGAGTAGCGGAAGCCTTCCACAGCGCCCGCGCGGCGATCAAAAACGCCATAAAGATTGGGGCCGACACCATTGCGCCCGCCTTGATCCACCGTATGGCAGGCGCGGCATTGGTTAAAGACGCGCTGCCCAGCCTCAGCATCCGCCGCCGAGGCAAAGCTGGGGGCCATCAGCAAGGGTGCGGCCAGCATGGCGATACGAAACTTCATTTTCAATTCTCCCGGCAAAGGATTCGGGCCGACCGGATTGCTGCGGGTTTTGTGTTGACCGCTCAAAACCCGGTGGCTAGGCTCGCCTTATCATCAATGAAGAGCGCGCATGCAAGCGGCTTTTTTGGGGGACGCAAAACCATGAAGATCAGGTTCGCGCTGTGCTTGTTACTTTTCTCGGGCGGGCCGGCTTTCGCGCAGGCGACAGATGTGCCGCTGCTGATTGGCGGCTGCCAGGGCTGCCATGGTGTAACTGGCCAAGGTGGACATGGCATTCCTTCCATCAAGGGCGCCCATAGCCGGGATGAATTTGTCGCCCTGATGCGCGCCTTCAGCGCAAATGAAAAACCCGCCACAGTGATGGGGCGCATCAGCCGCGGCTATACCGCTGAACAAATCTCGATTCTGGCGGCGCATTACGCGCGCCCGCAATAAGCCGGAGGAAACAGATCATGGCCCTTTCCCGCCGCGCCTTCCTTGCCGCCGCCGCGCTTCCCGCAACCCTGTCAGCGCCACGCCTTGCCCGTGCCCAAGCCGGGGCGGGCCGCGTTGTCATCATTGGTGGGGGCTTTGGTGGCGCTTCCGCCGCGCGTTTCGCACGCGACAATTTCCCCACCCTTGACATTACGCTGATTGAACGAAGCCGGACCTTTACCACCTGCCCCTATGGCAATCTGGTTCTGGCCGGGCGGCGGGAGATGAACAGCATCACCTTCGGCTATGAAAAGCTTGCCGCGCGCGGTGTGCGTGTGGTCCATCAAAGCGTGGTCGCGGTGGATGCGGGCGCGAAGCAGGTCCGGCTCGCGGATGGGGCGCAGGTGCCTTATGACCGGTTGATCATGTCGCCTGGCATTGATCTGCGCTGGGGTGCCATTGAAGGCTATGACGAAGCCGCCAGTGAGCGTATGCCGCATGGCTGGGTGCCATCCTTGCAACCTATTTCCCTGCTGCGCCGCCAACTTGAAGCCATGCCGGATGGCGGTAATTTCATTATGGTTATCCCGGATAATCCCTTCCGCTGCCCGCCCGGTCCTTATGAACGGATCAGCATGGTCGCGGAATACCTGAAGCGCGCCAAGCCGCGCAGCAAGCTGATTGCGCTTGATGCGAAGAATGGGTTTTCCAAGCAGCCACTGTTTCAGGACGCATGGGCAGAACTTTACCCCGGCATCATCGAATGGCGCGGCGCTTCCAATGATGGCCGCGTGACGCGGGTGAATGCCGCCGCCATGGAAGTGGAAACAGAATTTGGCGAAAAATTAAAGGGCGCCGTGATCAATGTCATCCCGCCGCAAATGGCGGCAAAGATCGCGCGCGATGCGGGGCTAGCCAATCAATCGGGCTGGTGCCCGATCAAGCCCGCAACGCTCGAAAGCACGCAGGTGGAAGGCATCCATGTGCTGGGCGATGCCACCATCGCCGCCCCCATGCCGAAATCAGGCTATGTCGCATCATCGCATGCCAAGCATGCGGTGGCCTGCATCGCCGCATCTCTCGCCGGCCGCGCGCCACCATCCGCAACCTTCTTCAACACCTGCTACAGCCATGTTGGAGCTGATTACGGTATTTCGATTGTCGGCGTCTTCCGCCCCGGCCCGAATGGCTTTGCCGAGGTTGAAGGCTCCGGCGGGATCAGCCCGCGCAATGCGGCGCTGACGGCCGAACGGCGTAAAGAACATCGCCAGCTTGAAGCGCTTTATGCCGATGGCTGGTATGACAGCATCACGGATGAGATGTTCGGATGAAATAGGGTCAAGGGACAAAGCCCTGATTATCCTGGCGATGTTCAATGACCAACAGGTGGTGAGAGGCACTGTCCAGGGGAAGCCGCAATGAGTCTTGAAAGAGACCGGAAATCCTCCTCTCGGCGCGGTTTGCTGCGGGCCGCCGGCGCGGCAAGTTTGGCCAGCGCCGGCGGTATCGCGCAGGCCGCCGGCAATGCCGAAAACCAACCGCCAAACCTGCCCGAATGGTCCCGCAACCTTGGCCCCGGTGTGATCGAGGAAACCTATGGCACGCGCAGCCGGCATGAAACCGCACTGCGCCGCTATGTGCCGTGGTTGACGCCTGATCGGGTTTCTTCAGTCTCCTTCACGCCGCTGGCGGATATGCATGGCATCATCACGCCATCCGGGCTGCATTTTGAACGCCATCATGGCGGCGTGCCGGATATAGACCCTGCAGATTATCGGCTGATGATCCATGGCATGGTAGAACGCCCGCTGATTTTCACACTGGAAGATCTGAAGCGCCTGCCATCAGTCTCTCGCATTCATTTCATCGAATGCCCTGCCAATGGCGGCATGGAATGGCGCGGCGCACAAATGTCTGGCGTGCAATTCACCCATGGCATGCTTTCCTGTTCGGAATGGACTGGTGTGCCGTTGAAGGTATTACTGGCCCAAACGGGACTTCGCGCGGGCGCTTCATGGCTATTGGCGGAAGCATCCGATGCGTCGCATCTGGCGCGGTCCATTCCGCTTTCCAAAGCGCTTGATGATGCCATTATCGCTTTTGGCCAGAATGGTGAGGCAGTGCGCCCACAGCAGGGTTATCCCGTGCGGCTCGTGCTGCCTGGCTATGAAGGCAATATGTGGATCAAGTGGTTGCGCCGCATTGAAATCGGTGATCGTCCCTGGTTCACGCGTTGGGAAACGCGCACCTATACGGATTTGATGCCCGATGGCCTTTCCCGCCAATTCACCTTTGTGAATGAGGTGAATTCGGTCATCACCGCACCCTGCCCCGAAAAACCACTGCGCGGGCGCCCGGGCTTTGTGGAAATCTCTGGCCTTGCCTGGTCTGGCGCCGGGCGCATCACGCGCGTGGATGTGAGTGTGGATGGCGGCGATAATTGGCGCAGCGCAACCTTGCAGGACCCGGTGCTACCCAAGGCACTCACACGTTTTCGCATTCCCTGGGAATGGGCTGAAGGCCAGACCGCGTATCTGCAAAGCCGCGCCATGGATGAAACCGGGCGCGTCCAGCCCACCATCACCGCCTTGCGGCGCGCGCGCGGAACCGAAAGCATTTATCACAAGAACAGCATCCATACCTGGCTGGTTGACCGCGACGGGACGGTGGTGAATGTCCAGATTGATGCTTAAGATTGCGGGTTGCGCCGTAGCCATCATCCTGATTGCTGGAATTGTGCAGGCGCAGCAAGCGCCCAATTCTTCAGCGGCCATCAGCGAAATTTATCGCCCCTTCACGGCACCTCCGGGCGATAGAACGCGCGCCGATATCGCCTGGCCCGCCAGTGCGGCAGCGCTTCCGGCACCCATCCCAGGGATCGGCCGTGCCGCAACAACGGCGGAAATCGCCGGCTGGGATATCGCCGTGCGCGGTGATGGCCATAACCTGCCGCCCGGCAGCGGTACCGCGAAAGAAGGTGAGGAGCTTTACGTCACGCATTGCGCAGCCTGCCATGGCGATTTCGGTGAGGGGCTGGAACGCTGGCCCGCGCTGATGGGTGGGCGTGGTAGCCTGCGGTCTGACCAGCCAAAGCGCACGGTTGGATCCTTCTGGCAGCATGCGCCGAGTGTCTTTGACTACATCCGCCGCGCCATGCCTTATGCCGCACCGCAAAGCCTTTCCAATGACGAATACTACGCCATCACCGCCTATGTGCTTTTTCTGAATGAGCTGATTGGCGAAGACGACAAGATGGATGCGACAAGCCTGCGCAACATCGCCATGCCCAATCGCGATGGCTTTGTGCTGGAAGCGCGGCCAGACACGGAAGATAGCGCCTGCATGAACAATTGCCGCCAAGGGCGCGCCGTGAGTATCACCATGGATAGCCGGCGCTTTGTCGAGCCTGGTTCGGCATCTGGTACGTCGCAGCCTGAGTGATAGCGGCGGATCGTTCGTTTAGGTAGGCACCGCCATGGGTCACACGGCGCGGAGTACGCCGCGCCAGAGGGCATTGGTTTCTGCCCCGCCAGGATCGCGAGCATCAGGCCGCACCGCAGTATGCACCAGGATAAGCCGCCTTGCCGGGTCTACAAACATTGCCTGCCCGCGCACACCAAGCAAGGCAAAGCTGCCATCCATGGCGGGAAAGACCCAGGTCTGAAAGCCATAGCCGTAATAGCGCCGCGTAGCATTTGGCGGAAAATGCGCGCGCGTCATTTCCCTGAACCAGGCCGGGGGGATAAGCTGACGGCCCTGCGCTTCCCCGCCGCGCGCCAACATCATGCCAAGCCGGGCATAATCACGCAGCACGGCATTGAAGCCCATATAGCCGATCTCCAGGCCCGAGGCATCGGTCAGCCAGCTTGCCGGTGCCTCCGCACCAATAGGCCGCCATATTTTCTCACTAAAATAATCGGCGATGGAACGACCAAGGGCCTGGCGCAGCACCAGCGCAAGCACGAAAGTCTCGCCCGATGCGTAATACCAACGCTGGCCGGGTGGTGCGATGCGCTGGTTGAAATTGGGCGGCACCGCGGCACCACCGGCGCTTTGCCGGCGGAAGCTAAGTGCGGAAAGCCGCGCGGAGTCATCAGTGCCGTCATATTCTTCACGGAAAGCGACGCCGGATGACATGGTCAGTAAATGCCGGATGGGTGTTGCGCCATATTCCGTGCCGGACAAGGCGGGAACGTAGAATGCCGCGGTATCGTCGATGGATTTGATGCGGCCTTCTTGCACCGCGATACCGATCAGCATGGCGATCAGCGTTTTGGCCATGGAAAAGGACGTCAGGCGATGCTGATCGGTGCGACCATATTGGTAGCGTTCAATCAGTATTTCGCCATCTTTCGCGATCAGCAATCCAGTGGTGGGATTGCGTGCCAAATAGGCGTTTAGCCCGAAGCGCCCGGCACCAAGGTTTGGCGTACCATCATAGGAAATTGCGAGCTCGGCGCCGGCGCGCCGGAGGGGGCTGGCAGTGGCAGGCGCGGCAGAAATCGCGCTCGGGAAAATCTCATCCAGGCGAGAAAAACCGTCCACGCTATGGCTTGGCCGCCACCAAGTGCTGCGGTCGGCGCGCGGATAGATACCCAGCGCATCGGCATAAAGCGCCATATTGGGGCCCGCTGGATTGCGGCCGATGCCCCCTTGAAGAATGACGGGATTCGCATTGGTCTCAGCACAGGCGGGCGCCGCGAGCAGGGCAGCGAATAGGGCACGGCGCGAAAAACCTTGGAAAACGTCCTGGCGCTGATGTGTCATGGGCGGGATCACGCGCATTAAGGGGTCACCTTCAATATCGGTTTTTCATTGACACAAGATCACTATATGCGACCCCTGGCAAAAATCTCTCGATCAGGCAGACTACTCTCAATACCCAAGGGGAGAAACACCATGAAATTCACCCGCCGCACGGCTTTGGCCGCGCCCGCCCTATTGCTTGCTGTCAGTGCCAGGGCGCAAAGCGGCTTTCCCAATCGCGCCGTGCGCATGATTGTGCCCTATACGCCGGGGGGCGTTTCGGACATCACGGCGCGGCTGATCGCTGAGCCCTTGGCCGCCACTTGGGGCCATCCTGTGCCAGTGGAAAACCGCGCCGGGGCGGATGGCGTGATCGGCACGGAAGTGGTGGCGCGCAGCGCGCCGGATGGGCATACGCTTGGCTTGGTTTCGGTTGCGCACCCGATCAATGCGGCGTTTTATCGGCTGCCCTTCGATACGATGCGGGATTTCACCTTCATCTCTCAAACCACCGCGACACCTTTGGTGCTGTGTGCGCCGAAAGCCTTCGCGCCCAATACGCCGGCTGAATTGGTGGATTATGCCAAGCGCAACCCGGGCGTGACCTTTGCCGGCACGGGTGGCGTGGTGCGCCTGGCGCCGGTACTGTTTGCCGAGCGTACCGGGATCAAGCTGGAAAACGTGCCTTATCGCGGCAGCACCCAGGCGCATCCGGACCTGATCGCCAATCGCGTGAATATCATGTTTGACACGGTGCCGGCTGCGTTGCCGCATATCCAGGCTGGCACGCTGAAAGCCCTTGCCACCACCGGCGCGCGGCGCAGCCCGCAATTGCCCGATGTTCCCACGCTTGGCGAAGCCTTCCTGCCAGGTTTTGAGGCTTCAACCTGGGGCATGGTGATTGGCCCGGCCGGCATTCCCGCGCCCATTCTGGCGAAGCTGAACGCCGATATCCGTGCCGCGCTGCAAGTGCCAAGCGTGGTGGAACGCCACAAGACTTTGGGCGCCGAGATCATCTCCAACACACCGGAAGGAATGCGCGCCTTCACGGAAGCGGAGATGAAGAAATGGGGCGATGCCGCGCGCGCGGCGGGCATTCAGCCACAATAAAGGCGTGCATAACTTGGGGATCGCGTCGTTGCGCGATCCCCATGTGAAGGTCAGACCTTTTCGATCTCGCCGTTGCCATCTACCCAATTCTTGAAGCCGCCCAGATTGCGCACATTGGCATAGCCCATGTCATGCAGCGTCTTCAGCACCAGCGCGGAACGCCCGCCGGATGCGCAATAGGCAATAATGGTCTTGGCGCGATCAAAGGCCGCATCATGCAGCGCGGAAGAAGGATCGGCGCGGAATTCCACCAAGCCACGAGGGATCGTCAGCGCACCTGGCACCTTGCCGGAAGCAGCGACTTCTGCCGGTTCGCGCACATCCAGAAAAACCACATCGGCGCGGCCGAGCAGGCCTTTCGCTTCATCTGCGCTGATGCGCGGCACCACGGCTTCGGCGGCGGCAAGCATTTGTTGGACGGTCAAGGTCATGGATTAGCTCTCCGTTAGTACGGGGCCATCATAGGCCGCATTCACGGTCATCGCACAAGCGTTCTGCTGCGCATGATGATGCCCCGAAGCGCTGGTCGGTAAAGATTTCGAAGGCCTTGAATTCATGCGCCATGGCCGACCCTCTCGGAGAAGCGCAGCAGGTAGCCGTCCGGATCCTGCACCAGGAATTGCCGCACCGTCACTAACTCCTCGCCGACGCGGTAGGTCTTCTCCTCGGGGCCGAGGAAAAGCGGCCAGCCCGCCGCCTCCAGCGCCGCCAGGATTGGCGCGATATCCTCGACCGCAATCTCAAGGTTGATCCCCCGCCCAAGCGGCGGTTCGAGCGGCGCCGTCACCCAGTCCCGGCCCGTGCCGAGTTGGTCCAGCATCACCCGCGCCGTGCCGCGCTGGATGCAGGCGAAGCCTTGCTCCGGCCGGTCGAAGACCACGGCGAAGCCACAGGGCCCGCACCAGAAGGCAAGGCTTGCAGCGAGGTCGCGCACCGAAAGCTCTGGGACGAGGTCGGCGGGACACGTCTGGGGGGCCAAGGTCATGGATCATTTCTCCCCGAATGAAGGGGCGTGAGGGGCGCAATCAGTCGAATCCCGCAAGCCTCACCCGCGCGAAAGAGCCCCCAGGAAGGCCGCGACCGCCGCGATACCCATGACGCTAAAGGTCCCCGTCATGCCAAAGACGCGAAAGCGATAATCTTCCGGGTCCTTCGCTATACCCATGCCATGGGACAGGCGCGCCGCGACCAGCAGCGCCGCAAGCGCGTGCAGCAGCCATGGCCAGGCACCGCCCCATTCCGCCAGGATCAGCAGCAGCACCGCAAAGGGCACAAATTCCGCGAAATTCGCATGCGCCCGGATGGCGCGTTCCAGCGCGGGATTACCGCCCGACCCAAGCGGGGTCCGCTCGGCGCGACGGTGGCGGATCACGCGGAAGCTGAGCCAGAGGAAGATCACGGTCAAAGGCAGGGTCCAGAAGGCGATGATCATGGCGGGATGGGTTCCTTTTGGCTTTGGCGGGAAGGGGCCTTGCCTTGCACCGATTAGGCAAAGAAGGTTTGCCCTTGGCGGTTTGATAAAACAAGCATTTCCAATCCCCGCCCAAACCGGCATAGGCTTGCCCTATGGCAGCACAACGAAACGCCCTGATTCTCGGCGCCGGCATCATGGGGCTTTGCACCGCCTGGGCGCTGGCCCGCGCCGGCTGGCAGGTGCGCGTGATTGAACAGGCACCCATCCCCAATCCGCGCGGCGCTTCGGTGGATCAGCACCGGCTGATCCGCCACGCCTATGGCGCGCAGGCTGGCTATATGCGGATGGTTGACCCTGCCTATGCGGCTTGGGACATGATCTGGGCCGCACTCGGCACCCGGCATTATGTGGAAACCGGCGTGCTGGCACTCGCCAATCACCAGGGTGGCTGGCTTGCGGAAAGCCGTGCTGCATTGCGGGCCGATGGGCATGCATGTGCTGACCTGTCGCCGGATCAGATCACCACGCGCTTTCCCATGCTGTCAGATACCGGCATAGCCGCGGCCTTCACCTTGCCGCGCGGTGGCGCGCTGCTCGCGGAACGCATCGTCGCCGGGCTCGCCGCGCATCTCGCCACACAAGGCGTGGTGTTCGAGGCCGCCGAGGTTGCCGCCGCCCTGCCGGATCGTGCGGCGCTGTGGCTCACCAATGGCGTGGAACGCAGCGCTGATCTGCTGGTACTGGCCGCCGGACCCTGGGGGCCAAGGCTGCTCGGCACCCGGCTTACTGGCCGCGTGGTGCCGTCCCGGCAAATCCTGGTGCGTCTTGAAGCCCCGCCGGCCTTCCGTGCCGCTTGGGAAGCCGCACCCATGCTGCTTGATCTGGCCGAGGATGGCGGGTTCTACGCCGTACCGCCAGTGGCCGGCACCGCGCTCAAGATTGGCGATCACCGCTTTTCCCGCCAGGGCGATGCCGGGGCGGATCCGCGCGCGGCAACGCCCGCAGAAATCGAGGAAATCCTGGCCCTCGCCCGCCCGCGCCTGATCGGTGCGGCTGGCTATCGCGTGCTGGGCGCCCAGGCCTGCTATTACGATGTGGAAGACCGGGAGGAATTCATCCTGGAAGCCGCCGCCCCCGCCTGCTTTGTCATGTCCGGCTTTTCCGGCCATGGCTTCAAATTCGCCCCGCTTTTAGGTCTGGCCCTGGCCGCGGCGGCGGAGGATACTGCGCTCGCCCGCGCACTACCGGGCTGGGCCGCCGGGCGTGATGCCCCGGCACCTGGCCTGCTGGCCGGATTGGAGATCACAACATGAGCAACACCACCGCCGCTGATGATCTGATTTTCGGCCTCACGCGCCTGGTTGACCTGCCGGGCCTGACCAATGCCGCCGGCGCGCCGCTTTCCGCCGATGACATCGCCCAAATCGTGACCGAGGCGAACCGTTTCTGCACCGAAGCCCTGCAACCGAAGGCGCAGGAGGCCGATAAGCAGGGTGCCCGCTACGCCAATGGCACGGTGACCACGCCGGCGCATTACCCAGCGCTTTATGATCAATGGCGTGAAGGCGGCTGGCAGGGACTGGCCGCACCGGCGGAACATGGCGGGCAGGGGCTGCCGCTCAGCCTTTGGACTGCCATGGTGGAATTGGGCATGGCTGCGGATACGTCTTTCATGCTCGGCCCGCTGCTGACGGCGGGTGCGATTGATCTGCTGCGGCATCACGCCACGCCGGATCAGGCGGCGCGCTGGCTGCCGCCGATGATCGCCGGCGAATGGACCGGCGCGATGTGCCTGACCGAACCGCAAGCCGGCAGCGATTTGGGCATGCTGCGCACGCGCGCGGAACCGCTGGGCAATGGGCGCTATGCCTTGCACGGGCAGAAGATTTTCATCACCTGGGGCGAACATGATTGCGCCGGCAATATCCTGCATCTGGTGCTGGCGCGCCTGCCGGATGCGCCGCCGGGCTCGCGCGGGATTTCGCTATTCGCCGCGCCGAAAATCCTACCCGATGGCGCGCGCAATGCCTTCCGCTGCGGTGGCATCGAACGCAAGATGGGCATTCATGGCAGCCCCACCTGCATCATGCTGTATGAAGGGGCGGAGGCCGAGATGGTCGGCGAACCGCATCGCGGCCTGCAAGCCATGTTCGCCATGATGAACAATGCCAGGCTTGGCGTGGGCACCCAGGGTGTGGCGCATGGCGCGGCGGCGCTGCGTCTGGCCGAAGCCTATGCCGCGCAGCGTGTGCAGAGCGGGCGCAGCATCGCGGAACACCCAGATGTCGCGCGCATGCTGATGGAAATGCGCGCGACCACGCTCGCCGCCCGGCTGATCATGCTGGAAGCGGCAGTGGCAGCCGACAGGGCGGAGCTTTTGGGCGATAAAGCGGCCAGCACGCGGTTGGCGCTGCTGATCCCGGTGCTGAAGGCTTGGGCCACGGATCGCGGGGTGGAAACCGCGTCCCTCGGCGTGCAGGTGCATGGCGGCATGGGCTTTATTGAGGATACCGGCGCCGCCCAGGTGCTGCGCGATGCCCGCATTGCCCCGATTTATGAGGGCACTAACGGCATCCAGGCCATTGACCTGCTGACCCGCAAGCTCGCCCGCGATGGCGGGGCGGAGATGCGGAGCCTCATCAGCGAGATCGCCGCCCTGCCCGATGCCAGGCTGCGCGCCGCGGCTGAGGGGCTGGCCCGGACCACGGAGGCGGTGTTGGAAGTGCAAGGCCGCGATGCGGAGGCTAGCCAATCGCTCGCGACTGCCTATTTGGATGCGGTGGGCTGGGTGCTGGGGGGTGCTCTTCTCGCGCGGGCGGCTGCGGCGGATGGCGCGGCTTATGGGGCGGTGGCGGATTTCTATCTGCGCAGGCTTCTTCCGCGCGCTGGGGCGCGCTTCGCGGAAATCGAGGGGGCCATGGCAGCCTGAGGGCCGACCAAACCCCTTTGGCCGTCCCGGCTTTTACTTCCTTTTAGACATTTGGTACCGATAGGCCGTAAAGACAGATTGCCGGATGAACGCATCACCTCCCTCGCTCTCACAAACTCGCCCCCATGTCGCCGTAATCGGCGCCGGCCCCGGAGGCTTGGCCGCGGCCATGCTGCTGGCCTCCTCAGGCGTGCGCGTCACGGTATTCGAAAAGGATGCCGTGGTAGGCGGGCGCACCCGCACCGTAACGGCGCCTGGCGGCTACCGCTTTGATATTGGGCCGACCTTCTTCCTGTATCCGCGCATCCTGGCGGAAATCTTCGAAGCCTGCGGCGCACGGCTTGAGGATGAGGTGGATTTGATCCGCCTTGATCCGCAGTATCGGCTGATTTTTGAAGGCGCCAATCCTGTTTCCATTGAAGCGACGCCCGATCTGGCGCGCATGGAAGCGGAAGTGGCGAAGATCAACCCAGCCGATGCCGCGGGGGTACGCAGCTTCATGGCGGAAAACCGCGTGAAGCTGGAAGCCTTCCGCCCCGTGTTGGAACGGCCCTTTCATGGCGTGATGACTTATCTGGCGCCGGAAGTGATGAATGGGCTCAAGCATCTGCGGCCCTGGCTTTCGCTGGATCAGGAATTGCAAAGACACTTCTCCGATCCGCGCACGCGCTTGGCGTTTTCCTTCCAGTCCAAATACCTGGGCATGAGTCCGTTTCGTTGCCCGAGCATGTTCTCCATCCTGTCCTTCCTGGAATATGAACATGGCGTGTTTCACCCGCGCGGCGGGTGCGGCGTGATATCGGAAGCCATGGCCCGGGTGGCCGAGAGTGTGGGCGTGGATATCCGCCTGAACACCAAGGTTGATCGCATTGTCTTTGAAGGCCGGCGCGCCGTTGGTGTTGAAGCGGGCGGGCGGCTTCATGCCGCGGATGCGGTGGTGGTGAATGCCGATTTCGCGCACGCCATTCCGGGGCTGATGGAAGAAGAACAGCGCCCGCAATGGCCAGATAAGAAAATCGCCGAGGCGCGATATTCCTGTTCCACCTTCATGCTTTATCTTGGCATTGAAGGGCCACTTGATCTGGCGCATCACTCGGTTCTGCTGGCCGAAGATTACGAGAATAATCTCGCACAAATCGAATCCGGCATTATTCCGCAAAATCCATCGCTTTATGTGCAAGCGGCGGCAGGGACTGATCCGTCTCTGGCCCCGCCTGGGCATTCCACGCTTTATATGTTGGTGCCGGTGCCGAATTTGCTGGGCGGCGCTGATTGGGCGGCAGAAGCGCCGCGCTATCGGCGACTTGCTTTGGATAGGCTGAAAGCGCTGGGCCTGCATGATATCGAAAGCCGCATTCGGTACGAGAAAATCCTCTCGCCCCAAGGCTGGCAAGATGAATATGCGGTTGGCTATGGGGCGACCTTCAATCTTGCGCATAATGTGCGCCAGATGATGCATTTCCGCCCGCGCAATCGCTTCGGTAAGGCGCGGGGCGTGTATCTGGTGGGCGGCGGCACGCATCCGGGCAGTGGGCTACCGGTGATTTACGAAGGTGCGCGCATCAGCACCGATTTGTTATTGCAGGATTTGGGTATGGCGCGCAGTGAGCGCAGTCCACGCCACATGCGGGCCAGCGCGCCTGTAGCTGGTGAGTGAGAAGGAGACGGCGTGATGGGTGCCAAGGTAGTTGTCATCGGCAGCGGTTTGGGTGGGCTTGCAGCCGCCGCCACCGCGCAGGCGCGTGGGCATCAGGTCACGGTCCTTGAGCGTAATTCCTGGCTGGGCGGCAAGGCGGCGGTGCTGAGCATGCCATCGCCGGATGGGCGCGGGAATTTCCGCTTCGATATGGGCCCCACCATCCTGACCGTGCCGCGCGTGCTGCGCCGCATCTTCGCCGAAGCGGGGCGCGATCAGCAAAAGGAAATGCCGCTGATCCGGCTTGATCCGCAATGGCGCTGCTTTTTTGATGGCAGCAAGCAGATTGATCTGATCGAAAACGTGCAGGATATGGCACGGCTGATGGATGAATTCGCTCCCGGCGGGCCGAATGGCGCGGGGTATGAACGATTCCAGCGCGTGGCCCGCCATTTGCACAAGGTTTCCGAGAAATTCTTCTTCTGGAAGCCCGTGGAAGGCATCGGCGATACGCTGAATCTTGGCGACAACTTCAAGCCTGATGTGCTTCGCGATGTGATGGCGCTGCGCATGGGCCAGACGGTGGCGAAGGTGATTCGCGGCCATGTGCCGAATGAGCAATTGGCGCAGATGCTGGATCACTTCACGCAATATGTCGGATCGAGCCCCTATCTGGCGCCGGCGGTGCTGTGCAGCATTGGCGATATGCAGGCATCCGAAGGTGTCTGGTACCCCGTAGGTGGCACGCGCGCCACGGCGGAAGGGCTTGCCAATCTTGCCGCGTCGCTGGGCGCTGATTTGCGTACCAATGCCGAAGTGACGGATATTGAAATCGTGAATGGTGCGGTGCGCAGTGTCACGACCAATGGCGAACGCATTGCCTGCGATGCGCTGATTTCGAACATGGATGCGATCCGCACCTATACGGAATTGGTGAAGGGCAATGCGTCTCAGCGCTACGCCAAGAAGTATGAACCCGCCTGTTCCGGTATTGTGCTCTATCTCGGGCTCAATCGCCGTTACGAACATTTGGCGCATCATGATTTCGTCTTCTCCCGCGATGCGGAAGAAGAATTCGATGCCATCTATCGCAAGGGCGAACCGGCGCCGGACCCGACTGCGTATCTCGCCGCGCCATCGTGCACTGATCCTTCGGTCGCGCCGGAAGGTGGGGAAGCGCTTTATGTGCTGGTACACACGCCCTATCTGCGCCCGCATCATGATTGGTCGAAAATGTTCCCGGCCTATCGCCAGAAAATCCTGGATAAGCTGAAGCGCACTGCGGGGATGGAAGACATCGAAAGCCGCATTGTCTGCGAAAGCCAATTGACGCCGGTGGATATCCATAACCGCTACAAGGTGTTGAATGGCGCGATTTATGGCCTGGCATCGCATGGTTCCTTCACCGGCGCCTTCAAGCCGAGCAATCGCAGCAAGGCGATCAAGGGGCTTTATCTGGCCGGCGGTGCGGCGCATCCCGGCCCTGGCATGCCCATGGTGATGATGTCCGGCTGGATCGCGGCCGATGCTTTGGACCGTGATCTTGGCGGGCGCGGCATGTCGCCCGAAGCTGAATTGGCCGGCCGGCGAGAGGCCGATCTGCCAGCCGCGGCGGAATGACGACAGGCCAGGCAAAACAAGTGCCTGACCCGGTGGCGCTGCGTTCTGCGCGCCATCTGGATTTTTTCGATTTCATGTTCACGCGTTTCTTCGCCAAGCATATGCGCGCGCTGCGCGTGACGCGCTGGGGCCTGCCTGAATTGCCGGCAGGCAAGCCCGTGGTGATTTTCGCCAATCATCCGTCCTGGTGGGATGGCGTGGCGTTCATGCTGCTCTATCGCCGGCTTTTGCCGCAGCGGCCTTTGTTCACGCCGATGGATGCGGCGGCGCTCGAAAAATATCGCTTCATGAAGCGACTTGGCGTATTTGGCATTGAAACCGGATCGGCGCGCGGTTCCGTGGCGTTTTTGCGTGTGGTGGAAAAGGTTTTGGCGAATCCTGCGCATATCCTCTGGATCAATGCGCCGGGGCGATTCAGCGACGCGCGCGAAAGGCCCGTGCCGATTGCGCCCGGCATGATCCGCCTGCCGGAAATCGCGCCTGATGCGGTGTTTGTGCCGCTTGCGCTGGATTATCCCTTCTGGAGTGAGCGCAAGGCGGAAATGCTGGCTGCTTTCGGCGCGCCGATCCCGGCTGCGACGCTGCTGGCAGCGCCGCGTGAAGCCCGCAGCGCAATGCTGTCTGACGCTTTGGCGGGCGTGATGGAAAAGCTCAGCACGGATGCCATTGCGCGTGATCCTGCCGCCTTTCAAACCCTGGTGCAGGGCCGCGAAGGCATGGGCGGCATTTATCAAGCCTGGCGCCGCGCCAAGGCGCTGCTGCGCGGCGAACGCTTCGACCCCCGACATGAACAACGCGCGGAGACTGCGCCATGACAGAATTCCTGCCCTGGATTGCGCTTGCCCTGGCGCTGTTTCCTGTGGGTTTCGCGATTGATAACCTGCGCCGCATGGCCAAGGCGCGCGGGCCGGCGCCCAAGGATGCGCTGGTTTCCATCCTGATACCGGCGCGGAACGAAGAAGCACACATCAGCGCCTGCCTTGATGCCGCGCTGGCGCAACAGGGTGTCGCGATTGAAGTGCTGGTGATGGATGATGGGTCAACCGATCGCACGGCAGCGATTGTCGGCGCCTATGCCGCGCGGGATGCGCGGGTGCGCCTGCTGGCTTGCCCACCATTGCCGCAGGGCTGGACCGGTAAGGTGCACGCCTGCGCTCGGCTGGCGGAAGCGGCGCGCGGGACGCATTTCCTGTTCATAGATGCGGATGTGCGCCTGGCGCGTGATGCCGCTTCGGCGATGTGTGGCCATGCCGCGCGGCAGAAACTGGCGATGGTGACAGGCGTGCCGCGCCAGATCATTGGCTCATTGGGTGAAGCACTCACGGTGCCCATGATAAATCTGCTGCTGATCGGCTATCTGCCCGGCGGCGGACGGGCCGAGACTGAACGTGCGGAGCTTGGCGCGGCTTGCGGGCAATTGATTCTGTTTGAACGTGGCGCTTACGAAACCCTTGGTGGGCATGGGGCAATCCGGGGGTCGCTGCATGATGGCTTGCAGCTTTCGCGCAAGCTGCGCGGCGCCGGTTTTCGTACCGAAATGGTGGAAGGTGTCGCCCTCGCGGAATGCCGGATGTATGATGGCTTTCGCGCCAGTTGGAACGGCTTCATCAAGAATGCGCATGAAGGCATGGCGACGCCGGTGGGCCTGCCGATCTGGACCACGCTTCTGGCCGGTGCGCATATCTGGCCCTTCTTTCTGCTGCCGGAATGGCAGGCAGCGCTTGCCATCCTGCTGGTGTTCGGGTTGCGCGCCGTCATTACCTTCAAAACGCGTGAAGCCTGGTGGACAGTGCCGCTGCATCCCTTGGCCGTATTGGTTGGGCTCGCCATTCAATGGACTGCGCTGGTGCGCGTGTTGATTGGCCGCCCCGCCGGCTGGAAGGGCCGCGCCTATTCCGCCAGCGGCACGGCATGATTGCTGAAAGCGCTGCTTCCCGCGCGCCAACACGTGACGCGGGGTCTGAGAATTTCCCTGTCGCGTCCCGGCTACTGGCGCCGGAAATTCGCCCAAAGGTGCTGGGCTTTTATCGCTTTGTGCGCACTGCGGATGATATCGCCGATGATCCAGCACTGAGCCCGGATGAAAAGCTGCGGCGCTTGGCAGTTCTTGAAGCAGCACTTGATGATCCCGCCACGGATGAACCCGCCGCCATCGGGCTGCATCGCGCGGGCAGTGGCACGGCAGAAGCGCGGCTGATGCTCTCCGCCTTTCGGCAGGATGCAACGCAGGCGCGGTATGCCGATTGGGCGGCTTTGGAAGATTACTGCGCACGGTCAGCCAATCCTGTCGGACGCATGTTGCTGCGCTTACATGATGAGGCGATGCCGGCGGCCATCGCAGCAGCGGATGCGCTTTGTACCGCGCTGCAAATCTTGAACCATATGCAGGATCTGGTGCCGGATCGGCGCGATATCGGGCGCGTTTATCTGCCGGAAGCCTGGATGGATTTGGCCGGGGGTGAGGCGCGCTTCTTCGATCCCACCAATACCGAGGCGCGGCGCGCAGTGCTGGACGCTGCGCTGGATCAGGTGGAGGAAAGGCTGGATGCCGCCGCTGCTTTGCCGCGGTTGCTCTCGGCCAAGCGCCTGGCACGCGAAAGCGCAGTCACCATCGCACTCGCGCGGCGGCTGCTGGCGCGGCTGCGCGCGGCGGATCCGGTTCTGGGGCGGGTGGCCCTATCGCGCCTTGATTTCCTGCATGGCTTTCGCGCTGCACTCGGCACCGGGCCAAGCGACGCGGCTTTGGTCAGTGCGCGGGTTGGGCGCGCGGGGTCTTCCTTTGCGCGCGGCATGTCGGCGCTGAAGGGCGAAAGGCGTCGCGCGCTTTGGGCGGTATATGCTTTTTGCCGTGCGGTGGATGACATTGCTGATGGCGCAATGCCGGAAGCCGAAAAGCGCCGCTTCCTGGCCGATTGGCGCGGCAAGCTGCGTGCGCCCGATTGTGCGCTTTCGCGTGAATTGGCGCTGGCGCGCGCGAACTTCGCGCTACCGATCCAGGAATGCGAAGCGATGATCGCGGGGATGGAAACCGATTCCACGCCAAGCCTGCGGATCGCTGATACCGAAGCGCTGAACCTTTATTGCCGCCGGGTCGCAGGTAGCGTCGGCGCCATGGCGGTGCGGATTTTTGGCGCGCCGGAAGCGGCTGATTTCGGTCTTGGCTTGGGGCGCACGCTGCAATTGGTGAATATTCTGCGCGATCTGGATGAGGATGCACTGCGCGACCGCGTCTATCTGCCGCTTGATCTGCTGGCCGCTGAAGGTGTGGCTGACGCACCGGCCACAACGCTGATTGCAAGCCCAGGATTTGCCCGCGCCGCGGCGCATTTGGCGCAGCAGGCAGAGGCAGGCTTTGCACAAGCGGCAGCGGAACTGCGGCATCTGGATCAACGCGCCCTTTTGCCGGCGCGTATCATGATGTGGGGTTATCAGCGGTTGTTTGAACGCCTGATGGCGCGCGGCTTCGGCCTGCCTCGGCCACGCCCCCGCCTGACGCGCGGCGAAAAGCTCCGCATGGCGGCCTATGCCATGGGGGTCATGCCCATGCCGCAAGCAAGCCCCAGCCGCGCGTGAGCCAGAACGCTACCTGTCATGTCATTGGCGCCGGGGTTGCGGGGCTCGTGGCTGCCTTGCGTCTGGCACAATCCGGGCGCCGGGTGACGCTGCATGAAGCGACACCCGTCGCCGGCGGGCGCTGCCGCGCGCTACCGGATGGCACGGATAACGGCACCCATGCGCTGATGGGCGCCAACCGCGCTGCTTTGCGCTTCCTTACGGATATCGGCGCGCGTGAGGGCTGGGTGGAAGCCGAACCGGAAGGCCTGCCGGTTTTCGATTTGGCTGATGGCAGCGCGAGGCGCATCGCCGCCAGCCCACTCGCCTGGCGCGACCCTGACAAACGCCCGCCGGGCTTGAGTGCGGGCGCCATCGCCGCGCTGCTGCGCCTTGCTCTGCCGATTGGGGATCGGCCTGTCGCGGAAGCCATGGCGGCGCATCCCGTGCTGTATCGTGCGCTGATCGAACCGCTCACCGTGGCAGCACTGAATACACCGGGGCAGGAGGCTTCTTCCGCGCGGCTTGGCGTGGTGCTGCGGCGGCTTGGGCGGCCTGGCGCAGGTGCGCTGCTTGTGGCGCGGGAGGGACTGGGGCCGGATTTGATTGCGCCCGCCTTGCGCGCTTTGGAACAGGCGGGCGCGACTATTCGTTTCGGCGCCAGGCTCCGCGCCATGACAGAAGCGGAAGGGCGCATCATCGCGCTGCATTTTGGTGATGACAGCCTTGCGCTCGAAGCCCGTGATGCCATTGTGCTCGCGCTGCCGCCTTGGGAAGTGGCGCGGCTGATCCCAAAACTCCGCGTGCCGGAACGCCATGCGCCTATCCTCAATCTGCATTTCGCGCATGAAACGGCGGGGCCGGTGCGCTTCATCGGGGTGTTGGGCGGCCTCACGCAATGGGTGCTGGTGCGGCCAGGTGGGGTGAGTGTCACGGTCAGCGCGGCAGATGCGGAAGTGGAAGAACAGGCGCCTGATCTTGCGCCGCGTGCTTGGGCGGAAATTCGTGCTGCTGCCAAGGCTTTCAGCCTACCGGGTGAGTGGCCGGAAGCGCCGCCCGCCATGCGCGCGGTGAAGGAACGCCGCGCTACGCCGCGCCATGCGGTGGGCATGCCGCCGCAACCGCCGCGGCAGGTTTATCGCAACCTGGTCCTGGCCGGAGATTGGACCTGGCCGCGCCTGCCCGCCACCATTGAAGCCGCCGTGCTTTCTGGTGAGGCTGCGGTAAAGGATTTACCGCGATGACCCCTGCCGAAGCCCTTGCTGCGCTGCGCGCCGCCGAAGCGCGTGATGGTATCCCCAACTTGAAGCAACGCCGCGCGCTGCTGGCGGGCCTCGCGCGCGCCGTGATGGCGCGGTCGCATGAGATCATGGCGGTGCTGGATGCCGAATATGAAGGCCGCGCGCCGATAGAAACCTTGCTTGCGGATGTGTTGCTGGTCGCGGACATGGCGCGTTATGCGCGGCGCAATTTGTGGCATTGGACGCGCGCGCGCCGCGTGAGCGTGCCCTATCCCTTCTGGCCGGCGCGCGCGCGGGAAGAATTTGTCCCCAAAGGCGTGATTGGCATCATGGCGCCCTGGAATTACCCGGTGCAATTGGCGCTGCTGCCCGCGATTGATGCCATTGCTGCCGGTAACCGGGTTTGTGTGAAACCATCGGAAGCGCTGCCGCGCACCGCCGCGCTGATTGCCGATGTTTTGCGCGATGCCTGGGGCGATGGCATTGCGCTTTGCGTGCAAGGCGGCGCGGAAGTGGGTGCGGATTTCGCGGCGCAACCCTGGAATCATCTGGTCTTCACCGGCAGCACGGCCACGGGGCGCAAGATCATGGCCGCCGCCGCACCGAATCTAACGCCGCTGACGCTGGAACTTGGCGGCAAATGCCCGGTGCTGGTGCTGCCGGGGGCGGATTTGAAGCGGGCTGCGCGCGATATTCTGGCGGGCAAGGCCTTCAATGCAGGGCAGACCTGCGTGGCGCCGGATACCGTGCTGCTGGTCGGGCATAGCAAGCAGGCCTTCATCGAAGCCTGCCGCGAAAGCGGCATCGGCCTGCCTGAGACCGCCGTGATCAATGCCGCCCAGCTTGCCCGGCTTCAACGCCTGATGGCCGGCGCCAGCCTGACCCCGCTGGCTGAGAACGGTCCGGGGCGACACATGGCGCTGATGCTGGCGGAAGCCCCGCCCGAAGCGGCAATCTGCCATAAGGAAATCTTCGGCCCGATACTACTTATGCGTGAAGAAGATTCGCTTCGGATGGCACTCGCCTGGGTTGTAGACCGTCCATCACCCCTGGCCATCTACCTTTTTGGTGCGACGTCTGAGGAAGAAAATCAGGTTGCACGGATCGCCAAGGGCAGCGCCATCATCGCTGGGCGCACCGTGGAATTCGCGGGCTTCCAGGCTTTGGGTTTTGGTGGATCTGGTGATTCTGGCTTCGGGCGACGCAATGGGCTGGCCGGCTTTCTGGAATTCTCCCACCGCCGCGCCCGCGTGCATCATGGGAAGTTTTCCCTGTCGAGGATGTTTGATCAACCTCGCGGAAAAGCTGCGGAAAGGTTAAAAAATTTTCTAGCCAAATAGATTTCCACAGTCTATATACATCTTATGGTTGTTTTTCTCCCATCTGCTCCCGTAGCAGAAACGCCTCGCCTTCGGTTGCGCTGCGTCGAAGGTCGCGATGCCCCGGCCATTGCGGAGATGATGACGGAAGCGATCAGCAAGCGATTGGCCTCCTGGCCCGTGCCATTCTCTTCGCCCATGGCGGAGGAGAAAATCAGTTCGGCCCGCGGTGCGGCCGCGGAAAGGCGGTCCCTGCCGCTGGCACTGGAACGGAAATCCGATGGTGCGATTTGCGGCTGGGTCAGCCTGATCTGCCCGCCGGGCGATGACCGGGTGGCGCTGACGACCTATTGGCTCGGGGAACAATATCAAGGCCAGGGGCTGATGCGTGAAGCGGGGCCGGTCGCGGTCGAACTCGCCTTCAAGCATATGGATATTGATTGCCTGCGGGCGGCGGTGCAGCCGGATAATGTAGCCTCGCTCGCGGTTGTTCGCCTGCTGGGATTCGGGCCGCTTGGGGAAGGGCGCATCTGGTGCCCCGCACGCGGTATCGAGGAAACCTGCCTTTGGTTTGAAAAATCGCGCCCGCTGGTGCCGGCCTGGGCGGCGGGGGCGGCGCTCGCCAAGCGGGATCTGGTGCGGCAGGTATCGGCCTGAAACACTCGGGCGCTGGCCTTCATATACGCATGGACGGCGGCGCTGCCCCTGCGGTATTCTTCCGTTGAAGTGCTGGCGGTTTGATTACCGGCACAACCAAAACCAACGGGAGAGGGTTTCATGACAGCATCGCTTTTGCGGCGCCGGGTATTTCTGGGTGGCATCGGACTTGTTGGCGTCAGCGCTTCGGCTGGCGCCTTGGCGCAAACCAATTGGCCGGATCGCCCGGTGCGGCTGATTGTTGGTTTCACCGCCGGCAGCGCCACGGATGTGACGGGGCGTATTTTCGCGCAAAGATTTTCTGAAGCCTGGGGCCAGCCGGTCGTTGTTGAGAATGTCGCCGGCAATTCTGGCGCCATTGGCGTTGATCGTGTCGCGAAATCAGCGCCGGATGGCTATACGCTGATGTGGGCGGCAAGCGCTGCGCTGACCCTTCTGCCAAACCTGCAGCGCCTGCCTTTTGATCCCGTGAAGGATCTGGCACCGATCCACCTTGCCTTCGCCATGCCATCGCTTTTTGTGTCGAACCGCGATTTTCCGCCGCGCACGATCCAGGAATTGGTCGCTTACGCCCGCGCCAATCCCGGCAAGGTATCCTATGGCACGCCGGGCGTCGGTACGCCGCAGCATGCTGCTGGTGAGATGTTCTGCAGCCAGGCCGGCATCAAGATGGAACACATTCCCTATCGCGGCGCGAATATGGCCGACGTGCTGAATGGCAGTGTCCAGCTTGGCATCCAGAATATCGGCGCCGTGCTTCCCATGGTGCGCGATGGCCAATTGCGCGGGCTTGGCATCACCACCTTGGCACGTTCGGCCAATGCGCCGGAAATACCAACGCTGGTGGATCAAGGCTTCCCCGGCTTTGAAGCGAGTTCCTGGTTCGGCACCATGGCGCCGGCCGGTACGCCGCAACCAATCCTGAATCGCGTACAGGCGACATCGCGGGCCGTTCTGGCGGACCCCGCCATGCGCCAGCGCTTTACAGGGTTTGGCCTTGATATTGTGGATGGCGATAGCGAACAGATGCGTGCCAGGATTGCTGATGACATCGCCAAATGGGCGCGCGTGATCAGGGATTCAGGGATCAGGCTGCAAAGCTGAAGCGCCTTTCCTGCCAATTGGCAGCAAGTGCCTGTTTCACGTCCGCACCGGCTTGCGCAGCGCCCAAAACACGCAGGCCCCAGTTGCATAAGCGGCGATGGAAAGCATGAAGCCAAGCTGGTAGCTGCCTGTCAGATCAAACAGGAACCCCGCGCCCCAGGCACCAAGCCCGGCGCCAAGACCGGAACCGATGGTGATCATGCCAAGAATGGTGCCAAGCCTGGGGCCGCCGAAAAGATCAGCCGTTTTCGCCGTAACGGCCGGCCCGCGCGCGCCCCAGGTAATGCCAAAGAAACAAGCATGTATCCAGAACAGCAGGTGTTGATCCGCGTTATCAATCAGCAGCGCCGCAGCGACACCAATGATGGAAATCGCATAAGCCAGTATCGCCGCACCTTCGCGTCCGATGTAATCCGAGATCGTCCCGGTCAGGATCACGCCAGGTAGCGCCAGCAAGCTGCCAAGCCCAATCACGAAAGCGGCATACAGCGGATCAAAACCGCGACCCACGGCAAAGGCCAATTGATGGAGCGACACCAGAAAACTGCCGATACTGGTAAGGCCATAGACAATGAACAACAGCCAGAAATGCCGCGTACGCATCGCCTGCGCAACGGACCAATCACGCAGCGGCGCGGTTTCAGCAACAGGCTTGGCGATGGGCGTTTGTTCGGCACCCCGAAACAGCGCCGCCAATGGCAGGATCAGTGCTGCCATCACGCCCGCTTGCAGCAGATAGGCGCTGCGCCAACCTACTTCACTGACCATAAGCTGCGCAATGGGAGCCGAAATGGCACGACCAAAACCATTGGCGGATTGCAGCATGGACATGGCCATGCCGCGCCGCGCAACGAATAGCCGCGAAATCAGCGGCGCAAAGACCACCATGCTGATGCAATTGGCGCCCAGCGTCATCACCACGCCGTAAAGCAGCACAACTTGCCAGAGTGTTGTTGCGAAGGCGCTGCCAAAAAGCCCAACTGCCAGCAGGCAGCCCCCCAGCAGCACCATGCGCCGCGCGCCCAGCCGATCCACCATGCCGCCCACAAGCGGCGATGAAACACCGCCCACCACCTGCCCGACCGAATATGCAATGGAACTTTCCGCTCGGGTCCAGCGAAACTCAGCAATGAAGGCCAGCAGAAAAACACTATAGGCATGCATCAGCCCGGCACTGATGGTGAAGGCAAGAAAGCCCCCCGCCAAGATAAACCAGGCGCGCCGCGAAGGGGCTTCCTTCATGCCGGACCCGCCCCTGCTGGCGCGCAATGCCGCTTCACCTTGAAATCGCCCCTGCTTCCATCGCTTTCCACAAGGCAGCATGACGCCAGCCAAGCCCCGCCGCAATCCCGCCCCTTGGCGGCCAGGGCGTGCCGGTTCATGCTGCGCCCGAAAGCGAATTCGGAGGAAACATGAAGCCGCGTATTGTTGTTGTCACGCAATCCATGGTGGATGAAGCGGTGATCCAGGAAATGGCGCCCGATGGTTTTGATTTGCGCATCGCCAAGCCCGGCGGCGCGGATTGGAAGGAAGCCATGGGTGGGGCCGAATATCTGGTCGGCTTCGTGGATATGCTGGTGAAGAATGAGCTTTACGCTATCGCCCCCAAGTTGAAGCTGATCCAGGTATTGAGCGCGGGATATGACCGTGCGGATATCGCGGCAGCCCGACGTGGCGGTGTGCCCTTTGCCAATAATGGTGGCGCAAATTCCACCGCAGTTTCCGAACATGCGGTGCTGCTGATGTTGGCGGTATCGCGGCAATTGATCCGCCAGCACGCCAATGTCGCTGCCGGTCGCTGGCGCGGCAACCAGACACCGAAGCTTTATGAATTGCGCGGACGCACGCTTGGCATTGTGGGGCTTGGCACCATCGGCAAGAAAACCGCGCGGCTTGCGCAGGCTTTCGGCATGAATGTGCATTACTATGATACTGCGCGGCTGCGCGAAGAAACCGAAGATGCGCTGAATGTGCGCTTCCGGCTTTATCGTGAATTGCTGCGGACATCTGATATCGTCTCGCTCCATGTGCCGCTCAATGCCAGCACCAAGGGGCTATTGGGTGAGGCTGAATTGGCGCTGATGAAGCCGACTGCCTTTTTGATCAATACCAGCCGTGGGCCGGTGGTTGATGAAGCAGCACTTTATCGCGCGCTGTCTTCCGGTCAAATCGCGGGCGCTGGGCTGGATGTGTTTGATCAGGAACCACCACCGCCGGATAATCCGCTATTCAACCTGGATAATGTCGTGCTGACCGCGCATATGGCCGGCCCCACGCAAGACAGCAACATTGCACGCCTGCGCAACGCATTTGACAATGTGCAGCGTGTCGCGCGGGGTGAAGCGCCGCTTTGGGTTATTCCGGAATTGAACGAATAGGCAAGCCAAATATGTCATCCGAAACCATTAAGCGCGCGATTGAAAAACTGGTCGGCGTCCATAAGGGCGGCGCGCCCATCGCCAATCTGGGCGATGCCGCACCGGGCAATGAGGCCGAGATCTTCGCTATCCAACGCGGTGTATTGAAGGCGCTGGGTGGCGCCATCGGCGGGTGGAAATGCGCCACACCGCCTGGCAAGCCCACCAATTTCGGCATCATGGCCGCCAGCGGCGCGCGCCAATCTGGCGGGCGCTGGGGGGTTGCGAATACCCGCCCCATCGGTCTTGAAACCGAAGTTGCGTTCCGCCTGAAACGTGATCTGCCGCCCCGCGGCAACACCTATAGCCGCGATGAAGTACTGGACGCGATAGACGCTGCCTTCCCGCTGCTGGAATTGGTGCAATCGCGCTATGCCGATCATAAGATCGTGGCACAAGCTGAAGGCATGGCTGATAATATCGCGCATCTTGGCTATGTGGTGGGCGCTGATGTCGCGGATTGGCGGCGCTGCGATCTGCCCAATCTTGCCGTGCGGCAATCCTATGCCGGCGCGGTGCAGGTGGATCAGAAGGGAGGCAACCCCTCCGGCGATCCCGTGCTGCCTTTGGTCTGGCTCGCCAATCATCTGCACGGGCTTGGCGAGCATTTGCGCGCCGGTCAGGTAGTGACGACCGGCACCTATACGGGCTGCATCTTCGTCCCACCCGGCCAGCGCGTGCAGGCCGGGTTCGCGGGATTTGGTGAGATTACTTTCGATCTCACCTGACAAAATCTAGAATGCAAGCTTGCCGGCGACATCTAATCGCTCGGCGAGCTTGTTGGATGTATCCAGCACCCCGGACTTTGTGATTCAAAAAAGACCAGTTTCATGTTACCGAACTTTTTGCGAATCTTTGCCGAAACTTTTAGGCAAAAGGCCTGCTGCTCGGAAGGCTCGACGCCGCTGTAAACTGAAATCACTATCGTACGAAACGTATTCTCCCTTAAAGCTTCCAAAATATGGTCATCTCCGTCACCAAAGCTCCAGCCATATACCAATAGGTTACCGTCATCTGTTTCATCAATTTTCGTCAGAACATTTTCATATACATTTGAAAGATAGTCACTTCTGCGGATTGCGGCCCTTTTCTGGAGGCTTGTTCCTTCGCTAACGTATAGCGGGAAACAATCTGGTTCACTCCATTTTCTGGTAACTTCATTGAGAAGCGTTTCAGTTTGAGGGGTGGCTGTAATTTTAAACTCATTGCCCGAAAGCCTTCTTGCTAAACATAGATTTCCATGAGGATAAAAAACTCTGGTAGTCTTGTCGCTTGGCCCGGGTGGACGTCGTAACCATTCCCAGTTTTCGTTAAACAGAAGTTGCGGATTCGGATTTTTCTTCCCAAATCCATCTTTGAATTGATTTTTTTGTCCATCATCAGAATCGTTGAACAAGAGAAAGCCCCAGTAGAATGTTAGATCGTAGTTTAGGTTTATTACGGTCTTAAATTGTGACGCGAACCTCGCAGCGCTAAGAAGCTTATCGCGGACATCGCTATGCTCTGGATGAACTTCGCGGACGGCGCGAATCAAGGCATTTTTTATTTTATTGGAAATTTTGTCGATTTCGTTGGTGTCTTTCTCAAGAATATCATTCACCAACTCGGCGTGTCTGCACGCAAGCAAAACCTGCTCAAAATCTTTAGTCTCGAGCTTCTCAAAGAGCTTTCGCTCTGTACTTTTTTCTTCTTTGGGGTAGGCCTTTTCATAAAGCGATGGATACCTGAAGCGGTCATCTATAGCGATACTCGCGCCGTTACCAAGCAATAGAGCATCCCAATTCTCCTCTTGGAGATCAGCCCATTTGAGAATTGGGATGTTTTCCATATCTTAGTACTCGTTCTGCTTTCCGATCTACAACCCAAGCTTGCCGGCCACGCCCAATTCACCGGCAAGTTTGGTGAGCACTTCAATCGTCTTGTCTTCAATCTCAATGCCATTGGCGCGGCGATCAGCCTCACGCATCGCTTCAAGCTCTCCGGGGTAGAAAACGCCCTGGCTGCCTTCGGCGGGCGGTGTGTCCTTCAGATAGCGCGCGAAATCCGCAACTTCCTGTTTGAATTGCGCCAGAGGGCGGAAGGCATCCACTTTGAACACCGCCATGAAGCAGCCGTCATTATGCCGACCCGTGGGCTCCACGCCAAAGCCAAGCCCCGTCAGCAGGCCGCAAAGAATTTCCACCATCGCCGCCAAGCCAAAGCCCTTATAGCCTTCCGTGCCACCAAGTGGCAGCAAAGCGCCGCCCTTCTTCAATTGCGAAGGATCACGCGTGGGCTTGCCATCCGCGCCAATCACCCAACCATCCGGCACTTCCTGCCCGCGCGCTTGCGCCAGAAAAACCTTGCCGGCGGCGGCAGCCGAGGTTGCCATATCCAGCACAAAAGGCCCGGCCAAATCCGAGGGCACCGCAATGGAAATCGGGTTGGTGCCAAGCCGCGCTTCACGCCCACCGAAAGGCGCCACCGCCTTGGGCGAACGCCCGGAATCCGCCGTGCAAATGCCAATCATGCCGGCTTCAGCGGCCATCAGCGGATAGCTCGCCAGCCTGCCAATATGCCCCTGCCGAAACACAGTCGCGGCCGCGACATTGGATGTTTGCGCTTTTTCGATGGTGTAGCGCATGGCCTTTTCATTGGCGACGTAACCAAACCCCCAATGCCCATCAATCACCGATGTTGTAGCGGATTCCTGCACAATCTTCCATGGCGCACCGGGCACGATATGCCCAACCTTGATCCTTTCGATATAGCCCGGGATCATGATGATGCCATGCGAATCATGGCCCACAAGATTGGCGCTGGTGCAATGCCGCGCAACGGTTTCCGCCTCATCCGCCGGTGCGCCGGCAGCAATCAACAATGTGCGGCCGATTTCCTTGACACGATCGGCACTGAGTTTCGGCATGGTCTTTCCTTCTCGCATGGCGTGCCACGGCCTTGCGCCGCAGCCGCGATCCATCGCCGGAAGGCTAGGCCCGCACAGACCCGCCCGGCAAGTCTCAAGCCGCAAGGCTTGAAAGCGCCGCCGCTTCGGATCAGGCTGTCATCACCGAAGCCGAAAGGGTGTGCCGCATGACCAATCTACCAAAAGCCGATGCCGCAACGCGCGCCTGGTTTGATGCATGGCTGGATCGCTTCGCCGGTTTTGTGCGGGAAGTTGATTACGCGTCCGCGCGCCCGCTGTTTCATCCCGATGTGCTGGCTTTTGGAACGCATCGCGATGTGATTCCAGGGCTTGCCGCGTGGCAGGCGACGCAATGGGATAATGTCTGGCCAAAGACCGAGGATTTTCGCTTCACCCTTTCGGAAACCCATATGCTGGCATCCGATGACAAATCCATGGTGGTTGTTGTCGCGCCCTGGACCAGTACCGGTTTTCACCCGGATGGCACGCGCTTTGAAAGGCCAGGCCGCGCCACCATCATATTCCACGGCAAGCCTGATGCGTGGCTGTGTGTGCATTCGCATATGTCGCTCAATCGCGGTGTGCCGCAATCAAGCCATGCCAATCGTCCCGTGAAGGCGCCCTAAATTCGCCGCTTTGGGCACGCAAACACGCATTGTCGCAGTTGACGGAGCCAACCCCATGCGTCGCACCAGCCTTGCCCTTTCGCTGATTGCCCCTGCGGCATTTGCGTCAGAAATGCCGATCCGTGGCGTGACACTTTCCTCCGCCGGCATTGCGCAGATTGAACGCGCTGGCGAAGTCGCAGCAAATGCGCCGGTCGTGTTTCGCGCCCCGCTTGGTGATGTGGATGATCTGTTGCGATCGCTGATGATCTTTGATCCCACCGGGCGTGTTGAAGGCCTCAGCCTGCCGGGGCGAGATTTGCTGAATGAGGCCTTTCGCGGCCTGCCGCTGCGCCCTGCGGATTTCGACAACCGCACGAGCCTGCTGAATGCGCTGCGCGGTCAGGAAGCGGAAGCCGCCGGGGCGCGCGGGCGCATTGCAACCGCGGCGGAAACCGAAGCCGGGCTGCATCTTTCGCTTATCGCGCCGCGCGGTCTGCTCTCTGTCCTGCTGAAGCCCGGCGATGAAGTGACGCTGACCGACCCCACGCTTGCCGCCCGTGTGGCGCGCGCGGCGGAAGCGTTGGCGGCGGCGCGCAGTGATGATGAAAGGCGCATCGAAATCCGCCTGAGGTCAGATCGCGCGCGGCAAGTGGCGGTGATCTATATTGCCGGCGCGCCGCTCTGGAAGCCTTCCTATCGGCTGATGGCGCCCGCGTTGGGCGCAACGGGCGCTCAGGCGCGGCTCATGGGCTGGGCCGTGGTGGAAAATGCCTCGGGCAGTGATTGGGAGGGCGTGCGGATTTCGCTGGTGTCGGATGAAGCGGCTGCCTTCCATCAGCCGATATTCGAACCCATCACCGTGCCGCGCCCTGAGATGCCGGTGCGCATTGCGGAAGCCATTCGCGTGACACCCGATACCGGCCCTCAGCCCATGGTAGCGGCGGCGGCACCGATGATGGCACCGCCACCCACCCCTGCACCGCGCGCCGCCATGCGCGCGGAAGCGGCCCCAGCGCCAGCGCCGCTCGCTGTGAATGTCGCGGCGGAAGCCGCTGCCGGGCGCGTGGCCTTCACTCTGGAACAACCCGTGACGATACGTAGCGGCGAAACGGCCAACCTGCCCTTCCTTGATCTCAACCTGCCGGCAGAACGGCTCTGGTGGGTGCAGGATCTGGCGGCGACGCGCCCTTTGCAGGCGCTGCGCTTCCGCAACACCTCCACCCACGTGCTGCCTGATGGCCTGGTCACGGTTTTTGGCGGGTCGGATGCGCCAAGCTTCCTCGGCGATGCCGAATTGCGCGCTCTGTCACCCGGCGATCAACGCCTTATCGCCTTTGCGCGTGATCGTGATCTGCGCCTGACCAGCCAAAGCAGCAACCGGGACGACATTACGCGCATCAGCCTTCGGCGTGGTTTCATCACCGTTGACTCAAAACGCATCGAAGAAACCGCGCTGGCGATTGATCCGCGTGGCGCCAGCGGCCTGATGGTGATTGACCTGCCGCGCCGCCCCGGTGCCACACCGCGTTTCCCGGTGGCAGCGGAAGGTGATTTCGGCTTGCGGTATGAAACGCAATTGGAAGCCGCGCCCAAAACCATTCGGCTTGGCTTTGAACGTGATCAGCGCCAGGATTTGCCGCTTTGGGATCAGGGCCTTGGCGATCCGCTTTTGCTGCAACCGGCGCAGTTCGATCTGGAAGCCTCGCTTCGCCGCATCCCGGGCGGGCCGGGTTCGGTCGAAAAACTGCAGGAAATCCTGGCGCGTACCGGCGCCGATGTGCCGGGGCGTGAGGCGCTGGCCACCACCATCACGGCGCTTCAGCAAATCCGCGTCTTACTCGATGCCGCGCGGCTTGCCGCACGCGAAGCGCGCTCAGCCGACCAAGCGCTGACCCGCGCCCGCCAAGCGGTGGAAGATCGCACCGGCGGGGAACAGCAGGCGGCACGTCAGCGGCTGAATTCCGCCAGCCGGGACGCGGAAGCCAAAGGCGCCGCATCCAGCCGTGCCTTTGAAGCGTGGCAGCGCGCCGTGGTGGCGCTGCTGCAACGGGGCGGGTGAGTGTTTGTGAATGTGGATGACGTCATGTGGAGCGATGGCTTTTTTGAGTCCACAAATGGGGCGTCACGGCAATCGGTGAAAGATAACTGACAGATTATTCGCGGGCATCACTTCCACCACCGGCGCGGCGAAACCCGCTGCGCTGGCGATGCGCGCCACCGCTTCCAGATCACGCACACCCCAACGCGCATCCTGGGCGCGCAGGCTTGCATCAAATTCCGCATTGCTGGGGGCGGTATGCGCACCACCCTGCTTGAAGGGGCCATAGAGGAACAGCATTACATCCGGCGGCAAAATGCGCGCGGCGCCCCGCATCAGCGCTGCTGTCGCTTCCCAGGGCGCGATATGAATCATGTTGATGCATAGCAGCGCATCAGCCTTCTGTACCGGCCAGGCATCGGCCATCACGTCCAGCATCAGGGGCGGCAGTAGATTGGCAAGCGGCGCTTCCTCTCGCCACGCCGCGATGCTGGCAAGGGCAGCAGCATCGGGGTCGGTCGGTTGAAAGCGCAGCGCTGGAAAATGCGCCGCGAAATGCAGCGCGTGTTCGCCGGAACCGCTCGCGACTTCCAGTATCAGGCCCGATGCCGGCAAATGGCGCGCCAAAACTTCGGTGATGGCAGTCTTATTGCGCGCAACGGCAGGCGCAAAGCGCCGCGCATCTGCTGACATCAACTTACGCCGCGCGCGCGCGAAACCGCGCCAGCGTCCCGCCGCGCAACACAGCGCTTGGCAGGCGCCGATCAAGAATGCGTTCCGCAAGCCTGCCGGCTTCCACCAGCGCTTCCAGATCAATGCCGGTTGCAATGCCAAGCTCGGCGCAAAGCAGCGCCAATTCTTCGGTCGCGATATTGCCGGGCGCGCCTGGCTGGCCGGCAAAGGGGCAACCGCCAAGCCCACCCACTGCGGCATCGAAGCGCACCACACCCATCCGCAAACCCGCCATGGCATTGGCAATGCCAAGCCCGCGTGTGTCGTGCAGATGCAGCGCCAGGCGCAGTTCCGGCCAGCGGTTGCGCACTTCGCCCACCACAGCTTCAATCTGGCGCGGATTGGCCCAGCCCATGGTATCGGCCAGCGTCAAATCGCGAATGGTCACACCGGCCTCCGCCGCGATGTCCAAGCCATCGGAGATCGCGGCCATCACCTGCGCGGGCGCGACATCGCCGGCGTAATTGCAGCCAAAGGCCGCTTGCAGCCCGATGCGCGTAACCGGCACACCTGCGGCTATATGCGCGGCGGTTTGCTTGCGCATGGCCTCAATCTGCCCGGCACGATCGCGGTTCAGATTCTTGAGCGAAAATGCCTCAGACGCGGCAAGGCTGATGGAACCGAAAAGATGCAGCCGATCCCTGAAGGCCAGCGCGCGATCCAGCCCCGCCGCGTTGAACCAGAGCGCGGTGTAGTGAACGCCGTCCTTTGGCGTGAAGCCCGCCACCACCGCTTCCGCATCGGCCCAGCCCGGCACCAGCTTGGGTGAGACAAAGGACGCCACCTGAATATGCTTGAGGCCGGTTGCCGAAAGCGCATCAATCAGCGCGA
Source organism: Roseomonas sp. (assembly GCA_020249145.1). Classification (GTDB taxonomy): domain Bacteria; phylum Pseudomonadota; class Alphaproteobacteria; order Acetobacterales; family Acetobacteraceae; genus Neoroseomonas. Next base: position 83,296 of record JADCGF010000011.1, on the reverse strand, counting down.
TCTTGTCAGCGCTGGCAAGAGGTTTCTTTTCGATCTGAAAACCCTCACGCGGGCCTTCTTCGGCGATATCCACCTGGCGCGGCAAATCGAACATGGGCAGTTTCCTTATGCTGCGCGAAGTCTATCGCAGCAGCATGTGGCCGTGAATGCTTTTGGGTTCAGGCCGCGTCCTCACCCTCGCCCGTGCCGAGAGCGGTCAGAGCGGCCTCATTCAGGATTTCAATGCCGCTTTGCCCATGCAAACGTATCAGATTGCGGCGGCGGAAGTTGGAAATGGCGCGACTCACGGTTTCCAAGGTCAGGCCCAGGAATTCGCCGATATCGGCGCGCGTTGCCGGCAAGTCAAAAACCGGTCCGCGATGGTTACGGCGGCGCTGAGCATCCACCAGTGAAAGCAGAAAGGCCGCCACGCGTTCTTCTGCGGTGAAACGACCAAGCGCCAGGATATGTTCCTGGCTTTGCGCCAATTCCCGCGCGCAAAGATCAAGAAAGCGGCGTTCCAGCAGCGGGTAGCGGCGGAATAATTGCTCAAGCCGGCGCCGTTCCATGCGGCAGACCCTGCCGCTGGTCAGCATTTCGGCGCCGAAGGCGTGTTCCTGCATTGGCGTAAAGCCCAGAATATCGCCCGCAAAGCGGAAACCAATGGCGGCTTGCCGGCCATCTGGCAGTACGCGCATCAGCCGCGCCATGCCTTCCGTTAGAGTATAGACGTATTTCGCATCATCACCCTGATGGAAAATGGGGCTGCGCGCTTCAAGCGTTACCCTTTCGCTATCGGCTGCCACATCATCCAGCGCCGCTGCATCCAAAGGCGCACAAAGCCCAAGCGAACGTGATCCGCATTTCATGCAGACGTCACCTTCGGCGCCCAGGCCGTCCATCATTGAACGCGTGACATCTAGCGGGTTCATTTTCACCTGCCGGTTCGCTTTGCCTTCAGGGCGCTTGGCTTCTCTTGGCCTTCGCGCCGGGGTTGATACTATCTTACCGAAATTGCGCTTTATCAAGACAAATCGGCGTAGATTGAATGGTAATGGAACCAGCCTGGCACGGTGCGCCCGGCCAAAGGGGGGTTGATGAGTGTTTCTGTCAGGGTTTGCGGCGCGGCGCGCACCGTCACGGGCTATTGCCTGGTTTTTGAGACCGCAAAGGTCCGCTTTCTGGTGGATTGTGGCATGTTCCAGGGGCCAAAGACGCTGAAATCCCTGAATTGGGAGGATTTCCCCTTCAACCCGCGCGATATTGACGCCGTTTTGCTGACCCATGCGCATATTGATCATTCCGGGCTTCTGCCAAAGCTGAGGGCCGCCGGTTTTCGCGGCACCATTCATGCCACGGCGGCAACCGCTGATCTTTGTGCGGTTATGCTGCCGGATTCAGGCCATGTGCAGGAAATGGAAGTCGCGCAGCTCAATCGCCGCAATCGCCATCGGGGCAGGGCACCGGTGCGGCCAATTTACACGGCGGAAGATGGCGCGGCGGCGATTGCGGCGTTTCGCGCGGTACCCTTCGGGCGCTGGATGGAACCTGTCCCGGGGGTGCGGGCGCGTTGGTGGAATGCGGGGCATATGCTGGGTTCAGCTTCCATCGAAATTGAATGCGCCAATGGCAAGGATGCGCCCTTGCGCATTCTGGTCTCGGGCGATCTGGGGCCGGATTGTTCGGTGTTTCATCATGAATCCGAAGCGCCAGGTGCGGTGGATCATGTTTTCATGGAAAGCACCTATGGCGATGAGGATAAGCCCTGTGTGGACCATGCCGCGCGGAGGGAAAAATTGGCCGCCATTGTGCGGGAAGCGGCGAAGCCCGATGGTGTGCTGTTGATCCCGGCCTTCGCCGTGGAACGCACCCAGGAAATCTGCTGGGATTTGGTGACGCTGATGCAGGCCGGCACCATACCGGAAGCGCCGATTTTCATGGATAGCCCGCTCGCGATCCGAGCCACAGAGGTATTCCTGGAACATGCGCAGGCGCTGGAAAATGGTTCGGCCATCAGCCGCGCGCTGCGTTCACCCCTGATCCGCCCGACGGAAAGCGGGGAAGCCAGCCGCCGCATCGCGGAAGCCGAAGGCTTTCACATCATCATCGCAGGGTCTGGCATGTGCGATGCTGGGCGCATCCGGCATCATTTGAAGCGCTGGCTCTGGAGCCCGGCGGCGACCGTGATGCTGACCGGCTATCAGGCGGAAGGCACGCTCGGGCGGCTATTGCAGGAAGGCAAGCCAGAAGTGCGCATCCAGGGTGAGACGATCAGCGTGGCAGCGAAGATCACGGAAGTCCGCGATTTCTCTGGCCATGCGGATGCGACCGAATTGGCGCGATGGTTGGCCGCGCGCGGGCCTGTGCCGGGGGGCGTGTTCCTGGTGCATGGAGAGGCAGAGGCGATGGAAGCCCTCGCGCAACGGCTGAAGGATGGCAAGATCACCGCGCCCGATCAGGTGATCATGCCTGTTTTGGATGAGCGTTGGTCATTGCCCAAAGGCGCGCGGCCGAAGCGGCTGGAAAGCCAGGCCCGCCGCGCTGACCCCGCGCGCAGCGGCAGGCCGGATTGGCATAATCAGCGCGCTGCCTTGATGCTGGCGATTGAAAGTGCCACTGAAAACGCCAGGGATGATTCCGCGCGCGAAGCCCTGCTGCATAAGCTGCGCGCAGCGCTGGAAGCGGGGTAAGGAATCAGCTTGGCGCAGCGCGCTTGGAAGCGCGCCAATTCAGCGCCAAGACCGGCAGCGCCAGCACCACGCCCGCCAATGTCATCGGCACATTGGGTGAAATCATCAAAAGTGCTGAAATCACTAATATGGTTTGGCTGGCAAGCCCCATATGGGTGAAGGCATAGCCGGTCATGCCAATCCCCAACACCAATACCCCAATGGCACAGCTGATGGTGGTGAAAAGGAAATCACCCCAAGTGAAGCCATCCACCATGATCAGCATGGCGGGCGAATAGGCAAAAACAAAGGGCACCGTGGCCTTCGCCAAACCAAGGCGAAAGGCCGTAATCCCGGTGCGGAAAGGTTTCGACCCCGCAATCCCCGCCGCCGCATAGGCCGCGACACAAACAGGTGGCGTCAGATCCGCGAGAATACCGTAGTAGAGGATGAAAAAATGCGCCGCCAAAGGCGGCACGCCAAGCTGTTGCACCGCCGGTGCGGCAATGGCGTAAACCAAGCGCGATCAGGCCGCCGCCAAGCCACGCCGCCAGCGCTGCAGCAGGAACAGGATCAGCGCGAATTGCACCAGGTTGAAGCCAATACCGGCCCACCAGGCGGCGGCGTAAAAGCCCAGCCAATCATGGATATAGCCCGCCAACCAGGCGCCCGCCGCCATGCCGGAAAGGCTCAGAAACAATAGCGTCGGCACACGCCAATGCGCCTCAGCAGCCGGGAACAGCGCGCGCAAGGTCAGCACATAGGCGGGAATAATGCCGCTGAAGCCAAGCCCATAGGCAGCGGCCACGAAGAACAACCCGGCCTCATCCTGCGTGGCCAGAAAGCCCAGCATGCCTAGGATCTGCGCGAGTGATCCAAGAACAATCGTCCAAAGCCCGCCGATCTTGTCCGAAAGCCAGCCCCAGAATTGTCGTGCCATGAAGGCCGCCAAGGTCAGCACTGAAAGCATGAGCGCGCCGCGGGATGCGGTGATGCCCAGATCACCACAAAACGCGATAAGATGTGCCGCCGGCATGGCCATAGGAATGCAACACAGGAAGGAACAGAAAGCGAGCAGGAAGAATGCCAGATTGCCATTCATGCCAAGCACGCGCGCGCCTGGCTGCATCTTCTCGGCAAAGCTGCCGGTGGTTGGCTGTGCGGGCGGCGGGCGCAGCACCAAAGCGGCCAGCGGCACGGCAATGGCCGCCACCAAAATGCCATACCCAAACATGGTGCGCTGCCAGCCATAAGCCGCGATGGCGCGTTCAAATATCGGCGGCCACAGAAACCCCGCGACATATTGCCCGGAGGCGACCAGCGCCAACGCCGTGCCTCGGCGCCTATCAAACCAAAGCGAGACATAAGCGAGCATCGGTGGAAACAGCGCGCCATTGCCGAAAAGGCCAACACCCAGCCCAAGCCCGACCAGCAGCGACCAGCTTTCGCCAAAGGAAGCGAGCATTAGCCCCAGCGCCACCGCGATGCCGCCCGCCATCGCGACCAGCCTTTGGCCAAAGCGCGCCACCATCACGCCGCAGACCATGCCGCCAATGGCGGTGCCGAAATACGCCAGCGAATTGGCAAGCGATGGCAGGGAACGGCCAGAACCGAAATCCTCGGCGATTTGAACCAACCCCACCACAACCGTGATGGGGCCACCGGCGGCCAGCGAAAGCATGATCACCGCCGTGGTGGCGACCAGCCAGGAATAGCGCGTTTCGATACTGCCCTGATCGCTTCCGGCCACGCGCTGTTTCCCCTTGGTGTTGCCTGACAGCCTTCCTGAGGATGCGCCGCGCCGCAAGCCCCGCCATTGCGGATATGCGCTGGTTTATGCTGATCTTGATGCAGGAGGCCACCATGCTGATCATGCTTGCCCTGCTCGCTCTTGGTCCCTGCCTTGATGCGCCGGTGATGCCCGCGCCACAGCAAAGCGAAACCCCGGCGCCGCCGCGCCCGGACCAGCCCTTTCCGCGCCCACCGCAAAGCTGCAACCCGCCCGCACCACCCACAAGCTGATGGCGCCGCCCATCGTCATTCTGACCGGGGCGGGGATTTCGCGCGAATCAGGGCTCGCCACCTTTCGCGATGCCGATGGCATTTGGGCGCGCCACAGGATTGAAGATGTGGCAACGCCGCAGGCCTTCGCGCGCAATCCCGATCTGGTGCAGGGTTTTTATAATGCGCGGCGCGCGCAGTTGCGCGACCCCACCATCCAGCCCAATGCCGCCCATCACGCGCTGGCGCGGCTGGAGGCAGCCTGGCCAGCACCCGTGACACTGGTGACGCAAAACATTGATGGCCTGCATGCGCGCGCGGGGTCACGCAATGTGATTGCCATGCATGGAGAATTGCAAAAGGCGCGCTGCCTTGCCTGCGGCGCCGTTAGCGTTTGGGGGGATGACATCACCGCGCATGCCGCATGCCCGGCTTGTGCTGTAGCAGGGCAGCTCCGCCCGCATGTTGTCTGGTTCGGCGAAATCCCGTTGGAAATGGAACGCATCGAAGCCGCTTTGCATGAATGCGGTGTCTTTGTTGCCATCGGCACCTCGGGCCAGGTCTATCCGGCGGCAGGCTTTGTGCAGGCGGTGCGCCGACAGGCGCGCTGCGTGGAATTGAATCTGGAAGAAACCGAAGGCACGGCGCTGTTTCATGAGGCGCAGCACGGCCCCGCCACGCAGATCGTGCCGGCCTTTGTGGAGCATATGCTCGGCTCATGCGGTTGATCCTGGCGTTGTTCGTGCTGTGTCTGGCGGGACCGGCTTTGGCCCAGGTCGCGGGAATGAACTCCGGTCCCGATCCGCGCCTGCCCGCGCCGGCAGCGCATCCGCCATGGCATGCGGTGGCCTTGATTGAAGCGGAAGGGGCCGGGCTTTGCACCGGGGCGATGGTGGCGCCTGCGGTGGTGCTGACGGCCGCGCATTGCCTTAGGGATGAACCTGGCACGGCGCTACTGCCGCCCGAGCGGATTCGTGTTTCCATCGGCGGTGCAGATGCACGCGGCGTGGCGCTGCGTGTCGGTGCCGGTTTTGATCCGGTGCGCGAAGCGCCCTGGGCTTCGGATTGGGCGTTGGTGTCGCTGAGCGCGCCGATTGGCGCTGGCCGTGTCTTGCCCTTGCTCCGCGAAACGCCGCCGGAGCGCAGTATCCTTGCCCTGCCTGGCTTTCAGCGTGATGCGCCGGGCGCGCTGCTGGTGGACCCGGCTTGTCGCTATCTGGGCCTGCGCCGGGTTGAAGGGGAAGGTGTGATGCTCGCGCATGATTGCGCCGGCACCACGGGGTCTTCCGGCGGGCCGTTATTGCTGCGCGGCGCAGATGGCCGCTTTGCGATTATCGCTGTGCAGAGCAAGGGAATTCTTGGCCGCGCCGGTGGGTTGGCGGTGCCCGCCTTGGTTATTCCTGCGCCTTGATGGAGCACCCCAGCTGGCTCAGCCGCCATCCAAACTGAGCACAAAATGCCTGACAAGGTTGATCCCGTTGCCGGCGGAGGGCTAGTTTGGTCGCCCATGTCTGTGATCGGTACCAATAAGGACGGATTGATGTCTTCGCCGCCTGAACCTCCTTCGTCGAAGAATTTCAACCGACCTATTGATCGGCAGGATGTGATTGCCGCCTATCATCTCATTCTTGGCCGTGAACCTGAAAGCGAAGAGGCAATAGGGCATAATCTGCTCACCGGTGACCTTGTTTCGTTGAGAACCACCTTTCTCAATTCACAGGAATTCCGGCGATGGCGCATGGGCCTGCCAATTACCGCGACCCCCTTGCAGATAGAAATCGAAGCAAGCCCGCCGATGCTGGCGCAAATGGTGACAAAAACGGCCCATTATTGGGATTCCATCGGGCGAAAGGCACCGCATTGGTCAGTCTTGACCGCAAGGGAATTCCTGCCGGAAAATCTTCAATCGCGCCAGCAAGCGTTTTTTGGCAGTTCTCGCGTGGACCAGGGGATCATCCTGAGCGGCCTCGCTAGGGTTGGGATGAAGCCGGCTGATTTTCAGTCTTGTGCCGAATTTGGCTGTGGTGTTGGCCGCTTGACGCTGCGTCTTGCCGGGATGTTCCCGCAAGTCATGGGCGTTGATATCTCCGCACCGCATCTTGATCTGGCTCGAAGATATTGTGGGCAGCTTGGCTTGAAGAATGTCTCCTTCCTGCAAGCATCCGCGATGGAATTGATGCCGGCCATGGGGTTTGATTTCTGGTTTTCGCGCATTGTCTTGCAGCATAATCCGCCACCGGTAACCATGGAAATCTTGAGACAGGCATTCATTCGCCTGCGAAAAGGCGGTGTCGCGATGTTTCAAGTGCCCGTATATCATATCGGTTACAGCTTCTCGACTGAGAAATACCTGGCTTCGGATCTTGGGAGCGATATGGAAATGCATTGCGTGCCACAGCGCGCAATCTTCGATTTGGCTCACTCGCTCGGCATGCAGCTTCTTGATCTGCGCGAAGATACTTGGGTTGTATCGAGTGAGCCTGATGCGCTTTCGAATAACTTCATCTTCCAGAAGACAGGCTGATTCTACCGCAAATCACCGCGCGGCTTGGGCGATGCGCCCGCGGCATTGCCCGCCGAACGTCCGGCATCCACCGGCAGGGTCTGGCCCGTGATCCAGCGCGCGGCAGGTGAGGCCAGAAAGCACGCCGCTTCCGCAACATCCCAGGCGCTGCCTTCAAACTTCAACATGCCCGATTGCGCGCGCTGCTGGCGCAGTTCTTCCGTCATGCCGCGCGATGCGACCATTGGCGTATAGACATAGCCAGGCGCCACCGCATTCACACGAATATTGTTCGCCCCGTGATGCCCGGCCATGGCGCGTGTCATTTGCACGATCGCCCCCTTGCTTGTGGCGTAAAGTAAGCCTGGATGCCCCGCGCGCAGCCCAGCCACCGATGACAGATTCACAATGGCGCCGCCGCCTGATTTGCGCATTTCCGGCACGGCATATTTCGCCATCAGCATCACGGATTTCACATTCACCTGCATGGCGTAATCCCAGGCTTCAGGATCAACGCCCTCCGCATCGCCAGCGGGGCCGCTGATGCCGACATTATTCACCAGAATATCCACACGCCCCCAAAGCCTGACAGCTTCCGCGACAGCCGCCGCGCAATCATCGGCTTTTGAGACATCGGCTTCCTTGAGCGCAGAAACGCCACCTTCTTCAGCGATCAGGCGTGCGGTTTCTTCCAAAGCGGCGCGGTCCACATCCAGCAGAAGCACTTTGGCGCCACGCGCGGCCATCAGCACCGAAATGGCACGGCCATTGCCGATAGTGGTGGCGCCCGCACCGAGATTTCGTGAGCCAGCGCCAGTGACGATCGCGACCTTGCCGGTCAGGCGGGTATTGTCTTGCATGGTGGGGTCGTTCCTCCTGCGTGGAAGAGTGCACCGAGCGGCAAGAGGGCGGAAGGGGGGCAAGGACCATGCAAGGTTGAATAGGGAAACTTGACCGCCAAGCGTCACGCCCCATCCGCGTGGCAGTGCAATATGTTACCATATCCGAACATGTGCGGCTCAAATCAAAACCCCGCACAGCCCGTGCGAAATACCGTCAGCACCGATTCCTGCGCGAAGCGTGCCTTCCAGGCCGCAGCAACCGGGGCAAGCCGCGCGGAAGCCGCCGCCTGATCCTGCGCCGGCAGGACCAGCAGCAAGGCCTTGCTGTCTTCCCGGCTGATCTGCTCCGCCGCATTGCGCCATTGCCCCATGCCATCCAGCACGGTCAGGCCATCGGGGAAGGCAGGGGTCACGATTTCCGCCATGAAGCGCGCCCATTCCGCTTCGATCACCGGCGCGCGGCCTTTCACATTCCGCCCAAAATAGGCTTCCGCGATGGTGGCTGGCGCGGTGCCGATGGGGCAGCTTGGCGGGGCGGTGGCGCAACCCGCCAGCAACAGTAAAGCGCCAAGCGCCGCCTTCACGCCGTGGTCGCCAGCAGCGCTACGCCCGCGGCGATCAAGCCAATGGCAGCGATCTTTTGCAAGCCCAGCGTCTCACCAAAAACCGCCCAGCCGATAATGGCAATGACGATATAGGATGCCGCGGTGCAGGGTAGCGCGACACTCATCGGAATGCGCCGCAGCGCAATGATGTAAAGCAGCGCCGCACCGCCATAACACACCAACCCCACCATCGTCGGCAGGCGGAATAACTGATCGAAAAAACTACCCTCAGCCGCCACTGAACTGGACGCGCCTGATTTCAACAGAATTTGTCCGATCAGCGATGTGCTGATCGCCGCCACCAGCGCCAGCCAATAGATTGTCATGGCGCGCGCCCCTCATCCCGCGCCGGCAGAACCTCGCGCACCACGCCTTGCGGTTTGCCATTGGCGGACATGAAGGACCGCCCGACATATTCGCCCAGCACGCCAAGGATCAGGAATTGCACGCCCGCAATGAGCAGCGTGACCGTCATGAGCGAGGCCCAACCGGAAGGTGTGTGCCCCATCAGCCCTTCAATCACCACATAAAGTGCGGCCAGCAGCCCGAGCACGCCCATGCCCGCACCGGCAAGTATCGCTAGCCGCAAGGGCAGCACCGAAAAATTCGTGGCCAGGTTCATCCAAAGCCGGATCAGCCGACGCATGGTGTAATTGGAACGACCCTCGGCGCGGGCGAAATGCTTTACCTCGATCGAATCAAGCCGCTGCGTTACCTGCATCAGCAGGCCATCCACATAAGGATAGGGCCCGCGATACTTCACAACCTCGGAGACCGCGAGTGCCGACATGCAGCGGAAGGAAGACAGATAAAGCCCCTTCGGCTTATCCATCAATTGATCCGCCACCCAATTGGCGAAGGAACTGCCCAGATTGCGCCAGCCTTCATGTTCCTTCACCGCGTAGCGCGTATAGACCACATCAAAATTGCCAAGCCGCGCGTGATCATAAAGCCGGATCACTTCTTCCGGCGGGTTCTGCAAATCATCATCCATGGTGATCACGTAAGCGCCGCGCGCATGGCGCAGCCCCGACATCACCGCGTTATGCTCACCAAAATTGCGCGCGTGTTCAATAAAGGTCAGCGGGACCGTCGCGCTTTGCTGCAAGGCGCGGCAGACATCGCCGGAATTATCCGGGCTGCCATCATTCACCAGCACAATTTCGATGCCGCCTTCGGGGCGCAGCGCCGATAGCGCTTCCACCAGCGCGCCCACCGTGGCTGCACCGCGATAGACCGGAACCACAATGGAAAGACCGACGGGATATTCCTTGCCGGCCGATATCAGGGGCATTGATCTTCTCCGTTCTCAGGGCCGCGTTGCGGTGATCAGGACCGAACCGCCTGCCGGGTAGCGCAGGCCTATCCGGGCGAGCCATCTCTCCAGCCCCGTTACAGCGTAGAGCATGGCATCCAACCATGGCGGGAAGGGGGCGACATCGCTTTTGGCCTCGCTATCCGATTTCAGCACCTTGCGTTGCAGGATCATGAGGGGCAGCAGCAGCGCATTCCAATAGCGGGCTTCGATGGCGGTGAAGCCGGCCTGTTCCAGCAGCGCGCGGGCATCAGTGGCGGTGAAGCGGCGCGCATTATGCACGCGGATATCATGGGCCGAATGCAGCCAATCAAAGGCCGGCAGGTTCAGCACCAAAGCGCCGCCTGGCTTCAGCACGCGGTAGAATTCGGCCAGCGCCTGGCCCGGTTCCACGGCGCGGTGGCAAAGCACATCCATGCTGACCAGCGCGCCGAAACTGCCATCGGCGAAGGGTAGGCGATTGGCATCCCCCCCGGTGGTGAGTGCGCCGGATTTGGCGCTGGCGCGACGTGCCGCTTCCGGGTTGAAATCAAGCCCGACCAGGGCGCGCCCGCTGCCCACCAGCCGCCGGAGCAGCCCACCCGTGCCGCAGCCAGCATCGAGCAACGCCCCGGGCGCGCCGGGGCGGCGATGCAAGGAATCAAGGACACGAAGGTGGAGCGCGCGGTACCACCACATGCGCTCCTCCACCGCGTCCATCAGATCATATTCGGCGGCTTCCACGGGCGGGTGTTTCGCATCGTGGCAGGGCGGGAACAAGGCGCGGCGCGCTTAAGCATGCCTTATTTGGCTTGCATAGACCCCCATCCGAGCCGAGACTACGCCCAATAAACATGCAATCGCCATCACCCTTGCCCGCGCCGCACCGTGCGGGCGCCCTTGCCGGGGCCACGCCAGACCAAGCCGCCAGAAGCTGCCTTTCACATGGCTGAGGCGCCCAAAACCGCGCTCAGCGTGCCGACTGGCGCCGAGACCTTGCGCGGCATCGGCATTATCCTGGTGGCCTATATCGTGATTACCGGCGCCGATGCGGCCATTAAATGGGCGCTGCCGGAAGTGGGCGCGGCCATGGCCATGATCTGGCGCGGCGTGGTGGGTGGCATCACGGTGGTGATCCTCACACGCGGGCGGGGGCTTTTCCCGAATAACCGCCGGCTGCTCGCTTGGCGCGGGTTATTGCATTGCTGCGTTTCGGCCACCTGGTATTGGGCCTGGGCACGGGGGATGCCTTTGGTTGATTCCTACGCGGTTGCCTGCGCCACGCCCTTGCTGATGACGCTTTTCGCCATTCCGTTGCTGGGCGAGAAAGTCGGCTGGCGGCGCTGGACTTCCACCATGATCGGCTTTGGCGGCGTGCTGATCATGTTGCAGCCCTCCGGCGATTTGTGGCGCATTGAAACGGCGGCGCTGCTTGGCGCGGTAGTGTTGATGTCGGTCACGCGCATCTGGACACGGATGCTCTCGGTCAGTGACGGCCCCGCCGCCATCGCCTTCTGGCTGATGATGGCGCATATCCCGATGGGCTTGCTGTTCCTGCCGGCCTTCCCGCCGCCATCCTTGCTGCCTTCCACCAATACCATGCTGCTGCTGGTGCTGTTTGGTGTCTTCAATGGCATGGCGCATTTGATGTTCGCCCGCGCCTTTGCGCTGGCGCCGGTTTCCGTCCTCGCCCCCTTTGAATATTCGCCCCTTTTGATCGGGGGCGTGATCGGCTTTCTGATCTGGGCCGAGGTGCCGGGTTGGACCACGCTTGCCGGCGCGTCCCTGGTGGTGGCGGCAGGGCTTTACAATGTGTATCGCGAACAGGTGCGGCGGGCGGCGGAACGTGCCGGAGCATTTTCAAGTCAAGCGAGATCGCTTGGCGACTCGGAAAATGCGACCAAAACCACCATGAAGGACACGGCCTGATGGCGCTCCGCCACGATATCCGCCGCGGCGCGCTATTGATGCTGGGCGCGACCGCGCTTTTCACCATCATGTCCGCCATGATCAAGGATATTGCGGAGAGCATTTCCTTTATCGAGATCATGTTCTTCCGTTCCGCCTTCGCGCTGCCGGTGATATTCGTGATCGTGGCACGAGGCCGGCAATGGGGCATTTTGCGCACGCGGCGCTTTCCGGCCCATATGCTGCGCGCCTTTACCGGCACCATGGCGCAGGGCTGTTCCTTTTTGGCGCTGACGATGCTGCCCTTGGCGGAACAAACCGCACTGACCTACACAACGCCACTTTTCGTGACGCTACTTTCCATTCCGCTATTGGCGGAGAAGGTTGGCATCCATCGCTGGTCCGCGGTGATATTGGGCTTCATCGGCATTATGGTGATCGCGCTTGGCCAAGGCGCCTTTCAGGGCGGGGGCTGGCCAGAGAAAGCGGTGATGATCGGCATGGCGGTCGCGGTTTCGCAGGGCGTTTGGTCTGCGCTTACCACGCTTCTGGTGCGCAATCTTTCTGCGACCGAAAGCTCCACCACCATTGTGCTTTGGCAGTCCTTGCTGATGACGGCCTTTACGGCCGTGGCGCTGCCCTTTGTCTGGACCACGCCAAATGCTTGGGAATTGCTGATCCTGATCCTGGTGGGGCTGGTGGGCGGCGTGGCGCAGGTGATGTTGACGGAAGCCTATGCCTCGGCCGAGGTCTCTTCGCTTGGGCCCTATTCCTATACCTCGATCCTTTGGGCGGTCGGGCTTGGCTGGCTGATCTGGGGCGATATGCCCACCATCGCGACCATCATCGGCGCGGTGCTGATCGTGCTTTCCGGGCTGTACATCCTGCACCGCGAATTGGTGCGCGGGCGGATGAAGCGCCAAGGGCAATAGGCAGGGCTTGCGAAGCGGCGGGCCTCGCCGCACCCTAGCGCGAAAATGAGGCGCCACCGATGAGCATTCCCTTCCTGAAAAATGACAGCCTGGCCCCGGGCGCCGTGGAACAGACCGCGCCGGGCGTGCGCCGTGTGCTGTGCGGCAATCCCGGGCCTTTCACCTATCGCGGCACGAATAGCTGGATCATAGGTCAGGGGGATTCAGTCGCCATCCTGGACCCCGGCCCGGAGGATGCGGCGCATCTGAACGCCTTGCTGGCGGCCACGAAGGGGGAGCGCGTCACGCATATCCTTGTATCCCACACGCATCGTGACCACTCGCCGGGGGTGGCCGCGCTGAAGGCCGCGACTGGCGCGCCGAGCTATGGTTTCGGCCCGCATATGACACCGCCGGATCAGGGCGGCGAAGGCGGCGATCATACATTCCGCCCGGATGTGACCTTGGCCGATGGCGCCATGGTGGCGGGCGCCGATTGGCGCGTGACGGCTTTGCACACGCCTGGCCATTGCGCCAATCATCTTTGTTTCGCGCTTGAGAACGCCAGCACATCGCGCACGCTGTTCAGCGCGGATCTTGTCATGTCCTGGTCCACCAGCGTGGTCAGCCCGCCGGATGGCGATATGGCGGCCTATATGCATTCCCTCGCCAAGCTTCAGGCGCGGGATGATGAGCTTTATCTGCCGGGCCATGGGCCGCCTTTGCCAAATCCACAGCCCTTTGTCGCTGCGCTGGCCGCGCATCGGCGGGAGAGAGAGGCGCGGGTTCTGGAAGAACTCCACCGCGCCGGGCGCGCGAGTGCTGAAGCTTTGGTGCCGCCGGTTTATGGTGCGGCACTTGATCCCAGGCTGATCCCGGCAGCGGCGCGCAGCCTGACCGCGCATTTGATCAAGCTTGCAGCCGAAGGCGCGGTGCGCCAGGAAGGCGGGGTATGGATGGTGTCATGAACCTACCCTTGGAGGATTGGAATGGCGCTTCGGCCACACGCCAGCTCGAAGCTACACTTAAAGCTTTACACGAAGAAAACATTAGGCAGTCAAACGAAGCGGCAAAGCAAAATCGACAGATTTTGTTGCTCACACGATGGACAGCTGTACTAACCATTCTAATGGCCATTTTTGCGATCGTTCAAATCTATCTGGCTTTTCTGGCTATACCTGCTGGCATACTCCGATAACGAGGTGTGGAGTACTCATGATGGAAAAGAGCAAGCTATCCGCGTATGGGAACCGTGTTTTCGGTATCTTGGCCTTGTTCAGCGTAACAAGTTGCGGGCCGCCAGATTATACGCCGGTGCGCGATTGGGCGGGCGTTGCAGGCAACCTTGCTGTTTATCCGGAAGTGGTCACACGGCCTGGCGCGGCGCAGGTCGTCTCACCTTCTGCCGATGCCATCAACGCCATGCAGCAGGCGCTGGCCACCTATCTGCAAGCGCTGGATACACTCGCCGCCGACGGGCTTTTGATGATCCGCGAAGACCCCTTGGCCGCTTATGCGCCGCGCGTTGCGCCCGCCAGCCCGAAAGGGGCTGAGGCGATCCAAACGCTTGGTGCGCTGCTACGTGAACGCGGGCGTTCTCTGGCGCGCGCGCCGCAACTCCGCGCCACCATCCGCGAAGCAGATGCGCCCGTGCAAGCGCTGATTGCCGCGATGCAGGAAGCCATCACCACGCTTGAGCCCGCCGAAGCGGCCTCAGCAGACCAGGCGCGCGCACGCCATCAGCGCCTTTTGCGCGAAGCGCGCGATGAGCCAAGCCGACAAATCCTGCGCGACCTGGCCGCGCTTTATGAGGCTGCATCCGCCAATCGCGCCGCCGCCATCAGGAATTACCAGACGGTGCTGGCCGATATCGCCCGCGGCCATGCGCTGCTGAAGGAACGCGCCTCCCACCTCACGCAGGAGGAAACCGCGCGCCAAATCCGCGCTGCCGAGGCTGAACTGCGCCGCGCCGGGGCGCGCCTGCCCCGCGATGGGCTTGGCATTGCCGTGCCCGTGATGGCCGCGCCGCGCTGAAATGGCTTTTCTGCGCACCGGGGGGGGGGGTGACAAGCCGCCCCGGCGCTGCTTCCATCCCGTCACCAAAATCGAGGAGGATAAACGCCACTCATGAGTACCAATGGCAAGGGCTATATCGTTGGGGCTTTCGAACACCCGACCCGCAAGGCCGATAATACATCCGTGGCCCAGTTGCATGCTGAAGTCGCCTATGGCGCGCTGCAGGATGCCGGGCTTTCCAAGGATGATGTGGACGGGTTTTTCTGCACCGGCGCTGCGCCGGGGCTTGGGCCGCTCAATATGGCGGATTATCTGGGGCTGACGAAGCTGAAGCACCTCGATTCCACGGATATGGGTGGCTGTTCTTATGTGATGCATGTCGGCCATGCGGTGGAAGCGATCGCGCTCGGCAAGTGCAATATCGCGCTGATCACGCTGGCGGGCCGCCCGCGCGCAGAGGCGATGGCCACCGGCACGGCGCCGCGTTCCTGGGGCGTGAATGTGCCGGATGATCCGTTTGAAATTGTCTATGGCCGCACGGTTGCGAATGCCTATGCCATGTGCGCCATGCGCCACATGTATGAATATGGCACCACGTCAGAGCAGCTCGCCTGGATCAAGGTGGCGGCTTCGCATCATGCGCAGTACAACCCGCACGCCATGTTGCCCAAGGTGGTGACGGTGGAAGATGTGGTGAATTCGCCCATGGTGTCAGACCCGCTGCACCGGCTGGATTGCTGCGTGATTTCCGATGGCGGCGGTGCGTTAATTGTCACGCGGCCTGAAATCGCGAAATCGCTGAAGCGGCCTTTGGTGAAGGTGAAGGGTCATGGCGAAGCCACCAAGAACCAGAATGCTGGCTATACGGATTTGACCTATTCCGGCGCTGTCTGGTCTGGCCCGCAGGCTTTTGAAGAAGCCGGCGTGTCGCCCAAGGATATTCAATACGCTTCAATCTATGACAGCTTCACGATCACCGTGCTGATCCAATTGGAAGATTTGGGCTTCTGCAAAAAAGGTAAAGGCGGGAAGTTCGTGGCCGATGGCAATTTGATTTCCGGCGTGGGCAAGCTGCCCTTCAATACGGATGGCGGTGGGCTTTGCAACAACCACCCGGCCAATCGTGGCGGCATGACCAAGGTGATCGAAGCGGTGCGGCAATTGCGCCATGAGGCTCACCCCAAGGTGCAGGTGCCTGGCTGCACGCTGGCGCTGGCGCATGGCACGGGCGGCTTGCTCGGCACGCGCCATGGCAGCGCCACTGTCATTCTGGAAAGGGAGTAAGCGATATGGCCACCATGGCATTCAACCGGGCCCTGCCGGAAATCAAGACGGACCCGACCAATCAGCCCTTCTTTGGTGGCGCGCGCGCCGGCAAGCTGCTGATCGGCAAGTGCAAGGATACCGGCAAGTTCTTCTGGTATCCGCGCGGCTGTTCGCCCTTCACGCTTTCCAACAATATTGAATTGGTGGAGGCCAAGGGCACCGGCAGCATCTATACCTTCACGGTGATGCGCACCAAGGAACCCTATTGCGTCGCGTATGTTGAGTTGGATGAAGGCATTCGTGTTTTCACCAATATCGTTGATTGCGATCTGGATAGTTTGAAGATCGGCCAGAAGGTCAAGCTGGTGTTCAAGCCAACCCAGGGTGATGGGCCGCCGGCCTTCATGTTCACCCCGGTGTGATCGGTTAGGCTTTTTGGAAAGGGGCGTCCCGTACAGCGGGGCGCCTTTTTTTCGTGCCGATTTTTTGATGCAGAGAGCGGCGATTCTGCTAGACTTCGCTTGGGGAAATTCAGGGGGTTCGCGATCATGCGGCGCATGGTCACGATGGGGCTGTTATTCGTTCTTGCCGGCTGCGCTTCCGGGCGTATGGGCTCGCGTTCTGGTGTGCCTGGCTATGCCGGCGGGGATATGTCCTGCGTGCCCTTCGCGCGGGAGCGTTCGGGGCTAAGGATCAGCGGCCATGCCTGGCAATGGTGGCATGCGGCAGCCGGGCAATATGAACGTTCTGGGGCGCCCCAGCCCGGCAGCGTGCTGGTCTTTCAACGCACTAGCCGCAACCCGCAGGGGCATGTCGCGGTGGTGTCGCGCGTGATTTCGGCCCGTGAAATCCGCGTGGATCACGCCAATTGGGCGACCGGGCGGGCGAGGGGGCAGATCGCGCGGGATCAACCAGTGCTGGATGTCTCGCCACGGGGCGATTGGTCCCTGGTGCGGGTTTGGTATCCGCCAGCGGATGATTTCGGCGGCACGCATTTCCCGACCTATGGGTTTATTCATGGGCGGCGGATGCTGGCGTCAGCCGGCTAAGGGGCTGGACAAAACCGCCCCGGGCGGTATGAAGCTCGCCTTGGTCGCTCCGGGGCTCGCCCTGGTCGCCGGGCGCATAGCTCAGTTGGTAGAGCAGCTGACTCTTAATCAGCGGGTCCAAGGTTCGAATCCTTGTGCGCCCACCAATGAAATCATGGGGTTCGCAGGTTCTTCCCCCCTCCTGAAAAATCGCACCGTTTCACGCAGATCCCATGCGGACCCGTATGCGCACCCTGGGCCGCGCGCGTGCGGCTTCATCCCCTTGCGGTAGGCCCCCGGCAAAAGCGGGGCGGTTCAGCGCAATGTGCTAGACTAGTGCCGTGCTCTGTAACAAAGATCACAGAGTTCCTGCCCCTCCTGTGCTCAAAACGCCCCTACGGGCGTGAACCCGCTCGTCTTTCGTGAAGTCTTTTGAGCGTGGGAGGAGTCTTCATGCGTGGAGTGAAATCAAAGAAAGCCGAGTTATCGTTCCTCGGGCGCCCCAATCTGCAGTTTTTTCCGCAAAGCCGTTCATTGCGGATTTCAATCCTTGGCGAGCAACGAGCCCTGGTTGCAGAATTGGGGTCCTATCTTGAACAGCACGGGCTCGCCGTCAGCCATTGTGCCACATTTGGTGAATTGCTTTCGGGCGTTGAGGCACAGGAATATTCGCTGCGGCCTGACATCGTGATCCTGCAAGTGAGGAGCATGCTGAGGGATGCGCCAGGCTCCATCCACCAGATACGCGCACGCTCTGATGTGTTCTGCATCGTGCTTGGTATGGATAATGATGAGGCAGCCAGGGTGGCGCTGCTTGAAGCGGGCTGCGATGCATGCATGGTGATCCCAACCAGCCCCAGGGAGATCCTGGCGCGTATTCGCGCGGCGCTGCGCCGCGGCCTTCCCGATTCGCGCCTGGGACGACCCCCGCAACTGGAGACGCGCACTTACCCTTCACCATCAAGCGTGCCTTCACGCGTGGTTGAATTGGGGCTTGGCTGGAAGCTGTGCCTTACGCGTCGTGAGATCTATCGCCCTGATGGTAGCAGCTGTTCGGCAACCACGGCAGAATTTGACCTGCTTGCATGCCTGGTTAGGCAGCCCGGTGTGCCTGTCAGCCGCGATCAGATATCGGAGGCTGTCTACCACCGCAGTTGTCGCATTGATGATCGGTCGGTGGATAATCTGGTTGTACGGCTTCGGCGCAAGCTTGAAGAAGATCCGCGACACCCGCAAGTGCTGCGGTCCATCCGCCTGATCGGTTATATGTTTGTTGGCTTTCAAGCGCCGGCGCAGCCCGTAGGCGGACACCAGACGAACCGGCAGCCAGAACGGCGCTTGGAAGAATCATTGGCTTAGCTGATGCCGAGTTTCGCATGCTCCGGATAAATGTACCGAGGCACGCGCAGTGACAAGCTTCGCTGGAGATCGGCCCTGGCCTGATTCATGTTAACAAGACATATCGTTTGCTGAATTCCAGAAGATAGGCGCTGGGTTTCCACCGGAAGCTCCACCCCAGCCGTTAGGGCAGGATGCCGCCCTGGGCGAGCATCCTGCGCAGAGGCTTCACGCTAACGGCCATCACAATCCCGTTTTGCGCCTGCGTTGCCATGCTTGGGACCTGTACACCGCATGGAACCAGATGCCTGTCCCAGACTCTTGCCAAGCTTTTCAAATGGCGGCTAGCCTGATCGGCCAAGCGTGGTCGCCAAGCAAAGTTTTGCCCAATTCATTTGGCTGGGGACGCATCCAAGCGCTTGAGGGGCATCAAGACGGCGCAAAGCAATCAAATGGCTCTGAGGGGCTTCCTTTCAGTGCCAGATCATTCTGGAGGAGATGAGATCACATGAATGCCATCAAGCAAACCATCAAATCAGGCAAAACCGCGGTTGGAACAACGGCGGGGCCGAATATTGATGTATCGGTGCTGGCTGATGCCGGCTTTGATTTCATTCTATTCGACACGCAGCACTCCCCCTATGAGATCAAGCAAGTGGCGCCTTCCATTCAGGCGATGCGCGGCAAGAAGGCCGCCCCCTTGGTGCGCGTTGCCGCGAACCAGGCGGATCAGATTTGCTTCGCCTTGGATGCCGGCGCGCGTGGCATCATTGCGCCCATGATCAATACGCGCGCCGAGGCTGAGGCGATGGTGCGTTCCTGCCGCTATTATCCGCAGGGCAATCGCAGCAATGCGGGCGTGCGCGGCGAATGGGGCGAATTCCCCAAATACCGCGACTATATGGATGCTGTGAATAACGAATTGGTCATTGTGCCCATGATCGAAACCAGGCAGGCGCTGGAAAATCTTGATGCCATCGCTTCGGTGCCCGGCGTGGATGTTTTGTTGATTGGCCCTTCCGATCTTTCCATCGAATTGGATGTGCCGCTGGATTATGCTTGCGATACCTATCAGCGCGCGCTTGATAAAATCGCAGCAGCTGCGGCAAAGCATGGTATTGCGGCGGGCATGTATTTCATCCCACCCGGGATGGAGCCGAATTTCTTCGTGGATAAGGGCTTCAAATTCTTCACCATGCCCTGGGGCCCCTGGGCCTCCACCGGCATTCAGAACGCGATCGCCGGGATCAAGCGCTGAAAGCTACGCCTGATCGCTTCGCGGCGGTCAGGCGTTACGCGATCTTCAAATCACTCGCCAAATGGAACAGGCAATCCCCGCGCTTGGTGCGCGCAGGAATGCGCTGGCACATGACAATGCCCGCTGCCTTGAAGGTGATTTCAACCGGCGGCAGCCAAGGCGTTTCGGTGAAATGGATGCGCGCCGCGGGCGTGCCGATGGACACCATATCGCCGAGCTGTACCAGCGGTTCAAAAACGCCGTTTTCTGGTGCATAGACATAATAATCCTGCCCGCGCACATCCAAGAACCGCGTCGGTGCCGGCGGTTCCACCCAATCGGATGCCGGCAGAATGCCAAGATGCACCATCACATTGCGCACGCCCCGTTCGGCAATGGCCAAGCCCGCCGGATTGACCGTGCCGCAACCGCCCAATTCGCTGCCCAAAGCAATCTTGCCGCGCCGTTCCGCGCCGCTGCCCAAGGTTTGATTGCCACCCTGGCCTTGCGCGCCGCCCTGAATATAGGTGAAGGGGGCACCAAAGGCGCGCAGTGCCGCCAATTGCTTCTGGAACAGCGCGGGATCGTTGGATTGCGTCGCCAAGGCGCAAGGCACGTAATTCAGCGACGACCCGCCCGAATGCAAATCCATCACGAAATCCGCGAGCGGGATCAATTCGCTGTCAATATAATGCGCGATCTGCCGCGTGACCGTGCCATCCGGATCGCCCGGAAAAATCCGGTTTAGATTGAGGTCATCAATCGGCGAAACGCGCCGCCCCGCAAGTGCTGCCGGGTAATTCGCCATGGTCAGGATAATCACGCGCCCCTTGATGCGTGCAGGATCAAGCGACTTAGCCAAATTCGTCAGCGCCACCTGGCCTTCATATTCATCGCCATGATTGCCGGAAGTGAAAAGCGCGGTCGGCCCCTCCCCATTCTTCACCACCACAATCGGGATGGGCAGAAAGCCATAGGCGCTGTCATGCGTCGAATGGAACAGGCGGATGAAGCCTGTGTGCTTGCCGTCCTTATCAAAATCAACTTCGGAAACCAGGCGCGATTTGCGCGGCGCGTCAGCCATGGTGTTTTCCCTATTCAGGCTTGGGTCATCAAATGGCAGGCCACCTGATGCCCTGGTTGCGTTTCAACAAGTGGCGGCGCTGCTTCCCGGCAAATGGGCATCACATGCGGGCAGCGCGTGTGAAAGCGGCAACCAGAAGGCGGGTTGAGCGCGCTTGGGATATCGCCAACGATATTCTCCCGCTTGCCGCGTGACCGCCGAGAAGGATGCGGCGCCGGCACGGCGGCAATCAAAGCGCGCGTATAGGGATGCTGCGGCGTAGTGTAGATCACGCGCTTTTCAGCGACCTCCACAATCTTGCCAAGATACATCACCGCGACACGGTCAGAGATATGCCGCACCACCGAAAGATCATGCGCGATGAACAGATAGGTCAGCCCCATATCCCGCTGCAAATCCTGCAACAGATTGACGATCTGCGCCTGGACGGAGACATCAAGGGCTGAGACAGCTTCATCACAGACAACAAAGCGCGGGCGCAGGATTAGCGCGCGCGCAATGCCGATGCGCTGACGCTGGCCGCCGGAAAATTCATGCGGAAAGCGATCCAGCGCGCGGCGTGGCAGGCCGACGCGATCGAGCATTTCCGTGACCTGCTGGCGCGTTTCGGTGCCATGCTTCGCGCCATGGATCACCAGCGGTTCAGCGATGATATCCTCGACAGCCATGCGCGGATTGAGCGCGCCATAGGGGTCTTGGAAAATAATCTGCATGGACCGGCGAAATTCACGCATCGCCGCGCGGCCCAGCCCGGTGATTTCCTGCCCCTGAAAGCGGATATTGCCCGTGGTCGGGTCCAGCAGCCTGATCAGTAGCCGCCCAAGGGTGGATTTGCCACAGCCGGATTCACCGACCAGCCCCAGGGTTTCGCCAGGCATGATGGAAAGCGCCACATCATCCACCGCGCGCAGCTTGCTGGTTTTGCTGCGTAGAAACAGGCCGCCGCCGCCAACATCAAAATGCTTGGCGAGGTTTTCCGCGCTGATCAGGGGCTCGGTCATGGCGCGGCCAATTCCTTGGCGCGGAGACATGCGGCCCAATGATCCGCTTCCTCAAGGATCAGCGGCGGCAGGCTCTCACTGCAACTTGGCTGCGCATAACGGCAGCGCACACTGTAACGGCAGCCGGGTGGGCGGCGCGCAGGATCGGGCAGCGTGCCGGGAATGGCGATCAGCCGCGCGCGGTCTTCCGTGATGGACGGCACGCATTCCAGCAAGCCGCGCGTATAGGGATGCACGGGGTGGTCGAAAATGCGCGTCACCGGCGCTTCTTCAATCACGCGCCCGGCATACATTACCAGCACGCGGTCTGCCGTTTCCGCAATCACGCCCATATTATGCGTGATGATCATGATCGCCATGCGAAATTCATCGCGCAAATCCATCAGCAGATCGAGGATTTGTGCCTGGATCGTGACATCCAAGGCCGTGGTTGGTTCATCGGCAATCAGCAGCTTTGGGTTGCAGGCAAGCGCAATCGCGATCATCACGCGCTGCCGCTGCCCGCCGGACATTTGGTGCGGATAATCATCCAGCCGCCGCGCCGCTGATGGAATGCCGACCTTGTCCAGCATATCAACCGCGCGTTTGCGGAGTGCCGCAGCGGGCAGGTTTTCATGCGCCTTGATGGTTTCCATGATCTGGTCGCCAATGGAAAACACTGGGTTCAGCGATGTCATGGGTTCCTGGAAAATCATGGCAATGCCGGGGCCGCGAATCCGCTGCATCTCCCGCGATGATAGCTTGGTCAGTTCCTTGCCCTGGAACACCACCTTGCCGGCGGCGATGCGCGCTGGCGGTGTTGGCAGCAGCCCCATGATGGTGAGCGCTGTCACACTTTTGCCGCTGCCGCTTTCACCGACAATACCCAGGATTTCGCCTTCCTTGAGGGAAAAGGACACATCCTCAATCGCGGTGATTTCGCCGCGCCCGGTCATGAAGGCCGTTGTCAGCCCCTGCACATCAAGCAAAGTCACTGTTGAATCCTGAGCCGGGGGTCAAGCACATCGCGCAAGCCATCGCCAAGGAAATTCAACCCCATCACGGTGATCATCAGCGCAATGCCTGGGATGGTAATGATCCAGGGTGCTTCGCGCATGAAGTCCCGCCCTTCGGCCATGATATTGCCCCAGGTCGGCGTGGGCGGCACGGCACCAACGCCAAGGAAGGAAAGGGTGGCTTCAGACAGCACCGCGAAAGCGAACAGGAAGGAAAGCTGGACAATCACCGGCGCCATGGCATTGGGCAGGATATGCCGTGTCAGGATACGCCAATGGCCCGCACCGGCGGCCACCGCAGCTTGCACGAATTCCATCTCTCGCAGGACAATCACGGAAGACCGCACAATGCGCGCCGTGCGCGGAATATACACAATCCCCAACGCCAGAATGACATTGAAAGTCGAAGGGCCCAACACTGAAGTAACCGCGATGGCGAGCAGAATGGCCGGGAAGGCCATCAGCGCGTCATTGATGCGCATCAGCAAATTATCAATGCGGCGGAAGTAACCCGCAGCGGCGCCAATCAAAATACCAAACACCGCATTCAGCGCCACCACGGAAGCGCCAATCAGCATGGAAAGCTGCGCGCCCCAGACCACGCGGGACCAGAGGCTGCGCCCGAAACTATCCGTACCGAAAACCCAACCCTCACCAGGTGGCTTGAATTTGTTGCGCATGGAAAGCCGGTTGGGATCAACATCGGTAATCCAGGGCGCCAGAATGGCGGTAATGGCGATGATCAGGAACAGCACCAGACCAGTCATGAACAGCCGATGCCGCAGCAGGCGCTTGATGGTCGCGCGCGCCGGGTGTTCGCGCTTTAGCGCAATGCCTTCGGCGTCTATGGCGGCGGCGGTGTCACTCATAGCGCACCCTTGGATCAATCAGGGCATAGAGGATATCAACCAGAATATTCACCACCACCAGAAATGTCGTCACCAGCAAAAGCCCGCCCTGCACCATGGGATAGTCGCGGCTGAGCACCGCTTGCGTCAGCAATTGGCCCATACCGGGCAGGGAAAACAGCGCCTCCGTCACCACTGCGCCCGACAGCAATAGTGAGATGATGATGCCCACCACGGTCACAATCGGGATCAGCGCATTGGCCAAAGCATGCTTCAGGATCACCTGGCGTTCCGGCAGCCCCTTGGCGCGGGCGGTGCGCACATAATCCTGCCGCAGCACTTCCAACATGCCCGAGCGCGTAATGCGCGCCAGCAATCCCGCTTGCAGCAAGGCAAGCGAGATCGCCGGCATGGTGGTGCTGCGCAGCCAGCCAAGCGGGTCCTGTGAGAAGGGCACATAGCCACCGCTTGGCAACCAACCAAGCTGCACAGCGAAGAAGATGATCATCAACAGGCCCAGAAAGAAATTCGGGATGGAAATGCCGAGCATGGCGATCATCATCGCCACCTGATCAATCCAGGTGTTCTGGCGCAGCGCCGCGATAATGCCGCTGGTCACACCAATCAGCAGCGTCAGCACAAGGGCGTAGAGAGAAAGTCCGATGGTGACCGGCAGGCGTTCAAGGGTGGCGGCTAGCACACCCTTGCCAAGCAGCAGCGATTTGCCGAAATCGCCCTGCAATAGCCCTTGGTAGTAATGCAGCAACTGCATCAACAAGGGCTCATCCAACCCAAGGTCGCGGCGCAATTGGTCAATCTGCGCTGGGGTGGCGGAAGGCCCGGCGATGGATGCCGCCGGGTCACCAGGGATCAGCCGCATCAGCCCGAAGCTAATCAGGCTGACAATAAACAATACCGGAATGGCGCTGAGCAGCCGGCGGAGCGCGACCAAAATCAAGGTAAATCGCGCTCCCTAGTCGTAAACCTCAACGCTCAATCCACACATTGGAAAAGCGCGGAATGCGGAAGGGTGCGAAGCCCTTCACATTGGCGCGCGATGCCTGAACCTTGGTGAGTGACCCGAAGGGATAGGCATAAGCGCGTTCCAGCACCAGGCGTTGCATGCGCGCAAAGGCTTCCTGGCGCACCGCCGGGTCGCGCTGGATGTTCATGTCATTCCAGGCGGCGAGCACTTCCGGGTCATCCTTGTCATCCCGCGGGCGATAGGCCGCATTCGGTGAAACCAGGAATTGCATGGTGGCAAGCGCGCCAAGTGCGGGCTGCGTGCCCCAGCCGGAATGGAAGAAATGCCATTCCGTTGAATTCAGTCGCTGAGACATTTGCACCGATGTCGGCCAATCCACCACGCGAAGCGACGCATTGATGCCAATCGCTTTCAATTGCTGTTCCATCACCAGCGCCGCGTTATACATCGGCGTCAGGTCCCGATTGGTCAGGATGATGATCGGTTCGTTACGATAGCCTGATTCGCGCAGCAAGGCGCGGGCGCGCTGCGGATTGTTGATATTGTAGGTTTCCTTGCCCGCATCCGTGAAGCTCGGCTGATTCGGATATTGGAAGCCGACATTGAGCCGGAAGTTATTGTCGGAAGCCGCATCCATGATGTCTTCCATACCAAGCGCCGCCTGCACGGCGCGCCGGAAGGTCAGGTTATCGGTGGGTGCCAGCGAAGTATTGGGCAGCGCAATCTGGATCCACCAATTCTGCAAGGGCAGGATGGTGATGGCGCTATTGCGGCGCAGCGCTTCTACCGAACGTGTCGGCACATCTTCCACCACATGCAGAGCGCCCGTTTCCAAGCCGGCCACGCGGGCGCTGGCTTCGGTCACGATGCGGAAGGTCACAGTATCAAGGCAGGCAACACGATAGCCACCAAAGCCCATGCGCTGTTCATAGGCTGTATTGGGCTTATAGGCATCAAAGCGGCCAAGCCTTGCATGGCTGCCGGGCACGAATTCCAAAAGGCGGAAAGGCCCGGTGCCCACAGGGCGCAACTGCTGGCGTTCATCATCCTTATGTTCTGACGGGATGATGACGATGGGGACCGAGAAGGAAGACAGCGCCTCAACAAATGTCGGCTGCACCTGCTTCATGCGGATGATGAAGGTGAGAGGGTCCGGCGTTTCCCAGCCCGCGACATTATCCAGCGTGCTGCGTTGCAGACCAATTCGGTTGTAGCGGTCGAAGGAAGCCGCGACATCTGCCGAAGTCAGCGCCTTGCCATTATGGAAGGTGATGCCCTGGCGGAGCTTGAACGTATAGCTCATTCCATCCGGCGCTTCCTGCATGGTTTCGGCCAATTCCGGGATGGGCCGGTTATTGTCATCGCGCGTGATGAGCGTCTCATAGATATTCATCGCAATATTGCGCGTTGAAATCGTGCTGGAGGTCATCTGATCCAGTGAATTGACATTTGCTTCCTGGCCAAACACCAGGTCTCCGCCGCGCGTGGGGCAGGTGAAAGGGGCGGCCAGCAGTGGCGCCGCCGACAAGGCCATGGCAGCGGCAACAAGGCCCGTGCTCAAACTCAGGCGTTTCATCCATGCTCTCCCTTTATTTGTGGTGCGGTAGCTTCATGCGCGCGCCCCGCGGCGTCAACCATTATCCGGCAGCCCGGCAAAACGGCGCACAACATTTTCCGTGAGCCGGCTGATCGGCCCTTCAAACCCCTGGCGCCACAGGCTGCCGCAATAGGTGATGGAACCAACGGCAAAGACGCCGCCGCCGCCTGGCGTGTCGAAATAGATGATCTCGCCCCGCTTCAAAGCCTGGGCCTTTTCGCCATTCACGGTGTTCACATGCGAAAGCAATTCCTCCGGCACCGCGACAAAGGAAGCGGGCGGGTCTTCGGAAACGGCCAGAATCGCCGTGCCGTCGGGCGTGCCAAGGGCAGGGTCCGCGCGGTCCAATTCAAAGCCAGCCGCGCCGCCGCCGGAAAGCCCATAATCGCCGATGGTCTCGCCTGCCACGCCTTCGAACATCCAGGCATGGCGCGCCTCGCGTGCCGGTGGCAGCAGGCGGTAATAGGTGCCTTCAAACAGCCCCTGACCGGAGAAACCCACACCGGCCAATTGCTGCGGCGGGCGGCGATTACGCCGCCACAGCCCGCCATAGGCGCCATCGGTTTGGTGATAGTATTCGCCGGGCTCCGCGGCCCAGGCGCGAATGCCGCCCTCGGCACGGCGCAATTCAAACGTGCCGGGCAGATCGGTGGGCTGGGCGATGCGCCAGTAAAACCCGTTGCCGCCCAGATACATCATGCGCCCACCGCTCCGCGTATAGGCGTAAAGCGCATCAAGCGTTTGCGGTGTGTGATATTCCGGATGCGAACCGGTCATCACGACCTTGTAATTGGCCAGCAGTGCCGCGCCTTCTTCGTGCAGATCGTGGTCCGTGATCACATCGAAAGGCATGCCGCGCGCTTCCAACCAGGCGAGGATATGCGTATCGGCGGGGTAATGCCGAAGCCCCGATCCCTTCGCGTCATTGAAGGTTAGAAACCCAGGCCGCATCGTCAGAATGGGCCGCAGCCGCGATGAAAAGGCGATGCCGCTATTGTCTGGATGGCGGTTATAGGTGGAACGCCCATAGATCGGGAAATCATCCGGATTATGCGGATAAGCGCCCCAGGCAGCGACGCGGGCGCGATAGGCCGCATCCGCATTGCCGCGCGCATGATTGGCATAGGCCTGATAAGTGAAGGTGGAAGCCAGAAAGGCGATGGGCGCGGTGGCCGTGCCGCGCGGAGGCAGGATGTAGAAGGGGATGTGATCCTCACCTTCGGCGCAACTGACATGCAGCGCATAGGCACCGGAAGGTAAATCCGCCGGCACGGAGAAGCTGAAATCATCCGCCCAGCCGCAATCGCTCAAATCATCGGCGTGGAAATGGATGGCGCCGTAATCGGCGGGCGCGTGGCGCCAGCACATCTCGGCCCCCGACCAGCGGGCGCCGACCACGGCGCGGGTTGGCACATTGACCAGCTCTCCATGGCAGGCTTGCGGGCCGATATCCTCCACGCGCTGCGTTGCGATGCCGCGCGCAAAATCCCAGGCTGCGATCAAGCCGGGCGAGGCCGCGGAAAGCGGCTGATCCGGGCGCGGCCATTCGGCGTGAAAGCCCGCCAGGATGGCGGGTTCTTCGATCTTGCCGGTCAGATGCGCGGTAGGCGCGGCGGCTTTACGCGCCGCGATCATCACCACGCCTTCGCCGGTGGGTAGCGCCATGCCCGCTGCCGAGATTTCGCGCGTGCTGGCGGGGCCGCTATCTTCGATACATTGCGCGCCGAGCAGAATGCGCCCCGTGGCGGGATCGGCACTCAGCCAAAGCCGATGCCAGCGGCGAAGTGCCAGGGGCGCACCAAGGCCAAGCTGCCGCTCACCGCCCTCCCAGGTGAAGTGTGCCATGGGCCCATAAGGGCCGACCGCCAGTGTCACGCGCTGCCCTGCCTGTTCTTCGCTGAGCACCACCGCTTCGCCGCTGGGCTGCGCCTGGAACCAGACCAAAGCTGTCCAAGTGGTGGGACCCGCCGCGCGCTTTGGCGCCTTGGGGATCAGCGCAAAGGACCCAAGCCGGATCGGCTGGTGGCGGCCCTGAAATTCGGCATCGAAACGGGCGGAGAGGTCCTCAAACCGCAGCCCTGGCCCGGCTGGGTTGGGGTCGCCGGAAATCACGCGCCGCAGCCTTGCGCGGTAGCGCCCGCTGCCTGCCACGCTGATCTTCACCGCCAGGCTTTCGCCCGGGCGCGCGGAAAAACGGTCCAGATAGCCGGTAATGGGCAATTCGGCGGGCTTGGCTTCGGCCATGGGCGGGTCCTCTCTTTGTGCGGAATGCTCCGCGCCCGGCCTGCCGGCGTCAACACCCGGCCTGGTGGTCAGGCGCGCCTGATCTGTGCAAGGCTTGGCCAAATGAATGGTCCAGGGAGGTCCAGATGGCCGCGATCATCGAAAAACTGAGCGATAGCCGTGCCGAGGCGCGCGAATGGGAACTCCGCTGCGACATGGCCGCCGTGTTCCGCATTGGCGCCAGGCTCGGCTGGAATGAGCATATCGGCAATCACAATAGCCTGATGTTGCCTGATGAGGCAGAACCACGCTTCCTGATCAATCCGCGCGGCTATTTATTCCAGGAATTGAAAGCATCCGATCTGATCATCTGCGATCTGGAAGGGCGCGTACTGCGCGGCAGCGGAGAACTCCGCAAGGTCGCGTTTCACATCCACACGCGCATCCATCTGGCCAATCCGGCGGCTGCTTGTGTGATTCATGTCCATCCGCGCCACCTGACAGCGCTTTCCATGGTGCAGGGCGCGGAATTCGCGCTTTCGCATCACAATAACCTGCTGCTGAATGACCGCACGGTTTATGATGATGAAGGCGATCAGCCCGTGCATAGCAATGAAGAAGGGGACCGCATTGCGCGGCTGATGGGCGATAAGACCATCATGCTGATGCGCGGCCATGGCGTGACCGTGGTGGGACCCACCGTGCATGATGCGTTTGATGAATGCTACATGGCGGAACGCACCTGCATGTACCAGCTGACTGCGATGCAAACTGGGCTGCCTTTGCGTAAGCTGCCCGATAATCTGCGCCGCAACCATACGGGGCCATGGGGTGAAAAGCTGGATGCGCGGCTCCATCTCAATGCGTGGCGTCGTGTGCTGGACCGGGAAGAACCGGATTACGCGCGCTGAAATGATAACAAATAAAGGGAGGA
The DNA here is from genome assembly GCA_020249145.1 of Roseomonas sp. Taxonomy (GTDB): domain Bacteria; phylum Pseudomonadota; class Alphaproteobacteria; order Acetobacterales; family Acetobacteraceae; genus Neoroseomonas. The sequence goes on along the minus strand of JADCGF010000011.1, from coordinate 54,032 downwards.
AAACATGATCCAACGTCGCAGCCTTCTAGCCACACCACTCGCCCTTGGCCTGGCCAGCCCCGCCATCGCACAAGCCGCCTGGCCCAATCGGCCGGTGCGCGTCTTTGTCGGCTTTCCGCCGGGCGGGTCACTTGATGTGATGACGCGGTTTGCCTGCGAAGTCTTATCGCGCCGCTTCGGGCAGAATTTCATTGTCGAAACCCGTTCGGGCGCTTCGGGCAATATTGGCACGGAAGCCATCGCGCGGGCCACGCCCGATGGTTACACCATCGGCACGATCAGCATGCATAATATCGTGATCAACCCCATGCTGTTCAAAACCCTACCCTATGATCCCGAAAAGGATTTCGCCTGGATCAGCGCCATGTGGGATTTGCCCAATGTGGTGGCGGTGCCGGCGCAGCATGTGCCGGCGCAAACGCTGCAAGAATTCATCACCTGGGCCAAGACGCGGCGGGGTGGCATCAGCTACGGGTCTTCGGGTGTGGGCACGACCATTCACCTTTCCGGCGCTTATCTTCTGGGCCGCGCCGGCATTGAAGCAACGCATGTCGCCTTCCGAGGCGCGGCGCAGACCATTCCCGCCATGCTTTCGGGCGATATCCAATTGGCCGTCGATAACCTGGCGAGCTATGTCGGTGTTATTCAGGAAGGGCGCATTCGCCCGCTGGCCGTGACGCTGCCGGAACGCTGGCCCGCCATGCCCAATGTGCCGACCATGGCTGAAGCGGGGATGGATAATTTTAACGTCAGCCCCTGGCATATGTGGGCCGGGCCACGCGCCATGCCGCGTGAGATTGTGGACAGGATTTCGTCTGAAATCCGCACGGCTTTTGCCGATCCCGAATTGCAGCAACGCGCCATCGGCATGGGCGCGCGGTTGACGGGCTCCACGCCGGAAGAATTGGCCGCACGCTTGAAGCGCGAACAGCCGATCTGGGCTGAGATGGTCAGGATTTCCGGCGCGCAGCCGGAATAGGGCAGGGGGCCTAATCAGCCTAAACAGGTGTGATCCGTTGTTACGGGTCACGCCCTAAGCGTTACGCCAACCCCAAGGCCCAAAGCAGAACACCCTTCTGCGCATGAAGCCGGTTTTCCGCTTCATCAAACACCACGCTTTGCGGGCCATCCATCACCTCATCGGTGATTTCCTCGCCGCGATGTGCTGGCAGGCAATGCATCACAATCGCATCCGGCGCGGCATGTTTCAGCAGCGCAGTATTCAATTGATAGGGTGCCAGAAGATTATGCCGGCTTTCCGCCCGCCCTTCGCGTTCATCAGACATGGAAACCCAGCTATCGGTCACCACGCAGCGCGCATCACGCACGGCGGCAATCGGGTCGTGCGTCAAATCCACCTTCGCACCTTGCGCGCGTGCCCAGGCGATCAATTCCGCCGGCGGCGCCAATTCCGGCGGGGTTGCAAGCCGCAGCGTAAAGCCAAAGCGCGCCGCTGCCTGGATGAAGGATTGCGCGACATTATTGCCATCACCCGTCCAGGCCACCACCTGCCCGGCGATGGGGCCGCGATGCTCCTCAAAGGTCATGACATCGGCCATCAACTGGCAGGGATGCGATACATCGGTCAGGCCATTGATCACCGGCACCGTCGCATGCTTCGCCAATTCACGGATTTTCTGCACATTATCGGTGCGCAGCATGATGGCATCCACATAACGGGACAGCACCTTCGCGGTATCCGCCGGGGTTTCGCCTCGGCCAAGCTGCATATCCTTGGAAGACAGCACGATAACATCGCCGCCCAATTGGCGAATGCCCACTTCAAAGGAAACCCTTGTCCGGGTGGAGGGTTTTTCGAAAATCAAGGCGATGGATTTGCTGGCCAAGGGCTTTCCCGCAAGCTCGCCCCGCTTGGCGCGCCCGGCCACATCAAGCATCCGGCGCAAGACCGCCGGTTCAAGATCCATCAATTCCAAAAAGTGGCGGGGTGGCGCTTCGCCGCCCCTGACCGATTTCAACATGGCACTCATTGCGCCGCGGCTTGGGCACCGGCTGGGGTCAGGCGCAGGCAGGCGCGATCGAGCAGTGCCACCGACTCATCCGCATCCGCCTCAGTGATGATCAGCGGTGGCGCCAGGCGCAGCACATTCATGCCCGCCGCCACCGTCAGCAGCCCTTCCGCCACGGCGGCATTCTGCATTTCGCCGTTATTCACTTCGGGCCGCAGCTTCAGGCCAAGCAGCAGGCCCGCACCGCGCACATCCTCAATCACTGTCGAATGCTTGGCGGCGAGCGCCAGCAGCGCGCGCCACAAATGCCGCGCCACCTGATCCACACGGTCCAGGAAGCCGGGGGCGGAAACCACATCCATCACCGCATTGCCGGCCGCGCAGGCCAGCGGCCCACCGCCATAGGTTGACCCATGCGTGCCGGCCTTCAAATGCTTCGCCACATGTTCCTTGGCGAAAATGCCGCCCAGCGGGAAGCCGCCGCCAATGCCCTTGGCGGATGACATCACATCAGGCTCGATCCCGGCCCATTGATGGGCCCACATCTTGCCCGAACGGCCCATGCCGGTCTGCACTTCATCCAAAGCCAGCAATAGCCCGTATTCATCGCACATGGCGCGCAATTCACGCAGGAAGCGCAGCGGCGCGGGGCGCACACCGCCTTCTCCCTGCACAGGTTCAATCATCACGCCGGCGGTATTGGGGCCAATCGCATCACGCACCGCATTCATATTGTCGAAGGGCACATGGTCAAAGCCTTCAACCGGCGGGCCGAAGCCGGCCAGGTATTTCTCATTCCCGGTGGCGGCCAGCGCGGCCATGGTGCGGCCATGGAAGGCGCCTTCAAAGCAGATCAGCCGGTAGCGTTCCGGATGGCCGTTTTCCGCATGATATTTGCGGACAGCCTTGATCATGCCTTCATTCGCTTCGGCGCCGGAATTGCAGAAAAACACGCTGTCAGCGAAGGAGTTTTCCACATGCCGCTGCGCCAGCCTTTCCGCCTGCGGGATGCGGTACAGGTTGGAGGCATGAATGATCTTGCCCGCCTGTTCCGCGATCATCCGCGTCAGATGCTGGTGCCCATGGCCGAGCGAGGATGTCGCGATGCCCGCGCCGAAATCCAGGAAACGTCGGCCATCTTCCGTCCAAAGTCGCGCGCCTTCGCCCCGCTCAAAAGCAAGGTCGGCACGGTTATAGGTCGGCATCAGGGCGGGAATCACGTTTCCAGTCTCCGCAAGCAACCGGCCCGGGCAAAGGCGACCATCGCCCCACCAAGGACCGGAAATGAGAAACTTGCCGGAAAAGCGCGCAAGATGAAAGGGGCGCCTTGGTTTATTCGCCAATATTCATCAAAGCGCCTCGGACGCGCGCCGCCTGGAATTGCGCCATGAAAAGCCAGGCGGCCAAGCCTAGCCAGATCAGATCAAGCGCAAAAGCATAGGCCAGATGATCCCAGGCCAGCCGCCCATCCAGCAGCGCGGCACGCATGCCTTCAAAAACATGCGTCGCCGGAATGGCGAGTGAGTTGGGCTGCAACCAGCCAGGCAGCACCGAAACCGGATAAAACACCGCTGAGAAGGGCGCCAAGCCGAACAGCACGCCCCAGGCCAAAGCCTCGGCCCCCGCACCATGGCGCAGGATCAGTGCGGTCACGCCAAGCGCCACCGCCCAGCCCATCGCCATCAGCGCCGCGAAATAGAGCACCAGCACCGGCCCCAGGGTCCAAATGCCAAAGCCGTAAAGCAGGAAGGCCAGCAAAATGGCCGGTCCCACGCCGATGGCGGTGCGGAGCATGCTCATGGCCACCAAGCCCGCCACCAATTCAGTGGGCCTCAGCGGGGCCACGAAAATATGGCCCAGATTGCGCGACCAGATTTCTTCCAGGAAGGAAATGGCAAAGCCCATTTGGCTGCGCAGCGTCACCTCCCACAGCAGCACACCGCCCAGCAGCACGCCGGCGGTGATGCTCGCGGTATTGTTTTGCACGCCAGCAAGCCAAGCCGTCACAAAACCCCAGACCAGCATTTGCAGGACGGGCCAATACATCAATTCCAAAACGCGCGGCCAGGAACGCCGATACAGCGTCAAATGCCGATACATCAGCCCCCAAACACGCCGCGCCGCGCCGCTCATGCCGCGCGCCCTTGGCCGCGGGCGATATCCAGAAACACCTGTTCAAGATCATCGCGGCCATAGCGCGCGATCAGATCGGCGGGGCTGCCTTGGTCCACAATGCGCCCGCCCTTCAGCATCAGCACATGGTCAGCCAGGCGTTCGACCTCGGCCATGTTATGGCTGGCGAGCAGAATGGCCGCACCTGTTTCAGCGCGGTAGGCTTCCAAAAGGCTCCGCACCCAATCGCCCGTATCGGGGTCTAGGCTGGCGGTGGGTTCATCCAGCAGCAGCAATTCCGGGCGATTGATCAGCGATTTCGCAATCGCCACGCGGGTTTTCTGCCCCGCCGAAAGCTGCCCCGCCGGGCGGTCCAGAAAGCCGGTCAATTGCAGGCGTTCGGCCAATTCGGCGATGCGATCATGCGCACGCGGCACGTTATAGAGATGCGCATAGACCATCAGGTTTTCCCGCACGGTCAGCCGATGCGGCAGCGCGACATAGGGGGAAGAAAAATTCATCTGCGCGAGCGCCGCGAAGCGATCCCGCGCCATGTCATGGCCCAGCACCACAACCCGCCCGCCACTGGGCACCAAAAGACCCAGCAGCATGGCGATGGTGGTGGATTTGCCCGCACCATTGCCCCCCAGCAGCGCCCAGGTGCTGCCGGCGGGCTGGATGAAATCCAAGCCAGCCACAGCGGGCGGATCGCCAGCCTTATAGGTTTTCGTCAGGCCCTGGGCCTCAATGGCGGGAAGCGGCATGGGGGCCATATCGGCCCAAACCAGCGTTTCGCCAAGCCATGGCGTCAGCTTGCGGGGCGCTGGCTTTCAATCAGGCGGCCCTGGAACAGGCGAATCCCCGCTTCCCAGCCCCAGGCAATGGCGGCTGGCCGATCTGCCCCGGCCAAGACCACCTGTTCGGCGTTCAAGGAGAGCTTTTTCTGCAGCGCCGCCGTTGCCGGGCTGTCAGCGGCGGGGAAATCCTCGGACCATTTAAGGCGCAGGAAATCAAAGCCGGCACGCTGGCTGGAAAGGACCGTAGCGGTGAAGGGGGAAGCGGCTTCCAACATCAGCCGATAGCCGCGCGCCTGCGCGAAATTGCGCGCCAGCAGGAAAAGATCGGGATCGGTCAGCACATCTTCGGAATCAAGCCCGATAATCAGCTTGGGGCGCTGGCTTTGCGGCATGATGGCATCCAGCCGCAGGAATTCCGCGGAGAAAAGGCTCTCCACACGGAGCGGCAGCGCAAGCTGGCGCATATTGCGCAATTCTTCCGGTCGCGCAATGTCGCTCAATTGCCGGCGGTCAATGGATTTCATGAGCCTTTGCGCGAAGGCGGGGGTCAGCGAAATGTCGCTGCCTGGCAGAAGCCTTTCGCAGATTTCCCCAAGCTCCGTGCGGCGATCTTCCCAGAACAGCCTGGTGTTCTGTCCGCCCGGTTCCAGCCAGCAGATTTTCTGGCGACGGAAGAAAATACTGAGATCAGCCGTCATCAGCCCACGTTCCGCTGAAGCAAGCGTCGCCGCGTCAACCGTGCGTTCCTCCAGCTCCTCAAGCGCCATGGCCTGCATGGCCGCGACCATGCCGAGACTGGCTTCAACAGCCGCCATCACCGCCGCTGCCTGCTGCGGCAGGCGGAGCATATGCACCGCCTTCTCAGCTTCCTCGGGTTCCAGCATGGAAAGCAGAATGCGTTGCTGATGTTCCAGCGCTTCACTTGCATTGGGCAAGCCAATGGCAACCAGATCGCCCCCAGGCAGCTTGAAGCCCCTGACGCGGGCGGTGCTGTTCAAGGGTTCCCAGGCCTCCCGCAACAATTCCGCCTTGGTGCCGAAGCGCCAAGCGCGTGGCAGCGCTGAAAAGCGCAGCATGAGCACCAGGCGCTCCTCCCCCATCGCGACCGCATCACGAATGGCATTGGACAAGGCCACCGCACCAAGCGCCTCAGCGGGCAGGGCAGCGGATCTTTGGGCGCTGCCGCTCATGCCCGGCCCTCTGGCAGCACGGATTCCAACAATAGGGTATTGGTGCAGCCAAGCCGTTCGGACGGCGCGGTGGCAAGCCCCCGGGCGCGACATTCCGAGCGCAGGCAGCGCGCGGCATCCCTGCAATGATCCATCCTGGTCGCGGTGATGATATCTTCAATCCATGGTCCACCATAAAGATGGATACCCTGGCTGATGCCCCATGAAAGGGCTGCTTCACCATCACAGCCATTCAGGATCAGGCGGGCCTCATCAAGGCGGCGCAAGGCCTTCAGAACTTGAGTCTCGTCCAGCGCGTGGGACCAATCCAGGATCAGCCAATCCGCAGGCAGGGCTTCAGGTTCAATCAGGGTAAGCGCTGAGGCTGAAAGGCCTGCTATGGCGATGCCCCAAGACCCCTGGCGCAGGGCCTTCCGCCTGGCTGCCAAATTGCCGACAGAAACTGCATCCTGCAAGGCAAGCGTGGCATAAAGCCCAGGGCCGGCATCCGCATCAGCTTCATCTTCGGCGGTGTCCGGCATTTCTGGCAGCAGTTCCGGTGGCAAATCCAGCAGCAAGGGGGCAATCGGGCCGCCGCCCATCAGGGATTTGCGCGTACCCTCATCGCCAAGCGCTTCAAGGACGCGCTTTTGCAGCATTGATTGCGCGTGCCGCAGCAGGGCACGGTCCACCCCCAGGCGACCAAGATCCCGCTTGAGCGCTGTTAGGTCCAAGCCAAGGCGTTGGAAGACCAATTTGGGCAGTCTTGTATCCGTAATGCCGACAATGCTGTGACGACGAAAAACCTGCGACAGGTTGAGCCGATCCAGCCGCGCATCGAGGCCGAGGGGCGAGACCGGCTCCGCTGCCGGCACCTCCAGGAATTGCGGCAGGCGGGCAGCATTCAAAAGGGTGATGAGCATGAGTTTGGAGGATGGGAGCGGCAGCAATTGCACCGCTGCCTCCCCAAGGATCTGCCCGAGCAGTGCCTGAAGCTTGCCCGCTTCGAAGTTTGGCAGTTCTGTCAGCAGCCAATCATCCGGGGCGATTTCAACCAGAGAGCCGCCTTTGACATCAACCGCTTCCCGCAACAGGGCGAAAACCAGGCGCTGCGCCTCAGACCGTGTGCCGGGGGAGACGCGGACGGCCATTCGTCCGCCCTCATCGCGCAAGGCGCGCCGAAGCGCGTCCTGCAAGGACGTCTGGCTGAGCTGCAACTCAGGGGTGGCGGATCGTTTACGGGACATTTGGTGTTCAGTTCTATCAGAAACCTACTAGCGAGACGTATAAAATCGCATTGCGAAGCGGTTCCCACCCGTTTTGGGCCTACAAGGGCCAGGCTGCAATCTCTGCAATGCGTTTTACCCCTTCGCTTGGGCTCAAAAATCCCTATATTAACGTCAGGTCATCTTGGGAGGTTCCAAATCCAATGCTTCGTCCCGGTTATCTCGTCACCGCTTTCGCGGCCCTCGCCATGGTTTTGGTGCCAGTCCTGGCCGATGCCAAGCCGGGTGGCAATTCATCTTCCGGCAGCCGCGGCAGCCGGACCTATTCCGCGCCGCCGCCGACCCAGACCGCGCCCAATACCGCGCGGCCCATGGAGCGCACGGCAACGCAGCCTTCTGGCCCGCAACAGGCCGGCGGCGCGGCGCGTCCCGGCATGCCGCCCCAGGCACAGCCGCAGCGTTCCTTCATGGGCGCGCTGGCGGGGGGGCTGCTCATGGGCGGCCTGATCGGCATGATGTTTGGTGGCGGGCTGCTGGGCGGTATCGGCGGCTTTGGCGCCATGCTGGGCATGCTGCTGCAAGTGGCGCTGATTGGCGGCCTGATCTATCTGGCCTTCCGCCTGTTCCGCCGCCGCCAGGCCGCGCCTGCCATGGCCGGTGCTTCCGGTTATGCGCGCCAAATGGAACCGGCGCCCATGGGCGGTGCCGCTGCCCCGGTCGCAGGCGGCGCCTATGCCGCGCCTTCGCGTGATGTTCAGCTGACGCCGCAGGATTATCAGGCGTTTGAACAAAGCCTGATCGCGGTGAATGCCGCCTGGTCGCGCCGCGACCTGAAGGGCCTGCGGGAATTCGCAACCCCTGAGATGGTTGGCTATTTCGCGAATGACTACCGCGATCTGGATGCGCGCGGCTGGCGCAATGAAACCCGCGATGTGAAGCTGGAAGGCGGTGACCTTTCCGAAGCGTGGCATGAAGATGGCCTGGATTACGCGACGGTTGCCATGCGCTTCAGCCTGCTGGACGCCACTTTCGAGGAAGCAACCGGCAAGTTGGTGGAAGGCAGCACGACCGAGCGCCAGAGTTCGACCGAGCTTTGGACCTTTGTCCGCAGCGGCCCTGAGGAGCGTTGGTTGCTCTCGGCCATTCAGCAGACCGGCTGACGTTACTTAGCCGGCATGGCGCAAGCCGTGCCGGTTTCATGTTTTGCGATACCGTGATCGGCTGCCGCTGATCACGGTTTTTTTGCGTGCATGGGGCGGTAGTGGGATCGCGTTTGGGGCGCCAACGAATACTCGCCTTTGGCAGATATGTTCGTTTAACCTTCCTGAAGAGAAACGGGAGGGAAGCATGGACATGCTGTTGGGGCGCCGCGCCGTGATGGCAGGCTTGGCTGGGGCGCTGGCGACACCCGCGCTGGCGCAGGGGCGGTTTCCGGATAAGCCGATCCGCGTGATGGTGCCTTGGACGCCGGGCGGGGCCACGGATATCCAGATGCGCGCCTTGTGCGAACAGGCGGCAAAGCGGCTTGGCCAGCCGATCATTGTCGAAAACAAGCCAGGCGTAGGTGGGTCTCTTGCGGCGCAATTCCTGGCGCGGGAGGCGCGGCCGGATGGCTATGCACTCGCCCAAATGTCCAATGGCAGTTTCCGTATGCCGCTGATGCAGGAAAGGCCGCAATGGGACCCGATGCAGGATTTCACCTGGATCATCCGACTGGTGGGCTATATGGGCGGCGTCGTGGTGCGCCGCGATGCACCCTGGCGAACCATGCAGGAATTGCTGGCCGATGCGCGCGCCAATCCGGGCAAGTTCAATTACGGCACGCCGGGCGCCAATACGACCGATATCCAAATGACGCGCCTCGCGCGGTTGGCTGGCATTGATTGGGTCACAGTGCCCTTTCGCGGCGCTGCGCCCAATCTGCAAGCGCTATTGGCGGGCGATATTCATTTCTCGGCGGAAACCAGCGCCTGGGCGGATATGGCGCTGGAAGGGCGTGTGCGGCCCTTGGCCGTATGGATGAGCGAAAGGGCAACGCGCTTTCCGAATGTGCCCACCTTGCGGGAGGTTGGCTATGATGTATTGGGTGAAAGCACCTATGGCATTGGCGGCCCGCGTGGCATGGACCCCGGCGTGGTGCGGGTGCTGCATGATGCCTTCAAGGAAGCGTTATTTGATCCCGCGCATCTGGCCGTGATTGCGCGCTTCGATATGCCAGTGCGTTATTTGAACAGCGCCGATTACGCCGTGGCGGCACGGGCGCATTATGAGGATGAGAGAAAGACCGTGCAGGAACTTGGGCTGAGGCTTGGGTAGGGGGCTTGCTTAGCCAAGCCCCATTACGCGCGGCAACCAAAGCGCCAAATCGGGCACGGCCATGACAGCCACGGCCGAGAGCAACATGGCCAGCACCAGCCAAATCACCCAAGGTACGGTGCTTTCCATGGAAACGCCCGCAATCCGGCAGGATACCATTAAATTCACCGCCATGGGTGGGGTAAATTGGCCGATCGCGATCATCATGGTCAGCACCACACCAAACCAGGTCAGGTCCCATTGAAAGGCAGCGGCAATTGGCAGCAGTACCGGCAGCAGGATCAGGAAGATCGAAATGCCATCCAGAAACATCCCCACAATGATCAGGAAAATCGTGAGCAGCGCGAGTGTGCCGGCCGAGCCAAGCCCAAGCCCCACCACCCATTCCACAATCGGGCGTACAATGCCAAGCGTGCTGGTGGACCAGGCAAAAACCGTCGCCAAGGCAATGACGATCAGGATGACGGCGGAGATTTCCCCAGCCTCCACCAGCATTTCATAGACATCGCGAAGCGTCAGGCTGCGATAGATGAAAAAGCCGATGAAGAGCCCGTAAAATACCGCAACCACCGCAGCTTCCGTGGGCGTGAAAAGCCCAAGCCGCATGCCGCCCAGGATCACCACCGGCGCCAGCAGGCCCCAGAAGGCTTCCTTAAAGCTTTGCCAGACGGCAATGGCTTCCTTCTGGCGCGCCTTGCCGCCGAAATCCTTGACGATGGAAATGATTACCACGGCGGCGATGATGCAAAGCCCGGCGAGAATCCCGGGGATCATGCCGGCAGCGAAAATGGCGGGCACGGAAACGCCCGGCACCAGCACGGCATAGACAATGAAGGCAATCGAAGGCGGGATCAGGATATCGGTGGCCGCCGCCGCACCCACGGTGCTGGCGATAAAGGGGCGCGGGTAGCCATCCTCCGCCATGCTTTTCGTCACCACCTGCCCGACCGCCGCGCTGGTGGCCGGGCCTGACCCCGATATGCCGCCAATCACCATCGCGACCAGCACGGCGACGGACGCAAGCGCGCCGCGCCCGGCGCCGACCAGCGCGGTTGCGAAACGCACAAGGCGCAGCGCAACGCCGGTACGGTCAAACACACTCCCCACCAGCACGAACATCGGAATGGCAATCAACGGATACTTCGCAATGCCGGCATAGACATTGGTCGGCATCGCCATGATGGATTGATCCGCGAGCCAAATGGCGAAAGCGCCCGCCAGCCCAAGGCAAATCGCGACAGGTACACCGCCCGCGAGCAGCACGGCAAAGGCGAGGAACAGGGTGGTTGCGATCATGGCTCAGCCATCCTCTCCGCGTGCAAGCCGGATCAGCCGGCCCGTCGCACGCGCAATGACCAAAAGCGAGACCAAAGGCAGCCAGCCCGTGTACAGCCACTGGGGATTGCCAAGGCCATTGGACAAGACTTCGAAGCGATATTCATCATGAGCGAGCTTAGCGCCGAAAATGGCGAGCAAGCCAAAGCAGATAATGGCAAGGATCAGCGCCAGCATTTCCGCCCTGCGTTGGCCAACCTTGCCCATCAGATCGGTGAAATACCCAACCCGAATATGCCGCCCAGTTGCGATGGCGAGTGCCGTGCCGATCAACGCAATCACCACCATCAACACCACCGAATATTCTTCCGTGATAGCAAAAGAAACATTCGTAAGATAACGCGCCAGCACATTCGCCGCCGTGATCAGCGCCATGGCCGCCATGGCAAGCGCCAGCAGCACGCGTTCAAAACTGAGCGGGATGCGGGTTTTCGGATCCGGGAGGCTCGCCCCCGGATCCAGTTCAACACTCACGGCGCGTCAGGCAATCGCGCGCGCAATGGCGGCTTCTGCCTTTTGCACCAGGGCGCTGCCGACGGTCTGCGCCCACTTGTCAAAGACTGGCCGTGTGGCGCGCGCGAAGGCCTGTTTTTCAGCCGGCGTCAGTTCCGCCACCGCCACGCCACGACGGATGCATTCCTCAATCGAGGAACGGTCGCCATCAATGCCCAGCCCCTTGCGCGCCGCCGCGATCTGACGCTGCGCGGCTTCACGCGCGCAAGCAATCACCAGATCGCGGTCCGCCGGCGCGAAGCTATCCATCACGGCCTTTGAGGCAACAAAAATCGCCGCATCGGCGCAGTAATTCCAGATGGTCAAATGGCGCTGCGCGAGTGTGTCCATGCGGAAGCCCAGGAACAGATTGACCGGGTTTTCCTGCCCATCCACCGCACCGGTGGAAAGGGCGGGTTGCAGATCAGCAAAGGACATCTGCACCGGATTGGCGCCCAGGCCCTGATAAATTTCGCTGAAAATGGCACCCGCCGCGAAGCGAATTTTTAGGCCGCGCAGATCCTCGGGCTTGCGGATTTCGCGCTTGCTGTTGGAGATTTCGCGGAAACCATTCTCGCCCCAGGCAACCGGCGTCACATCGCGGCTGGTCAGCGTGCCGAACAGGTCGCGCCCGACTTCGCCGTTGATGATCGCGTCATAGGCGCGGTGATTGGGCATCAGGAAGGGCAGCGAAAAGATGTTCATTTCGCGGATTTGCGGGGAGATATTGATGGTGGAAAACACCGCCATATCAATCACGCCCTGGCGCATCGCGACCAATTCGCGCGTCTGATCTCCGCCGACCAATTGGCTGCCCGGATAGACCTTCATATTGATCCGCCCGCCGGAGCGTTCCGTGACCAGCTCCGCCCAGGTGAAGGCACCGTCAGAGATCGGCAGCGGGCGATTGCCCACAACCGAGACCTTGTATTCGGCGCGGTATTGCCCCTGTGCGCGGGCAATGGCGGGGGCGGCCAGCGTCAGCGCCCCGGCGCCGAGCAGCAGGTTACGGCGCGTCGCGCCCTGGAATGGGGTGGTCATGGCGTTCTTCTCCCTTTGTTTGGATCCAGACTAATATCCCCACTTGCCCAAGGCCAGCGCCGGAGGCAAGCGAAACATCGCGCGAACCGCCGAAAGGGCGCCGCAAAAAAGGAGACGCCGCATGATCCCGACTTCCAACCTGGGCGCCATGCTGCTGCAAACCGCCCGTCGCCTGCCAGACCGCCCCGGGCTGATCTGGCGTGACAGGGTCTGGAACTGGGCGGAAATCGCGGCACGGGCCTGTGCCGCTGCTGCCGGCTTGCGCGCGCGCGGCATTGGCGCGGGTGATCGCGTGCTGATCCATTCGCGCAACAATAACGCGATTTTCGAAGGCGTTTGGGCCTGCTGGCTGATTGGCGCCGTTTGGGTGCCGACGAATTTCCGCCTGAGCCCGCCAGAGGCCGCCTATCTGGCCGGGTCTTCACGCTGCAAGGCGCAGATTTTCGATGTGGCCTTCCCGGAACATCGCGCCGCCTGCCGCGCGGAAAACCCCGCCTGCGTGCTGGATATCGCGATTGGCGATGGTGCTGGCTTTTCCTGGGAAGATTTGATCGCAGAAGGCCAAGCCGCGCCCTTAACCGTGCCCGCCGATGTGGATCGCGATCATCCGGCCTGGTTCTTCTATACCTCGGGCACCACGGGCCGGCCCAAGGGCGGCATTCTGACGCATGGGCAAATGGCTTTTGTCATCAATAACCATATTGCCGATCTGATGCCGGGGCTGAATGAGCATGCTGCGTCTTTGGTGGTAGCGCCGCTTTCCCATGGCGCTGGCGTGCATGCGTTATCGCAAGTGGCGCGTGGCGCGGCCTCCATCCTGCTGCCCGGCGAGCGGTTTGATGTGCCGGAAGCCTGGCGATTGATTGAGGCGCATCGCGTTTCAAACATGTTCACTGTGCCGACGATTCTGAACACGCTTTGCCGTGATCCTGCGGTTGATACGCATGATCATTCATCGCTCCGCCACGTGATCTATGCCGGTGCGCCCATGTATCGGGAGGATCAGAAATACGCGCTGGCGAAGCTCGGCCCCTGCCTGGTGCAGTATTTCGGCCTTGGTGAAGTGACCGGCAATATCACCGTGCTGCCGCCTTCGTGGCATAGTCTGGAAGATGATCCTGCCATGCCGATCGGGTCTTGTGGCTATCCGCGCACCGGGATTGAGGTGGCGATTTTGGATACCGCGAATAAGCCCTTGCCGGCGGGCGAAACTGGCGAGATTTGCGTGCGCGGCCCTGCGGTTTTCGCCGGCTATTTCGAAAATGATGCTGCCAATGAAAAGGCCTTTGCCGGTGGCTGGTTCCATACGGGTGATCTTGGCCATTTGGATGCGCGCGGGTTCCTGTATATCACCGGGCGCGCTTCGGACATGTATATCTCTGGCGGGTCCAATGTGTATCCGCGCGAAGTCGAGGAAGCTTTGCTGACGCACCCAGCCATTGCGGAAGCCTGCGTGGTAGGTGTTGCGGATGCGAAATGGGGCGAAAGCGGGGTCGCGGTGCTGGTGGCCGAAGCTGGCGCCGTGATTGATCCGGCGGCGGTGATGGCGCATCTGGATGGCAAGCTTGGCCGCTATAAATGGCCGGCAAAAATCGTGGTCTGGGATGCGCTGCCGCGTTCCGGTTACGGCAAGGTCCCGAAGAATGAGGTGAAGCGCCTGCTGACAGAACGCGGGCAAGCGTAACGCTGATCAGCCAGGCGCCGGCAGCCGTTTGCCTGTTTCTGCATCGAACACATGCAGGTGTTTGGTGCGCGGCGCGATTTCCAGCACCGCGGCTGAGGGCGGCGCACCGGGCAGGCGCAAGGCCATGATTTCACCGGAAGCAAGCTTGCCATGCACCACGCTTTCCGAGCCCAGCGGTTCAATCAGATCGGTGGTCAGACGCAGCGGCCCTGGCAGGCTGATATGTTCCGGGCGAATGCCAAGTGTCACTTTCTGCCCAGGGTGCGCGGCGTATTGGCCCGGCGGCAGGGCGATGATGTTGCCATCTGAAAGCCGCGCCGCCTTGCCATCTTCCGTGATGGTGGCGGGCAGGAAATTCATCGCCGGACTGCCGATGAAGCCCGCGACATAGGTATCGGCGGGGCGTTCAAAAATCTCCATGGGTGACGCGATTTGGGCCGCGCGTCCTTCATGCATGACAACCAGCCTATCGCCCAAGGTCATCGCCTCCACCTGGTCATGTGTCACGAAAAGGCTGGTGACACCAAGCCGGCGTTGCAGGCGCTTGATTTCCGCGCGCATGGCAACGCGCAGCTTCGCATCCAGGTTGGAAAGTGGTTCATCGAACAGGAACAGCTTGGGTTCACGCACAATGGCGCGCCCCATGGCAACGCGCTGGCGCTGCCCGCCGGATAATTCTCTCGGGCGGCGATCAAGCAATTCGGAAAGGCCGAGCAAGTTGGCGGCTTCCTGAACGCGGCGCTTGATGTCATCCTTGGACAGGCCGCGAATACGCAGCCCATAGGCCATATTATCAAAGACGCGCATATGCGGATAAAGCGCGTAATTCTGAAACACCATCGCAATATCGCGCGCCGCAGGTTCCAGCGCGGTCACGTCCCGATCATCAATCAGCACCGTGCCACCCGTGCTGCGTTCCAGCCCCGCCACGATGCGGAGCAAGGTTGATTTGCCGCAGCCGGAAGCGCCCACAATTACAATCATCTCCCCATCCTGCACGGTCAAATCAATGCCATGCAGCACGCGCACCGCGCCGAAGTTTTTGACAATGCCGGAAAGCTTGAGTTCAGCCATGGGGGTTTCTCATTTCTCAGTCTCGACCAATCCCTTGACGAACCAGCGCTGCATCAGGATCACGATTGCGACGGGCGGCAGAAGTGCCAGCACCGTTGTCGCCATGACCAGGTGCCATTCCGTATCGCCCTGGGAGCCCAGCATTTTCACAATGCCGATCATGATCGTTTCCACATCGGTGGAGGTCGTCACCAGCAGCGGCCAAAGATATTGGTTCCAGCCATAGACGAACAGAATGACAAAAAGGGCGGCGATATTGGTGGCGGACAGCGGCAGAACCACATCCTTGAAGAACCGGATCGGGCCGGCGCCATCCATCTTGGCGGCTTCCACCAATTCATCCGGGATGGTCAGGAAGAATTGACGGAACAAAAGCGTTGCGGTAGCGGAAGCGATCAAAGGCACGATCAAGCCGGCATAGGTATTCACCATGCCAAGGTCAGAAACCACCTGAAAGGTCGGGAAGATGCGCACCTCAACCGGCAGCATCAGGGTGATGAAAATCGCCCAGAAAAACAGCATGCGCCCGGGGAAGGAAAAGAAGGCGACCGCATAGGCGGAGATGATGGAAATCGCGATTTTACCGAAGGTGATCAGCAGCGCCATGATGGCGCTATTGAACATCATCGTGGAAACCGGCACGCCAGCGCGCTGCTTATTGCCCTGGTTCCAGACCGCGCTGTAATTCGCAGCCGCCTCGGCGCCCGGCAGCAAGGGTACATCGCCGCGGCCGATAGTGCCGGCATCATGGGTGGAGCCCATCAGTACAATCCAGATGGGCAGCGCGAAAAGCAACACCCCCAGCACCAGGATAACATGGGTAAGCATATCCGCCCTGGGATTGCTGCCGGCCATGCCCATGGGGGCGGCAATGCTGTTGCGTGGCTCGGCCATCAGTAATGAACCTTGCGTTCAATGAAGCGGAACTGCACCAGCGTCAGCGCTATCACCGCAATCATCAGTACCACGGATTGCGCGGAGGATGAGCCAAGATCCAGATTGACCCGCCCATCGATATAGGCGCGGTAGATCAGGGTTTGCGTGGCATTGCCCGGCCCGCCCTTGGTCAGCGCATCAATAATGCCGAAAGTATCAAAGAAGGCGTAGGTGATATTGATCACCAGCAGAAAAAAGGTAGTGGGCGACAGCAGCGGGAAGATCACCGTGCGGAAGCGATGCAGGGGGGACGCACCATCAATGGAGGCTGCTTCCAACACGCTGCGCGGGATCGATTGCAGCCCCGCCAGGAAGAACAGGAAATTATAGGAAACCTGTTTCCAGGCCGCCGCGAGTATCACCACCAGCATGGCCTGATTGCCATTCAGCGTATAGTTCCAGGCAACCCCCGCGACTTTCAGCGCGCGGCCGATTAGCCCGATATCAGGGTGAAACAGGAAAATATAAAGAATGGCGGCAATGGCCGGCGCCACGGCATAGGGCCAGATCAGTAA
Source organism: Roseomonas sp. (assembly GCA_020249145.1). GTDB lineage: Bacteria > Pseudomonadota > Alphaproteobacteria > Acetobacterales > Acetobacteraceae > Neoroseomonas. Next base: position 37,365 of record JADCGF010000011.1, on the reverse strand, counting down.
GGTGCGATAGCCATCCTTGCCGCGAATATGCCGATCCGCCAGTACCGCGAGGCCAAGCGCCAAGCCCATGGCAAGCGCGGTGACGGCCACCGAGAAAATCAGCGTATTGATGATGACCTGGTGATACAGCGGGTCGACGAAAAGATCCGTGAAATTCTCAAACCAGACGAATTGTTTGGAAATGCCAAAGGCATCCTGGCGGATGAAGGAATACCAAACGGCTTCCCCCGCCGGCCAGAAGAAGAAGACAAAAGTGATCGCAAGCTGCGGCGCCAGCAGCAGATAGGGCAGCAGTTTATTGTTGAATATCGCCTTGCGCTGCATGTGGCCTCAACTGAGCATTTTCAAGCCAAGTGGGCTCACTTGGCGACTCGGAAAATGCGATCAAACATACCGATAGGAGGGGGCCGCCGTGAAGGCGGCCCCGATACGCGATTAGCGACGATTCGCACGCTCAAAATTACGCAGCACCACATCGGCGCGGCGATTGGCATTGGCAAGCAGTGTTTCGGTATTCTGCTGGCCCTGGAAGCCGCGCTCCAATTCTTCCTGGATGATATTGCGAATTTCCACAAAGCCGCCCAGCCGGAAGCCCTGGCTATTAGGCGTGGGTTCCGCACGGGAAAGCTGGATGATCGCGGCATCTGCGCCAGGGTTTTGGGTATAGAAGCCCTCAGCACGCGAAGCCTCATACGCCGCCAGCGTCAGCGGCACATAGCCGGTGACATGGTGCCACCACTTATCCTGCTCAACCTCTGAGATGAAGCGGTAGAACTCCGCGACACCGCGATATTCTTCCGCCGTGCGGTTGCGCGCCGTCAGCGTCCAAAGGCTGGCGCCGCCGATCACGCCATTATGCGGTGATTGCGTGATATCACCATGATGGGGCAGCACCACCGAAGCCCAGCGGAACTTGGCTTCGCGCTGCACCTGCGCCCGGCCGGCCGAGGAATTGAAGGACATGGCGGCCTTACCTGCCGGGAAGCTCGCGAAGCCATCGGCATCACGCCCGCCATAGACAAAGCTTCCCTCACGCTGCATCTCAAGCAGCATATTGGTATGCTTGGCGAAAATCGGCGCACCGAGGTTCATCTGGGCATCCAGGCCTTCGAAGCCATTGGCCTTGGTGGCAAGCCCGACATCATGCAGGGATGACATTTGTTCAAACATCACCCAGGTCGGCCAGGCGGTGCTGATCGGGATTTCGGCGGCATTGGTGGCTTTGATCTTCTGCGCAGCGGCGCGGATTTCAGCCCAGGTCTTGGGTAGTTCCGTCGTGGAGAGCCCAGCCTTTTCGAAAGCGTCCAGGTTGATCCACATGACTGCGGAAGAAGAATTATGCGGCATGGAAACCAGGCGGCCTTGCGTGTCGGAATAATAGCCGCGCACGCCGGCCAGATAGCGCTTCGGGTCCAGGGTAATGCCCACTTCGCCCAGCAATTCATGGGTCGGGCGAATCGCAGGGCCGGCGGCCATCATGGTGGCGGTGCCGACTTCGAACACCTGCGCGATATGGGGCGGCGTGCCGGCGCGCCAGGCGGCGATGGCGCCGGTCATGACTTCCACGTAGGAGCCACGGAAATTGGCATTCACGCGAAAGCGCGATTGGCTTTCGTTGAAACGGGTCACCTGTTCGGCCACGCGCTCACCAAGCGCCCCACCCAGCCCATACCAGAATTGGATTTCTGTGCGGCCCTGGGCGCGCACGGAAGGTGCCACGAAGGGGGCCGCGAGCAGACCCGATGTTCCCAGCAAAATGTGACGACGTTGCATGAAAGCTCTCCTTTTTTGTTGAGGCCACTGCCCGATACCCAGGCTTTATTACAGGTAAAAGACAGTTTCGCGAAGCTTGTGTTTCGGTCTTTCAGCCGCCCATGAGCCTGGCCAGCCTATCCCGTGCCCCGGCATCGAAGCGCAGCCCGAGCTTGCTCCGGCGCCAGAGCACATCTTCGGCCGTTGCGGCCCATTCCTCGCGGCGGAGATAGTCCAGCTCTGCCGCGTGTAAATCGGCGCCAATGGCCGGGCCAGGGTCCTGGCCGGCGGTGAAGATGCGCCAGGCCCGCGTGCCATAGGCGCGGAGCAGCCGGGTGCAGAGGCTTCCCGGTAATTGCGGGAAGTTACGCTGGAAATCGGCCAACAGGGCCGCGAAACCATTCAGGGGGAAATCCCCGCCCGGCAGGGAGGCGCGGGCGGTCCAGCCGGCCTTTTCGGGTTTCAGGCCAAGCTCGGCCAAGGCGGCTTCGGCCAGCTTGCGATAGGTGGTGATCTTTCCGCCGAAGATATTGAGTAGCGGCGCCTGACCCACCGGCGCATCCAACTTCAGCACGTAATCGCGCGTGGCTTCCTGCGCCTTGCTCGCCCCATCATCATAAAGCGGGCGGAGCCCCGAATAGGTCCAGACAATATCTTCGCGCTTCACCGGCGTGCGGAAATAACCGGACGCCGCAGCGCAGAGATAGGTGATTTCGCCCTCAGAAATCTGCGGCGGCTCTTCGGGGTTAGGGTGCTCCTCATCGGTGGTGCCGATCAGGGTGAAGTCACGTTCATAGGGGATGGTGAAAATGATCCGCCCATCGGCATTCTGGAAGATATAGGCGCGGTCGTGATCATAAAGCCGTGGCAGCACGATATGGCTGCCCTTGACCAGCCTGAGGCGCGCCGGCTGGTTGCTGCCCATCACCGTATGCTGCACCGCGCTAACCCAAGGGCCGGCAGCATTGACCAGGGCGCGGGCGTGAAATTCTGCCGGCCCATCACGACCTTCAACAGTGATATGCCAAAGCGCGCCATCGCGCTGCGCGGCAGTCACCGCCATGCGCGGATGAATGGCCGCACCGCGTTCCGCCGCATCCTTGGCGTTCAGCAGCACCAGGCGCGAATCCTCCACCCAGCAATCGGAATATTCAAAGCCGATGCGATGCCCGGGGCTGAGCGGCGCCCCCAACGGAGAGCTTGTCAGGTCAATCCGCATGGTGGCTGGCAGCGTCTTTCGCCCGCCCAGATGATCATACAAAAACAACCCAAGCCGCAGCAGCCAGGCGGGCCTGAGGCCCTCATGATGCGGCAGGACAAAGCGCAATGGCCAGATGATATGCGGCGCAATGCCAAGCAGGATTTCGCGTTCAATCAGCGCTTCACGCACCAGGCGAAATTCGTAATGTTCCAGATAGCGCAAGCCACCATGGATCAGCTTGGTGGAATTGGCCGAAGTGCCGCTGCCCAGATCGCCCTTTTCAAACAGCACAACAGAAAGCCCGCGGCCCGCGGCATCACGCGCAATGCCGGCACCATTGATGCCGCCACCAATGACAGCAAGATCGTAAGGCTCAGCCGGAGATGATGATGCGCGCAAGCTCATCCGGTGTGGTCAGCATGGGGTAATGGCCGGTGTCAATCACATGCCAGCGCGCGCCAAGCTTTTCCGCGCAGCGGCGCTGATGCGCCTCACCGGGGTTGGCCGCCTGCGGGCAGTAGATGACCGATGCATTCCAGCTTTGCGCCCAGAAGCTTGGCAGTTTCACCGGCTGGGTGAAGGTGTTGATCGGGTGCAGCGTCATGCGATCCGCGGCCCATTCGGCCAAACCCCTTTCCATGCCAAGGAATAGCCGGTTCAGCGCATCCTCTCGGCCCGGGCCAAGCGCGATATCCGTATTGATGGCGGCGGGACGGGTCACGATGTCCCTGATCTTTTCACCATCCATCAGCGCCAGCGCATCGGCGAAAACCAGGCGCCCAATGCGTTCGCGCGCGCGTTCGGCGGCTGCCGCCATCACCATGCCGCCAGCCGAGGTGCCCACCAGCACCGCATCGCGCAGATCATGGTAATAGAGATATTCAGCGATTTCCTGGCCGTGGCTTTCGGTATCAATGCCCGCGCGCATTTGCTGGCGGCGTTCGGCGCAGCCATCCAGCGTTGGCGCATGCACATCATGCCCGGCGGCGCGGAGCCGTTCGGCGACAAAGCGCCAAATCCAACCGCCTTGATAAGCCCCGTGGATCAGAACAATGCTGGCCATGGCCCGTCTCTCCCGCGTTATTGGCGCGATCATGAAGCCCTCTTGCCCGCGCGCCAAGCCCCGCGAACGGGGGTGGCAGAAGGCGCAAGCCGGGTTAGGCTTCAGCAGATATGAAGAAAAGGGGTTTTCCCATGCTGCGTCGTTCCCTTCTGACCGCTGCTGCGCTTGGCTTGGCGGCCCCGGCGTTTGCACAGGCGCGGCCGCTTCGCATGATCATCCCCGTGGGCGTTGGTGGCGTGACGGATGTGGTGGGGCGCATTTTGGCGGATACGCTGCAAACCCAGCTTGGTCGGCCTGTGGTGCCGGAAAACATACCAGGCGCGGGCAGCACCGTGGGCGCGGCAGCCTTTCATCGCCTGCCTGCGGATGGCAATACGATCTTCATTGGCACGAATAATCACCCAGTGATGCGGGCCGTTTATCCAAACTTCCCGCATGATCCCGTCGCGGATTTCATCCCGCTTGCGCTGGTGGGCCGCCAGCCCTTTGTGCTGGCGGTGCACCCGGATGTGCCGGCGCGGGATGTGGCTTCATTGCTCGCCTGGCTGTCGCAGAAGAAAGAGGAAGCGAATTACGGCGCCACCAATCCTGGTGCGACTAATCATCTGGCGGGAGAATTGTTCCGCCAACTTTCCGGTGCCAGCTTCACCATCGTGCCCTATCGCACCGCAGCCAATGCGGTGCAGGATTTGCTCGCGGGGCGGATGAACCTGACGATTGATAGCCCGACCATGCTGGCACCGCTGATGCGCGATGGCCGCGTGCGGGGCCTCGCGGTCAGTTCCGCGACACCTTCCGATCTTGTGCCCGGCCTGCCCGCACTCGCGCAGGCTGGCGTTCCTGGCTATGAGGTCACGGCCTGGCAGGTGCTTTTCGCCAAGCCCGGCACGCCGGAAGAAGCGCTTGCGCCCATTCGTGAGGCAGCGCTGCGTGCCGTGGCGGACCCGGCCGTGAAGCAGCGGCTGGCAGCGGCGGGTGTGGAAACCTGGCCTGATCCTTCACCTGCCGCCGCAGCCGCGCATGTCCAGGCGGAGGTGACGCGCTGGGCGCCGATTGTCGCGCGCATGAACCTCGGGGGCTGAGCCATGGCTTATGAAGGCATTCGCGCACGCCGCCCGCTGATCATGGGCAGACGCGGGGCGGTGGCGAGCAATCATCCGGTCGCGACCGCTGCGGGGATGGAGATTCTGCGCGCCGGCGGCAATGCCGCCGATGCGGCGGTGGCGATTGCCCTCACGCTTGGCGTGGTGGAACCACATATGTCCGGGCTGGGCGGCGATGGTTTCTACCATGCCTGGAACGCGAAAACCGGCGCCAGCACCACCTATAACGGCACTGGCGCGGCACCGGCAGCGGCCACCATCGCGCATTATCGCGCGGCGGGTGGCATTCCTGTGCATGGCGCGCTTTCCATCCAAACGCTTGGCATGGTGGCCGGCATCGCCGCGCTGCATGGGGCAGAGGGCAGCAAGCCCTGGGGCGCACTGTTCGGGCCCGCAATTGAAGCCGCGCGGGATGGTTTCGCGGCAACCCATGCCTTACGCCATTTTGTAGGCGAAAACCGCGCGCGGCTTGCGCCTGATGCTTTGAGTGCCGCGTTGTTTCTGCCGGAGGGCAAGCCGCCGGCTTTGGGGAATTTGTTGGTCCAGCCGGCTTTGGCGGCCACCCTGCAACGCCTGGCCTCGGCAGGGCCTTCGGATTTCTATCAGGGCAGGCTGGCGGCGATGCTGGCCGCTGATCTGGAAAAGGCGGGCGCCCTGGTGCGCGCGGCGGATTTGGCGGGGGTGGCGCCGATCATCGCGCCGCCCATCGCCGTGCCCTATCGTGGTTTTGAACTGCGCCAGACGCCGCCCATTTCCATGGGCTTCGTCATGGCGCAAATGGCACGCATTCTGGATCGCTTCGATTTGGCCGCGCTCGGCTGGGGCAGCGCGGCCTTGATTCATCTGATGGTGGAAGCGAAGAAACGCGCCTTTCTGGACCGCGAAGCCCATGCGGGTGCGGTGAACCCGCCGCTTGATATGTTGTTGTCAGCGGAACGCGTCGCCGAACACGCCGCCACCATCACGGACCGCGCGGCGAAGCTGCCGGTGCGCGGCATGGCGGAGTCGGATACCACCTATTTCTGCGTGGTGGATGCGGATGGCAATGCGGTCTCTGCCATTCAATCCATCAATTCCAGCTTTGGTTCCGGCGTGACGGGCGCGCAAACCGGTATCCTGTTCAACAACCGCATGAGCTATTGGCATTTGGAAGAAGGCCACGCGAATGCACTCGCGCCCGGCAAGCGCGTGCGCCACACCATGAATGCGCCCATGCTGATGAAGGCGGGCAAGCCTTGGCTGATTTTCGGCACGCCTGGCGCTGATAATCAGGTGCAGGTGAATACGCAGGTGCTGGTCGCCTGCGCCGATTTCGGCATGGACCCGCAACAGGCGCTGGAAGCGCCGCGCTGGACATCCTCTCAACCCGGCCAGGAAAGCAATTACCCGCATGGGGGAGAGGATGTGCTCACCATCGAAGCCGGCATGGGGGCAGAGATGATCGCCGCACTTCAAGCGCGCGGGCATCGCGTGAAGATCGTGCCCGATCTGGAAGGCCCATGCAGCGTGGAGGCCATTTGCGTGCTGGATAATGGCGTGCGCATGGCGGCATCCGATCCGCGGCGGGATGGCTGGGCGGGGGCCTGGTAATGGCCCCCTTGCCGCGCCGGACCCATCAAGCCTAGTTTGTCCCTGGGATGCTTCATTTTCTAAGACGCCGCTTGACGGTTGCGATTCTGGTCGCGCTAACGGTGCTGACGTTGAGCTTTCTGCTCACGCGGCTATCGGGTGATCTTGCCATTTCCATTGCCGGGCCGAATGCGACGCAGGAGGATATTGAACTCATCCGCCGCGCCTATGGGCTCGATCGGCCGCTATGGGTTCAGTATTTTGATTGGCTCTGGCGCGCATTGCAGGGCGATTTCGGCGATAGCTATTTTTTCAAGACGCGCGTGGCGCGGCTGATCATGGAACGCATGCCGATTACCATGACGCTTGGGTTATGCGGCCTGTTCATCGCGCTTTGCGTTGCCTTGCCCTTGGGGATTCTGGCGGCGGTCAAGGAGAATACCTGGGTGGATCGCGCCGTGCTGATGGTCGCGTTGATTGGCCAGGCCATGCCTTCCTTCTGGCTTGGCCTTACGCTGATGATCGTACTGGGCTTGAACCTGGGCTGGTTGCCGATCTCGGGCACCGGGTCCTGGGAACACTATGTGATGCCTTCCATCGTGCTATCCTTTTCCGCCATTCCATCGCTGATGCGTCTTACGCGGAGTGGCATGATCGAAGCGCTGGCTTCCGATTATATTCGTACCGCCCGCGCGAAGGGGCTTTCGCGGCTTTCCATTCTGGTCAAGCATGGGTTTCGCAATGCGGCGATTCCGGTGGTGGCGATTGCTGCCGTGCAGCTTGGCTTCATGCTGGGCGGGTCCATTGTAATTGAAACGGTCTTCGCTTTGCACGGCGTTGGCTATCTGGCGTGGGAGAGTATCAGCAAGAACGACTTCCCTGTGGTGCAGGCGGTGGTTCTGGTGCTGGCGCTGATCTATATCGGCCTCACGCTTTTGTCTGATCTGTTGAATGCGGTACTCGATCCGCGCTTGAGGTCGGCATGAGCACGGTGTTGCAACCGGCCGGTGTCAGCAATCGCCGGCGCATCTGGCGCAATGCAGGCGCCATTTTCGGTGTGGGCATTGTTGGCTTCGTCACCTTTGTGGCGATTTTCGCGCCTTGGCTTGCGCCCTATGATCCTTTCACCATTAATCTCGGGCGGCGCGTGATCCCACCCATGTGGATGGAAGGCGGCACGCCGGCCAATATCCTCGGCACGGATCAACTGGGGCGGGATTACCTCTCTCGCCTGATCTATGGCGCGCGGGTTTCCATGATTATTGGTGTCGCAACCATTATCACCTCTGGCATCATCGGTACGGTCCTTGGCGTGATGGGCGGGTTTTATGGTGGGCGGATTGATGATGCTGTGGTCTTTGCCATCACGGCGCGGCTTTCCATCCCGGTGGTGCTGGTCGCACTTGCCGTTGCGGGGCTTATGGGCACCAGTTTTACGCTGGTGATTTTGGTGCTGGGGCTTTTGCTTTGGGATCGGTTTGCGGTGGTGGCGCGGTCCACCACCATGCAAATCCGCAATCTGGATTATGTGGCCGCCGCGCGCTGCGCGGGGTGTTCGCCGATGATCGTGCTGCTCAAGGAAGTGCTGCCCAATATCGCGACGCATCTGGCTGTGGTGGCAACGCTTGAAATGGCGCTCGCCATTCTGCTGGAAGCGGCACTTTCCTTCCTGGGCCTTGGCGTGCCGCCGCCTTTGCCTTCCTGGGGGTTGATGATTTCGGAAGCCAAGGAATACATGTTCTTCAGCCCCTGGATCATCATGATCCCCGGCATTGCGTTGTTCATCCTGGTGCTTGGCGTCAATCTGCTGGGTGATGCCTTGCGCGACATGCTGGGGACGGATCTGTCGCGATGAGCGCGCTGTTGGAGGTTGACGATCTGCGCGTGACGTTTGGCGGCACGGCGGCGGTGCGCGGCATTTCACTAAGCGTTGAAAAGGGCGAAACCCATTGCCTGGTGGGCGAAAGCGGCTGCGGCAAATCAGTGACATCGCTTGCGGTGATGGGGCTGCTCGCCAAGGGCGGCAAGCGCGAAGCGGCGCGGCTTTCCTTCGCCGGTGAGGATATTCGCGATTACAATGAGGCGCAGATGTCCCGCCTGCGCGGTGATCGCATGGCGATGATTTTTCAGGAACCCATGACCAGCCTTAACCCGGCCTATACGGTGGGTTCGCAAATGACCGAGGTATTGCGCCGCCATCGCGGTACGCCACGCGCGCAAGCGGTGGATCGTGCGGTGGAATTGCTGACGCGGGTTGGCATTACGGCGCCGGGGCTTCGGCTTGGGCAATTTCCACATCAGCTCTCAGGCGGGCTGCGTCAGCGCGTCATGATCGCCATGGCGCTGATGTGCGATCCGGAATTGCTGATTGCCGATGAGCCTACAACGGCACTGGATGTGACAGTGCAGGCGCAGATCCTGCGGCTTTTGGCAGAACTGCAAAAGGACCTTGGCCTTGGCATTCTGCTGATCACGCATGATCTTGGCATTGTTGCCCGCGTCGCGGATCGCGTTTCCGTCATGTATGCCGGCAAGGTGGTGGAAAGCGCGCCAACGGCCGAGTTGTTTCGCGCGCCCCGCCACCCCTATACGCGCGGACTGCTTTCCTGCGTGCCGGTGCCGGGCAAGGTGAAGCGCGATGAACCGCTGGGGTCCATCCCTGGCGTGGTGCCGCGCATTCCGCCCGGCTTCATCGGCTGCGCCTTTCGTGATCGTTGCGGCTTTGCCGAATCCGCCTGCGCTGTAGATATTCCGCGCCGCAATGTCGGCCCCGCGCATGAAATGCTGTGCGTTCTGCCGGAAGGGGCTGGCGCATGAGCACGCCCGCGATTGAAGTGCGCGGTCTGAGGCGCGAGTTCCGCGCGAGCCAAGGGCTTTTCGCGGCTCCGCGCCGTGTCGTCGCGGTGGATGATGTCAGCTTTTCTGTGCCGGCTGGCAGCGTGCTTGGTGTGGTCGGCGAAAGCGGCTGCGGCAAGACAACGCTCGCGCGTATGATCCTGGGTCTTTTGGAACCCAGCGGCGGTGAAGTGCTGGTAGATGGCAAGCGGCTGGAAGGCATGGACCGCCGCGCGCGGGCGCGGCTGATCCAACCGGTGTTTCAGGACCCGTTTTCATCGCTCAATCCGCGCCGGCGGGTGCGTGATATCATCGCCATGCCTTTGGTGGCGCAGGGCAATGTGACGACTTCGGAAGTTGATCGCCGCGTGGCCGAAAGCCTGGAACGGGTTGGGCTTTCCACCGAACAGGGCACGCGTTTCCCATCGCAATTATCAGGCGGCCAGCGCCAGCGCGTGGCGATTGCGCGCGCGCTCGTGCTGCGCCCGCGCATTGTGGTTTGTGATGAACCAACAAGCGCGCTTGATGTTTCCGTACAGGCGCAAATCCTGAACTTGCTTGCAGAATTGCGGCGCGATCTGGGGCTGACCTATCTTTTCATCAGCCACAATCTTGCGGTGGTGGAACATGTCGCGACTGAAGTCGCCGTCATGTATCTGGGCCGCATTGTCGAAAAGCGCGAGAGTGAGGCGCTGTTTCGTGACCCGCGCCATCCTTATACGCGCGCGCTTTTGGCTTCTGTGCTGACACCCGAACCTGGCCTTGGCGTGCCGGATGTCGGGCTTGGCGATATCATGCCCGACCCCGCGAATATCCCGCCCGGCTGCCGTTTTCATCCGCGCTGCCCGGCCTGTTTCGCGCCCTGCGCCGCGACAGCGCCACGCATCACCAGCCTGGATGATGGGCTGGTGGAATGCCATTTGGCTGGTTGATCAAGGCATAAAAACCCCCGCCCGGTTTCCACCGAGCGGGGCTGTTTCAGCGCAAACTGTCCTTACCTCCACCTCGCCAGATAAAAGCGCGGCAATTCATCCGCATAGGCCTTGAATTCCAATTGCCGCTGGAAGGCATAGGTGCTGACGTAAGTATGCAGCGGCACGAAATAGGCCATCTCCGTAATGCGCTTGATCGCCGCGTCATAGGCACGCTTGCGCACCGCCTCATCGGAGGAACTGCCGCCTTCATTCACTAGGTCAATCACCTGTTGATCGCGCGCGTAATCCTCATTCCCACCCGCGAACCATTGCGGCAGGAAGGCCGAGACATCGTTGATCGAAAAACTGCCCCAGCTTCCCATGGCAAGCGCCAATTCGCCGCGTTGTGAGCGTTGGATTTGCGCCGCCACCTGCATCAGGTTCAGGCGCGCACGAATACCGACCGCTTGCAGGTAATTCTGTACCGCTTCAGACCATTGCCGCGGCTGGACATAGGAAGTGAGCTCCACGTCAAAGCCATTCGCAAAGCCCGCTTCTGCCAGCAACTGCCGCGCCTTGGCCGGGTTGTATTCATATTGCACGGCGACATCGCCATTGCAGCCGAATTGCGAGGGGTAGCAGGGGGCAGGCGGCACACGCGACCCGCCTGTCACCAGTTTTTCCGCCATGGCTTGGCGATCAATGGCGTGGAAGATTGCCTGTCGTACCTTCAAATGCGTCATGGGATTGCCCGCGCCCGTGCGCCCTGCTGCATCCATGCCAAGGTAACCCACGCGCATGGTTTCCTGTTGCAGGGCTTGCAGGAAGGGCAGGCGGTTCACATTGGCGATATTGTCTGGATTCATATTCCAGATCCAATCCACGCGCTGCGCCAGCAATTCGGTCAATTCCGTTGCGGCATCGGAAAGATAGCGCGCGGTGATGCGCTGGATGGCCGGCCGCCCCTTGGGGCCACCCTGGTAATAGCCATCAAAACGTTCGTATTCGACCCCGTTCGAGACATCCACCTTGGTGAAGCGATACGGCCCGGTGCTGATCGGCATGCGGGAAAAACCCTCAGGCCCCACCCTTTCGCGGTAGGCCTTGGGCCAAATCGGTGTCACCATTGCCAAGAAATCAAGCGCTGCAGGATTGGGCCGCTTCATTTTGATGCGTACCGTATTGGCATCCAGCTTTTCCGCCCCTTCGATCCAGGAATAATTCCCGGGCGTTGAAAGCCGCCCGCCCAATTCGGCGATGCCATTCATGGTATAGACAACATCATCAGCGCCGAAATCGCTGCCATCATGGAACTTCACGCCGGACCTGATCTTGAAATCAATCGCGGTATTGCCCTGCCAGGCCCATTCGGTTGCCAATGCGGGGACGTTCTTGAAAGTTTCAGGATCACGATGCACCAAGCCGTCCATGGCCTGATGCGCGATGATGATGCCGGTGCGCTGGCTGTTGAAATAGGGGTCAATATTCGGAACCGCATCGCGGAAGGCGACGCGCAAGGTATTGGCGCTGCGTTGCGCCATCACTGGCCCGGCACCAATGCCACTCAGTGCCAAGCCACCGGCGGCAGCCGCCACACCCCGGCCAAGGCCACGTCTGCTGATCTTCATCTCAATTGCTCCCTGCGTTAAAAGTGAAGACTAAAGACAAGCACTGGGCGCCCGCAAGCGCCAAAAACCATCAATCCACCGTGGCGCCGGAAACCCTGACCACCTCGGCCCATTTGGTGATTTCGCTGCGGATGAAGGCCTCAAAGGTCTCGGGGCTGGTGCCGCCGGCGGGCGTTAGCGCGGGCGGGGCGCCGCCCAATTCGGCGATACGCGCGATATAGGCAGGGTCGCGCGTGACCGCATCAATCTCCGCCCCCAGCCTTTCGATGATCGGGCGTGGCGTGCGCGCGGGCGCCTGAACGCCGAACCAGGCGGTCGCTTCAAAATCGCGAATGCCGGCTTCGGCCAGCGTCGGTACATCCGGCAGCGCGGCTGCCCGCACATTGCTGGTCACCGCCAAGGCGCGCAGCCGCCCATCGCGGATATGGCCTATGCAGCTTGGCATATTGTCGCACCCGGATTCGAGCCGACCTGCCACCACCTCCACCAACATCGGCCCCGCTCCACGGAAGGGCACATGCATGATATCCGTGCCACTGCGCAGCTTGAACATTTCCATGGTCATATGCGGCGAACCGCCCGAACCGCTGCTGCCATAATTGAGCCTGCCAGGATTGGCCTTCGCCCCCGCGATCAGGTCACTCACGCTGCGATAGGGCGAATTGGCGGTGACGAAGATCACATTCGGCACCCGGATCGCGAGGCCAACTGCCGCCAAATCCTCTGGCCTAAAGGTCATCCGCGCACCCCAGAGCGAGTAATTGATCGCGGCGGTGGAGATGGTGCACATCACGAGCGTATAGCCATCGGGTTCCGACCGGACGACCATCTCGGCGCCCAGATTACCGGTGGCGCCGGCGCGGTTTTCCACAATGATCGGCTGACCAAGCCGCGCGGAAAGACGCTCGGCCAGGATGCGCCCGGAGATATCCGTGGTGCCGGCGGGCGGGAAGGGAATAACCAGCCGCAAAGGGCGGGTTGGGAAAGCCTGGGCGCGGGCGATGCCGGGTGCGGCGAGCGCGCCGGCCATGCCGGCCAGGATGATACGGCGCCCAAGCAGGGTGTTTGTCTTGGTCATAATTGTTTCCTTATTCCACACGAATATCGGCTTGGCGGACCACATCGGGCCAACGGGTGACTTCCGTGCGCATGAAAGCCGCAAAGCTTTCAGGACTTGAACCGCCATCGGGCGTGAGCCGCGGTGGCTCAGCGCCAAAGGCCGCGATGCGGGCGCGGAAATCGGCTTCCTTGCCGATCGCATCCAATTCAGCGCCGAGCCGCGCGATGATCGGCGCGGGGGTGGCGCCCGGCGCTAGCACACCGAACCAGGCGGTCGCCTCAAAACCCGGCATGCCTTGCTCAGCAATGGTCGGCACATCCGGCAGCACGGCGCTGCGCTGTGCCCCCGTCACGCCAATGGCACGGATTTTCCCTTCACGAATGAAGGTGAGTGCCGAGGGGATGTTGTCCATCCCCAACTCAATCCGCTCGGCCACCATTTCCGTCAGCATGGGGGCGGAACCGCGGAAGGGCACATGGGTGATCTGGATGCCCTGCGCCAGGCGGATTTGTTCAATCACCACATGGGGGGAAGTGGCGATGCCCGCCGTGCCGTAATTCAGCCCACCGGGCTTGGCCTTCGCTTCACGCACCATATCGGCCAGCGTGCGGATTGGCATCCGGTTCGCTGCCATCAGCACATTCGGTACGCGGCACATCAGGCCAACGGCGGCCAGATCCTCAGGCTTGAAGGGCATGCGGTTGCCGAACACGGCGAAATTGATCGCCCCCGTGCCGATGGTGGTCAGCAGCAGCGTATGGCCATCCAGTTCCGACCGCGCGACGAATTCCCCGCCGACATTGCCCGAAGCGCCGGGGCGGTTATCCACAACCACCTGCTGGCCAAGCCGGGCCGAAAGGCGCTCAGCCGTGACCCGCCCGACCAAATCCGTGGTCCCGGCAGGGGTAAAGGGGATGACCAGGCGAATAGCACGGTTGGACAGCCCCTGCGCCAAGGCGGGCAGTGGCAAGCCGGCCCCTATGGTCAGGGCGCCTAAGCTGCGGCGGGTGATCATGGTGTTTAGCCTCCCGATTAGTGCGTTACCAATCAAGGTGGCCCGTGAACCTCGCCAGATCAACCTTGCTGCCCGGGTTTCAGTTTGGGCGATTCGTCGCCTATGATCGACGCAACATAGGGGCGGCGGGGGCAATGGAGTTTTTGCGGCTTTATGGAAGGGTGCTCAGGCTGCTGGCCGCGGATCGCGCTATCGCGATTGGGCTTGCCTTGGCGGCGCTCGCCATTGCCGGGCTGCAATTCCTGGAACCGGTGCTGTTTGGGCGGGTGATTGACCTGCTTGCCCGGTCCGACCGGATGCAGGAATCCGCCGTTTGGGCGGAAGCGCTGGCACTGCTGATCATCTGGGGGGCCGTTGGGCTTTCGGCGATTGGCGCCAATGTTACGGTCGCGCTGTTCGCAGACCGCATGGCGCATCGCAATCGGCTCAAGGTCATGCATGATTATTTCCAGCATGTCCTGTCCCTGCCGCTATCCTTCCATGGGGATACGCAATCGGGCCGGCTGATGAAAATCATGCTGGTGGGTTCCGATAATCTGTTCGGCCTTTGGCTTTCCTTCTTTCGCGAACATCTGATCACCTTCATTTCTGCGATTGTGCTGCTGCCGCTCACGCTTATCCTGAATTGGCGTTTGGGATTACTGCTGATCGGGCTTGTGGTGATTTTCGGCGCCCTCGCCGCTTTTGTCATTCGTCGGACGGAAAACGCGCAGCGGCAGGTGGAAGCGCTCCATACGCAATTGGCCGGCAACGCACAGGATGCGCTTTCCAATGTGATGGTGGTGCAATCCTTCACGCGGCTTTCCAGTGAAGCGCGGCTTTTCAGCGACATCATCCGACAGGTGATCACGCATCAATTCCCGGTCTTGAATTGGTGGGCGGTTGTGTCTGTGATGACCTCAGCCGCTTCCACCATTTGCGTGATCATGATCTTCATGCTGGGCACCTGGTTGCATCTGCGCGGCCAAGCGACGGTGGGGGAGATTGTGTCCTTCATGGGCTTCGCCACCATGCTGATCGGCAAGCTTGAAGGCGCGGTGGGCTTTGCGTCCCGGCTGGTGCTGCTGATGCCTTCATTGTCCGAGATGTTTTCGGTGCTGGATGCGCGCACAACCGTGCCGGAAAAGCCGAATGCGATTGATATTCCTCGCGCGAAAGGGGAAGTGGCGTTTGAAGATGTTGCCTTCGCCTATCCGGGCGGGCAGCCAATTTTCAGCCATGTGAATTTCGCGGCGGCACCCGGCAAGACCATTGCGCTGGTGGGGCCGACGGGCGCGGGCAAATCCACCGCCATGGCACTGTTGCAGCGGCTATGGGACCCGAAGGAAGGGCGCGTGACGCTGGATGGGCATGATTTGCGCGACGTGTCGCTGGAAAGCCTGCGCCGCAATATCGGCGTCGTGTTCCAGGAAAGCATGCTGTTCAACCGCACCATTCGTGAAAACCTATTGGTTGGCCGCCCGGATGCCTCGCAGGAGGATTTGGAACATGCCTGCCGCTTGGCGGAAGCGCATGATTTCATCCAGCGCCAACCCCATGGCTATGACACGATGATTGGTGAGCGTGGCAGTTCGCTTTCTGGCGGGCAGCGCCAGCGCCTGGCGATTGCGCGCGCGCTGTTGAAGGACCCGCCGGTGCTGATTTTGGATGAGGCGACCAGCGCGCTGGATGCTGCCACTGAAGCACGGGTGCAAAAGGCGTTGGCGGCGCTGATGGCAGGGCGCACCACCTTCATCATCGCGCATCGGCTTTCCACCGTGCGCGATGCGGATGAAATCCTGGTTTTTGCCGGCGGGGAAATCGCCGAACGCGGCGGCTTCAAGGAATTGGTGGCCCAAGGCGGGCATTTTGCTGAACTGGTAAGGACGCAGCTTACCGGTTCCACCAGCACTTGATCATGATCAAGGCAGTTGCGTGATGGTTCGGCAGGATGGGCGCATCACAACCCCATCCGGAAGGCACATCAGCCATGAACCATCGTCACCGCAAGGTATTGCACGCCATCTTCTCCCACCCCGTCAGCGCCAATATTGACCCCAAGGCCGTGGAGGCAGTGTTTGAGGAACTCGGTGCCGAGGTGTCCCATAACGGATCCGGCCACTTGGCCGTTAAGCTCGGCAGCCATGCCCATGCCTTCCACAATACCCAGCACAGCCTCTCGAAGGATGAGGTAGTAGCTATTCGCCATTTTCTGACGCAATCTGGCGTGGATCCGGTACGCGATTACCCGCTTTGAAAGCCGGGCGGGGGCCGGGCCGGGCAGAAGAAGGAAGAAACTCATGAAGCTTCATCGTCGCCAGTTCCTGGCCGGGGCCGCTGGCCTGGCCGCCCTTTCTCCAAGCCTGGGCCAGGCGCAGACGCGCTGGCAGATGGCCACCCCCTATGCGGATGGCAATTTGCACACGCGCAATATCCGCACCTTCATTCAGGAAATCGAACAGGCAACGGGCGGACGGCTTTCGATCCAGCTTCATTCCAATGGCAGCCTTTTGCCGATGCCGCAGATCAAGCGCGGCGTGCAGCAGGGCCAGGTGCAGCTTGGCGAGATTTTGCTGACGGCCTATGCCAATGAAGATGTGTTCTTTGACGCTGACGCCATTCCGCAATTGGTGACAAATCTGGCCGAGGCCAAGAAACTCGCCGATCTGCAAAAGCCCTTCATCGAAGCGCGGCTGGCACGTCAGGGCCTGAGCCTGCTGTATATGGTGCCCTGGCCGGCTGCCGGGCTTTACGCGCAGCAGCCCGTGACCAGCCTGGAGCAATTGCGCGGTCAGCGCTTCCGCACCTTCAGCCCAATGACCAATCGTTTCGCGACCATCATCGGTGCCAACCCAACCTTGGTGCAGGCGGCTGAATTGGCGCAGGCCTTCGCCACCGGCATTGTGAGTGCGCAAATCACCTCCGCCGCTACAGGCGTTGATACCTCTGCCTGGGATTACGCCAAGGTTTTCACGCCGCTCGGCTTTTCCATGACCAAGAATGCCGTCTTTGTATCGCGCCGCGCGCTGGAAGGTCTGCCGGCAGATGTGCGGACTGCGCTGATGGAAGCCTCTGCCCGCGCCGAAGCGCGGGGCTATGAACTCAGCCGCGATTCCCAAACCCAGTCCGAAGCGACACTCGGCCAGCGCGGGATGCAGGTGCTGCAACCGAGCGAGCAATTGCTGGGCGATTTGCGCCGCGTGAGCCAGCAAATGACCCAGGAATGGATCGAACGCGCGGGCGAGGATGGCAAGAGGTTGATTGAAGCCTATCTCGCCGCGCGCTGATTGCCGCGGGGGCAATCCCTGCCTGCAAATTGATCGCTGAACGGCCAAAGGGGGGTGGGGCGCATGCCTGCCCCCCTTGTCTATTTCCGCTGTGGTGCGAGTATTAACGCTCAATTTATTTAAAACAGGGGGCTTTCATGAAGAATCTGTCACGCCGCAACATTCTTGCTGCGCCTTTCATCCTGGCGCCGCTGGCTATTCGCGAAGCAGCGGCGCAGGCGCGCTGGCAGGTTGCCACCGCCTATCCGGATGGCAATTTTCACACCCGCAATATCCGAGGCTTTCTGGATGAGGTGAAGGCGCAAACCGGCATTGATGCGCAGCTGCATTCGAACGGCAGCCTTTTGCCGATGCCGCAGATCAAGCGCGGCGTGCAACAGGGGCAGGTGCAGATCGGCGAGATCCTGCTTTCCGCCTATGGCAATGATGATCCCTTCTTCGAAGTGGATAGCATCCCTCAGCTTGCCTGGACTGATGAGCAGGCGCGCAAGCTGGCCACATTGTCCCGCCCCTATATCGAAGCGCGTTTCCAAAGGCAGGGGCTTAGCGTGCTCTACAGCGTGCCCTGGCCGCCTTCGGGCTTCTATACCAACGTGCCGGTGGAAAGCCTGGAAGTGCTGCGCGGGTCGCGCATGCGCACCTTCAACGCCATGACCAATCGCTTCGCCACGCTGTTGGGCGCGACGCCAACCCTGGTGCAGGCGGCGGAAGTGCCGCAAGCCTTCGCGACCGGTGTGGTGAATTCCATGGTCACCAGCGCGGCGACGGGCGTGGATAGCGCTGCCTGGGATTTCGCGAAAATCTTCACGCCCATTGGCTTCACCCGCACCCATAACGTGATCTTCGTCCAGCGCCGCGCCTTTGAAGCCATGCCGGCAGCGCAGCAGACCGCCATGCGCGAAGCCGCCAAGCGCGCCGAGGATCGCGGCTGGGCCTTGAGTGCGGAAGCGCGCGATGCGGCACAGGCCACCTTGGCCGCGCGCGGCATGCAGGTCATGCAGCCGACGCCATCAGTGATGGAAGGCTTGTCGCGCATCAGCCAAACCATCGCGCAGGAATGGGCCACGCGCGCTGGTGAGGATGGCGCGAGGCTTCTTGCCGCCTATCGGGCCTGAAACGCATGCCATTCTTGCGCCGGGCACTTAATGGCCTTTACGACATCTCAGCAGGGTTGGCCGCGCTTTCCCTGCTCTCGATTTTTCTTGTCATGATGGCCCAAGTTGCCCTGCGTGAGATGAATATCCAATTCGCCGGCGCGGATGACCTGAGCGCCTATCTTTGCGTTGCGACCACCTTCTTCGCGCTGGCGCGCACCTTCAAGAATGGTGAGCTGATCAGGGTTGGCCTCGCCATTGACAAGCTCGCGCCACGCGCCCGGCGCCTCGCGGAGATTATCGTCCTTCTGATGGCGGCGATTGCCGTTGGCACGATTGTCTGGTTCACGCTGAATGATGTGCTGTTCTCCCTGGAGATCGAAGAAGTAGCGCAAGGCACGGTCGCCTTTCCCTTATGGGTCCCGAAACTGGCCATGCCCATTGGCGCGGGCATTTTGCTGATCGCGATTGTTGATGAACTGATCCGCGTTCTGGTGGGCGAAGTCCCCGCCTATGTCGCGGCGGCGGCAGACCGTGCCGCGCGCGGCGATTTCTCGGCGGAGGTTTGAGCCATGGAATTATTGAGCTTTGCCCTGCTGCTGCTGATCCTGCTGTGCGTTCTGCTTGGCATGGGTCTTTGGATCCCCATGAGCCTCGCCGTGGTTGGCTATATCGCCATGATGGCGGTGCATCCTCAGCCTGGGCTGTTCCTGGCAAGTTCCATGTGGGAATCGACAGGCTCCTGGACCCTGGCAGCGCTGCCGATGTTTGTCTGGATGGGTGAAATCCTGTTCCGTACCAAATTATCCGAGGAATTGTTCAACGGGCTTTCACCCTGGGTACGCTGGCTGCCCGGGCGGCTTTTGCATGTGAATATCCTGGCCTGCGGCATTTTCGGTTCTGTTTCGGGATCATCGGCGGCGACTTGCGCCACGGTTTCCAAGATTGCGCTGCCGGAATTGCGCCGCCGTGGTTATGATGAGGGCGTCGCGATTGGCAGCCTGGCGACGGCAGGCACACTCGGCATCATGATCCCGCCTTCCATCATCATGGTGGTTTATGCGGTAGCGGCCGAGGTTTCTATTGTGCGCGTTTTCATCGCCGGCATGATCCCCGGCATTCTCGTGATGGTGCTGTTCAGCGCCTATATCGCCATTTGGGCCATGCTGAACCCGGATAAGCAGCCAGCCAAGGAACCCGCGCTGAGCTTCCGGGAAAAAATGCGCGCCAGCGCGCAATTGATTCCCTGCACCATTCTGATCATCGCCGTGATCGGGACCATGTTTATCGGCTGGGCGACTGCCACCGAAGCAGCGGCGTTCGGGGTGCTTGGATCGCTTATTCTTGCGGCCGTCACGCGGACGCTTACCTGGCAGAGCTTCAAGGAAAGCCTGATGGGCGCCACGCGGCTTTCCTGCATGATCATGTTCATCCTGGCAGGTGCTGCCTTCCTGACCAAGGCGATGGCGCTGACCGGTATTCCCTCCGCGCTGGCCGCTGGCGTGGAAGCACTCAATCTCGGCCCCTTAGGCATTATCGCCATTCTGACCGTGGTGTACCTGATCCTGGGCACGGCGCTGGATGGTGTTTCGATGATTGTGCTGACAACCTCCATCGTTGTGCCCATGGTGCAGACCGCCGGGTTTGATCTTGTGTGGTTTGGCATCTTTATCGTGCTGCTGGTGGAAATTGCCGAAATCACCCCACCGCTCGGCTTCAATCTTTTTGTCATGCAGACAATGACCGGGAAGGAGCAGACAGAAATTGCCTGGGCATCACTACCCTTCTTCCTGATGCTGGTGCTGACCGTGGTGCTGATTACGCTTTTCCCCGTGACGCTGGTAACCGGCCTGCCAGAATGGCTTTTGGCAC
This sequence comes from Roseomonas sp., assembly GCA_020249145.1. Classification (GTDB taxonomy): domain Bacteria; phylum Pseudomonadota; class Alphaproteobacteria; order Acetobacterales; family Acetobacteraceae; genus Neoroseomonas. The sequence continues at coordinate 16,993 of JADCGF010000011.1, read as the reverse complement.
GATAGGGGATGCAGTGCGGCGCAGGGGCGTTCAGCCAGGCTCAGGCCAATCGGACCTTTCAAAGCGCTGCACTTCCAGCAAATAGCCGGCGGGGTCGTGGAAGAAGAAATGCGTCACGCGATAGGCTTCGGCATATTCCACCTGCTCCGGCACCTTCACGCCGCGCGCCTTCAAGCGTGCGTGCCAGCCTTCCACATCCGGATCAACAAAGGTGAAAACCACACCACCCTGCACGCGCGGATTGTCTGAAGCCCGCGGCGCGCGTGCGCGGCATACGCCCAAAAAGCCTCGCTCACCCGGCGCGGTGGCATAGATGCGGCAGGTGCCCTGATCCTGCACCAGTGCCAGGCCAAGCTTGTTTTCGTAGAAATCCCAGGAAGCGGCGGGATCTTCCGCATACAGGAAGGTGATTTGCTGGGCAAAGGTCTTGGTTTCCATGGGGTGAACATAAACGCCAGCCCCCCAGGGCGCCACCCATTTTGGCAGGGTCTTCGGTCATGCCCTGTTACACTTTACAAACGGCAGTCAATCCGCTTGCATCCGGCCGTGTCACGAGTCCGGAATCAAGGGCTCCTGTTTTCGGGGAAGAGCGATGAGCGATCTGGCGAATAAGATCACCGGTCAGATACCGGTGAAGGAACCGCAATGGCTGAAGGAATTCAAGGCCTTCATCATGCGCGGCAATGTGATTGACCTTGCCGTCGGCATCGTGATTGGCGCAGCCTTCACCGCCATCGTGACCTCCATGGTCGAGGATCTGCTGAACCCCATCATCGGCTTGCTCATGGGCGGGATGGATTTTTCCAACCTGTTCATCGTTATTTCCGGTGAACGCAAGGCGACCCTGGCAGCCACGCGCGATGGTGGCGCAGCCGTGCTCGCGGTTGGCAAATTCATCAATGCGATCATCAAATTCGTCATCGTCGGCTTTGCAGTGTTTTGGATGGTGAAGGTGTTGAGCAGGCTGCAAGCTTCAAAAGCCGTGGAAAAGGCTGCCACACCACCGCCGCCCACACCAACGGAAACGCTGCTCGCGGAAATCCGTGATGAATTGAAGGCCCGCAAGCTGTGATTTTTTGGCGTGATCCGCGCAAGCGGATCATGCCTCACCGCACCATGCTATAGCCCGGCACGCCTTTCAGCGCCTCGGTCGTATCAAAGTCGCGCAGCACCGCGTCATCGGCCATTTCAACCTCAACGCAGCGATCGGCGTATTTGCCGGCCAAATGCCGCGCGCCGACATCGCCGGTAATCGCCAGCATCTCGGGCAGGAATTCGCGGGACCACAGCATGGGATTGCCCTGCTTGCCGCGAAAAGTTGGCATCACAATCGCGCGGCCTTCTTCCGGATCAAAGGCTGCCATCAGCCGATCAAGCATGGGCGCACTGACCAGCGGCATATCGCCCAGGCACACCATGAAGCCTTCAATATCTTCCGGCAAAGCGCGCAGCCCGGCCTTCAAGGATGCGGAAAGCCCTTGTGCGTAATCCTCGGCAATCGCGAATTGCACCGCGCGGCCCGCAAGCGCTTCTTCTACGCGGTCATGCTCATGCCCTGTCACCACCACCACGGGCCGCGCATGGGAAGCGAGCACCTGATCCACCACGCGCACCACCATGGGCACGCCATCATTATCTGTGACCAGCAGCTTGTTCAGCGGCGCCATGCGGCGCGAACGGCCAGCGGCCAGCACAATGGCGGCCACGCGGCGGCCTCGGCGAGGGGCGAGCGCGGGCGGCGGCGTGCGCGGTGCCTGTTCGCGCGGCAAGGGCCGCACTTCGATTTCCTTGAGAAGACCGCCAACGCCCATGGCGCCAATATCTTCCGGCGTTACCTCAAGCCCCGCGAAAAGCCGTTGCAGCACCCAATCAAAGCCATTCAGCTTCGGGCTGCGCGCACAGCCAGGCAGCACCATGGCTGGGATTTTGCCGATATGCCCAAGGCAGAGCAGATTGCCGGGATCAACTGGCATGCCGAAGTGATCAATCACGCCGCCGGCGCGCATAATCGCCGCAGGTCCGACATCGCGCCGATCCACCACTGCGGAAGCGCCGGCCACCAGCAACATCTCAGCGCCCGCACGGCGCAACCGCGACAGCGCATCGGAAATCGCGACCGTGTCATGGCGCACGCGTTCCACGGGCAGCAATGTGCCACAAAGCCCGGCGATGCGTTCTTCCGTCGCCTCCACCGCGCCTTCCATCACGCTTTCCTTGATGCCGGGCAGTTCAGACAGCACCAGACCAACCTTCAAGGCGCGGAAAGGATGAATGGCAAGCACCGGCCCGGCGCCACTTTTCGCGACCGCTTCCACCACGCCCAGCATTTGCCCCGGCACGGCGAAGGGAATCACCTTAATGGTCGCGACCATTTCCTTGGTATTGACCGGCGTGAAATTCGGTAGTGTCGCAATGGTCAGGCTTTCATCCACCGCATTCATGCGCGCGATGCGCCTGGTATCCAGCACCAAAAGCCCAGCCGTTTCCGCCAGGATATTCACGCGCCCGGTGGCCGCGCGAGACCGCGCGAGCAAGGGTGCGGCCAATACCTGGCCCAATCGCTCCGCCGCTTCATCTTCCGGCACATCACCCACTTCAAGCCGCGCGGCGATGACTTCCCGATGCCCGCCATCACGCAACGCGGCGATGGCGCCATCATCCAGCACCGTGCCCTTTTTCAGGACACGCCCGGTCAGGCGCATGGTATGCGCCAGGATCGCGCCTTTCGCTTCTTCAAGCCGCGTCGGCCCGAAAATCATGCCGCAACACCAGGGATGGGCCGCACGGCGCCAAGTGCGGCGCCGCGCCGCGCCGCGACGATTTCCGCCATGATGGAAAGCGCGATTTCCGGCGCCGTAATGGCTTCAATGTTCAAGCCAACCGGCGCATGGATGCGCCCCATGGCTTCTGCGTTATGGCCAAGCTCCGTCAGGCGCGCGATACGCTTCGCGTGTGTACGCCGGCTGCCGAGTGCGCCGATGTAAAATGCCTCGCTCTTCAGCGCCGCATCCAAGGCGGGATCATCCAATTTGGGGTCATGCGTCAGCGTCACAACGGCGGTGCGCGCATCAGGCGCCAAAGCTTCCATCGCCTCATCCGGCCAATCGGTGGAAAGCGTCACACCCGGCAGGCGTTCTTCACTGGCAAAGGCGCGGCGCGGGTCCACCACCACCATCGCAAAGCCAAGCGGTACGGCCATGGGTGCCATGGCCTGCGCGATATGCACGGCACCAACAACAATGATCCTAAGCGGCGGGTTATGCGGATGCACAAACCAGGTCTCATCGCCCTCGGTCACATTGCCCGCTTCTTCACTGCCAAGCGCTGCCTTGGAAGCTTCCACCAGCGCCGCAGGCATATCATCACCGGGCCATAGCAATTGCGCGCCATCGGACAGCCGCGTCAGCAGCACCACCGCGCGCTTGGCAGCGCGTTCGGCTTGCAGCCGGGCAAGGATTGCGGATTTCATGACAGAGGCTCCACAAACACCTTCACCTTGCCGCCGCAGGATAGTCCAACTTCCCAGGCACGCTCATCGGAAATCCCGAAATCCAGCAATTGCGGTGCACCGCTTGCCATGGATTGCCGCGCGGCATCCGCAACGGCCCCTTCAATGCAGCCGCCCGAAACCGATCCCGCCAGCTTGCCTGATTTGGTAATGGCAAGGCGCGATCCCGCCGGGCGCGGCGAAGACCCCCAGGTTTCCACCACGGTCGCGATGGCAACATCTTCCCCCGCCGCTTTCCAATTGGCAGCGATGGCCAGGATATCTTCGGCATTGTCGTTCTGGGTCATGCGACCATCATCCTTCTGCTTTGGCCGATGCGCGGATCGGATAAGGTTTGGATCAATGCGCGCAGGCTTTCAAGATTATGCACGGGCCGGAAATCATCCACATGGGGCAGCATGGCACGAATGCCCTGGGATTTCGGTTGAAAGCCCGAAAAACGCAACAGCGGATTGAGCCAGATCAGACGCGTGCAGGATTGTCTGAGCCGATCCGTCGCTTCCGCCAGCCCTGCCGCGCCTTCACGATCAAGCCCATCCGTGATCAGCAGCACCACGGCACCTTGGCCCAGCACGCGCCTGGCCCATAGCTTGTTGAACAGACCAAGGCTTTCGCCAATCCGCGTGCCGCCCGACCAATCGGGCACGATGTGCGACACCATTTCGAACGCGAATTCCGGATCGCGATGGCGCAATTGCCTGGTCACATTCGTCAGCCTGGTGCCGAACAGGAAACTATGCACCCGGTCCCGTTCATTGGTGACGGCGTGCAGGAAATGCAGCAGGATTTGCGCATAACGCGCCATGCTGCCGCTAATGTCGCATAGCACCACCAAGGGCGGCGGCTTTTCCACACGCTGCTTGTGTTCAAGCTTCAGGATATCGCCACCAAGCCGCAGGCTTTGGCGCAGTGTGGCGCGCAAATCCACAACGCGCCCAGCGAGATGCGTGCGAAAGCGCCGCGTGGGTTTTTCATCAAGCGGCAGGGTCAGCTTGCGGATTTCCTGCTTGGCGGCAGCGATTTCCGCCGCCGACATGGCCTCAAAATCCAGCTTTTGCAGTTTTTCGCGGTCGCTCACCGTGAAGCTCATATCCTGGCGCGGCGGTTCAGGCTCAGGCGGGCGGGGCTTCGGTTTTTCGCCCTGCATGGCTTCCGCCAAACGCCGAGACGCGGGTGGGGGCTTTTCCGATTGCGGCTTATGGCCATCCAAGGCCGCCATGGCCGCAGCATGGGCGGCGGCTTCCGGGTCACGCCAGAATAACTGGAAGGCCTGATCGAACAACTCAAAATGCTCGCGCCGATGCACCATCACGGCGCGGAGCGCGGCATGCACCTGCCGACGATCCCCAATTTCAATCGTGTTCAGCGCAGCAAGGGCGCTCAACGCCTCACCCGGCCCAAGCGGCAGGCCGGAACGGCGCAACAAGCGTGTGAAGGCCAGCAGATTGGTCGCGATATGCCCGCCCGCGCCGGGCGCTGAGGCCAGCAAGGGCTGGCCGCCGGCGATGATGCGGGCAGGGTCGCGATCCGGCGTCACCCGGCCCGAGCCTCCGCAATCAGCCGCGCCGCTTCCTCGCCCTTCAGCTTGGCGATGTCATCCTGGTATTTCAGCAAAACGCCGAGCGTTTCATCCACCACGCCTTGCTCAAGCGCCTTGGCATCAAGCGCGGCCAAAGCCTGCGCCCAATCAATCGTCTCAGCCACGCCAGGCAGCTTGAAGTAATCACCCTCACGCAGCTTTTGCACGAAGGCGACAACCTGCGCGGAAAGCGCTTCCGGCAGGCCGGGGGCGCGTAGCTTCAGAATGGCGCGTTCGCGTGCTGCATCAGGGTAATCCACCCAATGATAAAGGCAGCGCCGGCGCACCGCATCATGCACTTCGCGTGTGCGGTTTGATGTGATGATGACAACCGGCGGGGTCGCCGCCTTCATTGTGCCAAGCTCAGGAATCGTAATCTGAAAATCGGCGAGGATTTCCAGCAGGAAGGCTTCGAAAGGTTCATCCGCGCGGTCAAGTTCATCAATCAGCAGCACGGCCGGGCTGCCTTCCAAAGCATCCAACAAAGGGCGCGGCTGGAGGAATTTCCGGTCATAAATGCCGCGATCAAGCGCGGCGCGATCCACATCGCCGGCGGCTTCGGCCAGCCGTATCGCCATTAATTGCCGCGCGTGATTCCATTCATAAGCGGCGGCGGAAATATCCATGCCGTCATAGCATTGCAGGCGCACCAGCCGGCGCGGCAGGCGCGCGGCCAGCACTTTGGCGATTTCCGTCTTGCCCGTGCCGGGCTCACCTTCCAGGAAAAGCGGACGCCCCATGGTGAGCGCCAGATGGATGGTGGTGGCCAGCGCCTTGTCAGCGACATAACCGCCGGAGGCGAGCAGCGCCTGGGTTTCGGCGACGCTTCCGGGCAGGCTCACTTGAACATCAACGCGACAATGACGAGCCAGATCGCGCTCCCTACCCAGGCGAGCAGCGGAATGCCGAGCGGGGCTTCCGGCAGCAATTCAAAGATTGAAATGCCGCCACCGGTCACGGGCGGGGCGGGCAGGGGGGCGGGGGCAGCGCCAGGGGCGGCGGGTTCGGCAGCGGCGACCGCGGCAGCGAAGCGATCGAAGAACTGATCCGACATTTGCTTGGCCGTCGCATCAATCAGCCGCGCGCCAAGCTGCGCCATCTTGCCGCCGACCTGCGCCTTCACCGCGAATTTCAGCAAGGTTTCATTGGGGCCGGCCTCTTCCAGGGATACATCTGCACCGCCCTTGGCGAAGCCCATCGCCCCGCCATTGCCCTCACCTGAGATGGTATAGGACGCCGGCGCCTGGATGTTTTCCAGCTTCACCTTGCCGCCGAATTTCGCCGCCATGGGACCGATCTTGACCGATACCTTGGCTTCAAACGCGTCATCGGCGGTTTTGGTCACGCTTTCGCAGCCGGGAATCGCGGCCTTCAGCATTTCGGGGTCGTTCAATGCGTCCCAGACGCGCTGGCGCGGCGCGGGGATACGGCGTTCGCCATTCATATCCATGGGGTGATCTCCTGCTTCCCCCCAAACTAGGGGCGCAAGGCCATGGGGGGAAGGGGGCGCCCCCTTGTGGCGGGGCGGATCATACGGCAATCACGGGATCGACGGGTATGAGCCCGCAAAAACTGAGGGAGTCCCTGGCCCATGAAAACGACCAGCTTCGCCCTGATGCTGTTCCTGGCGCCCAGCCTGCCGGCGGAAGCCGCCGGGGTATCCGGCGCTGGCATGAGCCTCGCCTGGGGACTGCCCTTCACCGGGCTATTGCTATCCATTGCGCTGATGCCGCTGCTCGCGGGCGCCCTTTGGCACCATCATTACGGCAAGATCGCCGCCGGCTGGGCGCTGCTGCTGGTGCTGCCCTTCGCCGTGGTGTTCGGGCCTAGCGTTGCGGCCTCAGAGGTCTGGCATATCCTGTTGCAGGAATACATCCCCTTCATCGCCCTGTTGCTGGCGCTTTACGTCACGGGGGGTGGTGTGCTGCTGAAGGGCACGCTGATCGGCACGCCGGCCACCAATACCGCTTTGCTTGCGTTTGGCACCGTGATCGCGAGTGTGATGGGCACCACCGGCGCTTCCATGCTGCTGATCCGCCCGGTGCTGCGTGCCAATGCCTTTCGCCAGCGCAAGACCCATACCTTTGTCTTTTTCATCTTCCTGGTCAGCAATATCGGGGGCTCACTCACGCCGCTGGGCGACCCGCCGCTTTATTTGGGCTTCCTGAAGGGCGTTTCCTTCTTCTGGACCACGACGCATATGTTCGGCGAATTCCTGCTCTGCGCCGTTCTGCTGCTTGGGATTTACTATGTGCTGGATTCCTGGGCCTGGGCGCGGGAAAAGCCGGTGGCGCCTGTCGTTGCCAAGCGGGAAAAGCTTTCCATCCAGGGCTATGTCAATTTGTGGCTGATTGGCGCCGTGGTGGCCATGGTGCTGGTGCAGGGCTATTGGCGCCCCGGCGATGTGGCGCTATTTGGCGAAAAGATCGGCCTGGAAAGGCTGGTGGGCGTTGCGGTGTTCATCGGCATTTCGGCGCTTTCCGTATGGGTCACGCCACGCAAATTACGTGAAGATAATGGCTTCGCCTGGGGCGCCATTCTGGAAGTGGCCAAGCTTTTCGCCGCCATTTTCGTGACCATGGCTCCTGTTCTCGCCATTTTGCGCGCTGGCACGGCGGGGGCCGCGGCGCCGCTGGTGGCACTGACCTCAGGCGCGGGCGGCGAACCCATCCCTTGGGTCTATTTCTGGATGACCGGGGTGCTTTCCTCCTTCCTGGATAATGCGCCAACCTATCTGGTGTTCTTCAACCTGGCCGGCGGCGATCCTGCCTTTCTGATGACCCAGGGCGCGCTGACGCTGGCGGCGATTTCCTGCGGCGCGGTTTTCATGGGGGCCAATTCCTATATCGGGAATGCGCCGAATTTCATGGTCAAAGCGATTGTGGAAGAACAGGGGGAACGCATGCCATCCTTCTTCGGCTATTGCGGCTGGGCTGTGGTGTTTCTGATCCCGCTTTTCATTCTGGTCACCTTCATTTTCTTCTGAGGATAAAGCCATGCCCTATGTGATCGCCGATGACCTGCCCGATGAACCCGCCGGTGTGCGCTTCCGCCGCCTTCTGGATCGCCCGCAAATCCTGCAAATGCCGGGCGCGCATTTGGGCATCGCCGCTTTGCTCGCGAAAAAGGCGGGGTTTGAGGCTTTGTACATGTCTGGCGCTGCCATGTCCGCCACCATGGGCCTGCCCGATCTTGGCATGATCACCGTGGATGACGTGTCCTGGCATGTGCGCCAGGTGGTGCGTGCTTCCGGCCTGCCGGTGCTGGTGGATGGCGATACCGGCTATGGGGAAGCGCTGAATGTCATGCACATGGTGCGCTGCTTTGAAGAAGCGGGTGCCGGCGCGGTGCATCTGGAAGACCAATTGCTGCCCAAGAAATGCGGCCATTTGAACGACAAGAAACTGGCCCCGGTGGATGAAATGTCGGCCAAGGTCGCCGCTGCCCGGAAGGCACGGCGCAATCTGGTGATCATCGCACGCACCGATGCGGTGGCGAGCGAAGGCATGGATGCCGCCGTTGATCGCGCCAAGCGTTATTTGGAAGCCGGCGCCGATGCGATTTTCCCCGAAGCGCTGACGACCGCTGAGATGTTTCGCGAATTCGCAGCCCGCATGCCGGGGGTGAAGTTGCTGGCCAATATGACCGAATTCGGCCGCACACCGTTTTTCACAGCAACTGAATTCCAGCAAATGGGTTATGCCATGGTGATCTGGCCCGTGAGCCATTTGCGCATCGCGGCCCGCGCCATGGAAGATTTATACGGCGCAATCAAATCCGATGGCGGTACGCATAACATGGCCGGGCGGATGCAAACCCGCACCCAGCTTTATGAGACAATCGGCTACCACGCCTATGAATCGCTCGATGCCAGCCTGGTGCGCACCATTGTGCCGGAAGGCATGCCGCAGAATTGAGGCTATGTCGGGCGCGGTGGTGCCTTATCCCCCGCGCCCCGAAAAGGCATTGAAGGTTTGCAGCGTATAGGTGTCCTTCACGCCGGGCACGGTTTGGATAGTCTCCACCACGAAAAGCCCGATATCGCGATCCGCTTCCAGGTAGAATTTCCCGAGCAAGTCATATTGGCCTGAGATGGAATGCATTTCAGAGAGCTCTGGAATGCCATCGGCCATCTCGCGCGCCACGCCATAGGCTTGGCCCATCTCACACTTGATCATGATGAATACGGCGCGCATGGCCCTGGCCCTCCTGCAATCGCTTGCATGCTAGAGTATTTGCAAGCCAAGGGGAATCGCCTGGTGCCTCGCAAAATACCATCAAACAAAGGTGTAGTATGGTTCCCGTAAGCCAATGTGAACGGGGAACACGCTAAACTTTATCGTCCGTCGAAGGGGGGCTTCCGTCAAACCGCGCGATCACCTCCTCCGCTGTCACCACCTCCGCATATTCCTTGTCGAGAATGGCCAAGGTCAGGTCGTGCACGGTTTCGGCGGACCAGGATTTGCCATCAGGGCCTGCCACCGGCACGGCGGTCGTGGCGTCCGATGGTAGGATGATGCGGTAGCCGAGCGCCTTACCGGCCCGGATCGTGGCGTCCATGCTGTTATGGATAACAACGCCCGTCAGAACAAACTGATTGGCCTGCATATCGCGGAGAATCTGATCAAGCTCGGTTCCGATGAAGGCACAGTTTTGTTGCTTGACGACAACCGGCTCCCCCGCAAGAGGCGCAACTTCTGCTTTTATGCCGTTCCAGGGGCCGTGGGTGTGATAGCTTGAGGTCGGTGTTGGCTCGTCATGCTTGATGTGCAGCACGGGCCATCCGTTCTTTCGCCAATGCGCCAGAAGACGCATGATCACCGCCAAGTATTCAGGGTTATTCTTGCCATTCCAGACCGGCCGGTCGATGGCGTCCTGGACATCCAGGATAATGAGGGGCACAGCGGCGGGGCGGGCGTTCATGCTCGGCGATAACTTTCTCGACAGACAGTCCCCGATTGGCCCGCCATCTCAGCAAATGATTACCTGTTGCTACCCCAGCTTCAAGCGCCTTTCGCCTCGGATGGCGGCACCTGTCGCGCAACTGCCCGGTTCTGGGTGAACCAATCCAAGCGGTCGGGTCGAAAGGTGACTCTGCGGCAGACAGGTTAATTTGCAAAGCGAATGGCATTATGACTAAGTTTTAGGCGAAAAATCGCCCAAACGCCGGTCGGGTGCCCTCTCCAGGCGGCATAGGGTTTGCTTATCGAGGATCATGGTAATGCCCCCTCCTGCCCCAGATCGCGGCGGCGCCGCTCAGCCTCTGCTCGAAACCCGAGGCCTCGTGAAGCATTTTCCCATCCGGGGTGGCCTGTTCGGCCGCCAGATGGGGGAGGTTCGCGCGGTGGACGGTGTCTCTCTCAGCGTGCGCAAGGGTGAAACCTTGGGCATTGTGGGCGAAAGCGGTTGCGGCAAATCCACCACCGCCCGACTGCTGATGCGCCTGCTGGACCCCGGCGCGGGCGAGATGATCTTTGATGGTGAACCCGTTGGGCGCGATGATCTGGGCGGCGGGATATCGCTGAAGGATTATCGCCGCCAGGTGCAGATGGTGTTTCAGGATTCCTATGCCTCATTGAACCCTCGCCTACCTATTGAAGATACCATCGCCTTCGCCCCCGAAGTCCATGGCGTGCCGGTGGCGGAAGCCCGCGAAAGGGCGCGGGAATTGCTCGCCGCCGTGGGTCTGGCGCCGGCGCAATTCGCCCGCCGCTACCCGCATGAATTATCGGGCGGTCAGCGCCAGCGGGTGAATATCGCCCGCGCCTTGGCGCTCCGCCCGCGTTTGGTCATTCTGGATGAACCGGTCTCGGCGCTCGATAAAAGCGTGGAAGCGCAGGTGTTGAACCTGCTCGTGGACCTCAAGGAAAGCTTTGGCCTCACTTACGTTTTCATCAGCCATGACCTGAATGTGGTGCAGTATATCAGTGATCGCGTGCTGGTGATGTATCTGGGCCAGGTGGCGGAAGAAGGCCCGGTGGATGAGATTTATAGCCGCCCGGCGCATCCCTATACCCGCGCGCTATTGGCATCGCGCCCTTCCATGGACCCGTCCCAGCGCCGGACCGAACCGCCGCTGACGGGCGATCCGCCCAATCCGGTGAACCCACCTTCCGGCTGCCGTTTCCGCACCCGCTGCCCCTTTGCCGAGGCGGTTTGCGCCGAAATCCCGCCGGTTGCGGCAACGCTCAGCCCCGGCCACACGGCGGCGTGCCATATGGCGCTGCCCGGCAGCGGGCATAGCCAGGCCGGAGGGATCGCGGCATGAGCGCGGCCTTGAAACCAACGCCTGAGGCGCCGCTGATCCGGCTGCGCGACCTTCATGTGAAGTTCGAAAGCCGCGACCGCACCGTGCATGCCGTGAATGGCGTGGATCTGGACCTCGCTGCGGGGGAGGTGCTCTGCATCCTGGGCGAATCAGGTTCCGGCAAATCGGTGACACTCCGCGCCTTGATGAAGCTTCTGCCCAAAACCGCGAAGGTGACCGGCGAAATCAAGGTGGCCGGGCGCGATGTGCAGGCCATGAGCGAAAGTCAGCTCGCTGATTTCCGCGGCGGCGATGTTGCCATGATCTTCCAGGAACCCATGACGGCGCTGGACCCGGTTTTCACCATCGGTCGGCAAATCGCCGAAACCGTGCAGCGCCATGAAGGGGCAAGCCGCAGCGCCGCCGATGCCAGGGCGCTCGAATTGCTGGAATTGGTGCAAATCCCCTCGGCCAAGCGGCGACTTTCGGCTTACCCGCATGAATTATCGGGCGGCCTCAGGCAGCGCGCGATGATTGCCGTGGCGCTGGCCTGCCGGCCCAAGCTGTTGCTGGCCGATGAGCCGACCACCGCGTTGGATGCCACGGTGCAAATTCAGGTGCTGCTGCTGCTGCGGTCCTTGCAGGAACAGCTTGGCATGGGGGTGGTGTTTGTGACCCATGACCTTGGCGTTGCAGGGGAAATCGCTGACCGGGTGGCGGTGATGTATGCCGGCAAGGTGGTGGAAGAAGGCCCCGTTGGCGCGCTCATGGCCGGCCCGCTGCACCCCTATGCCAAGGGGCTTTTGGGCGCGACGGTCCATGCCGGCATGCGCGGCAAGCGCCTGACAACCATCCCCGGCGCACCGCCCATGCTGGATAAGGTGCCCACGGGTTGCGCCTTCGCGCCCCGCTGTGCCGAGGTGATTGAGGGTTGCCAGAACGGGGTGCCGCCGCTCCGCCAGATTGTCCCTGGCCGACAGGCGCGCTGCATCAGGGTAGCGCCCGGCGATGGTCAACCCCATATCTAAAGAAAGTTAAACTTGCCGTGACCTTTGGGGCGCGGCAGAAGCTTCTCCGAGCTTGGCGATCTCGTCCGGCTCTTTCCTGCAGTGCTGGGCCGCTATTGCGGTCGCGCTCTGCCATGGTGCCGGTCCTGCGGGGGCGGTTTGGGTTGAAATGATATGCGCACCATTACGCAGCTAGGCCTTTTGGCCCTGATCGCAGGCGCCGGCGCGGCTTGGCACTTCAAGGGCGAGGAATATGGCCTGCCTGCGCCACTGGCTTTGGTAGGGCTGCAGCCAACAGCGACTCAGGGGCCTGCGCGGGGTGGGCCATCCGGCCCTATTGGCGTTGTGGTGCAGCCGGTGCGCAGCGGCCTGGTGGTGGATAAGGTTGAAAGTGTCGGCACGGTGCGCGCGCGCGAAGCCGTCACCATCACCGGCAAGATCGTTGGCATTGTCACGCATATCCGCTTTACCGAAGGGCAGAAGGTGCAAGCGGGTGAAACCCTGGTTGAACTTGATTCCGGCGCGGTTTCAGCAGAGCTTGATCAGGCTCGCGCGCTTTTGGATGATGCACGCAATCAATTGCAGCGTGCACGTGGCCTGCAGCCCGGTCAGACCATCGCGGCGCAACGACTTGATACGCTGGAAGCCCTTTCCCGTCAGGCCGAAGGGCGTGTTCGGCAGGCCGAAGCCAGGCTTGAGGAATTGCGCGTGACCGCCCCCTTCAGCGGGCGTGTTGGCTTGCGGCAAGTAAGCCTGGGCGCGCTGATCCAGCCCGGCACGGCGATTACGACCTTGGATGATTTTTCCCGCGTGCGGGTGGAATTTTCCGTCCCTGAAGTCTTTCTGGCCCGCGTGCAGATTGGCCGACAGGTAACCGCGCGCAGCACCGCCTATGGTGATCGGCGCTTCAATGGCCAGGTCGCCATCATTGATACGCGCATTGACCCGGCAACCCGCAGCGTGCGCGTGATCAGCGAATTTGACAATGCGGATGAGGCCTTGCGCCCCGGCCTGTTCCTGAATGTGGAAATGGTCCTGGAAGAACGCCCGACCGCCTTGCTGATCCCGGAAGAGGCGATTGACCCGGTGGGGGATCGCGCTTTCGTCTATGTCATTCGCGATGGGCGCGCGAGACGCCAGGAAGTGAAGCTGGGGCTCCGGCTGCCCGGTGAAGTGGAAATCCGCGAAGGGGTCGCGGCAGGTGAGTCTGTTGTGGTACGCGGCATCCAACGCTTGCGCCCGGATGCGCCGGTGCGCATTATTGAATCCGTCACGCGTCCGACAAGCTGAGCAGGGCTGAACCCATGGTCCTTTCCGATATCTCGATCAAGCGGCCGGTTTTCGCAACCGTGATCAGCATGATGTTGATCGTGCTTGGCATTGCTGCCCTCTATAAAATGCCGATCCGGGAATACCCGAAGATCGATCCACCAATCATCCAGATTGTCACCACCTATCGTGGTGCTTCGGCGCCGGTGGTGGATAATCAGATTACGGAAATCCTGGAAGGCGCCGTTGCGGGGATTGAGGGGATCAAAAACATCCAATCCCAATCGCGCGATGAACGCAGCCAGATCACGCTGGAATTTCGCCTGACGCGGGATGTGGATAGCGCGGCTAATGACGTGCGCGACCGTGTGGCGCGTGCTTTGGCGCGCCTGCCGGAACAGGCCGATACGCCCATTGTGCAAAAGGTGGATGGCGATAGCCGGCCCATTTTGTGGATTGCATTGAATTCCGAAACCCTGTCGCCGCTTGACCTGACCGATATCGCGCGCCGGCGCATTGTGGATCGCCTCGCGATTGTGGAAGGTGTCGCGCAGGTGCTGGTGCTGGGGGAGCGACGCTTTTCCATGCGCATCTGGCTGGACCGGCAGGCCTTGGCCGCGCGTGGCCTGACCGTGCAGGATGTGGAAGACGCGATCCGGCGGGAAAATGTGGAATTGCCCGGTGGCCGGCTGGAAAGTTCGGCCCGGGAATTGACGGTGCGCACCGACACGCGGATGAGTTCGCCAGAACAATTTCGCCAGGTCGTGGTGGCGCGCGGCACGGGTGGCGCGCAGGTATTGCTTGGCGAAGTGGCGCGGGTTGAGGTTGGCGCCGAAGATACCCGCGGCGGCTATCGCATCAATGGCCGGCCTTCCATCGGCCTTGGCATTCTGCGCCAATCCACCGCCAATACGCTTGCGGTAGCTGATGGCGTGAAGGAGGAACTGGAACGCATCAGGCCGACGCTGCCGCCCGGCGTGGATGCCACCATAGGCTATGATGAAAGCCTGTTCATCGCGCAATCCATCTATGAGGTCGAACACGCGCTGATGATTGCGCTGGCCCTGGTGGTGGGTGTGATCTTCCTGTTCCTGCGATCGGTGCGCGCCACTATCATTCCCGCTGTCGCGATCCCGGTTTCCATTGTGGCGTCCTTCATCCCAATGGCGGTTTTCGGTTTTTCGGTGAATGTGCTGACACTTTTGGGTCTGGTACTGGCCATCGGCCTTGTCGTGGATGATGCCATTGTGGTGTTGGAAAACATCCATCGCCGGATAGAGCTTGGCGAGGATCCCTTGCTCGCATCCCTGCTTGGCTCACGCGAAATCGCCTTTGCCGTGATTGCGACAACCCTGGTGCTGGTTTCCGTTTTCCTGCCGCTATCCTTCATGGGCGGCAATACGGGGCGGCTGTTCACTGAATTCGGTATCGCACTTGCTGCATCGGTCTTGTTCTCGGGTCTGATCGCGCTGACCCTCACGCCCATGATGTGTTCCAAGCTGCTTCGCCCGCATGAAGGCGAAAGCCTTTTGGTGCGGATGACCGAGCCGTTTTTCGTTGCGATGAATGACGCCCTGCGCTGGACTTTGGATAAGGCACTGCGCGCACCGCTTCTTGTGATGGGCGCATCGGCGGCGATGTCCCTTTTCGCCGTTGTGCTGTTCAATGCGCTGCCCAAGGAATTTGCGCCCACCGAAGATCGTGGCGTGGTGATTATCCCGACGACCGGGCCGGAAGGGGCTTCCTTCCCCTATACTGTTGATCACGTCATTCAATTGGAAAGGCTGCTGCAACGCTATATTGATAGCGGCGAAGCCTATGCGGTTTTCGCGACCGTTGGCGGTTTCCAAAGGCCGGCTATTGGCAATGTGGCGAATGTTTTTGTGCGCTTGGCGCCCTGGGCCGAGCGTGATCGTAGGCAACAAGCCATTGCCGCTGAAATCTTCCCGCTGGTTGCAAGCATTCCTGGCATTCGGGGCTTCGCGCTCAATCCGCCATCGCTCGGGCAGCGCGGCTTTCAGCCGCCGGTGCAATTCGTGATTGGCGGGCCGGATTATGATACGCTGATCGCCTGGCGTGACGCCTTTCTGGAAAGGGCGCGGACCAATCCGCGCTTGCTCAACCTTGATCACAACTTCAAGGAAACCAAGCCGGAAGTGCGCGTGGATATTGATCGGCGCAAGGCGGCTGATTTGGGCATTTCCATCGCCGCTGTGGGGCGCACCATTGAAACCATGATGGGATCGCGCGAAGTCACCACCTATGTTGTGGGTGGGCAAGAATATAAGGTGATGTTGCAAGCGCCCGAATCCGCGCGGCTTTCGCCCTATGATTTGCAGAATGTGTTTGTGCGCACCGGCACCGGCGGGCTGGTGCCGCTTTCCAATGTGGTGACGCTGTCCGAACGCGCCCGCGCGCAAACCTTGTCGCGGCAGGATCGCGTGCGCGCCATCACCATCACGGCATCGCTCGCGCCCGGCTATTCTTTGGGTGAGGCTTTGGACTTCCTCGATCGCACCGCGAAGGAAGTGCTGCCGCAGGAGGCGCGTGTTTCTTATCTGGGTCAGAGCCTGGAATTCCGCGAAAGCTCCGGCGCGCTTTACGTGACCTTCGCGCTGGCGTTGCTGGTGGTGTTCCTGGTGCTGGCGGCGCAGTTTGAGAGCTTCATCCACCCCTTTGTCATTCTGCTTTCCACGCCGCTGGCGGTAACGGGTGGCTTGCTGGCGTTGTGGGTATCTGGGCAAACGCTGAATGTGTTCAGCCAGATCGGGATGGTCTTGCTGATTGGGTTGATGGCGAAGAACGGCATTCTGGTGGTGGAATTCGCCAACCAGCTTCGTGATCGCGGCATGAGCATCCGGGACGCGGTTCTGGAAGCATCCGTCGTGCGGCTGCGCCCGATCCTGATGACCTCTATCGCGACCGTGCTGGGTGCCGTGCCTCTGGCCATGGCAACCGGCGCCGGGGCGGAAAGCCGGCAGGCCTTGGGTGTGGTGATTGTGGGCGGCATCACGCTTTCCACCATTGTCACGCTTTACGCGGTGCCGGCGCTTTATTTGCTGCTGGCACCCTATACCAAGCCAATCGGTGCCATCGCGGCCAAGCTGGCCGATCTGCAATCAAAGCCCGTCACGGGCCATGGGCATCAGGCGGCGGAATAACACGCCGCCGCTTGCGCCGGGGTGATTTCACACCCGGATTTTCTGCGAGAGCGTTTCCCGTTCACTTTGGTTCACCGGAAACGCTCTAGCAGGCTGCTGAAAAGCTACCATTGAGTATCGCGATTTTGCCGCGCGCGCATGTTTTCAACGCTGCTTTCGCCTGAATACAACCATTTTCAGTGATTTTTTGGCCCTGCCGATACGCTTGGGACGGAGTCCGGG
>JADCGF010000010.1 GCA_020249145.1 Roseomonas sp. | reverse complement strand
CGCCCGGACTCCGTCCCAAGCGTATCGGCAGGGCCAAAAAATCACTGAAAATGGTTGTATTCAGGCGAAAGCAGCGTTGAAAACATGCGCGCGCGGCAAAATCGCGATACTCAATGGTAGCTTTTCAGCAGCCTGTTAGGCAACCGCAATCTTGGCCGAAAGCCTTTGAGGCACCTCGGCACGCGATCATGGAACCAAGCCTGTGGATCTTGGGGGGGTGACGCCACTGCAGCATGGGATGGCGCCATTCTTGACCTACCGCAAGAACGGGCGCGGGTTGCGCGCCTATCTATGACCGCACGGAGGACCCAGCCCATGCGCGCCCGCGACCTGATGACCACCAGCCTTGTCACCATTCCCCCCGAAGCCCCCTTGGAAGCGGTGGCCCAAATCCTGTCGGATCGCGGCATCTCAGGCGCCCCCGTGGTGGACGGCGATGGCAATTTCCTCGGCATGGTGACCGAGGGCGATCTGATCCGCCGCCTGGCCGCCAAGGAAGATGCGCCGAAATCCTGGGTGTTGGGGCTTTTCGCGTCCGCCGCCGAACAGGCAGCGCGGTTCGCGCGCACCCATGGGTGCCGCGCGCGTGATGTCATGACCACCGATATCGCCTCGGTGACTGAGGATACCTCGATCGAGCACGCGGCCAAACTCATTGAAGAAAAGAAAATCCGCCGTGTGCCCGTGCTGCGCGATGGCAAGCTGGTGGGTGTTGTTTCTCGTTCGGACCTGATCCGGGCGCTGCTCGCGGCACCGGGCAGCATGGTCGCCGATGCGCCGGATGAACGCATCCGCCGCGATCTGGCGATTGCGATGCGCAATGAACCCTGGGTGGATACCTATTTCATCTTTCCCGATGTGAAGGATGGTCAGGTGACCTTCCACGGCTTCTGCCGGTCTGAAACCGTGAAGCAGGGCTTGCGGGTGCTTGCTGAAAAAGTGCCAGGGGTGAAGGGGGTGGCGTTTGAGACCCAGAAGCCGCCGGCCTATGTGCTGGGGGTCAGTTGATCAGGCCGACTTGTCAGTAGGGGATGTCCTTCATCCAGGGATAGCCAACCCGCGCCTGGGCATAGGCGTGATCATAGAGCTTGCGCATAAAAGCCTGTTCGAAGGGCTCCTTCGGCTCATCCTGGAAATCAGGGCCAATCACGGCCAGGTTGAAATCTACCTTGTCTTCGCGCGTGGTGTTGCGGATGCGCGTCACATCATTGAAGCCGCTCGCCGAAATCATGCTGGCGATGGCGCGCTGGGCGATGACGAAAGTCTGGCGCTCGGTCCGTGCCGGGTTCGGCGTGAGTCGCCCATTGCGGATGATATAGGCCCTCGCGGGTTGGACATGGTCGCCATTGCGGAGATGGGCGCGCCGCTCACGCGTGACGCTACGCGGATAGAGAAACAACTGCGTAAAGGCGCCGCCATCCACATGCATTTCCTGATAGGCTTTTCCATCCAACATCACATCAATCATGACCGGCGGGAAAGCGCCAGGTATGGCGGCAGACGCCAATAACAGGCGGCGCACCAGATCAAGCGACTTCGGGTGGCCGCTGGCCGCAATCGCGCCGATGTTCCAAGCAGCCGGCAATTGCGCATCAATATCGGAAGTGCCGATCAGCAATAGCCTACCGCGCTCATAGGCGCGGGCGATATCGGCCAACATCGCCTCATTCAAATGCTTTGAAATGGTACGGAACAGCGGCGCGCTATCGGCCAACGCATCTTCAAACAGGGCCGCATTCAGTAAATTGCGCTGTTCCAGCACATCCTTGGGCGTGATGTCGGTATAAACGGCCTTGAGCGCCGCATCGTAGCGGGGACCCAGAAAGGCGAAGGGCGCGGTCAGCGCACCGGTTGAAACGCCCGTCACCAGGCTGAAGGTCGGGCGGTTTCCGGCCTCGGTCCAGCCATTAAGTAGCCCGGCGCCAAAGGCGCCATTTTCGCCGCCACCGGAAATCGCCAACATTTCAATGGTGCGTTCCTGCCCGCGCCGGGGCGTGCCGTGGATTTGCCGCGCCCTTTCCTGGGCGGCCAGTACCTCAGTACGGAAGGCTTCCCCATCCCACGGGAAGAAAAAGCGTTCATTGGGAAGGCCGAGCACCCTTGCGTCTCGCGTGCGGGCAATGGGCACGGCTGGGCCGCGGGGTGGTGAAGCGCAGGCGGCCAGCCCCAGGCCAGCGCCCCCAAACAAGGCGGCGCGACGGGTGATTTTCAGCGCGTCTTCAAGCTTTTGGCCCATGCCAGCCCCTGCCTCACTGTTTTGGAATTCTTGAGGCCGTGCTTAACAAATGCCCCGCCTGGCGTCGAGGCGCTTAATGGCCCAAGCCCCACTTGCCCCTTTTGGCTTGACCCTCAGGCGCCTGGGCGATAAACGCCCCCAATCACCGGTTCTCCCTGAACCTTGGTCCGCCCGCCTGATGCGGGTTGGCTCCGCCGCTCCGCGAAGGTTCGCGCAGCGGCGCATTATGCTTTGGGGCGACCGCAACGCGAAAGGACTACCGGGCGCGCCATGTTTGAGGCTCTGTCCAGCAAGCTCAACGGTGTTTTTGATCGGCTGCGCCGCCGTGGCGCGCTGAGCGAAGCCGATGTGACCGAAGCGCTGCGCGAAGTGCGCGTGGCGTTGCTGGAAGCTGATGTCGCCTTGCCTGTGGTCCGCGACCTTGTTGCGCGCGTAAAGGAACGCGCCGTTGGGCAGGAGGTGATCCGCTCCGTCTCCCCCGCGCAGCAGGTCATCAAAATCGTCAATGATGCTTTGGTGGAAGCGCTTGGCGGCACTGAAGGGGCGCGTGGCATTGACCTGAACGCGCCGGCGCCCATCGCCATCCTGATGGTGGGCTTGCAGGGTTCGGGCAAGACAACGACCTCGGGCAAGATCGCTTTGCGCCTGCGGGGGCGCGACAAGAAAAAAGTGCTGCTGGCGTCGCTTGATGTGCATCGCCCGGCGGCGCAGTTGCAATTGCAGCAATTGGCCGAACGCGCGGAAGTGACCAGCCTGCCAATCATCGCCGGCCAGCGCCCGCTTGAAATTGCTGCCCGCGCCATGGATGTCGCGCGGCGCGAACTTTACGATGTGGTGGTGCTGGACACCGCCGGGCGCCTTGCGATTGATGAAGCGCTGATGGCCGAAGTGGCCGAGGTTAAAGCCGCCACCCAGCCGCATGAAACCTTGCTGGTTGTGGATGCCATGACCGGGCAGGATGCGGTGAATACCGCCAAGGCTTTCCAGGAAAAGGTGGGCGTCACCGGCATTGTCATGACGCGCGTTGATGGCGATGCGCGCGGTGGTGCCGCCCTTTCCATGCGGGCCGTGACCGGCGCGCCGATCAAGCTTTTGGGCGCCGGCGAAAAGCTGGATGCTTTGGAAGATTTCCACCCCGATCGTATCGCGGGCCGTATTCTTGGCATGGGCGATATTGTCTCGCTGGTCGAAAAGGCCGCCGAGACGATTGACCAGGCGGAGGCTGAAAAGCTCGCCGCGCGCATGCAGAAGGGCCAGTTCACGCTGGATGATTACGCAGCGCAGTTGAAGCAAATCGGCAAAATGGGCAGCCTGCAAGGCATTCTGGGCATGTTGCCGGGTGTGCAGAAGGTGAAGGCGCAATTGGAAGGCGCCAATCTGGATACCGCCATTCTGAAGCGTCAGGCGGCGATTATCTCCAGCATGACACCCAAGGAACGCCGCACGCCTGATTTGCTGAAGGCATCACGCAAGCGCCGTATCGCGGCTGGGTCCGGCACCACGGTGCAGGATGTGAACCGCCTGCTGAAGCAATTCGACGATATGTCCGCCATGATGAAGCGGATGAGCAAAATTGGCCAAAAGGGGTTGATGCGTGGCGGGCTCGCCGCGCTGCTCCCCCAAGGCCGGAGGCCGTTTTGATGATGGCCTTCACCAAACCCCTCGTTTCAAGTCACTAAAGAAAGGACTACCTGTATGGCTCTCAAGATTCGCCTCGCGCGCGCCGGTGCCAAGAAGCGCCCCTATTATCACATCGTGATTGCGGATAGTCGCAGCCCGCGCGATGGCCGCTTCATTGAAAAGGTGGGTTCCTATAACCCGATGCTGCCTTCTGAACATGCGGACCGCATTCGCCTGCAGGAAGATCGCCTGAAGCATTGGCTCGGCAATGGTGCGGTCGCCTCTGAACGCGTGGCGCGCTTCCTGGGCCGTGCGGGTCTGATCGCCATGCCGGCCATCCCGGCGCAGACCAAGCAGGCCGCGCCGAAGAAGAAGGCGCAGGAACGAGCTGCTGCTGCGGCGGCTGGCTAAGCCTAGCCAAAGGCAACACGGCAGATGGTCGGCAAGCGCATTATGGTGGGGGAGTTCGGCAGGCCGCATGGCGTGCGCGGGCTTTTGCGCCTGAATGCCTTCACCGCCGATCCTGCCGCCATTACCGCCTATGGCCCGCTTTCCGATGAGGCCGGCACGCGGCACTTCCGCCTGACGCTAAAGGGTCCTGATCTGGTCGCTGTTGAAGGTGTCTCGGACCGGGATGCCGCGCAGCGTCTGACCGGCACACGCCTTTTCGTCGCGCGGGAGGCCCTGCCCCCCACCGAGGAAGAGGAATTCTACCTGGCGGATCTGATCGGCCTTGCCGCGGTGACGGAAGCCGGCGATGCGCTTGGTGTGGTGCGCGCGGTGGAAGACCATGGTGGCGGCGCCTTCCTGGTGATTGAAGGGGGCCGCGAAATGCTGCTGCCTTTCACGCGCCAGGTGGTGCCGGTGGTGGATATTGCCGGCGGTTGCCTGGTGGTGGTGCCGCTGGCGGAAGTGCTGGTGCCCCCGCCCGAAGGGAAGGAGGAAGCGGCATGATCTGGCGCGCCGATATCCTGACGCTATTCCCAGAAATGTTCCCCGGGCCACTTGGGCTTTCCCTCGCGGGGCGTGGCTTGCGGGAAGGCCTTTGGTCGCTCTCGGCGCATGACATCCGCGACCATGCCAAGGACCGCCATCGCAGCGTGGATGACACGCCTTTCGGGGGCGGCGCCGGCATGGTGCTGCGCCCGGATGTGGTGGATGCGGCCATTGGCGCGGCCTTGGCCGAAGCGCCTGCCCGGCCCGTGATCTACCTGACCCCGCGCGGGCGCTTGTTGGATCAGGCGTTGGTGCGGGAATTGGCGGCGGGGCCGGGGCTTGTGCTGCTCTGCGGGCGTTATGAAGGTGTGGATCAGCGCGTGATTGAAGCGCGCGGCATGCTGGAAGTCTCGATCGGCGATTACGTGCTGAGCGGGGGTGAATTGCCGGCACTCACGCTGCTGGATGCCTGTGTGCGTTTGCTGCCGGGCGTTATGGGCGCGGCGGAAAGCGCTGCCGAGGAAAGCCATGGCGCTGAAGGGCTTTTGGAATATCCGCATTACACGCGCCCCGCCGAATGGGCCGGGCGCGCCGTGCCGGAAGTGCTGCTTTCGGGCCATCACGCCGCCATTGCGGCTTGGCGCCGGGCCGAAAGCGAAAACATCACGAAGGATCGCCGCCCCGATTTATGGGCGCGGCATGAAACACAGCGCGGGGGCGCGGGGGCCATTGCCGGCCATCCCGCCGCCGCCTAAAGAAACCGAAGAAAGGGTACCAACATGAATATCTTGCAGCAATTCGAAGCCGATCAGCAGGCGAAGCTCTCTGCCGCCCGCACCACGCCGGAATTCGGCCCGGGCGATACCGTGCGCGTCATGGTGAAGGTGGTGGAAGGCGAACGCATCCGCACCCAGGCCTATGAAGGCGTTGTGATCGCGCGTTCCAACAAGGGCGTACAGAGCAATTTCACCGTCCGCAAGCTTTCCTATGGCGAAGGCGTGGAGCGCGTGTTTCCGCTGTATAGCCCGAATGTCGCGGAAATTCAGGTAATGCGTCGCGGCAAGGTGCGTCGTGCGAAGCTCTATTACCTGCGTGGCCGCACCGGCAAATCCGCGCGCATTGCGGAAAAGCTGGGCATGAAGGCTGCCAGCCCCGCCAAGGCTGCCGAAGGCTGAGTTAAACGCGCCGCGCTGAAAGGCGCGGCGTTTTCATGTGATGCAAGGGGGAAGATGAAATGTCAGCGCAGAAGCCGCGCACGCTGTTCGACAAGATTTGGGACGCGCATGTTGTTGAAACCCTGCCGGATGGCACGGCGCTTCTCTATATTGATTTGCATCTGACCCATGAAGTGACCACGCCGCAGGCTTTTGATGGCCTGCGCGCCGCGGGGCGCAAGGTGCGCCGCCCGGATGCGACTTTGGCCGTGGTGGACCATAATATCGCGACCGATGACAGCCGCCGCACCGGCATTGTGGACCCCGAAAGCCGCTTGCAGGTTGAAACGCTGGAAAAGAACGTCGTTGAATTCGGCGTGCCTTACATCCCGCTGCTCGATGACCGTCAGGGGATTGTGCATGTGATCGGGCCGGAACTTGGCCGGTCGCTGCCGGGCATGACGATTGTGTGCGGCGATAGTCATACCTCGACCCATGGTGCCATGGGTGCGCTGGCTTTCGGCATCGGCACATCGGAAGTGGAGCATGTGCTGGCGACGCAGACGCTGCTGCAAAAGCCCGCCAAGAACATGCGTGTTTCGGTGGATGGCAACCTCGCTTTTGGTTGTTCCGGCAAGGATATTGTGCTGGCGATCATCGGCAAGATCGGCACGGCGGGCGGCACGGGCCATGTGATTGAATATGCCGGGGATGCGATCCGGGCGCTCGACATGGCGGGCCGCATGACGGTCTGCAACATGACCATCGAAGGCGGTGCGCGGGCTGGCATGGTGGCGCCGGACCAAACCACCTTCGATTACATCGCGAAAACGCCGAATGGCCCCAAGGGTGAAGCTTTCAAGCGCGCGCTCGAATGGTGGAAGACGCTGCCTTCCGATACGGGTGCCCATTTCGATAAGAAATTGCGCTTGGCGGCGCATGAAATCGCCCCGCAAGTGACCTGGGGCACCAACCCTGAAGCGGTGCTGCCGATCACGGGTATTGTGCCGAACCCGGGCGATGAGACGGATGAAGCGAAGCGCGCGCAATTGCAGCGCATGGTTGACTATATGGGCCTGACCCCCGGCCAGCGCCTGACCGATTTGAAGGTGGATGTTGTCTTCATCGGTTCCTGCACCAATAGCCGCATTGAGGATATCCGCGCTGCCGCCGCAATCGCGAAAGGCCGGCGCGTGTCTGATCATGTGCGCGCTTTGGTCGTGCCTGGCTCTGGCCTTGTGAAGAAGCAGGCGGAAGCGGAGGGGCTGGATCGCATCTTGAAGGAAGCAGGCTTTGAATGGCGCGAAGCGGGCTGTTCCATGTGCCTTGGCATGAACCCGGATAAACTCACGCCCGGTCAACGCAGTGCCAGCACGTCCAACCGCAATTTCGAAGGCCGTCAGGGCCCCGGCGGGCGGACACATTTGTTGAGCCCCGCCATGGCTGCCGCGGCGGCGCTTGCGGGCCATTTGGCCGATGTGCGTGATTATCAGCCTAAGGGAGTGATCTGACATGCAAGCCTTCACCAAGCTTACCGGTGTCGCCGCGCCCTTGCCCAAGGCGAATGTGGATACGGACCAGATCATCCCGGCGCGGTTCTTGAAATCCATCAGCCGCCTGGGGTTCGGGAAGAACCTTTTCGCCAATTTCCGCTTCAAGGAAGATGGTTCGGAGAACCCGGATTTCGTGCTGAATCAGGAACCCTATCGTAAGGCCGAAGTGCTGATTGCGTTTGAGAATTTCGGCTGCGGGTCATCGCGCGAACACGCGCCCTGGGCCTTGCTTGATTTCGGCATTCGCTGCGTGATTGCGCCCGATTTCGCCGATATCTTCCACAATAACTGCTTCAAGAATGGCGTGCTGCCAGTGCGCCTGCCGCGCGAAATTTGCGAAAAGCTGATGGAAGACGCGAAGATGGGCGGCAATGCGCGCATCAGCGTTGATCTTGAACGCCAAATGGTGGTGCGCCCGAATGGTGAGGAAATTCCCTTCCAGACTGATCCGCTCCGCCGCCATCTGATGCTGAATGGGCTGGATGATATCGGCCAGACCATGCAGCACGCGCCGGCTATTGATGGCTTTGAAGCCCGCCAGCGCGCTGCCCAGCCCTGGCTTTACACCTGATTGAGTGACGCCCCGGCGCACAAAGCCGGGGCCTTGAGGAAAACGCCATGTCATCGAACAAGAAGCTTCTCATCCTGCCCGGCGACGGGATCGGCCCCGAAGTGATGCGCGAAGTGCGCCGCGTGGTGGATTGGATGGATCGCCGCCGCCATTTGTCCTTCAATATCGAAGAAGGGCTGGTGGGTGGTGCCGCTTTGGATGCTGAAGGCACGCCCTGTTCGGATGAAACCGTCGCGCGCGCCAAATCCGCCGATGCGGTGCTGTTCGGCTCCGTAGGCGGCCCGAAATGGGATTCCATGCCCTTCGACAAGCGTCCGGAATTGGGCGTACTGCGGCTGCGCAAAGACCTTGGTCTTTTCGCCAATCTCCGCCCCGCCGTTGTGCTTGATCCGCTGGTGGATGCTTCCTCACTGAAGCCCGATCTGGTGCGCGGGCTTGATGTGATGATCGTGCGCGAATCAACGGGCGGCATTTACTTCGGTGAACCGCGCGGCATTCACACAGATGCCAAGGGCAAGCGCACCGGCATTGATACGGAAGTCTATACGGAAGACGAAATCGCCCGCGTGGCGCGTATTGCCTTTGACCTGGCCCGCAAGCGTCGCAACAAGGTGACCAGCGTGGAAAAGGCGAATGTCATGCAATCCGGGCGGCTATGGCGCGCGGTGGTGGGTGAGATCGGCAAGGCGGAATTCCCCGATGTCGAACTTGAACACATGTATGCCGATAACTGCGCCATGCAGCTTTGCTCTCGCCCCAAGCAGTTTGATGTGATCCTGGGGTCGAACCTGTTCGGCGATGTGCTGTCTGATTTGGCTGCGGCGCTGACCGGCTCGCTCGGCATGCTGCCATCCGCCACGCTTGGCGCCGTTGATGCCTCTGGCCGCCGCCATGCGCTCTATGAGCCCGTGCATGGCTCGGCGCCGGATATCGCTGGCAAGGGCATCGCCAATCCTTGTGCGCAAATTCTTTCCTTCGCCATGCTGCTGCGCTGGTCCTTCGGCATGGAAGAAGATGCGCGGCTGGTGGAAACCGCGGTCGAGAAGGTGCTGGGCGGCGGGCTTCGCACTGCCGATATCATGCAGCCCGGCATGGCGCGGGTTGGCACAAGCGTGATGGGCGAAGCGCTGGTGCGGGAATTGGATAAACTCTCTGCATGACAAATTAGCGACGGCTGCGGGGTTGCGCCTTGGGCGTGGCTCCGCTATCCGTCGCGACATTAAGGGCGCCCGTAGCTCAGCTGGATAGAGCACCAGACTACGAATCTGGGGGTCAGGAGTTCGAATCTCTTCGGGCGCGCCATCTTTCATGAAATTAGCTTAATGTTTGTCGCCTTTCATGATTGAGGGGCGCGTTTTGTACCTTCAATCGATTATCATTGAACCTGTTTCGGCGTGATGCGATGGTGTTTCCCGTTCTCTGGTTATTGTATCCATTCGCGCAATGATTGTGCGTGGCTTTGGGTTTCAACATCATAATCGAATTCTTGCGGCTTGTTCTGAACCGTAACGAGAAGTGACAGGTATCGGTACCCTCATGCGTAGTTAGGCGGTTCAGCAACGCTGAAATTCTAATCGAAAACACAATGCCTGGGCCTGAAAATATAGGAAGAACCCCTTGGACTTGTGTAAAAGTCAATGGTGAACAGGGGTATGGCTTTGCGTATTCCCGATTCGGAAGTGCCGGAATGGTCGCGTCGTCTGCGTAGAGCGCGGCGCGCCAAGGGGCTTT
Organism: Roseomonas sp.; assembly: GCA_020249145.1. Lineage (GTDB taxonomy): Bacteria > Pseudomonadota > Alphaproteobacteria > Acetobacterales > Acetobacteraceae > Neoroseomonas. Next base: position 94,464 of record JADCGF010000010.1, on the reverse strand, counting down.
CCCAAGTGGCGCTGGGGGACCTTATCGGCGCCTCTCAAGCGACCGTTGCCGATTGGGAAACTGGCAAGACCAGGCCGCGGCATGAAACCTTGAAACGCTTGTTGCTTTCGCTTGATCTGACGCTGCTTGAATTGATGCCTGATATGCCCCGGCACGCGTCCGAAAGCGTCGCCCAAGCGCCGCTTGCCGCCGGTGAAATCGCCGACCAATTCGGCGCCCTTCTGGACATTGTCTCCCGAGAGTTGGACAGCACCGGCCACCCCGCGAGCCTTTCCAGCAAGGGGCGGTTTGCTTTCCAAATTTGGCGAAGTGCCGGCGGCACACTGACCGAGGCCGCAGACCCGGAGGCGGCGCGCGAGCAACTGGCCGCCATTCGCGCCCTGCTTGCCGATATGCGGAGGCTGAGCACGCAAGAGTAATTAGGGGTTGACAAAATATCGGAAAATCCGGTATCGATTAAACCGGAGGTTGATCTATGCTTATTTCATACAATCTTTCTGACAAACCAGCGCCAGCGATCCACCTGCTATCAAGCGACCCTTTGACGCGTCATGCACCGCAAAAGAAGGGAGGCTTGCTCATATCCCCCGAATCCGCTGCGGCGGGCAGTGCAGATCGGTCGGCCCGTAGAACGCTGTTCTGGTTGGGTATTGGCCTGATCCTGTCTGCCTTCGCACTCATCATTTCATTGATCTCGCTCGCCCTTTCCTGACCGCCTGGGTTGCCCCGTCGGGCGCGCGGCTGCACACTGACCCCAGCAAGGGGAAGGGATTGCCGCTGTGATGAGTACCTCCGCGCGCCGCGCGCGGTTTCGCGCCATTTTGGCCGGGGATGCCTGCGTGCATCCGGCTTCCGTGCATGACCCGATTGCCGCGCGAATCGCAACCGATCTTGGTTTTGAAACCGCCATGTTTGCCGGTTCCATCGCTTCCATCGCCGTATTGGGTGCGCCCGACCTTATTCTGGTGACGCTGACGGAATTCGCCGAGCAGGCGCGGCGCATCTGCCGCGCCGGGGCGCCGCCACTGATGGTGGATGCCGATCACGGCTACGGCAATGCGCTGAATGTGATGCGGACGGTGCAGGAATTGGAAACCGCCGGGGTTGCCGCACTTACCATTGAAGACACAGACCTGCCCCGCGCCCATGGCGGCGGGGAGCCGGGCTTGCTCAGCCTGGATGCCGGGCTTGGGAAAATCCACGCGGCGCTGAGCGCGCGGGAAGACCCTGGTCTCGTCATTGTGGCGCGCACCAGCGCGGTCAATCTGGTCAGCCTGGATGAAGCCGTGGCGCGCACCCGTGCCTATGCGAAAACTGGGGCCGATGCGCTGTTTTATACTGGTGTCACCGATTGGGCGCAGCTTTCCGCGCTGCAAGCCGCGGCCAATGGTGTGCCGCTAATGCTGGGCGGCACGCCGCCCGCGCTTGCTGATAAGGCAAAGCTTGCGGCGCATGGCGTGCGTATTGCGCTTCAGGGGCATGCGCCAAGCTTCGCGGCCATGGCGGCGGTGCATGCGACACTCAAGGCCTTGCGCGATGGCACCCCACCCGGGAAGCTGCCCGGGCTTGCGGATGCGGCGCTGATGAAGGCCGCCATGCGTGAGGATGATTATGCACGCTGGACGCGTGATTTTTTGGCCGGTTGATCATTGAGGAAGACAGAAGATGTTGAGTGAAACTGAAGGCAAATTCCTGACGATGCACGAATTCGCCAAGGCGGCGAAAAATCGGCTCGATGCCAATATCTGGGACTACCTGACGGGGGCGACGGAAACCGAAACCACCATGCGCCGCAATCGCTTGGCGCTGGATACACTGGCGTTCCGCCCGCGTGTACTGCGGGATGTTTCGACCATTGACACAACGACCGAGATGTTCGGCAAGAAGCTGAGGCTGCCGGTTGCCTTGGCGCCGGTGGGGGGCTTAGAGAGCTTCGGCGCCAATGGCGCGGCGACAGCAGGGCAGGGTGCTTCCGCCTTTGGCGTGCCGTTGATTGTATCTTCCGTGACCAAGCCTGGGCTTGAGGAAACCGCGGCCAATACGCCGGGACCCAAGGTCTTCCAGCTCTATGTGCGCGGCGATGACAGCTTCATTGATGATTACGCGGATCGGTCAGTCGCGGCGGGTTATGATGCCTTCTGCTTCACTGTGGACACCGCCGTTTACAGCCGGCGCGAACGGGATATTGCGCGCCGCTTCGCCAAGCCTTGGCGTGCACGGGTGCAGGGGATTGAATTCCAAGCGGCGCTCTCCTGGAAGCAGGTGGATCGCTTCAAGGCCAGGTATAAAATGCCTGTCATCCTGAAGGGTATCGCTACCGCCGAAGACGCCAAGCTTGCCTGCGATCATGGCGTTGATGTGGTTTATGTCTCCAACCATGGCGGGCGGCAGTTGGATCATGGCCGGGGTGCCATGGATGTGCTGCCGGAAGTGGTGCAGGCGGTTGGTGGCCGCGCTAAGGTTTGGATTGATGGCGGGTTTTCACGCGGGACGGATGTGGTGAAGGCGCTCTGCCTCGGCGCTGATTTGGTCGGGCTTGGGCGGCTTTACTGCTACGCGCTGGCGGCTGATGGCGCGTCCGGGGTGCAACGCATGCTCGAAATCATGGAAACCGAAATCTACACCACGATGGGTTTGCTGGGGGCCACGAAGTTCAGTGAACTCAACCCAGGTTTCATCCATTCAGGTGTCTTGGCGACCAATGCGCCGCATGTCTTCAGCGCCTTCCCGCTGCTGCATTTGGGTGATTCTGGGTATTGAGGCAAAAGGGTAGCGCGCGGCTTTATGGCTGACCCCGCGTTACCCAGCGCCGCGCAGCTCTCACCGCTGCGCGTTTTGCTTGGCGACCGCACCTTTCTGAAACTTTGGGGCGCGGGCGGGCTGACCAATTCCATGCGTTGGGTGGAAATGCTGGTCAGCGGGCTTTTCGCCTATGAACTTACCCGCTCCGCCTTCGCGGTTTCGCTGGTGCTCATGGCGCGAGCGCTCCCCATGCTGCTGATGGGGGCACTTTCGGGCGCGGTGGCGGAAAGCCTCAATCGCAAACACTTGCTCATGGCTGGCCAGGTGCTGACCGCGCTTGGCGCCATCACCATCGCCGTGCTTTCCGCGCTGGGCTGGCTTTCGCTCTGGCATTTATGGGTGAATGGCCTGATCGGCGGTCTTGTCTGGACCAATGAACTCGCCACACGCCGGCGCATGGTGGCGGAAACTGCGGGGCCAGAGCGTATCGTCCCCGCAGTCGCATTTGATACGACAACCGGCAGCACGACTCGCATGTTGGGGCCTATTTTGGGTGGGGTTTTGTATGAGACCCTTGGCGTTACCGTGGCCTATATCATCGCCTCGGTGATTTATCTTGTGGCGCTTGGCTTGGTTTCTACGGTTTCTTACAGCCAACCACGCCGCGCTTTAGTGCCGCGCCGCCTGTTTGCTGAGGTGGCCGAGGCATTGCGGTTCGCGCTCGCCCATCCGGCCTTGCGTGCGGTGCTTGGCGTGACGCTGGTGATGAATATTTTCGGCTTTTCGTACAATTCCATCCTGCCGGCCTTTGGGGACCGCGCCTTTGGGGCGAGTGCCATTGAAATCGGCTTTCTGGCTGCGGCTGAGCCTTTGGGGGCGCTGATCTCCGGCTTGGCGCTGGCGCTACGCCGAGGGCCACAGGCGGGCAGGGGGCTTTTATTGCTGGGGTCCACCGCCTTTCTTTCGGTTTTGGCGCTGGCCGCGCTCGCACCAACACTCTGGCTCGCGGCGCTTTTGCTGATGCTGGGCGGCTTCGGCACGGCGGCCTTTGCCAGCCTGCAAACCGGCATTGTGATGATGGAAGCACCGGTGGAGGCGCGGTCACGCATTCTAGGCCTCACCACCACCTGCATCGGCACCGGGCCGCTTGGCGTGTTGGTGCTTGGCGCGCTTGCGGATGGCATTGGCCCGCCCTTCGCCATTGCCGGCTTTGCGCTGTTGGGTCTGGTTTTTCTGGCGCTCGTCGCCTTCGTCACGCGGCGATAATGCCCCTGCCGCATTCCTGCCTTGTAACGCGCCGATAAATCCTCTTGCGAGGTTGCGCCGCAAGGCCGAAGCTTCGCGCAAGGCTCACGATGGACTGATTGGAATCGCGATGCAGGTCTACCTGCCCATCGCTGAAATGAGTGTGGATGCCCTGCTGCTGCTTGGCATCGGCTTTGGCGTGGGCTGGCTTTCGGGTCTGTTCGGGGTGGGCGGCGGTTTTCTGCTGACACCACTGTTGATGCTGATCGGCATTCCATCGGCTGTTGCGGTTGCCTCTGGCGCCAATCAAACACTGGGTGCCTCCATCTCCGGGCTGATCGCGCAATGGCGGCGCGGCAATGTGGATTGGCGCATGGGGCTCACGCTTTTCGCAGGTGGGCTGCTGGGTTCGGCGCTTGGCGTGCAGATTTTTGCCCTGCTGAAGCGCTGGGGCCAGGTGGATGTTGCGGTTTCGCTGTTTTACGTGGTGATCCTTGGCATTGTTGGCGCGCTGATGGTGCGTGAAAGCGTCACCGCGCTGCTCAGGCGCCGGCGCGGCACGGCACCGCGGCGGAAGCTCCATGAACATACCTGGCTGCATGGCCTGCCCTTCAAGCTGCGCTTTCGCGATTCCAGGCTGTATATTTCGGTCATTCCGCCGCTTGTAATCGGCTTTGGCATTGGCATGCTCTCCGCCATCATGGGGGTGGGCGGCGGCTTCATGCTGGTGCCGGCCATGATCTATATCCTTGGCATGCCGACCGCGATTGTGATCGGCACGTCGCTGTTTCAGGTGGTTTTCGTCTCGGCGAATGTCACGCTGCTGCAAGCCTGGCAGGTGGGCAGCGTGGATATTGTGCTGACGCTGCTGCTCCTGGCCGGCGGCGTGGCGGGGGCACAATTTGGCGCCGCCATGGGCACGAAGCTGCGGGGTGAGGAAACCCGTGCCTTGCTCGGGCTTTTGGTGCTCTTGGTCGCCCTGGGCCTCGCCTGGAATCTGCTGCAAACCCCCACCCGCGCCTTCACCCTTGGCCCGATCTCATGAAGGCCCTGGCCAGCGCGCTATGCCTGCTTGGGCTGCTTGGCGCGCCCGCCATTGCCGCTGGCCCACCGATTACGGCAGAGCTTTCCACGGACCGGGTTGAAATCAGCACCGGTTTCACCGGCGCTTCGGTGCTAGTTTTCGGCGCGACACAAAACCCATTGGGCGGCGATCCGCCAGAAGATTTGATCGTGGTCGCTACTGGGCCCACACAGGGCGTGGTGGTACGGCGCAAGATCAATGTGCTTGGCATTTGGCTGAATGGCCCTTCCACGCGCTTTCCCGATGTAGCAGGGTTTTATGCGCTGGCCGCCACGCGCCGGGTTTGGGAAATCCTGCCCGAGGAAGAACGCCGACAATATCGCCTGGGCTTCGATAATTTACGGCTGCGCACTGAGGGTAATCGCAACCCGGCCTTTCGCGCCGCGCTTTTGGAATTGAAGCAGGCCGATGGTCGCTGGCAGGAATATGCCGCGCCGGTTTCCCGTGCCGGCGAAAGGCTTTTCAGCGCGCGCATCGCCTTTCCGGCCACCGTGCAAACCGGCGATTATCAGATTGAGGTGCTGCTCGCGCGCGAAAACCGCGTGATTGCGCGTCAGGAATTGTCACTGCGCGTGGAGCGCGTGGGTACGGCGGCGGATATTGCCTCGCTCGCCCGCGGTCAGCCACTGCTTTACGGCGTGCTATGTATTGTCTTGGCTGCGCTGGCCGGCTGGCTCGGCAGCGTGCTGTTCAGGAGAAATTGATGACCGGTTCTGAAGAAGCCGCCGCTGCGGCCACCAAGGCCAAACGGGATCGCGTTTTCCTGGTGGTGGTGGATGATAGCGCCGAACAGGCGGTGGCGCTGCGCTACGCATGCCTGCGCGCCCGCAAGGGCGGTGGGCGTGTGGCTTTGCTGCGCGTGCTGGAACCGGTGGAGCTTGTGGAATGGGCCGGCGTTGGCGTGATGATGCAGGAAGAACGCCGCGCGGAGGCTGAGCGGCTTCTGGCCGGCCTTGCCTCTCAAGTCAGTGAGATCACCGGCGGCATGCCCATTTTGATCATCCGCGAAGGCGAAGCGCGCGAGGAATTGCTGGCGTTTATCGAAGAAGACCCGCGCATTTCCATCCTGGTACTGGCCATGGCGACTGGCAGCGGCGGGCCGGGGCCACTGATTTCGGCGCTGACGGGGCGGCATGCGTCACGCCTGAAGATACCGATGGCGCTGGTGCCGGGCGGGATGACGGAACAGGAATTGGATAGGGTGACCTGAAGGTGGGGTATTTTCGCTATTGGCGAAATTTCGCTTGCATTGCTTTTCGCTATCAGCGAAACTTTCTCAATCGTGTTGCTGCTCTCTCCTGCTGTGGTGAAGGCCCTGATGGGCATGCCGAAGCGGGAACGCGCGCAGTTGAAGGCTCGGCTGGACGCGATTGCGGCCAAGCCAGACGCGCCGCATGCCAGCGTTGCCGCACTCCAGGGGGAGCCGCGCGGGCGCTTTCGGGTGCGTCAGGGCGATTATCGTGCGGTGTTTCGTATTGATGGACCAGACGTGGTGGTGGACCGCATCGGGCATCGCCGGGAGGTTTATGAGCGATGAATCATTTCAGGCCAGTGGCGGAAACGCCCGAAACAGTCACGCTATCGCGCCGCGATTATGAGGCGCTGGTCGCCGCCGCCGAGGACCGGATTGATCATCAAGCGATCAATCAGCAGGAAGCGCGGGAAGCAGCTCTCGGCAAGGATGTCGCGCGTGCCGATTACCTGCCCGGGCCGCTGGTGAATCGTTTGATCGCTGGCGAAAGCCCTATCCGAATCTGGCGTGAGCATCGAGGCTTCACCTTGACCGCGCTGGCGGCAAAGGCGGGGGTTTCAGTGAGCTACCTCTCTGAGATTGAGTCTGGCCGCAAGCCTGGTAGCGCTGCGGCAAGGCGCGCTGTTGCCGGTGCCCTGCGCGCGCCAATGGAAGATCTTGCCTGACGCTGTGTGAACATTCCTGACGCCTGCTATCAAGGCGCCGGTATTTCCGCCGCAAGAATCTGTCCTGACTCGCTCTCCGTAATCAGCAAAGTCATCCCGTCCGGCGCGAAGCAGCAATTGGTCGGCATGCGCCCAAAAGGCCGGCAATCCAGCGCGAAAAGCGGCACGCCATGCGCATCCACGCCCCAGACCATGCCATGGCCGGGATTGGCGATGAACAGCCGGTCATGCACATCCACCGCCATGCCATCTGGCCCTGACGTACCCGCCGGCGTGCGGAAGAACAGATTGGCCTTGCCCACAATGGCGTCCGCGCGGAGTGCGAAGCGCCAGACCTCGCACGAACGCGTCATCGCCACATAGCAATGCGTGCCAGCCTTGTTCAGCGCAATGCCATTGGGGCTGGGACCGTTGGAGATCAGCCGATCCAGCCGCCCATCGGGCGCTAGCCGATAAACCCGCCCGCGCGGGTCCTGCAGACCGGTTTGCCCTTGGTCAGTGAAGAAAATCGCGCCATTCGCGCCAAGCGTCACATCATTCAGGCCGACAAAGCCCTCGCTGCCGACATTTTCCAAAAGCGGCGTGATGGAACCGCGCGCCGGATCAAGGCTGAGCAAGCCATGGCGGTAATCGGCGATCAGCAACGCATCATCGGCACCAAGCGCGAGGCCATTCGGCCAGCCCTCATATTCCGCCAGAACTTCCCAAGCCTCACCGGGGCCAACCAGCAGGATGCGGCCATTCGGGATATCGGTGACCAGGAAGCGCCCCGCGCGATCAAAGCAGGGGCCTTCCAGGAAACTGTCAATCGGCGCGCCGGCGCGATTCGCATCCGCCCAGCTTGTGCGGCGGAGATTCCGCAAGCGATCCGGCAGGCGGGCGAAGGGGCGGAGCGGAAGCTCCTTGGGGGCAGGGAACCACATAGGTGGAGCCTGCGGGTTTCCCCCAGGGCTGATCAAATCCTGGTCTGCCCGGCTTCCTGATGCGGGTTCTGATGGATGTGCTTCAGGCGCCAGCCAAGGGTGACCATAATGGCGCCCATGACGATCGCCTCCAGCGCCACCATCCAGATCACCGCGAGCAAGCCCGGCCCGGGGCGCAGCAGCATCCAGGCGCCGATCACGATATTCAAGGCGCCGAGCAGCCCAAGCAGCACGGAGGAAAGCCGGAAGGCCAGCATCAGCCGCGCCCCACCTGACAAAAGGAACCAAGCAGCCGTCACAATCAGCAGGCCAATGGCCGAAACCCCCGGTGCCAACAGGATCACCGCTGCCGCCAGCAGGGAAATAATGCCGTCAATCCAAAGCCAGGTTCGGCTGCGCTCCCCGGTTGGGTGACCGCCCTTTACGGCCTGGAATATGGACCCCATGCCATCGAACAGCATCCAGGCCCCCAGAAAGGCCAGGATGAAGACCAGACCAAGCCCCGGGAAGAGGAAGATCAATAGCCCAAAAATAATGGCGGCCACGCCGCGGAGCATGAAAACCCACCAGCTTCCTGCCGTCTGTTTCACCAGCTGCATGCCAAAGCGCCCGGTCAGGAGCATGGAATCGGGTGTTGGTGGCTTTGCCTGATCTGACACGAAACTTGCCTCTCCATTCTTAGGGTGGTGGGTAAACTGACAGGGTGGCGCCTTCGGCGCAATCGCCACCGCCCCGACGACAATTCCTGCCCGGCTGGGCCTTCCCCCCTTTCCATCCCACCCCCACCTGTTGAATGATAGTCTTAACGCGAAACAAGGAGTACCTCGCCATGGCAAAATTCGGCCTCAGCCAATCCATTCGTCGTGTCGAAGACCCAAGGCTTTTGAAAGGCGATGGGCAATACACCGCCGATATCAGCCTGCCCGGCGAAGCCCAGGGCGTGGTGCTGCGCAGCCCCCATGCCCATGCGGCGATCAAGGCCATCTCCACCGCCGCCGCCAAGGCCATGCCGGGGGTGCTGGGGGTTTATACCGCAGCCGATCTGGCCGCCGAAGGGCTTGGCCCGCTGCCTTGCCTGATTCCGCTCAAGAATAGCGATGGCTCGCCGCTGTCATCCACGCCGCGCCCGGTGCTGGCGGAAGGCGTGGTGCGCCATGTGGGTGACCCGGTCGCCTTTGTGGTGGCGGAAAGCGCCAAGGCGGCGCGTGATGCCGCTGAGGCGATTGAGGTGGATTACGAAATCCTGCCCTCCGCCACCGATCTCGCCAGCGCGACCAAGCCAGGCCAGCCGCAAATCTGGCCGAGTGCGCCGAATAATACCTGCTTTGATTGGCATGTCGGCGACAAGGACAAGACCGATGCGCTTTTCGCCAAGGCCGCGCATATCACGCGGCTGACCGTGGTGAATAACCGCGTTGTCGTCGCCAGCATGGAAGCCCGCGCGGCGGTGGCGGATTATGATGCCGCGAGCAATAAATGGACGCTGCACACCAATACCCAGGGCTCCTGGCTGGTCCGCAAGCTTCTGGCCGGCAGCGTCTTCAACCTGCCGGAAGATCATTTCCGCGTTGTCACCCCCGATGTCGGCGGCGGCTTCGGCATGAAGCTGTTCTTGTATGCTGAACATGTGCTGACCTGCTTCGCCGCGCGCCGCCTGAAGCGCCCGGTGAAATGGACGTCCGAGCGCACGGAAGCCTTCCAATCAGATACCCATGGGCGGGACAATATCACTGCCGGCGAATTGGCCTTGGATAAGGATGGCAAGTTCCTCGCGCTGCGCACGAAGAATTGGGCGAATATGGGCGCCTATCTGAACACCTTCGCGCCCTTCATCCCGACCGGTGCCGGCACCAAGGTGCTGGCGAGCGTTTATGATTTCGGCGCCATCTACGCCAATGTTGTTGGCGTGATTACCAATACCGTGCCGGTGGATGCCTATCGCGGTGCCGGGCGGCCTGAGAGCAATTATCTGGTGGAACGCCTGATTGATACCGCGGCGCAGGAAATGGGCATGGATCGTGTCGCGATCCGCAAACGGAACATGGTGCCGTCTTCCGCCATGCCATATGTCTCCGCCATGGGGCAGCGCTATGATTCAGGTGAGTTTGCGAAACTCATGGACACTGCCTTGGAAAAGCTGAATTGGTCCGGCTTTGCGGCGCGGCGGGCGGAAAGCCAAAGGCGTGGCAAAAGGCGCGGCATTGGCTTTGCCTATTACCTGGAAGCGACGGGTGGCGATGCCACGGAAAACGCTGCGGTGCGTTTTGCCGATGATGGTTTCGTGGATGTTTATGTCGGGACACAAAGCACGGGGCAGGGGCATGAAACCGCCTATGCCATGCTGACCAGCCATGAGCTTGGCATCCCGATTGAAAAAATCCGCGTGCGTCAGGGCGATTCCGCAAGCCTGCCTTCGGGCGGCGGCACGGGTGGTGCGCGCAGCCTTTATTCCGAAGGCCAGGCCATTCTGGTGACGGCGGCATCGGTTGTTGAAAAGGGCAAGAAGGCAGCGTCTGAGCATTTGGAAGCCGCAGTCGCCGATATTGAATTCACCACTGCCAATGGCCGCTTTGGCGTGGTCGGCACCGATAAGGGCATCGGCATTCTGGAATTGGCCGCAGCGCAGAAGGCGCGCGCTGCGAAGGGCCAGGAGGTGACGCTGCTGGATGCTTTGGAAGTGGCGCAGATCAAATCCCACACCTTCCCCAATGGCTGCCACGCCGCGGAGGTTGAGGTGGACCCCGATACCGGCATCATCAAGGTCGCGAATTACGTGGTGATTGATGATGTCGGACATGCGCTGAACCCGCTGATCGTGCGTGGCCAGGTGCATGGTGGTGTGGCGCAGGGCATTGGCCAGGCCATGCTTGAACGCACTGCCTTTGATGCGGAAAGCGGCCAGCTTCTTTCAGCGTCCTTCATGGATTACGCGCTGCCGCGCGCCGATGATCTGCCGAATATTGACGTGGATTTCATCGAAGTGCCGTGTGAGACCAATCCGCTTGGCGTGAAGGGTGCGGGTGAAGCCGGCGCGGTGGGCAGCCCGCCCGCCTTGATCAATGCCGTGGTGGATGCTTTGGCCGGTGATGGCGTGAAGCATATTGATATGCCGGCCACGCCGGAAAGCGTGTGGAAGGCGCTGGCGACTTCCAAAGCAGCGTAAGGCTTAACGCGCGAGGGGTGTATGCGTCCCTCGCGCGCCCGTCACACGGGCTTCAGATGTTCCAATAGGCGCGGCATCAGCTCCACCAGATTGCAGGGGCGGTGCCGCGAATCCAATTGGAAGCGCAGAATTTCATCCCAGCCATCCTTGCAGGCGCCGGTTGAACCCGGCAGCGCGAAAAGATAGGTGCCGCCGGCCACACCACCCATGGCGCGGGATTGAATGGTTGATGTGCCAATCTTCTGAAAACTGATCCAGCGGAATAATTCGCCGAAGCCTTCGATTTCTTTCTCCAGCACGCGCTTGAAGGCTTCCGGTGTCACATCACGGCCCGTGATGCCCGTACCGCCGGTGGTGATGACGCAATCCACGGCGGGGTCCGCAATCCAACGGCGCAGCACGGCTTCAATCGCGTCCGGGTCATCCTTCACAATTTCGCGCGCGACGCAGTGATGCCGCGCGGTTTCAATCCTGTCCTGTAGCGTTTGGCCGGAACGGTCGCTCGCCATGTCGCGCGTGTCGCTCACGGTCAGCACGGCGATATTCACGGGCAGGAATTTCAGGCTTTCATCAATCGGCATGGTGCCTCTCTCTGTGCGGATGGCTCACGCTTATCATGGGGGTTCGGCGCGCCTGCGACAACGCCCGCTTGCAGGGCGCGGTGTCTCGCGTGACACTGCCCGTAACAAGACCCAGGGAAACGCCTTATGACTTGGCAACCGGAAATCGATGAACTTAACCGCCGCCGCAAGATGGCCGAAGCCATGGGCGGGCCAGATAAGGTGAAGCGCCAGCATGATGGCGGGCGGCTCACGGTGCGCGAACGTGTGCTGAAGCTTGTGGACAAGGATACATTCCACGAAGTCGGCGCCATTGCCGGGCGCGGCGAATATGACGCCAAGGGTGATCTGGAGACGCTCACACCTTCCAACTGCGTCATGGGCCGTGCGGAGATTGATGGCCGCCCGGTGGTGGTGCTGGGCGATGATTTCACCGTGCGCGGCGGCAGTGCGGATGCGACCATTCGCGAAAAGCCCATCATGGCGGAACGCATGGCCAATGAATTACGCCTACCGATCATTCGCATGATTGAAGGCTCCGGCGGTGGCGGTTCGGTGAAGACCATTGAAACCACAGGCCGCGCCAATCTGCCGGGCGGCGTTGGTGGCACGCAGCTTTATCACCTCACTGCGCAGAATTTAGGCCTGGTGCCGGTGGTGGCGCTCGGGCTTGGGTCAGTTGCGGGGCTTGGCGCGGCGCGGCTGGCGGCGTCGCATTATTCAGTGATGACGAAATCTTCCGCCATGTTTGTCGCCGGCCCGCCGGTGGTGGCGCGGCTTGGCGAAAAGCTCGACAAACGCGACCTGGGCGGGTGGGAAATTCAATGCAAGGCCGGCGCCGTGGATGATGCGGTGGAGACGGAAGAAGAAGCCTTCGCCGCCGCGCGCCGCTTTCTTTCGTATATGCCGCAATCGGTGTTTGAAGTCTCGCCCCGGCTGCGTTCGCGCGATGACCCTGAACGCCGCGATGCCAAGCTGATCAGCGTGATCCCGCGCGACCCGCGCCAAGCCTATAAGATGCGCCCGATTATCGAAACCCTGTTCGACAAGGGCAGTTTTTTTGAAATGGGCCGCTGGTTTGGCCGGCCCATTATCACCGGCCTTGCGCGCTTGGATGGCCTGCCTGTCGCGGTGATGGCGTCGGACCCGGTGTTTTCCGGCGGGTCCTGGACGGCCGATGCCTGCGCCAAGATCATCCGCTTTGTGGATATGGCCGAAACCTTTCATCTGCCGGTGGTGTATCTCATGGATTGCCCAGGCTTCGCCGTGGGGTTGGAGGCAGAGAAAACCGCCACCATCCGTTGGGGTGTGCGCGCCATGGCCGCCGTCAATCAATGCCGCGCGCCCTGGTGCACGGTGATTTTGCGCAATGCCTTTGGCGTTGCCGGCGTGGTGCACCAACCTGCCGGGCGCTATTCCATGCGCTATGCTTGGCCATCCGGGCGCTGGGGTTCCCTGCCACTGGAAGGCGGGATTGAGGCGGCTTACGCGGCAGAGGTGAATGCGGCGACGGACCCGGTCGCAAAAATCGCCGAAATTGATGAGCGCTTGCAAAAGCTGCGTTCCCCCTTCCGCACCGCCGAGGCTTTCTGGGTGGAGGAAATCATAGACCCGCGCGAAACTCGCCCGCTGCTGTGCGATTTTGCGCGCATCGCGGAACCCTTGCGCGGCACGGGCCTGGCCGCGCTGACCATGCGCCCCTGATCAGGCTTCGACAACCAGATCCTGATAGGCGTGCCAAGTAGCATGCCCGATCAACGGCACCACCAGCGCAAGGCCCAGGAAGAAGGGCGCCATCGCCATGGCGGTAAAAACCACAATCAGCCCGGCCCAGAAGATCATGGCGCCCGGATTGGTGAGCACCGCGCGGATGGAAAGCATAATCGCTTCCATGGCCGAAACATCGCGGTCCACCAGGATCGGGATTGAAATCGCCGAGATCGCAAAGGCCGCCGCCGCCAGAATGGCGCCCGCGCCGGTGCCGACAATCAGGAAGGGCAGCAGCATATCCGAACGCAGCATGGCCATCGGCAGGTTTTCGATGCCCGGCGTGAAATTGATGCCAAACATCAGCATGAAAATCAGCGCTGCCACGCGCACCCAGAACAAATGCAGGATCACCAGCACCACGCCCAAAAACGCAAGCTGCTGACCATTGCGCGTGAAGCCGCGCAAACAATCGTTGAAGGTGGCAGGCTTGCCCTCAGCGCGGAGCCGACTGGCTTCATAAAGCCCGGTCGCGAGCAAGGGGGCGATCATGAAAAACCCTGCCGAGGCCGGCAGAATCACCCAGGCAGAGCGCACACCAAGGAGGATCAGAATAAGCAGCCAACCAGCGGCGGCCAAGGCGCCACCATAGAAAAAGCCGATCCTTGGATTGGCCATCAAATCGCGCCAGCCGGCATTCAGCCAGACCCAGGGACGGTCAGGCGCCACCTTCCGAATGGTAAGCCGGCGCGGCGCAAAGGCTGCATCGCTTGGCATGAAAGCTTCCTCCGCTTGTCCCACCGACGCAAAGCCGGGGCGATTGGTCCCGCAAATTAGCGCAGAGCCGCCTGACAAAATTGATCCTGATCAAGGACGGCGCAGGCCCATGGTTCTTACCTGCTCCCCAGCGCGGCTGATTCCGAGTCCCGCGTCTTGAGGGAGACCAAGCATGGCCGCTACAGCCACCGCAGGGCATTACGCGCCGGCAGATTCGCCAGTTTACGTGGAAGGACCAATCCGCGCCTTTGCCATCGCCACCGCCTTTTGGGGCGTTGTGGGGTTTTTGGTGGGCGTCGTCATCGCGTTGCAGCTCGCCTTTCCGCTGCTCAATCTTGACCTGGAATGGACGAGCTTCGGGCGGCTGCGCCCGGTGCATACCAGCGCGGTGATTTTCGCCTTTGGCGGCAATGCGCTTTTCTGCACCAGCCTTTTCGTCGTGCAGCGCACCTGCCGCGCCAGGCTGTTCGGCGGCGATGATATGGGGTGGTTCCTGTTCTGGGGCTATCAATTCGTCATCGTCACGGCAGCCCTTGGCTATGTGCTGGGCATCAGCCAGGGCAAGGAATATGCCGAACCGGAATGGTATGTGGATGCGTGGCTGACGGTGGTTTGGGTTTTCTACCTGATCGCCTTTGGCGGCACCATCATGCGCCGGGAAGAACCACATATCTATGTGGCGAATTGGTTCTTTCTTGCCTTCATCATCACCGTGGCCATGCTGCATGTCGGCAATAATATCTCTATCCCGATCAGCCTTGGTTCATCGCATTCCTATTCCGCCACGCCTGGTGTGCAGGGGGCCATGATCCAATGGTGGTACGGCCATAATGCGGTCGGTTTCTTCCTGACTGCCGGCTTTCTGGGGATGATGTATTACTTCATCCCGAAGCAGGCGGACCGGCCAGTCTATTCCTACAGGCTTTCGATCATCCATTTCTGGACCTTGATTTTTTTGTATATCTGGGCAGGTCCGCACCATCTGCACTATACCGCGCTGCCGGATTGGGCGCAGACACTTGGCATGGTGTTTTCGATCATGCTCTGGATGCCTTCCTGGGGTGGCATGATCAATGGCCTCATGACGCTCTCCGGCGCATGGGACAAGCTGCGCACCAATCCGGCGCTGCGCTTTTCCGTTGCTGCCGTGGGCTTTTACGGCATGTCCACCTTTGAAGGTCCGGTCATGTCCATCAAGGCCGTGAATGGCCTGTCGCATTACACGGATTGGACCATCGGGCATGTGCATTCCGGTGCCATGGGCTGGGTCGGCTTCATCACCTTCGGGGCGCTTTACTATCTTTTCCCAGTGCTATGGCGGAAGAAAGCGATCTGGAGTGAACGCCTGATCTCCTGGCATTTCTGGGTCGCGACCCTTGGGATCGTGTTCTACATCACCGCCATGTGGGTATCCGGCATCATGCAAGGCCTGATGTGGCGCGCCTTTGATGAACTCGGCTTCCTGCAATATTCCTTCGTGGAAACGGTGGAAGCCATGCACCCCTATTACGTCATCCGCGCGCTTGGCGGGGTGCTCTATCTGACCGGCGGGCTGATCATGGCCTTCAATCTCTGGAAGACCGTCACTGATGGGGAAGCCGCGGAACCCGCGCCGCGTCTTGTCCCTGCCCATGCCGTCGCGGCGGAATAAAGGAGGATTGGCAAATGTTCCGCTGGCTTCGTGACCACGGCGTCATTGAACGCAATGTTGTCCTGATGGGCGTGCTGACGCTGCTCACGGTTTCCATCGGCGGTCTGGTGCAGATCGTCCCACTTTTCGCCGTGGAAACCACGATTGAACGAGTGCAGGGCATCAGGCCCTATACACCGCTTGAGCAAATGGGGCGCAATATCTATGTGCGCGAAGGCTGCTATGTCTGCCATAGCCAGATGATCCGCCCCTTCCGCGATGAATTGGAACGCTATGGCCATTTCAGCCTGGCGGCGGAAAGCATGTATGATCACCCCTTCCAATGGGGTTCCAAGCGCACCGGGCCTGACCTGGCGCGGGTTGGCGGGCGTTATTCGGATGATTGGCATGCGGCGCATTTGCGTTCCCCGCGCGCGGTGGTGCCGGCTTCCATCATGCCGCCCTATTCCTTCCTGGATCGGCCATTGGATTATGAACGTGTAGCGGATCATCTGCGCGCGCTGCGCGCCGTTGGCGTGCCTTACAGCGATGAGATGATCGCGAATGCCAAGGCTGATCTGGAAGCCCAGGCGCGACCGGATGCGGATGCAACGGCCTTCAATGCCCGTTATGCGCGCGCCCGTCAGGCAGCCTTTGATGGCGATCCCGTGCGCATCACGGAAATGGATGCGCTGGTCGCTTACCTGCAAATGCTCGGCACACTCGTGGATTTCCGCGATGTGACGCCGGCGCAGCTTCGCCAGCAATAGGGGGCGCAGAAGATGCAAAGCCTGGTTGAACTCTACCCCGCGCTTCGCGCCCTTTGGGTGGTTTGGTTCTTTATCCTGTTCCTTGGAATGCTTTGGTTCGTGCTGCGGCCATCGCGCCGCAAGCATTTCGAATCCCTTGCCGATATGCCGCTGCGCGATGACCGCGCGCAGCCCCGTTCGTAAGGAGTAACGGTCATGCCAACGAAAATCGAAAAAGACAGCTTGAGCGGTCAAAATACCACCGGCCATGAATGGGATGGGCTGAAGGAGCTCAATACGCCTTTGCCCAAATGGTGGCTGTGGACCTTTTACGCGACCATCGCCTTCAGCCTGGTTTGGGTGGTGATCTATCCGGCACTGCCCATTCCGGGCGCCACCGGCACTTCAGGCTGGATCGCGCGTGAAGCGGTGATGCGTGATGTGCAGCAGGCGGAAGCGCGCATGGCGCCGATGATGTCACGCCTGCGCGCCGCAACGCCGGCGCAGATTGCGGCTGATCCGGAATTGCGCGCCTTCGCCATGGCGGGTGGCCGCGGCGCCTTCGCCAATAACTGCGCAAGCTGCCATGGTGCGGGCGGGCAGGGCGCGCTTGGCGGTTTTCCGTCGTTGGCCGATGATGAATGGATCTGGGGCGGCAGCCTTGATGCCATTCATCACACCATTGTGCATGGCGTTCGCGCCAATGAAAGCGATGATCAGCGCCAAAGCCAAATGCCGCGCTTCCTGACCGATGGCGTGCTGACGCGCGCGCAGATTAATGATGTCGCGGAACACGTTCTGTCGCTCACCAATCGCGCCACCGATAAGGCAGCGGCCACACGGGGCGCGGAACTCTATACCGAAAACTGCGCTTCCTGCCATGGCGAGAAGGGCGAAGGTATTCGCGATGTCGGCGCGCCGCGACTGACCGATCAGGTATGGCTTTATGGTGGCGACAAGGCATCCATAATGCACAGCATTGCGAATGCGCGCGCCGGTGTCATGCCAAGCTGGGGCAAGCGGCTTGATCCTGCCATCATCAATATGCTGACCGTCTATGTGCATAGCCTTGGCGGCGGTGAATAGGAAAAGCGCGGTCACTTCCCATGGGCGAGATCAAAACCCCCGATAGGCTGAAGCCGGAAGGTGTGGCGCCAGCCGCTGCCCCTTCGCTTTATGCTGATCGTCAGCGTGTCTATCCGAAGGCGGTCTTCGGCAAGGTTCGCAGCGTGAAATGGGCGGTGCTGATCCTTTGCCTCGCGCTTTACTACCTGGTGCCCTGGCTGCGTTGGGATCGTGGCCCGGGCATGCCCGATCAGGCCGTGCTGGTGGATATGACCAATGCGCGGCTGTTCTTCTTCTGGATCGAGATTTGGCCACAGGAAATCTATTTCCTCACCGGCGCCTTGATCCTTGGTGCCTTCGCGCTTTTCGCGGTTTCATCGCTGTTCGGGCGGCTCTGGTGCGGGTTCACCTGCCCGCAAACGGTCTGGACCGATCTTTTCATGTTTGTGGAACGCTGGATCGAAGGTGATCGCAATGCGCGCATGAAGCTGGATGCTGGCCCGCGCAATGGGGCTTATTGGTCGCGCAAGGTAGCGAAGCATGGCGCCTGGATACTCATCGCCGCCGCCACGGGTGGCGCCTGGATCATGTATTTCAATGATGCGCCGACCATCACGCGCCAATTCTTTACCGGCGAAGCCGGCACCATGGTCTATTTCTTCTTCGCGCTGTTTGCTGGTTTTACCTATCTGCTGGCGGGTTGGGCGCGCGAACAGGTCTGCGTCTATATGTGCCCCTGGCCACGCTTTCAGGCAGCGATGCTGGATGAAAATTCTCTCGTTGTTACCTATCGCGATTGGCGCGGCGAACCGCGCGGCAAGGCCAAGGCGGATGGGGTTGGCGATTGCGTGGATTGTGCGGCCTGCGTGCATGTCTGCCCGACAGGCATTGACATTAGGGATGGCCAACAACTTGAATGCATCGGTTGCGGGCTTTGCATTGATGCCTGCGATTCAGTGATGGGCAAGCTTGACCGGCCCAAGGGGTTGGTTGCTTTTGAGACCTTGAAGAATCTCTCCGCCAGCGCCGCTGCTGCGGCTGCTTTGCCGCCGGGGCCTCTGCGTCAGCAGGCCGGCATGGCCGCGCGCCGCGTGCCGCGCTTCATCCGCCCGCGTACCATCATGTATGCCAGCGCCCTGGCCGTGGTGGCGCTGGTGATGCTGGGCGCCTTCCTGATGCGCTCCACCTTGGATGTCACGGTGCTGCGCGATCGCGCCCCGCTTTTCGTCCGGCTTGCGGATGGCGGTATTCGCAATGCCTATACGGTGAAAATTGTGAACAAAACGCATGATGACGCGCCGCTGACGCTCACGCTGGAAGCGCCCGCCGGGCTACGCCTGACCGTGCAGGATGTGGAAGCCGCTGGCGAAGGGCGCTACACGCTCTCACGCCGCGCCGATGGCATTACGCAATATCGTGTTTTCATCACCGCCCCCGCTGGTGCGCGCTTACAGGAATCCACACCCATCACCTTCCGTCTGCTGGATGGCGCGAACCGCCCCGCCACCAGCCAAACCAGCGTCTTTCTGGGGCCCAAACCATGAGCATAACCATGCAACGCGATCATGACCCGAAGCGCGGCCACTGGATCCCTTGGGTATTCGTAGGCGGCATGACGCTTGTGGTGGCCGTCAATGCCTTGTTTGTCTGGTTCGCGCTTTCCACCTTCACGGGTGTTACTGTACCGCGCGCCTATGAACGTGGCCGCGGTTATGATCAGGTATTGGCGGAAGCGGCGCGGCAGGATGCGCTTGGCTGGCGTGGAGACATCACCTTGGAAGCCGGCATGCTGCGCCTTGCCATGCAGGATGCCGCGCAACAACCGCTGCATGGCCGTGTGGAGGGCGTGATGCTGCGCCCGCTGGAAGGCGTGGAAGTGCCGCTTGGTTTTACTGCCACGGGTAATGGGCGCTTCGCCGCGCGGCTCGAGCCCTTGCGCGCCGGGCAATGGGAGGCGCGGATTACATTTTTCGATGAAGCCGGCACGGCTTTTGACTTGCGCAAGCGCTTCATCCTGCCATGACTGATCTGCAACGCCCCCTGATCGCCGAGGCGCCGCAAAGCGCTGCCGCCTGCGCCCATTGCGGCGCGGCGCTGGCGCCTGGCCAGGGGCGCTTTTGCTGTTCTGGTTGCGAAACAGCCTATGGCCTGGTGCGCGGCCTTGGGCTGGATGCGTTTTATCGCCGGCGCGAAGGCGCGGATGGTGTGTTGCGTCCGGAAATCGCCGCGCCCAGTTTTGATGCACTGCCGCTGATCCGCGATGATGCTGATGGCGTGAAATCGCTTGAACTGATGATCTCCGGCCTTACCTGCGGCGCCTGTGTTTGGTTGGTGGAACAGGCGCTGGCTGCCAAGCCTGATGTAATCAAGGCGCGCGTTTCTTTCTCTACGCGTCGGCTGGATTTACGCTGGCGTGGTGACGCCGCGCGCGGCAATGAATTGATCGCGCTACTGTCTCGCCTTGGCTTTCGCGTGGCACCCTATACGCCTGCTTGCCTGCGCGCTTCTGAGGATGTCGAAGGCCGCGCATTGATCCGAGCGCTTGGCATCGCTGCCTTTGGCGCGATGAATGTGATGCTTGTTTCCATCGCCGTCTGGGTGGGTGAGGATATGGGCGCGCATACGCGCGAATTCATGCATTGGCTGGCGGCATTGATCGGCCTGCCGACGGTGCTGGTGGCGGGCATGCCGTTTTACCGTTCCGCCGCCAATGCGCTCCGCGCCGGGCGCGTGAATATGGATATGGCGGTCTCGCTCGGTGTGCTGGCGACGGCGGGCATGAGCCTGGTCGAGACCTTCCGCAACGGCCCCTATACTTGGTTTGATGGCGCAACGGCCTTGCTGGCATTGCTGCTCGCGGGCCGCGTGCTGGATCGCGCCGCGCGGAAGAAGGCGCGGCAGGCAGTGGCGGAATTGCTGGCACTTCAGGATGGCATGGTGACGCTGCTGGCACCGGATGACACCGCGCGGCTGGTGCCGGTGGCGGCGGTGGAAGCCGGGCAGCGTTTGCAGATTGCAGCGGGCGAAACGCTGCGGCTGGATGGTCGTGCTGTGGTTGAAACCTTGTTGGATACTGCGGCTACCACAGGCGAAAGCCTGCCGCGTGGTTTTGCGGCGGGTATCGCTTTGCCGGCCGGCGCGGTGAATATGGGCGCGCCCTTTACCTTGGAAGTAACGGCACCGGCGCGTGATGGCTCCCTCGCCGCCATGGCGCGGCTGTTGGAAGCGGCGGAACAAGCCAAGGGGCGCTTTGTTTCCATCGCGGATCGTGCGGCACGGTTTTATGTGCCGATTGCCCATGCTATCGCCGTCGCAACTTTCCTGTTGTGGTGGCTGGGTTTTGGCGTGCTGTGGCAGGAAGCCTTGGTGAATGCGGTTTGCGTGCTGCTGATCACCTGCCCCTGTGGCTTGGCGATTGCCGTGCCGGCGGTGCAGGTGGTGGCGAATGGTGCCTTATTCAAACGCGGCGTGCTGGTTGCCTCACCAACCGCGCTGGAACGCTTGGCCACGGCGGATTGCGCGGTGCTAGACAAGACCGGCACGCTGACCGAAGGCCGCCCGGTGCTGATCCCGGAAGGCCAGGACCCGCAAACACTGCGGACAGCGGCAGGCCTGGCGCGCGCATCGCGCCACCCCTTGGCCAAGGCGCTGGTCCGCGCGTGCCCAGAAGCGCCCTTGATGGACGGTACGCGCGAAGTACCTGGGCAGGGGTTGGAAGCAGGCGCGGCGCGTTTGGGCTCGCCAGTGTTTTGCGATGTGGCAGGTGTCAGCGATGGCATGGTGTTGGTGTTTCGCGCCAGCGCCGATGCCACGCCGGTGATCTTCCGCTTCGCTGATCGGCTGCGCGCGGATGCGCCGCAAGCGGTCGCGGATCTGAAGGCGCTTGGGCTGCCGGTTGAATTGCTTTCCGGTGATGGCCCGGGCGCGGTTGCCTCCGCCGCCGCCGCTTCCGGCATTGAAACCTGGCAGGCCGAGGCTGATCCACACGCCAAGGCCGCTTACATCGAAAGCCTGAAGGCCGCAGGCCGGCGCCCGCTGATGGTGGGTGATGGCATCAATGATGCCGCAGCCCTTGCCGCCGCGCATGTTGCGGCAAGCCCTGCGGGCGCCACGGACCTTGCGCAAACCACAGCCGATATCGTCTTGCAACGCGAAGGCTTGGCGGTGTTGCCAGAGGCCATTCGCATCGCGCGCCGCGCGCAAATCCTGGCGCGGCAGAATATCGGCTTTTCGCTGGCCTATAACGCCATTGCCGTGCCGGCGGCGATTGCCGGGCTGGTCAATCCGCTGATCGCGGCGCTGGTGATGGCTTCATCATCGCTTATTGTCATCGGCAATGCTTTGCGCGCGGGAAGGGGGTAGGCCATGGAAGCTTTGATCCTGCTGGTGCCGGTTTCGCTGCTGCTCGGCGCGCTTGGCCTGATTGGTTTTCTTTGGGCGCTGCGTTCGCGCCAATATGATGATCTGGAAGGCGCCGCCGCCCGGATCCTGTTTGACGATCAACCTGGAAAGGACCCACCGCCATGACCGGTGCCCGCGTTTTCTTCCTGGCCCTTTACGGCCTGCTGGCTTTGCTTGGCCTTTTCGCTGCTGCCGCTGCGCAGGATATCGGCATGAGCATTTTCGGCTTCGGGCTGATTGGCTTGGGGGTGCTTTGCATCTTCCACACGATCAAGTCGCATTTTGATCACGCCGAGGCCAATCACTAAGCCCTGATTTGGTGATTGGCATTCGCCCCGCCAATCGCCACAATAGGCCCCATGGGAAGCATCATCCGGCCTGAGGCCACGCTCGAAGAACGTTGGGAAGCCCGCACAGGGCCTGTCCTGCTCACAGGGACGCATGCGCTGGTGCGCCTGCCGATGCTGCGCCAGGAAATGGATGCGGCTGAGGGCTTCCGCACCGGGGGTTTCATTTCCGGCTATCGCGGATCGCCCCTCGGCGCTTTTGACCGCGAATTGGCGCGCCAGGCGGAACGGCTGCGTGCGCATGATGTGGTGTTCCAGCCTGGGCTGAATGAGGATTTGGCCGCGACCGCGATTTGGGGTTCGCAGCAGGTGCATCTGACACCAGGCGCGCGTTTGGATGGCGTTTTCGGCATTTGGTATGGCAAGGGGCCCGGCGTTGATCGTTCCGGCGATGTGCTGCGCCATGCCAATTCCGCCGGCAGCGCGCCGCTCGGGGGTGTGTTGGCGCTGGCGGGGGATGATCCTTCCTCCAAATCCTCCACCATCACATCGGGCTGCGAATATGCCTTCATGGATCTGGAAATCCCCATGCTCGATCCCGCCGATGTGGGCGAGGTTTTGGAATATGGGCTGAAGGGCATTGCGCTTAGTCGTTATGCTGGCACCTGGGTTGGCATGAAATGCGTGGCCGACACCATGGACGCCACCATGACGGTGATGCTGGACCCAGCGCTTTACGTCACGCGCGAACCGCAGGGCCTGCCCACGCCGCCCGATGGCGTGCATATCCGCGCCACCGATACGCCGATGTTGCAGGAAGAACGCCTGCGCCATGCCAAACTGCCGCGCGCCAATGCTTTTGCGCGGACCAATGGCATTGACCGCATGGTGCTGGATAGCCCCGATGCGCGCTTTGGCATCGCCGTGCGCGGCAAGGCATTCACGGTGTTGCGTCAGGCTTTGGCGGAAGCCGGCATTTCAGAAGATTTCGCCCGCGCCCAGGGTTTGCGCATTTGGAAAGTGGGTCTTGCCTGGCCTTTGGATGCCGATGCCGCCCGCGCCTTTGCCGAAGGGCTTGAGGAAATCCTGGTGATCGAAGATCGCCGATCTTTCCTGGAATGGCAGTTGCGCGATGCGCTGTTTCACATGGATCGCCGCCCGCGCATTACCGGCAAGCGCGACGAAGCGGGGCGGCCTTTGCTGTCTGATCTGAGTGAGCTTGATTCCGCCGCCATCCTGCGCGCGCTTTTCGCCCGTTTGCCGCAGGCGTTTCGCACCAATGCCATGCTGGCGCGCATGGCGGCGCTGCAAGCCTTGGCGGAAGGCGATCAAGCGCCGGTGCATGGGCGCGACCCGTATTTCTGCCCGGGCTGCCCGCATAATACCTCAACCCGCGTGCCGGAAGGCAGCCGCGCCTTGGCCGGCATCGGATGTCATTACCTCGCGCGCTTCATGAACCGCGATACGGATTTCTTCTGCCAAATGGGCGGCGAGGGTTCCGCCTGGATCGGGCAGGAACATTTCACCAGCCAGGAGCATATCTTCGCCAATATGGGCGATGGCACCTATGCGCATTCCGGCAGTCTTTCCGTGCGCTTTGCGGTGGCATCCAAGTCCAATATCACCTTCAAGATTCTGGTGAATAGCGCTGTCGCCATGACCGGTGGGCAAGCCCCGGAAGGCGAGATTGATGTGCCGCATGTCGCCGCGCAATTGCATGGCGAAGGCGTGGGGCGGATTGAGGTTGTTTCCGATGATCCGGACCGGCATCGCGGCGATCCGCTGTTCCCATCCACGGTTGGCTTTCATCACCGTTCGCGGCTTGATGCCGTGCAGAAGGAATTGCGCGCGGTGAAGGGTGTCACCGCCATCATCTATGATCAGGAATGCGCCACCGAACGCCGCCGCAAGCGCAAGCGCGATTTGGCGCCGCGCGCCAACCGCCGCATCGCGATCAATCCACGCATCTGTGAGGATTGCGGCGATTGCTCCCGCGCGTCGAATTGCCTGGCGGTGGAACCGATTGAAACGCCCTTTGGGCGGAAGCGCCGCATTGATCAATCTGCTTGCAATCAGGATTTTTCCTGTGTCGAGGGTTTCTGCCCATCTTTCGTCAGCCTGATTGGCGCGGAACCCGCGCGCCCTGCGGCGATCACGCTGCCGCCTTTGCCGCCGGAACCAAGCCTGCCCGCGATTCAGGGTGAGGCATGGAATCTGCTGATCGCCGGTGTGGGTGGGCAGGGGGTGTCTTCCATGGCGGCCATTCTGGCGCAGGCCGCGCATCTGGAAGGAAGGCCCGTGCGCACACTGGATTTTTTGGGTCTCGCCCAAAAGGGCGGTGGCGTTTACGCGCAGCTCCGTATCGGCCCGGTGGGCGCGGCGGCGGATGAATTATCTGGCGCGCGCATTGCGGCGGGGGAAGCGGATTTGCTGCTCGCCGCCGATATGGTGGTAGCGCATGGCCGAACCGCGCGGCCCTTGCTTGGCTCCGCACGCAGTACGGCGATTGTGAATGCGGATTTGTCGCCGACGGCACAATTCGTGAAGGAAACTGAAACGCGCTACGAAAACGGCGCCATGCTGCAAAGCCTGGGTGCTGCCTGCCGTGAAGCACTCGCCATTCCGGCGCTTTCCCGTGTTGAGCGTGATTTGGGTGATGCGATCTACCTCAACCCTTTCATGCTGGGCTTTGCCTGGCAGCGTGGGCTTGTGCCGCTTTCGGCCGAGGCAATCCTGCGCGCCATTGAACTGAATGGCGCGGCAGTGGAGCGCAACAAGGGGGCCTTCGCGCTGGGCCGCATCGCCGCGACTGAGGCGCCCGAAGCACCGCGCGGGCCGGAAACCTTGGATGAGATGATCGCGCGCTTCAGCGAAGATTTGAAAGCCTATCAGTCTGCGCGCTATGCACGGCGCTATCAGGATTTTGTGGCGCGCATCCGCGCGGCAGAAGCGGCTGCTGTTCCTGGCGAAGAACGGCTCTCACGCGCCGTGGCGCGGCAGTTTTTTCGCCTCATGGCCTATAAGGATGAATATGAAGTGGCGCGGCTGCATAGCCTGCCGGAATGGCGCAGCATGCTGACGCAGGGTTTTACGGGCACGCAGCGCATTGAGATGCATCTGGCGCCGCCGATCATGACCAAGCTGAACCCGGATACGGGCTTGCCCGTGAAACAGGAATTTGGCCCCTGGATGCTGAAGGCAATGGGCCTGCTGCGCCACGGCAAGTTCCTGCGCGGCACCTGGCTTGATCCTTTCGCGCGCACCACGGAAAGGCGCGAAGAACGCGCACTACCGGGCGAATATCGCGCGGGGCTTGAAGCGCTGCTGCCCAGGCTTTCACCCGAAACCCACAGCGCGATTTGCGATTGGGCGGAAGCCGCTGCCGGTATCAAGGGGTTTGGCCATGTGAAGGCGCGCAACTTGGCCGCCGCACGCGCACGCATGGCTGATATCGCCAACGGAATCTCAGCATGAACGCCATCACCTTCGACCTGCCGGAAGAAACCCGCGCGCTGCAATCTGTGGCGCGAGACTTCGCCCGTGACGTGCTGGCGCCGAAAGCCCTGCAATGGGACAAGGACCAGCATTTCCCGGTGGCAGAAATGCGCGAAGCAGCAGCGCTTGGCATGGCGGCGCTTTATGTGCGGGAAGCCTCCGGTGGTGCGGGCCTGACGCGGCTTGATGCGGCGGTGGTTTTTGAAGCACTCGCGACCGGCTGCCCCACCATCAGCGCCTTCATGTCCATCCATAATATGGTCGCCTGGATGATTGACCGCTTCGGCAATGATGCGCAGCGCAGCGCCTGGTTGCCGAAGCTGATTACCATGGAAGCGATTGCTTCCTATTGCCTGACAGAACCTGGTTCCGGCAGCGATGCGGCAGCGCTGAAAGGCCGCGCCACACGCGATAATCAGGGCTATGTGCTGAATGGCACCAAGCAATTCATCTCAGGCGCCGGCGCGTCTGATCTATACTTGACCATGTTGCGCACCGGCGGCGACGGGCCAGGCGGTGTTTCCGCGCTTCTGATCCCGAAGGATACGCCGGGGCTTTCCTTCGGTGCGGTTGAACGCAAAATGGGTTGGAATGCGCAGCCGACGCGGCAGGTGATTTTGGAAGATGCGCGCGTCGGCGCGGATGCCTTGCTGGGCGGGGAAGGGCAGGGGTTTCGTTTCGCCATGGCGGGTTTGGATGGTGGGCGCTTGAATATCGCTGCCTGTTCGCTGGGTGGCGCGGAAGCGGCTTTGGATATCGCGCTTCGCTACACGCAAGAACGCCGCGCCTTTGGCAAGGCAATCAGCGATTTCCAGAACACCCAATTCAAGCTGGCCGATATGCGCATTGAATTGGAAGCGGCGCGCGCGCTGCTGTGGCGTGCCTGCGCCAAGCTTGATGGCGGAGAGCCAGACGCCACCATGTATTGCGCGATGGCCAAGCGCTTCGTCACCGATACCGCGTCTCGCGTCGCGGATGATGCGCTGCAATTGCTGGGTGGCTATGGCTATTTGGCGGAATATGGCGTTGAGAAAATCGTGCGTGATTTGCGCGTGCATCGGATTTTGGAAGGCACGAATGAGATCATGCGCCTGATCGTCGCGCGGAAGATGTTGGGGGCGTAGCGCAATCAGGCGCGGCGCCCGCGCATCCAAGCCAGTGTCCCGCCAAGCCCCGCCAGATCGGCGCGCAATTTTTCCAAGCGCAGCGTGAGCCCATGCCCAACAGCCTTGCCGCTGTGATGCCACACCCGCGCCCAGGCTTCGTGCTGCGCCGCCGCGCTACCCTGCATCAGCACCATGTAATTCAGCCGGCTCCAGGCCATATGCCGCGCCTTGAAGGCAGAAAGCGCTTGCGATGGCGCGGAAGAACCGCCCCCCGCGTGATGCATCACGGCATCCGGCACCAGCACCAGGCTACGCCCCTTCGCGCGGGCGGCGGCGCAAATCGCGTCATCCTCATAAAACAGGAAGAAAGCTTCATCGAAGCGCAGCCCATCGGAAGCCCGCAGCAACATGCAAGCGCCCGAGAGGAATTCCGCGCATAACGGCCCCTCTGGCCAAGCCTCGGCGCCACGTTTGCGCGAAAGCAACCGACGATGCAGTTGTTCCACATCCCAAGACCGCACCCGCGCGCCGTCTTCATCGCAAAGCATTGGCGCCAGAATGGCCGCATCGGGAAAGGCATCGGCGGCGGCAACAAGCCGCGCAATCGCCCCCGCATCCAGCCGGGTATCGGGGTTGGCGAGCAGTACGAATTCCGTCTCTGCCGCATCCATCCCGATATTGCAGCCCGCACCAAAGCCAAGATTGGCCGCATTGCGGATCACGCGCGCGCCGGCAGCTTCCGCCACAGCCGCGCTGTCATCGCGGCTTGCATTATCCACCACAATCACCGCCAAGCCTTCCGGCACGCCCTCCAGCATCCCGCGCAAGGCGGCAGCGCTGTTATAGGCGACCGTGACGACGCAGACCCGCCCCAAGGTCACTGTAGCGTTCAGCCCTTCAAGCTCCGCAACCCAATACAAATGCGTTCCACCTGCGCATCGGTCAATTCGGGATACATGGGAAGGCTCATCACCTCCTGCGCGGCATCCGCGGTCTCGGCGCAGCCAGCCGGCCCCAGCGGCACGCGGCCCTGATAGGCCGGCTGCAAATGCACCGGCACCGGGTAGTGAATGCCCGTGCCAATGCCTTGTTCCTTCAACGTCGCTTGCACTGCGGCACGATCCGGCACGCGCAGCACATATTGATGGAAGACATGCTCCGCCCCCGCGCGGCGCTGCGGCGGCGCGTAAGGGCCACCGGCCAGCGCGGCATCATAGGCGCCAGCAATCGCGCGGCGGCGTTCATTGCCGGCATCAAGCGCGGTTAGCTTCACGCGCAAAATCGCCGCCTGAACCTCATCCAAGCGCGAATTCACGCCGACCATATCGCTGATATAGCGTTCCTTCCAGCCATATTGCCGAATGGCGGCAATGCGGTCCGCCAATTCCTCATCATTCGTCGCCAGCACACCACCATCACCTAGCGCACCAAGATTCTTGGTGGGATACAGGCTGAAGGCGGAAGCCGTGCCAAGCGTGCCAAGCTTGGCGCCATCAAGCGTCGCGCCATGGCATTGCGCGCAATCCTCAATCAAGGCGATGCCCGCCGCGCGCGTTGCTTCCAGCATCGGTTCCAGATCACTGGCCTGGCCATAGATATGCACCGGAATCACGGCACGCAAAGGCGGCAGACCTGGTGGCGGATGATCCATCACGCTCAGCAGCTCAACCGGGTCCATGGTGTAGGTATCGGGGTCAATATCCAGCAGCAGCGGCGTGGCGCCGACCATTTCAATTGCGGAAACGGTTGCAACCGCAGTGTGGGAGACAGTGGCCACACTCATCCCCGGCCCAATGCCAAGCCCGCGCAGGATTAGCGCCAGCGCATCCGTGCCATTGGCGCAGCCAATCGCGCGGCGGGTGCCAAGCCAGGAAGCGTATTCTTCCTCAAAGGCCGCGCCTTCCTTGCCCAGGATATACCAGCCGCTGGCCAGCGCGCGCGCGACCGCGGCATCAATTTCGGCCTTTTGGGCGCGATACCCTGCGCCGGGATCGGCCTGGGGGATCATGGTAATGACGGGCGCATTCATTGTGCGTTCTTTCCCTTCAGGGTCACAAATAATCGGCAAGGCGCTGGCGATACCAGTCAAGGGAAAGCTTCAGCCCCCTATCCAGGTCAGTCGCCGGCGCCCAGCCGGTCGCGTAACGGAAGGCGCGATCATCCGCAGCGTAGGAACCGATATCAATCGGCGCCCGATCGGCAGGAAATTCGCGCGTTTCAAAACTGCCCTTACCACCATTGGCGGCGATCAGCTTGGCGGCAAGATCAAGCAGGGAAACCGGTGGGCTGCCGCCGATATTGAAGACCTGGCCGCCCACGCCCGGCTTTGCCGCCTGTTCGGCTGCCATCAGAAAGGCGCTGGTGACATCATCCACATAGGTCAGGTCACGCAGCTGAGCCCCGCCCCAGACTTCAAAAGCCTCATTTTCCAACACACGGCGGATCCAAATGCCCAAAAAGGTCTGGCGCGCATCGCGAATGCGCAGCCTTGGCCCGTAGCAATTGGTCAGCCGCAAGGACACCACCGGGCGATGCAGCACGCGGTTTTCCAAAAGCCAATACTGCTCGCCCGCCCATTTTGAGACGCCATTGGCATCGGGTGGGTTCACGGGGTGCAATTCATCCACCGGTAGGCTACGTGGCCGGCCATAAAATTGCCGGGTGGAGGCATGCACCACCGTCGCTTTGGGCGCCGCTTCGCGTATCACGCCAATCAGGCGCACCTGCGCCACGGCATTGATCGCGATATCGGCAACGGGGTCCTTCTGCCCGCCCATATGGCTGGTTTGCGCCGCCATATTGAACAGCACATCAATGCCGTCACACAGGGAATGCAATTCCGTATCGCGAATATCGCCCCGCACCAGCAATACGCCAGCCCCTTCCAGATTGCGGGCGGAGGCACCACCATCGGGCATCATGGCATCGAGCGCCGTGACACGCGCGCCCATACCGGCCAAGCTATGGCAGAGGTTGGAGCCAAGGAAGCCCGCCCCCCCAGTCACCAGAACCCTTTTTCCTTGCCAGTAAGCCGGCGTTACCATGCGCGCATATCCTGCAACTTCACGATCCATACAATACGAGAATTACGGCGGAAACACGCCTGGAGCGTGGCGGCTTCGCATCCGTTCATCCGCCATGCGCCAGCTTCTCTGTTTTGTCGCATTTTCCGAGTCGCCAAGTGAAGCCACTTGGCTTGAAAATCTTTCTGTTTTTGGGTCGCATTTTCCGAGCCGCCAAGTGAGTCCACTTGGCTTGAAAATGCTCAATCCCCGGCAGACCCGGGGCGCTTTTCCTCGCGCTGCGTCATCCGCACGCGCCGGCTGCGCATGATCTCGGCAAACCCGAAAAGCAGCAGGATTTGCCCCGCCAGCACCTGCACGCCCGTCAGCAGCCTGATGCCATCATCATGCGGCGTGAGGTCGCCAAAGCCGACTGTCGCTTGCGTAACCAGGCTGAAATAAAGCGCATCCTGAAAGCCAAGCCTGATCGGGCCGCCCTGGCCATGAAACAATGGCATGCGCGAAAGCCCATCGGCGATGCGATAGAAACAGGCAAAGGAAATCACCAGCAGGCTATAAAGCGTCAGGAAGGCCACAACCGGCACGGTAATGCGCCGAAGCCGCGCCGAAAGCTCCTTGGTGATCAGGGTCAGATCACTCAGCAGCAGCACCACCGGGCGGACGGAGACCGCGACAATGGCCGCAATCGCCCCCATGGCAGCGAGCAACGCCAAGCCCTGATCAAAGGGGGATAGGCGATTGAGCGGCAAGGAAAGGCTGAAGCCCCCCACCACCCAAACCGGGATCAGCCAGCGCGCCATGCGCGGCAAATGTCCATGATCAAAGGGCGCATCGGCTTCGGCGGCACGGCGGAGACTATCCCGCCGCGCCCAGACCGAGCCCAAAAAAGCAAAGACCGGCAATAGAAAGGCCATCGCACGGGCCAAGGCCGGCGCTTCTGGGAAGGCCGCGCGGCCAATCACCACGAAAAGACAGGCATAAACCGCAAGCCCTGCGCTGGCGCCAAAGGCGAAATGCATGCCCTGCGGAAAGAGCAGATAGAAGAAGCCGATGGCCGTCGCGGCGATACCGATGACAAGCATCGGCAACACCCCGCCATGATCCGCAATCCCGCCCGCCACCAGCAGCCCGAAGCTGAGTGTGGCAAGTGCGGCGCGCAGCCAGCGATCCGGCCGGCGAGGGGGAGGTGGTGCGTTCACGGCGCCAGGGCGACGCCGGTGATCTCCACCTTCCAGGCGGGGTCCACCAGCGCAGCCTGAATGGTCATGCGGGCGGGCTTATGGGCATGGTCCAGCCAGCGATCCCAGGCGCGGTTCATGGCCGGCGCGTCGCGGATATCGGCCAGAATGACGGTTGCGGAGAGCAAAGCGCGCTTATCTGTCCCGGCCTCGGCCAGCAGGGCGTCAATCTGCTTCAGGATATCCGCGGTTTGGCCTTCCGCATCCAGGCTGGTGTCATCGGCCACCTGGCCGGCCAACCAAATCAGCCCGCCGCCAATCACGGCACCCGATAGGCGTTCTTCAGGGGCAAGACGTTTGATGGTCATCGGGGGCGTCCTTTTGGTAATGGTAGGGCTGGAAGAGGCCAGCAAAAGCGCTGCTTGGCCTTCTGCGGCAGTCTTACATGGAGAAAAGCGATATGGAAAACATCGTTTGCGGCTACGGGCTGGCTTACACGATAAGAACAAAACAGATACATCAACGTGACCGATCAAGACATTCTCTCTATGGTTGTATTTTTCTTTTTTGACGAATTTTTTAGCGGTGCTTTTTAATGATGATTCCATAGAATCAGTTAGTTGTTTTTATTAAAGTAGTTTTTTAAGAAAATCGCCTTAAGCTCAATTTTGACTCGAAGTTTGGCTGGTTTTTGCAGCGGATTTTGCTTGCCTTGCTTTGTGGGATTCATCTTAACTAAACTATAGGTTGTATTTAAAAGAGGTAATTTGTGCTATGAGCGAAATCCTGCGTAGCGATCGTAAGACCATCCGGTTGGACAATGTGGTCCGCGCCCGGCTGAAAACCTGGCCGCAGCGCCCGCCGGGTGCCACCGCTAGTGAGGGCGCATCCTGGCTCCGCGCCCGCCCGAGTGAGGGGGAGCCCATCGCCCAGCCCTATCTGAAGGTTCCCGGGTCTGACCGGATGCGCACCATCCCGGATGGGCTTTGGCTGCATTTTGGTGGCACGCCGGAAGACCCTTACGCGGATATCCTGTGTATCGAAGCCTGCTCCACCTTCAAGAATTTGCTGGATAAACGGTCCCGCTTTGCGCCCTCAACCACCTCCTTGCTCGCCTTCTGCCCTTTGCCCTGGCTGCTGGCGCCCATCCAGCCCGGGGATGAAACGCCGCGCTGGCGCCTGATCCCGGCCTGTATCGCCGAACCCATCGCTGGGCTGACGCTGCCGGTGCGTGATATCAGGGTGCTTTATGGGTTGCAGCGGGAACACTATGCCGGCTTTGCGCGCAACCAGGTGCCGCAGCCGCATGAGTATTTCTGCCCGATGGAGGCACTGACCGCACATGAGGGCCATGAAAACCCATCCATGCGGTCCTTGATTGCGCGGGCTTCCATGTCCTCTGCCTTCATGGACCCGCCCTGAGGGTGAAGGGGCCGAGCGCCACCATGGCGGCATCCACCACCGACTGAGGTGTATCAGCCACGGATACCGCCACGGCATCGGGCTCATCCCCGGTATCTTCCAGGGTCGCAAATTGGCTCGCCATCAGGGATGGCGGCATGAAATGGCCCTGACGGGCCGCCTGGCGCGCTGCAATTACCTCGGGTGCGCCAGCCAAGTGCAGAAAAATCAGATCGCCATGCCCGGCGCGTAGCCTCTCCCGATAGGCGCGGCGCAGGGCCGAGCAGGCCACCACCACGGGCTGCCCCGTTCCCCGCGCCGCGCCGATATGCGCGGCAATCGCATCCAGCCAAGGCCAACGGTCAGCATCGGTCAGCGGCGTGCCGGCGGCCATTTTCGCCACATTCGCCGGCGGGTGGAAGCCATCCGCATCGGCAAAGGGCCAGCCGAGCCGCTCAGCCAGTAGCGCGCCGATGGTGGATTTGCCCGACCCCGAAACCCCCATGATGATGATGGCAGCGGGGCGCATCGCTATTTGGGTTCCAGGTGCCCGCCAAAGCCATGCCGCATGGCCGAAAGCGCGCGATCACCGAAATTCACCTGATCCCGCGACCGGAAGCGGGCATAAAGCGCAGCCGTCAGCACCGGCGCTGCGACCGCCGTTTCCACCGCCTGCTGCACCGTCCAGCGGCCTTCGCCGGAATCGCCCACCTTACCGGAATATTTCGCAAGATCAGGGTCTTCCGCCAAGGCACTTGCGGTCAGATCGAGTAGCCAGGAGGTGATGACCGAACCCCGCCGCCAGGCTTCTGTCACATCGGCGATATCCACGCTAAGCCGCTGATCTTCCGACAATTCTGGGCTATCGGCATGGCGCAGCAGGTCAAGCCCCTCCGCCAGCGCCTGCATCATCCCGTATTCAATGCCGTTATGGACCATTTTTACGAGATGGCCGGCGCCATGATCACCGCAGTGAATCCAACCTTCTTCGATATTTGTGGGGCGATCTTCACGCCTTGGCGTGGCTGGAATGTCGCCCCGACCAGGCGCCAAGGCGGTGAAGATTGGTGCCAGCCGTGCCACCGGGCCGGGTTTGCCGCCAATCATCAGGCAATAGCCGCGCTTCAGCCCCCAAACTCCGCCGGAGGTGCCGATATCAAGGTAATCAACCCCCTTGGTGCCGAGCGCCTTGGCGCGGCGGATATCATCCTTCCAATGCGTATTGCCGCCATCAATGGCGGTATCGCCGGGCGAAAGCAGCCCGCCCAATTGTTCCAAGGCGTCTTCCGTTGGCGCGCCATGGGGCAGCATGACCCAAACCGCGCGCGGCGGGGCCAAAGCCGCGACCAGCCCCGCCAGATCGGCGACACCCACCGCACCTTCAGCGGCAAGGGCGGCCACGGCGGCGGCATCCTTGTCCCAGACCACGGCGCGATGCCCCGCCTGCATCAACCGCCGCGCAATATTCCCGCCCATACGGCCCAAACCGACAATGCCGATTTCCATGGTTTTGCCCCCGTCAGATCAGCGCCGCGCGCACGCGACCAATAAAACCATCCATCGCCTTGGGGTCCGTCCAGCGCAGCACCGCCACAATCCCCGTGGCCGGGTCCACCCAGGTCAGATTGCCCCCGGCGCCGGAGGCGAAAAACGCATCCCGCGCGGCAGAGGGGAACCGCTCCCCGGAGGTATTAAGCCACCAAAGGAAACCATAGGATGAATTGAGCGCGCAGGCTTCAGTGGACCAGTCAAACCATTGCGCCGGCAGGATTTCACTCCCCGCCCAAAGCCCGCGATTGAGCGCAAGCAGCCCGATCCGCGCCTGATCCTCGGCATGGATCGCAACGCCGCCGCCCCAATGCGTGCCACCGGGGACGGATTGCACGCGCTGGCCGTTTTCAAGCGTCACCCAAGACGTGCGGTAGCCATCCCAGCGCCAATCGCGGCTGCCGCCAATCGGGTTCAGGATGCGTTCGGCGAAAACCTCCGGCAAGGGCCGACCGAAGCGGTGCAGCAACGCCAGCGAAAGCCGGTTCACGCGCACGTCATTATACTCCCAATGCGTGCCGGGGGCCTGCAATTGCCGAGCCCCCTTCTTGCCCTGGCCCTCGGCGCCGAGATCCCGGCCACGGTCAATCATGTCGTATTTGCCGAATAGCGTGCCTTCCCATTCCGACATGTTCTGCAGCAAATGCCGCCAGGTGATCGGGGCGTTTTGTGGCGTGTCAAAGCCGCCATCCTTGACGGTTTCGCCGACCCGCTGATCAAGGTCCGGGATCAACCCATCGGCCCAGGCGAGGCCGGTCAGCAGCGAGAGGTAGGATTTCGCGACGCTGAAGGTTTGGCTGACTTCCCGTGTATCGCCCCAACTTGTGACCAAGGCGCCATGGCGTGTGATCAGACCGCATGGCGCGCCGCGCGGGCTGAGCGGACCCAGCACCTCATTATCCGGCGGTGCCTCGAAAAAGCCACGCCCGATATGGCCGGCCAAATCATAGGGCCAGGGGGTTTCATGCGCGGCGGCGTGATCCACGGCGGCTTGCAGCTTGGCGGCATGAAAGCCGGCTTGGGCGGGGGTGGCGCTGGGCCAGGCGGCCGGGGCGGGGGCGGGGAAGGTCATGGTGCTCATGCGCGGGACCATGCGGCTTTCCGCGCTTCTCTCCAAGAGGGGTCATGCTGGACCGGGGCGCGCCAAAGCGGCATGGTAAGGCGCTTTTGCAGGAGTAAGCCCCATGGATAGCGCCACTGAAGCCAATGCCGGCACTTTGGATGTGATTTCGGACGCCATCTGCCCCTGGTGCTGGATCGGGAAACGCAATCTGGATGCGGCGCTCGACATGCTGGCTGAAGACGGGCTGCATTTTAAGGTCCGCTTCCGCCCCTTCCAATTGAACCCGGAAATGCCGCCAGAGGGCGTGGATCGGCGGGAATATCGCAGCGCCAAATTCGGCTCGCTCGAAAAATCCCAGGAATTGGACCGGCGCGTGGCCGATGCCGGGCGCGTGGCTGGCGTGGAGTTCCGCCATGATCTGATGGCGCGCACACCGAATACGCTGGAAGCGCATCGGCTGATCCGGCTGGCCGGCGCTGATGGCCGGCAGCGCGAAGTGGCTGAGGCGATCTTCCGAGCCTATTTCC
The DNA here is from genome assembly GCA_020249145.1 of Roseomonas sp. Classification (GTDB taxonomy): domain Bacteria; phylum Pseudomonadota; class Alphaproteobacteria; order Acetobacterales; family Acetobacteraceae; genus Neoroseomonas. Next base: position 58,873 of record JADCGF010000010.1, on the reverse strand, counting down.
AGGAAGGCGCCGATATTGGCGATCCCGCGACCCTGGCGCGCCTGGGCGCTGCGGCGGGCCTATCGGCAGAAACCCTTGCCGCCTTCAACGCCGGCGATGCCGGGCGGCATGAGGTGCTGGCCGAGGATGATGGCTATCGCCGCGCGGGTATTTCCGGCGTGCCATCCTTTGTGCTGGATCGGCATTTGCTGTTCTCCGGCGCCATGCCGCCGGAGAATATCGCCGATGGGCTGCGCCGGGCGGTCGCGATTTTGCGCGAGCGGGCGAGGGAAGCCGCTGCGGAGTAGGGGGCGTTAGCCCCCGCTCAGCCAAAGCGCCACTTCCGCCGCGCCCCAGGCGAGCGCCAGCAATAACGTGAAATCCCGCATGGCGCTGCGCGCCTTATCCAAGCCTGCGCGGCGCGTCTGAAAACGCACGCGCACCGGGCGTTGCGGGATGATCAGGGAGGGGTCTTGGTAAAGGGTGCTGCTCATGGGGAGTATAAGAACAAAACAAGAACAATTTGGCAAGCAAAAAAATGATGCTGAAGGCAAAAATTTTTCACCGATTGTTTTCAAATGGTTTTTCGCGCTGCATCGAAGCTTTACCCGATCAGCCACCGCTTTGCGCCCGGCAGCGCAGATTTATATTGCAGTTAGTTCGACATTATACTATTTAGTTCGCAGTCGAACAATTCGGTTCGACCACGCCCAAAGGCCTGTTGACCCATGACAATCCAAAGACGCCAAATCCTCACCGCTGCCGGCGCCATGCTTGTCCTGTCGGACGGGGTGCTGCGCATGGCAAACGCCCAGCCCGCCCCCGAAGCCGACCCGGCGACGCGCCATGCTGATCCCCGTATCCGTGCCGCCGGGCACGCCATCCGCGCTCCAAACCCGCATAATCGGCAGCCCTGGCTGGTCCAATTGGCGGGCGCTGATCAAGTGCTGATCCGCTGCGACCTGGAACGCCGCCTGCCCGAAACCGACCCCTTCGATCGGCAAATCGTGATCGGCCTTGGCGGCTTCCTTGAGCTTTATCGGATGGCCCTGGCGCAGGAGGGCATCGGCGCCGACATCGCCCTATTCCCCGAGGGGCTGCCGGGAAGGCGGCTTGATGCGCGGCCGGTCGCCGCTGTCACGCTCCGCCCTGGAACTGGGGTGCGCGACCCGCTTTTTGCCGCCGTGCCGACGCGCCGTTCTGCCAAGCAGCCCTATGACATGTCGCGGGTGCCGGACCCCGCGCCGCTCGCCGCAGCGCTTGCAGATCCGAAGCGCCTTGGCTTCACGACCGATCCGGCGCGGGTCGCGGCATTGCGCGGCATCGCGCAGGATGGCTTCCGCGTTGAGGCCGGCACGCCGCATACGCTTCAGGAAAGCATAGACCTGTTTCGGCTGGGGCGGGCCGAGATGGCGGCGAACCCTGACGGGATCGGTATCGGCGGACCGCAGGTCGAAGAAATGGTCGCCCGCGGGCAGCTTACCCGTGCCGCCTTCGCTGACCGCAATGGCCAGGCCTTCGGGCTCATGATGCAATCAACGCTTTCGGTCATTGCCGCTTCGCCCTGCTTTGTCTGGACCACGACACTGGGCAATGGCCGCGTGGCTCAGCTTGAGGCGGGGCGCGACTGGCTGCGGCTTGATCTGGCGGCGAATGCCGCCGGGCTTGGCATTCATCCACTAAGCCAGACGCTACAGGAATTCCCGGAAATGGAGCCCCTGCATGAGGCGATGCGCCGCGCGACAGGCGTGGCATCGGGTGAAAGGCTGCAAATGTTCGGGCGGCTGGGCCATCCGGCATCGCCGGGCATCCGAACTGCTCTACGCTGGCCGGCGGAAACGCGTATAATGCGCGGGTGACCCCCACGGACCCGCCCACCTTCCAATTGCTCAATGAGATCGCGATCATTGAGCAATTGGCCCGCAATACCCTGGAACGCGTGCTGCCGGACGGGCTGCGGCAGCCGCATTTTGCCGTTCTCAATCACCTTGTGCGGCGTGGGGATGGTGCGTCACCGGGCGCCCTGGCGCGCGCTTTCCAGACGGCAAAGGCGGCGATGACCAATACCCTGCACCGGCTGGAGGCGCGCGGCCTGATCCGCGTGGAAGCCGATCCGAAGGATGGGCGGGCCAAGCGCGTCTTTCTGACCGATGCCGGGCGCGCCATGCGTGAACGCGCGATTGCCGCAGTCGGGCCCCATATGGCCGCCATAAGGGGGGTGCTATCGGATGCTGAGATAGCGGAAACATTACCGCATCTCAGAAGGCTGCGCGCGCATCTTGATGCGGCACGGGATTGATCGGGCGCGGCGAAGCAAACGCCGATGGGCAAGCTGTCGGCCATACTCCGGCCAATCAGAAAATTTGCGTCAGAATTTCAGTTCCTGGAGAGATTCTTCCACTTCATGGAAGCTTGGCATCAAATCGGTCGGCACCATCTTGCGCCCGGTTTCGACCGCCACCTGCGGCGCATTGCCATGCAGATGCGCGACCAGCACGGCGCGGATCACCTCGTAATACTTCGCCTCCTCCTCGATCACGGCCTTGAGGCGCGCGGCGAAGGGGCCAACCAGACCATAGGCAAGCAGAACACCTAGGAAGGTACCCACCAGCGCGCTCCCGATCATCTTGCCCAGAATGGCCGGTGGTTGGTCAATGGACGCCATGGTCTTGATGACGCCCATGACGGCGGCAACAATCCCAAGGGCGGGCAGGGCATCGGCGACACTTTGCAGCGCATGGGCGCTGTGTAATTCCTCTTCCTTCATTTTCTTCAATTCGCGCGCCATCACATCTTCGATCTGATGCGGGTCATCGGCATTCATGCCGACCATGCGAAGGTAATCGCAAATGATCGCAACCGTGTGACGATCCTTCAGGATATTTGGGAATTTCTGGAAGGCAGCGCTTTCTTCGGGCTTTTCGATATGTGGTTCAATCGCCATTGGTCCCTTGGTTTGCGCAAGCCGCACGAGCCAGAATAAAAGGCTCAACAATTCCATGTAATCCCTGCGTTTATACTTGCCGCCCTTCAGGATTTTACCGATGCTGCCAAAGATGTGCTTCACCTCTGACATGCTGTTGGCCATGAGCAGCGCGCCCAAGGCAGCGCCGCCGATGATGGCGAATTCGAAAGGTAGCGCCAGCAAGATGATTTCCATCTTGCCGCCGGCAAGAATGTAGCCACCAAAGACGCAGACCAGTAGAAAGATAAAACCAGCAATCGAGATCATGGGCGTGGTGTCTCCGGCGCCTGACGGATCAGCGTGATGGAAACACGGCGATTGGCGGCGGCTGTTGGTTGTTCCGGCATCAACAGGTCACGTTCTGCATGGCCTGTCAGATTTCTGATACGATTATCCGCGACACCCGCGTCAATCAGCAGGCGGCGCGTGACATTGGCGCGTTCGGTGGAAAGGTCCCAATTGCTGCGTTCTCCACCACCACGGAAGGGGGTGGCATCCGTATGGCCCGCGATGCTGATTGGGTTGGGCAACCGCTGGATCACCTGCGCCACGCGCAATAGCAGGGCGCGCGCGCGATCATTGGGCGCCGAGCCACCCAGGGCGAACATGGGCTGGCGTTCCGCATCCACCAACTGAATGCGCATGCCTTCCGGTGTTTGTTCAATCAGCAATTGGCGGCCGAGGTCGGCAAGGGCCGGGTCGGTACGCACTGCTTCGCGGAGTTGTTCGGCGGCGGCCTCAAAGGCCTCGCGTTCGCGTCGGGCGAGTTCCTGGCGCAACTCCAATTCGCCGACATTTTCCGGTCGCTGTTCCGGTGAAGGCTCGGCCGCGGGGCCACCGCGTGGCTGTTCGGGGCCTGCCAAAGCGCCTGGCGGGGTGCGGATCACAAGGCGCGCATTATCAGCATCTTCCTGACCAACTGGGCCTTCGCGCCTTGGCACGGGTTCAGCCGGGGTGCGGCTATCATCTTCTTCGATGTCCATTACCACCGGGCGCTTGCCGGGCTGCACTTCGATGGTGCCGGTGGTGGACATAAGCGGCGCATTTTCATTTGGTGTCTGGCCACCAAAGGGACGGCCAGAGCCCGACTGGGAACTTGAAAGCACATTGGTCGGGTTGAAGTAATCGGCGATGCCGCGGCGCTGTTCTTCCGTGGTTGCATTGATCAGCCACATCAGCAGGAAGAAGGCCATCATCGCCGTCACAAAATCGGCATAGGCAACCTTCCAGGCGCCGCCATGATGGGCATGCGCTCCGCCTTCCTCCTTTTTGACGATGATCAGATCACCGCCGCTTTGCGAGCCTCTTCCCTTGCGCGCCATGACAGACTGTGTAGCTCCTAAAGCCTAATTTCCGCTAACATAGAATGGCCTCACTGCCAAAGGGCCAGACTGACGGAAGGGACGCGGCGTGGTTTTGAGACTTGTTCCATGAATACCCCCATTTACGCCACCCAAGGCCCGGCCCAGGGTGAACCGTATCTCATCAAGCGGCCCGAACGGCAGACCATCCCCCTGGTCTTTGCGTCGCCACATTCGGGTCAGCAATATCCGGACCAACTGCTTTTGGATACCCGTATGGATTCGCTTGCGCTGCGCCGGAGTGAGGATTCCTTCGTGGATGACCTATTCTCCGCTGCCCCCGCCCATGGTGCGCCCCTGATCGCGGCTTCCTTCCCGCGCGTCTGGTGCGATGTGAACCGCGAAGCCTGGGAATTGGACCCGGCCATGTTCACCGATCCATTGCCGCCCTGGGTCAATAGTGCAAGCCCCAGGGTGGGCGCGGGGCTTGGCACGCTGGCGCGAATTGTCACTGGCGGGGAGCAAATCTACCGCCGCAAACTCAGCTTTGCCGAGGCCGAGGCGCGCATCCGCGCCTGTTGGGAACCCTATCACGCCGCGCTGGCCGGGCTGATCGCCGAAACCAGGGCCAAGTTTGGCTATTGCCTGCTGATTGACTGCCATTCCATGCCCGCCCATCCGGCGCATCTGGCCAACCCCCCGCATTTTGTGTTGGGCGACGCGCATGGCACAGCCTGTACGCCGCGTGCGACCCGGCTGGTGGAGGAAGCGCTGCTTGGCCTTGGCTATAAGGTCAGGCGCAATGACCCCTATGCGGGGGGCTTTGTCACGCGCCATTACGGGCGGCCACGGGAAGCGACCCATGCGCTGCAGATCGAAGTGGCGCGGAACCTTTATATGGATGAGGCGCGGATTGAGCGCCTGCCGGGTTTTGGCCCGCTCCGGCGCGACATGACCAGCCTGATTGAAAGCCTGACACGCGTGGAATGGGACTTCCTGGCTTCAGTCTAGAATGCCAGCCAAAAAAAAGGGCGGTGCCCGAAAGCACCGCCAAGTTTAGGGAGGAAACGTCCAAGAATGTGCAGCGGAAACCACTGCACGCCCGCTATATATGTATCCGCTTTTGGCATTGCAAGATATTTTTTTGCAGCGCAGCAAAACGGGTTTTTGCAATATCAACCAAGGGTTTCTTGCGTCGCTGCTGGCTGGCAGAGGTAAATCTGGCACGCGGCTTGCCATGAACGGGGCATGCTGGTTGTCTACTCCTTCCTTCCGAGCCTTTCGCGTGATCTGGCGCTGCTTTGCGCTGCGTTGCTTGGTTTGGCGCTTTGGCCATTGACGGCAGCGGCGCAATTGATGCCCGCCAGGGGCTTCAGCGAAGGGCATTTATGTCGCGCCGCCATCGCTGAGGCCGAGCGCGGCGCCAATCTGCCCCGCGGCTTGCTCCAGGCCATTGGCCGGGTTGAATCCGGCCGACGTGACCCTGAAACCGGCCATTTCGCCCCCTGGCCCTGGACCATCAACGCGGAGGGGCAGGGCAAATATTTCCCAACGCGAGAGGCAGCCATTGCCCATGTGCGGCAATTGCAGGCGCGCGGCGTGCGGATCATTGATGTCGGCTGCATGCAGGTGAACCTGCATCACCACCCCAATGCCTTCGCGTCCTTGGAACAAGCCTTCGATCCGCTGACCAATGCCCGTTACGCAGCGCGCTTCCTGACCGAGCTTAATGGCGGTCGGGCAGATTGGCGCCAGGCGGCGGGGCATTACCATTCGCAAACGCCCGAAAGGGCGGGGCCTTACCGGGAAAAGGTTCTGGCGGCCTGGGAACAGGAAGCGCGCAATGCCGGGGATAGCTCGGCGGAGGCCATGGCGCTGGCGCGGCTGCGCGCCGGCTGGGGCAGTGTCGCGCTGGCGAGTGCTGGTGGGATTTCGCTCGGCAACCGGGCGGAAAGGGCGCAAATCATCCCGCTTGCCGGTGGCGTGGGGGGCGGGTTTGCGGGTGGTGGCTCTCCGGGCCGGGGGCTCGATGCCTATCGTTCGGCGCCTATCCGAGCCGTGAGTCGGACAGTGGTGGTTGCTGATGCCGGGCTGGGGCGGACGCTGCGTTGAAGTTCACCCGTCGCGCAGTGTAATGATCAACGGCGTATGGTCCGAAGGCTGCGCCTCGGCACGCGGCGCCACATCAACCACACAGGCTTCCAGGCGCTCGGCCAATTCCGGGCTGAGCAAAGCATGGTCTATGCGCAGGCCGCGATTGGCTTCAAAAGCGGGGCCGTAATCCCAATAGGTATAAAGCGTCTCAGTGGGGTGCAGCGCGCGCAGCGCATCCGTCATGCCCAGATGCAATAGCGCGCGGAACCTGGCGCGGCTTTCGGGATGAACCAGCGCATCGGTGGCCGGCAGGGCGCCGGGGGCAAGATCGGCCTCGGTCGGGCAGACATTATAATCGCCAAGCACTGCGAAGGGGGTGAAGCTATCCAGCCTTTCGGTAACCAAAGTCCGCAACCGATCCATCCAAGCTAACTTATAAGCGAAGCCGGCTTCGCCGCCCGAATTGCCATTGGGTAGGTAAATCCCCGCCGCCCGGATGCCCGCCGCCACCACTTCAATATAGCGGGCCTGGGTATCTTCGGCATCGCCGGGTAGTGCCTCGGCCAGGACTTCAAAAGGGATGCGGGAGATCACTGCGACGCCATTCCGCCCGCCCGCCTGACCTACCGCATGGGTTCTGTAGCCAAGGCCCGCGAATTCCATGGCGGGGACCTGTTCCGCCGTGCAGCGGGTTTCCTGCAAGAATACCAGATCGGGCTTCTGGCGTTCCAGAAACCGCGCGACATGGGCCGCGCGCGCACGGATGGAGTTGACGTTAAAGGTGCAAAGGCTGAGCAGGGGGGTCAGCCGATCGCGAAGGAAGAACCGCAGCCGCAGCCGGAACTGGCTTGCGGGTTATTGATCGCGAAATGCGCGCCGATCAGCGCTTCCGCCCAATCCAATTCAGCGCCCATCAGCAGATCGAGCGAAACGGGGTCCACAAAAACCCGGCCCTTGCCTTCACCGACGATCAGATCATCGGGCGCCGGCGCGTCTTCCAGGCCGAATTTATACTGAAAGCCGGAACAGCCACCCGCTTCCACGGCAAGCCTCAGCCCTGCATCGGGCCGGCCTTCACGCGCGGCGATATCGGCCACCTGCGCCGCAGCGCGGGGGGTGACGCGAAAACTGGCTGGTTTGGTGCTGCCATCCGGCATGGTGAGGACTCCTTGGGACTTAACATAGGCAGTTTGCGCGCCGCTTCCAATCACCAAAGATTGCGGGGGCTGTGCGGCGGGTGTTACAGCGCTTCGAAACGCGATATTTGACGGAAAACCACGATTTCCATGCAAGCCCCAGCCAGAACCGCGACAATTGGGCCCAAAGGGCAGGGGGCTACATGAACCTTGCCCCCTATGCGGTGCTGCCGGAGACGTCTCGCGGGCGGCTTTACCCGGAAGCGGGGGGCGATGCGCGGTCACCCTTTCAGCGGGACCGCGACCGCATCATCCACGCGACCGCCTTTCGGCGCCTGCAATACAAGACGCAGGTGTTCATCTATCACGAAGGCGATCATTTCCGCACGCGGCTGACCCATTCCATTGAAGTGGCGCAAATCGCGCGGTCCATTGCACGGCTGTTGCGCCTGGATGAGGATTTGGCGGAGGCTTTGGCGCTGGCGCATGATCTGGGCCATCCGCCCTTCGGCCATGCGGGGGAAGATGCGCTGAATGCGGCGATGAAGCCCTATGGCGGGTTTGATCATAACGCGCAGTCCTTGCGTGTCGTGACGCAACTCGAAACCCGTTACGCTGGGTTTGATGGCCTGAATCTGACTTGGGAAACGCTGGAAGGGCTTGCCAAGCATAACGGCCCCTTGCGGAGGCCTTCGCCCTATATCGCCGAATATGATGCGCGCCATGCGCTGGATTTGACCAGCTATGCTTCCGCCGAGGCGCAAATCGCCGCCATTGCCGATGACATCGCCTATAATAACCACGATCTGGATGATGGGCTGCGCGCGGGGTTGTTCACCCTGGAAGAAGTGGGCGCGCTGCCGGTGATTGGGGAAGCGCTGGCCGCTGCGCGTGAGGCGGCGCCCGATGCGCCGATGGAGCGCCTAGCGCCTGAGATGATCCGCCGCGTGATCAGCCGCATGGTGGGCGATGTGGCCGCAGAGGCATCGCGGCGCTTGGCTGCGCTGAAACCCGCCACGGTTGCCGATATTCGCGCAGCAGACCGGCCCATGGTGGTGTTTTCGGACGACATGGCGCGCGCCAACCTCGCCATTCGTGAATTCCTGTTTCAGCGCATGTATCGGCATTGGCGCGTCAATCGCACCATGGCGAAATCGAAGCGCGTGGTGCAGGTGCTGTTCAGCCTGCTGCATGGCGGGCCGGCCATGCTGCCGCCCTTGTGGCGCGCCTGTGCGGGCGAGGCTGGCTCCGCCAAGGCCGCGCTGGTGGTTTGCGATTATGTCGCTGGCATGACAGACCGCTTCGCGCTGGAAGAACACCGGCGCATGACCGACCCCGATATTTCAGGCTGAGATTTCCATGACCCAGAATATCTTCACCGCCATGGCGGAACAGGTGCGCGCGGCGCTGGTGGCGCTTTACCCAGAACTGCCCGCTGACATCCTGGCACGCGTGCAGGTGGAACCACCGCGCGATGCATCGCATGGCGATATGGCAACCAATGCCGCCTTGGTGATTGCCAAGCCCGCGCGCCTGCCGCCGGCGAAGATTGCTGCCGCACTGGTGGAAAAGCTTGGCGCGCTGCCGATGGTTGAGGAAGCCGAAGCGGCGGGGCCGGGATTCGTCAATCTGCGGCTCAAGGAAAGCTATCTGGCCGGGCAGATCACGGTGATGCTGGGCGCCGGAGAGTCTTACGGCGATAGCGCGATTGGCGCTGGGCGGCGCGTGAATGTGGAATATGTCTCGGCCAATCCAACGGGGCCGATGCATGTCGGGCATTGTCGTGGCGCGGTGGTGGGCGATGCTTTGGCCAATCTGCTGGGCAAGGCGGGGTTTGCGGTCACGAAGGAATACTACGTCAATGATGCTGGGGCGCAGGTCGCGGCCTTGGGTTGGGCGGCCTATTGGCGCTATTTGCGTGTCATTGAGCCCATTCTTGAGGAATGGACCGCCGAACAGGTGGAACGCCGCTTTGGCGTGACGCTGCAATATCGCGGCGATTATCTGGTGGCGGTGGGCGAGGCTTTGGCGGAACATCACGGCGCGTCACTGGCGCCGCAACGCATCGAAGCTGCGCCCAGCGCGGCACAAAGCGCGGCGGGTGTGGCGAGCGCGCTGGAGCATGGCTGGTTCGTGGATCGCGCCTGGCTCGACATCGCGCGCGAACGCGCCGTTGCGATGATGATGATCGCGATCCGCGAGGATTTGGCACTGCTTGGCGTAAACCAGGAAGTGTTCTTGTCTGAACGCGCGCTGGTGGAAGCGAATGCGACCGATGCCGCGATTGCGGCCCTTGAAGCCAAGGGCTTGCTTTATGAAGGCGTACTTGAGCCCCCCAAGGGCAAGACGCCGGATGATTGGGAACCGCGCCCGCAATTGCTGTTCCGGTCAACGGGGTTCGGCGATGATGTGGATCGCCCGCTCAAGAAATCCGATGGCTCCAACACCTATTTCGCCAATGACATCGCCTGCCATGCGGATAAGCTGAAGCGCGGTTTTGATCTCCTGATTGATGTCTGGGGCGCGGATCATGGCGGCTATGTCTCTCGCATGGGCGCTGCCGTGAAGGCGCTTTCCGATGGGCGCGTGCCGCTTGAAATCGTGCTGTGCCAGATTGTGCATGTGATGAAGGCCGGAGAGCCCGTGCGCATGTCGAAGCGCGCCGGCACCTATGTGACGCTCCGCGATTTGATCGAGGAAGTGGGCCGCGATGCAGTGCGCTTCACCATGCTGACGCGCAAATCCGACGCGCAGATGGAATTCGACCTGGACAAGGTTGTGGAACAAACCCGCGAAAACCCGGTTTTCTACGTGCAATACGCCCATGCGCGCTGCCGTTCCGTGTTGCGTCAGGCGGGGGAGCCCAGCGCCGCCGCCCTTACCGCCGCACCGCTTGAACATTTGCAGGACAAGGCAGAGCTTGACCTGATCCGCCGCCTGATTTCCTGGCCGCGGGTGGTGGAATCCGCAGCCCTGGCCCGGGAACCGCACCGAATTGCATTTTTCCTGCATGACTTGGCCGCCGATTTTCATGTATTGTGGAACCGGGGTCGTGACGATTCGACGCTTCGCTTCATCCGCGAGGATGAACCCGCCGCCACAGCTGCAAGGCTGGCGTTGGTGGCAGCGACGGCAAGCGTTATTCGTTCCGGTCTTGGCGTCATGGGGGTGACGCCGGTCGAGGAAATGCGCTGACACTATTCCAGCGCCGATCGGGGGATAGGCGTGAGGGAAGTTCCAGTTCCAGCCTATAGGCTGGGTCGCAAGGGGGCTGGGGGGCCTCCTTGGCGGATGATTATCATCGCGGGCTCCGTGCTGGCGGTGGGGGCAGTGATTGCAGCGCTGGTCTGGGGTTTTTCGCGCGGGTCTTCGCGCAATGCGCCACTGATCGAAGCGGATGCGCGGCCCATCAAAGTGCGGCCCGACAATCCCGGCGGCTTGCGCGTGCCCAATCAGGATGAGCTGATTTTTGACCGCAATCGCGGCGGGCGGACGGCATCCCCAGGTGCCTTGGCGCCAGAGGCGGAAAATCCGCGTGTGGATCAATTGCGTCAGCAATTGGCTGAGCGTGCAGCACAGGAAGCCGCCCGCAGCGCGCCGCCACCGGCAGCCACCACGCCAGGGCCAGCGCAGCCAGCCGCGCCACAAGCCGCCCCGCGGAGCGCGCCTCAAGCGACCGCGCCCGCCACACCGGCACCGCCGGCGACAACATCCGCGCTGACGGCGCCAAGCCTGCCCGCCCCCGTGCCCGCGAGTGCCGAGCGTTTTGCCCCGGTCGCCAATGGCCGCGCGCAGGTGCAATTGGGCGCACTGCCAAGCGAAGCCGCCGCACGTGGCGAATGGGACAGGCTGCAAAAGCGCGTGCCGGAATTGCTCGGCAATCGCCGCGTGAGCCTGGCACCGCTTGATCGCGAAGGACAGACCACGATGTATCGCATCCGCACCGGCGGCTTCGCCGATGCCGCGACCGCGCGGGCCTTTTGCGATGAAATGAAAACCCGCAGTATCCCCTGCATGGTGATTGGCGGATAGGGTCAGATGGCGCCTGTTCGGGCTGCAATTCTCGGCCTTTCCGGACCGCGCCTGACGGCGGCGGAAGCGGCGCTGTGGCGGCTTTTTCCACCGCTTGGCGCCATTCTTTTCGCGCGCAATATCCAGAACCCCGAGCAATTGCGCGCGCTGACCAATGATATTCGCGATGTGCTGGGCGCTGCCGCGCCGATCCTGATTGACCAGGAAGGCGGGCGCGTGGCGCGGTTGAATCCGCCGCATTGGGAGGCATTTCCCGCCGCCGCACAATTCGAAGCCCAGCCGGAAGTGGCGCAGCGCGCCAGTGCGTATCTGCTGGGGGCGATGTGTCGCGCGGCCGGCTTGGATGTGGTCTGCGCGCCCGTATTGGATTTACGCCTGCCTGGCGCGCATCAGGTGATTGGCGATCGCGCCTTCAGTTCGGCCCCTGAGGAGGTTACGCGGCTAGGCGCTGCCTGCATTGCTGGGCTGCACGCCGCAGGCTGTATTCCGGTGATTAAGCATATACCGGGGCATGGCCGTGCCTTGGCAGATAGCCACCACGAATTGCCGCGCGTCGCCGTTGATGTTGAGGCGCTTGATGAGGATATTGCACCGTTTCGCGCATTGGCCGGCAGCGGTGCCTGGGCGATGACGGCGCATGTATTGTATGAAGCCTGGGATGATCGCCTGCCGGCGACAATTTCCCCCGTTGTCATTCAGAATGTGATCCGGGGCGAGATTGGCTTTGATGGCCTGCTGATCACGGATGATCTGGCGATGGGCGCACTTGCCGGCATGGCGAATGACCTGGCCGAGGCGGCGCTTTCGGCGGGCTGCGATGTGGTGCTGCATTGTTCGGGCCAGCTTGAGGATACTGCGGCGCTGCTGGCCGATTGCCCGGTGCTGAGCGATGATGCGCTGCGGCGGCTGGCCTTGGCTGACGCGGCGCGGCGCGGCTTTGGCGCTGGGGACGTTGCGGCGCTGCGGGCGTTGCGGGATGGGTTTTTGGCCGCGCCAGAGGCGGCTTTGTGGGAGAGGGATCCGACGGAGCGTTGGTAGCCCGCGCGCCCCGATCATTAGGGTAGATCGCGTTCAAATGGCAAATCTGAACGCGATCTATTCTCTAAACCTACCCTCCAGTGGAGAAGTCACCCCGGCTTGGCCTTTCGCGAAAATCTCTCGATCAGCGCGCGCAAAACGCCGGTGGAAGCCATTATTGTCAGGATCAATACCACGATCAGCATGACACTTAGCGGACGCGTAAAAAGTGGTTCCAGGCTGCCATGGCTCGCGGAAAGTGCGCGTCTGAATTCGGCATCCGCCATGGGCCCCAGTATCATGCCAAGAACCAAGGGCGGGGTGGGGATGGCCAAAGCGCGCATGCCCCACCCGAGGATACCGAAGGCAAACATCACCCAAACATCGAAGATACGGTTATTCACCGCAAAGCTGCCGACAATCGCCAGCAGCACCACAATCGGAAATAGAACCCAGGCCGGAACGCCAAGAATGCGTGGCGTCACGCGCGCCATCAGCAGGCCGAAGATCACCAGAAACACTGCGGAGACCACCATGATGGTTGGGATGATGGTGAAATATTGCGGGCTTTCCAGGAAAAACATCGGCCCCGGGCGCAGGCCATGCAACACCATGCCACCCAGGATCACCGCGGTGACTGCATCGCCTGGAATGCCAAGCGTGAGCATGGGGATATAAGTGCCACCAACGGCGGCGTTATTCGCTGTTTCGGCCGAGACAACGCCTTCGGGCGTGCCCTTGCCGTATTGGTCCTTTTCCTTGGAAAGCTGCTTATTGCTGCCGTAACTCACCCAGGCAGCGATATCCGCGCCAACACCTGGCAGCGCGCCGATGATGACGCCGATGACATTGGCCCTGAGGATCGCCATGCGGTAGCGCCAATAATCGCCAACCCGTGTTGATACGCGCCCGATCTTATCCGCCAAGGGCTGACCAGCCCGAATGGAAAGTGCGTGCAAAACCTCGGCCAGGCCAAAAAGCCCGATCATGGCCGGAATGAAGGAAAAGCCCGCTGCCAAATCCGTATAGCCATAGGTGAAGCGCTGATATCCCCATACGCTATCCATGCCGAGAAGCGCGATCATCACGCCAAGAAAAGCGCCGATCATGCCAAGCGCCATGGAACGACCGCATAGCGCGGCACTGATGGCCATGCCCAAAATGGCGAGTAGGAAATACTCCCAGGCAGAGAATTTGAGCGCGAACTCCGCGATCATCGGCGCGACCGCGAAAAGCACCAACGCGCCGAAGATAGTCCCGATGCCAGATGCAATGGTTGCAAACCCAATCGCCTGCCCGGCACGGCCAGTCTTGCACATCATGTGCCCTTCAAGCGCGGTCGCTGCCGCTGCCGGGCTGCCTGGCACATTGATAAGAATGGCCGATTGCGACCCGCCATAAATGCCGCCGACAAAGACGCAGGTCAGTACAATCAGCGCATCAAGCGGCGGCATGCCGAAGGTGGCCGCGCCAATGACGCGGGAACTCGCGCGCCCGAACCTTGGCCTAGCCCGATCACGCGCGCCGATCTTGAGGCGATGCGCCTGGCGCCGGAACATTGGGCAAGGCTGGCCTTTGATGCGCTGCCAGCCCCCCCGGGGGCGGGGTAAATCCCTGGCATGGGGCTGGAAACCGAATAGGGGGCAAGCCGCATACAGCGCCGCGAAATGGAAAAGAAAAGGGGCATAACCCCCGGTCGCCAATTCGCGGCATTGCGCGGGGACGTATCCCTATACGGTGCCGCCCTTTCCGCTTGGGATCGAAGCCCCCCCGGCCATCCCGAAGGCCACCAAACCCGCGCGCGCGCGCGGGGTCTTTCCCGGCCTAAAAACACGCGCGCGCGCGCGAGCCCCAAAAAATACGCGCGCGGGGGGGGCGGTAATGCCAGCCAAGCGCCCACCGCTCCCTGAGCCAGAATAGGCGCATGTCGGGGGGTATCCCGGCGATTGGCGGGGGTATAGAAAGGGGGGCGGAAAAAATATCAAGTGAAATCAATTCTACAGGCGTATGGACTGGCGGAGGGGATGGGATTCGAACCCACGATAGGACTATTAATCCTATAACGGTTTAGCAAACCGCCGCCTTCGGCCACTCGGCCACCCCTCCGCAGGAGTGGAAAGTCACACGGCGTTGCAACACCTCGCTTTTAGTGCCGCGGCGGGGAAGCGTCAAACCCGAAACGGGCGCCTCACCCCAGCGAAACCTCAAATCCCCGTTTCGTCGCGGGCCGCGCCATCATCGCCTCATACCAGCGCTTCACATTGGGCAAGCCGGCCAAATCCACCTGATGGCGTTCATGCCGCCAGGCCCAGCCCAAAATGGCGAAATCCGCAATCGAGGGTTCACCATTCGTCGCCACAAAATCGCGGCCTTCAAGCCGGCGGTCCAAAACGCCATACAGGCGCTTGGTCTCGTCATGGTATCGCTTGAAGCCATAATCCCGCGCTGGCCCTTCGGGCTGCATCAGGAAGTGATGCACCTGGCCGGGCATGGGGCCGAAGCCGCCCATCTGCCACATCAGCCATTCATAAACCGGCACGCGCGCACGCAGGTCCTTTGGCATGAAGCGGCCAGTCTTTTCCGCCAGATACAGCAAAATGGCGCCGCTTTCGAATACCGTGATCGGCTTGCCATCCGGCCCATCCGGGTCCTGAATGGCGGGGATGCGGTTATTCGGGCTGAAGGCCAGGAATTCAGGATTGAATTGCTCGCCCTTGCTGATGTTCACCGGCCGCACCGAATAGGCCAGGCCCATTTCTTCAAGTGCAACGCTGATCTTCCGCCCATTGGGCGTATTCCAAGTCCAGAGGGTGATGCTCATGGGCGGCGATCCTTGGGTCAGCCGACGCGCCCGCACAAAAGGGCGCGCCGGGCATTACGTCAAAGCGCGGCCAGAACCGCTTCGGCCTTGCTCACTTCAAAGGCACCCGGGGCTTCCACGGCCACATGGGTCACCTTGCCGTCCTTTGCCACAAGGGCAAAGCGCTGGCAGCGCACGCCAAGGCCACGCGCCGTCAGGTCAAATTCCAGCCCCATCGCCTTGGTAAAGGCCGCCGCGCCATCGGCAATCATCGTCACCTGGTCCGTGATGCCCTGATCCTTGGCCCAAGCGCCCATCACAAAGGCATCATTCACCGCCATGCAGGCAATGGCGTGCACACCCTTGGCCTTCAGCGCTGCCGCATGCTCAGTGAAGCCCGGCAAATGCTTGGCCGAGCAGGTGGGGGTAAAGGCGCCAGGCACGCCGAACAGCACCACGGTGCGGCCCTTAAAGAATTCCGCCGTATCAAGCTCCTTCGGCCCTTCTGGGGTGCCTTGCATGATCTTCATCGCGGGAATGCTGTCGCCAGTCTTGATGGTCATGGATGTCTCCTTGCTGGTGGAGATGATTTAAACCCCCATCAGGCACCTGTCACCTGGGCAGAGGCGCCCGGTTTGGGCCTGCAACTCGCCCCGTGGTTGAATTTTTAACCAATTCGCGTCTACAAGCCCCAAGCCATGTGCGCGATCCCCCCCATGGCCCGAAGCGGCACCCTGCCCTTGATGGCACTGGTGTTGGCGCCCTTGTGGTTCGGAACCCCCGTTCCGGCCATGGCGCAAAGGGCCACTCAGACCGCAGCCTTGCCCACGCCCATGTCGCGTGCTTCGGCCAGCTTAAACCTGCCTTTGGCGACCGCCGATGCGGCGGCGCTGCAAAGTGTTTTTGCTTTCCATGCCGCCAAGGATTGGGATGCCGCGGAACGCGCGACCGCGCAGCTTTCGGACCGGCGGCTTGAAGGCCATATCCTTGCCGATCGCTGGCTGAACCCGGCCGCGCCCAGGCCGGATCAGGACGCCTTGCGCGATTGGCTGGCGCGCTTTGCTGATCATCCCGACGCCCCCGCAATACATGCCATGCTGCGCCGCACCGCGCCCCGCGGCGCCGCCCTGCCCGCCGCCCCTGCCTTGGTTAGCCTAGCTGAGGATGCCGGCATGGTCCCGGAAGAACGCGAAGCGCCGGAACAGGGTTTTGTGCGCAACCCGGCGCTGGACCGCGCGCTCCGCGATCTGGTGCGTGATGGCAATCTGGAAGCCGCGATCCGTCAGATGGAAGCCACGCGCGGCATGACCCCCCCTTATGCCGCCGCGCTCAGGGCCGATTTCGCCCTCATCCTGTTCCGGCGTGGGGAGGATGAACGCGCCTTTGAAGTTGCCTCGGAAGCCACCCGCAGCCGGGCAGAACCTAGCGGGCGCGCTGCCTTTGCCGCTGGGCTGGCCGCCTGGGGGCTCGGGCATTTCGACGTGGCGCTGCCCTATTTTGAAGTGTCAGCACGGGCACCCGGGGCATCGGCCGCCAACCGCGCCGCCGCCGCCTATTGGGCGAGCCGAGCGGCCATTCGCGCCCGGCATCCAGGGATGCATGTGCCCTGGCTGCTGCAAGCCGCCCAGGAACCGCGCACCTTCTACGGGCTGATGGCGCGCCGCGCCCTTGGCCTGACGCCTGGCTTTGCCTGGCATGTCGAAGCGGGCGGGGAAGAAGGTATGGCAGCGCTGCTGGAAACCGCCGGCGGCTGGCGCGCCGTCGCCCTTCTGCAAACCGGCCAGGCCGGCCGGGCAGAAGCAGAATTGCGGGCACTTTGGCCGCTGGCGCGCGGCAATCTTCCCTTGCTGCGGGCCATGCTGGCGCTCGCCTCTCAGGGTGGCCTCACGCATCTCTCGGCGCAATTGGCCGAACTGGCGCAGACCGCCGATGGCCGCCCGCGCGATCTGGCGCGCTTTCCCCTACCAAGACTAACGCCGGCCCAGGGTTTTCGCGTGGAACCCGCCCTGCTTTATGCCCTGGCGCGTCAGGAATCGAATTTTGACTCTGCGGCGGTATCGCCGGCCGGGGCACGCGGGATTCTACAAGTGATGCCAACCACCGCGGCCTACCTTGCCAACGACCCTTCCTTTGCCGGGGATGGCGCGCGGCGCCTGCATAACCCTGGCCTGTCCTTGGAATTGGGCCAGCGTTACTTGCACTATCTGGCGCGGAGTGAGGCGGTGGGCGGTGATCTGATCCGCTTGCTGGCAGCCTATAATGCCGGGCCGGGCAATCTTGCGAAATGGCTTCCCGCTGTGCGCCACCGCGGCGATGCGCTGCTGTTTATCGAAGCGATTCCTTTCGATGAAACGCGAAGCCATGTGCAGCGCGTGCTCGCCTATTCCTGGATTTATGCCTCAAGGCTTGGCCTGCCGGCGCCAAGCCTTGATCAATTGGTGCAGGGGGAATTCCCGCGCTTCATGTCCACCCAGGAAGTCGTCGCCATGCTGGGGGAGGCACCGCCCTTGCCCGCCCGGCCGCGTTAATCGGCGCGAATTCAGCCCTCGATTTTAACACCCATCCGACCGGCCAGATCCTGGATGAATTGCCATGCCACGCGACCGGAACGAGACCCGCGCGTGACAGACCATTCCACCGCCAGCGCATGCAAATCTTCAACCGATACATTGAGGCCGTAATGCTTGGCGTAGCCTTCGATCATGGCGAAGAAGGTATCCTGATTGGCATTATGGAACCCGATCCAAAGCCCGAAGCGATCGGATAGCGATACCTTTTCCTCAATCGCCTCAGACCCATGGATTGCGGCGCTACGTTCATTCTCGATCATGTCGCGCGACATCAGATGCCGGCGATTGGACGTGGCATAGAACAAGACATTGGCGGGCCGGCCTTCAATGCCGCCATCCAGCACGGATTTCAGCGCCTTGTAATCCGCATCCTCACGCTCGAAAGACAGATCATCACAAAACACCAGGCAACGCCGCGTGCCTGCGCGCAGGAAGCGCAGCAATTCCGGCAGCGTCTTGATGTCCTCACGATGGATTTCAATCAGCGCAAGGCTGCCGGGCACTTGTGTGTTCGCCGCCGTATGCGCGGCCTTGACCAGGGATGATTTGCCCGTCCCCCGCGCGCCCCAGAGCATGGCGTTATTGGCGCTGAAGCCGCGCGCAAAGCGCAGCGTGTTTTCCATGAGGATCTCTTTCTGCCGATCCACGCCTTGCAACAGGTCAATCGGCACCGCCGCCACCTTGGGCACGGGCGATAACCGCGCGACAGGTTCCGGGTGCCAGATGAAGGCATCCGCCCCGGTAAGGTCGGGCGCGGCCGCGGGCGGCGGGGCCAGGCGTTCAAGCGCCTCAGCAATACGGGTCAGGGCAGGGAGAAGCGGAGAATGATCCATGGCCGCGCGCAATAGGCCGGGTTGCTATTGACGGAAAGGGGGCGGGCGCTAGTTTCCGCCCCATCATCGCAAATAAGGAATGCCGGACCATGGAAAGACTTTTTGGCATCAGCCCCGCCTATGCCCAGGATGCGGGCGGCACCGCCGCTATTGTCATGCAAATGCTGCCGCTGGTTTTGATTTTCGTTGTCTTCTACTTCCTGCTGATTCGCCCCCAGCAGAAGAAGATGAAGGATCATCGCGAAATGCTCGGCCAATTGAAGCGCGGGGACCGCGTGGTGACCGCGGGCGGCATTGTCGCCACCATTACCAAGGTGAAGGACGGGTCTGACGAGATCGAGGCCGAAATCGCCCCCAATGTGAAAGTCACCGTGGTGCGCGGCACCATCGGCAGCGTGCTTCGCCCCGAAGCTGCGAATGATGAGGCGAAAAGCTGAGCCTTCAACAGGCAACAAAAAAGGCGCTGAGGATCGCTCCTCAGCGCCTTTTTTCGTGTCCTGGCGGCTGATTACGCCGACTGGCCGGAAGCGAGCCCGCCCTTGCCCATCAGATCGGCAACGACTTCCCAATTCACCAGCTTGTTCAGGAAATTATCCAGGTAATTCGGGCGCACATTGCGGAAATCCAGGTAATAGGCGTGTTCCCACACATCCACACCCAGGATCGGCTTGCCTTCGCCGGTCGAGATTGGGTTGGCGCCATTCGGCGTCTTCGTCACCTTCAGCTTGCCATCGGCGCCGATGATCACCCAGGCCCAGCCGGAGCCGAATTGTGTCACACCCGCCTGCTTGAAGGCTTCCTTGAAAGCCGCGAGGCCACCGAGGTCGCTATCAATCTTGGCCGCCAGCGCGCCCGGCAGCTTATCGCCACCGCCGCCCGGCTGCATCACCTGCCAGAAAAGGATATGGTTGTAATGCTGCCCTGCCTGGTTCAGCACGGGCAGGCCATCAGCGCCCGCCTTGCCGGCTTCGGCGCAGATCGCTTCCAGCGACTTGCCGGCCAGGCCCTTGGCTTCGATCAGCCCATTCAGCGCCGTGACATAGGCATTGTGATGCTTGCCATGATGCAGTTCCAGGGTTTCCTGGCACATGCCATTGGCGGCAAGCGCATTGGTGGAATAGGGCAGGGGGGGCAGGCTGAAAGCCATGGGGGTTTCTCCGTTCCTCAGATGATGAGCGTCAATCGCTGCACTTGAGGTAAGCGGGGCCAGCACAAGCGTCAACCGCACCCTTCCCGCGCGGCGCTGTGCCGGGCATATCAGCGCGCGTGAGCCTTTCCCCGATTGCGGCCTTTGCCCGCGCCCATGACCCGGACCGTTTCCTGGCCGCGCTTTTCGCGCCGCCCAAGAAGCGCGAGGCGATCTTCACGCTGATTGCCTTCAACCATGAATTGGCCCGCGCCCGAGAGGCCGCGAGCCACCCCATGGCTGCGCTGATCCGCCTGCAATGGTGGCGCGATGCGCTGGAAGAAGCACGCCACGGCAAGCCAGCCCGCCGGCATGAGGTTGCCGAACCGCTCCATACCGCCATCACCGCCGGCGCGCTGGAGGCCACCGCGCTTGAGGCCATGATTGACGCGCGCGAAGCCGAGGCTGAGGAAGCCGGCATTCTGACCGAGGCGGATTTCGTGACCTGGCTGCGCGGCACTGCGGGTGGCTTTGCCTATGCGGCGGGCCTGGCTTTGGGGGGCAGCGTTGAGGATGCCGAGAAGCTCCGCGCCCTTGGTGCTGCCTATGGGCTGGCCGGGGTGCTGCGATCCGTCACGGCCCATGCCGCGCAAGGGCGCTGCCTGCTGCCATGCGATCGGCTGGCATCGGTGGGGCTGAGTGCTGAGGCGGTGATCAGCGCGCCGGGACAGCCCGCGCTTGTGGCGTTGTGCGCTGAAATGGCTGCTGAGGGGCTGGAGGCTTTGCGGAGCGCGCCGCGCGATGTGCCGAAGGGGCTGGTTGCCGCCGCGCTACCGGCGGTGCTGGCGGCGCGCGATTTGCGGCGGTTGGCGGCGGGGAAGGTGGTGCCCATGCCGCGTGGCGTCGCGGATCGGGTGGCGGTGATTTGGGCGGGGTGGTGGGGGCGGGTGTGATGCTGCGCCCAATGCTATCGGCGAAACGATTGGCTTTGGGGGATTTCTATTTGCGGGCGGTTAAGGATATGGCAGGTTCAGGGTATGGCTGACATGACAGATGGCGAACGCATTGCTGAGGAGCGGATAGCGGAAGCCGCGCGCACGGGGCAGGATTGGCTGGATTTGGGCGATTTGGGGTTGGCGAGGTTGCCCGACGCCCTTTCAAAGCTGACCAAGCTCAAGAGATTAAGTATTGGCAGGGTGTTAGAGGTGAAGGCGGAGGGTGCGAGTTATCGCCTGCTCACCGGCAAAATGAATTCTATTTCGGATATCAGCGCAGTATCCAGCCTGAGTGACTTGCGGGAATTGTATCTAGATCACACGAATTGCAACGACCTATCCCCCATCGCCGGGCTGCAGCAGCTACAGGCCCTCGATTGTAGCAGGACGCAGGTGAGCGACCTATCCCCCATCGCCGCACTGCAGCAGCTACAGTACCTCAACTGCAGCGGCACGGAGGTGAGCGACCTATCCCCCATCGCCGGGCTGCAGAAGCTACAGGACCTCGACTGCGGCGGAACGCAGGTGCGCGACCTATCCCCCATCGCCGGGCTGCAGCAGCTACAGTACCTCAACTGCAACAGCACGCAGGTGAGCGACCTATCCCCCATCGCCGGGCTGCAGCAGCTACAGTACCTCAACTGCAACAGAACGCAGGTGAGCGACTTATACCCCATCGCCGGGCTGCAGCAGCTACAGAAATTCGACTGCAGCAGCACGCAGGTGAGCGACCTATACCCCATCGCCGGGCTGCAGCAGCTACAGAAATTCGACTGCAGCAGCACGCAGGTGAGCGACCTATCCCCCATCGCCGGGCTGCAGCAGCTACAGAAATTCGACTGCGGCCGCACGCAGGTGAGCGACCTATCCCCCATCGCCGCGCTGCAGCAGCTACAGTACCTCGACTGTCGCGGCACGCAGGTGAGTGACTTATCCCCCATCGCCGCGCTGCAGCAGCTACAGACCCTCTACTGCCGCTACACGAAGGTGAGCGACCTGTCCCCCATCGCCGGGCTGCAGCAGCTACAGGCCCTCGACTGCGGCGGCACGAAGGTGAGCGACCTATCCCCCATCGCCGGGCTGCAGCAGCTACAGTCCCTCTTCTGCGACAATACGAAGGTGGGCGACCTATCCCCCATCGCCGGGCTGCAGCAGCTACGGAACATTGATGTCAGCTTCTGTATTATCATCACCGCACCGATGACGCTTTGGTGGCAACCTTCGCTCAAATTAGTCTCAGCGGACGGAACCCAAATTCCCGGCATCCCCGACGAAATCCTTGGCGATGATTGCTTGGAACGCCTACGCGCGCATTTGAGGGAACTTGAAGCGGGTGTTGAGGCCATCAGTGAGGCCAAGCTGCTCATCCTCGGTAATGGCCGCGCCGGCAAAACCCAGATCGCCCGGCGCCTTGCCGGGCAGCCCTTCCAACCCGAATGGGATTCCACCCACGGCATTCGCATCACGCAAGTTATGATACCAGCGCAGGATTCACTGCCAGAAACTCACCTGAAACTATGGGATTTTGGCGGGCAGGAAATTTACCACGGCACCCACGCGCTTTTCGCCAGAACCCGCGCCATTTTCCTGCTGGTATGGAGCCAGGAAACCGAATTGCCGGCAGCCGAACCCGACCAGTACGGCAAGGTGTTCCGTAACCATCCGCTCCGGTATTGGCACGCCTATGCCAAGGATGCCGGCCTTAAGGGCAGCCCCCTGATCATCGCACAAACGCGCCTTGATCAGGATGGCATTCGCCCCCCACCGCTGGATCAGGACCAAATAGCTAGCAGCCTTTGCATTCAGGTGAGCACCGCTGATCCACCACGCATCGGCACTTTGCGCGGCGCCTTGCAGGATGCGGTGGTGACGTTGCAGCAAAGCCGCGGCGCAGTGGAAATCGGCAGGCCGCGCCTATTGCTACAGCGGCGGATCGAAGCGCTGCGACAAGCCGATGGCAGCCTACCGGAAGAATGGCGCCTGATGGAAAAATCCACCTTTGCAGCCTGGTATCGGGAGGCAGGTGGCACTGCATCGGCCGAATTTGCGCTTGCCTATTTGAACGACAATGGCACGGTTTTTTATCGTGCGGGTCTGTTCCAGGACCGCATTGTGCTGGACCAAAACTGGGCCATGGCAGCGATCTATGCGCTGTTTGACCGCAAGGAAACCTATGGGCGGCTGCAGCGCCGTGGTGGCTTGTTTGAACGTGCTGATTTGGCAAAGGTCTGGCGCGATTATACGGAAGCCGAACAGCGCTTGTTTCTTTCCATGATGACATCTTGCGGCATCTGCTTTGTCTATCGAAAGGGTGCCGCGAGTAAGGACGAAAACGATGAAACGCTTTACCTTGCTCCAGAATTTCTACCTGAAAGGGCGGTTGTTCAGGGACAGATCGACGCAACCTGGGGTGAAGGCCCCGCCACGCATCGGCAGGTATTCACCTATGCCTTCCTGCATGAAGGCTTGATCCGCAATGTAATCAGCCAATTGGGGACACTCGCGCAAACCCGTGCCGATTATTTTCGCGGAGGGGTCTGCCTGTATGATGCGCAAACCCGCGCGCGTGCCCTGGTGACGCAGTATTTGCCGGCGGGGGATTGGCAAGGCAGCGTCAGCATTGAAACCAAGGATGGCGATGCTGCCACATTGCTGGAAAGGCTGACCGAATTGGTCAGTGAGGAAAACCGCAAGCTGAACCTCTCCGCCACCACGGACAAGGTAATTCCGGCGCGCGAGGCGCCAGCGCCACAAGCCCCGGTCATCCGAGCCTCACGACCACCGGAAGAGCGGCCCAAATACGCCATCAGCTATGCGTGGAACAAGGAGGGTTACGTCGGCCCGGATTTGGAAGCGCCCGTCAACGCATTATGCAATGCTGCCACTCTTCGTAGTTTGGACGTCCTGCGCGACACGAAAAACCTTGTACCGGGTGACAGCATCCATGCCTTCAGGCAGCAAATCGCCCGTAGCCCTCGCATTTTCGTTTTTCTGAGTGACCGTTACCTTGAGTCCTTAAACTGCATGGCAGAGCTCTATGAAATCTGGCGGGAATGTCTCCGAAACGAAGATAAGATCAGGGACAAACTTCGTATTTTCAAATTCCCTAATTTAAAATTGTCCGATCCCGTCATTCAGGCTGGTTATCGTGACTACTGGGCAAGTCAGTATGACAAATGGCATAGAGCTAATGAGCTTTCTCCGCTCTCAGGCAAGGAACGAGACGATTTCCGCATCATCGAGGACTTGCGCGGCGAAGACCTGGGCAATCTTCTCTATCTTTTCAACGATATCATCCGCCATGACGCTATCGAAGACTTTATCGATCATGCGTTCGACTAACTCGCCTATCGCGCAAGAAAGTCACGAGGTTAGGCGCCCCTCCCACCGCTTCTGCCCTGGCGGAACCCGCTCACCCACCCAACACCCCCCGCACCGCCTCATTCCCCATCAGCATCACCCGCTCCTCCAACTCCGACCAGACAAACCCATGCGCGTGGTAAAACCGCGCTGCACCCTCATCAATCGCATGCGCCACGACCCCGCGCACAAACCTACTGAAAGGCTTCTTACCTCGCCATCGGTTTGATACCGTTGGTGTCCCGCCACTGATCGAAGGCATTTCATTCGGTAGCCTGATCGCCGATAAGGCATTCGACAGCAATTCAATCATCGCCCCATTGAATGAACGCAGCGCCAAGACCGTGATTTCACCGCACCCGCGAAGATCGGTACCTCTGAAAATCCATGCGGAAATCTACAAATGGCGTCATTTGATCGAGAATTTCTTCGCCAAGCTAGGGCAGTTCAAGCGCATCGCCATGCGAGCAGACAAGCAAATCGCCTTCAGATGGAAGCATCTGAACGCGTGAAGATGTGCGAAAACCAACGACGCAGCGCGTATGGCGTGACCCCATGCGAACGCAATCCGCGCTAGTTTCAAGACCGTCGCGTTTTCCAAACGGGCGCGATTCAGCCCTGATCCGCCTCGCGCGCAAGCCGGATGTCACGGCGCAGCACGAGG
This sequence comes from Roseomonas sp., assembly GCA_020249145.1. GTDB lineage: Bacteria > Pseudomonadota > Alphaproteobacteria > Acetobacterales > Acetobacteraceae > Neoroseomonas. Next base: position 34,001 of record JADCGF010000010.1, on the reverse strand, counting down.
ATGAAGTTCAGCATCATGACCAAGGCCCAGAATAGCGACAGGAAGTCCAGCACCGTGAGGTCAAGCAGCGGGACGACCGCACGGAAAAAATCCGGCAGAAAAAAGAGCAGTACGGCCAAGGCCAGGAAGCCGACGCGCAACTCGGTGGTGCCGATGTAACCGACGGCTAGCTCGTGCACGCCGGTGATGATCAACCGTGCCAGCGCCAGGTTGCTGAGGAGCATGTAGAGTGACAGCAGCAGGAAAGGTACCGGCAGGGAAACCAGGCCCGAGGCCGCAAAGCCCAGCGCCAGCAAAAAATATCCAATCAGGTCCACGCCATTATCAATGATGAAGCCCTGGGTCTTGCGCTCGATCCGACGGTGGCGGGCCAGCCGGCCATCCAGCGAATCGCCAAGCCAGTTCAGCGTGAGTCCGGCGAACACCAGCCCGAGGGACAACCAGGAAGTGAGGGCAAGGGCAAACCCCAGGCTGCCAAAGCCGGCGCCCAGGATACCAAGCCCGCTCAATTGGTCCGGTGTGACCCAGCCCGGCAGGCGCACCACGAGAAAATCAAGGCTTTTCGCCTCAGGCTCCGCCAGCAGGCCACAATTGACGCGCCTTGTAATCACGAGGGATCCAACACCGCCACAATCGCATCCAACGCCGTGTCTATCTGCGCCGTATCATGCGCCGTGGAGAGGAAGAAGCGAAGCCGGGAGGTGCCCTGCGGCACGCCGGGTGCGATAACGGGAAAGACATAGACGCCGCGCTGTTCCAGATCCTGGGCGGCCCGGAAGGTTCTGATGTCTGCGCCAAGGATGATCGGCGTGACGCCGAAGCCCCAGCTGGAGCCGACATCCAGGCCGCGGGCGCGGGCACCGGCGATGAAATGCTGGCCATTGGCGCGCAACGCCGCCACCCGATCAGGCTCGCGGCGCATGATCTCAAGCGCCTTCAGGGACGCCGCAGCCACCGGGGCCGGCATGCCGACGCTGAAGACCAGTCCGGGCGCGCGCGCCTTCAGAATGTCAATCAGCACCTGGCTGCCGCAGACATAGCCGCCGCAGCCGACCAGCGCCTTGGACAACGTCCCGAACCAGATATCCACCCGGGTCGGATCCACCCCACAATGCTCGGCGATGCCGCGGCCGGTCTTGCCGATCACGCCAAGCGCATGTGCCTCATCCATCATGAGCCAAGCCTGGAAGCGTTCCTTGATTTCAACGAGGCGGAACAGGTCTGGCCCATCGCCATCCATGGAAAAAAGCCCCTCGCTCACGATCAGCACACGCTCGAACAAATGGCGCGTCAGGGTCAGATAGGCCTCAAGATCGTCCAGGTCATTGTGGCGGAAGGATTTCCGCTGGCAGCGTGCCCCTTGGGCGCCGACCACCACGCAATTGTGGATAAACGCGTCATGGATCAGCAGATCCTTGGGCCCGAGAATCGTCTCAATGACCGAGGCGGCGGTCGCATGGCCGCTGACAAAAAGCGCGCCCGCCTCGGCCTCATAGACCTCGGCCAGGGCGGCCTCCAACGCCTGATGAACCGGCCGTTCACCCGCCGTGATCCGGCTGGCCGAAACGCTGGTCCCATAGCGAAGGGCCGCTTCCTGATGGGCGGCGAGCACTTCGGGGTGCCCGTTCAGCGCGAGATAGTCGTAGCTCGCAAAATTCAGCAAGTCCCGGCCATTGATCCGGGTGGTGACGCCAGCGCGCGCGTCATGCACGCGGTAATACGGATCCCCGAAGCCAAGCGCCGGTCCGATCTGCCGATCCATCAGAATTTCGCGATAGGCCGGCAAGCTCTCAAAGGAGGCATCATGCTTCAGCGCGTCATGCCGCAACGTGCGGGCGCGGGGCTGGCGGCGATCCGCATTCATGCCGGGGGTGGCTGAAGACGCCTCATCGGCCCGACCGAGTTTGCCGCAATCGAGGCCGGTTGTGGGAGACCGGTAATTCATGTCAGCCTCCTCACTTCTGGGTTCAAGTCCTTAGCATGCTAACTCAAATCTCTCATTAAACGAAACCATCAGGCGAGCCAAGAAGCCAGGATGCAGCGCGAATAATAGTGACAAAAAACGACAAGGCGGGGCCCAGCGCTTCGCACCTCTCGGATAGCCGCCAGCCAGGCTCTTTGCGTCCTGGTGCACCGTAACATGTTCAGGGACGCCAATTTCCCCACTCAATTTCTTTCGCGAACGCCCCGGGGTTTGCGCGCAAATCCCTGGCCTGCACCGTCAAATGATCAGTGAGACGGCGGGCCAGCCAGGGTCGTGACAATGCGCCCAACCAGATCCCGAACCGAGCGGCTGCCACCGATCATCGTCATGGTCATTTCCAAACCGGTCCGCTTCTCAACGGCCAAGCGCAATTCCAACGCCATGAGAGAGTCGAGACCCAGATCCATCAGGGGCCGGTCAGTCTCCACCGCCTCAGGCGGCAGGCGCAGGATGCGGGCCACCTCGTCTCGTACCACGCCGAGCAGGGTCTCGGCCGCCGCCTCGGGGCTCAAGCTGGAGATGTCCAGCGCCTCCTCGCCCGGCGTGGCCGCGCCCTGCCCCGCCTCGGCGAAGACCTCGGCGAAATAGGGGGAGCGCAACACGGCGAGCTTGGTCGCCGCCGGGGACCAGCGAATCACCGAATACGCGCTGACCGCCGCCGCCGCCCAGGGGTCGGCCAGCAAGCCGCCCAGATGCCGCAGCGCCTCGGCCGAGGTCACGCCCGAAACCCCTGTTGCCGCGAGCAGCCGCTCGCCCAGGCCACGCGTGCGTGCGATCACACCGACATCCGAAATGGCGCCCCAACCTACCGCCAGCGCCGGCACCCCGCGCGCGCGCATCCCCAATACCGCGCCCTCCAGGAAGGCATTGCCCACCACATAGGCTGATTGCCCTGGGCTGCCGACAAAACTCGTCGCCGAAGAATAGGCGAGCAGGTATTGCAGGCGGTCGCCGGCGATCGCGGCCTCCAGCGCCTGCATGCCCTGGATCTTTGGCGCCAGGACGCGATGGATTTTCTCAGCCGTCAGGCCAAGGATCATGCCGTCCTCCAGCACCATCGCGCAGTGGATGACGCCGGCAATGGGCCCGAATTCGGCCCGCCAGCGGGCAAAGGCGGCGGTGACAGCCGCCGCGTCGGTCACATCCAACGCCGCTTCAAGCAGCTCGCAGCCCGCCGCGCGCGCCAGATCAAGCCGTTCAGCCTGCTCTGGCGCAACACGGCCACTGCGCGAAGCTAGGATGACACAGCGCGCGCCCTGTGCGGCCAGCCAAAGCCCGGTCTCCAGCCCAAAGCCGCCAGTGCCGCCCAGGACGACATGGACACCCGGCGCGGGGGTGAAGGCCACCGCCGCCTGGGCCGGCGGTTCGCCGCGCGGGCTTGGCCGCACCAGGATCTTGCCGATATGGCCCGAGGCCTGCATCAGCCGGAAGCCATCCGCCACCCGCTCACCAGGCAGGGCAAGGCACGGGATGGGCGCCAGCCGCCCGGCGTCGAACAGCGCCATCAGCGCGCCCAGCATGCGGCGGACCAGGGCCGGGTCATGCGCCAGAAGCTGGTCAATATCCGCGCCGACATAAGTCACGTTGCGCAGGAAGGGCCGCAGGCCAAGCCGCGTGTTGTCCAGGAAATCCCGCTTCCCCAATTCGACGAAGCGGCCAAAGGGGCGTAGCAGGCGCAGCGCCGCCCGCATCGCGTCGCCCGCCACCGAATTCAGCACCACATCCACGCCGCCGACTGCGGCGCGGATCGAATCCTCAAGGTCCGGGGCGCGGGAATCCAGCACGTGATCGGCGCCCAGGCGCCGGAGCAGGGCGCGCTTTTCGGCTGTGCCGGCCACCGCGACCACGATGGCGCCATGCGCGTGGGCAATCTGGAGCGCAGCCAATCCCACGCCGCCGGCAGCGCCCTCGATCAACACGGTTTCGCCGCGCTTCAACCCTGCCCTTTCGATCAGCCCGTACCAGGCGGTCATGAAGGCAACCGGGATCGCGGCCCCCGCCTCGGCCGGGATGCCCTGGCCAAGCTGGAAAACCTGATCCGCAGGCAGCGTCAGATGCGAGGCAAAGGCCCCGGCCGCGAAGCCCATCACCGGATCGCCAGGCTGCAAGCCCGTGACACCCGGCCCCAGGCGCACCACGCGCCCGGCAAATTCAAAGCCAAGCGAGGCCCCCGTCAGCCCCTCACCCAGGATTTCGGAATCGAGCACATTGAGGCCCAGCATCACGTCGCGGAAGTTAAGCCCGGTGGCAGTGACCGCCACCTCCACCTCCCCCGGCCCCGGGGCGGCACGCGGGGCCAATATCCAGGCCATCTCATCCAATCCGCGTGGGCCGATGCGCAGCAGGCTGCGCTCATCCGCACCCGGGGCGCGGGGCGCGGGGGCAGCAAGGCGTGCGGCGCGTGGCACCTCAGCACCGGCTGCGCTCACGCGAATCTCCCGCTCCTGCAGGGTCTCGGTCAGGTGGCGCCGGAGCACTGGCTCCAACGTCGCGGCGGAGGCATCCGCAGCCAGCACCAGCAGGCAGGTCTCCAGCCTCGGGAATTCGTTCATCAGGCAGCGCGCATAGGCCGAAATAGCCTGCGCCGCCGCTCCCTCAGCCTCCTGCACCACCACATAAAGCCGGCAGTGGGTTTCGCCGTCGCTGAGCGCCAGCGCCAGATCGCGCAGGCGGAGCATGCGGGCGGGCAGCGCCTCCATCGCCGCGACCGGGGCCGCAGCGCCAAACTCAAGCACCGCGGCGAAGCCCTCGGGCAGAAGGGCCTGGGCCGCAAGCCCGGCGACGGCAGCCGCAGAGACCGCGCCGCGCAGCTCGAAGCCGGGCAACAAGTTGCGGCAGCCGTCGGCAAGCACCTCATTCGGGACAGCGAGGCAAAGCGGGAAACGCGGCGCTGCCAGTTCCAGTGGCCGACGCTGTGGCGTGACGGCGCTGACCAGCCTTGCGCCCGAGCCGCCAATCGGCACGCTGTGGGAGATGATGAAGCCGCGCCCGGCGAAAGCCGCATCCGCCTCCGAAGGGTAGGGCCAGGCGCCTACAGGCGTCTCTGGCGTCGGCGAGAAGCGGAACCAGCCGGGCATGGCAGCATGCAGCACATCAATGGCCGGATCATGCCCCGGGATGGCGGCCAGCAACAGCGGTGCCTTGGCGCCCAGGCTCACCAGCATATCGAGCGGGCTGGGCTCCCCGCCATCCAGCGGCGTGGTGGCCGCGCAAAGGGCCAGGTCGAAGACCGCGCCCGTCGGCACCGAGTTTGGGCCCAGCACCGGCACAAGGCGACCAGCACCCAACCGCGCCAGCAGCCGCTCCGCCGCTGCAACATCGCCAGCAAGGATGGAAAGCGCGATCTCGCCAGCGCGCAGCCGGGGCAGCAGGCGGGCCAACATCCCGCCAAGCCCTGGCTCAAGAAGCAGGATGCGGAGGCGACGCGGCCCGCCCAAGCGGATCACGCGGTCCAGGGCCTCCAGCAACGCATCCTGGATGGGTGCCGAGAAAACCGAGCTGGTCATCAACACATCCAGCAAATCGGGCGATGGCGGGACCTCCGGCTCGCCCAGCAGCAGCGGGGGCAGCGCCTCAAGCGCATGCAGTGCCAGGCGAAGATCGCCGCTGGCCAGGGGATAGTGGCTGGCAAAGCCGAGGAGCCGCTCGGTCGCATCGGCGGGCGGTGCGGCCATGAGGAATTGTCCCTCATGTTCCGTCATCCTCCCGGCGTCGCGGAGCGCATCCAGCAGCGCCCGCCATACCACCTGCGCCGCAGGGGCGATCCGCCCGCCCAGGTCGGGGTCCTGCGCGGCTATCCGGCTGCCGCCAAGCCTGCCCACCACATGCGCCGCGACATCAAGGCCCAGCGTGATAACCGCGCCACGCGGCGCTGCGACCTCCGGCGGCTCGATAAAGGGCTCGGCCAGAGCCTCGGCCAGCGCCGCCGCCATGTCGCGCGCGCCGGCCTCCCACGGGATCAGCCTGGTGCGCAGGATCCGGTCCGCCTCACGCCAGGTGGAGATGATCAGGCGTCGCATTACCACGCCCTGACCCTCCGCCACCACCTCGCCTTCGGCCGAGAGCATGGTGACGTCAAAGACCCGCGCATCGGCCGTCTGGCGCACGAGGCGCGTCACCGCCCGGTGTACCGACGTGCCGGGCCGGTAGAGCGAGAGCCGTGCCATGCGCACCGGCAATTCGCCCAGCACCTGGCCCGGTGCCTGCGGGACGCCGAGGAAGATCGCGTGGAAGGCGGCGTCATAGCTCGGCGGATCAAGCAGCTGGACATCGCTGAAGAAGCCGATATCCGCCGGCTGAGGCATCAGTTCCGTGACGATCACATCGCCACAGATGCGCGCCGAGCGGGCCGCGCGGAAGGCGCCCTCATAGCCCATGCGGCAGCGCCGCGTGGCGGCATAAATCGCCGCCGCATCCTGCACCAGGCCCTGTGCGGGCCATTCCCCTGGCGCGGGCGTCGCCGCCAGCTCAGGCAGCACAAGACCCCTGGCGTGCAGCACAAAGCTGTTCGCCGGTTCCAACCGCCCGCGGGAGCGGATTTCCACCAGGCGGTCCGCCTCATGCCAGAGCAGGCTCACCTCACGCCCAGCACCGGGCTCGAAATTCATGGGGCGGAGGATGTCGAGGTCAAGGATGCGCAGCCGCCCGGTGCCGTGCACCTCACGCCCCACTGCCGAGACCATTTCCATGAAGGCCGTGGCGGGCAGGATCGCCTCGCCATCTACCTTATGGCCGGCCAGATGGGGGTGCGTCTCCAGGCTCAGGATCTGGCGCCACTCCGATCCGCCGGGTGCCAGCCTCGTGCCGATCAGCGGGTGCAGGGGCGCGCCGCCGAAGGAGGGACCATAGATGCCATAGGCCTCGCTGGTCTGACCGATCAGGTAAAATTGCCGGTCCCAGCGCATTTGCGGCAGGATTCGGGCGGGGGCCAGCGGCGCGGAGCTCGGCTCGCCCAGCCTTGCGCCGCGCGCTGCGGCCTCAAGCGCGATGCGTGCCACCGGGTCTGCATCCTCGGCCCGCACCGCTTGGGTCAGGCTGGGCAGGGCAACGGCCCGCGCCCCGGCTTGCCGCGCGATTTCGGCCACCAGGGAACCGAGGATAGGGCGCGGGCTGATTTCGATGAACAACTCGGCATCGGCAAGGGCCGCTTCCACCGCCGCCTGGAACAGAATGGGCTCGCGGATATTGGACCACCAATAGCCGCCATCCATTTCGTCACCGCGCAGCGCCGCGCCGGTGACCGAGGAAATCATGGGGATGCGCGTGGCGCCCGGCCGCAGCCCAGCCAAAGCAGCGATAGTCGCTTCCCGCTCAGGGTCCAGCGCCTGGCTATGGAAGGGATAGGCGATGTCGAGCGTGACGGTGGCCACGCGCAGGCGGCGGGCCACGCGCAGCACCTCGGCCAGCCCCTCATTCGTGCCAGAGATGGTGGTGGAATTGGGCGCGTTGCGCGCGACGACCTCGACCGCCGCCTCGGCCTCAGCGATCAGCTCGGCTGCGCGGGTGGCATCGCAGGCCAGCACCGCCATGCTCCCCTGCCCGCGCACGGATTCCTGGCGCGCGCTGCGTTGCACAATGAGCCGGACGGAATCCTCCAGCGTCAGCGCCCCCGACGCGGCCGCGGCCGCGACCTCGCCCACGGAATGGCCCAGCAGAAGATCAGGGCGCAGCCCCTCAGCCTCAAGCGCGGCGCAGAGGGCGAGTTGGATCGTGAAGAGCAGCGGCTGCATGGCGCTGGTGGCGGCCAGCCGCGTGGCAACGTCTTCGGCCAGCATTGTCTCAAGCGGGCAGGCGCCTTCCGCCGCGCGGATCAGCGCCGCGATCTCATCGAAGCGGGCGCGGAAGACGGCGTTGCCCTGATAGGCGGCGCGCCCCATCCCGGGCCATTGGCTGCCATTGCCGGCGAAGACGAAGGCGATGCGCGCGCGCCGCGCCACCGCCTCGGCCAGCGCCACGCCGGGCCTGGGCGTGTCGAGGTCTTGCAGGGCTAGGGCGGCTTCGGGCTGCTGCAGCAGATCCACCACCAGGCGATGCGGCAGCGCATCGCGCGTCATTTGCAGTTCATGTGCCACCGCCGCGGCGCCATGCGCCAGCACCGGCTCAAGATGAGCCTGTGCCAAGGCACGGAGTGCCGGCTTGCCATGCGCCGAGATCATCAGGAAACGCGGGTTGGCTGCCGGCGCGACCGCCGCCGGTGGCGCCGGGGCGCTGCCCAGGATCGCATGCGCATTTGTCCCGCCAAAGCCGTAATTGCACAGCCCCGCCAGCAATTCGCCTTGGGCAGGCAGTTCAACCGCCTGGGCCGCTGGCGCCAGTTTCAGCCCAACCACGTCAATGTCGGGGTTCAATTCCTCGAGATACAGCGTGGCCGGGTAGCGGCGCCGCTCAAGCGAGAGGATCAGCTTGGCAAGGCCCGCCATGCCAGAGGCGGATTCCAGATGCCCGATATTGGACTTTACCGACCCGATGGGCAGCGGCGCCCGACGATGCCGCCCGAGGGATTCGCCAATGGCCCGCGCCTCGATCGGATCACCGACGCGCGTGCCGGTGCCATGCGCCTCCACGAAGGCAAGCGCGTCCGGCGAGACGCCTGCAGTGCGGTAGAGCGCGTCCAGCAGGTCCCGCTGGCCGGTGAGCGATGGGAGGGAGATACCGTTGGTGCGGCCATCCGAATTCACGCCAACGGCGTGCAGCCGAGCCCGCGGCCGGGTGCCCAGCCCTGCATCGGCGCGGGCCAGTACGATCACCACCGCGCCTTCGGCCCGGACATAGCCATCGCCCTGGGCCGAAAAGGGCCGGCATCGCCCGGTGGGCGAAAGCATGCCCGCGCGCGAAAACCCGATAAAGGGCGCGGGTGAGCAGAGCATGTTCACACCGCCCACAATCGCGCATTCGATCCGCCCTTCCTGCAGGGCGGCCGCCGCCTGGGCCAGCGCCACCACGGAGGAGGAGCAGGCGGTATCAATCGTCAGGCTCGGGCCCTTGAGGTCGTAGGCGTAGGAAATGCGGTTCGACACCATGGCCAGGCTGTTGCCCGTCATGAAATGGGCGTCTATGGAGGCCAAGTCCAGCAGCGGCACATCCGCGTAGTCGGTGGCCGAAGCGCCGACATAAACGCCCACCTGGCGCCCGGCGAGGCGCGACGGCGCGATGCCCGCATCCTCCAGCGCTTCCCAGGTCACTTCAAGCAGGAGGCGCTGCTGCGGGTCCATCTGCTCCGCCTCGCGCCGCGACATGCCGAAGGCGGCGGCGTCGAAGCTAAGCCCATCGCGCAGATAGCCGCCAGCGAAGGTATAGGTAGTGCCGCGCGCTTTAGTATCCCGGCTGAGGAAGCGCTCTGCCCGCCAGCGTCCAGGGGGGGAGACATCCTGCACGGCGGAACCACCATCCTCCAACAACCTCCACAGCACCTCCAGATCATCAGCGCCGGGAAGGCGAAGGCTCAGGCCAAGGATGTCGAGGGGAATCGGCAGCGAAAGGAGCAAGACATGTCACCACGAGGGATGTGGCAGGAGGCCTGCCGCCAGCCTCGTCCAGCGGCGGCCCCGATCAAACGTTCGAGGGATTGTAATTCCAATGAATGCAGTCAATCCACTTGACGAATAACAAACATTCGCGGTTTTAACACGGAATGTACCGCCGCTTCCAGCCCCCGCGCGTCGGGGTTGTTGCGCCCTCGCCTGGCGGCGGGTCATGAGCCCCCCTTTTGGCTTGGTCACTGGCGGGTCCAGCGGCATCGGGCTCGCCTTGGCAGAAGCACTCCAGGCACGGGGCTGCCGCGTGGTGGTGGTCGGGCGCGATGCCGGCCGGCTGGCTGCGGCCCAAGCCCGCCTCACCCCTCTCGGCCCCGTGCCGCCTGAGACGCTGGCACTGGATGTGCGGGATGCGGCGGCAGTCCGCGTCGCCATGGAAGGGCTGCTGGCCCGATACGGCGCGCCATCCTGGGTGGTGACCAGCGCCGGCATCGCCTGGCCGGGCCGCTTCCTTGACCAGCCACTCGACGAGCATGAGGCGCAATGGCGCACCAATTACCTCGGCACACTCCATGTGCTGCAGGCGCTGGCGCCGGCCATGGCGCGGGCGGGGCGGGGGCAGGTGATCCTGATTTCTTCCGCCGCCGCGCTGGCGGGCTTTGCCGGCTACGGCGCTTATGCGCCTTCCAAATGGGCGCTGCGGGGGCTTGGCGATATTCTTTCCATTGAACTCGGCGCGCATGGCGTACGAGTGCTGACCGCCTTCCCGCCCGACACCGACACGCCGCAATTGGCCGAGGAGCGCGCCCGACGACCCGCCTTCACCACCCGCTTCGCCGCCGGCAACAAGGCCCTGAGCCCTGCCTTCGTCGCGGCCAGCATCCTGCGCGCGGCGGATCGCGGCCGCCGCCATGTGGCGCCGGGCTTTGGTGCCAGCCTGTTGCTGCTGGCGGGCTGGCCCTTCGCGCGCTATCTGGAGGCGCTGCAACGGCGCCTTTTGCGCCGGCACCACAAGGATTTGCGCGCCCCGTGAATCCTATCGCGCTTGATCCCCCCATCATCGAGGAAGCCGACGAGGGATGGCTGATCCCGGCCCATCCGCGCCCGCTGGACACGCCGCCCGGGGCGCTGCGCTTGGCGCTCTTGGCGCGGCGCAGCCTGATCGCGCGCTGGACCGCAGTGTCCTACGCGGCACAGGATTACGATTTTCGTCTGCTGCGACGGCAGATCTGCGTGTACAACGTCCCAGCATCCATCCGGGCCGTCTTCGTGACGGCGGCCGAGCTGTTTGAACGCAAGGGGGCGATGATGCGCCGGGCGCTCGCCCCGCTGCTGGGGGACGGGCTGTTCATCTCGGATGGCGAAACCTGGTGCCGTCGCCGCCCGCTGTTGGCCGACATCGCCCACAAGACGCAGGTGGCCGTCTACGCGCCGATGGTGACGGGCGCCGCGGCCGAGATGCTGCAACCTTGCCATCGCGGCCAAGCTTGCCCGCCGCACCGGCTGCAGCATCATGCTTTGGCATGTCACGCGGCTGCCGGAAGGGCGGTTCCGGGTGAATTTCAGCGATGCGATCGCCCTGCCAGAGAGCCCGTCAGGGGTGCTCGACGATGTCGCCTTTCTGAACGAACTCATCGAGCCTATCGTGCCCGGCCATCTCGTCCAATGGTTCTGGCTTGATGATGCGTTCTGACCAGGCGCAACCCGTGGTCGGGCCGCTGGCGCCCGGCCCGCTGCAGGATAGGGTGTTGGACTTGGCGGCCACCGGCCGATCTGGGCTGTCCGCCCTGCTGGGAGATGCCGCCGCACGGCATGCGCTGTTTCGGCGCGGCATGCGGGCGGATCGCTTTCTGGTGGCGACGGTGGAGGGCGAACTCGCTGGCTATCTCAGCCTGAAATACGCGGGGCACGGACCCTTCGCGCCGAGCCTTGGGGATTTCCTGCGCTGCTACGGCCCCGCGCAAGGCGCGCATGCCTTTGCCGTCTACCGGGTAATCGAGGCACGGTCCCGCCCCAGGCCGGGTGGGGCGTATCTTTACGGGATTGACGTGCTGAAACCGTGGCGGGGGCACCGCCGTGGCCGCGATGTCGGCGGCGCGCTGATCCAGGCCGCCATCGCGGCCACGGCGCGGCTTGGGCTACGCACGCTCGACCTGGAAGTCCGGCGCCCGGCGGCGCGCGCACTCTTTCTCAGAATGGGGGCGGTGCAGGTCACTGCCCCGCGCCTGTCCTTCACCGGGCTGCTGATCGCCTCGGCCGGGGATTACCAACGCCTGACCATCGGCATCCCCCGCGCATGAGAATCGCAGCCGCCACGCGGCCGCTGTTGAATGCCAAGGCCTTCGCCACCGCGCAGGCTTGGATTGGCGAATTGAGGGCTGTGTTTGCCTTCGCTTCAGAGCTTGGATCGGGAAAAGTCATAAGGCCAGCAGATCGCGTTCAGAAGGAATCACCTGAACTGGTGAAGATGCTCGCAATACAATGATGTAGAGCGCGTTGCGTGAACCCGTGTGAAAGCGGCATGGTCTACGCGATGCGTGAAGCATGGCCCAAGCGCCGGGAAAGTCCAATCAGGCGCGCAGCAAAACGCGCCGGCGAAGCCGCACTGTCCCGGCCGGCATGGCGGCGAAAACATCCTTCTCGGCCTCAATCAGGCAGAGCCCCGCCCAACGCGCCGGGCAAAGGTTCCGCCCCGCCTTTTCCCAGGCTGTGCCCGCGCGCATCAAGGGCGTGAAGGGCGGCACGTAAAGCGCGGCATCGCGGCGTTCCACGCGAAACATCTGCCCCTGCAACAGCCTTGTGATCTGGGAGGGCGAATAAGGCCGCCCATGCCCGAAGGGCGTGTGGTCAAACTGCGCCCAAATGCCGCGCCGATTGGGCGCCACAACCAAAAGGCGCCCATCATCGCGCAGCACGCGCCAACATTCGCGCAGCAACCGCCCGGCATTTTCAGCCGCTTCCAGCCCATGCACGAGCAAGATCCGATCAAAGATCAAATCCGGGAAGGGCAGCGCGTCTTCCTCCGCCAGCACAGCGGATGAAACCCCGCCATGAGCAAATCGCGCAGGCCCAAGCTGCGCGGGGGAAAGCGCGATGCAGCGCGCTGCCTCATCACGCCATAGTGGTAGGTAGGGCTCGGCATGGCCAATCCCCAGCACGGAAAGCCCGGTCAGGCGCGGCCAAAGCGTGGCCAGCCGCCGGCGCAGCAGGCGCGCGGTCAGCCCGCCCGCCGGCGCGGCGTAGAATTCGGCCAGGCCATGGATTTCCTCTCCCATACGGGTAGATATAGGTACTTCCGGGCCGGCTTGGCATGGCCCCCTGACAAGGCACCTTCTATGGCACTCACCGCGACCCCGATTCCCTGCCTTTCCGATAATTACGCCTGGCTGCTGCGTGCCGCCGATGGCAGGCTCGCGGTTTGCGACCCGGCTGAGGATGCGCCCGTGGCGGCGGCGGTGGAGGCCATGGGCGGCAAGCTCGACCTTATTCTGCTCACGCATCACCATGGGGACCACGTGTCGGGCGTGCCGGGGCTGGTGGCGCGCTATGGCGCCAAGGTGGTGGGCGCTGCTGCCGATAAGCACCGCCTGCCGCCGCTGGACCAAGCGCTGGCACCCGGCGATCGCGTTGATGTGTTGGGCAGCACGGCGGAAGTACTGGCGAGTGATGGCCATACGCGCGGCCATATCGCCTACCACATCGCCGATTCGCGGATTTTGCTGTGTGGTGACACGCTGTTTTCGCTTGGTTGCGGGCGGCTTTTGGAAGGCAATGCGGAGCAGATGTTCGCATCGCTCGCCGCGCTTGCTGCTTTGCCGGGGGAAACGCTGGTCTGTTGCGGGCATGAATATACCGAAAGCAATGCGCGTTTTGCCATCACGGTGGAACCGGATAATGCCGCGCTGAAGGCGCGCATCGCGGAAGCGAAGGCGCAGCGTGCCGTCGGCAAGCCGACGCTGCCCAGCACCATCGCTTCCGAACGCGCCGCCAATCCTTTTGTCCGCGCGGCGGATGTCGCCACACTGGCGCGCATTCGCGCCGCAAAAGATACGTTCCGTTGATCTAAGGAAAGGAAACGCTCCATGAAACTGCATTACTCCCCAGCCAGCCCCTATGTGCGGAAAGTCATGGTCTGCGCCATTGCGCGCGGCATTGGCGGGCTTTTGGAGAAGGTCTCCACCAACCCGCATCAATCGCCAGCCGATTTGCTGGCCGATAACCCGCTGTCCAAAGTGCCTGCCTTGGTCACGAAGGATGGCACGGCGATTTATGACAGCCCGGTGATTTGCGAATATCTGGACACGATTGGCTCTGCCGCACCGCTTTTCCCGCCCACGGGTAGCGCGCCGCGCCTTAAGGCCATGATCCGCCAGGCCGCCGCCGACGGCATTCTGGATGCCGCCGTGGGCCGCCGCTTGCAAATGGGCCACCCGCAGGATGATGGCCGCAAGGCTTTCGATGCGCGGCAAAAGGCCGCCGTGGAACGCGCCTTGGCCGTGCTGGAAAAGGACCCGCCGCGCGGGCTTGGGGATATCGGTGCCATCAGCATCGCCTGCGCGCTCGGCTACCTCGATTTCCGCTTTGCCGCTGAACCTTGGCGCGATGCCTGCCCGAAGCTGGCGGCTTGGTTTGCGGAAGTCTCCAAGCTCGCCCCGCTCGCCGAAACCGTCCCGGTTGGCTGAGCCATGATTGACCTGCGCGACCCGGGCGTGACCGCCGCGCAGGTCATTGCCGCGCTTGATTTGGCACCCCATCCGGAAGGCGGGCATTACCGCGAAATCTGGCGGGATGCGCCGGAAGCGGGCGGGCGCGGCGCGGGCACGGCGATTTATTTCCTGCTGGCCGCCGATGAATTCAGCCATTGGCACCGCGTGGATGCCGCCGAAGCCTGGCATTGGTATGCCGGCGGGCCGCTGGCGCTCAGCCTTTCCGCCAATGGGCATGATGCGGAAGCCCTGCATCTCGGCCCCGATCTTTCGCGCCATCAACGCCCCTTCGCCCTGGTGCCGAAGGGGTGGTGGCAAAGCGCGGTCTCATTAGGGCGCTGGTCGCTGGTGGGCTGCACCGTGAGCCCCGCCTTTGACTTTGCCGGCTTTGAATTGGCGCCGCCCGATTGGCGCCCCACCCCCCGAGGAAGATCATGAGCACAAGCCTGGCCTGGGATGAACGCTACCAGAATGGCGGCTTTGAATTTGGCGAAGCGCCAAACCTTTATCTGCAATCCCAAGCGCATCGCCTGCGCCCTGGGATGCGCGCGCTGGCGGTCGGGGATGGGGAAGGGCGCAATGGCGTTTGGCTGGCAGGGCAGGGGCTTCAGGTCACTTCGGTGGATTGGTCCGGCGTGGGGCTGGCCAAGGCGGCCTCGCTCGCCCGGCATCGCGGCGTGGCGCTGCAAACCATCACGGCGGATGTCGCCGCCTGGGATTGGCCGCGCGCGCAATATGATCTGATCGCCTGGATTTACCTGCATCTGCCCCCCGAAGACCGCGCCCGCGCCACACAAGGCGCTTTGGCCGCGCTCGCCCCCGGTGGCTTGCTGGTGCTGGAATGCTTCACCCCCGCGCAGGAAGGCCGGCGCAGCGGTGGCCCCAAGATGCGGGAATTGCTCTGGAGTCGCGTGATTGTCGAGGAATGCTTCGCCGGGCTTGAGGTGCTGGAATTGCTGGAAGGCACGGTGCTGCTGGATGAAGGCCCACGCCATCAGGGCCATGCGGAGGTTGTGCGCGCTTCGTTGAGGAAGCCCTAAAACCTAGTGAGTGGTTGTCCGCACAGGGTCACAAGGTTAGAAAGAGAATCGTGCACCCCGCGCCGCTCATCACCCCGTCGCTTCTGGCCGCCGATTTCGCCAAACTCGGTGAGGAAGTGCGCGCGGTCACCGCAGCAGGTGCGGATTGGCTGCACCTCGACATCATGGATGGGCATTTCGTGCCCAACATCTCCTTCGGGCCGGCGCTGATCAAGGCGCTCCGCCGCCACACCACCATCCCCTTTGATGTGCATTTGATGATCGCGCCGGTGGACCCGTATTTGCAGGCTTTTGCTGATGCCGGGGCGGATCTGATCTCGCTCCATCCCGAAGCAGGCGCGCATTTGCATCGTTCGCTGCAAACCATTCGCGGCTTGGGCAAGAAGGCCGGCGTGGTGCTGAACCCGGCAACACCCATCGCCACCATCGAACATGTGCTGGACCTTTGCGACCTTATCCTGGTCATGTCGGTCAATCCCGGCTTTGGCGGGCAGAGCTTTCTGGAAAGCCAATTGCCAAAAATCGAAAAGCTGCGCCGGCTGATTGAAGCCTCGGGCCGCGATATTCGCTTGCAGGTGGATGGCGGAGTCACGGCCAAAACAGCGCCGCTATGCCTGAACGCCGGCGCGGATGTGCTGGTGGCCGGCACGGCGGTTTTCGGCGCGCCGGATTATGCTGCCGCGATCAAGGCATTGCGCGGGGGTGCGGCATGATCAATTTGCTGCGCGGCGCCCGGCAGAAACTCGCACGGCTTCGTCCGGTGCGCGTGCCTGACGCTCCTTCCCGCCCCTTTCGTGATCTTTGGCCCGGCGATGCCGCGCGCGGCGCCCGCTTGTTGCGTGGCGAGGCTGATTTCGCCGGTACTATCCGCCCCATGCGGCTGGTCTCAGAAGGCGGAGAGCCCTGGGGTGGCAAGGGCGCCTCTCCCGCCTGGCGTGCTTCGGCCCATGGCTTTGCCTGGATGCGGGATTTGCGGGCACTCGGCACCGATGCTGCAAGGCTGCGCGCCCGCGCGCTGACGGCGGATTGGCTGCAAACCGGCTGGGAAGAAGACATTGCCGATGCGCCGGAAGTGGTCGGCGCGCGGATTTCCGCCTGGCTCGGCCATTGGGATTTCTTCGCGGCCACCGCTGAGGATGTTTTCCGCCGCCAGGTGATGCAGCGCCTGGCGCAGGATGCGCGCGATTTGGTCGGCGCGCTGCCGGCTGAGGAAGAACATCGCGGCGCGCTGGTGGCGCTGAAGGGTGCGCTTGCTGCTGCTGTCGCCTTGGAAGAAGACGCCTATCTGCAACGCGCCATCCGCTTCCTGCCCGCCGAGATCGAACGCCAATTCCTGCCTGATGGCGGGCATGTCGAACGCTCCCCCGCGCAGCAACTCGCGGCGCTGCAAGACCTGATTGAAATTCGCAACCTGCTGCATGGCGTGGGGGTGGAAGCGCCGCCGCATTTGCTGGCGGCCCTGGACCGTGCTGCCCCCGCGCTCAGGCTGTTCCGCCATGGCGATGGCGGGTTGGCGCTGTTTAATGGCGCGCGGGAGGAAAACTCGGCTTTGCTTGATCTGGTGCTGACGCAAGGCCAGGCGCGTGGGCGCGGCGCGCTGGAATTGCCGGAAACTGGCTTTCAGCGCCTGCAAGCCGGGCGCACCGTGATCATCATGGATGCCGGGCCGCCGCCGCGCGGGCGCGGGGCCACCACCGGGCTTGGCGGCCTGCCAAGCGGGGCGGATCGCTTTGCCCATGCCGGCACGCTTTCCTTTGAAATGTCCATCGGGCGTGATCGGCTGATTGTGAATTGCGGCGCGGCCCCGGCAGGTGAGGAAGCCTGGCGCGATGCGCTGCGTGCCACCGCCGCGCATTCCACGCTGGTGCTGTCTGACACCAATTCCAGTGAGCTCCGCCCCGAGGGCCTGGGCCGCAAGCCTGAGACGCTTGAGGTGGAGCGCCAGGAAGCCACCGGCGCGCAATGGCTGGAAGTGAGCCATGATGGCTGGCGCGGCCCCTTCGGCGCGGTGCATCGCCGTCGGCTTTACTTGGCGGAATCCGGCGATGATCTGCGCGGTGAGGATGTGCTGGAAATGCCGCCCGATGCGCCGGTGCCGATTTTCGTGGCACGGTTTCATTTGCACCCTGCTGTCACCGCCAATTTGTTGCAGGATGAAAGTACTGTGCTGCTGCGCTTGGCTTCTGGTGCGGGCTGGAAGCTTCGCGCCAAGGGTGCGCGCGTCGCCTTGGAAGACAGCATCTATCTGGGTGGTGAGGCGCGGCGCAGCCTGCAAATCGTGCTCTATGCAGAAGAGAATGAGGTTTCGCTGCAATGGGCCATCACGCGCGTGAGCCTGCCCGGCGCCGCACCCATTCCGGGCACGTGAGCGCTCAACGCTTTCCATGAAGATCTGTTTCATCGCGAATGTTGATTTCGCCATGCGGCATTTCATCCTGCCGGTAATGCGTGGCGCGCGCGCGCGTGGGCATGAGGTTGTCGGGCTTTGCGCCGAAGGCCCCTTGCTCGACCTGCCGCGCGCCGAGGGTTTTCGGATTGAAGCCATGCCAATGGCGCGCAGCATGAATCCGATTGCGCAATGGAACGCCTATAGGGCCGTACGCGATTTCCTGAAGCGCGAGCGATGTGATCTGGTGCATGCGCATATGCCAATCAGTGGCTTGATCGGGCGCGCGGCGGCACGGGCGGCGGGTGTGCCGCGCATTGCCTATACCTGCCATGGGTTTCTATTCAATCAGCCCGGCCCATGGTGGCGCCGTGCCTTGGCGCTTCAACTTGAACGCGCTGCGGGGCGCATTACGGATGTTTATCTGACCGTCAGCGCAGCCGAGGCAGAAGATGCGCGCCGGCTTGGCATTCACCGCAACGCTACTGCGGTCTTGAATGGGCGCGACCCGGCGCAATTCCATCCCGATCCCAAAGCGCGCGAGGTTTTGCGTGCCGAATTGGGCGCCAATGCCGATGATTGCGTGATCATCGCGGTATCTCGCCTGGTGCGCCAGAAAGGCTACCCCGAATTGCTGCGCGCCATGGAAGCCACACCCGCCAATGCACGTCTTTGGGTGGTGGGGGAGCGGCTGGCTTCCGACCATGGCGCGGATCTGGAACCGGATTTCGCCCGCGCTGCCGCAGCCCTTGGCCCCCGGCTGCAACGGCTTGGCTATCGGCATGATGTGGCGCGGTTGCTGGCGGCCGCCGATGTGTTCTGCCTGCCTTCGCATACTGAGGCCCTGCCCATGAGCGTGATTGAGGCGATGCTGACCGGCCTGCCCGTGGTGGCCAGCGATATCCGCGGCACGCGTCAACAGGTGGTGGACGGAGAGACTGGCTTGCTGGTGCCGCCCGCGACCATCACGCCCTTGGCGGAGGCTCTATCCAGGCTTGCCAAGGATCCCGCCCTGCGCACTCGGATGGGTGAGGCTGCACGTATGCGCGGGCTTGAGCGCTTCGATGAGGCCAAGATCATCGGGCGCACGCTGGATTTGCTTGGCTTGTAACAGAATGGCGGCGAAAAGCCGCGGCCAGGCCCTGCCAAGGCTTGATGCGTGACGGGGCGATGGCCGCATGATGCTATACAAGATCGGCGCGCATCTGTGGTGATGGTTTCGTGATCTGATAAGTAAAGCCGAACCCGAGGACAACATGACTAATCGGCCTCGCAGAAGCGAAAGAACGGCACTCGGAACGGTTCGCTCAATGACTGCCAATAAGGCCCTTACAGGTGTGACGAAGCCCCAAACCGAGGGGCACATACTCTTTCATTCCAAGCAAATCATTTGCTCGGTCGGCCCGTCCAATAGAGTACCGAATATCACCAATTCGCGCAGAGGCATGCCGAATATGAATCGGCGTCGGCACCAGATCAGCCACAAGCCTTGCTAAACTCAGGATGCTTGTTCCCTGACCCGTACAAAAATTGGCCACGTAAGCCTGACGCTTTCGCTTCAGCAAATTCATGGCAGCCAAAAGACGCATGACGATATCGTCAACATAAATGAAATCGCGAACCTGCTTACCATCCCCGTTAATGGTAAGCTCCCTTTTTGCCATCGCACAATCAACAAAAATGGACACCACCCCGCTGTAGGGCGAGGATGGATTTTGTCGAGGTCCGTAAACGTTGAAGAGGCGACATCCAAAGCTTGGCACCTGGTGTACATGCCATCCTACGAAAGCATGCAATTCCGAACCTAGTTTATCCATCCCGTAAGCCGTGAGAGGTTGCGGCTGTCGGTCTTCATTCGCGATAGCCCCATCTGTGTCTCCATAGATTGCCGCTGAAGAAGCATAAACGACTGGCAGGCCGCCCGCCGCGCGCGAGGCATCCAGCACCGCGACCGTCCCACCCTGGTTTACTCGGTGGCATGTCAGCCAATCGTCATTGCCGCGTTGAACAGAGGCTATCGCGGCCAAATGAAAGCAGCCATCGCTGTTTTTGAGTGCTTCCTTGACGGCTTGTGGGTCTGTAATGTCGCCTCGGATCAAGCTTGCAGTGGGGTTGAGGTTCGCTATTTTTCCTGTCGAAAAGTCATCGAGAACGACCACTTCTTGACCTTGTGCGACCAGAGCATCCACCAAATGTGAGCCGATAAAACCAGCGCCACCTGTTACCGTATACTTCCCCATCCCCAGCCCCCCTTTCAGAGCGTTCCCCGTTCACGTTGGTTCGGGGGAGCCGCGCTAAACCGTTGTTAGGTCACATTTCCCGAAGCGCCAAGTGATTCCACTTGGCGCCCGGGCGTATCTTCTGGAATCTGGAATTCCATGTTCCAAGGCGGTCTGAAACTGTATCCGAATTTCAGATATCGCCGAAGTGATGGTTTGTGGAAGGAACCGCAGTTTGGCTCAACCGCTGCCAGCGTTTGGCGAAGGATTGCAGAAATCCCAATCACCCGGCACTGACTGCACTTCGTTTTGCAGCCGCGCCCCGCGTGATCAGAAAATTGATCCTGCTCAGCTCCGCCCCCCCCCTAACCCTTCACCTGCGCCGCCACACTAATCGCCCCCGCCGCCCGCAACGCCGCGCGCTGTTCTGGCGTAAACCCAAAAATCCCCCCCAGCACTTCTTCCTCATGCTGATTGAGAAACGGGCTTGGCTTCAGTGCCGGCGCGGGCGCGTCAGCAAAACGCAAAGGTGAGGATGGCAAGCACACCCGCCCCACTTCGGGGTGTTCCACCCAATGCAGCATGCCGCGTTCATGCATGCCGGCATCATTGATCACCTCATCCAAATCGCGCACGGGCGCTGCCGGCACGCCGAATTTGCGCGTGGCCGCCACGGCTTCTTCGCGCGTCATGCCGGCAAGCCAGGCGGTCACCATGGCATCCACTTCCGCCATGTTTTGCACCCGCGCCGGGTTGGTGGCGAAGCGCGGATCGCCCATCAAATCTTCGCGCCCCATGGCGCGCAGTAGGCGGTTCCAATGGTCTTCCTTGACCACGATGATGGCCAGATACCCATCGTTGGTCGGATAGACATTGTAGGGCGCCATGGCGAGGCCCGCATGGGAATTGCCCGTGCGCGGCGGGATGGTGCCGCGCTTGCCGCCGAAATGCATCCCAAGCGCCGAAGCCAAACACGGGTAGACCGTATCCTGCATGGCGATTTCCACGAAGCGCCCGCGCCCGGTGCGTTCGCGGTCAAACAGCGCGGTCAGCGCAGCGGCATAAAGATGCGTGCCGCCCAGAAAATCCACCACCGCCGGGCCGGATTTCACCGGCGGGCCATCAGGGAAGCCCGTGGTGTGCATAATGCCCGATGCCGCCTGCACCGTCAGGTCCATCGCCAGCTTGTCCCGATCCGGCCCTGAACGGCCATAGCCCGATGCCGCCGCATAAATCAGGCGCGGGTTGCGGGCCAGCAGCACTTCCCAGCCAAGGCCAAGCTTATCCATCGCCCCCGGCGCGAAATTCTCAATAAGAATATCGGCGCGATCCACCATGGAAAGAAACAATTCGCGCCCGGCTTCATTCTTGAAGTCAATCGAAATGCCAAGCTTGTTGGAATTCAGCATGGCTTGCGGCACGGAACCGCCGGAAACCATTGTCCGGCGGCGCAGAGACTCCCCCCCCGGCGGTTCAATCTTGATGACGGTCGCACCCGCCATCGCCATCAGGAAGGAACAATAAGGCGCCTGATAAATCTGCCCGAGATCGAGAACGAGTATCCCATCCAGCGGGCGATGCGGTTCCGCCATCCGGGCTTAGACCTTGGAACCCAGAATGCGCCGGCCAATCGCGCTGCGATGCACCTCTGACGGGCCTTCATACACGCGCATCAGGCGCACCTGCTGATGCATCAATTGCAAGGGAAGCTCCTTGGTCACGCCCATGGCGCCGAAGGTCTGCATGGCCTGGTCCAGGATATCCTGGGCCATTTCGGTGCCTTCCACCTTCAGCATGGATGCTTCCATGCGCACATCAGCGCCGGCATCAAGCTTGGCCGCCAGATCAGCCACCATCAGCTTGCAGGCATGCATGCGCGTGGCAGCTTCTGCCACCCACCATTGAATGGCCTGGCGATCCGCCAGGCGCACGCCAAAGGTCACGCGATTGCGCGCCTGATCCGCCATCATGTCCAAGGCGCGGCGCGTCATGCCCACACAGCGCGCGCCCATTTGCAGGCGGCGCACATTCAGCCGCAATTGCATCGGCGCATAGCCGCGGCCCAATTCACCGAGCACTTGGGATTCCGGCACGCGGCAATCCTCGAACACCAATTCATAGGTCTTGCGCCCGCCAATCATGGAGATTTCGCGTTCAATGATGAAGCCAGGCGTGCCCTTTTCCACGATGAAGGCCGTCACACCTTCCTGGCGCTTGCCATCGCCCGTGCGCGCCATGAGGATGATGAAATCCGCGCGCGGCACATTGCTGACCCAAATCTTGCGGCCATTAATGACCCAATCATTGCCATCCTTCACCGCGCGGGTCGTCATGCCGGCGGGGTCACCGCCCGCGCCGGGTTCGGAAATGGCCATGGCGGAACGCGCCGTGCCTTCAGCGTAAGGCGCCAGATACCGCTCCCGCTGCATGGAATTGGCGACGGAGAGCATCATGTGCAAATTGGGGCTATCGGGCGGGATGACGAAGGGCACGCAAACCCGGCCCAATTCTTCTTCCGCCGCCGCCAGAGAGCTGAGGGACAGATTGGCACCGCCGAATTCTTCCGGCACATCAAGGCCCCAAAGGCCCAATTCCTTGCAGCGCCCAAGCAGCCGCATTTCTTCTTCTTCCGAAAGCTTATAGCCCTTGCCTTCAGCTTCGCGCTTCAGAATCGTGGGCTCCAGCGGCATCAATTCCTTGTCCACGAAGCGCGCGACCAATTCCTGGAGCATGCGCGTTTCTTCGGTGGGGGCGAAGGGCAAGGGGTTATGGTCCATGGCGGCTAATCCTTCCTTATAAGCTCAAAGCATCACTTGCCGGACGGGGCGTCAAGGGGAAGTCTGGAGCAGAGGGTATAAGGCGCGTCGCCTCATGCTTGAAGCCAATGCAATGCTGGAAGGCCATGCGCCGGATGATCCGGTGTTGAATTCGGCGCTGACGCGGCTGGACGAGCAGCCCTTGAGGTTCGCTGAGCCGTCAAGTGAACCGCCCCGCTTGGCCCTATCAGTAATTTTGTGCGCTGGGTCATATGGATGGCAGGGAAGGGCCTATTGATATGGCGATTGACAAAGCATGACTGGATCAGCTTCTGGCCAGGTGTGCCCCCCAGGCCATTTTTGCCAAGGGTGGCAGGATGTTCGGCCTTCCGTTGCGCTTGCTGAGGAACAGCGAATTCGCAACCCGGATGGTGATGGCGGTCTCACGTGCAATACCGCCGCTCATCGCCGCGCCTTCCGGCACGGGCATGCTGCCTTTGATCGGAAGCATATCCGGAATAGGCAAGGCAGTTGCTACACCAGCTTCGGCTGACGATGGTGATTATTGCACCGCGCCGCAATGACTTAAGTTGGCCGCTTCATCTTCGCCGGATCCGCATCATCCCAAACACTCTCTGGCATGGGCAGGCCCGCGAAAACTTCCGGACCCAGTGACTGATCCGGGCTGATGCCCAAGCCTTCCAGCACCCACATCAATTGCCGCGAATGCTGGCCCGCGTGCCAGACGGTGCGTTCCAAAAATTCATGCATGGTTTGTTCGCCATAATAAACATCAGCACGCGCCGACCAATCACGCGTGCGACCCGGCCCATCAAACCAATCAGACATGCGCTGGCGCATTTCTTCGCAATAGGCGATCAGCTTTTCCCGCGTCGCGTCCTTTTCTTCCGGCACGCGCATGTAGCTATCGAAGGTCAGCGGAATGCCATTTTCATGCTCCAGAAAGGCATCCGCGATATTGGCGATATGCCAGCCAAGCTGCGCGAAGGAACGCGGGCGCTTGGGCAGCATTTGAGCGAGTGCAGCATCAGGCATTTGCGCCAGAAACCGCGCGCTGCCGGCCAATACCGCATCCAACCTGCGGCGCATTTCAGCCACCGGCAGCATGCGCTGTTCGCCGAGCGTGATGTCGCAAAGCTTCGCGATATCGCGCAGTACCTGGCCATTGGCCCAGGCATCGCCGCGCGTGACAATCGGTACCTGTCGCAAACCGAAGCGCGCCAGTTCATCATAAGCGCCTTCATCTTCCAGCACATTGCGGGAAATGAAGGGCACGCCATGACGCGTCAAAAATTCCTTGGTCCTGAGGCAGGAAGAACATCCAGTCATCCAATAGACGCGAATGGCTTCATCCGGTGCGGTGATATTGTTCATGGCTATTCTCCCTCAGTCATTGCGTTTGGCGAGATTGGCAAGATACTGGATCACTTCCTCGCGCCCGACAACATCGCCGTATTTCGCGTTGATGTCGAATAGATTGGCGTCATGCGGGCCATCATGCCGATCGCCCACACATTCGCGCGGCACGATGACGCGGTAGCCATGTTGCACCCCATCCAGCGCGCCGGCGCGGACGCAGCCACTGGTCGAACAGCCGGCCAGGATCAACGTATCAACCCCAAGCGTCGCCAGCATGGGGGCAAGCGGTGTGCCGAAGAAGGGGCTTGGGTATTGCTTAACGATGACCACTTCCTCGGCAAGCGGCGCCACTTTCGGGTCTATTTCAGCAAGCGGCTCACCCGGCACCAGCTTGCGCAGCGCGGGCACTTTCCGCACGAACCAACCGCCATCCGCGCCGGAAGGATGATACATCACCTTGGTATGGATCACCGGGATGCCTGCCGCGCGCGCGGCTTGTAGTAGCGGCACCGTATCTGCCACAGCACGCACAACACCTTCCGCAAAAAACGGCGAGCCAGGCGTGGTATAGGCAAGGGTGAAATCAATAACCACCACGGCCGGATTGCGCCCGTATCCGACCTTACCATCGAAAACGCCTGTATAATTGTCTTCACGAGAGACCGACATCGGCGACACTCCTCAATTTTCTTCGGGGAAATGACAGGCGGCGAAATGCTGCGCGCTGCCTGCGGGCGCAAGCGCGGGGTCCTCCGTCACGCAGGCCTGGGGCAGACGCGTGCCGGCGGACGCCATCGTTTCACCACCACGCGCGGCAATGATGCGCGCGCGCGGGCAGCGCGGATGGAAGCGGCAACCTGAGGGCAAGGCGGCGGCTGAACCGATCTCCCCAATCGGGCGGATGCGTTCGCGCGTTCTCTCGCGCACCGGGTCCGCATGCGGTACGGCGGATAGAAGCGAAACAGTATAGGGATGGTGCGGCGTGCGATACAGCGCGTCTCGTGGTGCGATTTCCACAATGCGCCCCAGATACATCACAGCCACGCGATCACTAACATGCCGCACCACGGCCAAATCATGCGCGATGAACAGGTATGAAACCGATGAGCGTGCCTGAATCTCGGCCAGAAGATTGAGGATTTGCGCCTGCACGGATACATCGAGTGCCGAGACAGGTTCATCCAACACCACCAGCGCGGGATCAAGCGCAATGGCGCGCGCTATGCCGATGCGCTGGCGTTGCCCGCCAGAAAATTCATGCGGATAGCGCCCCGCCATGGCCGCCCGCAGCCCAACCAGGGACAGCAAAGCGGCAACACGTTCACGCGCCTCGGCGCGCGACATGCCCTGGGTTTTCATAGGTTCTGCGATGATTTGCCCCGCCGTCATGCGCGGATCGAGCGAACCATAGGGGTCCTGAAACACCATTTGCATGCGCGGGCGCATGGCGCGCAATTCGCCGGCAGAAGCGCGCAGCACATCCTGCCCTTCAAAGCGCAGCCGGCCACTGCTTGGTTCAATCAGGCGCAGCACCAGGCGGCCAAGCGTGGATTTGCCGCTGCCGGTTTCGCCCACCAGGCCCAGAGTCTCACCGGCGGCGAGGGTGAAGGAAACACCATCCACCGCGCGTGTCATGGCGCGCTTGGCGCCAAGCAGGCTGGCGCCCCCGCCAAAATTCTTGCGCAGGCCTTCAACTTCCAAAAGCGCGGTCATGGCGCTGGCCCCAGCATCCCCGCGCGGTGACACGCAACCGCATGGGGATCAGCATTCAGTGCCGGACGGTCACGCAAACAGCCTGCGCTTTCCTCAACCGCGAAGCAGCGCGGCGCAAAGGCGCAACCCGCAGGGCGCCGCGCAGGATCAGGCGGTGCGCCGGAAATCGGCGCAAGCTTTGCCCCGGCGGGTGATTCAAGATCAGGGATGCTACGAAACAATGAGATTGTGTAGGGATGTCGGGGTGCGCGAAACACTTCCTCGACAAGGCCGGTCTCAACGACGCGCCCCGCATACATCACGGCAACCCGATCCGCCTGCCGCGCCACCACGCCAAGATCATGCGTGATCAGCACCATCGCCATGCCATCTGCCTGCCGCAAATCCGTAAGCAGATCGAGAATCTGTGCCTGCACTGTCACATCCAGCGCGGTGGTCGGTTCATCGGCGATCAATACGCGCGGCCCAAGTGCGATGGCCATGGCGATCAGCACACGCTGGCGCATGCCGCCGGAGAATTGATGCGGATAATCATCCACGCGCCGCGCCGGGTCAGGGATTTGTACCCGCGCGAGAAGCGCGATGGCCCTTTCACGTGCCTCCGCGCGGGAAATCGGCAGATGGGCGCGCAAAACTTCACTGATCTGATCACCAATCCGAAAGACAGGGTTCAGCCCCGTCAGCGGGTCCTGGAAGACCATGCCAATGCGCGCGCCGCGGCGCCGGCGCAAATCCTCCGGCGAGAGCTGCAACAAATCCTCACCTTCCAGCAGCGCCTGGCCGGCGATCACGCGGCCCGGCTTTGGCAAAAGGCCAAGCGCTGAAGTGAAGGTCACGGTCTTGCCGGACCCACTTTCACCCACAATGGCGAGGGTTTCCCCTGCCTGCACTTGCAAGGATACATCTTCAACCAAACGCACCGGCCCGGCCTCGCCCGGCACCGCGGCAGTCAGGTCCCGCAATTCGAACATCGTGCTCATAGCAGCTTGCCCGTATTGCGGCGCATTTGCGGGTCCAACGTATCGCGCAGCCCATCGCCCAACAGATTCAGCACAATCACGGTAAAGGCGATGCAGAGCCCGGCAGAGAGCGAAATCAGCGGATTGGTGGTGATGGCGGTTTGGCCTTCCGCAATCACATTGCCCCAGGTTGGCGTGGGCGGCTGCACGCCAAGCCCAAGAAATGAAAGCCCCGCTTCCGCCAGAATAGCCGTGGCGGCGCTCACGGTTGCCACCACAATCACCGGCGGCAGCGCATTCGGAATCACGTGGCGGATGATGATGGTCCAGGTGGAAAGCCCGATGGCGCGTGATGCTTCAATGAAAGGCCGTGGGCGTATTGTCAGCACAACTGAACGCATCACCGCCGCCACACGCGGCGTATAGGCAATGGCAACGGCGATGATGATGGAATCGAGTGTGTTGCCTCGTGCCGCCACCAGCGCCAGCGCCAAAAGGAAGGATGGGAAGGCCAGCAAGATATCAATAATCGCGACCAGCGCGCGTTCCACAAAGCCCCCCGCATAGCCCGCAACGGCGCCCAGCAGCGTGCCGGCAGAAAGCGAGATGAGCACAACAAAAAACCCGACTTGAAGCGAAACCTGCGCGCCATGGATCAGGCGGGAAAGCACGCAACGGCCAAACTGATCCGTCCCCAGCCAATAGGTTGCTGAAGGCTGCGAAAGCGTATTCATCAAATCCGTACGCGTCGGCGAATGGGGTGAAATCCAAGGTGCAAAAAGCGCCACCAGAAGCAGCAAGCCAATGCCAATCGCCCCGATCATGAAACTGGGATGGCGCAGATAGCGCCTGACTGTCGCGCGCTTGCGCGCGGCATTGTCTTCCAGCGCTTCCTCGGCTTCTGTCCTGGCTGTCATGTGCGCCGAAGCCTTGGGTCTATCGCGCCATAAATCAGGTCAAGCGCAGTATTCAGCAGCACCACTGCCGCCGCCAACACCAGAACACCCGCCTGCACCAGCTGGTAATCGCGCGACAAAATCGCCTTCAGAATGGTGGAACCAAGCCCGGGCCGGCTAAAGACAGCCTCCACCAAAATCGCATTGCCCAAGGACCACGCGAAGGTCACGCCAATCACCGCCAGCACGGGGATCAGCGCATTGCGAAAAGCCAGATGCCAGACAATACGCCGTTCCGGCACCCCCATGGCGCGCGCCACACGAATGAAATCCTGGCCCAGGATTTCCAGCATGGCAGAGCGCGTCAGCCGCGCGATATAGGCCGCCACCGAAAGCCCCAAAACCAGCGCAGGCAGCGCCAAATGATGCAAGCCTTTCCAGAAGCCTGGTTCACTCGTCGCACCCAGCGCCGGGAAGATTCCAAGCGCATGCGATAGCGTCAGGATCGCCACCAGGCCAAGCCAGAACACCGGAAAGGAAATGCCGCCCAAGGCCAGCAACATCACGGCAAGATCAACTGCGCTGCCTTGGCGCACCGCGGCGATAATGCCCAAAGGTACGCCAAAGCATATGGCAATCATCATGCCCGCCACAGCCAAAGTTGCAGAAGGCGGAACTGCGGCCCAGATCTCGGCCAGGGCAGATTGTCCGGTCACCACCGAAACCCCCATATCGCCCTGCGCCGCGCGCAGCAGGAAAACGCCATATTGCTGCCAAACCGGCAGATCAAGCCCAAGGCGCGCGCGTAACGTGGCCAGCGCCTCGGCCGTTGCGAAATCGCCCAGCATGTAAAGCGCGGGATCGCCCGGAATGGCACGCATGAGAAAGAATGCCACCGTGACGATCCCAACCAGCGCGACAGCAAATTGTGCCGCGCAGCGGGCGAGATAACGGATCATCAGGCCCCGCGCAGCGATACCGGTGACGCATTCACCGTGAACAGGCTGTTCTGCACAAAGCCCTGAACATTCGGCCCATGGGCGATGAAAAGCCTGTCCGCGTAAAGCGGAATCACCGGCACATCTTCCATGGTCTGGCGCAGCAGGCGATTATAAACAGCCTTGCGACCCGCCAGATCAGGCGCACGCGCCGCTTCCGCCAGCAGCGCATCCGCGCGATCATAGCGCGATGTATTCAGCCCCGGCGGATGGGAACGCGTGTGATACAGCGTGACAAGCGGGCTATCCGGATCGGGCGGGCCGACCACCGCCGTGATGCAGGATTGCAGATTGCCCGAAGACCGCGCCTGGACATAGGCGCCGCGTTCCAGCACGCGCACGGTTGCCTGAATGCCGACCTGCTGCAAATCATTCGCGAGCGGCACCGGGAAACGATCAAAGGGGTTAAGCCCGACCGTGGTGATTTCAAAGCGGAAATTGGAAACACCCGCTTCGCGCAACAAGGCGCGCGCCCAATCAGGATCATAGGGATAGCGCGGCACGCCCTCATCGCTGAATTCCTGAAAGGTGGAGGTCAGCACGCTGGTCGCTTCGAACTTCGTCCCGCGGAAAAAGCCATCAATCAGCGCCTTGCGGTTAAGCGCGTGGATCATGGCGCGGCGCACGCGCACATCCGCCAAGGGACCAGCCGTGGTATTCAGCACCAGATTGGCGGTGTTATTGGCTGGGCGGTCCAGCAAGGTCACCCCGGTGGCGCGCCGCAGCCGTTCAATCACATCGGGTGATTGCAGGGCAAAAAACACATCCAATTCGCGGTTTTCCAGCGCAATCGAGGCAGCCGTTTCATCGCGCACCACGCGGAAGATGATGTCTGTCAGCGCCGGCGCACCGCCGAAATAGGCCGGGTTGGCCACCAGCCGCACTTCATTGCCCGTCGTCCAACGATCAAACATGAAGGGCCCGGTGCCGATCGGGTTCATGGTGTAACGCTCACCAATTTCGGTGACCGCGCGGCGAGAGACGATCCAGCCCTGATTGAAGGCGCAAAGCTTGTGCAGAAAGCCGGAATTCGGCGCTTCCAACACCAGGCGCACCGTCAGCGGATCAGGTGTTTGGATTTCCTTGAGCCCCGCAAGCTGCCCGCGATAGAGACTACCCGTTGCGGGATCCAGCACGCGTTCGAAGGAGAATTTGACATCATCCGATGTGAAGGCTCCATAATTCTTGTGCCAGGTGACATTGGGCCGCAGCCGGAAGGTCCAAACCGTACCATCGGCGGAAACCTCATGCCCCGTAGAAAGATCAGGCACGATTTCATTGGTGCGCTGATCATATTGGACCAGACCGTTATAGACATGGCCCGCGATGGATTGATTTTCGATCTGGAAAATCCGCGCCGGATCCAGCACGGAAATATCAGACCCGAAACGCACACGGAGCGTGCGCGCCCCTTGCGCCATCACCGGCACACCAAAGCCGGCACCAAAGGCCAGCGCCGCGGCGCCGCCCATCCAGGCACGCCGACCAAAACCCGGCGCCATTTCTGTCTCAGCCATTCTTTTGCTCTCCCGTTTTTGCTGATGGTATTGTTGCTTCGCAGGCGGGGTTCGCCGGCGGATGCTCCTTTGGCCAATCGCGCGGCAGGCGCGCTCCAATGGCCGATATGCCTTTTGCCAATTCTGCCGCGCGTGCGGCGTATTTCGGAGGAATCATGCCGGCCTCCTGCTGCGCCAATCTGTTGCAGCCTCGAAGGCCATGGCGGCGCGGAACATCGCGGCCTCATTGCCTTGGCGCGTCATGATCTGCCAATGCAGCGGCAGCCCGGCTTCCGAAAAGCCAGTGCATTGCACAAGCGCGGGCAATCCCGCGAGGCTTGCGGGCGTGAGCATGGTTTCCATGGTGTAGGCTGAGGATTCTGGTTCCACACCCAGGCGCGGCGGCAGATGCAATGTGCCGAAGCACAGCACCACATCATGCGTATCCCAGAAGCGTTCCATTTCAGTCGTGAAGGCATGGCGCAAGCGTTGCGCGGCCAGGTAATCCACCGCGCTTACACCCATACCGGCAAGCAATTTGTCGCGCAGCGCAGCACCCATCGAGTCCGGCGTCGTGCGCAATTCCTCCTCATGGATCGAAGCGGATTCAGCCGCGCCAATCACCCGCGCCGCATCCAGGCAGGCGGAAGCCGGCCAGGGCAGTTTTGCTTCGGTGATCCGCGCGCCTAGGCGTGACAGCACTTCAAGCCCGGCTTCGAAAGCAGCGGCAAGTTCTGCATTGGCGGCAGGCAATCCTGGGCCAGGATCGCGCACCACAGCCACGCGCAGGCCCTTTACACCCGCACCGCCGGCGCTGCGCAATTGCGTGCCCAGCATGGCATCCAGCACAATCGCGGCATCCTGGGCGGTCCAGGTGATGGGGCCGGGGCGATCCATGGAATAGGTATTCGGCAAGCCACCTTCCATCGGCAGCACGCCTGGCGTCATCAGCACGCCGCAGCATCCCGTGGCCCCCGCTGGCAGACGAACAGAACCGGTCGTGTCTGAACCAATCGCAAAAAGCGCCATGCCGGTCGCAACAGCGACACCAGCACCGGTGGAAGAACCGCCCGTGAAGCGCGCCGTATCCCAAGGATTGCGCGCGGGCGGGTTGGGTAAATCGAAATGCTCGGCCCCAGTGCCCGTGCCATATTCCCAAGTGGCGAGCTTACCGAGCAAGGGTGCCCCAGTCTTGCGCAACATGCTGACGATAGGCGCATCCGTGGTGGCGATCCGCCCGGCACGCAGCCTGGAATTGGCGGTGCAGGGCAGACCGGCAACATCAAAATTGTCCTTGATGCCCCAGGGAATTCCCGCCAGCGGGCCGGGATTGCACATGGCCCGCGCGCCCGCTTCATCCAGATGATGCACGGCATGCAGCGAGCCATTCAGGGCAGCGATCCGCCCCAGGCAGGCTTCCAGAATATCGGCTGCCTTGGCCCGGCCCTCAGCCATCGCCTTCTGGGCAGAGGCGATGGTCGGAAAGGCGGATTGCATACAAGATGCATGCATATTGTCTGTCATGCAGCCTCCTGCCCCGCGTGCTGCGCGGCGGCGAGGAAGACAGCCTTGCCCGCTTCGACATGCGCGCGCATGACCGCGCCCGCCCAGGATGGGTTGCGTGCGGCAATCGCCTCGGTCATTTCGCGGTGCTGTGCCAGGCTGCGGCGCAGATTGGCGTCGCTGAATTTGCGGAAATTGCGCAGGATCATGGGTGGCACGGCGAGGCTGATCAGGCTGGCACGGGTGCGGTGCTGGCCGCTCATTTCCCACAGCGTCTGGTGGAAGCGCACATTGGCCTCTGAAATCTGTTCAATCGCTGCGAGGTCTGCGCCGGGCATGGCCGCTTCCCCTGCCTCACAAGCTGCCCGCAGCGCCGCCAGCCCCTGCGGGGTGGGCGCCATGGCCGCATGCTCAGCCGCATGGGCTTCCAGCATGGCGCGCAGGTCGAAAATCTCGATCATTTCCGGCAGCGACCATTCAGCCGCGAAAGCCCCCTGATTGGGTACAACACGCAACCAGCCCTCGGCATCAAGGCGACGTAGCGCTTCCCGGATGGGCGTTCGGCTCACGCCAAGCTGGGCTGCCAAATCCTCCTCACGCAAATGCGCGCCCGGCGGAAAGGTGCCATCCGCCAGGCAGCGACGCAGCGCCAGATAGGCCTGTTCCCAGGCTGTGGTCATGGGGGACACCGTTCAAAGCATAACAATTCTTAATACAATAAGGTTAGGTTTGTATGCAATATGTCCCCGCCGGGTGGTGGCATCTTTGCTGAGCGGCTTTTGGAAGTGGAAGGCCGGGTGGAGCGAGAGGATCGCCATGCTAAAGTGCCGATTATTCACGTGATCGCGCGGCGCCTGTTGGATCGTTCCGATTTGCTGGAAGGGTTGTTGCGTGAAGCCGGCAGCGCTTGGGCCGCCGCCGCGCTGGGCCGCGCTGATGAGGTTGTGCGCCCGCAGGATGACCGCCGCCCGCCGCGGGCCAAATTGCCCGCGAGCCGGGATTTCAGATAGTAGCTGATTCTTAAATTTATCGAAGTTATCATTGGCGAGTCTCGCTTCCTGATCCTGTTTGCCTATTGGGTTCTTGGGGGCGAGGCGCGACTGTCCTTTCGCCAGCGCGCCCATTCCTTTGAAAAATCTCGGAAGATGTTGGCTCTTTGAATCTCTTTAGCTCAAGAGATTTTACGTCAGATGAAGCAAGCAAGATCGTTGTTTCCTTGACTGGATCGAAGAAAATGAATCGATCATCTAGTTTTCCTACATACCGAAGGCGCATTTTTGGAGCCAAATTGCTGTTATGAGGAGACTCGAAGATGTCAACCGCTTGATATAGAAAATCCTTACCTTCAAGAATTCTACGCGCGTTGATGCTCCCTTGTGCATAGGAAAAAGGCACAAGAACGGATATCACGAAGATAACTGCAGAGCGCAGGCTACCGGAATTTATCTCATTCTCAAGGAAAGTTGTTGATCTAATGAAAAAAGATAGAAACAGCCCAATTAGAAATGCTGAAAAAATCCATTGATATTCGAAAGAAACGAAAAAAATGGAGATGAAAAAAATCAATAAAACGACCGTCACTATAATACCGACCGACCTATTCATAAATTTTATGAACGCTGTTTCCTGATTTTTTTCGGTGGACTGTTTTTTGTCTAAGGAGCCTCTGATTTATTCTTACCCCCTTGGCGTGTTATTGATTTTCTGATTCTGTCTGGCATCGGCCCTTCAAGCGTTGAGCGTGACCTCCATGCGGCAAAAAAGCTTCTCCAGCCTCGGCTTTGATCGCCCCCACAAGCAGACACGGCGAGAACGCTTCCTGGCTGAGATGGATGCGGTGGTTCCCTGGGCCGCGCTCTCTGCGCTGATTAAGCCGCATTACCCCTCAGGCGAACGAGGCCGCCCGCCGATCGGGATTGAACGGATGCTGCGCATCTACTTTCTGCAGCAATGGTTCAATATGTCTGACCCGCAGGCCGAGGACAGCCTTCATGATAGCGCCGCGATGCTTAACTTCGTGGGCATTGATCTTGGCAATGAGGCGGCGCCAGACGAGACGACGATCTGCAAGTTCCGCCATCTGATTGAGGCTAAGGGGCTGGGTAAGATGATGCTGACAGCGGTCAATGATCATCTGAAATCCAAAGGCATCAAGATTGGAACGGGGACGATCATGGATGCGACGCTGATTTCGGCGCCGTCATCCACCAAGAATGAAAAGGGCGAACGCGATCCTGAAATGCACCAGACCCGGAAGGGCAATCAATGGTATTTCGGGATGAAGGGTCATATTGGCGCCGACAGTAAGGAGAAGGTCATCCATTCCACTGAGGTGACCGCGGCCAATGTGCATGACAGTCAGATGGTCTCTAGCCTGCTGCATGGTGCGGAGACAAAGGTTTGGGGCGATACTGCCTATCAGGGCCAGACCGCGGCGATCCGCGCCGCTGCCCCTGCCGCGCAGGACATGACCCATCGTAGAGGATCGCGCGG
>JADCGF010000001.1 GCA_020249145.1 Roseomonas sp. | reverse complement strand
GCGCCAGCGCATCAAGCGCAAAACCATCCAGCACCGCCGCTTGATGCATCAACAAAACGCAGCTTAACCTATCCCGCTGATGGGCCAGATACTCCGTTACACAGCACGCCAAGTGGTCTCAAATCATTTGACGACGGACAATCAATGAAGCATTTTTCAGCCAAGAGACCAGGCTTGGCATCCCTAAAACTCAAAAAAACAAAGGCTTGGAGACGCTTCGGAAAGTGATGCGGAAAGCAGGCGGGGCTGAACCCTTCAAGGCAGCGCCCGGCCATGCCATCCTGGCCCCATCAGCAACAGGAACCCAGATCATGCGCCTTGCGGTGATTTCCGATATCCATGGCAATCTCGCCGCGCTTGAGGCGGCTTTGGATGATATCGCCCGGCGCGGCATCACCAACATCATCTGCCTTGGCGATTGCGCTTCCG
Organism: Roseomonas sp.; assembly: GCA_020249145.1. Classification (GTDB taxonomy): domain Bacteria; phylum Pseudomonadota; class Alphaproteobacteria; order Acetobacterales; family Acetobacteraceae; genus Neoroseomonas. The sequence goes on along the minus strand of JADCGF010000001.1, from coordinate 378,853 downwards.
GCATGTGCTGGCCCGGCGAGACAACGCGGCTGTTGATGGACCGCAATATCCTCTCCATTCGCGGCAATCATGACCGCTGGCTGACGGACCGCGTCGCGGAGGGGTTAAAGGGCCAGGATGGCTTTGCCTTTCAGGAAACCACCGCCGATCAACGCGCGTGGCTCTATGAATTGCCCGCAAGCCTGACGCCCGCCCCCGGCGTGCTGGCCTGCCATGGCACCCCATCATCCGATGTGCGAAACCTGCTGGAAGACCCGCGCCACGGTATTCTGGTGCCATCGCCGCTTTCCGCGATTCGGGAAAGGCTGGGCGAAGATGGCATGGCGGCGCGCGTGGTGCTGTGCGGCCATAGCCATCAATCGAGTGTAATCCACATGCCGGGCGATGGGCCCTTGGTGGTCAATCCCGGCAGCCTGGGCCTGCCTGGCTTTCGCGTGACGCGCGGTGACCATCCCCACCGGGCAGAGGCAAGGTCCCCCCATGCGCGCTATGCGATTTTGCATCTGGAAGAAGAGGCGAAGCCGATGGCGGAGCTGATTTCCCTTGTCTATGACTGGGAAAACGCCGCGCGCCGGGCAGAGGCTATGGGCGCCAATCATGCCTGGCCGCATGTGCTGCGGACAGGGTATTTGCCGGAATCGGTGGAGGAGTAAGGGGGAGCGTCCTTTGGCGTGGCGTGACCCCTTGAGTTGGTTCATCCTGCGGGCGCATTATCCCGGAAGAGAGTTTGCGATATGGAAAGCCTGACCCGGCGTGCATTTGGTGTGGCTAGCCTGGGGGCGGCGCTGGCAAGTGCCGGCGCGGTCCGCCCGGCGGGCGCTTCTTGGTTTGGCAATTTGTTGCCGGGTGGCCGCGGCATGACTGATTCTGGCGGCGTGAGGCTGAAGCAAATTGCAAGTGTTGATGTGCCGGAGGCTGAATTGGTCAGATCAATGGCCTGGAGCCCGGATGGCAGCAGGCTAGTTGCTGCATCAAACAGATTGAATGTATTCGACACGGCCACTTGGAACTTGCGTGCGCGGTTCCGCATTTTGGTGCCTAATCCGGGAAAAATCTTTGGGTTTTCCGCGGATGGGCGGGAAGTTGTTGCATCACGCACCAACGAAACGCCTTTTTCGGTTTTTGAAACCGATACAGGCAAGGTGGTACGAGACTCAGACCCGTTTCCGATTTCCATTGCAGACATCCTGGGGCAATCTTCCATTCCAGACATCTTGGGGCAATCTGAACTTAGGCGCCTATGGCAAGTACGAGATCAGCAGAGCCTTACGGTGTCTCCTGATGGGCACTACGTCATCATAATTCTGAATGTTGGTGGGGTGCGGAGCAATCTGCCTAGGCCTTTTTATACCTTTCTTTTTGATAGCCAGACTGGGCGCCATCTTTCGACCTCAGAGGGAGTATTACGGGGTCTGCCAACCATAAGCCGTGATAACCGTCTCGCAGTCGAAAAGCGGCAGGGTTTCAATGTCCCGGGCGAAGTGGAGATACTTGATCTTCCCTCATTGACAAGTCGCTTAAGCTTTCCCGTGCGGCTAGGTTTCATGCGATCTCTATCTTGGTCGCCGGAGGGAGATCGACTGGCTAGCGGAATGTCGGACTCCTCGTCACCCCGAGAACAGTATGACTCGATTGCAATATGGAATGCGATGTCGGGTGAACGCATCGCCGGGTTTGCCAGCGGGATTGAACCTATCGAATCCTTGGTCTGGCACCCGGGCGGAAGGATCATCTTATCTAATTCAGCGAAAGGAACTGGCGAACGCGGGGGGTTGCTGCAGCTGCTGCCTGCGGGCGGCGGTGATGCATTGTTTCGATATTTTGCTTCAGGAAGTACGTTAACCAATGCACCATGTTTTTGTCCGCGCACCGGCCGGTTGGCGTGGAATGAGCGTGGCAAGATTCTGATTCACGAAATCCAAGGGCTGTAACGCGCCCCAGCAAGCGCCCAGCGCCGGGAGGGGCTGAGCCAATTGCTCAGCCCAAACCACTACCCCTCAATCTCAAATCCGCCCAAACCGCTGCAACGCCGCATCCAATTCGCCCGCGCGCCGTTCAATGCTTTGCACTTGCTCAGCCGAAGGCCCGCCGGCACGCGCTGCCGCGGCGCGGCGGTCGCGTTCCAGCGTATCCAATTCGGATTGCAGCCGCGCACCTTCCGCCGTTGCTGCCGGGTTTTGCGCGCGTTCGGCGCGCAGCCTTTCAAGTGTCGCGCGTTGGGCCGCCAAATCGCGTTGCAATCGTGCAAGGCGTTGTTCTGAAGCGCGCACCGCCGCCCCGCTGCGCGCGGCTTCGGCTTGCGCTGCCGTATTGCGTTCAGCCGCCATCATTGCGGCGCGTTCTTGCAGCGCGGCGGCGCTTTCCAGGTTTTGCGCGCCGCGCACATCCTCACCGCTCACGGCGGCACCAATGCCGGTGAAGAAACCGCGTTCGGAAGCGGGGCCAGCGCCCGCGCCGGCGCAACCGGCCAGCAGCAATAGTGGCGCGATGGTGCGGAAGGATTTCAGCTTCATGGCAAATCAGGCCGTCGGCACGCGGCGCAGCGCGGATTCAAGATCATCCGCCGCGGATTCAAGGCGGCGCTGCGCCTGGTCAATCTTCGCTTCCTCATTCATCAATTGCGGCACTTGCCGCGCGCTGGCCACCAGGCGCTGGCGCGCATCACGGGCTTCGCCGGCGGTTTTGCGCATCAGCTCCGCATCCTGGCGCATGGTTGCAGTCTCGGCGCGGTATTGCGCGGCGGTGATCTGCCCGGCGCGATATTGCCGATCAAGCTGCGCCAGGCGCTGCTGATTCTGCTTCGCCACCGCTTCGGATGCGGCGGCGGTATTGTTCAGATTATTGGCCACTTGCTGCGCGGATTGAATGCGCTGGGAAGCATTGGCCTCACGATTTTCAAAGCCAAGATTGCGTTCCGCCACCGCCATGCCGGCGGCAAGCCCCACCAGCGCGCCAATGCCCGCGCCAATCAGCGCATTCTGGCCGGTATTGCCTCGGCCCAAAGCCGCCGCCCCCGCCGCGCCCATCGCGGCACCTGCCAGGGCGCCGGTCGCCGCGGTTTGGTTCCAGCGTTGGGATTGCTGGCGCATGGCCTGTTGTTCGGCGGTCAATGGCTGGCCGCTCGCCCCGACATTGGGGTTTTGGCAGGCAGGCAGCAGCAGCGATAGCGAAAGCAAAGCCACCGCGCCGCGCAAGGCGGGTTTGCGGCGGGCCTGGGTGAATATGGTCATGCGCGAAAACTCCCGATCAGGTAAACCGTAGCACAGGCCATCACTATGGCATGAGCAGCGCCATATTACGGCGGAATCATTGCAAAGCGGTCACCGCCTGCCCCCGGGGCAGCCGATGCCGTAATCCCAGCGGGTGGAAGGTGAACCCGGCGTGCCCATCACTTCCACGGTGACGACATAATCTTCAGGCGAACCGCCGGGCGGTGGGTTCCAATCAAAGGACATGCTGCCATTGCCGGCAACAAAGCCCGGCGTTTCGGAAAGCAGCCGCCCGCGATGATAAACGCGGATGCGGTCCGGTTCGATGCGGGTGTTATAGGTCATGGTCACGCGCCCCGGTGTTGGCCCCAGGAAATGCCGCGTTTCGGTAATGCCGCGCCCGCCGCTCTGCACTTCCGTATTGCAGGGCTCGACATTGGGCGGGCGTTCCATGGGCCTTTCAGCCGGGCGCGGCGGCGGGGTTGGGCGCGGCGGTGGCGGTGGCGGCGGTGTCGGCGTGGGGGGCAGGGGCAATTCCTGCAGGGGTTCGGGCGCGGGTTCGGGCCGTGGTTCCGGCTGGCGCGGAGGTTCCGGCGCTGGCGGTGGGGGCGGCGGCGGCGGGGCTTCCGGCAGGGCGCATTCGGCGCGGCGGCGGCCCAATTCTTCCTGTAAAGCGGCCAGACGGTGGCGGAGTTCCCGCTCTCGTTCTTTTTCACGGAGCAGGGTTTGCATGGCGTCCAGATCGCCCTGTTCCACGCGGCACATGCCGGGTTCTGGCGCCAGCCAGCGCGCAATCCAGGGGCTGGCGAAAGCGGCAATGGCGCCCAGCAAGGTCAGCGCCAGCAAGCCTGCCGCCAGCGTCGCCATGGGCAAGCGTGTGGGGGCTTCGGCGGGGCGGCCATCATCCAGTGGGCGGAGCAAGCCAAGCCCGCCCGGCGCATTGGCCGGCGCAATGCCCCAGCCGGCCAGCACGGGCCGGCCTTCATGGGCGAAAACCTGCTCAAAGCTTGGGATTTCGATGGCGGCGGCGAGTAGCGCCGGCAAATGCCCTGAAGCTGTCGGGTTTTGAGCCGCGGCCAATTCGGCGCCGCGCCTGGCTTCGCTGATGATGCGCCCAATTTCGGCGCGCAGCCTGTCGCGGCCCGTGGCATCCAATTCCGCAAAGCGCGCCACGCGGCCTTCGGGGGCAAAGAAGCTCAGCCCATGTTGGCTGGGACTGACCGGGGCAAAGAAGCCCGTGACTTCAGCACCAACCGTATCCCGCAGCAGCGCCACCAAAGCGCGATGCGCGCTGGCATGGTCCATCCCGCCCGGCAGGGTCGGGCGATAGCCATCAAGTGGCAGGGTGATTAGTGGCTGCATGGCACATCAGGGCACATCGAAATGCCCCACTTCCACTTGCTGCCCGGCCGCCACGCGCCCGGTAAACACCTGATCCGGCCGGCCTTCGCGCTTCACTGTCACGCGATAGGGCGAAGATGCCGGCGCTGGCGGGTTGTTCTGGAAATGCCAGACGATGATCCGGTAGCGCCCCGGCGCCGGTTCCGCCGCGAAGACAACGTTTTCCACTGGAGTCGGCGACAGCGCGCTATTGCCCGCATTGCGGTCCACATCCAATACGGCACCACAGGCTTGGCGATGGTCGAAATAAAGCCGCTCGCCATTCGGGCAGATCATCATCAGGTCAAGATCATTGCGATCATCCCAGGCAAGGATGATCTGCACCCGCCCGCTACGCGCGCCTTCGCGCCGCGCGCGTTCCGCATCTTCCTGGCGCGGCGGCGGTGGCGGCGGTGGGGGTTGCTCCACACGGCGCGGCGGCGGTGGCGGCGGCTCAGGCGGTGGGCAGGCGGTGCGCCTATCCCCAAGGCGCAGCATTTCCCGCGCGATATCGGCCCTGAGCGCCGCTTCACGCGCCTCGGCGGCGCGCAGTTCATCCAATAGCTGCATATTGCCTGGCTGCACCACGCATTGCGGCGGGGTGGCCCGGAACCAGCCAAAGGGATCGCGCCAGAGCAGCAGCAACAGAAGCAACAACAACAAAAGCCCAAGCAGGCCGAGCAGCCAGAACAGCAAGGGGCGTTTTGCAGGAGGTTCCGCAGGTGGCCCCACAATCTGCATCGGCGCCATGCCGCCACCGCGCCGGCGCGTCATGCCGATCAGCAATTCGGGGCTTGGTGCCTCGCCCAATTTCGCATGGCCCCAAGCGACCAGCACCGGCTGGCCGCTCACCACGCGCAGGCAATCCGTGGCGGGCGTGATCAGCGCAAGGGCGAGCAATTCGCCAAGGAAGCGCTCACTTTCGCGCGTGCTGGCGCGCAGCCGATCCGCTTCTTCGCGGATATCGCCGTAAAGCCGGGCGAATTCGGCGCGTGCGGTTTCCTGCGCTGCTTCGGGCAGGGTTTCGAGCGGCGGCGCCTCCCCCCGCCCTGCCGCATACCAATCCGTGATGCCGCGATCCGCATCCGGGTTGGGTTCGGCGAAAAGCGCGGCATGGGCAGGGCTGCGCGCGCGGCGCAAATAGCCCGAGATCTGATCCCAGGCCTGGACCGCAAGCTGCCCACCTGTGCCCAGCACCTGCAATTCCGCATTGCGGGTGGTGGCAATCAGGCTGCCATCGCCGGAACCTGACATGCGCGCGGCGCCGCTTTAACGCGGTGCCCCGGCGCCGGCTGGGGGCGCGGGGTTTGCAGGCGCCGTTGGTGCGGCAGGTGCATTGGCGGGCGGCTGCGGTGTCGCCGGCAGGCCGGGCACAACGGGCTGGCAGGCCTCGGTCTGTACCGCCGCCTGCACATTCTGCTGTTGCAGCCAGGGCAGCAGGCTTTCGGTTTTTTGCGCGTATTTCACACGATCAACGAACTGACTGGCAGCGGAAACGAAAGTGTTGATGCCCACCACGCGCCCGCAAGTATCCACCAGCGGCCCGCCGGAATTGCCCGGTGAGATATCGGCGGAATGCGGCATGACCACCAGGCCGTTTTCCAGCCTTTGGATGGTGCTGATGCTACCCCGCGTCAGCACCAATTCCGGCGGCGTGCCAAGCCTGCCCTGCTGCAATTCCTGCATGCCCTGTTCGACCTGCACGACGGAAGCCGGGTAGCCTGCCGCCACCACATCCAGAAGCTTATCGGCAGTGGGGGTGAGTGCGAGCGGCTGCGCCCCCGCCACGGCTTCCGGCAACCTGAGTACCGCGAAATCCGGCATGCCTGGCTCAACCGGGCCGCCGCCCGCGCCGCGTGTCATGCTGACAAGCTGCGCCTTCACCGCCCGGCCCATGGCGCGGGACATCACAAAAATCTGGTTCGGGTCCGCCTGCTGCACCACATGGGCGTTGGTGAGGATAGTATCGCCTGAGATGAAAAACCCGCTGCCATGGCCAATCCCAGACGGCCCGGCAGAGGCGATCATCACGGTTGCATGTTCCAGCAATTGCGCCAGCGATCCATTGAAGGGCCGCGGCGCTTCACCCTGGCGTTGCGGCACGGCGGGGGGCACGGCCTCAGGCCGTACCGGCTGGCGTTCCGGTGGGGGGTTGAGGCCAAGCGGGCCTTCCGGCGTGCAGACATTGGGGGTCGCGGCCAGGCGGCGCATGCGTTCCAGGTCGCGCTCCAAAGCCTCATTGGTTTCGCGTTGCAGGCGGATGGCGTTGCGTGTGGTGGCATCATCCACGACCGAGACGGCTTGCTGCTGCCCCGCGAGATCGCGCTGCATTTGCGTCCAGGCGAGCCAGAAGCCAAGCGCCAGGAAGATCAGCGCCACGAGTGCCAGAAGCGGTATGAGCCAAACCGGGCTGCTGCTGGCCGATTGGGGCGCCATGGCCGGTGCGGGCGGTGGTGGCGGGGGAGGCGGTGCCACAGCGCGGGCGGGCGTTGCCTGCGGTGCGGCGGCGGGCGGTGGCGCCTGTGTTGGCATCGGCCCGGCGGCGAGGAAGTTATCCGGCGCCGCCGCGAGGCGCTGCGAATACGGCCCCAGCACGCGGCGCATTTGCGCAGCCAGCGCGGTGGGGTCTTCGGCAATCTCCCGCGCCGCCAGGCCCCAGCCGCTCAGGATCACCTGACCATCCAGCACCAGGATGGAATCGGCACTGGGCAGCACCAAAGCCCGGCGGAGCAGCGGGCCGATTTCCGCGTCATCCAAAAGCGGTTCTAAAGCCTGCAATTGGCGCGTCAGCGCAGCTTCCGCTTCAGCCCGGCGCGCGCTGGATAGCGAGGGCAAAGGCTGTGGTTCGCCGGCGGCTTCTCCATACCAGGAAATTGCCCCGGCGCCCGCAATGGGCTCGGCAAAAAGCGCGGCGGGCGCGCCCCGGGCGTTGAGTTGGTCGGTCAAGCGCTGATGCAGCGCATGCACTGTCTGGCCGCGCAACAGCAAGGGTTGCAGCCCGGCGAGATCAGTTTTCAGGAGCAAACGTGGCGCGGCCATGGGACCTCGGGTTCTAGCGCCTGATCCGCGAAGGTGGAATCACCGGAGCGGTGAATCAGTCGCTTAAATTCAGCTTTAGCCTGATCCGCCTCGTCGGATCGGGTTAAAGCGAGGGAAAGCTAGATCAGGTTGCACGGGTTTGGGAACACCCGCACCTCGCGCCGCCCGCCGATTATTAAATGCCGAGCCCATGGCGGCATTGCGGCCAAGCCACGGCGGGGTGCGGGCAATTCACGCCGCCGCCCGTGCCGGTTCGCGCTGAAAGCGCAGCCAGGTCACGGCCAGCACCGCCACCAACAGCAAGGGGATGGAGGCCCAATTCAGCGGCACCCAGCCGAAATGCTCATGCAGGAAGCCGGCCAGGAAGCTCGCGGTCGCGGTGGTGCCGAACACCAGGAAGTCGTTCAGCGCCTGGGCCTTGCCACGCTCATTCGGGCGGTAGCAGGTGGTCACAAGATTGGTGGCACCTATGAACAGGAAATTCCACCCCACGCCATTCAGCGTCAGCGCAATGCGGAAATGCCATTCATGATTGCCGGCGAGTGCGGCAAAAACGCCCAGCAACAGCAGCGCAATGCCCCAGAACATCACATTGGTGGTGCCATAGCGCGTGATCAGATTGCCGGTGAAGAAAGATGGCACAAACATCCCCATCACATGCATGAAGATCACCCAATGCGCTTCCGTATGCGGCAGGCCGCAGGCCACAATCGCCAATGGTGAGGCACTCATCAGGAATGACATGATGCCAAAGGCGACCATGCCGGAAATGACCGCCGCCATGAAACGCGGCTGAGACGCAATCTCCAGCAAGGGGCGCGGCGGCGCGACAGCGGTGCCATCCGCCTTCACCGTCGCTTCCTGCATGGGCGGGAATTTGATGAAGCCCATGATGATGAAGACCACGGCGTGAATGCCGATCAGCGCGATATAGGTCGCCAGATAAAGCGGCATCACCTGGTCATGCGAAAGCCGCACAATGCTGGGGCCGAGCACACCAGCCACCACACCGCCCGCCGTCACCCAGGAAATCGCCTTGGCACGATAGGAATCGGGCACCAATTCAACCGCCGCGAAACGATACATTTGCAGGCTGGCCACCGCATAGCCAAGGATCAGCCCGCCCAGGCACATCAGCGCAAAGGTCGCGGTATATAGGCCAAGCGCCACCACCGCACCGCCCACCATGCCAAAGATGGAGCCCACGCGAAAACCAAGGCGCCTGCCCATGCGCTGCATCAGCGCTGCCGCGGGAAACACCGCGATCATAATGCCCAAATGCTGCAAGGTGACCGGGAGCGTGGCGAGGTCTCGGTTATGATAGAAGGTCACCACAGAAAGCGCTGTGGCGGCGAACATCAGCGTATTGCCGGCCTGGCCAATGGCCTGACAACAGGCCAAGAGAAAAAGATTCCGCCGCGCGGCAGCATCAAGCACAGACATTCTAGTCACGCTTTCCTATCAAGAAGGCGATGCTATACCCGAAAGCGCCGAAGGAAAAGCCGGTTTATCAGGCCCAAAGCCCGCGCGCAGTGAGCCAATCCTGCACCAGCGCCGCCACCTGATCACTATTGCGATCCATCATGATCATATGGCTATTGCCGGTGATGCCATGCGCGGGCAGATCAACAATGTCCACGTATCCACCCGCAGCCCGCAGGCTTTCAGCGAAGCCAACGCCTCGCGCACGGATATCGGGCCAGCGCGCATCACCCAGGATGTAATCGCCATAAATCATCAGCACCGGAATATCGCGCAACTTGGCGATCTGCGCCGGATCGCCAATCGAGGCTGGTTCCACCAGCACCAGCGCACGCAGCGCATCGGGCCGGTGCTGCGCGGCATTCCAGGCGAAAAAGCCGCCTTGGCTATGCGCCATCACCACCGCAGGCCCAACACGCTGCAGCAGCGCATCATAGGCATCCAGCGTCATCTCATCCGTTGTCGTGAAGCGCGGCACGATCTGGCGCATGAAATTGCGGTAGCTGGCCTCATCGGCGGGGAATTGATTGCCCGGCAGCACTTCGCCGCGCTGATAGGAACCGGCGCCAGCACCGATGCGAAACCGCTCAAAGGGATTGTCTATCGGGAGCGTCAGCGCGGTGCCGCCGGTAACCTCAGGGATCAAGGACCAGCCTGACCGCCCGCGTTCCACCGCGTCACTCACATAAACCGGCCAGCCTTGCCTCAGGAAATAATGCTGCCAGCCCTCGCGGCCATCCGGGGTGGTTTCCCAGCATGCGCCGGTAAGCCCGCCGCCATGCCACATCAGCAAGGGTGCGCGCCCACGCGGTTCGGCGGGGATCATATACTGGGCGTAAAGCGCGCCCATCAAATAGGTGCCGTTCGGGTCCACCTTGGCCGCCACGCCGCCCGGGGTGAACAGCACCTCGCGCGGCGGTTGGCCGCTGATGGTGACTTCCCGCCCACCGACATGAAAACTGCCCCAGTCAGCGAGGGAGACAGGCGCGGCCACGGATGGCCTCAGCGCCCGGTCAGAATGCGTTCCACCAATTGCTTGGCACCTGGGATGAAGCCATTGGAATAGAAAGGATCGGACCCGAAGCGATAGGCATTATGCCCGGCGAACATCAGGTTCTTTTCCAGCGCCCCATCATGGCTGACATCCTGCAACGTCTTTTGGATGCAGAAGCTGCGCGGGTCAGCGCGGCGGCCATTGTCGAAATCAGGTTCATGCTGAGACCAGTTGGAAAAACGGCAGGCGGAAAGACAGCCCATGCAATCCACCTGATCCTTGACGATTTCGCGCGATTTTTCCGGCGTAACAAAGATCAGCGTATTATCGGGCGTGCGCATAGCTTCGGTGAAGCCCTCGGCTTCCCAATGCGCGATGCGCGCCAAATCATGCGGCGCGACATAAACCGGGCGCTTGCGCGGGCCGACGCCATATTCCGCCATATGCTCACCCACTGGTTCCGCCGTATAGGCAACCTGACGTTCATTGCGGTCTTCCAATTCGCGCAGGAATTCATTGCGCACGGCGGAAGAATAAAACCCTGTCGGTGAGAAAGGCTGCAACAGCACATCACCGTGCTTCAGCGTCAGCAAGCGCTGCTTCCAGGCATCGCTGATAGGGCTTTCCTGCGTAAGCAAGGGGCGGGTGCCGAATTGGAAGGCGATGGGGCCAAGATCGGGATTGTCGATCCAATCTTCCCATTCTTCCAGCCACCAAACGCCGCCCGCCATGATGATGGGCACATCGCCCAGGCCAAATTCGCGCATTTGCTGGCGCAGTTTCAGCACACGCGGAAACGGCGCTTCCGGCACTTTCGGGTTTTCGCTGTTGGAAAGCCCGTTATGCCCGCCAGCGAGCCATGGGTCCTCATAAACCACGCCGCCGAGCCATTCGCTGGTTTTGTGATAAGCGCGCTTCCAAAGCGCGGCGAAGGCGCGGGCGGAAGAAATGATCGGATAGTAATGCACCCCATAATCCCGCGCGACTTCCGCAAGCTTATAAGGCATGCCCGCACCGCAGGTGACGCCATGGATCAAGCCCCGCGCGCCTTCCAGCATGCCGCGCGCCACCCGTTCAGCGCCGCCCATTTCCCACAGGATATTGGCGTGGATGCGGCCCTTGCCGCCGGCCATATCCCAGGCGCGCTGCGCTTGCGCGATGCCGCCCTTGATGCCGTATTCCACCAGTTCTTCATGCCGATCACGGCGGGTTTTGCCATGATAAATCTGGCGGATGATGCTGCCATCCGCGTCATAGCTATCGGCATTGACGGCCGAGAAAGTGCCAACGCCGCCGGCTGATGCCCAGGCGCCGCAAGTGCGCCCATTGGAAACGGCAACGCCCTTGCCGCCTTCCACCAGCGGCAGGACATCAACGCCCCCCATCCTGATCGTATTGATGGCCTTCAAGTAATGGCGCTCCCCATTGAATAGACAGGGTTAATAGGTCATGCCCCGCCCCGATTAAAGGGGGCGGGGTATTGGTCATGCAGGATCAATCGCCCCGCGGATGGTCGCGCCGCTCGCGGCGTTCGCCACGCTCACCGCCGCGACGGTCATCACCTTCCGGGCGCGGGCGCTTGGCGCCGACCTGTTCGGTGATATCCGCACCGGTCGCCTGATCCACAACGCGCATGGAAAGCTTCACCTTGCCGCGTTCATCAAAGCCAATGACCTTGACCTTCACCGCATCGCCGTCCTTGACGATATCGGTGGTCTTGTTCACGCGGTCATTAGCGAGTTCCGAGATATGAACCAGACCATCCTTGGCGCCGAGGAAATTCACGAAGGCGCCGAAATCGGCAGTCTTCACGACCTTTCCGTTATAGATCACACCGATTTCCGGTTCCGCCACAATGCCGCGGATCCAATCAATGGCGCGCTGCGCGGCTTCAATGCTGGTGGCGGCGACCTTGATGGTGCCGTCATCTTCGATATCCACCTTCGTGCCGGTCTGTTCCGTGATTTCACGAATGACCTTGCCGCCGGAGCCGATCACATCGCGGATCTTGTCCTTCGGCACATTGATCACGGTGATACGCGGCGCGGTGGCCGCCACATCGGTGCGCGCACCCGTCAGCCCCTTGGCCATTTCGCCAAGAATATGCAGCCGGCCTTCACGCGCCTGTTCCACCGCAATCTTCATGATCTCCGGCGTGATGGAGGTGATCTTGATATCCATCTGAAGGGACGTAATGCCCACTTCCGTCCCGGCCACCTTGAAATCCATATCGCCGAGGTGATCTTCGTCACCCAGAATATCGGACAGCACGGCGAAGCCACGATCTTCCTTGATCAGACCCATCGCAATCCCCGCGCAGGGGCGCTTCAGCGGCACGCCGGCATCCATCATGGAAAGCGATGTGCCGCAAACCGTCGCCATGGAAGAAGAACCATTGCTTTCGGTGATTTCGGAGACAACGCGCACCGTGTAGGGGAACTTGTCCTTCTCCGGCAGCAGCGGATGAATGGCGCGCCAGGCAAGCTTGCCATGGCCCACTTCACGCCGGCCAGGGCTGCCCATCCGGCCCGTTTCATTCACCGAATAGGGCGGGAAATTGTAATGCAGCATGAAGTCTTCGCGGTATTCACCCGCGAGCGCATCAATCACCTGCTCATCCTGGCCGGTGCCGAGTGTTGCCACACACAGCGCCTGGGTTTCACCACGGGTGAACAGCGCCGAGCCATGCGCGCGCGGCAGCACGCCAACTTCCGCCATGATGGGGCGCACGGTGCGCGTATCACGCCCATCAATGCGCTTGCCGGTATCAAGGATGTTGTTGCGGACCACATCCGCTTCCAATTCCTTGAGCAAGCCCTTAGCCAGATTCACATCCGCACCTTCGGCTTCAAGGGCGGCGATCACCTTCTTTTTCACCACGCCCACCTTATCCTGGCGGACCAGCTTTTGTATTTCCGTATAGGCAGCGGCCATATCGGCGCGGCCCAATTCGGCGATGCGCTTCTTCAGCGTGATCTCAGCTTCCGAAGGCTCCGGCAACGGCCATGGTTCCTTGGAGGCGACTTCCGCCAATTCAATGATCGCCTGGATCACCGGCTGGAAGGAAGCATGGCCGAAGGTGACGGCGCCGAGCATGACTTCTTCCGTCAATTCGCTGGCTTCCGATTCCACCATCAACACGCCTTCGGCAGTGCCGGCCAGCACCAGATCCAGCACGCTTTCCTTGCGCTGATCGGCGGTTGGGTTCAGCACATAGGCGCCATTGATATAGCCAACGCGCGCCGCGCCGACCGGGCCAAAGAAGGGAATGCCGGAAAGCGTCAGCGCGGCGGAGCAACCCACCAGGGCGACGATATCGGGATCATTTTCCAGATCATGTGACAGGACCGTAGCAACCACCTGGACTTCATTGCGGAAGCCTTCAGGGAAAAGCGGGCGGATCGGGCGGTCAATCAGGCGCGACGTCAGCGTCTCGAACTCAGAAGGCCGGCCTTCACGCTTGAAGAAGCCGCCCGGGATCTTGCCGGCGGCGAAGGTCTTTTCCTGGTAATGCACGGTCAGCGGGAAGAAATCCTGCCCCGGCTTGGCAGAACGCGCACCGACAGCGGTGCAAAGCACAATCGTGTCACCCAAACGGGCCATCACGGCACCATCGGCCTGGCGGGCGATCTTGCCGCTTTCCAGAACCAGAGTCTTGCCGCCCCAGGCGATTTCCTTGCGGAAGTAATTATCGAACATCGTCATCCTCTCGGGCGCTGGCCCATGCCAACGCGAACCACGCTGCAGCCCCCTTTGGGCAACAGCGCGGCAGAAGGGGCCTGGTGGCCCCGGAATGCGACGCGAGGGTGAAGACAGGAAAGCGCCGAGGATACTCGGGTGACGGGGCCGTTTTATCGGCGTCTCGGGCGGCATGGGGTGGGCCCATCGCGGATAGGCGCGACGGGAAGGCCGCCCATGTGGCCGGAAACGCCGCGGTGGTCCCTATCCGAAGCCACGACTTGAAGAACTGTCCTAACCCGCAGCGTGCGCGGCGGTTGGCGCCCCGGCTTCCGGCCGGGCAGCACCAGGGGCGCATATGGCGCGGATCGGGGGAAAATACCACAGGAAACTTGCGGGGGCGGGGCGAAAGCGGCGGCATTGGGCCGAAAACTGTACGTTTCCGAAGGGGAAGCGCTAGTTTTCAGGCTGGAAATCCACCGAGTGCGGTGAGAGGGCATGCCATGCGGAAGTTCTTGATCACACTCATATTGCTCTCGGGCTGCGCCTCGGTCGAGCAACAAGGGGGTCCGCCGGCAATTGCTCCCCCTTACCGCGCCGTGTTGGTCGCCGGCGATGCCAGCCTGCCCGTTTGGGATAACGCTGTTGAGGCGTTGCAGGACATCATGGCGCCTTCGCTTGCCCGCGGGCAGACAAAACGCTTCAGCGCCGCGCAGCCGATCATTGATCAAGGAAAGGCCCAACTGGCCACGAGGGAGGCGGTGGTCTCCGCCATCTCTGCGCTGCGCCCGGCGCCTGGCGAGGGCTGTCTGGTCTATGTGACCGCCCATGGAACGCAGCGGCAGGGCATTTTCCTGGCGGCAAGCGGCCAACATCTCACGCCCGCGATACTGAACCGCGCCTTGGATAGCGGCTGCGGTGATGCGCCCACGATTGTACTTGTCTCGGGCTGTTATTCGGGAATCTTCACCGAAGCGCCTATGGCAAAGCCCAACCGGGTTATCCTGACAGCGGCCAACGCGGATCGCCCAAGCTTCGGCTGCGGGCCGGGGTTTCAATATACGGTTTATGACCAGTGCCTGTTGGAAGCCACCCGCGGCGCGCATGATTGGCGCAGCTTGGCGCAAACCACCATGACCTGCCAGGATGATGGCCAAGGACTTTTGATTTTGAGAAGGGAGGAGGTCTAGGATGCGTTGCTCAACGGTTTTTCGTAGCAGCGGTGCACCACTTTATGGCACCGCAACTATTGGCAACGGTTACTTATTCCTTCCGGTGCCGATCCACGCATGGGGAGGAAATGCAATCAATGGAAGGTGGGCTTCCCCTGACATGCAAAAATTCATAGATGAAATAATAGAAGGAGGAATACGTGTCCGTCTCTACGACCCAAAGGAATTGCCAGAAGACCGAGCGTTTTTCTTCAGCAGAATGAAATATCCAGGAAACTTGATCGAAAATCTAAGGAATTTTGGCTTTAGGGTTCTCGATACCCCTGGAAATACACTCGTTTTCATATGTGTGCACGGTAAGCGTGATGCGTGCTGCGCCCTTTTTGGCCAAAATTCATTTGTAGAAGCGAGCAAAAAGTATAACAGAAAGGACGGGGTAGAGATATTTAGATGCTCGCATCTAGGTGGCGACAGGTTCGCTGGTACAGGAATCGTTTTTCCATCAGGCAATATGTACGGCAAGTTTGAGGGAAGCGATATCATTGATATCATCAAAAGTGAGTTGAATTTTAGGATACATCACGAAAAATTTCGAGGATGCGTTTTCGAAGATAAATCATCTCAGATCGTCCGCTACGCAGCGGCAAGTCTCCTTGGTGAATGCGAGCACCGCCTTCATATCGAAGTTACTCAAGACATAACGGTCTCACCAAACGGCGAAACAACGATTATTGCCACTATTAAAGAAAAAATATTTGTAATCCGACTGATAAACTTAGATTTCGAAATCGCTCCGGATTGTAGAACATTGGTAAAATCTGGAACCTCGATACAAAAATCTTTGGTGGTGCGTTGTATTGAGGAGAAAATGACTCGGTAAACTTTTCATATGTTACGTGTGTACGTCAGCGCGAAAACATGCTTGGCTTCCAGGCTTCCAACCCGCGTTACTTTGAAGGCGAAAATCTGCCCCGGCGGGCAACGCCGTGAGCCGCGACGGCAATGCCCGCAGATAGGCTTGGCATGATCGCACCATATATTTGCCGCCATCATCTTTCATGCTGACGCTTTAGGAGGACCCCATGCGGTCAGTTTTGCTTGCGATCTCGGCCCTTGCTTTCAGCCTACACGCTTTGGCGCAGGAAGCGCCGCGGTTTTTCCCAAGCCGCGATGTGGCCGTGACCTATCGGGTTTCGGGCGCCGGCCCCATGCAGGAAGTGACCATGGCCTGGGCGGCGGCGCCGCGCCTGATGCGCGTGGAACTGCCGGGCATGGGCTACACCATTGCCGATTTCGCCGGGCAGAAGGGTTTCATGGTCATGCAAATACCCCAGCCCATGGTGATGGATATCCCCATGGCCCAGGCGGCGAGCCATGTGCGCGCCCTGGAATCCGCGCGCTTCACCAAGCTTGGCGCGGATCGCGTGGCCGGGATTGCTTGCACCAATTGGCGCCATGAAGGGCCGCAAGGTTCCGGCACGGGCTGTTTCACTGATGATGGGGTGATGTTGCGTTCCCAAGGCAGCGCCCCGGGTGTGCAGGGCGCGCTTGAGGCTTTGCGCGTGACCTATGGCCCGCAGGATATTGCGCGCTTCCAGCGCCCGGCGGGGGTGCCTTCGATGCAGATGCCTGGGGGAATGCTGCCGGGTATGCCGCCAGCCCGCAAAAATTAAGGGCGCCGAACAGCAAAAAAGGGGGCCGTAACCCCCTTTTTTCCATTGGCGGTAACCGCCGGACGGAAAAGCTTACCGGCGCAGCCCAAGCCGGCCAATCAGCGTCTCATAGCGCTTCTGGTCGGTCTTCTTCACGTAATCCAGCAAGCCACGGCGCTGACCCACCAGCACGAGCAAACCGCGCCGGGAATGGAAATCCTTGGCATGGGTCTTCAGATGCTCGGTCAGGTTGACAATGCGCTCAGACAGCAGGGCTACCTGCACTTCCGGGCTGCCGGTATCGCCCGGCTTGATGGCGTATTCGGAAATAAGCGCCGTACGACGCTCCGCGGTGATCGACATCGGATTTCTCCTCTCGTCCGGGCATGGCCCGGCAATGGTTCAAGAATCACCCTGACCCAACCACCGCTCTGGCTTTAACAAGCCTTCTTCCAAGCGGGCCAGACCCATCAGGCGCCCCCCCACCATCGCTCTGGCCAAGCCCCCATCGGGGTTGGCCTCACGCGGTACGCGGCCCATGAAATCAACCAGCGGGATATGCTGGCCGAATGAGAGCCGCGCGGCTTCCGCTTCGGTGAGGGCCAGCGCCGGGATGTCGGCCAGCGCGGTCGTCACCGGCAGCAGAAGCGCCGGGGAAGGGGGCGGCGTATCGCCGGAAACGGCGATCTTGTCCAGGGCCACGGCATCTTTTTCGTGAAATGGGCCCACACGCATGCGCCGCAGCGCCGTGATATGCCCAACCGTGCCGCAGGCCCGCGCGATGTCGCGCGCCAGGCTACGCATATAAACGCCCTTGCCGGATTCAACGAAGAACACGGCGGTATCGGCATCTGGCCGTTCAATCAGTTCAAACCGATCAACCCTGGCCGGGCGCGGCGCCAATTCCGGAATCTCGCCCGCGCGCGCCAAATCATAGGCGCGTTCACCAGCGACCTTGATAGCCGAGAATATCGGCGGCACCTGCATGATATCGCCGATGAATTGCGGCAGGGCGGCTTGAATGGTCGCGTCATCTGGCCGCGCATCTGACGTGGCAATCACCTTGCCATCGGCATCATCGGAATCCCGCGCTTCGCCGAATGTCAGCGTGAAGCGATAGGTCTTCGTGCCATCCATCACATAAGGCACAGTCTTCGTCGCGGCACCAAAGGCAATCGGCAGCACGCCCGTTGCCAGCGGATCAAGCGTGCCACCATGCCCGCATTTCTGCGCATTGAAGCCGCGCTTGCACAGCGTGACCACATCGGTCGAACCCACACCCGTTGGCTTGTCAATGATCAGCCAACCATCCAGCGCAAGACCTTTCGGCTTCTTGTGTTGGCGGTGTTTGCCGCGCGGTGGGCCGGGGCGCTTTTCGCGAGCCTCGCTCATGCCTTGTCATCCTCATCGGGCTTGGCTTGCAGGTCGCGCTGCACTTCCGGCCGGCGCATCACTTCATCAATATGCATGGCGTAATCAAGCGCGGTATCAGGCTGGAAATGCAGATTAGGCGCGAATTTCAGCCGCACGCTATGGGAAACCTCCCGCCGCAGGAAGGAACTCACGCGCCTGAGGCCGCCCAATTCTTCCTTGGTGACTTCCCGCCCGAGCGCTGCAACAAACGCTGTCATATGCTTCAAATCCGGTGAGGCGCGCACTTCCGTGATCGTCAGATGCACGCCCTGCAAGGCGGGGTCGCGGAATTCCTCACGCGCGAAGACGGCGGAAAGCGCATGGCGCACTTCTTCCGCCACGCGCAATTGCCGCTGGGAAGGGCCTTCCGCCCGGCCTTGATGCTGATGCTTGCTCATGAACAATTTCCCTGCCTGGGTCTTGCGATCCAGGCTTGCCAAAAAGGCGGGACGGCTTTGGGCTTCTTCAGCCCGCTACCGTCTCCGTCTCATAGCATTCGATCTGATCGCCAATGCGGATATCATCGTAATTGGCAAAGGACATGCCGCATTCCAGGCCATTGCCCACTTCGCGCACATCATCCTTGAAGCGCCGCAGCGTGGACAATTCGCCCTGATGGATCACGACGCCATCGCGCAGCAACCGCACCCCGGCACCGCGCTTGACCTGGCCTTCCGTGATACGGCAGCCGGCAACCTTGCCGATGCGCTTGACTTCGAAGACCTGCAAAATCTGCGCATAGCCCAGGAATTTTTCGCGCTGTACCGGCGCCAACTTGCCCTTGACCAGCTTTTCAATGTCATCGGCGACTTCGTAGATAATGGAGTAATAGCGAATCTCCACCCCTTCGCGGGTCGCCAGATCGCGCGCTTGCGATGTGGCGCGCACATTGAAGGCAACAATCACCGCATCCGATGCCTTGGCCAACTGGATATCGGATTCCGTAATCTGGCCCACGGCACTATGCAGCACGCGCACGCGCACTTCTTCATTGCCAAGCTTGCCGAGCGTGACGCCGATCGCTTCCGAACTGCCCTGCACATCGGCCTTCACCACAACGGCCACTTCTTTCTGCTCACCCGCTTGAATGCGGGCCAGCATATCGGTCAGGCTGCCGCGGCCGGCACCTGCGGTGGCGGTCGCCTTGTCACGCAGCTTGCGCTGACGGAATTCGGAAATTTCCCGCGCGCGGGCTTCGTTTTCAACGGCAATGAAATTCTCGCCCGCCGTCGGCACGCCGGAAAGGCCCAGGATTTCAACCGGCAAGGAAGGCCCGGCATCTTTCAGCGGTCGGCCCTTATCATCCAGCATGGCGCGCACCCGGCCCCATTCGGCACCGGCCACCACAATGTCACCCTGCTTGAGTGTACCCTTTTGCACCAGCACCGTCGCCACAGGACCACGCCCGCGGTCGAGCTTGCTTTCAATGACGGTGCCTTCCGCGGCACGGTCCGGATTGGCGCGCAGATCCAGGATTTCCGCTTGCAGCGAAATCGCTTCCAGCAGCTTGTCCAGATTGATCTTCTGGGTTGCCGAAACCTCGATTTCCTGGGTTTCGCCACCCAGGCTTTCCACCACGATTTCGTGTTGCAGCAATTCCTGCTTCACACGTTCGGGCTTCACGCCGGGCTTGTCGATCTTATTGACCGCGACAATCAGCGGCACTTTGGCCGCGCGGGCATGGCGGATGGCTTCCACCGTTTGCGGCATGACACCATCATCAGCCGCCACAACCAGCACCACCATATCGGTCACTGAGGCGCCGCGCGCGCGCATGGCGGTGAAGGCTTCATGGCCAGGCGTATCAATGAAGGTCACGCGATCACCTGCCGGCACCGTGATCTGATAGGCGCCAATATGCTGGGTGATGCCACCCGCTTCATGCGCGACCACATCGGTCTTGCGCAGCGCGTCCAACAGGCTGGTTTTGCCGTGATCCACATGGCCCATGATGGTGACCACGGGCGGACGCGGCAGCAATTCCGTATCCGCGTCCTCAGCGCCTTCAAGGCCCATTTCAACATCAGCTTCGCTGACGCGCTTCACCCGATGGCCGAATTCCTGCACGACCAATTCCGCCGTATCGGCATCAATGCTTTGCGTCAGCGTCGCCATAACGCCCATGCGGAAGAGGCTTTTCACCACATCCCCACCACGGGCAGCCATACGATTGGCCAATTCCTGCACGGTGATGCTTTCCGGTACCACCACATCACGCACCACGCGTTCGGTACCGGAACGCAGCCGCGCCAATTCCTGCTGGCGCCGTTCACGTTCACGCGCACGCCGGACAGAGGCGATGGAACGCGTACGTTCATCCTCACCTTCCAGCGCTGCCGCTACGTCAATGCGGCCTTCGCGGCGGCGATCAGCGCCGGGCGGTGATTTCTTGACCGGCGCGGGCGCAAGCCGCTTGGCCGGGCCGGGTGCCGCACCAGGGCGACGCAGCGCCGGGCGGCGTGGCCCATCCTCATCATCATCAGAAGGCGCACGCGCCTTGAGGGTGAGTTTGACCGGCGGTTCTGAAGGCGCGGCCGGCTTGCGCGCGGGCGCACCAGCGGGGCCCCGGCCAGATGCAGCGGCAGGTGCCGCGGCTTGCGGCGGGGGCGCGGGGCGACGTGCCACTTCCTCTGCGGTGCGGGCTTCCTGCTCCGCACGGCGGGCGGCTTCTTCCTTGGCGCGGGCTTCTTCTTCGGCGCGGCGCGCGGCTTCTTCGGCAGCCGAGCGCACCATCAGCGCCTGGCGTTCGCGGTCTTCACGCTGGCGCTGCGCTTCGTTGCGGCGGTTTTCTTCAAGCACCCTTTGACGCATGGCGAGTTCCGCCTGGGTCAAGGGCCGGCCCGTGCTGGTGGAGCGGCCGGCTTGGCCCCCGGCACCTTGGCGGCCACCGCCACCGGTGCGCGCCGGCGCGGCGCCCGCGCGGGCCGCAGGCGGGGGTGCCATGGGCACGCGGGCTGAACTTGGCGCCGGGGGCGCAATGGCAGCCGGGGCCGGCGGCGGCGCGGACGCTGCGGGCGCAGCCACCACTGGCGCAGCAGCCACGGGCGCAGGCGCGGGCGCCTCGGCGACAGGCGCGGGGGCTGGGGGGGGCGTCACTTCCGCTGGTGCTGCCACCGACGGGCTCGGCGCGGGAGGGGGCGCTGCGGGGGCCGACGCGGTCGCGGCAGGCACCTTGGCGACGGGTGCCGGCATTGGTGTGGCAGAAGGTGCCGCCGGGGCCGGGCCAAGGGCGCGCGCGGCGGGAACACCGATTCCAGGCCGTACCGGGCTTGGCGCCACCACGCGTTTCTTCACAACCTCGACCTGCACGGTCTTGGATCGGCCATGGCTGAAGGATTGGCGGACGCTGCCCGCATCCACCGTCTTGCCAAGCTCGAGGCGTCCGCCGGGCCGAAGGCTCAGCCTGCTTTTACCCGCGTCCTGCTCGTTCTGGTCACTCATTCGCCGCTTTGAACCCGATCATCTGATACACATTGAGCCGCCGCATAACCCGGCCAGCCTTAGGATTTAGACACTTCTGACGGGGAAAGGCCAGAAAGCCTACCCGCCTCAGACCGGATGGCTTCCGCCAAACGGCCCGGCGCGACCGCCACATGAACAATGTGGTCACGCCCAAAAACCCGCCCCAATTCAGCGGCGGAAAGCGGCGCAATCGCCGCCATGCCACCGCCAGAGAGGCGTTCTCGCTCTGCCGGGCTGCCATCCTTGGCCTGCACCAGCAAGGCAATTCGATCCGCGGCGCGCCATTCCCGCACCGCCTGCCAGCCCGCCACCGCCTGACCCGCCCGGCGCGCGAGCCCCAGCAGATCGGCAATCCTGGTGCGGAGGCCCTGTTGCAGCAACGCCGGAAGACCGGGCGGAACAACCACGGGGCCGCGCGCTGCGCGCGTAAAGGCCCCACGGCTGATGGCGCCTTCTAGCACATCGCCCCGCGCGCTCAACCACATTCCCCGCCCCGGCAGCTTTTCAGCAAGATCGGGCAGGATTTCGCGCCCCGGCCCCAGCACAAAACGGATCATCTCCGCCTTGGGCAGGCTTTCGCGTGTGACGATGCAACGGCGAAGTGGGCCCTTTTCGGGCTCATCTTCCTCCGGCAGGGCGGTGGCTTCGCTCAGGGCCGTGCCTCATGCCTCATCGCCGAGCCAGCCGGCACGACGACGAGCTTCCATGACAATGGCATTGGCCGTTTCCTCATCCACCGCTTCGGCGCCAAGGATTTCCACCAATTCATCCCCGGCGAGATCAGCCAGATCTTCCAGCGACTTCACGCCCTTTTCACCAAGCGTCACCATCATCGCCGGCGTGAAGCCACCCACATCAATCAGCACATCATCCACGCCAAGATCGCGGCGCTTTTCATCCATTTCAGCATCGCGTTTTTCGATGAAGGCTTCAGCGCGGCGCTTCAATTCGGCAGCGACACTTTCATCAAAGCCTTCGATTTCGGCCAATTCCTCATCCGGGGCCTGCACAATGTCTTCGATGGAACCGAAGCCTTCCTGCACCAGAAGCCCCGCAATCACATCATCCACATCCAGCGCTTCCACAAACAGCCCGGTGCGGCGGCGGAATTCTTCCTGGCGGCGTTCGCTTTCCTCAGCTTCCGTCAGGATATCCACATCATAGCGCGTGAGCTGCGACGCAAGCCGCACATTCTGCCCGCGACGACCAATGGCGAGGCTGAGTTGATCATCCGGCACCACCACTTCCACGCGGCGGCCTTCATCATCCAACACCACCTTGCTGACTTCCGCAGGGGCGAGTGCGTTCACAATGAAGGTGGCCTGGTCCTGCGACCAGGGAATGATATCAATCTTTTCGCCCTGCAATTCAGCGACCACCGCCTGCACGCGCGACCCGCGCATACCAACGCAGGCGCCGACGGGATCAATCGAACTGTCGCGGCTGATCACCGCCATCTTGGCGCGGCTGCCGGGATCACGCGCAACGGCCTTGATTTCGATGATGCCATCATAAATTTCTGGCACTTCCTGCGCGAAAAGCTTCGCGAGAAACCCCGGATGCGTGCGGGAGAGGAAAATCTGTGGCCCGCGCGGTTCTTCGCGCACATCATAGATATAGGCGCGCACGCGATCACCATTACGGAAGGCTTCGCGGGGGATGGTTTCATCACGCCGCAGCAGCGCTTCCGCGCGGCCCAGTTCCACCATCAGGTTACCGTATTCGGTGCGCTTTACCGTACCATTGATGATTTCGCCAACGCGGTCCTTGTATTCTTCGAATTGCTTGCGGCGTTCCACTTCGCGCACGCGCTGGACAATCACCTGCTTGGCGGTTTGTGCGGCGATGCGGCCGAAATCAATTGGCGGCAGCGGGTCCACAATGAATTCGCCAAGTTGAATGCCGGGCTTGATCTTTTGCGCGATGCGCAAAGGGATTTGCGTGGCTTCGCTTTCAACCGGTTCCGCTTCCACCACTTCGGTGAAGCGTTCCAGCTTTACGCGGCCATCCTTGCGGTCAATGGTGGCGCGAATATCCTTCTCAAGCCCGTATTTGGCGCGGCCAGCCTTCTGGATCGCCTGTTCCATGGCTTCCAGCACTTCCTCACGCTCGATCATCTTCTCGCGCGCGACGGCATCGGCCACTTGCAGCAATTCCGGACGGGCAATGGCGATATCAACGGCCATGGCGCATTCTCCTGTTAATGGGTCATCGTTGTTGGGCCAGCGGCTTTCGCCGTCGCCGCGATCAATTCATCGGTCAGCACCAGCTTGGCGCGGCGGATATTGCCGCGCGGCAGCGCCAATTCAGTACCATCATCCAGCTTGAGCCGCGCTTCCTGGTCATCAGCGCCAAGCGCAATACCGCGAAAACGCTTGCGGCCATCAAACGGGATGGAAAGCTCCACCGTCGCCACATGGCCGGCAAAGCGATTCCAATCCTTGGTCCGCGTCAGCGGGCGATCAATCCCGGCGGAGGAGACTTCAAGCATCCATTCGCCGCGGATCGGGTCCGCAACATCCAGCACCGCGCCCGCGGCGTGGCTGATGGCCTCACAATCTTCCACGGTGAAGGGCGCTTCATCAGCGCGGTCCGCCATGATCTGCACCACGGGGCGTTCCTTGCCGGAAACCTGTACGCGCACAAGTTCATAGCCAAGCTGCGTCAGGCTGGGCAGGATCGCTTCCGCGATGCGGGCTTCAAGCCCTTCGTGATGAGGCAGATCAGGCTGCAAAAACAAAAAAGGCGGCCTTTTTCAAGGCCACCCCCCGGTAGGCTCGGATGGTGTGAATGGAAGCGTGTTAGCCCCCAGACCGCCAAAAGGCAATAGCCGAACAGATTTTGTGGAAAATACTGGACCTGGAGACAAAAATTGTTTAGTGTTGAACTAGATGCCGGATGTAACCAACGCCCGCCCAATCCGCCGACGCGCGCTGGCTGGTGCGGTGCTGCCCCTGATTGGCCTTGCGCCCTTGCCGGCGCGGGCGGCTCGGGTGTTTCGCTTCGACCAGAGGCAGGGCAGGCTGGAATTCATCGCGCGGCATTTGCAGGTGCTAACCTCGACCGGACAGTTTTCGCGCTTCGACTGTGAATTGATACTGGATCCCCAAAGGCCGGAGACAGCGCGCGTCGCGGTGCAGGTGGAAACCGCTTCAATCACGCATGCCTATCCGGGCGCGGCGGATTTGCTGCGCTCACCGGCCTATTTTTATGCGGAACGCTGGCCGCTGGCGCAGTTTTCTGGCCGCGCCGCACCCGGCGGGCGGATCGAGGCCTTCGATCTGGCCGGGCCTTTGGAAATGCGCGGCGTGACCCAGCCCTTTACCCTTCAGGCGAAGCTAGCGCGGTGGCGGCGTGATGCTGCGACGGGGGCGGAGATTGTAGATTGCACCGCGCGCGGAGAGATCAGCCGCGCGGCTTTTGGCATGGTGTCGGACATGGCGGCCACGGGCGATCGCGTGCAATTGGCGGTATCGGTCAGTCTGGTGATTGGATAAGCAAATGCAGGCGGCGTGGTCGGTGGCGCAACGGCGCCTGCATTGGGCCATGGCCGCGCTGGTTTTTGTGAACTTCCTGCTGGCGCTGGTGATGGTGGCGCTGCCGCTTTCGGCGCTTTTGGCGAAAATCCTGACCTATCAATTGCATAAAAGCCTTGGCCTTTTGCTGATTCCGCTGTGGGTTTGGCGGCTTTGGCTATTGGCGCGGCGTGGTAGGCCGGCACCCATGGCGCTGCCCGCCTGGCAGCAAGGCGCGGCGCGGCTGGGGCAGGGCCTGCTTTACGCGCTGCTGATTGCCGTGCCGGTGCTGGGTTTTTTGAGTGCGGCGGCGGCGCCGATTGGCGTTGAGACCGTGTTCTTCCTGATCCTGCCCATTCCGCACCCCTTCGCGCCCGATCAGGCCTTGTATGATGTGCTGCGGCCTTTGCATCAGGGCGCAGCCTGGGGCTTGGTCGTGCTGGCGCTGGGGCATGGGATGCTGGCGATCCATCATCACTGGCAGGGCTTGCCCATTTTGCGGCTGATGTGGCGTGGGCGCTAATCAGTTTCGGCGCCATTCCCAATAAAGTGGCTGGCGGCCTTCGCGCAAAGCCTTGGCCTCATAGCGCGTGGGGGGCCAGCCGGCGGGGCGGGTTTCGGCGAGGCTTTCCAAGACAAAAAGCCTTTGCGCGCCCATGCATTCACGCACCCATGCCTGATAGGTTGGATCGTCGGAAGCGATGCGCCAAACCCCGCCCGGCCTCATGGCGCGCGCCACCATGGGCAGTAACTCTGGATGAACAAAACGCCTTTTGGCATGGCGCGCCTTGGGCCAGGGGTCGGGGAACATCAGGAAAAGCCTGTCCAAAGCGGCTTCCGGCAGGGCGCGCAGCAAATGCCGCGCATCCTGCGGCCAAAGCTTGAGATTACGCGGCAGCGCGCCACTGGCCTCCGCCCCTTCCGGCACCAGCCGCGTCAGCAATGCGCAAAGCCCATTCTCGAATACTTCTGAGGCAATATAGGCAACCTCAGGATGCGCCGCGATTTGATCCAGCGAATGCTCGCCCCCGCCAAAGCCCACTTCCAGCCAGACCGGCACATCACCCATGCCGAAGGCGGCGCGCGGATCAGCTGCTTGTGCTGGGGTCAGGCGCAGCCTCGGCAGGGTTTCTTCCAGCAGGCGCTGCTGGCGCGGGCGCAAGGGGTGGCCGCGGCGCCGACCATAAAGCCGGTCCGGCACACCATCAGCCAAAGGGGGACGATCAGCGGTCATGCGCAGTCCTGAAAAGAAAAGGGCGGCAGGCTCACACCCGCCGCCCCGAAGCGTGGCAACGCAAAAGCCTCAACGCCCGAAAGCGCGCTTCAGCTCATCCGCCAGATCGGTCATTTCCCAAGTGAAGGTGCCCTTCGCCGCATCCGGCACGCGGCCGAAATGGCCATAGGCGCTGGTCGGCACATAGATCGGGCGGTTCAGCTTCAGATGCTCACGAATACCGCGCGGGGAGAGATTGACCATGCCGTCAATCACCTTCGCCAACTTCGCCTCATCCACATCCTTGCCGGTGCCATGCAGGTCGAAATAAACCGACAGCGGCTTCGATACGCCAATCGCGTAGCTGACCTGGATGGTGCACTTATCGGCCAGGCCGGACGCCACGACATTCTTCGCCACATAGCGCGCGGCATAGGCCGCGGAACGGTCCACCTTGGTGGGATCCTTGCCGGAGAATGCGCCGCCACCATGCGGCGCCGCACCGCCGTAGGTATCCACAATGATCTTCCGCCCAGTCAGGCCGCAATCGCCATCCGGGCCGCCGATCACGAATTTGCCGGTGGGGTTCACGTAGAATTCGCTATCCGGGCACATCCAGCCCTTGGGCAGCACGGATTCCACAATTGGGCGCAGCATGCGCTTGATTTCGGCCTGCTCAAGCGCTTCTTCATGCTGGGTCGAGACCACGACGGAGGTCGCGCCCACCGGCTTGCCATCCACATAGCGCAAGGTCACTTGGCTTTTCGCATCCGGCAGCAGCCCGGCCACGGCCTTGTCCTTGGCGCGGCGGAGCGTGCTGACATGGCGCAGGATTTCATGCGCATAATAGAGCGGCGCCGGCATCAGCTCCGGCGTTTCGCGGCAGGCATAACCGAACATGATGCCCTGGTCGCCCGCGCCTTCATCCTTATTGCCGGCAGCATCCACGCCCTGGGCGATATGCGCCGATTGGGCATGCAGATGGCATTCAATATCGGCATGCTGCCAATGAAAGCCTTCCTGCTCATACCCAATGTCATGGATCGCGAGCCGCGCCAGATGGATCAGATATTCCGGGGTGATTTCCGCGGGGCCGCGCACTTCGCCCGCCAGCACCACGCGGTTCGTGGTGACCAGCGTTTCGCAAGCGACGCGGGCATAGGGATCAGCGGTCAGGAATGCGTCCAGCACCGTATCGGAAATGCGGTCTGCCACCTTGTCGGGATGGCCTTCGGAAACGGATTCCGAAGTGAAAAGATATTCGCCCTTATCGCGCATGGCGTGGTTCGGCCTCTTGTCGCGGGATTCGTCGGTTTAGCCCGACGATGCTCTGCCCCGGATTGCCCTGGGCGCAGCGCGTATTGCAGGGGGGTGTGGCGGGGTCAAGGCAGGGCGGGGCCGCCGCCCCCATTATTTTCTTCGCGGCGGCAGCACCCGGGCGGCGCGGTAGCCCTCAATCTGTTCAGCGAACATCGCCCAGCTATCCTTGAAGTCGGTGAAGCCGGCTTGCCGGGCCGCGGTCATGGAAGCCAGCACGTCGTAATCCATATTCAGCGCGAAATCGGCGAATTCCCAGCTTGCGACTTGTTCAATCGGCAAAATGAGCCCGTGGCGGGCACGAATTTTCTCCCAGATCGGTGCTTTATCCGCCATCCAGCGCGCCATGGACATGGTCCGCACGCAACCCGGCGCCACGCCGAAAAGCCCGGCCAGATGGGGCCACATATCGCACCAGCGAAAGGCATCGCCATTCGTGACATTAAAGGCGCGATTGGCGGCGCGGGGTTCGCCCAGCATCCACAAAATGGCCTCGGCCAACAGCCTGGCGTCCGAGACCTCATGCAGGGCGGTGAAGGCGCCGGGCTTGCCGGGGAAATCGAAGGGCACGGAGAGTTCGCGGCAAATCGCGGCATAGGCACCAAGGGTAGAGACCATGTTGCGCGCCCGCCCCGGCGCCACATCCAGCACGAAATTGGGTCGGCTCGCGGACCAGGACCAGGCTTTGCCGCGCTGGCGTTCGGCCACCATATCCTGCTGATCGTAATAGAAATTGGGCGGCAAATGGCGCGGATCATCTTCCCGCGCCGGGGTGCGGAATGGGCCGATATGCAGCCCATACCATTTGCCGCCATGGATCATGTGCAGATGGGTGAAGCGCGGCAGGGAGGCTTCGGCGGCGTCCAGCAAATTCCGCAGCATGGTGACATTGCCGGCTACATCCTCAACGCCCGTCTCGCCATGCGGCGCGCGGGACGCATAGACAATATGCGTAATGTCGGGCCGTGCCGCGATGGCGCGCGTGAGCGCTGGCCCATCCCAAAGATCAGCGGTGATCCAGGGAATCCCCACGCCAGGGTCCCGCCTGGTCAGGCCAATCGGCGTGAAGGCAGGATCGCTTTGCGCGGCTTCCATCACGCGGCTTGCCGCAGCGCCGCTGGCGCCGACAATCAGGGTGACACGGGTATTGGCCATGGGTTCCTCCTGCATACTGGATGAACCCATGGGCGCGGCTATGATGCAAGTCATCTTCCATTCTTGACCTGCGGGGGCATCGCGCCCTATGAGTCAATCATCGGTTGCAAAACTGATCCTCGCGATTTGTCCGGTCTGCTTGCGGCGAGGTCTCGGAAGGGCGCGGATGGCGACATTCGCGAAAACAAACGCGCTAAAGGGCCGTGGGGCGAAATGCCCCCACCCCGTAGGGGGCCGGACGCCACGCGTTTATCAAGGTGTCAGCCCATGCCGAAGAAAAAACCTTCCACTCGCCCCCTTCGCCCTGCGACGCAGCTTGTCCGCGGTGGGCTCATGCGCTCCAACTTCGATGAGCTTTCGGAAGCGATGTATCTGACCTCCGGCTTTGTCTATGACAGCGCAGCCCAGGCGGAAGCGACCTTCGCGGGGACGGAAACGCATTACCAATATTCGCGCTTCGGCAACCCAACCGTCAGCATGCTCGAAGGCCGCTTGGCTGCCTTGGAAGGGGCGGAAGCCTGCCGCGCGACGGCTACCGGCATGGCGGCGGTTCATTCTGCCATGCTGTCCCATTTGAAGGCTGGCGATCGCGTGGTGGCTTCCCGCGCGCTATTCGGTTCCTGCCATTGGATCGTCTCAACCCTGTTGCCGCGCTATGGCATTGCGACAGAATTCGTGGATGGCAGTGATTTGGGGCAATGGCGCGCGGCGCTTTCGCGCCCAGCGACCATGGTTTTGCTGGAAACGCCTTCCAACCCCATGCTGGAAATTGTGGACCTCCGCGCCGTGTGCGATCTGGCGCATCAGGCTGGCGCTTTGGTGGTGGTGGATAATGTCTTCGCCACCCCCTTGCTGCAAAAGCCCATGAGCTTCGGCGCCGATATCGTTGTCTATTCCGCCACCAAGCATTTTGATGGGCAGGGCCGCGTTCTGGGCGGCTGCGTGATGGGTTCGAAGAAATGGGTGGATGAGGTGCTGCAACCCTTCATCCGCAATACCGGCCCTTCGATCAGCGCCTTCAATGCCTGGGTCATTCTGAAGGGGCTTGAGACTTTGCATCTGCGTGTGCCGGCCATGTGCCGCAGCGCTTCCGCCATTGCCGATATGCTGGCGGAACGCGCGGAAGTGGCGCGCGTGCTGTATCCCTTCCGCGCGGATCATCCGCAGCAGAAGCTGGCCATGGCGCAAATGTCGGCTGGCGGCACGCTGGTGAGCTTTGACATCAAGGGCGGCAAGGAAGCCTGCTTCCGCTTCATGGATGCGCTGAAGCTGATTGATATCGCGAATAATTTGGGCGACGCGAAATCCATGGCGACCCACCCGGCCACCACCACGCATATGCGTGTGGGTGCTGAGGAACGCGCCAGGCTTGGCATTACCGATGGCACGGTCCGGCTTTCCGTGGGGCTTGAGGATGTGGCCGACCTGATTGACGATCTGGCCGAAGCCTTGGATGCTGCCGCTTCATAAGGGCTATCACATAAAAAACTTTACAAAATGCCCGGTTGCTGTGCTGAATTGGCGTCGAGGAAGGTTGTAATGACCAAAGAGGATTCATTCATCGCGACGACGCGGGGGATAAGGGTGGCCGTGCGCGCCTTTTATCTGGCTGACCAATCCATGCCTGAGAACGCTCAATTCGTCTGGGCCTATCAGGTGGAAATCGCCAATCTGGGGCGGGAGACGGTGCAGTTGATCCGCCGCACCTGGCAGATCACGGATGGCACCGGGCGCACACAACAGGTGCAGGGTGCCGGCGTGGTCGGTGAACAGCCCATCCTGGAACCGGGGGGACGGTTTGAATATACCTCCGGCACGCCACTCGGCACGCCATCAGGCTTCATGCGCGGCGCCTATCTCATGGTGGTGCGCGACACCGGTGAAGCGTTTGATGTCACCATCCCGGATTTCAGCCTGGACAGCCCGCATTTGCCTTCGGCGCGGTTGCATTAAGGCGTTTTGAGAGGGCGGAACCCCTCAATTCTCCTTGTAGCGATACCCAATGCCATAAAGCGTTTCGATCTGGTCGAAATCCCCATCCGTATGGCGGAATTTGCGGCGGATGCGCTTCACGTGGCTGTCAATCGTGCGGTCATCCACATAGATATTCTCGCCATAAGCGGCATCAATCAGCTGGTCGCGGTTCTTCACCATGCCGGGGCGCAGCGCGAGTGCCTTCACCAGCAAAAACTCCGTGACGGTCAATTGCACCTGTTTGCCCTTCCACAGGCAGGTGTGCTTCGTCTCATCCAGCATCAAATCACCGCGCGCCAGCACGCCACCGGGGGGCGCGCCTGAACCTTCTGCCCGCGCACCCTCATTCCGCCGCAGCAGGGCGCGGATGCGTTCCAGCAACAAGCGCTGGGAAAAGGGCTTGGTGATGTAATCATCGGCGCCAAGCCTGAGGCCCATCAGCTCATCCACTTCCTCATCCTTGGAGGTAAGGAAAACCACCGGCATATTGCTGCGCTGGCGGAGCCGCTGGAGCAATTCCATGCCATCCATGCGCGGCATCTTGATATCCAGCACCGCCAGATCGGCCGGCTTGGCGAGCAGGCCCTGTAGCGCGCTTTCGCCATCCGTATAGGTGCGCACCTGATAGCCTTCCTGTTCCAAAGTCATGGACACGGAAGTGAGGATATTGCGGTCATCATCCACAAGGGCGATGGTTTGCGGCATTGCTGTGCACCTCTGACGCGGCGGAGACATTCTTTTGCCGCGACAGTGATGATAATGCGAGCCAATTGTGGCAATAGAGCAGCGATCATTTGCGAAACCGCCTCGCGGTTCCGCAAATGGTCGTAAGCTGCTCTATATATTACATTTTGCAGAGCAAGAAACTCGATTTGATGGAATCATCAAATCGAATATTGCTCTGCGCCGGACCGGAGAAAGGCGATGGAACAGTATGATGCCACATTGGAAGCCAGGCGGCTGATCCGTGCCGCGCGTTCGGCGACGCTGGCCACCGCCCAGGCCGGCCAGCCCTTCGCCAGCCTGGTGACGCCGGCAACGGCGCCTGATCTTTCGCCGCTGATGCTGCTTTCGTCCCTGTCTGAACACACCAGGCATTTGCAGGCCGATCCGCGCTGCGCGCTGATGCTCTCGGGCGCACCAACCGGCCCCAACCCGCAAACCGCCCCGCGCGTGACCGTGACCGGGGTGGCGGAACAAGTGCCGGCAGATCAGGTGGCGGCGCTGAAGGCGCGCTGGCTTTCGGTGCATCCCTATGCGGCGCTTTACGCGGATTTCGGGGATTTCGCGCTGTGGCGTGTCAGGATTGGCGGTGCCCTGCTGGTGGGGGGTTTTGCCCGGGCGGTCAGGCTCAAGGCCAGTGCGCTCGCGCCCAATGAAGCCGCAGTCGCAGTAGTGGCAGCGGCCGAGGCCGAGATCATCGGCCATGTGAATGAAGACCACCCCGATGCCGTGGCGGCGATCGCGACCGGACTTTTGGGCGGCGCACCCGGCCCATGGCGGCTGGTGACGGTGGACCCCGATGGTTGCGATATCTCGGATGGGGAGGCATCCCGCCGCCTTGCCTTCCCCGCGCCGGTGGGTGATGCGGATGGCGTGCGCATGGCGCTGATCAGCGCAGCGCGGGACGGGCGAGCGGCCTTGGCTACCCCCTGAACCTGCCGCAATTCTGCCGCGACCAGCGCCGATATGGCGCGTGAAAGCCGCCTGCGCGGTGGGATTGATGGCTGGTTGGAGGGGTGTCCTTATAAATGAATAATTCTACGAAAGCCTTGGCCGGTACCGGTGTGACCGGGGCTAAGATGATTCATGCCAATCTGATGCCGCCTGCGCTGATCGCGCATGCGCTGCGCCGCAATGAAGGCCGGCTTTCCGCCGATGGCGCGTTTATTGCCGAAACCGGCGCCCATACGGGCCGTTCCGTGCAGGATAAGTTCGTGGTGGAAGACCCCGAAACCCGCGCCGATATCTGGTGGGGCAAGGTCAATCAGCCCATGGCGCCGGAACGCTTCCAGGGTCTTGTTGCCCGCGTGCGCGGCTGGCTTGGCGCAAAGCCCGAGCTTTTCACGCAGGATCTTTATGCTGGGGCCGATCCCGCGCATCGCGTGCGCGTGCGCTTGGTCACCACCAATGCCTGGCATGCGCTGTTCGCGCGCAATATGTTCATCCGCCCAGCGCCAGCGGAATTGGCGGGCTTCACGCCGGATTTCACCATTCTGCATGCGCCGGAATTTCAGGCTGACCCCGCCCAGGATGGCTGCCGGTCTGAAGCCGTGATCGCGCTTTCCTTCGCCGCAAAAACCATTGTGATCGCAGGCACATCCTATGCCGGGGAGATCAAGAAAAGCATTTTCACCGTCATGAATTGGCTGCTGCCGGCCAAGGGCGTGCTGCCCATGCATTGCAGCGCCAATCTCGGCGCCAAGGGCGATGTGGCATTGTTCTTTGGCCTGTCCGGCACGGGCAAGACCACGCTTTCATCCGACCCGGAACGCCAATTGATTGGCGATGATGAACATGGCTGGTCTGATGCCGGCGTCTTCAACTTCGAAGGTGGCTGCTACGCCAAGGTGATCAAACTGAGCCGTGAGGCTGAGCCGCAAATCTGGGATGCGTCACATCGTTTTGGTGCAGTATTGGAAAATGTGGTGGCGGACGAAGCTGGGCGGCTTGATCTGGATGATGGCAGGCTCACGGAGAATACCCGTTCCTGCTACCCGCTGCACTATATTCCGAACATCGTGGAAAGCGGTGCCGCCGGCCTGCCGCGCAATGTGGTGATGCTGACCGCGGATGCCTTCGGCGTGCTGCCGCCGATTGCGAAGCTTTCCCCGGCGCAGGCCATGTATCACTTCCTGTCCGGCTATACCGCGCGCGTTGCCGGCACGGAAAAGGGCATGGGCAAGGAACCACAGGCGACGTTCTCCACCTGCTTCGGCGCGCCCTTCCTGCCGCGCCGCCCGGAAGTCTATGGCCAGATGCTGGCGGATTTGATGGCCCGCCATGGTGCGGATTGCTGGCTGGTGAATACCGGCTGGACCGGCGGTGGCTATGGCACCGGCAGCCGCATGCCCATCCACGTCACGCGCGCCCTGCTGCGCGCCGCGCTTGATGGCAGCCTCGCCAAGGTCGAATTCCAGCGCGATCCTTTCTTTGGTCTGATGGTACCGAAGGCGCTGCCCGGCGTGCCGAGTGACATGCTCAATCCGCGCGATACCTGGGCCGATAAGGCCGCCTATGATCGCACGGCGCGCGAATTGGTGGCGCGGTTTGAAGCGAATTTCGCCACCTATGCCGATGCGGTGGGGGCGGATGTGAAGGCGGCCGCCATTCGCGCCGCAGCATGAGCGGCGGGTTTGATTGGCTGAAGCCGGCCTCGGGCGAGGCCGGCAAGCGCAATGTATTGGGCGGGCCTTTGTTGCCTTGCTCAGTGGCGCCGCTGACCGGGTTTTTTCGTGATGGCTGCTGCAATACCGGGCCTGAAGACATTGGCCTGCATGTGGTCTGTGCCGAAGTCAGCGCCGAATTTCTGAACTTCAGCAAGGCAGCGGGCAATGATCTTTCAACGCCGCGCCCCGAATACGGCTTTGCCGGGCTTTCGCCTGGTGATCGCTGGTGCCTTTGCGCCGCGCGCTGGGAAGAAGCGCGCCGCGCCGGCTTCGCCCCGCCTGTGCTGCTGGAAGCCACGCATGAAGCGGCGCTGGAAATTTGCACGCTGGATGATCTGATGGCGCATGCTTTGGATGCGCCGGCGTGACACCGACTCGCTTCTTTTTGGTGCGCCATGCGCTGGTGGAACCATCAGCCCGTGCGGTGCTGTATGGCAGCATGGATGTCGGGCTTTGCGATCTGGCGCTCAGGGAAGAAGCGGCATCCTATCGCTGGTTGGCGCAGCGCCTGCCGCAGCCGGCGCGCTGGTTTGTGACGAATCTCTCCCGTACGCGCGCCACCGCTGCAGCGGTGTTTGCAGCGGGCTATCCAGATGCGGATTTGGCAGCGGAACCGGATTTCGCCGAACAGCATTTGGGCGAATGGCAGGGCATTCCGCATGAGGCTTTACCCGCGCTGCTGACGCGCCCGGCGCATCCCTTCTGGCCCCATGCCGGGGAAGAACATCCGCCAGGCGGCGAGAGTTTTCGCGAAGTCCAGGCGCGTGTAGCCGCCGTGCTGGAACGCCTGGCGACGCTTTTGGAAGGCCAGGATATTGTGATTGTGGCACATGGCGGGTCCATCCGCGCTGCCCTTGCCCATGCCATGGGGCTTTCGGCCGATCAGGCTTTGGTCTTCAGCATCAAGAATCTGTCCCTGACGCGCATTGAAAAACACGGCCTTGATTGGCGCGTGGCGTCAGTCAATGAGGAGCCCTGGACCCCAGCGCCATCGGGAGTTTGATCGAAGCCTGCAAGAAACCCTTCCCTCGACGCGAAGCATTGGTGTAGAGTCTGGCGAAACAACGGGTTGGGAAATGTTTTTCATGCGCCCTCTCATGCTACTTAGCGCCTTACTCCTTGGCATGCTTGGCTTTTCCGGCGGCGCACGCGCCCAGGCAGAAGAACAGGCTTTGGTGGATCGCGCCACACTCACACTGCAGGAAATGATGGGACCGGCGGATAATACCGGCGACGCGCGCGCGTTGCTGCGCAACGCCAAGGGCGTCTTGATCTGCCCCAGAGTCTTTCGTGCAGGGTTTTTCATCGGCGGCGAGTTTGGCGAATGCGTCATGGCCGCGCGTGGTGGTGGCGGTTCCTGGTCCTCCCCCGCCTTCTACAACTTGGTCGGTGGCAGTTTTGGCCTGCAGGCCGGCTTGCAGGATGCGCAGGTGATTTCACTCATCATGACTGAACGCGGGCTGAATGCCGTTCTGGATAGCCAGTTCAAATTCGGTGCCGAGGCTGGGCTTGCTTTTGCGACGCTTGGGCGCAGCATCCAGGGCGCCACAACGGCGGCGGTGGGGGCGGATATTGTCACCATTGGCCGCAGCCGCGGGCTTTTCGCCGGCATTACCTTGGATGGGGCGGCCCTTTCCGCCAATAGCTCGGCTATGCGGGCCTATTTCGGGCGAGAGGCGAGCGCGCGGCAGGTGGTGGTGGCGATGGAGCTGCATAACCCCGGCAGCGATCCGCTACGCGGCGCGCTGATGCGCCTTGGCGCGCCGGGTAGTGGCGGCGGTAGCTCCGCCGCGCCGGCGCCTTCCGGTGGGACCACCTCCGGCAGTGCAGCGACTGGCCGTGTGCAGACGGAAAACCTGGCGCCGCCGCCAGGCAATCGGCGTTGAGGGGCTTTTGCTCACCTCCAACACGGCGTGACTGACAAGACGCCCTTCTGGAAAAGTAAATCCCTGGCCGAGATGTCTCGGGCGGAATGGGAAAGTCTGTGTGATGGTTGCGGGCGCTGCTGCCTGCATAAGCTGCGCGATGAGGAAACCGATGCGCTGGCCTATACGGAAGTCGCGTGTCGGTTGTTGGACCTGCATAGCTGCCGCTGTTCTGATTACGCGGGGCGCAAGAAGCGCGTGCCGGATTGCGTGAAACTCACCCCCAAGAAGCTCGCGGCCATTGATTGGCTGCCGCCGAGTTGCGCGTATCGCATGGTTGCCGAGGGGCGGGATTTGGCCTGGTGGCACCCGCTGGTCTCAGGCGATCCTGAAACCGTGCATCGCGCGGGCGTTTCCGTGCGCGGGCGCGCGATTGATGAACGAAACGCGGGTGCGCTGCAAGACCATGTAGTGCGCTGGCCGGGGATGATGCCACGGAAGGCGAAAGCGCCTGATTGACGCCGCGCGCGCTCTGCGCGACGTAAGGACAAAGCTTCTGATAAGGAAACCCGGATGAAAGACGCGATTTATGGCGGCGTGAATGCTGCCGTGCTGACGGCGATGAAGCCCGATCTGACCCCCGATCTGGATCGCATGGCGGCGCATGCCAAATGGCTGCTGGCCAATGGCTGCACCGGGCTTGGCGTTTTGGGCACGACCGGTGAGGCGAATTCCTTCGGCCTGCATGAACGAAAGGCCATTCTGGAAGGCTTGATCGCCCGCGGCATTCCGGCGGCGCGCATGATGCCAGGCACGGGCTGCGCCAGCCTGATGGATAGTGTGGAACTGACCAAGCATGCGCGCGATGCCGGCTGCCCCGGCGTGCTGATGCTGCCGCCCTTCTACTACAAGGGGCTTTCGGATGATGGTTTGTTCGCCTTCTTTTCGGAAGCGCTGAACCGCATCGGTGGTGGGGTGAAGGTTTATTTATATCACTTCCCGCAGCAATCGGCGGTGCCCTTCAGCCTTTCGCTGCTGGAACGCCTGATCAAGGCTTTCCCTGGCACCATCAAGGGTGGGAAGGATTCCTCCGGCGATTACGCCAATATGCAGGCCATGGTGCAGGCCTTCGCCAAGGATGGGTTTGAGGTTTATTCCGGCAGCGATGAATTCCTGCAACGCATCCTGGCTGAAGGCGGCGCGGGCTGCATCACAGCCGCTTCCAATGGCAATTCGCATTGGGGTGGCATTGTCTATGCCAAGCGCACCGGGCCGGAAGCGGATGCGGCGCAGGCCGTGCTGAACGCGACCCGCAAGGCCGCGACATCCGTGCCGCTGATCCCTGGCCTGCGTGAAATCATCGCGCGCAGCACGGGCGATGCCGGCTGGCGTACCATTCGCCCGCCGCATCTGCCGCTGAATGCCGCGCAGGCGGAAGCGGTTTGGGCTGCCTGGGGTGCTGCGGGGGCGCTGCCGCTGCCCGGGCTGGCGCCCGCCAAAGCGGCGGAATAGGCGTATGCGCGAACCGCTGCGCTGCCGTCCCCCGGCGGTGGCCACCATCCAGCTTGATGATGCCAATGTGCGGGTGACGCGCTGGGATTTTGAACCCGGCGCGGAAACCGGCTGGCATCGTCACGGCATGGCTTATGTGGTGGTGCCAGTAACCGATGGCAGCCTTTTGCTGGAATTGCCAGGCGGTGAGACCGCAACGGCCTCATTAACTGCCGGCGTGGCTTAT
The DNA here is from genome assembly GCA_020249145.1 of Roseomonas sp. GTDB lineage: Bacteria > Pseudomonadota > Alphaproteobacteria > Acetobacterales > Acetobacteraceae > Neoroseomonas. Next base: position 341,206 of record JADCGF010000001.1, on the reverse strand, counting down.
GCGCGCGCCGCCGGTGTTGAGCATAATGTGGTGAATGCTGGGACCGCGCCGCTTTCCTTTGTTGAGACGGAACTCAAGCACTTGATTGGGTGATTTTCTTGCCGGGCAGCGTCACCAGCGCGAGCCCGATGAATACCAAAGCCGCGGCGGGGATCGTCAGCCAGCCCGGCACCTCACCAAAAATCGCAAAACCCCAGATCAACCCGGTGATGGTGACGATATAGCCCACTTGCGATGTCACCACGCCTCCCTGGTTTGCGAGTGATCGAAAATAGATCAGATAAGCCAGCGCCAACAACACGCCTTGAGCCATGGTAATGGGCAGCCCGGCAATATCCACGGCGCGTATCTGCCCGGTCGCAAACGCAATCACCGCCATCATCAGCGCCGCCGCGCCGCAAGTGCCCGCTGCCAACGCCAAAGGTGCGGCGCCGCGTGGCGCAAGCTTGACGCCGGCGATATTGGCAACCGCATACCAAACCGGCGTACAGGCCGCGAGCAAGGCCCAGGGCAGTGCCTCCGGGTCCGGCAGTGCCGCACCTGGCGCCATGGCAAGGCCAATGCCGACCAGGCCCAAGATACTACCGCCAATGCGCCGCCATGAAACCTTTTCCATGCGCAAAGCCATGGCGCCAAGCACCGTCAGCATGGGCGAAAGCGGGATCAGCAGTGAAAAGAACCCCGCCGGTATATGCTGCAAACTTGTGAAGCCAAACAGGTTGGACAGAACAAGCCCCGTCAGTCCCGAAACACCGTAATGAATAAGATAGGGCCGCCTCAGTGCCGGAATTTCGCGCCGTGCGAAACAGACGCACAGCAAGGTAATGGTGCTGAAGCCCGATGCGCCAAGCGCGATCATCAAGGGCGGCCAGCCCATGCTGCCCAAGGTCTTCACGAAAATTGGCGTGGCACCCCAAATGGTGCCAAGCAGCAACAGTGGCAAAATGGCGCTGATCGCGAAACGCATGGCAACACTCGCGCCCGAAAGGCCGCATGTGTCAAGCAGTTGAAAATTGCCTGGGCTTGACGGCATGGTGCGCCGATGTCCCTGCCCGATTCGGAAATGGTGCCGCTTCGCCCTGGCTTGCTGGGTCCGCCAGAACTTTGCCCGGTGCGGTGGCGACGTTCTGAGCGTGCGCGCGCCGTGAGCCTGCGGATTGATCCACGCGCGGGTGATGTGGTGGTGACGTTGCCGATGCGCGCCAGCCGTCGCGCTGGGTTGGAATTGCTGACCACGCATGCGGCTTGGGTCTTGAAGCGCCTGAAGGCTTTGGCGCCAAGCATTACGCTTGCCCACGGCGCGGCGGTGCCTTTGGGTGGCGTGCCGCATCCGGTGCTGCATGATCCAATGCGGCGCGGCGGTGCCTTTGTGGAACATGGCGCCATCATTGTGACGGGTGCGGCGGAATTCCTGCCGCGGCGCCTGCGCGATTTCCTGCGCGCTGAGGCGAAGCGGCGCATTCTGCCGCTGGCGGCTGACCATGCCACCAAATTGGGTGTCGCCATCAAGGCCATTCGCGTGAAGGATACGCAAAGCCGCTGGGGGTCTTGCGCGCCTGATGGCACGCTCGCCTTTTCCTGGCGGCTGGTCATGGCGCCAGATGCTGTGCTGGATTATGTGGTGGCGCATGAGGTCGCGCATCTGCGTGAATTGAACCATTCTCCGCGCTTCTGGGCGCATGTGAAGGCGCTGGCCCCGCATCGGGATGAGGCGGAGACCTGGTTGCGCGAAGAAGGCCCGGCGCTGCTGCGCGTTGGCTGATACACAAAGGATTGAGGTTTGCCATGAAAGCCGTTGGATACCGGAAATGCCTGCCGATTGATCAGGCGGATGCACTCATTGATCTGGACATCGCGGCCCCCGCCGCGCCAAGCCGGCGCGACATGCTGGTGGAAATCCACGCCGTGTCAGTGAACCCCGTTGATACCAAGGTGCGTCGGCGCGATGACCCAGGTGAGGCGCCGCGCATCCTTGGCTTTGATGGCGCTGGCGTGGTGCGCGCAGTGGGGCCCGATTGCACCCTGTTTCGCCCAGGTGATGAGGTGTTTTACGCCGGCGTGATCAATCGTTCCGGTACCAATGCTGAATTGCATCTGGTGGATGAACGCATTGTTGGGCGGAAGCCGCGCAACCTCACCTTCCCCGAAGCCGCTGCGGTGCCACTGACCGCGATTACCGCTTGGGAAGGCTTGTTTGATCGCCTTGGCGTGCAGCAAGGCGGCGGGCAGGGGCAGGTTTTGCTGGTGATTGCTGGCGCGGGCGGTGTGGGGTCCATGGTGATCCAGATGGCGCGTGCGCTGACGGGGCTGACGGTGGTCGCTACCGCATCCCGCGCGGAAAGCGTGCAATGGTGCCGTGATTTGGGCGCGCATCATGTGGTGGATCACCACGGCGATATCGCCGTGCAGATGAAGGCGCTTGGCTTGCGCGGCGCCAATTACATCTATTCTGCGAATACTACGGCAAAGAATTGGGCTGCCATGGTGGATGCGGTGGCGCCGCAAGGGCGCATTCTGCTGATCGAAAGCCAGGCGCCGGTGGATGCGCGCGATGTGATGCGCAAATCGGTTTCGATCCATTGGGAGCTGATGTTCACGCGCCCCTTGTTCAACACGCCCGACATGATTGAACAGCACCGCCTGTTGAATGAGGTCGCGGGGCTGATCGAAGCCGGGCGGATGCGCGGCACCATGACACGCAATCTGGGCAAGATAACCGCGGCCAATCTGACGCAGGCCCATGCGCTGGTGGAAAGCGGCGGCATGATCGGCAAGGTTGTGCTGGAAGATTTCTGAAACCCGCACGGCTTTGAATTAAGGTTATGACGATGCAAAACCCCTTTGTGCAATTGGCGGAAATCCATCGCGGTCCGGCGGTGGAGAGCATCCATCACGGCATCGCCGTGGTGATGGACAGCAACGGGCGCCAGGTGCTGGCGATGGGTGATCCTGCTTTCGTCACCTTTCCGCGATCCTCACTGAAGCCCTATCAAGCCGTGGCGCTGGTCGAAACCGGTGCGGCGGATGCGCTGGGGCTTGGCGAAGAACACCTGGCGCTTTCCTGTGCATCCCATAGTGCCGAAGATTTCCAGGTTGCGCTGGTGCGGGATTGGCTGGGCCGCATGGGGCTTTCCGAATCCGCGCTGGTGTGTGGGCCGGATATGCCGCGCGCGGCGGCGGATCAGGCGAAGATTTATCGCGCGGGTGGGGATCCTTCGCGCATCTATCATAATTGCTCGGGCAAGCATTGCGGATTCTTGAGCGTCGCGCAGAAGCTAGGCGCGCCAGTCGCAGGCTATGGTGGTCCCGCGCATCCAACGCAGAAGCTCTATCTGGAAATCCTGTCGGAATTGCTCGGCAGCGATGCAGGGCGTTTGCAGGCGGGTGTTGATGGCTGTGGCTTGCCGGCGCTGGCGCTTTCCATCGAAGCTATGGCGGGCGCGGCGGCGCGTTGGGCCGCGCGTAAGGTGGCAAGCCCCACGCGGCGCACAGCGATTGAAAGATTGCAGGCCGCCATTGCGAAGTATCCGGATCATCTTTCCGGGCGGGATCAGGCAACCAGCCGTATTGTGCGCGCCACCAATGGCCGTGTGCTGCTGAAAGGCGGTGCGGAGGGTTTCGTGGTGGGCTTCGTGCCGGATCAGGGCTTGGGCATTGCGGTCAAACTCGCCGATGGCGCATCGCGCGCCAAAATGGGGGTTTTCGCTGCCTTGCTCGGCCGGCTTGGCTTGCTCGATGCCGCCGCCACGGCCGCATTGGTGCAGGCAGTGGAAGGCGATATCGCGGATAGCAATGGCAAGCCCGTTGGCCACATTACCGTGACGCTGCCGGACCAATCCACATGAGCGGACGTTTCGATATCAGCATTGATGCGCGCGGCGTGGCGCGCCTCACGGTCGCGCATGATGCCAAGCTGAATACGCTGAACCCCACGCTTTTGGATGCGGCGATTGCGGCGCTGCGTGATCTTGCGAAACACCCCGGTCTGCGCGCGGCAGTGCTGACCGGGGAAGGCGGACGTGCCTTTATCGGTGGTGCTGACATCACTGCCATGGCGGCACTCGATACACCGGCGGAAGCCGAAGCCTTCATCCGCCGCATTCATGGCATTTGCGCCGCCATTCGCGACCTGCCCGTGCCGGTAATTGCGCGCATCAATGGCTGGTGCCTTGGCGCTGGTCTGGAAGTCGCCGCGGCATGTGATATGCGCATCGCAGTGCGGGAGGCGAAATTCGGCATGCCTGAAGTGCGCGTTGGTATTCCTTCCGTGGTGGAAGCCGCGTTATTGCCCGGCCTGATCGGCTGGGGCCGCACACGGCGCTTGCTGCTGCTGGCCGAGACCATCTCCGCCGCGGATGCGCTTGCCTGGGGGTTGTTGGAAGAAGTTGCGCATCGTGAGCGGATTGATGCACGCGTCGAAACCTGGCTCACAAATCTGCTGGCTGCGGGGCCAGAGGCGCTTCGCGCGCAGAAATCGCTGATCCGGCAATGGGAAGATCGCCCGATCAGTGAAGCGATTGCCGCCGGCATCACCACCTTCGCCGCTTCCTGGAACAGTGATGAACCCAAGCGCATGATGCGTGGCTTTCTGGAAGAACAGCAGGCGCGCAAGCAAAGATGATGGCAGGGCCGTTGCTGTTTCAGACATGCAAATAAGTGTCGCGGATCTCCGGGGCGGCGGCCAGTGCAGCGCTATCGCCCTGCCAAACCACACGCCCCTTTTCGATCACCACATGCCAATCGGCCAGGCGCATCACCGCGGCCAGGTTCTTGTCTATCAGCAATATCGCCTGGCCTTCGGCGCGCAGCTTCGCCATCACCTGCCAGATTTCCGCGCGGATCAGCGGCGCCAGACCCTCGGTCGCCTCATCCAGCACCAACAGACGCGGATTGGTCATCAGCGCGCGACCAATGGCGAGCATTTGTTGTTCCCCGCCTGAAAGCTTGGCGCCGGATTGACGGCGCCGTTCGGCAAGGCGCGGGAACAGCGCATAAATCGCGGGCAAATCCCATCGCGGCGTACCGCCCGTGCGATTGGCGGCGGTGGCAACAAGATTTTCCTCCACGCTCAAACTCGGGAAAATCTGTCGCCCTTCCGGCACCAGCCCAATGCCGCGCTGCGCAATGCGATAGGGGGGGGCGGCGGTAATCTCCTCACCGTCAAAATGGATATGCCCGGCACTTGGGCGGATCAGGCCCATAATGGCGCGCACCGTGGTGGTCTTGCCCATACCATTACGCCCGAGCAATGTGACCACCTGTGCCGCACCCACGCCAAAGCCGATGCCATTCAGCACCTGGCTTTCGCCATAGCCGGCGACAACATCTTCAAGCGTCAGCATGGGATTTCTTCTTCGCCAAGATAGGCGGCGCGCACTTCGGCACTGGCGCGGATATCGGCGGTGCTCCCATTGGCGATGATGCGCCCTTCGGCAAGCACCGAAATCCGATCCGCCAGCGCAAATACTGCCTGCATGTCATGTTCCACAAGCAGGATGGCGTAGCGCGCTTTGAGCCGCCGCAGCAGGGCGATAAGTTTTTCAGTCTCCTCCGGCCCCGCACCAGCAAGTGGTTCATCCAGCAGCAGCAAGCGCGGCTGGGTGGCAAGTGCGATAGCGATTTCCAAAGCGCGCTTTTCGCCATGGCTGAGCGCACCCGCAAGGATTGCCGCGCGATCTGCCAGCCCGACCTCTGTCAGGGCATCGCGCGCGGCCTTATTCAAGGCTTCTTCCAAAGCGGCAGCACGAAAGAAGCGAAAGGAAGACCCGCTTTTGGCCTGCGCCGCCAAGGCGACATTTTCCAATACCGAAAAGCCCGCGATGATACTGGTGATCTGAAAACTGCGCGCGAGTCCTGCATGCACACGGCGCGGGAAGGAAAAGCGCGTGATATCCGCACCAGCAAAGACAACGCGCCCCGCATCAGGCGCTACAGTGCCGGTGACCTGATGGATCAGCGTGGTCTTGCCCGCGCCATTGGGGCCGATCAGCGCATGGATTTCACCAGGCAACACTTCCAGGCTGACATCATTGGTCACCGCAAGCCCGCCATAATGCTTGCGCAAGCCCTGGATGCTGAGCAGGGCTTCAGCCACGGCGCGCCCCCAAAAAACCGATCAGCCCGCCACGCATGAACAGCACCGCCAGGATCAGCAGCGGGCCGAAGATCAGTTTCCAATGCGCCGTCAGGTTGGGCAGCCAGGTTTCCAGCAGCACGAAAAGCACGGCGCCAAGGATGGCGCCGGAAAGCCGCCCAAGCCCACCCAGGATCACCATGAAAATCAACTCACCGGAACGCTGCCAGCTCATATAGGCGGGGGCGACGAATTCGGTGGCATTGGCAAACAATACGCCCGCCAGCCCCGCCAGCGTGCCGGCAATGACATAGGCCAAAAGCCGATACGGATAAGGCGCGAAACCTACCGCCTGCGCGCGCAATGAATTCTCCCGCGCCGCGCGCAGCACCCGCCCGAAGCGCGATGCCAGCAGCATGGCGCAAAATCCCCAGCAGAACACGAGAAAACCCAAGCAGAGGTAATGGAAGAAAAGCCGATTTTCCATCAGCCGCGTGCCGAAGATTTCCGTACGGTCATAGAGCGTATAGCCATCATCCCCGCCATAGGCCGCGAGTGATGACGCGGTGAAAAACGCCATCTGCCCAAAGGCCAGCGTGATCATGATGAAATTCACGCCTTCGGTGCGAATGGCAATCGCACCCGTCAGCAGGGAAAACAACGCGGCGGCAGCAATCGCGACGGGCAGGACGATGGTGATGTCGGTGAGCCGATGCGCATCAAGAATGGCAACGGCATAGGCGCCCACACCCATCGCCGCCGCATGGCCAAGGCTGGCAAGGCCCGCGCCGCCCACCAGGAAGGAAAGCGAAACGGCGGCCGCGGCCAGGATCATCATGCGCGCGAACATGGTCAGGTAATGATTGGCGCCAAGCCCGATGAAGGGCGCAAGCGCAAGCGCAACCAGCACCAGCAGCGTCAGCGCCACATCCAGCCGCAGACGCGGCATTCTAGCTGCTCCTGGCCGGGAAAAGCCCGCGCGGGCGAAAGGCCAGGATCGCCGCCATGGCGATATAGACCAGCATGGAAGCCAAAGCCGCGCCGGTTTGCCGCGCGGCAGATGGGTCAAGAAACAGCCGCATCAAATCCGGCATCAGCGATTTGCCGAGCGTATCCGTGAGCCCCACGATCAGCGCCGCAATGAAGGCGCCGCGAATGGATCCAATGCCGCCAATCACAATCACAACAAAGGCAAGGATCAGCACATGATCGCCCATGCCGGGTTCCACCGAAAATATCGGCCCCGCCAGCACACCGGCGAAACCCGCCAGCATGGCACCAAAGGCAAAGACCAGCATGAAAAGCCGGCGAATATCCACGCCAAGCGCTGAGACCATGGGCGCATTGGTGGCCCCCGCGCGCACCAGCATGCCAAGGCGCGTGCGCTCCACCAAAAACCACAAGCCAAGTGCCACGGCGATACCGGCAACAAGCACGGCAATGCGATAGAGCGGATATTGCAGCCCCGGCATCAGCACCACGCCGCCTTCAAGCAATTCGGGAATGGGCACTTGCAGCGGCGCCGCACCCCAAATGGCCTTCACCGCTTGATTGAGAAACAGGATCACGCCAAAGGTCGCCAGCACCTGCGACAAATGATCGCGATCATAAAGATGCCGAAAGATCAGCATTTCCAACAGCAGGCCGAAAATCAGCGCCGCCGGTAGCGCCAACAAAAGCCCAAGCCAGAAGGAACCTGTCGCCGCCGCCAGGGCAGCGCCCAGATAAGCCCCCAGCATATACTGCACCCCATGGGCCAGGTTGATGAAATCCATCACGCCAAAAACCAGCGTGAGCCCCGCAGCCACCAGAAAAAGCAGAATGCCAAGTTGCAGGCCGTTCAAGGCCTGCACCAGGAAAAGCCCAGTACTCACTTCTGGTTTAGCGCATGCGGCATTCGGCGACCCATGGGTCCACGTTGTTCTCAAGCACCTTGCGCACGATCTCTGTCTGGAATTTGCCGTCGGGGCGCCGGGCCACCCGCGTCAGCCAGAAATCCTGCACGGGGAAGTGGTTCGCGCCGAATTTGAAGTTACCGCGGACTGAGGTGAAATCCGCCGCGCGCAAGCCGGCACGCAGCGCATCCTTATCGGCCAAGCGGCCACCCGCACGGCGAATGGCGGAATCGAGCAGCATGGCGCCATCATAGGCCTGCGCCGCGTAGCTGGCCGGCACGTAATTGAAGGCGGCTTCGAAATCCGAAACGAAGCGGCGATTGGCCGCATTGTCCATATTCGGCGCCCAATTCGATCCCGAAAAGAAGCCAACCGCCGCATCCTGCTGCGCGGGCAGCGTGGCTTCATCCACCGTGAAGGTGGACAGGAAGGGAATATGCGCGAGCCCCGCCTGGCGATATTGCCGCACCAGATTGACCCCAAGCCCGCCCGGCATGAAGGTGAAAATCGCATCCGGCCTGGCGGCGGCGATCTTCGCGAGCTCTGCCGCGAAATCAAGCTGCGTCAGCGGCACATAAACCTCATCCACCACTTCGCCCTTGAAGCGGGATTTGAAGCCGGCCACCGCATCGCGTCCGGCCTGGTAATTCGGCACCAGCACGAAAACGCGCCGATAGCCCTGATCTTCGCAGACCTGGCCGATCACGGCATGCACCTGATCATTATTGTAGGATGTGGCGAAGAAGAAGGGATTGCAGCCACGCCCCGCCAGGGTGGAAGGCCCGGCATTGGTGCTGATCAGGAAGGTATTGGCTTCCGTCACCGGGCGAATAATGGCTTGCAGGATGTTTGAAAAAACAACGCCCACAATGAAATCGCAGCGGTCGCGTTCAAGCGCGGTGCGCACCTTGGTCACCGCCACATCGGGGCGCAATTCATCATCAATCATCACGGTCTCAGCGGTCAGCCCGCCCAGTCGGCCATTCAGTTGCCGCAGCCCCATCAGGAACCCATCGCGCAACTGCGTTCCCAAGGCGGCTTGCGGGCCGGTTTGCACGGCAACCAAGCCAATCTTTACCCCGCCCGTGGGTTGCGCATGCAGAATGGCGGGCGCTGCCAGCAGCCCCAAGGCGCCGCCCATGGCGGTACGACGTGAAAAAGCGCTCATTGTTAAGCCTCCCCGGTTGAAATGCCTCAGCTGACTTACTGCGCGAAGCCCGGGCGCAAGGCAAGGCGCTCCGCCATTTTGCCAGCACGAATCATCAAGGGATGGGCGGGGTTCGTGAAGGGGTCCAGCACGGTGAAGTGATTGGCGCCGGGCAAGGCTTCAAAACTGCCGCCCCAGTGATTGGCGAAATCGCGGCTTTGGCGGATGAATTCATCGCTTTCAGCCCCGCCGACCACGACATGAAGCGCATCGAAAGCGGGCGGGGGCAGCAGGCGCGGCGATAGGGTGGCAATGTCTTGCCTCGTCAGGTTCAGGGCCTTGGCAATGCTGGTGCCGCAGAGCGGCCCCAATTCGAAAACACCAGAAACCGGCAAGGCCGCCCCGACCATCCCAGCCGGCAGGCCGGGCTGAAAGGCGGGCCAATCCGTCGCCAGCAATAGCGCCGCAAGCTGCCCGCCGGCGGAATGGCCCGCCGCCAGCAACCGCCCGCCCCGACGCCGATGCACAAAGGCCGCAGCGCGGCGCATTTGTTCGGCGATCTCCCCCAGTGTCACCGCGGGGCAGAGGTCATAGGAAGGCACCGCCACCGCGACCCCTTGGCCCAGCAAGCCACGCGCGCAATGGCTGACAAAGGACCGATCGAGCGCCTGCCAATAGCCGCCATGGATGAAAAGCGCGGTGGGCGCGGCTTCGGCATTGGGTGGCAGGAACAGGTCCAGCTTCTCCCGTTCTCCCGCGCCATAAGCGAGGTTCAACTCTGCCCGCACCCCGCTTTCGCGGAAGGCAGCGGCATCCCGCGCCCAGCCGGCGATGATTTCGGCGCTTTCGGGCACGCGGGCCCGGTTATTGTATTCCCGTTCGGCATCCATGCGCCTATCTCCGCATAGGAAAGCCATGACAGGCAAGGCGGGGCGATGCGAGTATATTTGGCGGGACCGGAGGTGTTTCTGACAGACCGAGATGCCATCGCAGCGGAAAAGAGGGCCATTTGCGCCCAGCACGGGATGATTGGCGTTTTCCCGACCGACTCCGCACCGGGCGCGCCCCAGGCCGATACCGATTGGATGCGGATTTACCTGGGCAATGAAGCGCATATCCATGGCTGCGATGCGCTGATTGCGAATCTGACCCCGTTTCGCGGCGCCTCGGCTGATCCCGGCACGGCTTATGAGCTTGGCTTCATGCGTGCGCTGGGCCGCCCGGTGTTGGGTTACAGTAATGCGCCGGGGAATTTCACCATGCGCAGCCTTGCGCAGTTGCAGGGCAAGGTGCATCGGCGCGCCAATGGCGCCTGGGAAGATGCCGATGGCATGGAGGTTGAGGATTTCGGCCTGACCGATAACCTCATGCTGGATGGCGGCATCGCTGCGGCGGGCGGCCTATTGGTAGTGAACCCGGTTGCAGAAGCGGCGCGCTGGCGCGACCTTCAAGGCTTTGCGCGCTGTGTCGTGCATCTGGCAGGGATGAAGAAATAGCGCCTGAACGGCTTCACCCCGTCGCCGCAATAGCCTTGCCGCCCACCAGGCGCAGAATACGACTTGGCCGTTCCACGCCGGTCAGGCGGTGCAGAATCAGGATCACGCTGCGCCCGGCGGTCGCTTCATCCAGTGTTTCCATGAAGGCGCGTTCCGTCGCGGCATCCAGCCCGGCGGCGGGTTCATCCAGAATCAGGACGGGTGCTGGGGAAAGCAGCGCGCGGGCCAGCGCAATCCGCCGCGCCTGGCCACCCGAAAACCGCGCGCCGGCTTCGCCGCATTGCGTGTTCAGGCCTTCCGGCAGGGCGCGCACCACATCGCCGATCCGCGCCCGGTCCAGCGCGCGCCAAAGCGCGGCGTCATCTGCATCCGGCGCAGCAAGGCGCAGATTGGCGGCGATGCTGTCATCAAACAACCGCGCATCCTGCGTGAGCCAGGCAATCCGATCGCGCAAAACCGCAGCCGGAAGGGTCGCGATATCAACGCCGCCGAGCGTGATGCCACCCTGCTGGGGTGCGGCGAATTTCAGCAACAGCGCGGCGAGGGTGGATTTGCCGGTGCCGGAGGGGCCAAGCAGCGCAATACGCGCGCCTTCCGGCACATCCAGATCAAGCCCATCAAACACGCGGGGCCGATCGGGCGCCCAGGAAAACACGACATCGCGCAAGGAAAGCGCATGGCCCGAAGGTGCCGCGCTGGCTGCCACGGGATCGGGTACTGGTTCTGCAGCATCGGCCGCTTCAAAAAGCCGCCGCGCGCCAGCGGCGGCGGCTGCCACGGCAGCCCCGGCGCGCGGCATCAGCCCCAAAGCCTCGGCCGCCGCAATCGCCAGGAATACCGCGAGCACCCCCGCCGCCATGGCGGGCTGCCCGGCCAGCATCGTCCAACCAAGCGCAGCCAACAGCGCCACTTGCGTGAGCAGGGCGCCCGCCGCACCGCCCCAGGCAGCGCGGCGTGCCAAGGCGCGCTGTGCGCCAGATAGCGCCCTATCTTCCTGAGCCACCCGCGCCAGCGCGCGCGCCTCTCCATTCGCCGCCAGCGTATCTTCAAGCCCGGTCAGCGGGTCCACCGTCGCGGCGCGCAATTCGCCTTGGGCGCGGGAAGTTGCTTCTGCTGTTCGCGCCGCATCCGGCGCCAGCAACAGCGGCAGCACCAAAGCGGCGGTCAGTGGCAGCGCCACCACCACGGCAAGCCAGGGGTCCGCCGCGCCGAGTATCAGCGCAATCGCCAGCACCACGGCAATGGAAGCCGCTGCCGGCACCAGCGCGCGCAGATAAAGCCCATCAAGCGCTTCAACATCCGCCACCAGACGCCCGAGCAAATCCCCCGCGCGACGCAAGCCAAGCCCGGTTGGCAGGCGTTCGGCCAGGCGCCCAAAAAACCACACGCGCATATCGGCCAAAGCGCGGAAGGTCGCTTCATGGGTCGCCAACCGTTCCAGATAGCGCATGATCGGGCGCAGCAGGATCAAGGGGCGCAACCACAGCAGCGCAATCACGCCCGCCGCAGCAAGCGCAGCACTTTCCGCCCCACCCACCGATGCCGCCACCAGCTTGCCCGCAAAGGCCAGAAGGGCAACGCCCGCTAGCGCCGAGATCACCGTGACGATGATCCCCACCACCAACCAGCCGGAACGTTCCAGCCAAAGCCTCAGGACGCGGAAAAGATCAGCGGTCATGGCCTAATCATTCCCCGCCATGCGGCTGCCCTGTATGCGCCCATCGGCGATTTCCAGCCTTTGGCCGAAATAGGATCGCGCGGCCTTGGCATGGGTTGCGATAATGGCGGTGCGGCCCACACAAAGCCGGCGCAGCGCATCCAGCACGGAAGCCTCGGTCCCCGGATCAAGATGCGCGGTGGGTTCATCCAAAAGCACCAAGGGCGTGTCACGCAGGAAGGCGCGCGCAAGTGCCACGCGCTGCGCCTGGCCACCGGAAAGCCCGAAGCCGCCTTCGCCAATCAACGTATCCAGCCCGCGCGGTAGATCGCGCACAAAATCCATCACTTGCGCGGCCTCTGCGGCGGCCAGCACGGCGGCATCATCCGCATCAGGCCGCGCGAGGCGAATGTTTTCGCGCAACGTCGCCCGAAACAGATGCGCGCGCTGCCCGACATAGGATGACAGGCGCCGCAATTCGGAAGGCTTCAGCTGCATGGCGTCTCGGCCATTGATGGCAACGCGCCCCGATTCGGGCCGGGCGAAACCCATCAGAATCCGTAGCGCGGATGTCTTGCCCGCGCCGGAAGCGCCGGTCAGCAGCAGTGTCTCACCGGCCAGCACACGGAAGGAAAGCCCATCCAGCGCGGGTGGGCGTGATGGATCATAGGAAAGTCGCACATCCTGGAAGGTGATGGTGACCTTGGGCGGCACTTCTTCCAGCAACAGACCGGTTTCTTCCGGTTGGTTCAGCAAGGGCGCCAGATCAGCCGCCGCACCCCGCGCGCCAAGCTGTTCGTGATAAGCGGCGGCAAAGGCGCGCAGCGGCAGGAAGAACACCGGCACCAGCAGCACCACGAAAAACGCCGTGACCGGGGCGGGATGAGCGCCTGTCAGCACCGCCCCATGGCGAATAGCAAGGCAGGCGAGTGCCGCCGCTGCGATCAATTCCATCGCACCGGAGGAGATGAAGGCAACGCGCAACACGCGCATGGTGCGCTGGCGCAATTCCTCGGCCGCCGCGCTCAGCCTTTTGGTTTCGGCGTGCTGCTGATTGAACAGCACCAAAACGGGCAGGCCGCGCATGCGATCCAAAAAGCGTCCGGAAAGCCGTTGCAGTGATGCGAATTGGCGCCGGCTGGCCTGGGCCGCGCCAATGCCGGAAACTGCCTGGGCAACTGGCACCATCAGGCCGGCCACCAGCAGGATGAGCCCGCTCAGCGGATCAAACAGCGCGGCGATGCCGGCAATCAGCAAGGGCGCCAGCACGGCGATGATGGCAGCGGGCATCCAGCGTGCGAAATAGCCTTCCATGGCCTCCACACGTTCCACCACCAGCGCGCTTTTCTCGCCCACCGGGCGCTGATCGCCAGGGCCTTGGGCCAGCAACCGGGCAAAGATCCGCGCGCGCAGGCTGGCTTTGGCTTCTTCGCCGGCGGCGGTCTGGGCGCGTTCCTGCGCAATGCCAAGCGCCGCCATCACCAGCGCCAGCGCGCCGGCGCCGATAAGATCAGCCCATTGCGGTTGCGCCGCGCCCAGCAGCGCGGCCAATAAACGCGCGATCAGCAACGCCTGCGCCACGGCGGCAAGTGCCAGCGCAAGGCCAAGCAGGACCGGCCCGTAGAGCCGCCCCCTCAATGCCTTTGCTTCCCGCGCCAGAAGCGCGGCAGCGGCAGCCCCCTCCCGTTTATGCTCCGAAGCCATGACAGTCAGACTAGACCGATTTGATTGACAGATACAGCTAAGCTTTTGCGGTCATGAGCAGGCTTGGCTGGCTTAGGCTGATATGAGGTTAAGTTACTGATTTTTCTTGATAGTTCCAGGCAAAAAGTCATGCTTGGGCGAATTTCGGCACGGCTACTGGCGCGGCGGAGGGGGCCGGCAAGCCATGAGAATTGGGCGAACCAGGCCGGTTGCGCAGCCACCAGGACCAATCTTCCGGCAGCAGCGCAAAGGGGTCCTGATGGGCCAATTCCCTTGCCGCCCATAAGGGCCAATGCGGATTGGCCAAGGCAGGCCGACCCAGAAAAACCAGATCAACCAATTCCTGACGGATGACGCTATCGGCAATGGCGGGGATGCCCAGATTCCAACTGACGCCGACAGGGATGCCCACTTCCTGACGAATACGATTGGCGCGCCCCACCATGAAGCCTGGTTCCGTATAGGGCAGGTTCTGGGTTTCATCCGTATTCATGCCAAGGCTGAGATCGGCAAAATCCAAACCATGGCGCTTCATGGCGGCAACCGCGATGATCGCATCTTCGAATTGCGTGCCGGCTTCATTGAAATCATCGCAGCCAAGCCGCATCGTCAGCGGCAGTCGTTCCAGCCAAACAGCGCGCACCGCATCAATCGCTTCCAGGTGAAAACGCATCCGGTTTTCCAGGCAGCCGCCATAGGCATCGCTGCGTTGATTGGCGATGGGGGAGAGGAAACTCGCCCCCAGATAGCCATGGGCAAAATGCAGTTCCAGCCATTCAAACCCCGCAGCCAAGGCGCGGCGCGCGGCATCGGCATAGCTTTGATGCAAAGCCTTGATTTCCGCGATGCTGAGTTCATGCACCGGGTAGATATAGCGCCCGCCATAGGCAATGGGTGATGGGGCGCGCACCTGCCAGCCATCCGGATGATCCGCGGGCAATTGTTGCTTGCCATGCCAGGGTTTTTTCTCACTGCCCTTGCGCCCGGTATGGCCAAGCTGCGCCGCCGCCACCGCGCCCATATCCTTGATCATGGAAGTTATACGGGACAGGCCTTCGATCTGATCATCATCATAAATGCCCGCACAGCTTGTGCCGGTGCGGCCATCCGGCGTGATGGCCAATTGTTCCGGAAAGACCAGGCCGAAACCGCCAGCGGCGCGAGAGCCCAGCAGCATCAGATGGAAGTCGCTCATGTTGCCATCGGTCGCGCGATACATGGTCATCGGCGACATCACGAGCCGATTGCGCAGCGTGACATCCTTGAGCGTGAAGGGCGAGAAAAGATCGGGCATCAGGCCGCATCCTTAAAGACGTTGCACGATAACGGCCAAGCGCCATAATGAATTTCTAGCTCATCTTGGGACAACGTGAAATACAGCTAAACGTAAGCGTGCCATGTTGCGATACAAAGTGAAGGTTGTGAGAATGCTCCAGCGATTTTTTTGGAGATACCCTGAGGAGCCCGGTTATGGATTTCATTCTAGAACAGATTATTCCTGCAATAGTTATGCTTGTAGGAAACCTTTTTGGCAGTTCTCACGGCTCCCGCCGATGGGAAATCGTAACTGCTATATATGGTTGGACCGCCGGCGCTACAGCTCTGCTTATACTGTTCTTGGAAAGTGCCTTTTACCTTACGACGCTGATTGACTTAGGCGTTGATCTTGAGGGAGGCGGTCGAGGAGAAGTTAGAAGGTATCTTTTACAGCTTTTCGCTTTCAGCATGCTAGCGGCTCTGAGCCGGGACTACGAGAAAATACTCTTTCCTTTTTTTAACAAAGGAAAGTGACTCGCAGTAGTGTCTGCTCACATCAGAGGACCGGATAGCTAACGGACCTTGCCTTCAGCGCCACGGCTCCACCAAAATCTTCGCATGCGTTTCGGGGCTGGCCAAATCCTGGAAGGCTTGCCCGACCTCAGCCAGGCCGATCCGCCCGGTGATCAGCGGCCGCACATCCAGACGGCCAGCGCCGATATGGCCAAGGGTGGCGGCGAATTCCTGCGCGCTATAGCCCAGGACAAATTGCATGGATAACTGCTTTACAATGCCAAAAAACGGCTCGATCCCATCGGGTTCCATGCAGACACCAACCACGATGATGCGCGCCCCAGTCGGCGCGCCTTCCATCATGGCGGCCAGCACGCCTGGGATACCCACGCATTCGAATAGCAGGGCGGGGCGGCGCTTGGGGCCAAGGCCGAAAAGTGCTGCGTAGCGGCTGGCATCATGGCCATCCGGCGTGATGGCGCGTTCCAAGGCCTGGTAGGGGGATTCAACGGCCGGGTCTATCATGATATCCGCGCCCATTTTCTTCGCGAGAGCCCGGCGCCCTGCCGAGAAATCCGCCGCAATGATCGGCGCATGGCCGTGCAGCTTGAGTGCCGCGATGGTGGCCAGCCCGATCGGGCCGCAGCCAATCACCAGCGGCACTTCGGCATTATTCACGCCGAAATATTCCACCGCATGAAGGCCAATCGCCATGGGTTCGGTCAGCGCCGCGTGGTCGGGTTCCATCGTTTTTGGCAGCGGCAGCAGCATGCGTTCCGCGAGCGGCATATATTCGGCAAAGCCGCCGGCGACATCCGGGTTATAACCAAGGCCAAGCACGGTATTCTCCGCGATGGTAAGCGGCATGGAGGTGACCAATTGCCCCGGCTTGAACTTGCCTTCCGTGCCTGGGCCATTCGCCACAACCTCGCCCATGAATTCATGGCCAAAGACCACATCGCGTTCGGTATCCATGGTCCAACGCCCCCCACTGCGCTGCGAGAGGGAGACGAATTCCTTTGTGAAGCGCGCCGCATGCAAATCCGTGCCGCAAATACCGCAGGCCTTGGTGCGCACCAACACCTGGCCGGGCTGGAGCTGCGGGTCCGGCACATCGCCCAGCACAAAACTTCCTTGGCGGAAAATGGCAGCGCGCATGGTGGTTCCTTTCTATCGTTCTGGCGGGGCTATGCCCGCCTTTGATGCAGGATGGCGCAGCCGCGCGGCGAAAATCAACTGTGCTACAATCCGGGGCAGCAAGCCGCTGCAGACTCGAAGCTTTAAAGTGGGGCAGAAGCAGCCAGCTTGCTGATCTCAAAATTTTCCCTCGACTGAAGTAAAGTGGTGTAATAAACACCTTCTATGGCTAGACCCCGAGGAAATCGTAAGGAAGCGCGTATCTCCGTCAGCTTTGGCGCGTCGGAGTATGCGCAACTAGTCACACTGGCAGCGCGGCGCGATGTCTCGATTGCATGGCTTGTCCGTTGTGCGGTTCAAGACCTGATCCGGCAGGAGCGTGAAGCGACTGAAAACCCGCCTCTACCTCTTTTACCGCGGCCCCTCACTGAACGAGGAACTGCCTCGTGAGTGATACCTCTACCTTGCCTTTTCCCGATGAGCCCAATTCGCGAATGCGCGCCCTACTGCCCTTTGGGAGCGAATTTTCGCCATCGCAGATTGATCTCGCACACGTGCTGGAACTTGTGGACCGACATAACGGGGACCAGCGAGCGTTACAGGCCGCCATCCAAGCTACCTACTTCGCTGAGCATGGGTCCGCGACCTCCGACCCTGCGAAGGCTGAAAAGAATCGCAGAACCCTAGCAATGAACTGCCGCCTCGGTTTGCGTGCCTATGGTATCATTGATGAGGGAGCCCATTTCACTACCTTCGGAAAAACTCTATTCGATCGCCGAGCGGCTCCTAGAGACATGTTCGACACCCTCGCTAAGTATATTTTGTTGAATTTGCATGGTATGGCATTAGTCCAATGCATCCGCGATATGTCGGCGGCGGGCGAAGATGTTGATCTGACGTCGTTGCGCCGCGCGCTAGCCGAGCGGGGTATAGCTTATCCCAGCGGCGGCAAGCACCCGAGTATGATGCGGCTATGGCTGGGGAAGGCCGGTATCTTTATTGGGTCGCGTTGGCAGATTGATGAAATTCGTCTTCAGGAGGTCCTTGGTGCCAATCCAGAACTTTACCGTGAACTCGCGGGCTTAACCGTTGAGCAGAAGGCCTTTCTGCGCGCACTCGCGAATACCGGCAGCAGCGAGCCGCAGCCTGCGAACGAAATTGTACGATTGGCCGAGGCGAACTACGGTGTGCGGTTTCCTGAGAAGAGTTTGCCGAAGCTTGTGCTCACAGCCCTTGAAAACGCTGGTTACATTCTGGCCACCAAAACCACTGATGGGCGCGGAGCAAAGCCATTTATGGTTACGCCTACAGCAAAGGTCACAGCGGAGCTAATCGAGCCACTGTTCAATCAGTTACGCCAACAGACCGACCCAAAGTTACTAGCCCTGTTACGCAAGCCGCTTTCCGAAATTTTAACCGAGCTTGGCTCTGAGGATCGCCATATCAGCGGCTTGGCTCTGGAAGCGTTAGCTTTCAAGTTAATGCGTTTTCTCGACATGGACTATATGGCAACCAGGCTTCGGGCCTCTGCTACAGGCGGAGCAGAGGTTGATCTCATCTTTCAATCGGCACGTTTAGTTTATTCCCGTTGGCAGGTGCAGTGCAAGAACACCGCCCGCGTTTCTCTCGACGATGTGGCCAAGGAAGTTGGGCTCACTGCCTTCATCAAAAGCAGCGCAATTGTCATCGTCACTACGGGTGAAATTGGCGGAGAAGCGCGCCGCTACGCAAACAAAATTATGCGTGATTCCAACCTTGCGATTGTTATGCTCGACGGGAGCGATTTGCGCCGAATTACGGAGAGCGCAAGCCAAATCGTGGATGTTTTTCATCGGGAAGCGCGCATGGCGATGGAACTCAAGAAGCTGGACCTCGACCGATGACGCAGACACGTCGCTATCACCAAACCAGTCTCGGCCGAATCATGCATGGTGATTCTCTCGCATGGTTGCGGAAAATTGGCGCCAGTTCGATCGATTTGGTGATGACCAGTCCGCCATTTGGTTTGGTGCGCAAGAAAGAATATGGAAATGTCGCCGCCGACGAATATCTTGACTGGTTTCGTCCTTTTGCCGCTCAACTGAATCGTGTCCTGAAGGATTCGGGCAGTCTTGTCATCGATATTGGTGGTGCGTGGGAGCAAGGACAGCCGACGCGAAGCCTCTATCATTTCAAACTCCTAATCATGTTGTGCGAAGAATACGGTTTTCATCTTGCGCAGGACTTCTACTGGTGGAATCCCTCGAAGCTACCCACTCCGGCCGAATGGGTGACCGTGCGGCGCTTGCGCGTGAAGGATGCAATTAACACAGTTTGGTGGTTATCTAAGACCCCTTGGCCGAAGGCAAGCAACAGACGCGTACTACAGCCCTACAGCCCTAGCATGCAGGAGCTTTTGGTAAAGGGCTACAAGGCGAAGAAGCGACCGTCAGGCCACGACATCAGCGACAAGTTTTCGATCAATAATGGCGCCGCAATTCCGCCGAACCTCATCGCCCTGCCGAACACTGAAAGCAATGGGGCTTACCAGCGTTATTGCCAAGACAATGGTCTCCCACATCACCCTGCACGATATCCGGCGGAGCTGCCCGAATACTTTATCCGTATGCTCACGGATAAAGGCGATCTCGTCGTTGATCCCTTTGGCGGCAGTTGCGTTACTGGCGAAGTTGCGGAGAGGCTCAGTCGCCGCTGGGTATGCATTGAAATCATGGAGGAATACCTCGCTGGGGCTTTGTCTCGGTTTCCGCCGTTGAATAATGGCCCAGCTAAAGTGCAGGCCAAGCCCGGGGATGACTCTAGCCATTATCGTGTTCCGCGACCGGGCTTGTTGTGGAATGGCGTTGACGGCGAACCGCTGCCAACCGATGGCGGCAAGGCGCGCGTAAATCGGGGGAACGCTCACTGAGTTGCCTTGGGCCGCCAATCGCCAATGGTGGATTTCGCGAGGCCCAAATGGTCGCGCAATGTCGGCCCAGTATACTCCTTGCGGAACAGGCCGCGGCGCTGCAATTCCGGCACCACATGGGTCACGAAATCGCGGTAGCCATCCGGTACATAGGTCGCCGCCACCACAAAGCCATCGCAAGCGGGCTTGGTGAACCATTCTTCCATCTTATCGGCAATTTCCTTGGGCCCGCCGACCATGTTCATATTGGGCCGGCCGCGACCGCTGCCGGTGATGAATTCGCGCACGGTTGGGTTCTTCTTACCGGTATTGCGGACAACGCGGTCACGAATGGCTTGCAGGCCCTGCATGCTGGCCATTTCCTCATCGCTGAAGGCCTCATCCATGCCCTTGGTGGCGAAGTCGAAGTTCAGCGCTTCTGACAGCAAGGAGAGCGCATCAATTTCCAGTGGCAGGCTTGCGATCAGCGCCGCCTTGTCTTCGGCCTCCGTCTTGGTCGCGGCGCAGATGGGGGAGATCAGCGTCGCCACCTTCACATGATCCGGGTTGCGCCCGGCTTCCGCAATCATATGTTTGAATTCGGCATAATCCTTCGCGCCAGAAGCGACATCATGATAGGCGACGAAGACAAGCTCCGCCCAGCGCGCGGAAAAACGCTTGCCGCGCCCGCTGCTGCCGGCCTGGATCACCACTGGGCGGCCTTGCGGGCTGCGCGGCACGGTGAAGGGACCGCGTGATTTCAGGAATTGCCCGCGATAATCAAGCCGCCGCACCTTATCGCCATCGGCAAATCGGCCAGACGCCTTGTCCACAATCAGCGCATCCGGGTCCCAGGCATCCCAATGGCCCAGCACGATTTCAACGAATTCATCAGCGCGGTCATAGCGCCGGTCATGCTCCATCATCTCATCATGGCCCATATTGGCCGCTTCGCCGTCGTTCAGTGATGTCACCACATTCCAGGCCGCGCGCCCCGCACTCATGAGATCAAGCGTCTGCATGGTGCGCGCGACGTGGAAGGGCTCGTAATAGGTGGTGGAAGCGGTGGAGCCGAGGCCGAGGCGGGAGGTAACCGCCGCCATCATGGTCAGTGTCACGATGGGATCAAGCTTCACGCAGCGAATACCATGTTCCACCGTATGATGATGGTCATTGCCATAGCGGTCCGGCATGGAAAGCCGATCATCGAAAAAGCCGAGGTCAAATTTCCCGGCTTCCAGGATGCGGGCAATTTCCTGGTAGAAATCGGCGGTCAGAAAATCCGTGCGCGAAAGCGGGTGCCGCCAGGAACTGGCGTAATTGGTGCAATTCTGCGCCTGCATAAAGCCGACAAGATGCATTTGCCGCATGGTCTGTTCCCACCCATTTTCAGGGTGAGTTTTGCACCTTGGCAGGCAGCGTCAACCTGCTCGCGTCTGATCGGCGGAGGCGGTATCGCCGGAGCCATGAATCAGCCGCGCAAAATACGCTTACCCGAGAGCGGCAACCCCCGGCAATTCCTTGCCTTCCAGCCATTCCAGAAAGGCGCCACCGGCGGTCGAGACATAGCTCATGCGTTCCAGCACACCGGCATGGCGCAAAGCCGCCACCGTATCCCCGCCGCCCGCGATGGATTTCAGCGCGCCGGATTGCGTCAGCGCCGCCACAGTTTGCGCCGCCGCCACCGTTGCAGCGTCGAAGGGCGGCGTTTCAAACGCACCCAGCGGGCCATTCCAAACCAGGGTGGAAGCGGTGCGGAGCCGCGCTTCCAAGGCCGCCTCAGTCTCCGGGCCGACATCCAGCGCCATCATGTTTGCCGGCACGCGATCCACGTCCACGGTGCGGGTTGGCGGATTGGCGCGGAATTCCTCGGCCACCACCAGGTCAACCGGCAGGAGGATTTCGCAATTCGCGGCCTTGGCCTGTTCCAGGATTTGGCGCGCCGTTTCGTGCATTTCGGCTTCTTGCAGGGATTTGCCCATGCCATGGCCTTGCGCGGCCAGGAAGGTATTGGCCATGGCGCCGCCAATCACCAGCACATCCACCTTGCTGCAGAGATTGCCGAGCAATTCAAGCTTGGTCGAAACCTTCGCACCGCCCACAATCGCCACGACAGGCCGCGCCGGATTGCCGAGCGCCGCATCAAGCGCCTTCAATTCCGCTTCCATCAACCGCCCGGCATAGGCCGGCAGCAGGCGCGCGACACCTTCCGTGCTGGCATGGGCACGATGGGCGGCGGAGAACGCATCATTCACAAAGGCGTCACCAAGCTTGGCGAGTGCTGCTGCCATGGCGGGGTCATTCTTTTCCTCACCGGCATGGAAGCGCGTGTTTTCCAAAAGCAATACGCCACCATCGGCCAGCGCCGCCACAGCCGCTTCCGCTTCGGCGCCCACGCAATCATCACACCAGGCCACAGCGCGATGCAACGCCGCGGCCAGGGCTTCCTGCATGGGCTTCAGCGACATTTCCGGCACGCGCTTGCCCTTGGGCCGATCGAAATGGCTCAGCACCACGACGCGCGCACCTTTATGCGCCAATTCGGCAATGGTGGGGCAAAGCCGTTCGATCCGCGTGCGATCCGTAATGCGGCCATCCTTGACCGGCACATTCAAATCAGCGCGCAGCAATACGCGCTGACCCTTGGCGGGGAGCGCATCAATCGTCTTGAAAGCCATGATGGAACCTCAGCAGAGGGGGTAGGGCGGCGCACATCACGCCGCCCATCACGCAGTATTACAGGCTACCGAACAGGGCGGCAGTATCGCTCATGCGGTTCGAAAAACCCCATTCATTATCGTACCAGGACAACACCCGCACCAAGCCGCCATCCACCACCTGCGTCTGCGTCGCATCAAAGGTGGAAGAAGCCGGGTTGTGGTTGAAATCAATGCTGACCAGCGGTTCGGTATTGTAGCCAAGAATGCCCTTCAATTCGCCTTCAGCCGCCGCCTTCATCGCGGCATTCACAGCTTCCTTCGTCACCCCTTCCTTGGCGGGCACGAAGTCCAGTGAAACAAGCGAGACATTGGGGGTCGGGATGCGAATGGCCGTGCCATCCAGCTTGCCCTTCAATTCCGGCATCACCAGGCCGACAGCCTTCGCCGCGCCGGTGGAAGTCGGGATCGCGGAAACCGCCGCCGCGCGGGCGCGGTGCAGATCCTTATGCAGCGTATCAACCGTGTTCTGGTCGCCCGTATAGGCGTGGATCGTCACCATATAGCCGCGCAGAATGCCGAAATTCTCATGCAGCACCTTGGCCACGGGGGCCAAGCAATTGGTGGTGCAGGACGCGTTGGAAATCACCGTCATGTCTTTCGTCAGCGTCTTGTGATTGACGCCATAGACAATGGTGGCATCCGCATTATCGCCGGGGGCGGAGATCACCACCTTGCGGGCACCTGCCGTGATCAGCGCGGAAGCCTTTTCCTTGCTGGTGAAAATGCCGGTGCATTCCATGGCAACATCAACGCCCTGGAAGGGCACCTTGGTCGGGTCGCGTTCGGCGCTGACGATAATCGGCGCATAAATTCGGCCATTGGCGGTGATGATGATCTTGTTGCCATCCACCGCGACTTCGCCGGGGAAGCGGCCATGCACGCTGTCATAGCGAAACAGATGCGCATTGGCTTCAACGCTGCCCAGATCATTGATCGCAACGCATTCTACATCGCGACGATTGCTTTCAATCATCGCGCGCAGCACCAGGCGCCCGATGCGCCCGAACCCATTGATGGCAACCTTGACGGCCATATTCTTGTCCTTCCCCAAAGAAGCTGAAATCAAACCGCAAGCCGCTTGCGGACGGCTTGAACCACGGCGTCCGGCGTAATGCCGAAATGCTTGAACAAATCATCAGCGGGCGCCGAAGCACCGAAGCCCGCCATGCCAATGAAAACGCCATCCGCGCCCAGCCAGCGTTCCCAGCCAAAGCCAATTGCGGCTTCAATGCCAAAACGCGGCGCGCTGCCCAGCACGCTATTGCGATAGGCATCATCCTGCGTGGCGAATAATTCCCAACACGGCAAAGACACTACAGCGGTTGGAATGCCCGCTGCCTGCAAGGTATCCCGCGCGGTCATGGCAAGCGAAACCTCGCTGCCCGTTGCGATCAGCGTCGCTTGGCGCGCGCCATCGGCTTCCGCCAGCACATAGCCACCGCGGGCTGAGCGATTCTCGGCGGTATCGGTACGCAGCGTCGGCAGGTTTTGGCGCGATAGCGCCAGCAAGGATGGCCCATCAGCGCGGCGCAGCGCCAATTCCCAGCATTCCGCCGTTTCCATCGCATCCGCCGGGCGGAACACATGCACATTCGGCATGGCACGGAAGGAAGCGAGGTGCTCCACCGGCTGATGCGTCGGGCCATCTTCGCCAAGGCCGATCGAATCATGCGTCAGCACATGAATAACGCGCTGGCGCATGAGTGCCGCCAGCCGCACGGCGGGGCGCAGGTAATCGCTGAACACCAAAAACGTGCCGCTATAGGGAATGATGCCGCCATGCAGCGCCATGCCATTCATGGCCGCCGCCATGCCATGTTCCCGCACGCCCCAATGCACGAAGCGGCCGCTGAAATTGCCCGGCGCAATCGCCGGCACGCCCTTCACATTGGTATTGTTGGAACCGGTCAAATCCGCCGAACCACCAACCATTTCCGGCACCGATGGCACCAGGGCCTCCAAAGCCTTCTGGCTGGAAACGCGGGTTGCCAGCTTTGGCTTATCGGTCGCGATTTGGGTACACAGTGCGGATAACGCCTCGTTCCAGGCTTCCGGCAGGCGGCCCGCCATGGCGCGTTCAAATTCCGCGCGCTGCGGGTGCTTGGCAATGCGCTTCAGCCAGGAACGCCGCGCGCCGGCGCCGCGCTTGCCCGCACTTTCCCAAAGCGCCTTGATATCGGCAGGCACCTCAAAAGGTGCCGCAGTCCAGCCGAGCGCCTGCTTGGCGGCGGCGGCTTCAGCAGCGCCAAGCGGCGCGCCATGGCTCCCCGCCGTGCCCGCCTTGGTCGGTGCGCCAAGGCCAATAATGGTGCGGCAAGCGATCAAGGTGGGTTTGCGGTTCCGCATGGCCCAGGACATGGCGGCGGCCAATTCGCCCGCATCATGCCCATCCACGCGCCTGACGGCCCAGCCATAGGCCTGGAAGCGCTTCAGCACATCTTCCGAAAATGACAGCGCAGTGTCGCCATCAATCGAGATATGGTTGTCGTCCCAAAGCACCGTCAGCTTGGAAAGCCCGTAATGGCCGGCCAAGGCAGCCGCTTCATGGGAGATGCCTTCCTGAAGGTCTCCATCCGAGGCGATGACCCAGGTGCGGTGATCCACCAAGGAAGCACCAAACCGCGCCGCCATCATGCGTTCCGCCATCGCCATGCCGACCGCAGTGGAAATGCCCTGACCTAGCGGGCCGGTGGTGGTTTCAATGGCCGGATGTTCGCCAAATTCAGGATGGCCGGCAGCGGGGGAATGCAATTGGCGGAAGCGCTTCAGGTCATCCGCGCTCATGCCCTCATGCCCCGTCAGATGGAGCAAGGCATAAAGCAGCATGGACCCATGGCCGGCGGAAAGGACAAAGCGGTCCCGGTCCGGCCAGCGCGGGTCAGCCGCGTCATGTTTCAGGAAACCGGCAAACAGCGCGGTCGCGGCATCGGCCATGCCCATGGGCATGCCGGGATGGCCGGATTTGGCTTGCTCAACGGCATCAATGGCCAGCGCGCGGATGGCATGGGCCATGCGGCGGGGGTCATCAAGGGGGCGGGCAAGGATGGCCGCCTGGGCGGCGAGCGCGGGGTTGGGCGCGTCGGGGGCGGCAATGGTGGCCACGTGTGGGGGGACCTTGATGGCTGTTTCTGAACCCTGGGCGCTATAGGGCGCGGGGCGGTCTCAGGCAACCGGGGTGGGGGTACCGAGACCCGAGCCTCCCTCCCGAGCGTTGGATCACGCAGCCCTTTCCCCGTAAGTTGCGCATATCATGACCGGAAATGGGTGAAGCCGATGGAATGGCAGGAAGTTGACATCTTTGGCACCCGGCACCGCGTCGCAGGGCATTCTGATGATAAAACCTTCCTCAATCTGAAGGACGCTGTGGGGCAACATAGGACGCTTGCCGAGCTAAGCGCGGCAATCCTGAGCCCCGATTCCCAGGCCTGCGATGTTGGCGCGAATCTCGGCCTCACCAGCCTGATCATCGCGAAGCATGCACCAGCCGGAAAGGTCTATGCTTTTGAACCGGGAAAACGAACCTGCTCCTGTCTGTCTGCGACCATTGCCGCTTCCGGATACCAGAATGTTAGCATAACGGGTCAGGCGGTCGGTGCCGTGTCGGATCAGGTATTTCTGCACGCCGGGGAAGGCTTCTCGGCCGGTAAGCACATTGTCACTAGCCAGCATGTCAGTAATGGGGCCTTACCGACCGACCCCGTTCGAATGAACACGCTGGACTCATTTCTGGCATCTGCGGGGGCGGAAAAAATTGATCTCATCAAGATTGATACAGAAGGATTTGAAATAGATGTTTTGGTCGGCGCCAAATCCACCCTGGTGCAATATCGGCCAGTCGTTTTCCTTGAAATGAATTCATGGTGCTTGATTGCCTTTCGGAACATGAATCCAAGAAGCTTCTTGGAATCGCTGCTCCATGGTTTCCCTTTTGTGTTTTGGGTCACACCCTCTGGGAAACTACGTCGAATCGGCAGCGGAGTTAGCATGCACCATTTTCTGCATGAACATCTGGTGCGGCATGGATGCATCAATGATCTTGTCTGCTGCTGGCAAACGGATTGGCTCGGGAAATTCGCACCTGGCCTTGAATGATAGATCGCCAATAAGGCGCTACGGCAAAGCCCCTAAACGCCTCTCCACCAAGGCCCGCCAGGGCGCATCCGGCGGGCTATCCGCCAAAAGCGCGCGCCAGGTTGCCCGCGCGCGTTCCGGGTGGCCGGCTTCCGCCTCGACCACACCCAACAAAAAGCGCAGCTTGGGTTCCTGCGGCGCCTCGGCCAAGGCGCGCAGCAGCACAGGGCCGGCGGCGACAAATTCACCGCGGCCGATTTCCATCTCCACCAGATCGCCGGCCAATTCCACATCAAAGCGGGATGCAAGTGCGCGGCGCCAGGCCTCAGCCGCCGCATCGGCATTGCCGCGGCTGCGTTCCGCATTGCCCAGCATGACAAAACCCTGCCGCGCCGTCTCACTCATCGGGTCAAGACCGGCCAGTCTTTCGCGAAGCCTGTTCAACAGCGCATCATCGCGTGCGGCAATCTCCGCCCTTTCGCGGTGCGGGGCGGATGGCATATCCGGCGTGCCCTGCACCAGATAAAGCCCAAGCCCAGCGGCAGGGATCAGAAGCACCAGCGGCAGGAAGCCAAGCGCGCGGCCCTGCGCCATGGGGGCTCCTTCCTCCGGCGCCTGCAGCAATCTGCGCTGCACTTCCACCCGCGCGGCGCGCAGCGCATCGCCTTCCAGCCTGCCGGCGGCGGCTTCACGGTCAAGCTCGGCCAATTGGGCGCGATACAAGGCCAAATCCGCTTCCCGACGCCCACGCGCCACGACGGGGCGGAACAGCATGGCCACCAGCGGCACCATGGCCGCCAAAGCCAGCAGCAACAGCGCAATCCAGATCATGCCGCCCCGCGATCAAGCTCGGCCAAGCGTCGCGCTTCTTCTGGGGAAAGTGCTGTCGCTTCGGCAATAGCGCGGCGGCGGCGGAGCATGATCACCGCAATGCCGCCGCCAAGCGCCAATACGGGGGTCGCCCAAAGAAGCAACGTCGCCGCGGTCACGGGCGGGCGCAACAGCACGAAATCGCCGTAGCGTTCATGGACAAAGCGAATGACCGTTGCCTGATCCTCGCCAGCCGCGACCCGTTCGCGCACCAGGCGGCGCAAATCCCGCGCCAGTTGCGCATCACTGTCTTCGATGGATTGGTTCTGACAGATCAGGCAACGCAATTCGCGCCCGATCTCCCGCGCCAGCGCTTCCTTGGCCGGGTCGGGCAGGCGGTCATTGGGGTCCCCCACCGCACCCCAGGCCGGCAAGGCCAGCAGCAGCCAGAGAAAAAGCCAGCGTGTCACGCATATCTCCGCAATAGGGGGTGCAATTCCTTGTCCAAGGTATCGGCGGTGATGGGGCCGGCCCAGCGCCAGCGGATAAGGCCCTGGCGGTCAAGCAAATAGGTCTCCGGCACGCCATAGACGCCCCAATCAATGGCGGTGCGCCCAGGTTCATCGCGCCCCAGGCGGCGATAGGGATTGCCGTGGCGGCGCAGGAAAGCCCCCGCTTCCGCCACGCGGTCCTTGTAATTGATGCCGTAAACCGCAACACCTCCGCGCGACAGACGCATCAATTGCGGATGTTCAATGATGCAGGGCGCACACCAGGAAGCCCAGAAATTCACCAAAACCGGCCCGGGCAAAGGGCCGCGCAAATCCGCCGATGCCAGGGCGGGCAGGTCAACGCCTTCCAGGGCCGGCAGGCTGAATTCCGGGGCTGGTCGGCCAAGCAAGACGGAAGGCACGCCGCGCGGGTTATAACTGCCATCCTGCAAGCCTTGCAGCATGGCGTAAAACCCTACCCCCGCCGCCGCCGCCAGACCGAATGGCGCATAAAGCATCCAGCGCCGAGAGCGCTTTGGTGAAGCCGCATCACTCATGCTGGTGCAGGGGCGGCCTTGCGGGAAGGCGCCGAAACCCTGATCCGCCGATCAGACAGCGATAGCCCGCCGCCCAAGGCCATGATCCCCGCACCAAACCAGATCCAGGGCGCCAGGGGATTATGATGCAGGCGCACAACCCCGCCGCCATCACGTTCATCGCCCAGCACCGCGTAAAGATCACGAATGGCATTGGTATGGATGGCCGCTTCCGTGGTGTGCATCCGCCCAACAGGGAAGAAGCGTTTTTCCGGCGTCAGCACCGTGACCACGCGCCCATTTTCCAACACTGTGATGGTCGCGCGGCGGGAAGACCAATTCGGCCCCTGCACATCTCGGATGTTCTCCAGCCGCCATTCATAGCCTGCAAGGCGGGTTGATTGGCCGGGCTTGAGTTCTACCAGCGAATCAGTCGCCAGCCCCATCCCCGCCAACCCGGCAAACATTACCCCAACGCCGGCATGGGCAATTGCCCCGCCCCAGGCGGCGCGCGGCAAGCCTCGGGCACGGTTCCAGGCCTGGGATGGCCGGCGGAAGGCCGCGATACGGTCCAGAATATCTGCCGCGGCGCCGGCAATCAGCCAGGCGGCAGCCGCAAAGCCAAGCGCCGGCCACACATGGTAGCCCGCGATAAGCAGCGTCAGGAAGGCCGCAGCCACCGCCAGCAACCCAACCCACCACAAGCGTTGCAAGGCGCCGGCCAGATCGGCCCGCTTCCAGGCGAGCAAGGGCCCCACCGCCATGGCCGCCACCAGCGGAATCGCAAGCGGCGCCGTGGCCGCATTGAAGAAGGGCGCACCCACTGTAATTTTCGCGCCGAACAGAATATCGGCGAACATCGGCCAAAGCGTGCCCACCAGCACCACGGCGGTGATGGAACAGAGCAGCAGATTATTCAAAACCAGCCCACCTTCGCGCGAAATGGGCGCGAAAATCCCCGTACCGCCAAGCTTGGGCGCGCGCCACGCAAACAAGGCCAAAGCTCCCGCCACATAGGCCATCAACAGCGCCAGGATGAACACGCCGCGCGCCGGATCATTGGCGAAGGCATGCACGGAATTCAAAACGCCGGAGCGCACCAGGAATGCCCCCAGCAACGACATGCCAAAGGCCAGAATCGCCAGCAGCACCGTCCAGATTTTCAGGCTTTCGCGCTTTTCCACAACAATCGCGGAATGAAGCAGCGCCGTGCCAATCAGCCAGGGCAGCAGCGACGCGTTTTCTACCGGGTCCCAGAACCAATAGCCACCCCAGCCCAATTCGTAATAGGCCCACCAGGACCCAAGCGCGATGCCCAGCGTGAGAAAGGACCAGGCCGCGAGCGACCAAGGCCGCACCCAACGCCCCCAGGCCGCATCCACGCGCCCTTCCAAAAGCGCGGCCACGGCGAAGGCAAACGTCACCGCATAACCGACATAACCAAGGTAGAGCATCGGCGGATGCAGCGCCAAGCCAAGGTCCTGCAACAGAGGGTTGAGCCCTTCGCCATCCATCGGCGGTGGCCAAACCCGTTCAAACGGGTTGGAGGTAAAGATGATGAAGCCCAAAAACCCAACCCCAATCAGCCCCAGCACACCAATCACCCGCGCCTGAAGCGCGCTTGGCAAATCGCGCCCGAAGCCCGCCACCGCGCCACCGCAAAGTGCCAGGATCAACACCCAAAGCACCATGGACCCTTCATGATTGCCCCAGGCGCCTGAGAGCTTATAGATCAGCGGCTTCGCCGAATGGCTGTTCAGCACCACATTGGAAACCGTGGTGTCATTCACCGCAAAGGCCCAAAGCAAGGCGCCGAAGGCCGACGCAATCGCGATCAACTGCGCGCCTGCGAGCGGCGAGGCCAACGCCATCAACCGCGCATCCGCCCGATGCGCGCCAATCAGCGGGAAGATGGATTGCGCCAGGGCCAGAATACAGCCAAGCGCCAGCGCGAAATGCCCGATTTCCCCAATCATCCGCCTCTCCTTGGTGCGGTGTTCCATTCCGCCGGTGGCGGAGGCGCACCTTCTGCCGGGTTCCAATGGCCGGCGCGCTTCAGCGCATCGGCCACTTCCGGCGGCATATAGGTTTCATCATGCCGCGCCAGCACTTCCTTGGCGCGGAAAACCCCATCCGGCTGCATCATGCCAAGCGTCACCACGCCCTGGCCTTCGCGGAACAGATCCGGCAGGACGCCGGCATAGGAGACGCGAATGACATGCGCGCCATCGGTCACGCGGAAATTGGCGGTGGGCTTGCCATCCGCGTTCGTGCCGCGTTCCAGGCTGCCGGCTTCCACCAGCCCACCCAGGCGAAAGGCGCGATTGGCCGGCGGCGCTTCGCGCATGATGTCGGAAGGGGAGCGGAAAAACACCAAATTGTCCTGAAAAGCCGTCAGCGTCAGCGCGGTGGCACTGCCAAGCCCAAGCCCGCAGAGCAGCAAAATGTAAAGCCGGCGCTTTTTGCGAGTCATGGCCGATCCCCGCGCGGGTCAAGCTCCGCCAGTAGCCGCTTGGCCGCAGCATGGCGCCGCGCCGCATCCAAAACCAGCGCGCCAAAGCCAAGCAGGACCAGCGCATAGGAAGCGGTGATGAAGAATGTATGGCTCATGCGCCCATCGCCTCCTCCCGCCGTGCGCGGGCCAATTGCAGGGCGCGGATGCGTCGTTCCATCACGGCGGCCCGTGTGCGCGCCAGCACCACCGCGCCGAACAGCAGCGAAAAGCCAAGCGCGCAGGTCAGCAAGGGGTAAAGAATATCCACATGCATCCCCGGGGCATCAAACCGCGTGACGGAAGCGGGCTGATGCAAAGTATTCCACCAATCCACGCTGAATTTCACGATCGGGATATTCACAACGCCAACCAAGGCCAGAATGGCCCCAACCCGCGCGCCGCGTTCCTGATCTTCAAAAGCGCGCGTCAGCGCGGCATGCCCGAGCCACAGGAAAAACAGCACCAGAACGGAGGTAAGCCGCGCATCCCAAACCCACCAGGTGCCCCACATGGGCCGGCCCCAAAGGCTACCGGTGGCAAGGCAAAGCGCCGTGACCAGCGCACCCACCGGCGATAACTCCCGCGCGAAAAGATCAGCCAAGGGATGGCGCCAGATCAGGGACATGATGGAAGCCGCTGCCAACGCCGTGTAGCCACCCATGGCAAGCCAGGCCATCGGCACATGCACATACATGATCCGCACGGTTTGGCCTTGCTGCCAATCCGCCGGCGATAGGAACAGCCCCCAAACCAGCCCCGCGCCCAGCACCAAAGCAGCCGCCGCCCATAGCCACACCTGTACCCTGGCCGAGGCACGCAAAAAGCGCCCCGGATTGGCAAAGCGGTGGAGCGAACGCGCGCCAGGGGCGGCACCGCTCGGGCTGCTGTCAGCTTTGGCTGTCATTCTGGCGTCCACATGGTCAGACTAGCCCAGTTATTCGGCGGGTGGAATCACCCGCCTGCCTCCTCTTTATCGTCACATAGGGGGCGGTGCTTCGCCAAGGGAGTCCCCCCCGACGTGAAAAGCAGCACCGGGGCTTATTGAAGCGCGGCGCATCTGGCGTTACCTGATCGGGCCAAGCCCCTGCCGGGGCCAAAGGGGGAATACACCACGCCATGCCAGCCGCCACACAGAAAGCGCCCCTTGCCCGCTGGCTGGTGAAATCCGAACCCGATGCGTTTTCCTGGGATCAGCAAGTGGCCAATGGCGTGGAGCCCTGGACGGGCGTGCGCAACCATTTGGCCAAAAAGAACCTGATGGCGATGAAAAAGGGCGATCTGGCCTTTTTCTATCATTCCAATATCGGCAAGGAAGTTGTGGGCGTGGTCGAAGTCGCGCGCGAAGCCTATCCGGACCCGACCGCCGAAGAAGGCTCATCCTGGGTATGCGTTGATATGCGCGCGGTGGCGCCAATGCCGCAGCCCGTGGGCCTGGCTGCCATCAAGGCCGAGCCCGCACTGGCTGATGTGGCGTTGATCCGCCAATCCAGGCTTTCCGTCATGCCGATTGCGCCGGAACATTGGGCGGTGATTGCCCGCATGGGCGGATGGGCCGGGAAATGAGCAAGCCAGAACGCGCCCTTTGCGCCCTGGCGGATATCCCCGATGGCGGGTCCAAGGGCTTTCCAGCGGCGCCTGGGGCCTTCATGGGGCTATTCGCTGTGCGGCGCGGTGAGGCCGTTTGGGTCTATGTCAATTCATGCCCGCATATCGGCCTGCCGCTAGACCCCGTGCCGGACCGTTTTTTGGATGCCAAGCGCCAGCACATCCTTTGTTCCGCCCATGGCGCGCGATTTGAGATTGAATCCGGCGAATGCGTCTCCGGCCCCTGCTATGGGGAGGCTTTGGAGGCTGTGGCCGCGCGGGTGGATGAAGCCGGGCAGGTGCTGGTGCCTGCCGATGCGGGGCTGTGAGGCGATTTCACTTGGCGCCATAATGCTTTAGTGCCAGTGGCTCATTTTTCTCTCCGCCAAAGGGTTTCGCATGTCAGCGTGGCAATTCTGGATTGATCGTGGCGGCACCTTCACCGATATCGTTGCGCGCGACCCGGCCGGGCGGCTTTCCACGCTGAAGCTGCTGTCGGAAAACCCGGAACGCTACAAGGACGCTGCCGTTGCCGGCATTCGGCAATGCCTGGGCCTGGCGGAAGGCGCGCCTATTCCGCCAGGGCTGATCGAAGCGGTGAAAATGGGCACCACGGTCGCCACCAATGCGCTTTTGGAGCGCAAGGGTGAGCGTGTGCTGCTGCTGGTCAATCGCGGCTTTGCTGATCTGCTCCGCATCGGCAATCAGGCGCGGCCAAGGCTGTTCGATCTGGATGTGCGCCTGCCGGAATTGCTGCATGAACGCGCCGTTGAAATCGGCGGGCGTGTCGCCGTTGATGGCACGGAATTGGAAGGCTTGGATGAGGCTGGGGCGCGGGATGCCTTGCGCGCTGCCTATCAGGACGGTTTGCGCGCCGTTGCTATCCTCATGATGCATGCCTGGGCTTATCCCGCGCATGAAGAACGGCTTGGTGCGATTGCGCGTGACGTTGGCTTTACGCAAATCTCACTCAGCCATCGCGCGAGCCCGCTGCCGCGCATTGTGCCGCGCGGGGATACGACCGTGGTGGATGCGTATCTCTCGCCCATTCTGCGCCGTTATGTGGATCAGGTGGCGGCTGAATTGCCTGGTGTGCGGCTGTATTTCATGCAATCGAGCGGTGGGCTGACCGAAGCCGGGCATTTCCAGGGGAAGGATGCGATTCTCTCTGGCCCTGCTGGCGGGATTGTGGGCGCGGCGCGCACTGCGGCGATGGGTGGGTTTGACCGGATCATTGGCTTTGACATGGGCGGCACTTCCACCGATGTCGCGCTCTATGCCGGCGCTTTTGAACGCGCGTTCGAAACGGAAGTCGCAGGCGTGCGCATGCGCGCCCCCATGATGGCAATCAATACGGTGGCCGCCGGGGGCGGTTCCATTCTGCATTTCGATGGCGCGCGTTTCCGTGTGGGGCCTGATTCTGCCGGCGCCGTGCCTGGCCCGGCCTGCTATCGGCGCGGTGGGCCGCTGACCGTCACCGATGCGAATGTGATGGTGGGCAAAATCCAGCCGCATCACTTCCCGGCAATCTTTGGCCCCAATGGCGATCAGCCTTTGGATGCGGCGATTGTCGCAGCGAAATTCGCGGCCCTCGCCACCGAAATCGGCAAGGCGCAAGGCAAACCGGCGCCCGATCCGCGCGCCGTGGCGGAAGGGTTTTTGCGCGTGGCGGTGGCGAATATGGCCAATGCCATCAAGCAAGTCTCGATCCAGAAAGGCCATGACGCGACTCGCTTCGCGCTGCAATGCTTCGGCGGCGCAGGCGGGCAGCATGCCTGTTTGGTCGCCGATGAATTGGGCATGGAAACGGTGTTTATCCATCCCTTCGCGGGCGTGCTTTCCGCCTATGGCATGGGCTTGGCGGATCAGGCAGTCATCCGCGAAGCCGCGGTGGAAGCGCCCTTTACCGCTGATGCCATCAGCGATCTCACCACGCGGCTTGCGGCGCTGGAAGCGGCAGGGCGCGAAGAACTGGCGCGCCAGGGCGCCGATCCTGCGCGCTTGCAAGCAGCGCGGCGGCTGCATCTGCGCTATGCCGGCACCGATACCTTCCTGCCCGTCGCTTTCGGCGCGCATCAGGATGTGCTTGCCGCATTCACCGAAGCGCATCGCCGTCGCTTCGGCTTCGCCACACCTGAACGCCAAGTGATTGTGGAAGCCTGCGTCGCGGAAGTCACCGCACCCGGAGAAGAAGTGCGCGAAGCAGCGATGCCAACGCGCATGCCGGGCCAAGCGCCCGTGGCGGTTGATAGCATCGCGCTTTTCACGGGCGGCGCTGAACACGCTGCCCCGGTGCATGACCGGGAAGCGCTTTGCGCGGGCGATCGTATTAAGGGGCCTGCGCTGCTGCGCGAAGCCAATGCAACCACCGTAGTGGAACCGGGCTGGGAAGCGGAAGTCACCGCGCGAAATCATCTGGTGCTGCGCCGCATCGCGGCCCGTGCGCGTGCCGCTGATGTTTTGGCGACAGATCGCCCCGATCCGGTAATGCTGGAATTGTTCAATAACCTGTTCATGAGCATCGCCGAACAGACCGGCGCAGTGCTGCAAAATACCAGCCTTTCAGTGAACATCAAGGAAAGGCTCGATTTTTCCTGCGCCATATTTGACGCCACTGGCGCGCTGATTGCCAATGCGCCGCATGTGCCGGTGCATCTTGGCGCCATGGGGGAAAGTGTGCGCACCGTGATCCGCACGCGCGGCGCCAGCCTCAAGCCCGGCGATGTGGTGGCGCTCAACAACCCCTATAATGGTGGCACGCATCTGCCCGATGTCACCGTCATCACGCCGGTCTTTGATGCGTCGGGCAGCAAGATCATTTTCTTCGTCGGCTCACGCGGGCATCACGCCGATATTGGCGGCCTGACACCTGGTTCTACACCGCCATTATCGCGCACGCTGGAAGAAGAAGGCGTGGTGATTGATGATTTCCTGCTGGTGGATGGCGGGTATTTCCGTGAAGCGGAATTCCGCGCCCTGCTGGCCGGCGCGCGCTACCCGGCGCGCAGCCCGGATGTGAATGTGGCCGACATCAAGGCGCAAATCGCCGCCAATGA
Organism: Roseomonas sp.; assembly: GCA_020249145.1. Classification (GTDB taxonomy): domain Bacteria; phylum Pseudomonadota; class Alphaproteobacteria; order Acetobacterales; family Acetobacteraceae; genus Neoroseomonas. Next base: position 305,678 of record JADCGF010000001.1, on the reverse strand, counting down.
AAAAGGCGTGCAGGAATTGCGCCGCGCCATCGCTGATTACGGCCTTGCCACCGTCAGCGCCTATATGCGGCATGTGATGGACAACGCCGAAGAAAGCGTGCGGCGCGTTTTGGCCAAACTGCCCGATGGCCCTTTTGAAACCAGCATTGATGATGGTGCGCCCTTGAAAGTCGCCATCCGCGTTGACCGCGCCGCGCGCAAGGCCGTGATTGACTTCACCGGCACCGGACCGCAACGCCCCAGCAATTTCAACGCGCCATCGGCCGTGTGCCGCGCCGTGGTGCTTTATTGCTTCCGGTGTTTAGTAGGCGAGGATATTCCGCTCAATGATGGTTGCCTGAAGCCCTTGGAAATCGTCATTCCTGAAGGCACCTTCCTATCGCCACGCCCCGGCGCCGCGGTGGTGGCCGGCAATACCGAGGTCAGCCAAATGACCTGCAATGCCTTGCTCGCCGCCCTGGGCGCTTGCGCTTCCGCCCAGGCCACCATGAACAACCTGCTTTTTGGCGACGCGCGCTACCAATATTACGAAACCATCTGCGGCGGCATTGGTGCGGGCCCAGGCTTCAATGGCGCCGGCCCAGTGCAAACCCACATGACCAATACGCGCATGACCGATCCCGAAATCCTGGAATTGCGTTACCCCGTGCGGCTTGAGGAATTTGCCATCCGGCGGGGCTCAGGCGGTGCAGGGCGCTGGCATGGCGGCGATGGCTCTCGTCGCCGCATCCGCTTCCTGCATCCGATGGAAGCGGTGATTGTGGCGTCGCGCCGCAATGTCCCGCCGCATGGGCTGCAAGGCGGTGCCGATGGCGCAGCAGGCCGGCAATGGGTGGAACGCGCCGATGGCAGCATTCAATGGCTGAAGGGGAGCGATTCCGCGCATCTCGCCGCCGGAGAAGTGCTCGGCATTGAAACGCCGGGCGGTGGTGGCTGGGGGGCGGCAAGCTGAAATCGCGCCGCAGCCTTTTCGCGCTTCTTTTCGTCGGGATCGCTCTTGCGGCGGTCTGGATCGGGCCGCGTTTGATGTCCTGGGAAGGGCAGCGCAACAATCTGGCGGCGCTGGCGGCGGAACGGCTTGGCCGACCGGTTGCCTTGCAAGGCCCGCTGCGCGTTACGCTGCTGCCCCAGCCCATTCTTGAAGCGGATGATGTGCATCTGGGGCAGGATGAAGGCGGGCTTGGCGTGAAGGCGCAAACGCTGCGGCTGAAGCTTGGCCTTTTGCCACTGATCCTCGGGCGGCTGGAAGCGCGCGATCTGGTGCTGGTGGGTGCTGATATCCGCCTGCCCTGGCCCCTGCCCGCCGCCGGTGCACTCCGCCCGCCGCCCTGGCTTTCTGATTTCGCCGCACGCATTGAAGCAAGCCGCGTGACGCTTGGTGAGGTGGCTTTAGAGAATGTCGCCGCGCGGCTGGTCGCCCCCGGCCCCTTGGATGCGGTGCGCCTTGAAGGCAGCTTTACCCGCGCCGGGGCCGAAGCGCGCTTCCAGGCCGTGCTTGGCCGGCCGGGCTATGATGGCATTGGCACTCTGGAATTGCGGCTGAATGGCCAAGGCGCGTCCTTGATCACGCGCGGGGCCTTGCTTGCCGAAGGTGGCTATGAAGGGCGGCTTGAAGCCTCTGGCGCTTATCTTTCGGCCTTTCTGCCAGCGCCCGCATTGCCCTTCCGCATCACGGGCCGCATCCGCGCCAGTGAAGACCGCATCACCACGCCCGATCTGGCGGTAGAATTTGATGGCGGCACGGGCCGCACCGCGGCGGAAATCCAACTCACGCCGGAAGCGAAAATGGATCTGGCCGTCACCATGAACCGGCTTGATCTCGATCCCTGGATTGCCGCCATGCGCGCCGCGCGAGATTGGCCCTTCCCGATCGTGCTGGATGTCTCGGCAGAGGTCGCGCGCTGGCAGGGCAAGGAATTGCGTCGCTTCAAGGCGGGCATCGCGCGTGAAGGTGCCCGCATGACGCTGACGGATATCGCCGCGGTTCTGCCCGGTGAGGCAGAGGTTGAAGCGCGCGGTGCCACACTTGGTGAAAGGCTGGAATTGGCGCTGAGCATCAACGGCCCCAGCCTGCGCGATAGTCTTGCGGCTTTTGGCCTTGCGGTCGCAACGCCGGACCCCACAAGGCTGCGCCGTTTTGAAGGGCGCGGGCGCCTCATTTTGGAACCCAATCTTGTCGAGGCGCCGGAATTTTCCCTGCTGCTGGATGGCCGGCGCTTGGCCGGCGCCGGCGCCTTGCGCCTTGGCGCGCGACCCGCGCTGGGCCTTGGGCTTTCGATTGATGGGCTGGCTTTGGATGGCTTGCTTTCGGAAAACCTGAGTTGGCAGGCAGCGCATGAAGCGTTGCAGGGCTTTGACGCCAATCTGCGCCTGACCATGGGCCGGCTGGAATGGCAGGGCCAGGCGCTGGAAGCTGTGGCGTTGGATGCAACGCTTGATGCCGGCAGGCTTGCCGTGCAGCGCTTCTCCGCGCGCCAGGGCAGCGCCAATCTCTCGGCCTCGGGCGCGATTGGCCTTGGCGCCACGCCAAGCCTTGCCGATGCCGCGCTGGAAATTTCCGCCCCCACGGCAAGCGCCTTGCCGGCCATGCTGCTAGAAGCCCTGCCCTTGCCGGCGGGAATGGCGGCGCTGCCGGCAACGCTGCGGCTGCGCGGCAATGGCACGGCGGAAGCGCTGAGCCTTGCCGGTGAAGCCTCGCTGGAAGATGTCCGGCTTGATGCCAATGCAGTGCTTGATCTGCCGAAGGCGCAGGGGCAGGGCAGCCTAACCTTCCGCCACCCCGGCGCGGCGCGGCTCTATGGCCAGGTTTTGGGCCGCGCGGAACCAGCCTGGATGGGTGAAGGCTCGGCTTCCTTCATTGCGCGTATGGCGTTGGAAGGGGGCGTTGTTACCCTGCCTTTCTTCAATCTGGTCGCTGCCGAAACACGCGCTGCCGGTGAGGCGCAGTTGGACATGAATGGCGCGCGACCCAAGCTCACCTTGAAGCTTGACGCGGAAAACCTCGCTTTACCCGCGCCTGATCTGGCAGATCAGGAACCGCTACCACTGGCTGCCTTGGCGGGTTGGGATGGCAGCTTCACCTTGAGCGCTGCGCGCATTGCGGTATCCGGGCTGCCGCCGGTGGAGAATGCTGCGGTTGACGTGACGCTCGACAATGGCCGCATCGCGCTGGACGCCTTCCGCGCTGCCTTCGCTGGTGGGGTGATGGAAGGCAAGGGCCTTCTGGATGCCACCGCCGAGCCGCCACGCCTGGAAGGCAGTTTTGACATCACCAGCGCAACCCTGGCGCATCCAATTTTCGATCTGCAGCTTGATCTGGCGGCAGGGCGGGTTGAGGCCGCTGGACGCTTGGCGGCTTCAGGCCATGCGCCTTCGGCGCTGCTGTCTTCTTTGGAAGGCTCCGGGCGCTTTCTGTTGGCGGATGGGGTGGTGGCGGGCCTTGCGCTACGCGATGCCTATGCTGCGGCGGGCTTGGCGGATGCTGTGGCGGCCGAGGCAGCTTTGCGCCGCGCCCTGATTGGCGGTGCAACGGCAGTAGAACGCCTGGAAGGCGGCTGGCAGATCAACGCCGGGCGGCTTTCAGTGCAGGAAATGCGGTTGGCTGCTGAAGGGGGCGTTTCCGCTCGCGTCACAGGTTCCTTGGATTTGCCGCGCGCGACACTCGATATCGGCTTTGCATTGCGCTCGCCAGTGGCCGAGGCACCCGATATTGGCCTGCGTTTTTCCGGCCCAGCGGCGGCGCCGCAGCGCCTGCCGGATATTGCGCCCTGGGCACGCTGGCGGGCGGAGCAGCGATAAGGCTTTCAGCAACCACACCCAACCGGTGTGCCATCCCGCCCATGCTCGCCCACTGTCTGATAGCCATCACGCTTCCACCAATCCAGGCCGCCGATCAATTCGCGCACCTGAAAGCCCAGAGTCAGCAATTTCAGGGCGGTCTTGGTTGAACCGTTGCAGCCAATGCCATCGCAATAGCAGACATAGATTTTTGACTTGTCCAAAGCCTCGGTGCTGAGGGTGCAAATGCCCCGATGCGGCAGGTTGATGGCGCCGGGGATATGTTCCTGCGCAAAGGCCGCTTCGGAACGGCCATCCACCACCACAAGGGGTTCACCATTGCTGAGCGCGACATGCAGGTCCCATGAATCCATCTCATAAGCCAGCTTGCTTTGGTAATGGCGCAGTTGATCCAGGTTCATGGCGTTGCTCATTCCGCTGCGATGGCCGGCGCTTCGTTCATCGGCACCGGCAGATACTGCGCATACTCCTTCGGCACCACATGCCAGAAACGCCCGCGTTCCGTGGCCCATTCATTCAATAGGCGCGCGGCAAAGCGGCTACCGGTTTCGGCAACATGCCGCGCGATCAAATCCCGCAGCGCTTCCTCCCAATACGGATGCGCGAGGCGTGACCAGAGCAGCGTTTCCGGATTGATGCGCTTTTCGAAACTGTCATCCGCATCATAGATGAAGGCCTGGCCGCCGGTGAAACCTGCGCCATAATTATCGCCAACCGTGCCCAATATCACCACCGTGCCGCCGGTCATGTATTCGCAACCATTGGCGCCGCAGCCTTCCACCACGGCAGTCGCGCCGGAATTGCGCACGGCAAAGCGTTCACCCGCCTGGCCGGCGGCGAAAAGCTCCCCAGCCGTGGCGCCGTAAAGCACCGTGTTCCCAATGATGGTATTCTCATGGGAGATCAAGCTGGATGAAGGCGCGGGGCGCACCACAATCGAAGCGCCAGAAAGCCCCTTGCCGACATAATCATTGGCATCGCCAAAAACTTCCAGCTTCAAGCCACGCACCCCAAAGGCGCCAAGCGATTGCCCGGCACTGCCACGCAGCCGCACCGTCAGATGCCCAGCTTGCAGCCCTGTCATGCCGAATTGCCGCACGATGCGCGACGATACCTTGGTGCCAATGGCGCGATGCGTGTTGCGGATATTGTATAGCAACTGCATTTTCTCACCGTGGCGGAACAGCGCATCCGCATCGCGGATCATTTCCGCATCCAAGGTCTCCGGCACCTCATTGCGGCCTTCCAAGGTGCAATAGGATGCATGCGGGCCGGCATCGGCCTGCACCAGCAACGGGTTGAGATCGAGGTCATCCAAATCCTCAGACCCGCGGCTGACTTGTTGCAGCAGATCGGTGCGTCCAATCACATCGGTCAGCTTCCGCATGCCGAGGCTTGCCAGAATTTCGCGCACTTCTTCGGCGACGAAGGAGAAAAGGTTGATCACCTTCTCCGGGCTGCCAGCGAATTTGGCGCGCAGCTTTTCATCTTGCGTGCAGACCCCAACCGGGCAGGTATTGGAATGGCATTGCCGGACCATGATGCAGCCCATCGCCACCAGGGATGCCGTGCCAATGCCGAATTCCTCGGCGCCCAACATGGCGGCAATCACCACATCGCGCCCAGTCTTGATGCCGCCATCGGTGCGCAGCTTTACGCGGTGCCTCAAGCGATTGAGCAACAAAACCTGGTGCGTCTCCGACAGCCCCATTTCCCAAGGCAGGCCGGCATATTTGATGGAAGATTGCGGCGAAGCGCCAGTGCCGCCAGAATGGCCGGAAACCAGAATCGCATCTGCCTTGGCCTTCGCAACACCCGCGGCAATGGTGCCAATGCCCGAACGGCTCACCAGCTTCACGCAAACCGTGGCTTCAGGATTGATCTGCTTCAGATCATAGATCAGCTGCGCCAAATCTTCGATGGAATAAATGTCATGATGCGGCGGCGGACTGATCAGCATGACACCCTGTGTGGAATGCCTGAGCTTCGCAATCAGTCCCGTGACCTTGAAGCCGGGCAATTGCCCGCCCTCACCAGGCTTGGCGCCTTGCGCGACCTTGATTTCAATCTCGCGGCAATTGTTCAGGTATTCCGCCGTCACGCCAAAGCGGCCAGAGGCAATCTGCTTGATCGCGGAATTGGCGTTGTCGCCATTGGCGCGCGGCTTGGCGCGGGCGGGGTCTTCACCGCCTTCGCCGGAATCGCTCCGCGCACCGATGCGGTTCATGGCGATGGAAAGTGTTTCATGCGCTTCGGGGCTGAGCGCGCCAAGCGAAATGCCGGGTGCCACCAGTCGCTTGCGGATTTCCGTGATGCTTTCCACTTCTTCCAGCGCAATCGGCGTGCGGCCTTCCAGACGGAAATCGAGCAAATCGCGCAAAGCAACAGGTGGCAGGCGCCGCACCGCATCCGAATAGCGCTTGAAGGTCTGATAGCTTTCGGATTCCACGGCGCTTTGCAGTGTGTGGATCAGCGTGCCGTCGAAAGCATGCGCCTCACCACGCCGGCGCAGCTTGTAAAGCCCGCCAATCGGCAGCGTTACCGCCCCTTCCGCCCAAGCCTTGCTGTGCAGGGCAAGCACACGCCGCGCAATGCCGGAAAGCCCGATGCCCGAAATGCGCGAAGGCGTGCCGGGGAAAAACTCCGCCACCAGCGCACGGGAAAGGCCGATGGCTTCGAAATTCATGCCGCCGCGATAGGATGACAAAACACCAATCCCCATCTTGGACATGATCTTAAGCAGGCCTTTATCCACGGCCTTCTTGTAGCGCCCCACCGCTTCACGCAGGGACATGGCGCCGAACAGTCCGCGCCGATGCCGATCCGCGATGCTTTCCTGCGCCAGATAGGCGTTGACCGTGGTGGCACCCGCGCCAATCAGCACGGCGACGTAATGCACATCAAGGCTTTCCGCGACACGGACATTGAGCGAGGTGAAGGTCCGCAGCCCATTCTTCACCAGATGCGTCTGCACCGCGCCCACGGAAAGGATCATGGGAATCACGGCGCTTTCGGCGCATTGCGCCTCATCCGTCAGGATCACATGGGCGCAGCCGGAGCGCACACCTTCTTCGGCTTCGCGGCGGATGCGTTCAATGTGGCGCCTGAGGCCCGCTTCACCTTCCGCAACAGGAAAGGTGCAATCCACCACGCAGGCCGTTGTGCCCATATAGGCGCGCATGGCGTCAAATTCAGCATTGGACAGAACGGGGCTATCCAACATCAGCATGTCGCACTGCGTCGGGTCTTCATCCAGGATATTGCCAAGATTGCCGAGCCGCGTCTTCAGCGTCATCACCCGCGTTTCACGCAGGCTATCAATCGGCGGATTGGTCACCTGGCTGAAGGCCTGGCGGAAGAAGTGATGAAGGCCGCGATATTGGTCTGACAGCACGGCGATGGGCGTATCATCACCCATGGAACCCACAGCCTCATTGGCGTCTTCCACCATGGGGTGCAGGATGGATTCTAATTCCTCCAAGGTATAGCCGACAGAAAGCTGACGGCGGCGCAAATCCTCACCGGTCAGATTGGCGCGTTCATCGGCCTCCGCTTTCACAATCTCATCAATGCGCGTGGTGCGCGCGGTCCATTGGCCGAAGGGCTTGCGGCCTGAAATCAAATCCTTCAGAGCCGTGTCTTCAAAGAAGCGGCCTTCATCCAGATCAACGCCAATGCATTGGCCGGGACCAACACGACCCTTTTTCGCCACCTGATCCTCGGCGATTTTCACCATGCCGGTCTCGGACCCGACAATCAGCAAATCGGATTGCGTGATGGTATAGCGCAAAGGGCGCAGACCATTGCGATCCAGCCCTGCCACTACCCAGCGGCCATCGGTCGCGCAAATCGCTGCCGGACCATCCCAGGGTTCCATCACGGCGTTGCAATACAGGAACAGATCACGATGCGCTGTAGGCATGGTGGCGTTATTGCCAAGACTTTCCGGGATCAGCAGCGCCTTGGCCATGGGCGCATCCCGCCCCGCGCGCACGAGCAGTTCGAACACATTATCAAGCGTGGCGGTATCCGAACCGCCGGCCTGCACCACGGGCTTGATATCCTCCATGAAAGGATCAAGCAGCGGGTGGGAAAGCCGCGTTTCATGCGACTTCATCCAATTCACATTGCCATGCAGCGTATTGATTTCGCCATTATGCGCGAGTGTCCGGAAAGGCTGCGCCAGGCGCCAAGTCGGGAAGGTATTGGTGGAATAGCGCTGATGATAAATGGCAAAGCGGCTGACAAACCTCTCATCCAACAAGTCAGGATAGAATTCCGTCAGCGCTTCCGCCAGGAACATGCCCTTGTAGATGATGGAGCGGGCAGAGAGCGAACACAGATAAAGCTCCGCAATCTGCGCTGCGATAGCCTGCTTTTCGATCCGCCGGCGGATCACATACATATCGCGCTCAACCGTTCCGATATCGCGCTGTTCCGGGTCATGGATCAGGATTTGCTCGATCTCGGGCCGGGTTGCATTGGCCTTTTCACCAATGCAGGCGACATTGATCGGTACTTGCCGCCAGCCATAAATGGCGTAGCCGGCATTGAGGATTTCGGTTTCCACAATCTGCCGGCAGCGTTCCTGCGCGCCCAGATCGGATTTCGGCAGAAACACCTGCCCCACCACAATACGCCCGGGGCGGAGCCTATCGCCACCGCGTTCTACCACGGCGGCGAAGAAATCTTGCGGGATTTCGATATGAATGCCCGCGCCATCGCCGGTCTTGCCATCGGCATCCACGGCGCCGCGATGCCAAACGGCACGCAGCGCATCAATGCCGGCCTGCACCACTTCCCGCCGAGGCTTGCCATCCAGCGCGGCCACAAGGCCAACGCCGCAGGCATCATGTTCGGTCAGGTCCAGATGCGCCTCGCGCGAAAGGCGCGCGGCTTCGGCTTGGTAATGCGTAACAAAGGCTGGTTCGTTCAACATGGCACAATCCTAAGAACTAGAGCGGCAAGCCGCGTTGCCGAAGTGCGTCTCGGTGCTTGGTGAGGGCCTGCTGCACCACACGCTGCCCCCAAGCGGCAGCGATGGGCGTGATGGCGGCCGTGATTTCAGGCGTGATTTCAAGCAGGCGCTGACCAAGCGCTGTTCGATAGAAGCGCGCCAACTCGCGCAGCTCGGCGGCAGACAAGCGCTGCGCGTAAAGCCCGGCGATCAGCTCTGGAAATTCACCAACGCCTGCGCGGAACTCCGGCATGATGAATTCATCCACCAACGCGCGCGCCCGGTCTTCACCAAGCTGCGGTGCGGCAGTCACGAATGACTGCACCAAATAGCCGCGCATGGCATCAATCGTGGTCAGGATTTGCGATTCAGCGCGCATCGCCGCCACCAATTCCCGCGCAGCAACCAGCTTTTCGTCTTGCGCATTCGGCTGTTGCGCGAAGGCAGGAGAGGCCAGCAACAGCAAAGCCAGGATCAAACGACGCATCATTCCGCTGCCACGGCCAGCGCCGTGCTCCGCTTCTCAACAAAAGCCGCGATCTGTTCCGCCACATCGCGGCCATCGCGAATGCCCCACACCACCAGCGACGCGCCGCGCACAATATCGCCCGCGGCGAAAACGCCCGGCAGCGCTGTCATCATGCTGCGATGGTCCACCTTCAGCGTGCCCCAGCGCGTGACGGAAAGCGTGGATTCTTCAAACATCATCGGCAAATCTTCCGGGTCGAAGCCAAGCGCCTTGATCACCAAATCTGCCTTCAGGGTGAAATCACTGCCCGCGATGGCTTCCACCTGCTGCCGGCCAGTTGCATCCGGCAGGCCAAGATGCATGCGCACCGCGCGTACGCCTTCGACCTTCGCCTTGCCTTCAAAGGCTTCTGGCGCAGCTAGCCATTCAAAGCGCACGCCTTCTTCTTCAGCATTATACACTTCGCGCATGGAACCAGGCATATTCGCCTTGTCGCGCCGATAAAGGCAGGTGACGGAAGCAGCGCCCTGCCGCGTTGCGGTGCGCACGCAATCCATCGCGGTATCGCCACCACCAATCACCACCACATGGCGGCCTTCGGCATTGAGCGCACCGGAATCGAATTCGGGCACGGCATCGCCCAAGCCCTTGCGGTTGGACGCAATCAAAAAATCCAGCGCCGCTACCACGCCGGGCAGATCAGCGCCCGGTACGGCGATATCGCGTGCCTTGTAGACACCGGTCGCAATCAGCACTGCGGCATGGTTGCCGCGCAATTCCGCCAGCGAAATATCGCGCCCCACCGCGCAATTCAGCCGGAATTCAATGCCGCCTTCGGCGTATTGGTACCAGCGCCGCAGCACCACATCCTTTTCCAACTTGAAGTTTGGGATGCCGTACATCATCAGCCCGCCGGCGCGGTCATGCCGATCATAAATCACCACTTGAAAGCCCAGCACGCGGAGCCTTTCCGCCGCCGCCATGCCGGCGGGGCCGGCGCCGATAATGCCGATGCTCTCTGCCCTTTCGCGGACGGGCTTGGGCGGCTTCACCCAGCCATTCTCCCAGGCCGTATCAGTGATGTATTTTTCCACCGCGCCAATCGTGACCGAATTGAACCCCTTTTCGATCACGCAATTGCCTTCGCAAAGCCGATCCTGAGGGCAAACACGGCCACAAATTTCGGGGAAGTTATTGGTGGCGGACGCGACCTCATAGGCTTCTTCAAGCCGGCCTTCGGCGGTCAGCTTCAGCCAATCCGGGATGTTGTTATTGAGCGGGCAATGCACCTGGCAGAAGGGCACGCCGCATTGGGAACAGCGGGATGCCTGCTCTGAGGCCGCTTCCGCCACGAAGGGGCGATAGACTTCGGCCCAATCGGCGCGGCGGTCGGTCGCTTCCCGCTTATCCGGCTGGTGCTGCGCCAAGCGCACGAATTGCAGCATTTTCTCGGCCATCGGGGGGTGTCCTTGGTCGCGGTTGAGCCCAGAAGGCCCCCATAACCAAAGCCAATCGCCAAAGCGAGTCTTTTTTGCGCAATAAGGACAGAAAATATGACCTAAATGAGAGTAGCCTCCACCTTATATCTTTCCAACGACCTATTGCACTCCGAAAATATGACCGTTTCGGACTTTATGATGCCGCCGCCCGTTGCCCGCCCTGGCGAAACCGCGCCAGATAGGCCGGCACAATCGCCTCCACCGCCTTGGGTTCAATGCCAAGTGCCTGAAATCCCGAGGCATTGGGCGAAACCACATTATCCTTGCCCAGCAGAATCAGCTGATCGCGCGTAAGCGGCGGCGTTGGCAGTAGCTCCCCCAGGCGGGCTTGCAGGCGCACGAAGCCCTCTGGCAGGGCGATCATGGGGCGGCGCCGGCCTGTCACATCCAAAATATAGCGCAGCACTTGCCGCATGCTCATCACGCGCGGGCCACCCAATTCGAAGACCTTGCCGGCGGCGGATGGGTCCGCAAGGGCCGCCATCGCCGCATCCGCCACATCGCCCACGTAAACCGGCTGAAAGCGCGTTTCGCCCGCCACCACCGGCATGAAGGGCAGCATGGCGCCAAGCCCGGCGAAGCGGTTGAAGAATTGATCATCCGGCCCGAACACAACGGAAGGGCGCAGGATGATGGCACCAGGGAAGGCCGCCAGCACCGCCGCTTCGCCCGCTGCCTTGGTTTGCGCGTAAAGGCTTGGGCTTCCGGCATCCGCGCCAATCGCGGAAAGATGCAGGAATTGCTTGGCCCCCGCCGCCGCGGCCAGGCGCGCGACGCGCTCCGCCCCTTCGGCCTGGATGCGCTGGAAATCCCCGGCGCGGCTTTCGAACAGAATGCCGACCAGGTTGATGACCAGATCAGCCCTGGCGATGGCGCGGGCGCAGGAAGCCTCATGCGTGACCGAGGCGGAGATGGGCGTGATCTGCCCCACACCCCCCATGGTGCAAAGCCGCGCGGCACGTTCCGTATCCCGCCCCGCAATGCGGATACTGTGCCCCGCCGCCGCCAGGCGCTGCACAATATGGCGCCCGATAAAGCCGGCGCCGCCAAAGACTGTCACAAGCATTGCATCCACCCTTGCCTCGTCACGCCCCATATGGGCGTGCAGGCTCAGGCGGAAAGGATGCCCACCGCGAGGCCAATCAGCATATTCAACAGAATGGAGGCCAAAACGGCGGAAAAGCCCAGCATCCGCGCCTTCACCTGCGCAACGGGAAACAGCCGCTGCGCGCCATCATAAAAAAGATAAAGGGTATAAAGCGCCCCGATCAGTGCCAGAAACCCGCCCAGGGAGGGCACGATCAGCGCAAGCCCACCCAACCAGGCGCCAGTCGGCGCGAAGGCCGCCAGCTTCATGCCCGCATCAGCATCCGGCGTCGCGCCAAAACGCGCGGCCAAGGGCGGCATGATCTTGCCCATGATCAGCACGCTCACCACCGCAATGACGTAGCTGATCACCAATTCACCGAAATTCGGCAGATTTCCGCCCAGAAACGTGCCAATCGCACTGCCGATGGAAGGAATCGCGGCCAAGGGCAGCACATAGCTGGTGAGAACGCCGCCAAGCGTCATGGGTTCCGCCGCTATGGCATCCCAGGTCTTGCCGGGTTCCATCAAAAGGCCCTTCGCCTTGGCGATGGTATTCATGCCGCTGCCTCCTCGATTCCTTGGCGGGATATTGCGCTGGCCTTTGTCGCGCGGGCAAGTCATGGGTAGTGGCAGGCCAGCGCCGCTTCTGTCAGTTTCAGGCAATGGCCGATTCGCTTCCCCGCTGGCGCGACAAGCGCTTTCTTGTGATGCTGGCGCTTGGCTTTGCCGCCGGCGTGCCACTGCCGCTTTCGGCCTTCACGCTCAGGCAATGGCTGGCGGAATCGAACCTTTCGCTGGCGGCCATCGGCTTCACGGCGCTGATCGGGCTTTCCTATTCGCTGAAATTCCTCTGGTCGCCGCTGATGGACCATAGCCCGCCGCCGCTTTTCCGAGGGCTGGGGCGAAGGCGCGGCTGGCTGCTTTCCATCCAAATCCCACTGATTGGCGCCATTATCGCGCTTGGTCAGACCAACCCGGCGCTGGATGTCAGCCTGACCGTGGCCGTGGCGGTCCTGGTCGCGTTTCTTTCTGCCAGCCAGGATATTGTGATTGACGCCTTCCGTATCGAAAGTCTGGACGAAGCCGATCAAGGCTATGGGTTGGCCTGCTATGTTTGGGGGTATCGCGGCGCGCTGTTGGCCGCGACTGCGGGCGCGTTGACGATGGCGGAATTCGCCGGCTGGGCCTTTGCCTTTGCCGGATGCGCCGCCATGGTGGGGCTTGGTGTTATTGCCGTGGTCTTCGCCGCCGAACCGCCACGCGGCCCCGGCCTTCCGCCTCAGGGCTGGGCAGCGCGGATGCGCTATGCCGTGATTGATCCCTTCGCGGATTTCATGCGGCGGCGCTATTGGTTCGCGATCCTGGCCTTTGTTGCCCTGTTCAAGCTGGGCGAGGCGCTTGCCGGCATCATGACCGCGCCGTTTTACCGCCAATTGGGCTTCACGCGCCTGGAAGTGGCCGGGGTTTCTTCTGTCTTCGGCCTTGTCGCGACGCTTGCCGGCGCGCTTGCCGGCGGTTGGCTGGTGGCGAAGCTTGGCACCGGGCGTGCCTTGATCCTGACCGGGATCACGCAAATGCTCTCCAACCTTATGTATGTCGCGCTGGCATTTGCGGGGCATGATATCCGCATGCTGTTTGCGCAGGTGGGGGTGGAAAATTTCACCGATGGCCTGGCTGACGCGGCCTTTCTTTCCTACCTTGCGATGCTCACCAATCGCAGCTTCACCGCAACCCAATATGCGCTGCTGTCGTCACTGGCGGCGGTGCCCTTGCGCACGCTTGGGGCGACATCGGGCATGCTGGCGGAAGGCCTGGGCTGGCCATGGTTTTTTTTGCTGACCACCGCCGCCGCGCTGCCAGCCATGGCGATTATGCTGTGGCTGCTGCGCCGCCTGCCGCCCAGAAATGGAGAGGCCGCCACATGACCAGCGCCATCCTGCCCGTTGACTAGGCCGGTCAGGGTTGATCCCCCCTGCCGCCGGGCGTAAGGCCCAAGGCGCTTTTGATGGATTCCCGCCATGCCCGATGTAATCGCGCCGCGCCGCGCCCTGATTTCCGTTTCCGACAAAACCGGGCTGATTGAATTTGGCCGTTTCCTCGCGGCGCGCGGGGTGGAGATTCTGTCCACCGGCGGTACCGCCAAGGCGCTGCGCGATGCTGGCGTGCCGGTGAAGGATGTATCGGACCATACGGGCTTTCCGGAAATCCTTGATGGCCGCGTGAAAACGCTCGTGCCGCAGGTGCATGGCGGCATTCTGGGCCGGCGCGATTTGGCTGAGCATCTGGCGCAAATGGAAGCGCATGGGATTGCGCCGATTGATCTGGTGGCGGTGAACCTTTACCCCTTTGAAGCGACAGTCGCGAAGGGCGCCGATTTCGATGATTGCATCGAAAACATAGATATCGGCGGCCCGGCGATGATCCGCGGCGCGGCGAAAAACCACGCCCATGTCGCGGTGCTGACGGAACCTGCGCATTTCGCCGAAGTACAGGCGGAAATCGCGGAAGCCGGTGGCACCAGCTTGGCCACGCGTCGGCGCCTGGCGGCGGCCGCCTATGCGCGCACCGCGGCCTATGATGCGGCGATTTCTGGTTGGTTCGCCAAGCAGGAAGGGCAGGATTTCCCGGAACGGCTTTCCCTTGCCGGTTCACTCCGCCAGACGCTCCGCTACGGCGAAAACCCGCATCAATCGGCAGCGTTCTATCTGGATGGCAGCGCGCGCCCTGGCATTGCCACCGCGCGGCAGATTCAGGGAAAGGAGCTTTCCTATAATAACCTGAACGATACGGATGCGGCGTTTGAAGCCCTCGCTGAATTCGCCGATCCGGCGATTGTGATTGTGAAGCACGCCAATCCTTGCGGTGTGGCGGTGGCGGCGGATTTGGCTGAAGCCTGGGATCGCGCGCTGTTGTGTGACCCGGTTTCCGCCTTTGGCGGTATTGTCGCGGCCAATCGCAAGCTGGATGCGGCAGCGGCGGAACGCATCACGGCGATCTTTACCGAAGTGGTGATCGCGCCGGATGCGGATGAAGCGGCGCTTGCAGTATTCGCCAAAAAGAAAAATTTGCGCCTGCTGCTGACGGGCGGCCTGCCTGATCCTGCTGCGCCGGGGATGATGTTCCGTTCCGTGGCCGGCGGCTTTCTGGCGCAATCGCGCGATGCCGGGCGCGTGACGGAAGCTACGCTGAAATGCGTGACAAAGCGCTCACCGACGGCCACTGAAATGGCTGACCTGCTTTTCGCCTTCCGTGTCTGCAAGCATGTGAAATCCAACGCCATTGTTTATGCGAAGGGGTTGGCGACGGTTGGCATTGGCGCGGGGCAGATGAACCGCGCCGAAAGCAGCCGGATCGCCGCCTGGAAAAGCGAAGCCGCGGCCAAGGCAGCGGGGCTGCCTGAACCTTTGGCCAAGGGTTCCGTGGTCGCATCCGATGCGTTTTTCCCCTTTGCCGATGGGCTGGAAATTGCAGCCTCCGCCGGTGCAACTGCCGTTATCCAGCCTGGCGGTTCGATCCGTGATAATGAGGTGATTGAAGCCGCCGATAAGGCAGGGCTTGCCATGGTTTTCACCGGCATGCGGCATTTCAGGCATTGAGGGCAAGGCATGGCGCTTGAAAACCTTCTGGTGCTGCTCGGCCTTGGCGTGGTGGCAGCGCTATTGCTGGCGCTGCTGTTGCGCAAGCCCGCGCCTGATCCTGCCGTGGCCATGCTGCAAGCGGCACAGGAACGGCAGGGCGAAAGGCTTGGGGGCTTGGCTGGGGATGTCAAAGCCGCGCTCTCCGCAAGTGAGACTAATCTGAGCCGCGAAATGTCGGCGCTGACCACCAAACTTATGGAAGTGCAGGGCGCCACCGCCCAGGCGCAACAACAGGGCGTGTTGGAAGCGCGCGAAAACGCCGCCAAGCTGCGCCAGGAAAACGCCGATGCCGCCGCGCGCGTGCAGGTGATGGTGGAACAGGTGCGCGCCGCTTTGGCCGAAGCACAAGCCGCCATGAAGAATGCCATCGCCGCGGAAATGGCGGCAGCGCGCGATGTGATTGACCGCAAGGGCAATGAAAGCCGGGCAGAGCTTGAAGCCAAGCTCAAGGAAATGCGCGAAGCCAATGACAAACGGCTCGCGGAAATTCAGGCCAGTGTGAATGAACAATTGGGCGCGGCGGTCGAAAAGCAGATGAGCGAAAGCTTCACCCGCGTGATTGACCAGTTCAACGCCATTCAGACCATGATGGGCAATGTGCAATCGGTCGCGAGCCAGGTGGGCGACCTGAAACGCCTGTTTTCCAACGTGAAAACGCGCGGTGGCTGGGGTGAAGCGCAGGTGAAGGCGCTATTGGATGATTTCCTGCCGCAAGGTTCTTATGAGACGAATGTGAAGCTGCGCGACGGCAGCAATGACACGGTGGAATTCGCCATTCTGATGCCGGTTGGCCAGGAAGCGCCGGTGCGTCTGCCAGTGGATGCGAAATTCCCGGTGGAGGATTACGAACGCCTGCTGCAAGCCCATGATGCGGGCGAGATTGAGGCCGAGGCGCAAGCGCGCAAGGGCTTGGAAGCGCGCATTCGCGGTGAGGCGTTGAAGATTCGCGACAAATACATCAACCCGCCCACCACCACGGAATTTGCCGTGATGTATCTGCCGACCGAAGGGCTTTACGCGGAAGTGGCGCGCATTCCAGGGCTGATTGATGATATCGGGCGCAATGCGCGGGTCTTCATCGCGGGGCCTTCCTTGCTGCCGGCCATGCTGCGCACCATCCAGCTTGGGCATGTCACACTTGCGCTTTCGAAAAATGCCGAAAGCGTGCGCGAATTGCTTTCTGCCACCAAGGCAGAAATGGCGAAGATGGATGGCGTTTTGGAAAAACTTGGCAGGCAGGTGACAACAGTGGGCAATTCGATAGGCGAGGCACGCACCCGCACGCGCAGCATCGCGCGTAAGCTGAAGGATGTGGAGGCAATGCCGGGCGATCAGGCCGCCGGCCTGCTTGGTGTGGAAGGCGCGGCCTCAACCGATGAGGATGACCCGCCCCCATGACCGCGCTGCAAGCGCAATCCGGTTTTGGCCTGCTGGCGCTTTGCCTGCTGGCTTGGGGATTGGGCGGCTTCAAGCGCGGTATTTCTGTACGTGTGCTGGTGATGGGGCTTGCGTTGCAAATCGCCCTTGGCGCGGCGCTGTTGCATATTGCGCCGCTGCGCGCAGGCTTTGCCTATTTGGGTGATGCAGTGAATGCGCTGGCCGTCGCAACCCAGGCCGGCACATCACTGGTCTTTGGCTATTTGGGCGGCGGCGCCTTACCCTTTCAGGAATTGCGGCCCGGCGCTTCCTTCATTCTGTTCTTCCAAGCTTTGCCCTTGGTGTTGGTGGTCGGCGCGCTTTCCGCATTGTTCTATCACTGGGGCATTCTGCCCGCGATTGTGCGCGTAATGGCGGCGGTGCTGCAACGGCTTTTCGGCATTGGCGGCGCGGCTGGCTTTGGTGTTGCCGCCAATGTCTTTGTCGGCATGGTGGAAGCACCGCTCATGATCCGCGCCTGGCTGGCGCGCATGACGCGCGCCGAGCTTTTCGTGGTGATGACGGCGGGGCTTGCCACCATCAGCGGCAATACGCTGGTGGTCTATGCGCTGATGATCGCGCCCGTGGTGCCCGATGCGGCAGGGCAATTACTGACCGCGAGCCTGATTTCCGCGCCCGCCACGATCCTCGCCGCGCTTTTGGTGCTGCCGGCGGAAAGCGGCAGCACCGCGGCGGATCATGACACCGGCGCACCGCTTAAACTTTACGATAGCAGCATGGATGCGCTGGTACGCGGCACGCAGGATGGGCTTTCGCTGCTGCTTGGCATCATGGCGTCGTTGATTGTCTTTGTCGCCTTGGTCGCTTTGGTGAATATGGCGCTGGAACCCGCAACCGGCTTCACGCTGCAACGCCTGCTTGGGTTGCTGTTATGGCCGGTTGCTTGGGCCATGGGCGTGCCGGCGGCGGAAGCGGCCACGGTTGCATCCTCGCTTGGCGTGAAAATCGTGGTGAATGAATTCGTGTCCTACCTTGAACTCGCACAATCCGGCGGCGCGGGGCTTTCGGAACGATCTCGCCTGATCCTGACCTATGCGCTCTGTGGTTTCACCAATTTCGGATCGGTTGGGATCATGGTGGCGGGCATGGCCGGCATGTGTCCGGAACGGCGCGCAGATATTTTGCGCCTTGGCCTGCCATCTTTGGTTTCGGCTTCCATCGCCTGCTGCATGACCGGCGCGGTGGTTGGGCTGCTGACGCCCTGAAATTAGCTTCTAGCCCTGCGGGGCATAACGCGGCAGGATATCGGTGAAGGAGCCCTCGCCATGTCCCATATTGTACATCGCAACCTGTTGAAGGACCCGCCCATTGCCGTTTCCGGGCAGGGGATTTGGCTGAGGGATTCAACCGGGCATGATGTGATTGATGGCTCCGGCGGCGCGGCGGTGGCCTGTCTTGGCCATGGCCATCCGCATGTGGTTTCGGCGATGAAGGCGCAGATTGATCGCCTCTGCTACGCGCATACCGCGCTGTTCAGCGCCGGCAGTGCTGAGAAGCTGGCTGAAGTGCTGGTCGGGCATAAGCCAGGCGGGCTGACCCATGCCTATTTTGTTTCGTCAGGCAGTGAGGGGATGGAAGCCGCGCTCAAAATCGCGCGGCAGTATTTTCTGGAAGCGGGAGAGCCTCAGCGCACGCGCTTCATCGCGCGGCGGCAATCCTATCACGGCAATACATTGGGTGCACTGGCGGCCAGTGGCAATATCGCGCGGCGCGCGCCTTATGCGCCGATTCTTTCTGATGCTTTCAGCCATGTCTCGCCCTGCTATGCCTATCGCGATCGGCGTGATGATGAAAGCGATGCCGATTATGTCGCGCGGCTGGCAGCCGAATTGGAAGCGGAATTCCAGCGCCTTGGCCCGCGCAATGTGATTGCCTTTTGCGCTGAAACCGTGGTGGGGGCGACGCTTGGTTGCGCCACTGCGCTGCCTGGTTATTTCCAGGCCATGCGCGCGGTGTGTGATCGTCATGGCGCGCTGTTGATTTTGGACGAGGTGATGTCCGGCATGGGCCGCACCGGCACTTTGCATGCCTGGGAACAGGAAGGTGTATCGCCGGATATTCAAGTGATCGCCAAGGGGCTCGGTGGAGGTTACCAGCCGATTGGCGGCATTCTGGTGCATGCCCGAGTGGTGGAAACATTGAAGCGTGGCACAGGCACTTTCAAGCATGGCCATACCTATCAGGCGCATCCCGTGGCCTGTGCCGCGGCTTTGGCAGTGCAGGAAGTGATCGCGGAAGAAAACCTGCTCGCCAATACGCGCGCCATGGGGGCTTTATTGGAACGCGGCTTGGTGGAACGGCTCGGCAATCATCGCCATGTCGGTGATATTCGTGGGCGCGGGCTGTTCTGGGCGGTGGAATTCGTCCAAGACCGCGCGAGCAAATCAACTTTCGACCCCGCGCTTGCCGTCAATGAACGCATCAAGCATGCGGCCTTCGCGCATGGGCTTGCGTGCTACCCCATGGGTGGGACGATTGACGGCAAGCATGGTGATCACGTGATTCTCTCACCGCCCTATATCGTGACGGCGCGGGATGTGGAGATGATCGTGGAACGCTTCGGCACTGCGGTGGATGAGGTTTTTGCGAACCTGCCGAAATAGGCCACTACAAAGCCAAGTGTTGCGCGCGTAGCGCCGGGTCTGCATCCAGCGCTGCCATGCTGCCATCATAGCGAATTTCACCGCGTTCAATCACATAGGCGCGATCCGCCACCGCCGCCGCAAAATCGAAATTCTGTTCTGAGAGCAGCACAGCGATGCCCTCACGCTTCATGCGCAGCACGGCATCGGCCATCAATTCCAGAATGACAGGGGCGAGACCTTCTGAGGGTTCATCCAGCAGCACGGCTTCGGGATTGCCCATGAGTGTACGCGCAATTGCAAGCATTTGCTGTTCACCGCCGGACATGGCGGCGGCGCGGCGGCCGCGCATCGCAGCCAGATTCGGGAAAATCTCGAAAAGACGCTCGGGGGTCCAGGCGGCATGGCCGCGCGCCGCACGGCGGCCGACTTCAAGATTTTCGGCAACCGTCAGATCGGTGAAAACGCGCCGATCTTCTGGCACATAACCAAGCCCAAGGCGCGCGATGCGAAAGGCCGGCAGGCCGGCAATCTCCTGCCCCGCAAAGCGTACTTGCCCAGCGCGTGGTGGCAGCAGGCCCATGATTGCTTTCAGCGTGGTGGATTTGCCCGCGCCATTCCGGCCCATCAGCGCGGCAACTTCGCCGCGCGCAAGCTTTAGTGAAATGCCAAACAGGATCTCTGCCGGCCCATAGCCGGCGCGCAGGCCTTCCACTTCCAGCACGGTATCAGCCATGCGCCGTAGCCCTGGCGCGCAAGGCAGCGCGCAAGCCGGAAGTGCCGAGGTAAACACGCTGCACTTCAGGATTGGCGCGCACTTCTTCCGGCGTGCCGGCTGCGATGATCTCGCCCCGCACCAGCACAAGGATGCGGTCCGCATGGGCGAAGACCGAATCCATGTCATGTTCGGTGTACAGCACGCCAATGGCGGCACGCCGCGCAATGCCCGCCACCAGGCGCATCAGCGCAGCGCGTTCGCCAGGCGCCATGCCGGCGGTGGGTTCATCCATCAGCAAAAGCCGTGGCTTACCGGCAAGCGCAATGGCAAGCTCCACGCGCTTCACATCGCCATAGGCCAGCGTATTCATGGGCCGTGCGGCTGCGTCCGCCATGCCAAGCTGATCGAGCAATTCAAGCGCTTCATCGCGGAACAGCGCATCGGCACGCGCCAGCATATCACGCGTGCGCTCAGCATGGGCGATCAGCGCCATTTGCAGGTTTTCCAGCACCGACATCGAAAGAAAGGTCTGCGCCACCTGAAAGCTACGCCCCACGCCAAGCCGGCAAATGGCGCGCGGCGGTAGGCCGGTAATGTCTTGCCCTTCCAGCATCACGCGCCCACTATCGGGCCGCAATTGCCCGCCCACCATATTGAAGCTGGTGGATTTGCCGGCACCATTCGGGCCGATCATAGCCAGCATCTGGCCTACTTCCAGCGAGAAACTCACATCGCGTGCCGCCACCACGCCGCCGAATTTTTTATTGAGCTTCTCAACCGCCAGCAGCGTCATGGCGCGCCACCTGCAAAGCGAGCGCGCAACGAAGCATAGGCGCCGCCCAGGCCGCGCGGAAAGATCAGCACCAGCGCAATGATCGAAGCGCCGAGGAAGAAGCGCCAATGATCCGTAAGCGGCATGAAGACATCCTTGATGCTGTGGAAAGCCGCCGCCCCCAGCACCGGCCCCATCACGCTTTGCATCCCACCCAGCAGAATCATCGCCAGAAAATCCACTGACAAGGGAATGCCGAGCAACGTCGGATCAATCGAACCTTTGGAGAATGCATATAGCCCGCCGGCCAGCCCAGCCGCCGCACCGGCGATGGTGAAGCCAAGCCAGCGATGGGCGCGCACATCAATGCCAATCGCCTCCGCCCGCGCCGCCGAATCCCGCGCCGCGCGCAGGCTTGCGCCAAAGGGCGCATAGATCACGTGGCGCAGCGCAAAGATCCCAAGCACCGCCACCACCAGCACCAGGTAATGATAGGCAATGCGCGATGCCACCCAAGGCGCGGGCCAAACGCCGACAATGCCATTATCACCACCCGTGACTTCCACCCATTGAAAGCAGACCGCATAGGCAATTTGCGCAAAGGCAAGGGTCAGCATCGCCAGATAAATGCCCTGCAAGCGCACGATGAAAAATCCGAACAAGGCCGCGAAAAACCCACCCGCCAAGGGTGCGGCAATCAGCGCCGGTTCCATCGGCATGCCGAGCTTCGTCACCAAAAGCCCACTCGCATAGGCACCAAGGCCGAAATAGGCGGCATGGCCGAAGCTCACGATTCCGCCATTGCCCACCAGGAAATTCAGCGAAAAGGCAGCAAGCGCGAAGATCAAAACCTCGGTCGCCACCTTCACCGCATAGGCATCACCAAATAGAGGCAGCATGGCCGCCACCAATAGCGCCAGTACCAGCAAAAGCTTTTCAAAAGCGCGAAAGCGGCGCGGGCTCGCGATACCCTCGGGCATTGCCGAAACCGGCGCGGCCTCAGGCCGGCCAAGCAGGCCCCAGGGCTTTACCACCAGCACCAGCGCCATCAGCAAGAACACAAGCACCAGCGTGATTTTCGGGAAAATCAGCACGCCGAAAGCCTGCAATTGCCCAATCAGCAGCGCGGCCAAAAAGGCACCGCCGATGGAGCCCATGCCGCCAATCACTGTCACCACAAAGGCCTCAGTGATGATGGAAAGATCCATCTGCGCGGATGCCGAAACGCGGGGGATCTGCAAGGCACCGCCCAGCCCCGCCAGAAAGGCGCCCAGAAACAGCGTGCCGGTAAACAGTAAGGCCTGATTGACGCCAAGCGCGCCCACCATGTCGCGGTCCCGCGTCGCGGCGCGCAACAAAACGCCAAAGCGCGTCTTGTGCATCAGCAACCACAATAGCCCAAGCACTACAGGCCCGGCGCAAATCAAAAACAACTCATAGGCCGGAAAACGCTGATCCAGAATCATCACGCCATGGCGCAGCCCCGGTGCACGAGGCCCCGCAATATCCACCGGTCCCCAGATATGCAGCACCGCATCCTGCACCATCAGCACCACGCCGAAGGTCGCCAGCAATTGAAATAGCTCCGGCACCTTATAGATCCGTCGCAGCAGCAGGATTTCCATCAGCACGCCCAGCACACCCACTACGCATGCGGAAATCAGCACACCCACGAAAAATAGCGTGGGCGATCTTTCAATCTGCAACAACCACGGCACGATCGTCACCGCCACATAAGCGCCAAGCATATAGAAGGACCCATGCGCGAAATTCACAATGCGCGTCACGCCAAACACCAGCGTGAGGCCCGAGGCGATGATGAAAAGGGATGATGCGCTGGCCAGGCCCGAAAGCGCCTGGACCAGCAGAAAGCTGAATTCCACGCTCACGCCCGGCGCGCGGCCCGCACTTCTTCTTCCGGGAACATGTAATCCGAACCATCGGCATAGCGCGCATTGCGCATGATGCCCTGGCCATTGCGCTGCGTGGTCTCGCCAACCCAGGTGCCCATGGTGCCTTGGTGATCAATGCCGCGCATCGTCACATTGCCGACCAGCGTATCGGTGCGAAGGTCACGCAGCGTATCCACCAACACCTCATTATCCAGGCTATTGGCGCGGTTCAGCATATTGGCCAGCACCTGCACCGTCACATAACCAAGCAGGCTGCCCTTGCGCGGTGTGTCGTTGAAACGCGCGCGATAGGCTTCAACAAAGGCGCGATGTTCGGCGCCTTCCACCTGATCCCAGGGATAGCCAGTCACCACCCAACCTTCCGGCGTTTCATCACCAAGCGGGATCATGTATTCCGGCTCACCTGTCAGCAGGGAAAGCACGAAGCGGCGCTCAAAAAGCCCGCGCGTATTGCCTTCCCGCACAAAGGCCGTCAGGTCCGGGCCGAACAGCACATTGAAAATGGCATCGGGCCGCGCCTGCGAAAGCGCCCCCACCGTCGCCCCCGCATCAATGCGGCCAAGGGCTGGGTATTGTTCGGCGATAATCTCAGCCCCTGGGATGGCGCTGCCAATCAGCCGTTTGAAGTTCGCCGCCGCCGATTGCCCGTATTCGTAATTCGGCGCCACAATCGCCCAGCGCCTTTGCGGCCTACCGCGCGCTGCTTCCACCAACATGCGCGTCTGCATGAAGGTGGAAGGGCGGAGCCGCCATGTGTAGCGATTGCCCTGCGCCATGGTGATCGCATCGCTCAGCGGTTCAGTCGCAAAAAACAACCGCTTGCGCTGATTGGCGAAGTCCGCGACGGCCAGCCCGACATTGGAAAGAAACGTGCCGGCGATGAAGGCAACATTCTCGCGCGTCAGCAATTCCTCCGCCACGCGCACCGCGTCACCTGGTGTCGCGCCATCATCGCGGAAGATGAATTCCAGCCGCCGCCCGCCCATGACGCCGCCGGCGGCGTTGATCTGCTCTGCCGCCATTTGGATGGCGTTGCGATAGGGGATGCAGAAGGCCGCCATGCGGCTATACGAATTGAGCTCCCCAATGCGGATCGGCGCACCCTGCGCTGCCGCCCCGCGCCCCGCCGCCGCTGCCGCCAGCCCGGCACCGCCTGCCAGAAGCGCGCGGCGCCCGAGAAAGATGCTACCCATGACAAGCCTCTGCTGACTTTTCCAGCCCCTCACAATGGCGATGGCAGGGGCGCTGGTCCAGGGTCTGGCGCCTACTTGTTTGTGACAGCCCAGATTCAGTCTAGCCGGGCGCGGCGGCCTCGGCTAAAAGCCTGCCACCATGATTACCGTCCTGCTCGTCCTGCATCTTTTCGTGACGCTTGCGCTGATTGGCGTCGTCCTGCTCCAGCGGAGCGAGGGCGGCGGGCTTGGCGTGGGTTCTTCCCAGGGCATGGGGTCCTTCATGGGCGGGCGCGGCACGGCCAATCTGCTGACGCGTTCCACCGCCATCCTGGGCGCGGCCTTCTTCGCCCTGGCGCTGACCCTGGCCCTGCTGACCAAGGGCGCATCGCAACAGAACCGGTCCATCCTGGATGGCCCAGCGCCGATCACGGCCCCGGCGGCGCCTGGCCTGCCCAGCCTGCCGAGCGTGCCGACCAACTGATCAGATCAGGGCGCGCCGACCAATCGGCGCACCGCCGCCACCAATTCCGGCGCATCCCAGGCCGCTTCGCCTTCCAGCCGCGCCACGTCACGCCCTGCGCGGTCAATCAGCACCGTTGTCGGCAGGCCCCTAGCGCCCAAAGCCCGCGCCGCTGCCCCGCGTGGGTCCAGCCAGATCGCGAGTTCCTTCAGCCCCAGGCGCTGATAAAAGGGTTCCACCTGCGCCCGCCCGCCGCGATCCGAAGAAAGCGCCAGCACGGCAATGCGTTCCGCCCGCAGCATGGCTTGCAGCCGGTCCAGCGCGGGCATTTCCGCAACACAGGGCGGGCACCAGGTGGCCCAAAGATTGATCACCAAGCCCTGCCCGGCGAAATTCGCCAGCGTGGTTTCCTTGCCATCCGCATCGGTGAAGGTAATGGCCGGCGACGGTGCTGGGCTGGCGACCTCCCGCAATTTCTCAAGCCCTTTCGCCGCCCACCCTTGCCGCGACAGACCGGGCGCGAGTAGGGTCGCGCCAAACAAGGCCGGGGCGCAAAACATCGCGGAACGGCGGTTCAGAACAGGCACGAAAGACACTCCCTTCGCATGAGCAGCAGCAGCGCGAACCAGCAATGGGGCGGACGTTTCGCCCAAGGCCCCTCGGCCATCATGGCCGCCATCAATGCCTCGATCGGGTTTGATCGCAAGATGTGGCGCCAGGATATCCAAGGCAGCTTGGCCCATGCCGCCATGCTCAAGCATGTAGGGATCATCAGCGAGGAAGACGAGGCCGCGATACGCGACGGCCTTGGAAAAATCGCGGCGCGCATCGAAGCCGGCAATTTCCCCTTTAATGACGCGCTTGAGGATATTCACATGAATATCGAAGCGCGTCTGACAGAGACCATCGGGGAAGCCGGCAAGCGCCTGCACACGGGGCGTTCGCGCAATGACCAGGTGGCGCTTGATGTGCGGCTTTGGGTGCGTGATGCGATTGATGGGTTGTCCGGCCAGATCAAGGATGTGATGCGCGCCCTGGTCGCGCGCGCGGAAGAACATGCGGGCAGCGTCATGCCGGGCTTCACGCATTTGCAGCCGGCCCAGCCCGTGACCTTCGGCCATCACATGATGGCTTATGTTGAAATGCTGTCGCGTGATTTGTCGCGCTTGGCGGATTGCCGCGCGCGCCTGAATGAAAGCCCGCTTGGCGCGGCGGCTTTGGCGGGTACAGGTTTTGCGATTGACCGTCACATGACCGCGAAGGCTTTGGGCTTTGATCGGCCGATGCGGAACAGCTTGGATGCTGTAGCATCACGCGATTTCGCCGCTGAATTCCTGTTCTGCTGTGCGATGTGCAGCGTGCATCTTTCGCGCCTCGCGGAAGAGATTGTGATCTGGACCAACCCCTATTTCGGCTTCGTGAAGCTATCCGATGCCTTCACCACGGGCAGTTCTATCATGCCGCAAAAGCGCAATCCCGATGCGGCGGAGCTTGTGCGCGGCAAGACAGGCCGCGTGATGGGCGCGCTGATGGGGATGCTCACGGTCATGAAGGGCCTGGCACTGACCTATTTCAAGGATATGCAAGAAGACAAGGAAGGCATTTTTGACGCTGCCGAAAACCTGACCCTGACGCTGGCCGCCACCGCCGGCATGGTGCGGGATATGAAGCCACAGACGGAACGGTTGGCCGCCGCTGCCGGGGCAGGTTTTTCCACCGCGACTGATCTGGCGGATTGGCTGGTGCGCAGCCTGAAAATGCCCTTCCGAGACGCCCATCACGTCACTGGCACGCTGGTGGCCAAGGCCGAAGCGCGCGGCGTTGATCTTTCCGGCCTGACCTTGGCTGAAATGCAAGCTGTGGAACCACGCATCACCCAGGGCGTGTTTGATGTGCTGACAGTTGAAGCCTCCGTCCGGTCGCGCACATCCTATGGCGGCACGGCTCCGGCAAATGTCGCGGCCATGGCTGCCGAATGGAAGGCGAAGCTGGCATGAGGTTTGGCGCGCAATCCCTATTGCTGCTGCTGGCGGTGGCCTTCCTGGCCTCAGCCTGTGGCCGGATGGGGCCGGTCCGCCCGCCCGGCCCGCCTGAAGAAATTACCCACCCTCGGCAATACCCAAATCGCTGATCGGGCACTTTCCCGCTTGCGATAATCCGCGCGCATCACGACAATAGGGGGATGGCCGCACCTGCTCCTGCCCTTGATCCGGGCAATGATCCTTCCTTCGCCGAATTGCTGGCGCAGCGCCCGCAACTGACACGCCATGCCCATGATGGGCTGGTCATGGAAGATGTGCCGCTGGCACGCATTGCCGAGGTGGTGGGCAGCCCGACTTGGGTCTATTCCGCCGGCAGCTTGCGCCGCCGTGCGCGGGCGCTGCGTTCAGCCCTGGCCGATGCGGGGCTGACCTCGACGGTGCATTTTGCCACCAAGGCCAATGACAATCTGGCGGTGCTAGCGCTGCTGGGGCGCGAAGGGCTTGGCGCCGATGTGGTGAGTGAAGGCGAATTGCGCGGCGCGCTGCTAGCCGGCATTCCCGCCAGCGCCATTGTCTTTTCCGGTGTCGGTAAATCCGAACGCGAAATTCGCCTGGCGCTGGCCGAAGGCATTATGCAAATCAATGCCGAAAGCATTGAGGAAATCGATATGATTTCCGCCATCGCCGCCGGCATGGGGCGTGTGGTGCCCGTTGCTATTCGCGTCAACCCAGATGTGGACGCGAAGACCCACGCCAAGATCACCACTGGCCTCAGCGAAAACAAATTCGGCGTGGCTTATGATGATGCGCTGGCGCTTTACGCGCGCATGGCAGCACTGCCCGGCATTCGCCCGATTGGCATCGCAACCCATATCGGCAGCCAGATCACCGTGGGCATGGGTGCTTATCGTGCGGCCTATGCGCGCTTGGCGGAATTGGTGCGGGCCATTCGCCTGCAAGGCTTGCCGATTGAGCGTGTGGATTGCGGCGGCGGGCTTGGCATTGCCTATCGCGATGAAATTGCGCCCGCGCCGGCGGCGCTTGCGGGGGCCATCAAGGCAGAGCTTGGCGCGCTGGGCCTCCCGGTTATGCTGGAACCGGGGCGCTGGATTGCCGGGCCGGCGGGGGTGCTGCTGTCGCGTGTGATCCTGCAAAAGCAGGGCGCGGCGCGGCGTTTTGTGGTGCTGGATGCGGCGATGAATGACCTGCTGCGCCCGGCCATGTATGATTCCTGGCATGGCATTTTGCCGGTCTCGCCAGCCGCGCTTGTTGCGCCACTTGCGCCGGCTGATGTGGTTGGCCCGGTCTGCGAAAGCAGCGATTGCTTCACGCGTGACCGCGCTTTGCCGGATTTGCCGCCGGGCGCCTTGGTCGCGCTACTCGATGCCGGGGCTTATGGCGCCACCATGTCTTCCACCTATAATGCGCGGCCCTTGGCGGCCGAGGTGCTGGTAGATGGCGCGCGCTTCGCCGTGGTGCGGGACCGCCAATCCTATGAAGCCCTTCATGCCGGCCAGCGCGTGCCGGAATGGCTGATGGAATGACAGAATCGCCGGGGAAAGCGTCGCCTGAAGAACGGGGCCTTGGTGCCCTGGGCTTGAAGCTTGGGCTTTCTCGGCTTGCACTTTGGTGGGAAGGCGCTTGGCGCGCCTTATGGCCACCGCTGGGTGTGCTGGGCGCCTTTTTGGTGCTGGCCTTTACCGGGTTTCTGCCCACGCTTCCGCCTGCGCTGCATTTGCTGATCCTGATCGGTTTTGCCGCCACGCTTGGCTATTTTGGTTATCGCGCCGCGCTGGGGCTGCGGGCACCGGCGGCAGATGCGGCGGCGCGGCGGCTGGAACGCGATTCTGGCCTGGCGCATCGCCCGCTTGCCGTGCTGGCGGATCGCCCCGCGGGGGATGACGCCATGGCGCAGGCGCTCTGGCAGGCGCATCGGGACCGGGCGGTGGCGCAGCTTGACCATTTGCGCGTGGCGCGACCCAAACCAGGTCTGGCGTCGCGGGACCCTCGGGCATTGCGGGCTGCGGTGCTGGTAGCATTGGTGGCCAGCCTTGGCATGGCGGGGCGGGAGGCACCGGAAAGGCTGCTCTCCGCGCTACTGCCACCCTTTGCCGAACCCTTGGCGCCTGCCGTATCGGTGGCGGCGCGGTTTGAAGCCTGGATTACGCCGCCGGCCTATACCGGCGCCCCGCCGCAATTCTTGAAGGCTGAAGGCGGCGCCGTGGCGGTGCCGGAGGGTAGCCGGTTGCATATGGTGTTTTCGGGCAGCGCCAATCCGCCGGAATTGCGCCTGGGCGGTGCGGCCCATGCTTTTGCGCGCATGGATGCGCAAAGCCATGCGCTGGAACTGCCTTTGACTGAGGGCGGTGCCCTGGTGCTGAAGCGCGATGGGCGCGACGTGGCGCAATGGGCGCTAACGATTACCCCCGATGCACCGCCCGTGGTTGCTTGGGATCCCTCTCCGGCGCGCGCCGGCAGGGGGCTTGGGCTGCGCCTGCCCTGGAAGGCGGAAGATGATTGGGGCTTGGCGGCGCTGCGCGTTGAATTACGCCTGAAGCAAAGGCCATCTGCCCCACCGGTGACGCAGGATATGCCCTTGCCCGGCGGTGCGCCGCGCCAGGCGCAGGGGGCGGCGCAGCATGATTTTTCCGCCCATCCCTGGGCGGGGCTTGAAGTGGAAGCGCGGCTTTTTGCCCGCGATGGCGCGGAACAGGAAGGCAAGTCCGAAGGCGCGTTTCTGGTGCTGCCGGAACGGCGCTTTTCGCATCCCGTCGCGCAGCAATTGATCGCACTCCGTCGTGCGCTGTCGCTCGACCCCAGCGCACGCGAACCGGCGCGGCGTGAATTGGACCGCATCACCAATGCGCCGGAAGCCTTTGAACATGATACGGGCATGTTCCTGACCCTGCGCGCCGCGCGGCATAGGCTGGGGCGTGATCGGCGTGATGAGGCTGTGGGGGAAGTGCAGCAGATTCTCTGGGATGTGGCGGTGGCTTTGGAAGAAGGCCGCACGGACCGCACCGCGCGCGCCTTGGCCCAGGCGCGTGAAGCCCTGCGCGAAGCCCTGGAAGAAGCGCGCCGCGAAAA
The DNA here is from genome assembly GCA_020249145.1 of Roseomonas sp. Lineage (GTDB taxonomy): Bacteria > Pseudomonadota > Alphaproteobacteria > Acetobacterales > Acetobacteraceae > Neoroseomonas. The sequence goes on along the minus strand of JADCGF010000001.1, from coordinate 276,102 downwards.
CGCTGAGGCCAATTCTGAACGCAACCCTGAAGAACGCGCCGAACAACGCGCTGAACTGCAGCGCCGTATCCAGGAATTGCGCGAAGCCATTCGCCGCCACCTGGAAGCCCTGGCTGAGCGTATGCAGCGCGAAAACAATGAAGCGCTGAGCTACGACCCGCAGCAGCGCGTGTTCGATCGCCGCGAATTGGAACGCCGCACCCGCCGCCTGGAAGACGCCACGCGCGATGGCCGCCAGGAAGATGCCGACCGCGAAATGGCCGAGCTTGAGGAAATGCTGCAAGCCCTTGAAGAAGGCCGCACCAGCCGCGCGGAAGATCGCCAGCGCCAACAACGCCAACGCGGCCAGCAGCAAATGGGTGCTTTGCAGGATATGGTCCGTCGGGAAGCGGAAATGCTGGACCGCGCCCATCGCCGCAGTGGAGATCAGGAAAACACGCGCAATGATGCGCGCCGGCCACCGCCGCCCCGCCCGCAAACACCCGAAGCCCGCGAAGAAGCAGCACGTGATGCGCGCACGCAACGCGCTCTCCGCCGCGCGCTGGGTGAATTGATGCAGCAATACGGCGAATTGACTGGCGATGTGCCCGCCCCCTTGGCGGAAGCCGATCGCGCCATGCGTGACGCGGCGGAAGCGCTTGCCGAGGGCCGCGACCCGCGCAGCGCGCAGCAACAGGCGATCCGCGCACTAACTGAAGGCGGGCGGCAAATGTCGCAACGCATGCAGCGCCAATTCGGCCCGCCTCAGCCCGGCGAAGGTGAGGGCGAGGGTGAGGGCGAGGAAATGGCCGGCGGTCAGCAAGGCGGCGAAGGGCAGGATCAGGAAGCCCAGCGTGGCGAGGGCCGCGATCCGCTCGGGCGGGATCGGCGCGAAGCCGGCGGCTCAGCGCAGGATAATGCCGGCGATACCTTGGTGCCGGGCGATGCGGAACGCATGCGGTCGCATCAATTGCAACAGGAACTCCGCCGCCGCGGCGCGGAGCGCGAACGACCGCCGGTGGAGTTGGATTATATAGACCGATTGCTCAGGCGGTTTTAGCGTTTCCGCTATCGTGAAGCCGTCCTTGGCTGCCCGTTTCTGCCTTTCTTGAGAAGCGCATTTGTAGGGATTGAACCGGCCCAGTTTTGCCGGAGGCTCCAACTTCCAAATAGGATGGAGCGTCCTTGTGCAAGCCGAAGAAAAAATTCTTGCCTGAAATTCGTCTCTGAGCGCTGCTGATAAAGTATCATCAGAAACAGCCTAGGGCAAGAAATGCGTGCGCTTGAGCGCAGTAGTCTCTAGAGCGGGATGACGTTTGATTGAATCGAATTGGGATTCACGTGGGCGTGATTTTCTGATTCAAGCTGCTTGCTGGGTTTGGAGGCCAGCGGCGATGACCAGACCCTATTCGATGGATTTGCGGGAGCGCGCGATAGCGCGTGTTGTGGCTGGGGAGAGTGTTCGGACGGTTGCTGCGGCCTTGAGCATCAGCGCGGCGACGGTTGTACGCTGGTCGCAGCGCTACCGGGCGTCAGGCAGTCCGGCTCCTGGCAAGGTTGGTGGCCACAAGCCCCGGTTGCTGACGGGTGAACTGCGTGACTGGCTGCTGGATCGAACCAAGACTGACTTCACCCTGCGGGGGCTGGTGGCCGAGCTGGCCGAGCGTGGCGTAAAGGTGGACTATGTTCAGGTCTGGCGCTTCGTTCACGCCGAAGGTCTGAGCGTCAAAAAAAGCGTTCTTCCCGCCGAGCAACTGCGCCCGAAGATCGCCCGGCGTCGCGAGCAGTGGAAGAAGTTCCAGGGACGACCTGATCCTCGCCGCCTGGTTTTCGTCGACAAGACCTGGGCCAAGACCAACATGGCACCCTTGCGAGGCTGGGCTCCAGTCGGACAGCGGCTCCATGCCAAGGTGCCCTACGGCCACTGGAAAACGATGACCTTCATCGCAGCCCTCCGCTGCGACCGGATCGATGCGCCCTTCGTGTTCGATCAGCCGATCAACGCCGCCAGCTTCACCGCATGGGTCGAAGAACATCTCTGTCCGGCGCTCATGCCCGGAGACATCGTCGTCATGGACAATCTCTCCAGCCACAAGAAACCTGCCGTTCGCGCCGCGATCAGGGCCAGAGGTGCCAGGCTGCTGTTCCTGCCGCCCTATAGCCCTGACCTCAATCCGATTGAGCAAGTCTTTGCCAAGCTCAAACATCTCCTGCGAAAGGCCGCAGAACGATCCGTCGAAACAACATGGCGCCGCATCGGTACATTGCTCAATGCATTCCCACCACATGAATGCGCCAACTACCTCAGAAATTCAGGCTATGGCGCAACGTAATGTCATCACACTCTAGCGCCTCAACGCCTCCAGCCCGAGTTCACGCCAAAGCCAGGTGAAGTCATAACTTCGCATCGGATCGTCTGGCTTCTTATGTTCACCAAGGTTCTCCACCCTTTTAAGCCAGGCGGCTACCATCTCTCGCCCCTTTGGTGTCTTTATGAGGGTCCGGGGAGACTTGTTGCCCAAGGCCGGAATCGGCTCCTCGATGACTTGGCGATAATGCGTATCCAGGGTGTGCTTGATGAAACCGCGCTTTTCTTCCGACGAAAGGTCTAAGGCGTCGGATGTAGGTTCAGCCTGTTTCGCCTTTGCTAGTTCCGCCAGATCAAGATGCTCGACCAAAGGTGGCCCGACGAGGTTGGAAATGCTCTGCTCCAGCAGGGCCCTTCCATGACTGGCGCGCGCTGCTGAATTCACCTCAAGCGTCAGCCTGCGGCCCTGCAAGGAAATGGTCCCTAGAACCAAGCTGCCATCCTCCAGCCTCGTCACGAGACTTTTTGCGATTTGCTTCATTGGTGGCGCTTTTTGTTGGGGATCGCCTTCAGATAACCAATTCCAGAAGCTTGCATCCGCCTGCTGCAATGCGGGTAGCGCATTCAATTCAGCCGCTACCCGCTCCAGCGTTATGCCTGATTTAAGCGGGAAGTGCATCTTGGTGAAGGCAATCGGATCGCCCTCAGCATTATAGAGTTCAGGAAACTGGTTCCCCTGCGCCGTCTTCAGTTCATCAGACAGCCAAAGATTGGTGAACATGAATGCCGCCATGCTGAGCAATTGATCAGTCGCGGATGTAACCATGGTGGTTTGCTGCTCTGCTCCGTCATCCTTGCATCTGGCCTTCAGCTTCGTTTCCCGAACTCTCTTTCTTGCTATCTTGCCCAGTCTTCTCTGCAGAATATCGCTGGCTTCAAGATCCAGAAGCATCAAGGTGCCACTGATAACATTTCTATCACGTAGCGGAATTATGCGCGTGGCAATACGATCCCATTGCCTAAGGCCTTGGGAGCCTCTTTTTTCCATCACCCTAACGGGCTCGCCGCCACAAATGAGATCACGCAGCAGCATCGACTCGCCGGGGACCAAGCCGCTCACTTCGTAGAGGCTCATGACAGAACGGCGTAGACCCGTAATGTATTCGCGCGTAGAGACACTTTCCTTCCAGCCGCGGCGTTTAAGATATTCGTCTGCCAGATTGCGCCCATCGGGCATATCGGTCGCGAGCAGGTCTTCAAATGCCGCGCCCCAAACGGTTGAGACCGCATGATCGCCCACAAGGATTTTGATGTTGGCGAGTTCTACCCCGACCTCAAGGCAAGCCTGTTCGGCGTGACGCGATAGCGCGTCCTGCATCGGGCCGCGCCATTCATCCCTGTACACCCAGGCGATCAGGCCGGACAAATCATGTTTCGGTCGCACGGCTGTAGCTTTCTTCCGAATTCGTGATGAGCTTTCCCCAGTCGCTCAAGTTCCGTAAGCGTGCCGCTGTGAGGGAGGGGGGCGATGCTTCAGAAGCCGCCGTGATAAGGGAGAGGGACCGGGTTTCAGATGTTTGCGACGTCCTCACCCAATCTTGAACCGCGTCAGATATTCCGGCGGTGTCGCGACACTGCCGCGCGCATCGGGAATGGGCGGCAGGGTGCGGGTTTCCAGCGGCAGCACGCCAGCCCAGACATCCTGCGCCAAATCCTCCTCCGGATCGCCAGGCGGGCCGCGGCGGATCTTCGCCGATGCCTCATTGATTTCAATCGCGAGAACGGTTGTCGCCTTGGCTTCATAGGCGGTCATGGGTCGGAGCCTATCCCAGCGGCCCGGGAACATGCCTTCCACAAAATTCTTCAGCCGCACTTCCTTCTCGGCCGCGTCGCTGATCAGCCGCGCGCGGCCCAGCAGCATGACCGAACGATAATTGACCGAATGATTATAGGCAGACCGCGCCAGCACCAGCCCATCCATCAGCGTGACCGTGACGCAGACATCCGCCTCAATACAGGTTTCAATCATGCGGCTCGCGGCAGAGCCATGCCAATACACATGATCCCCTTCGCGCCATTGCAGCGTGGGTGTGACGAAGGGCGCGCCATTCAGCACATAGGCAATATGCGCCAGGGGCTGCGCATCCAGAATGGCATCAATGCTCGCGCGGTCATAAGCGCCGCGTTCATGCATGCGCTTGACGCGGGTGCGTTCACTTGGGGCATCGCTTTTGCGGGGCATCTTGGGGGCTCCTTAGGCTGGAGGCAGGATCATGCGTCACGCCTGGGCGTGGGGAAAGGGAATTCAAACGCCCGGCGCAGGGAGGATTTTTCCCGCCCCCCTCTTTTCCCTTGCCTTGGGAAGTTTTTTCCCAGATAAGCCGGCCTCATGCGCAGCGTTGAAGACATCATCGCCCTTTTGGGCGGGGCTGAAGCCGCGGCCGAACGCTGTGGCGTCGGCACGGAAGCCATTCGCAAATGGCGGCAATCCAAGGCCATTCCCGCCAAGCATTGGCCCGCCATCCTGACCGCCACTGGCCTGACTCTGGCCGATATGACCGGCGCCCCATCCGAAACCCCGAAAACGGAGCCCCTTCCCATGGCCGATACCGCCCCCCCTGGCGCCACCGCCTGCCTTGTCCTGGCTGATGGCAGCGTCTTTTGGGGCCGCGGCTTCGGGGCAGAGGGCAAGGCGGTGGCCGAAATTTGCTTCAACACGGGCATGACCGGCTATCAGGAAACCCTGACCGATCCTTCCTATGCCGGGCAGATCATCACCTTCACCTTCCCGCATATCGGCAATGTCGGCACCAATGGGGAAGATATCGAAGCCCTGACACCTGCGGCGCGCGGGCTGATCGTGAAGCAGGATGTCACGGAGCCTGCCAATTACCGCGCCACGCGACATTTGCATGCCTGGCTGGTTTCCCACGGCGTGCCCGGCCTTGCCGGCATTGATACCCGCGCCCTGACCGCGCGCATCCGCGATGGCGGGCCACCCAATGGCGTTTTGTGCCACCGTGCGGATGGGAAGTTTGATATCGCGGCGCTGCGCGCTGAAGCCGCTGGCTGGCCGGGGCTGGAAGGCATGGACCTCGCCAAGGATGTCACCTGCCGGCAGAGCTATCGCTGGGATGAAACCGAATGGGCCTGGCCCGCCGGCTTTGGCCGCCAAACCGCCCCGAAATACCGCGTTGTCGCGATGGATTACGGCGCCAAGCGCAATATCCTGCGCTGCCTGGCTTCCGCCGGTTGTGATGTGGTGGTGCTGCCCGCCACGGCCTCAGCCGAGGAGATTCTCGCGCAAAAGCCGGATGGTGTGTTCCTGTCCAATGGCCCCGGTGACCCGGCGGCGACAGGCACTTACGCGCTGCCCGCCATTCGCGCCGTGCTGGACAAGAAGCTGCCGATTTTCGGCATTTGTTTGGGGCATCAATTGCTGTCGCTGGCGCTTGGCGCGCGCACCTTCAAGCTGGCGCGCGGGCATCGCGGCGCCAATCAGCCGGTGAAGGATTTGACGACGGGCAAGGTGGAAATCACCAGCCAGAATCACGGCTTCGCCGTGGACCCGGAAAGCCTGCCGGCCAATGCGAAGGTCACGCATATTTCTCTGTTCGATGGCACCAATGAAGGTGTCGCGGCGACAGATCGCCCGGCCTTTTCCGTGCAATACCACCCGGAAGCGAGCCCCGGGCCATCCGACAGCCATTATTTGTTCCATCGCTTCGTTGAAATGATCGAAAGGGCCAAGGCATGAGCAAGATGTTTGATCTGACCGGCCGCGTTGCGCTGGTAACCGGTGGCAATGGTGGCATTGGCCTTGGTATGGCAACGGGCCTGGCGAAGGCAGGTGCGACGGTGATGATCGCCGGGCGCAATGCCGCGAAGAATGACGCGGCGGTGGCGGGCTTGCGCGCCCTTGGCGCCAAGGCGGAAAGCATCGCAGTGGATGTGACCGACCCGGCTTCGATTACGGCGATGGTGGAAGAAACCGCCAAGCGGTTGGGGCGTTTGGATATTCTGGTGAATAATGCCGGCACGAATATCCGCAACCGGCCTGAGACTTATAAGCTGGAAGACTGGCACAGCATCATCAACACCAACCTCACCAGCGGCATGTTGGCATCCCAAGCGGCCTATCCGTATTTGAAGGCGCATGGCTGCGGGCGCGTGATCAATAACGGGTCCATGCTGTCCATCTTTGGCCTGCCTTTGCATGTGGCTTACGGCGCTTCCAAGGGCGGCGTGGTGCAGATGACGAAATCCACCGCCGTCGCCTGGGCCGCGGATGGCATTACGGTGAATGTGATTCTGCCCGGCTGGATTGATACGGAGCTGACGCGCAAGGCGCGGCAGGATATGGCCGGGCTGAATGACAATGTGCTGGCGCGCACGCCTTCCAAGCGCTGGGGCGAGCCCGCGGATTTTGAGGGGGTTGCGGCCTTCCTCGCTTCCGATGCCGCGGCCTTCATCACCGGGGTCGCGATTCCGGTGGATGGTGGGTATTCGGTGCAGGGGTGATGTGACTTTAGCGCCGAGGTTATCGCCGTATCTGGTCTGATTTAGCGCGGTAGAGGTTCATCATGCTTCCCGGTCCCGAGAACGCTAAAGTAATAGAACTTTCTAGTCTCACCCTTGAGACTGGGTCTCCCGTGCGCGGCAATACTCCAGGTCCATATCTTGTGCATCAAGGTGGCATATATGCACCGGATGATCTGGTTCCATGTCGGCGACAGATAGATCCGGCCAATTCAGCGACAGGCGCGTATTCCGCTTGGATTTGCGCGGGTTTGCCTCAACCTCAGGACGGAAAAATTTACATAGACGAGTCACTGATAGCATCATTGCAGTATAATTCAGACCCTATCGTTCGTCTTGAAGCAAATGCGCCAGGCAGAAATGCTGCCATAGAAAGTCTTCAACTGCTTGAGGGGACTCTCGAATCTGGAAGTAACGAGTTACGACTAACTGCCGACGAGCGGGTCGCGGTGCTTTCAAAGTCTCGTTCTCTTCGGGAACAATTAGTTGATGGACGTATATGGGTCGATGACATCTTTCAGGCTGTTGCGAAAGTGGGATTTCTGCTCTGGCTGGCTGACAAAGTTGCCGGCACAGCTGTTGAGGAAGCATCCAAAGCAGCATTCGTTGCCCTGTATATGTTAGCGAAGGGATTGATGGGCTGATGCCCACCCTCGAAACCCTACTGATCTTCGCGGCCCTCTCGCTCGGTCTCGCCGCCACGCCGGGGCCGAATATGCTTTATCTTGTCTCGCGCTCCCTAGCGCAGGGCGTTGGCGCCGGCATGATTTCGTTGATCGGCTGCCAATGCGGGTCGCTGTTCATCATGCTCTGCGCCGCGGCGGGGATTACGGCAGCGCTTTTCGCCATTCCCTATGCCTGGGATGTGCTGCGCATTGGTGGTGCGGCTTATCTCGCGTTTCTGGCGTGGCAATGTTTCCGCCCCGGTGGGCAGCCGATTTTCACCGCGCGCCCCATGCCACGAGAACCAGCATCGCGCCTGTTTGGTGTTGGCTTCGCGACTGCCGCGCTCAATCCCAAGGTTGCGATATTCTATGTGGCGGTGCTGCCGCCCTTCATTGACCCCGCGCTTGGCGATGTTTTTCTACAAAGCATCACGCTTGGCGCGGTGCAAATTGCCATCGCCATCATCTTCGATGGCTTGTTGATTTACGGCGCCGCCGGGGTTTCGCGCTTCCTCAGCGAAAACCCGACCTGGATGGCCGCACAGCGTTGGATTTTGGGCGGGGCTTTGGCGTTAATCGCGCTCAAACTCGCCACCGAAAGCCGCGCATGAATCCCCCTCTCACCCCGATGCAAACCTCAAGGCCCTGAACCATGCCGAAGCGCACTGACATCAACTCCATCATGATCATCGGCGCCGGGCCGATTGTCATCGGCCAGGCCTGCGAATTCGATTATTCTGGCGCGCAAGCCTGCAAGGCGCTGCGGGCTGAGGGCTATCGCGTCATTCTGGTCAATTCCAACCCGGCCACCATCATGACCGATCCGGGGCTGGCCGATGCCACCTATATCGAACCCATCACGGTCGAGATCGTTGAGAAAATCATCGCCAAGGAACGCCCCGATGCTTTGCTGCCCACCATGGGCGGACAGACTGCGCTCAATACCTCGCTGAAACTCGCCGAGGCCGGCATTCTGGAAAAATACGGCTGCGAATTGATTGGTGCGAAGGCCGAGGTGATTGATAAAGCTGAAGACCGCCAAAAATTCCGCAATGCCATGACCAAAATCGGCATTGAAAGCCCGAAAAGCGAAATCGCGCATACCATGCCGGAAGCCTGGGATGCGCTGAAAATTGTGGGCCTGCCCTGCGTTATTCGGCCATCCTTCACGCTTGGCGGCACTGGCGGCGGCATTGCCTATAATCGTGAGGAATTCGAACAAATCGTCTCGGCTGGTCTCGCTGCCTCCATGACCAGTGAAGTGCTGGTGGAAGAAAGCGTGCTCGGCTGGAAAGAGTTTGAAATGGAAGTGGTCCGCGACCGCGCGGATAACTGCATCATCATCTGTTCCATTGAAAACCTGGATGCGATGGGTGTGCATACGGGCGATTCCGTCACCATCGCGCCGGCGCTGACGCTGACCGATAAGGAATATCAGCGCATGCGCGATGCCTCTATCGCCTGCTTGCGCGAAATCGGCGTGGATACCGGCGGGTCTAATGTGCAATTCGGCATCAACCCGGCCGATGGGCGCATGGTGATCATTGAAATGAACCCGCGCGTTTCGCGGTCTTCCGCGCTCGCTTCCAAGGCCACGGGTTTTCCCATCGCCAAGGTCGCGGCGAAGCTCGCCGTTGGCTATACGCTTGATGAATTGGCCAACGACATCACCAAGGTCACGCCGGCCAGCTTTGAGCCCACCATTGATTATGTGGTGGTGAAGATCCCGCGCTTCACTTTTGAAAAATTCCCCGGCACGCCGGCCACGCTCACCACCTCCATGAAATCGGTGGGGGAAACCATGGCGATTGGCCGTTCCTTCGCGGAAGCCATGCAAAAGGGCCTGCGCGGGCTGGAGATTGGATATTCCGGGTTGGATGAAGTGCCCATTCCCGGCGATGGCAGCCCGCAGTCTTTCCATGCAGCACTCGCAACCCCGCAGCCTGATCGCATTCTGATTGCGGCGCAGGCCATGCGCGCGGGCATGAGCGTGGAGGCAGTACACGAAGCCTGCAAATTCGACCCCTGGTTCCTGCGGGAGATTGAAAAACTGGTGCGCATGGAGGCCGATGTCCGCAGCAATGGCCTGCCGCGTGACGCCACCGCGCTACGTAGCATCAAGGCCATGGGCTTTGCCGATAAGCGGCTGGCAGTGCTCACCGGCAGCACCGAAGCTGAAGTGGCGGCATTGCGCATCAAGCTTGGCGTGATGCCGGTCTATAAGCGGATTGATACCTGCGCGGCGGAATTCGCATCTGAGACGCCCTATATGTATTCCACCTATGAAGGCGGCTTCGGCACCCCAGTGTGCGAAAGCCACCCCACCGCGCGGCAGAAAATCATCATCCTGGGCGGCGGACCAAACCGCATCGGCCAGGGGATCGAATTCGATTACTGCTGCGTCCATGCCGCTTACGCGCTGAAGGAAGCAGGGTTTGAGACCATTATGGTCAATTGCAACCCTGAAACCGTCAGCACGGATTACGACACATCGGATCGGCTCTATTTTGAACCACTCACGGCGGAAGATGTGATTTCCCTGATCCGCAAGGAACAGGAATCCGGCGAATTGCTCGGCTGCATTGTGCAATATGGTGGGCAAACGCCGCTCAAGCTCAGCCAGGCTTTGCACAAGGCGGGCATTCCCATTTTGGGCACCAGTGCGGAGGCGATTGACATTGCCGAAGACCGCGAACGCTTTCAGCAATTGCTGAAGGGGCTTGGCCTGAAGCAGCCACGCAATGGCACGGTGCGCACACTGGAAGACGCGGCGGATGAAGCGGAGCGGATCGGCTACCCCGTTGTGGTGCGGCCTTCCTATGTGCTGGGCGGGCGCGCGATGGAAATCGCCTATAACCGCGAACAGCTCATGCGCTTTGGTGCGGAGGCTGTGAAGGTTTCTGGCGAAAACCCCATCCTGATTGATCAATACCTGGTGGATGCCATTGAAGTGGATGTGGATTGCATCGCGGATTCCGATGGCAATGTGCATGTCGCCGGCGTGATGGAGCATATCGAAGAAGCCGGCATTCATTCTGGCGATTCCGCCTGTTCGCTGCCGCCCTATTCGCTGCCGCCTGCGATCGTGACCGAATTGAAGGCTGAGACGGTTGCCATGGCGCGTGCACTGAAAGTGCAGGGGCTGATGAATGTGCAATATGCCGTCAAGGATAATGAGATTTATGTGCTGGAAGTGAACCCGCGTGCCTCCCGCACCGTGCCTTTCGTGGCCAAGGCCACCGGCGTTGCGGTGGCGAAGATTGGCGCGCGCGTCATGGCTGGTGCGAAGCTTGCTGAATTCAACCTGGATGATGACGCCATTTACCGCCATGTGGCCGTGAAGGAAGCGGTCTTCCCCTTCAATCGCTTCCCCAATGTGGATGTGATCCTGGGCCCGGAAATGAAATCCACCGGGGAAGTTATGGGCCTTGATGTTTCCTTTGAGCGCGCCTTCCTGAAATCCCAGCTTGGCGCCGGGGTGAAGCTGCCGGAATCCGGCACCGCCTTCATTTCGGTCAAGGAATCAGACAAGGGCGCGGCGGTGACACTCGCGCGGCGTCTGGCGGAAATGGGCTTCCGCGTGGTGGCCACGCGCGGCACTGCGGCGCGCATTCGGGAAGCCGGCTTGACCTGCGAAATTGTGAACAAGGTGCTGGAAGGCCGCCCCCATTGTGTGGACGCGATCAAATCCGGCGATATTCAACTGGTAATCAATACCACCGGGGGCGGGCAATCGGTTTCCGATAGCTTCGACATCCGCCGCAGCGCACTCACCCAGGGCGTGCCGCATTACACGACGCTCGCCGGCGCAAGGGCCGCCGTGCATGCCATTGCGGCTTTACGCGCCGGAACCCTTGATGTTGCGCCCCTTCAGGCATATTTTGAGAAATCGTTTTGACGACTGGGGCTGCCCAAAGCGGCCCCTTCGTGTTTTCCGCCCGGCGCCAGCCGGGCGGAACGAAGCCAAGGAAGACGCCTGTGCAAAAGTTCCCAATGACCGCCGAGGGCCTCGCGCGCTTGGAGGAGGAACTCAAGCAGTTGAAATCGGAAGAACGCCCCGCGATCATTCGGGCGATTGCCGAAGCGCGCGCCCATGGCGACCTTTCCGAAAACGCCGAATACCACGCGGCGCGGGAACGCCAATCCTTCATTGAAGGCCGCATCGCGGAGCTGGAATCGGTGATCCCTTCCGTCGAAGTCATTGATTCCAAAAAGCTTACTGGGGACCAGGTGCGCTTTGGCGCCTATGTCACCATCGTTGACGAAGAATCCGACGACGAGAAAAACTACCGTATCGTTGGGCAGTATGAAGCCGATATGAAGCAGGGTTCCATCTCGGTCTCCTCACCGCTTGCCAGGGCGCTGATGGGGCGCAAGGTGGGGGATTCAGTGGAAGTGCCCGCCCCCGGCGGTTCCCGTTCGGTCGAAATCGCTGCGGTTCGCTTCAGCTAATCAAGGCCCACCCCATGCCGATGCGCGCGGCGCTGGCCGAAGGCCGCGCCATTAACCTGGCCGATATTCGCGCCGCCGCTGCGCGCATCTCCGGCGCTGTGCTGCGCACCCCAACACTTGAAAGCCAGTCGGTCTCCCGCGCCACGGGGGCGAGAGTTTTCCTGAAGCTCGATAATCTTCAGGCCACCGGCGCCTTCAAGGAACGGGGGGCAGCCAATCGGCTGGCGTTGCTCAGCGCGCGGGAACGCGCCGCCGGGGTTATCGCAATGTCGGCGGGCAATCACGCCCAGGCTGTGGCGCGCCATGCCTCACTCGCGGGCATTGCCGCCACCATCGTCATGCCGAAATTCACCCCGGCCACCAAAGTGACACGCACGGAAGCCTGGGGGGCGCGGGTTGTGCTGCACGGGACCACGCTGGCCGAGGCCGCCGCCCATGCCCATGCGCTGGCCGCGGCTGAGGGCTTGGTTTTCATCCACCCCTATGATGATCCAGCCGTGATTGCGGGCCAAGGCACCGCCACGCTTGAAATGCTGGAAGATGCGCCCGCCATTGAGGCCCTGGTCATCCCGGTTGGCGGCGGCGGGCTTTGTGCTGGCGCGGCGGTGGCGGCGGCGGAACTCCGCCCCGGCATGCCGGTCTTCGGGGTAGAGGTAGAATTCTACCCCGCCATGGCGCAACGCCTGGCCGGCAAGCCAGTGCAAGTGGGCGGGCCCACCATCGCGGAAGGCATCGCGGTGCGCGATGTGGGGGAGGCGCCGCTCGCGATCCTGAAACGCCTTGGCATCGAAGTGCTGGTTGTGCCCGAACGCGCGGTGGAACAGGCGATTGTGCTGCTGGCTGAAGGCGCCAAGGTACTCGCCGAAGGCGCCGGCGCAGCGGGCCTCGCCGCCATCCTCGCTTTCCCGGAACGCTTCGCGGGCAAGACCGTCGGCACCGTTGTTTGCGGTGGGAATATTGACCCGCGCATCCTGGCCAATGTGCTGCTCCGCGAATTGCTCCGCGATGGGCGTATCCTGCGCCTGCACCTGGACATCCCAGACCGCCCCGGCGTGCTGGCCGATATCGCAACCCGCGTCGCCGCCGCTGGGGGGAATGTGATCGAAGTCAGCCACCAAAGGCTTTTCGCGGCCCCCAGCGTGCAAAGCGCCGAATTGGAACTGATGATCGAAGTCCGCGACACCGCCCAGGGGGATGCGATTATCGCGGCGCTTGAGGCGGGCGATTATGTCGTGCGGCGGGGCTGAAAGCACGGTCGCCGCACGCAAAATCGAAGTCTCGCGGCGGGGCTGATAGCACGGTCGCCGCACGCAAAATCAAAGTCTCGCGGCGGGGCTGAAAGCCCCTTCACGCTCAGCTGAATTGCTGGGGGCGGGGCACGTAGAGGAAGCCCTCACCATCGCGGATGATGCGGCCAAAGCCGGGCCAGGGCACATGCACGCCGCCCATCAGAATGCCCGTATCGGCCAGCATGTTCAGGGTGCGGACCCGGCTTTCCACGCCCATCGCGCCATCCACATCCACGCCCACGCGCCAGCGTGGCCGGGCAAGCTGAATGACCATCTGATGCGCAATATCGCCCCAGATCAGCATCGTCTCATTCTGGCTGGTCAATCGGAAACTCACATGGCCAGGCGTATGCCCGGGCGCGGGGTCCATGAAGATGCCGGGCAGCACTTCCAGATCCTGGCGCATTTCCACCGTGCGGATACGGCCCTGATAGGGACGGATCGCGCGCCGCCCGGCTTCAATGAAGCGCTGGCCTTGCGGCACGCGGGATTCCATGGCTGGGTCGGTCCAGAATTGATGGTCTATTTGCGTGACGACCACTTCCGCATTGGGGAAGTTGCGCGTGGCGCCATCATAGGAAAGGCCAAGGGCGTGTTCCGGATGGATATGCGTCAGCAGCACCGTATCCACCTGTTCGGGCGTATAGCCGGAAGCCCGCAGCGCATCGAGCGTGCCGCCCGTGGTCGGGATGAAGCTGGAATGCCCGCCGCAATCAATCATCACCAAATTCCGCCCGGTATGCACCAGATAGGCGCCAACCGGCTGATGCAGGCCGCGTTCAATGGCGAAGGCGCGCGCGCGGAGCGGGGTGATTTCCTCTGGCCGGCTATCGGGGAAGAAATTCTGGATATTGGCGTTGGTGCCGCCCATGGCGCCATCCAGCAGGGTGGTGACTTCCATATCGCCGTGCTTGATGCGTAAAAAGCGCGGCGGGTTCGCGCCGCGCTGCGGCGGCGGGCTGGCCTGTGCAGCGGCGGGCAGGGCGCTGCCCATGGCGGCAAGGGCGGCGGCGCCCAGCAAGGCGTTGCGTCGTTGAAATTCCATGGCCTGTCTCCCGGTTCTGGTTTTACTGAAAGATAACGAGGCACCGCCCGATAGGCCAGAGGAAAGCCAGTTCAGCCGAGGGAATGGCCGCCTTGCCGGCAAGGGCGGCGCGGCGCAAGCTTGGCACAGCAAATCGGGGAAAACGGGTATGGAACTCAGGGGCAAGGTCGCGCTGGTGACGGGCGGGAATGGCGGGTTGGGGCAGCGCATCTGCCACGCGCTGGCGCGTGAAGGCGTGCATATCGCGGTGATGTATGCGCAAAGCAAGGATCAAGCGGAAGCCGTGGCCCGAGAGCTTGCCAGCACCTATCAGATCAGCGCCGCCGCTTTTGGCTGCGACATTACCGATGGTGCGGCGGTGGAGGCATTGGTCGCGGCGGTGACAGCGCGCTTCGGGCGGATGGATATCCTGATCAATGACGCCGCCTTCAATAAATCCGTGCCCTTCCAGGATTTGGATGGCCTGACCATTGAACTCTGGGAAAAAATCATGGCGGTGAACCTCACGGGACCCATGCGGCTGATCAAGGCCGCGGCCCCGGCGCTGAAGGCCAGCGGGGCGGGGCGGGTCGTCAATATATCCTCAGTCGCCGGGCTGGGGCCGACAGGGTCTTCCATCGCCTATGCGGTTTCCAAGGCTGGGCTGATCCATCTGACGCGCTGCATGGCGGTCGCCCTGGCGCCAGAAACCCTGGTGAATTGCGTGGCACCCGGCCTGCTGGAAGGCACCCGCGCCACCGCCAATCTTCGCCCGGAACAGATTGAACGTTCTGCCGCTTCGTCACTTTTGCAGAAAGCGGCGGATAAGGATGATTGCGCTGATATGGTGGTGACCATGTGCCGGACAGATACCATGACCGGGCAGACCATTGTGATTGATTCAGGGCGGATTTTTCACTGAAGCTGTGTTGGGTGGGGTCACTAAACTTTTTGGTTGATTTTCCTCTGATGATTTTCTAGTAAGGGTTGTGTATCCCCAGCCTGGGAGCCAGTCATGCCCCGCCTTACCCCGTTGCTTGCCCTGCCCCTCCTGCTCGGCTGCGCTTCCGCCACGCAAACCTATGCGCCGGATGGCCGCACCGCCCATGCGGTGAATTGTGGCGGGCTGATGCGCGATTGGGGCGCCTGCATGGAACGCGCCGGGGAGATATGCGGCGCGAAAGGCTATGATATTCTGGCCCGCGATACGGATCGCAATCGTTCGGGCGGCTATTCCCGCCGAGGCTCCGCCGGCGGGGGCTTCGCTGCCACCACCCATACGCGCAATATGCTGATATCCTGCCGCAATATGCAGCAGGCCCAAGCAAGCTAAACGTTGAAGCGGAACAGCATCACATCGCCATCGCGCACAACATATTCCTTGCCTTCAACGCGCATCTTGCCGGCTTCCTTGGCACCCTGTTCGCCGCCCAACGCGACATAATCATCATAGCCAATCGTTTCTGCCGCGATGAAGCCGCGTTCGAAATCGCCATGGATCACGCCGGCGGCCTGCGGCCCCTTCATGCCTTTCAGAATGGTCCAGGCGCGCGCTTCCTTCGGCCCCACGGTGAAATAGGTGATCAGCCCCAGCAGTGCGTAACCAGCGCGGATCACGCGGTCCAGCCCGCTATCTTCAAGCCCGAGGGAAGACAGAAACTCGGCACGATCCGCCTGCGCCATTTGGCTGATTTCCGCTTCAATCGCAGCCGATACCACCACCGCTTGCGCGCCTTCTGCCTTGGCGCGTTCAAACACGCGCGCCGATTGCCCATTGCCGGTGGCGGCTGAGGCTTCTTCCACATTGCACACATAAAGCACCGGCTTTGTCGTCAGCAGTTGCAGGCGCTTTGCCGCTTCTTCTTCACCCGCCGGCACGGCAGTGCGCGCCGGGCGGCCCGCTTCCAAGGCGGCCTTGATCGGGTCAATCAAGGCCATTTGCGCCAGCGCTTCCTTATCGCCACCACGCGCGCGCTTCACCAGGCCCTGGGCGCGTTTTTCCAGACTATCCAAATCCGCCAGCATCAATTCGGTTTCAACCGTATCGGCATCGCGGATCGGATCAATGCTGCCTTCCACATGCGTCACATCGCCATCTTCAAAGCAGCGCAGCACATGCACAATCGCATCCACTTCGCGGATATTCGCCAGGAATTGATTGCCCAAGCCTTCACCCTTGGAAGCACCGCGCACCAGGCCGGCGATATCCACAAACTCCAAACTCGTCGGCACGGTTTTTTGCGATTTGCCAATCCGCGTCAGCACATCCAGCCGCGTATCCGGCACGGCAACGCGCCCGACATTGGGTTCAATGGTGCAGAAGGGATAATTCGCCGCCTGCGCTGCTGCTGTTTGAGTCAGCGCATTGAATAGCGTGGATTTGCCGACATTCGGCAGACCCACAATGCCGCAATTGAAACCCATCTTTATGCTCCCGGTGCAGCGGGCCAGGCGGCGCGCAACGCATTCCAAAATGTCTCAGCCACCACGCCGGCGGCAATGCGCGCGGCGCCATCATCACTGATCGGCATCAGCGCCGCCGCGCGCAAGGCGGCGGAAATCTCCGGCAGCGCGATGGCCATGGGCGCCAACCCTGCGATACTTGCTTGCGCAGCCAGCGCGGCATCCTGCGGGTGGCGGCGCAAGGCGCGTGCAACCAGCAGCAAGGCTGCTGCCATGGCGGCAGCGCGCCGCGCCTCATCACGCTGCGCATCGCTATCGGCCAGATCGAGCGTCGCGCGCAGCCCTGCCGCCGCCTCCGCCAGTGCACCCGCTTCGCGCACCAGTGCGGCAGAGAGCAATGCGGCGCCATTGGCGCGATCTTCCGCGCTTGGTCCCATCAGACCCATGCTGAAGGCGTCTTCGGCTTCCATCACTTCTCCTGCGTCAGCAGCGCGATGCGCGTCATGAATTCCTCGGCCTTGAGTGCTGCGAGCATGGGCGCGGCATCCGCCACCGCGTCCAACAGCTTTTCAAGCCATGCCTGATCCGCCTTGGCGAAATTGCCCAGCACATGGCCGGTCACCGCATCCTTATGGCCGGGATGACCGATCCCCATCCGCACGCGCCAGAAATCGGGCGAGCCAAAAGCGCGGCGCATATCTTTCAAGCCATTATGCCCGGCAACACCGCCGCCCAACTTCACCCGCAACTTGCCGGGTGCCAGATCCAACTCATCATGAAAAGCCACCACATTCGCTGGCGGTATTTTCAGGAAAGCGGCGGCTTGCTGCACGGAATCGCCACTCGCGTTCATATAGGTTTGCGGCTTCAGCGCCAGGATGCGCTGCCCGCCAATGGCGCCTTCCGCCACTTCACCCTTGAAGCGCTTGCGCCAGGGGCCGAAGCCGTGGCGCCGCGCAATCTCCTCCAACGCCATGAAGCCGATATTGTGCCGCTGACGCGCGTGTTCAGGCCCTGGATTGCCAAGGCCGACCCAAAGCATCGGGGCGCTGTCGCGGGACATCATGGCATCCTGAACCCAAAAAGGGTCCGGGGAAGGCTTCCCCCGAACCCTTGATGCTTGGAAGCGGGGGCAAAACCCCCGCCCGGATTACTTCTTCTTCGCGGGCCCTTTGGCCGACGCGGCAGCACCAGCAGCAGGGGCCTTCTGCTTCGTCGCTTCCACGGGGCCAGCGGCCGCAACCGGCGCGGTATCATCAACCACGGTCGGCGCAGCGATGGACGCCACCATGAAGTCTCGGCCCACGATCACTGGCTTGGTGCCGAATTGATCCTTCACGGCGGACCAACGCAGGCCCGCACCGATTTGCGCATCGGCCAGATCAAGTTCGAACTTTTCCGGCACCGCATCCGGGTCAGCCAGCACTTCGATTTCGCGGCGCACCACGTTCAGCACGCCACCCGCCTTCAGGCCGGGGCAGGTATCTTCATGCAGGAAGGCCACCGGCACCTTCACGCGAATGCGTGACCCAGGCGCCAGGCGCTGAAAATCCACATGCAACGGGCGATCCGTCACAGGATGGAATTGCACATCGCGCATCAGGCAGCGTTCCGTATCGCCACCCTTCACCGCCACTTCATACAAATGCGATTGCCAGCCGGATTTGTGCAATTCCTTCATCACATCGCGCGGGTCGAGGGCGATCAAGGTCGCCTCACGCTTCGCACCGTAAATGACAGCGGGGACATGCCCCTCACGCCGAGTTGCGCGTGCCGCCCCCTTACCGGCCCGCCCGCGCGCTTCGGCTTCGATCCGTACAGTTTGGACCATTGTCCGTGCTCCTTCGGGTTTTGATGGTGCCGTGCGGCGCAGAGCGCGCCAAACAGCAAGCGCTGGCCTCCAGGGGTGCCAGCGCTGAGGGGGCTTCTAGGGGAAGGGGCGGCAGGGCGCAAGTGAAGCGCACTGAATTCGGCCATTCCTGCCAAAGGCCCGTTCCGTTTTTGCGCCAGATCAAGTCTTGAATGCAAGCCGGGGCTAATATTAGCATCTGGTAATCTCGCCAGCCAAGGCTGAAAGACGCAGGAGGGTTAACGCATGTCCGGGAATGAAGACGCCGTGGCGCTGAAGCGCCGCTCCATATTATTGGGCGCACCCGCCCTGGCGGGGGGCCTCGCCTTGGCCGGCCCCTCGCGCGCCGGTGTCAGGACCAATGCGAAGATCGTCATCATCGGGGCGGGGGCGGCGGGCCTTGCCACGGCATCGCGCCTGGCGGATCGGCTGGAAGGCGCTTCCATTACGCTGGTGGATCGGCGGCGGGAACATCTCTATCAGCCCGGCTATACGCTGGTCGCCGCCGGGCTGAAATCCGCCGATTACACGGTTTCCACCACGCGGGAGTTTGTCGCGCGCGGTGTGACGCTGATCGAGGAAGCCGCCGCCGAAATTGACCCGGTCGGCAAGACCGTGACCACCGATCAGGGCAAGCGCTTGCCCTATGATTTTCTGGTCGTGGCCACGGGGCTCGAGCTCAACTATGGCGCCATTGAAGGCATGGATGTGGCGCGCATTGGGCAGAATGGCATGGGCAGTGTCTATGCCGGGCCGGAACAGGCGGCGGCCACCTGGCGCGCCATGTCGGCCTATGCCGATAAGGGGGGCGTTGCCGTCTTTGGCCGGCCCCCAACCGAGATGAAATGCGCCGGCGCGCCGCTGAAATACGCCTTCCTGACCGATGACACGCTGCGTCGGCGCGGCAATCGCGACAAGGCGGAATTGATCTATAATGCGCATGTCAAAACGCTGTTCAGCGTGCCCATCGTGGCTGAGAAGGTGCGGATGCTCTATGCTGATCGTGGCATTCGCGTGACGCATGATCATGTGCTGCGCAAGATTGACCTGGAACGCCAGATTGCGACTTTCCGCACGCCCAATGGCGATAGCGAACAGCGCTATGATTTCATCAATGTGGTGCCGCCCATGCGCGCGCCAGCGGTGGTGCGCAATTCACTGCTGCCCTGGCAGACGGGGCCTTGGGCGGCGGATGGTTGGGCGGAGGTCAATCGCCACAGCCTGCGCCATGTGCGCCTCCCCGAGGTGTTTTGCGTGGGCGATGTTGCCGGCGTGCCCAAGGGCAAAACAGCGGCCAGTGTGAAATGGCAAGTGCCTGTCGCGGTGGATCATTTGATCGCCGCCATCCAGCAAAGGGAAAGCAAGGAAAGCTATAATGGCTATACTTCCTGCCCGCTGATCACCCGCGTTGGCCGGGCGATGCTGGTTGAATTCGATTACAACGATAATCTGGTCCCATCCTTCCCCGGCATCATTGCCCCGCTTGAGGAGCTTTGGATCACCTGGATCATGAAGGAGGTGGGCTTGAAGCCCACCTATCTTGCCATGCTGCGCGGCAAGGCTTGAGGGAGAAACACCGTGAAAGACCTCGACCTTGGCACATTGCTGGCCGTGTTTCAGGAAATGTTGGGCTGGACCCTATGGCCAATCATTGCGCTTGCCACATTGGCGAGCCTCGCCTTCCTTGGGGTGGTGCTGCGTGATCGCAGCCTGCTGTCGCGCCGGCTAGTTTGGGCGGAAATCTGCGGCCTGGGCGGGGGTATTGCCGCGGTGCTGATCATGCAGGCGGTGACGCATTCCGGCTTTGCGGATTTGGGCGGCCCGATTGATTGGCTGCTGGTTGTTGGGATTTTCGTCTTTGGCGCCATTGGCGCCGCGCTTGGCTTCTATGCGCTATTCGGCCTTTTGGCGGGCGGTAGCCGGAAGGCCGCGTGAAATTCAGCAAGGAAGGAAAACATCACATGACACGCAATATCGGCAGCATTGATCGCGCGCTCAGGATCGGGGGCGGCGTGGTGCTGCTGGCCCTCGGTGCCTTCGGGCCGCTGGGCTGGTGGGGGGCGATTGGGCTGCTGCCCATCGCCACCGCACTTATCGGTTGGTGCCCGGCCTATCCGCTGCTTGGCATCAATACCTGCGCCAGCAAATCCGGCTGAAATCGCTTCAGCCGAGCGATGGCAAATGGCTCGGCGTAATGGACCAGACCTTGCCTGCCGCCGGAGGCTCACACCACAGCGGCAGGGCATTCGGCGTGCGAACATTCGGCAGATGGCCAAGCGCGAGCCGGAGCGCGCGAAACAGCGCGCCATGCGCCACCACCAGCACCGGGCCTGGTTGAACGGTGGCGCGGCTTACCGCCGCCACGGCGCGGTCATGCAGCGCCTGAAAGCTTTCCGCACCTTCCGGCGTGAAGCTGCCTTCGATCCAGCTATCATACCAATCACCCATGGGCCGGCCTTCTTCCACGCCGAAGCCCACTTCCATCAGCCCCGCATCAGTCGCGACCGGCAGGGAAAGCGCTTCCGCCACAATTTCCGCGGTATGCAACGCGCGACTCAAAGGTGAGGCGATGATGGTCGCAATCCCGCGATCCACCAGAGCCAGCGCCGCGCGCCGGGCTTGGGTTATGCCAACCGCGTTCAGCGGAATATCCGTATGGCCCTGGCTCAGCCCCTCAGCGTTCCAATCGGTTTCGCCATGGCGGAGGAACCAGAAGGCGGTCGGGTTCAGGCTCACGAAAGCCCTTCCGCCTTCATCGTGCGCTGCACGGCAGGCCGCGCATTCATGCGCGCATAATGCGCCGCGACATTGGCCGGCAGGGTCTTGTTCAACCGCGCCGCCCACCAGAAGCTCACATAGAACAGCGCGCTATCGGCAAAGGAGTAGGTGCCGGCGAGCCATTCGCGGCCTTCCAGCGCCTTATCCATCACGCCAAGGCCCTTCTGGAAAATTTCCTCGCCGCGCGCCTTCACCGCTTCATGATCCGCTTCTGTGGGCGCGAAATTCGCCGGGCGGAACATGCGCGAAAAACCCTGCATATGCATGGTGGCCACGCAGTAATCGGTCGCTTCCAAAGCACGCGCCTGCGCATCCGTGCCGGATGGCATCAGGCCGGCCGAGGGAAAGCGCGACGCCAGCCAAAACGCTATCGCCGGATATTCCGTCAGCACCGACCCATCATCGCGTTGCAACGCCGGCACTTTGGATTTCGGGTTCACCGCCACAAAACCGGGCTGGAATTGCGCACCCTCACGCAGATTCACGGCCACCGCTTCATAAGGCGCACCAATTTCCTCCAGCATCACATGGATACCGATGGAGCACGCCCCCGGCGCATAAAATAGCTTCATGATCGCAACCCCTTCCGATGATTATTCTAATTGAACAGAGACGAAACCGAGCTTTCCTCACTTATCCGCTTCATCGCTTCCGCCAGCAGCGGCGCAATCGTCAGCTGCCGGATATTGCGTGAAACGCGCACCGCTTCCGTCGCCTGAATACTATCCGTCACGGTCATCATCTCAACCGGGGCCGCGCCAATCCGCGCCACCGCACCGCCCGAAAACACGCCATGCGTCACATAAACGCCGACCGACCGCGCGCCATCCTTCAACAGCGCCTCAGCCGCATTGCAGAGCGTGCCGCCGGAATCGACAATATCATCCACCAGAAGGCAGTCGCGGCCTTCGACTTCACCGATCACATTCATCACTTCGGAAACGCCGGCGCGCGGGCGGCGCTTGTCAATGATCGCCAAATCAACACCCAAGCGCGCCGCAATCGCGCGCGCACGCACCACGCCGCCCACATCGGGGGAGACAATCATCAATTCCCGCCCGGCATAGCGTTCCTGAATATCGCGCGAATAAAGCGGTGCGGCGAAAAGATTGTCCACCGGAATATCGAAAAACCCCTGAATCTGCGCTGCGTGCAAATCCATGGTCAGCACGCGGTTTGCCCCCGCTGCCGTGATCAGATTGGCCACCAGCTTCGCGCTGATCGGCGTGCGGGGGCCGGATTTCCGATCCTGCCTGGCATAGCCGAAATACGGGATCACGGCAGTCACGCGCCGCGCACTGCCGCGCTTCAGCGCATCCAGCGTGATCAGCAATTCCATCAGATTGTCATTGGCGGGGTAGGAAGTGGATTGGATGACAAAAACATCCTCACCACGCACATTTTCATGAATTTCGACGAAAACTTCCAAATCCGCGAAGCGCCGGATGGAAGCATTGGTCAGCGGAATACCGCAAGCGGCGGCCACAGCTTCGGCCAAGGGGCGGTTGCTGTTGCAGGCAACAATCTTCATGCCGGGGGAACTCCGCGCGGGGGCAATGACTTGAGACGGACCGATACCTAGCAACGTGACGCTTTTGTGTAAATCGCACACGCCATACTAAGCATCCTCCAGCTTAGCCGAAAGCTCCAGCCATTCCTCCTCCAACCCCGCCACTTCCTTGGCAATGGCGGCGCGGCGGGTATTGGCCCAGGCGATATCCTCGGCCTTGAAGCGGGCATAGGTATCAGGGTCGGCCAGGCGCTTTTCGATCAAGGCGCCCTCCTTCCCCAGTTTTTCCAGCGCGGCTTCCACAGCCTTCAGGCGTGCACGCAGGGGTTGCAAGGCGGCGCGGTTTTCCGCCCTTTCGCGCCGCGCTTCTGCCCGCACCCCGCCGGCTTCGCCGCGCGGCGCGGCACCGCGCGCACGTTCGGCCAATAGCGCGCGATATTCATCCAGATCGCCGTCAAAACTGGTCACCGTGCCATCGGCCACCAGCCATAGCCTGTCCGCCACGAGTTCCACCAAATGCGGGTCATGCGTGATCAGCACCACCGCGCCTTCAAAATCCGCCAGCGCCTTCACCAGCGCATCACGCGCATCAATATCCAGATGGTTCGTCGGTTCATCCAGGATCAGCATTTGCGGCGCATCGCGCGTGGTCAGCGCCAATAAAAGCCGCGCCTTTTCGCCACCCGAAAGCTGCGCCACCCGAGTATCCGCCCTATCCGCATCCAGCCCGAAACGCGCCAATTGCGCGCGGCACGCGGTTTCAGTCGCCTTCGGCAGCGCCGCTTGCATGTGGCTGAGCGGCGTGCCGGCCAAATCCAATTCCTCCGCCTGGTGCTGCGCGAAATAACCAACGCGCAGCCGATTATTGCGAAACATATCCCCGCCCGCCACATCAAGCCGCCCGGCCAACAGCTTCGCCAGCGTGGATTTGCCATTGCCATTGGCACCCAGCAGCGCCACGCGATCTTCCTGATCAAGCCTGAGCGACAAATGCTGCAAAATCGGCGCCCCGCCATAGCCAACTGACGCACGGTTCAGCGACAGTATCGGCGGCGCCAAAGCCTCCGGCGCTGGAAAGGCGAAACGCACGGGCGTGTCTTCCACCAGCGCTTCCACTGCCGGCATACGTTCCAAAGCCTTCAGCCGAGATTGCGCCTGGCGCGCCTTGGTGGCCTTGGCACGAAAGCGATCCACAAAGGACTGGATGCGCGCGCGTTCCGATATCAGCTTCGCGTTCTGCGCCTGCTGCTGCGCCTGGCGTTCCGCCCGGATGCGCACGAAATCCGCGAAATTCCCGGCATAGAGCGTGATATCCCCACGATCGAGATGCGCAATCGCATCCACGCAGCGTTCCAACAACCCGCGATCATGGCTGACAACAATCGCCGCCCCCGGAAACCGCGAGAGCCAGCCTTCCAGCCAAAGCGTCGCTTCCAAATCCAGATGGTTCGTCGGTTCATCCAGCAACAACAAATCCGGTTCCAGAAACAAGGCGCGCGCCAAAGCCACACGCATGCGCCACCCACCGGAAAATTCCGCCAAAGGCCGCGCCTGCGCCGCAGCATCAAAACCAAGCCCGGAAAGCACCGCAGCCGCGCGCGCCGGCGCACTATCGGCGCGGATGGCAATCAGCCTTTCATGGATCTCCGCAACGCGCCCAGGATCAGCAGCGACATCCGCTTCCGTGAGCAATGCCGCGCGTTCGGTATCCGCGGCCAAAACCGCTTCCAACAGGCTCGCCGCACCCGCCGGCGCTTCCTGCGCCACATGGCCCATGCGCGCACGGGCCGAGAGCCTGATCTCACCCCCATCCGGCTGCAATTCACCCACAATGGCACGGAGTAAGGTGGATTTGCCGGCACCATTGCGGCCAATGAGGCCAATCTTGCGCCCAACATCCACCTGCAAGGCGGCACCTTCGAGCAAAGCCCGCCCGCCAAGACGAATGGTGAGATCACGGATGGTCAGAACAGTCATGGACGCGGGTTGTGGAGGAGCGGCAGGGATGCGTCAAAGGGGGGGGGCGGGGGCCCTGCCCCCGGAGCCCCCGCCGGGGTAACAGTGTTACCCCGGACCCCGCCGAGGCTTGGGGCGGCATCAAAAAGAAAATGTGGTTTTGGCAGGGATTACCGTGGTAAACGGAGGCATCACCCACCTGTGGCTTGCCACAGGCTCAAGGGCCGCGCGGAGCAAAACTGCGCGGCCCTTGCTTTTTTACCCCTGACTCCGCCGCGGGCGGGGGCGGCGGCGGGTGGGGGTGGCGTCCAAGGGCGCCACGAGGCTTTGATACAGATCGAACAGGAAAGCGAGGCGCGCGGCTTCGGTCGGGAAGCCCCGAGGTTGACCATAGGCGGCATCCACCGCGCGGTCATTCGCGGCATGGGCGGCAACCAGATTGGGCGGCATGGTCAAGGGATCATAGAGATCAGCAAGGCTGGCGCCTGGATGCGCGGCCCGCGCATCCAGAATGCCCTGGGCCGAGCGTTCAATGGCAGCGCGCTGCGCCTCTGTTGGGGTGGGCCAGGGGAAGTTGTTATAGACGGCGGGAGCATAGCTGTAGCGACTTTCGAGCCGCCCGGCGACGACACGCATCCAGGCCATATGCATGGTGCTGTTGAGGATGGCGAAGTGGAAATTCGTCGCCCCGACGATGATCTGGAGCTTATTGCTCGCCACGATGCTTGGCGGCAGAAACGCCATCGGCACAAACCGACGATTTTCTGAAGAAACCTCCGGAAGTGCCAGATAGTCGGAATGAGGCTGCCGATCCTGGGTGAATAACGTCGGAAAATCGGCGTAGCGCTGCACCTCTGGCGTTGGGCTTTTCAAGCGCGCAGCCTTCACGGCACTGATGCGCGCCATGATCTTCGGCATGGCGCGCAGCTTCTTGAGGTCGGCATCCTTCAGCCAAAGGCACCAGCGGTGATTCCCATTGATGAGTTCCTCACCGCCAAGATACTGTCGCAGGAAGGCTTCGGCGCCGGGCTCCTGCTGCAAAAGGGTATCCTTCTCAGCTTCGTTCAGAACCAAATGGCCGCCATCGGTCGGCTGGCTACCTTTTTTGAGTTGCGGCAAGCTGGGCGGTGTTTCAGTTCTGGAAGGCAGTAAAACATCGACCGCATCTACCAAATAGGGATTAATATTGCGCGCTTCGATCTGCTGCGGTTCGCCACGAATATTGGGGTAATCAAACAATAAGCGCCGCGCCGGTTCGCGCAGGCCAAAGCCGATGATCACGCAATGCACGGCTGCCTTGCCGCGCGCCTCACTGGTCCATTGAAAGGTGCGATGCGCGAAGCGGATACGCACGCCGCGTTGCAATAACTCCCCCCATAGCGTGCCTACCTGTTCGCCCTGGCAAATGGAGTTTGTCGAAACAAAGCAGCATTCGGCGCGATCATCGCCAGCCATCCAATCCACGCCCTTGCGATACCAGCATGTCACGTAATCAAGCCGGTTCACCTTGCCATCGCGGCCCCAAACCATGTGCATATCGGCTTGCTGTTCGGCGCTGCGATATTGGTGGCCAATAAAAGGCGGGTTCCCCACGCAATACGCATCCGCGCCAGGCTTCACGAAGCCGGCCCAATCTTCCCTCAGCGCATTGCCCACCAGGATTTGCGGCGCGGTTGTCAAAGGCAGGCGAAGGCGAAGCTGGCCGAATTCCTGGGACAGTTCCATGTTCAATTGATGGTCGGTCAGCCAAAGCGCCACTTGCGCGATTTGGGCGGGCCAATCTTCCACCTCAATCCCGAACATCTGGTCCACATTCACCTGGGAAAGCACAACGCCAACCAATTGCCCGGCATCATCCCCACCGTAGCGGCGGCGCAGCGCTTCCAATTCCAGCCGCCGCAATTCACGGTAAGCCACCACAAGAAAATTGCCGCAGCCGCAGGCAGGATCAAAAATACGAATGCGGCGCAGGCGCAGTAAAAACGCATTCAGCCTGCGCGCATCCTGCTTCGCCGCTGCCAATTCCGCGCGCAACCCATCCAGAAATAGCGGGTCCAGGCATTTCAGGATATTCGCCTCGGTCGTGTAATGCTCTCCACCCCGGCGGCGTTCGGCGCGGTTCTTGATGCTTTGGAAAAGGCTGCCGAAAATGGCCGGGCTCACGCGGGACCAATCAACCCGCGCGCAATCCAAAAGTGCTGCGCGCATTTTCATATTGGTTTCGGGCTGTTCCACCGGGGCATCGAAAAGCCGGCCATTCACGTAGGGAAAGGCGGCAAGGCTTTCATCCAGGGATTTCTGACGCTGATGTTCCGGTGTGGCCAATACGCGGTGCAGGCGCGTGATCAGCGCGCCAAGGTCTGAACCATCTTCGGCGCTGCGGGTTTCGATCAGGGCGCGGAAGATGCCGGTTTCAAAAATGCCGGCATTATCGGCAAAAAGGCAGAACAGCGTGCGGACCATCCACACATCCAGCGCCTTGCCGCCGAAGCCATCATCTTCCAGCAGGTCATGCAACAGGCCAAGTTTTTCCGCCGCTTCCACGTCAACGGCGTTCAGGCTGCCGTAATTGCGGGTGGTATAGCCGCTGATGAAGCCAAACAGCCCCAGGCGGCGCGGCAATTCGGCCAGGGCGAATTCGGTGGTCTGGTCCGCTTCCAGGTCATAAAGCCGGATGCGCGCGAAGTCTGAGACAATGATGTAGCGGGGTAGTTCGCTGTCTTTCAGGCTTGGGAAATAGTCGCGCGCCTGGCCCGCCGCGCGGTCCAAATCCTGGCCGCGGGATTTATGTTCAACCAGCACCACGCCTTTCCAAAGGTAGTCTATGCGGCCTCGGCCACTTTGGCTGGCTAGGTTTTGGGCTGGTCGTTCGAAGGCGCCGACACGGCGGGCGTTGATGCCGAACACTTTAAAGAAATCGCCCCAGAAGCTTTGCGCTTCGGCGTTTTCGTTGGATGCGTCCCGGTATTCGCGGGCGAAGGCTGTGGCGCGGTCCCGGATTTCGTTAAGTGATAAGGGCATAGTGTCAGGTTGCCGCCTTTATTGGCCAAGGTAAATGCTTCGTCCCGGCGGGGTCCGGGGTAACACTGTTACCCCGGCGGGGGCTTGGGGGCAGCGCCCCCGATCCACCCCCCAATACTCCTCCTTGACGCCCCACCCCCCAGCGCGTAAATGCGCGCGTCTCGCCGAAAGGCGCCGGCCCCCTTTGCCCAGGTGGCGGAATTGGTAGACGCGCAGGTTTCAGGTACCTGTGGCCGCAAGGCTGTGAAGGTTCGAGTCCTTTCCTGGGCACCAGTTTTTCTTTTCATGAGGCGGCGCGACCAATGGGTTCCACCTTATTCTCCCATGCCGGCGTGACCATCCGGCTTTATAGAAACGACCTACCGGATGGCCTGGATTTGGGCCGTGTGGTCGCGATTGATACGGAAACCATGGGTCTGAACCCGCATCGGGACAGGCTTTGCCTGGTGCAATTATCTTCGGGCGATGGGTCGGCGCATCTGGTGCAAATCAGCCCGGCATCGCTTGGTGGGCGTGGGGCGGATGCGCCTAATTTGAAGAAGTTATTGGCTGATCCGGCGGTCACCAAGCTGTTTCATTTCGCGCGGTTTGATGTGGCGGCGTTGTATCATGCGCTGGGTGTTGTCACCGCGCCGGTGGTTTGCACCAAAATCGCGGCCAAGTTGGTGCGGACTTTTACGGATAGGCATGGGCTCAAGGATTTGTGCCGGGAATTGCTGGGCGTGGATTTGTCCAAGCAGCAGCAAACGTCAGATTGGGGTGCGGCGGAACTCACCACCGAACAAATGGCTTATGCCGCTTCTGATGTGCTGCATTTGCATGCGCTGTGGGCGAAGCTTGAAGGGTTGTTGAAGCGCGAAGGCCGGTTGGATTTGGCGGAAGCCTGTTTCCGCTTCCTGCCGGCGCGCGGGCGGCTTGATTTGCTGGGCTATGAAGACCCGGATATTTTCCACCACTAATCGGCGCTCTACTGCCGCTGGCATTTTTTTTGCAGGGCCAACCCCAGAATTTATTGACCCTTGAGGTCCGCCGCCGCATACAAGGTGGCGTGAATACTCTTAGTCCCCATCCTGACCTTGCCGAAGGCCGCCGCGTGCTGGCCCTGGAAGCGGATGCGCTGCGCGCGCTTTCCGATGTTTTGGATGATGGCTTTGTGCGTGCGGTGGGGTTGCTGGCGGGTGTTACTGGCCGGGTTGTGGTTTCCGGCATGGGGAAATCGGGCCATGTGGCGCGGAAGATTGCCGCGACCATGGCTTCCACCGGCACGCCGGCGCTGTTTGTGCATCCGGCGGAAGCCTCCCACGGGGATTTGGGCATGATCCTGGCCGGGGATGCGGTGCTGGCCTTGTCCAATTCTGGGGAAACGCCGGAATTGGCGGATTTAATCGCGCATTCCAGGCGCTTCAGCCTGCCGCTGATTGGCATTATCGGCCGCGCGGAAAGCACTTTGGCACGCGCTGCCGATGTGGCGCTGGTTTTGCCGGCGGCGGCTGAGGCCTGCCCGATGGGGCTCGCCCCCACAACCTCCACCACCATGCAGATGGCGCTGGGGGATGCTTTGGCGGTGGCGTTGCTGACGCGGCGGGGCTTCACGGCTTCGGATTTTCGGGTGTTTCACCCAGGCGGGAAACTGGGGGCGCGTTTGTCGCGCGTGCGGGATTTGATGCATGGCGCGGCGGAATTGCCGTTGGCGCCGCCGGATATGCCGATGGAAGCGGCGATTTTGGCGATGACCGCGCGGCGCTTTGGCTGCCTTGGTGTGGTGGGCGCAGATGGCGCGCTGGCTGGCGTCATTACGGATGGTGATTTGCGCCGCGCGCTGGAAGCCTCGGGCGGGGCGGGTTTGCTCGCGCGCCCGGCGGGTGAGGTGATGACGCGCAATCCAAGGGCCATCAGCGGCGATGCGCTGGCCGCGGAAGCGCTTGGGCTGATGAACAAGCACGGTATCACGGCGCTTTTCGTGGTGGATGAAGCGCGTCGGCCAATCGGCATTCTGCATATCCATGATTTGCTGCGCGCGGGTGTGGCGTGAAGAACCGCGCGCCTGATACCCCGGTTATGGCGGCCCCGCGCGCGCCCAGGCGCATCACGCCGCCGTCGCGGGAGCGCTGGTCCCCCTCGGCTGGGCAAATGGCGCGACGAAGGTTCGTGGTCAGCGCGCTGAAATGGCTGGTGCCGGGGGCGGGCCTCGCGCTGCTGCTGATCATTGCCATCTGGCCGGAATTGGAAGGGGCAGAAGAACGCGCCCGCGTTTCCTTCCGCCGTGTCGTGCAAACCGCACCAGAGGCTATTCGGATCGTTGCCCCACGTTATCAGGGTGTGGATGAACAGAACCGGCCCTATACCGTGACGGCTTCGGTTGCGACCCAGGGGCAGAATCAGGACATCGTTGATCTTCAAGCACCGCGCGCGGATTTGCTGATGAATAATGGCTGGGTGCTGCTGGAATCGCGCGAAGGCAGGCTGGACAAGGCGCGCAATCATCTTGATCTGCGGGGCGAGGTCACGCTGTGGCATGATGGCGGCAATCTGTTGGTTACCGAAGAAGCTGCGATTGAATTGAAGGAAGGGGCGGCCTCCGGCGACAAGCCCGTCGCCGCACAAGGCCCCTTCGGCACGCTGGTGAGTGAAGGTTTCCGCCTTTATGACAAGGGTGCGGTCGTGGTCTTTACCGGGCATTCGCGCGCCCTGTTGGAGGGCCGGCAATGATCCGTCGGATCGCCTTGGCGTTATGTGTGCTTGCTGGCGTGGCCTCCGCGCAAATGGCGGAGCTCAATCAGGGTGGGCCAATCGAAGTCACGGCGCGTGATGGCATTGAATGGCGTCAGAATGAACAGATGGTGCTTGCGCTCGGCGCGGCGCGGGCCGTGCGCGGCGGTGTCACGATTGATGCTGATCTGCTTCGGGCACTCTATCGCCCGCGTGGTGGGGCGCCGGCGGAAGCACGCCCAGCCAGCGAAGGCCCCGGCGGCGCAAGCGAGATTTGGCGCCTGGAAGCCGAAGGCAATGTCGTGATCACCACGGCAACAGACCGGGCAGAGGGCGAGCGTGCGATTTACGATCTCGATCAGGCGGTGATGGTGCTGACCGGGCGGAACCTGCGCCTGACCTCACCGGATAATGTGCTGACCGCGCGTGACAGTGTCGAGTATTGGCCGCAAAGGCGCATGGCGGTGGCGCGCGGCGATGCGGTGGTGGTGACGAAGGATGACAGGCGCGTGCGCGCCGATGTGTTGGTGGCCTATTTCCGCGAAGCGCCAACGGAAGCAACTGCAACGCGCCCACAGCCCACGCGTGCAGCGTCCGGGGCTTCGCCAGGTTCGGGCAGCAATCTTGAAAGGGTCGAAGCTTTCGGGCGCATTGAAATCCGCACCCTAACCGAAGTGGTGCGCGGGGATACCGGTGTCTATACGCCGCCCAATAGTCTTGCGCGCCTGCTGGGGAATGTGCGGATCGTGCGTGGTGACAATACGCTGACGGGGTGTGAGGCGATTGTGAATATGGATACCGGCATTTCGCGACTTGTGGCCTGCCCGAATGAAAGGGTGCGCGGCATCATCGTACCGGGTGAGGGCCAGGGCCTTCCCGGACCTGGGGCGCCGACGCGATGAACGAAACCGCGCCATTGAAGGTGATCCCTGGCGCCGGCGGGCTGCACGCCACCGGGCTTGGCAAGCGTTACAAGAAGCGGCCTGTGGTGCGGAATGTTTCGCTCTCGCTCCAGCGCGGGGAGGCGGTGGGGCTGCTCGGCCCGAATGGCGCCGGCAAGACAACGACATTTTACATGATTACTGGCCTCGTGCAGCCCGATGAAGGGCGCGTGATGATGGATGGGCATGATGTCACCATGCTGCCCATGTATCGCCGCGCACGGCTTGGGCTTGGCTATCTGCCGCAGGAAGCCAGCATTTTTCGCGGCCTGACGGTGGAACAGAATATCCGCGCCGCGCTGGAAATGGTGGAACCGGAAGCGGATCGGCGCGCAGCCATGCTTGATGAATTGCTGGCGGAATTTGGCATCGCGCATCTGCGCCGCGCGCCTGCCTTGGCACTTTCAGGCGGTGAACGCCGGCGCTGCGAAATCGCGCGCGCGCTCGCCACCCACCCTTCCTATATCCTGCTGGATGAACCGCTGGCCGGCATTGACCCCATCGCGGTTGGCGAAATTCGCGATCTGGTCAAGCATTTGAAGGACCGCGGCATTGGCGTGCTGATCACCGATCATAATGTGCGCGAAACGCTGGAAATCATCGACCGCGCCTATATCCTTCATGATGGCAAGGTTTTGATGGAAGGCAATCCGCAGGAAATCGTGGCGAATGAGGATGTGCGCCGCGTCTATCTTGGCGAAAAATTCAGCCTGTAACTGGATAATGGCGCCGCATGCTTCCCAACTTTCCGCGCGCCGCTGAAACTGAGCAAGGCTGATGGCTCTCGGCCCGCGCCTCGATCTCAGGCAATCACAGCAGCTGGTGATGACGCCGCAGCTGCGCCAGGCGATCAAGCTGCTGCAATCTTCCAATATGGAAGTCTCGGCCTTTATCGAGGAAGAACTTGAACGCAACCCGCTACTGGAACGCGACGAGCGCCCCATCGCCGGCCCGGATGCCGGGCGCAGCACTGATGCTTTGCCAGCCGCGCCCGAACCGGCGGATGCCGCCAGCGCCGCTGCGTCCGATGCGCTACCTTCGGAAAATGCTGCGCCGCTCGATGCCGAATGGGATAATGTCTATGATAACGGCCTGCCGCCGATTGGTCGCGGCGGTAATCGCGATTTCGATGATGATCTTTCCGGTATTGAAGCGATGGAAGCGCCGGAGCGTTCTCTGCGTGATCATCTCGCGGAACAGATACGGCTGAATTTCACCTCACCGCAGGAAAGGCTGATTGCCGGCAATCTGCTCGCGCTGGTGGACCCCGCCGGGCGGCTGCATGTACGCGCGCAGATGATTGCGGATGCGCTGGGGTGCGCGGAAGCGCTGGTGGAACGCGTGCGCCTTGCCATGGCGCGCTTCGATCCCGTTGGCATGTTCTGCCATGATTTGGCAGAATGCCTCGCGGTGCAATTGCAGGATCGCAATCGCTATGATCCCGCAATGGCGGCGCTGCTCGCCAATCTGGAATTGCTCGCCAAGCGTGATCTGAAGGGCTTGCAGCAGATTTGCGGCGTGGACGGCGAAGACATGGCGGAAATGGTCGCGGAGCTGAAGCGGCTTAACCCCAAGCCCGGCGCTTCCTTTGATGCGCCGCCCGCGCCAACCCTGATACCGGATGTGCTGATGCGGCGCGGGCCGGATGATGATTGGATTGTGGAACTCAATCTGGAAACCCTGCCGCGCGTTCTCGTGAATAGGGGTTTCTTTGCTTCTGCGAATGTCAGCGCGCGCAGCAAGGAAGACAAGAATTGGATCGCGGAACGGTTTCAGACTGCGTCCTGGTTGGTGAAATCTTTGGAACAGCGCGCCAATACCATCCTGAAAGTGGCCGCCGAGATTGTGCGCCGCCAGGATGGCTTTTTCCGTCATGGTGTTGAGCATTTGCGCCCGCTGATTCTGCGCGATGTGGCGGATGAGGTTTCGTTGCATGAAAGCACCGTCTCTCGCGTTACCTCCAACAAGGCCATTGCCACGCCGCGCGGCACTTTTGAGCTTAAGTATTTCTTCACCACCGCCATTTCCGGCACGCGCGGCGGGGAAGCGCATAGCGCGGAAGCGGTGCGTTACCGCATCAAGGCCATGGTGGATGCCGAAAGCCCAGATGACATCCTGTCTGATGATACGATTGTGGCCCGGCTACGCGAAGAAGGCGTGGACATTGCCCGGCGAACTGTGGCCAAATACCGGGACGCGCTGCGCATTCCATCATCCGTGCAGCGCAAACGGGAGAAGGCCGCCTCGGCCTGATCCGGACACAAGGGCGACCCTGGGAGGAAGGCAGGGGTCGCAAGCCCGGTCGCCATGGGGCGGCCCCTCCGCTTTGAAAAAAGGGAGGGCATAGGCCCATGCATATTACGGTAGCCGGCAAACAGGTTGAAACCGGAGAAGCGCTGAAGACCCATGTGAGTGACGGGCTGGCGGCGATTACCGCCAAGTATTTCGACCATGCGCTTGAAGCCAATGTGACCTTCCACAAACATCGAAGCCAGTTCAGTTGCGACATCAACCTGAAAGCCGGGCGCGGGTTGATGATGCGCGCCGAAGGTGAAGGTGCTGATGCGCATCGCGCCTTTGAAGTGGCCGCCGAGCATTTGGCCAAGCGGCTTCGGCGCTATCGCCGGCGTGTGAATGAACATGCGCGATCCTTCGCCGGCGAACGCGAAGCGGTGACGGAAGAAGCGCCGCGCGGTCGGCGCTATGTGATCGAAGCCCCGGCAGATGAGGAAGCGCCTGACCATGGCGACCACGGTGCCATCATCGCCGAACATCCGGCGCATATTGAACGCCTGACCGTGGGAGAAGCGGTGATGCGGTTGGATTTGGCGCAGGGCCGGGCGCTGATGTTCCGCAACAAGAAAGGCGGCGGGCTGAATGTTGTTTATCGCCGCGCCGATGGGCATATCGGTTGGATTGATCCGGGGTAGGGCGTCGGCGCGCGGCGCGCCTCCTCGTTTTTGTGTCTGGCATGGCGTAATAAGGCGCCATGCCAGACATCACGCAATTTTCGCTTTATTTCGCAGCGGCTTTGCTGCTCGCCATCACGCCCGGGCCGGGCATTTTCTATGTCGCGGCGCGCAGCCTGGCGGGCGGGCGGGCAGAGGGCATTGCCTCCAGCTTCGGCACCGCGCTTGGGGGCTTAGTGCATGTGCTGGCCGGGGCGCTGGGTGTTTCCGCGCTTGTCTTGGCGAGTGCAGAGCTTTTCACAGCGCTGAAATGGCTCGGCGCAGCTTACTTGGTTTGGCTCGGCCTGCGCACCATTATGGCCGCGCGGCGTGATGCAGCCCGCGATATCTCGGGCGCCGATCCGGCCCCCGCCATGGGGGCACGGCGTGCCTTCCGGGAAGGTGTGGTGGTGGAGGCGCTGAACCCCAAAACCGCAGCCTTCTTCCTGGCCTTCATTCCACAGTTTCTCGACCCCAGCGCAGGCGCGGTGGCGTTGCCCTTTATTCTGCTGGGCGTGATTTCCGTCACCTTGAACACGTTGGCAGATATTGTGGTCGCGATTGGTGCCAGCCGTATCCGGGAAGGTGCGGCATCGCGGGCCGGCTTCATTCGGCGGCTGCGCGAAATCTCCGGTGCATCAATGATTGCTTTGGGGGCTGGCCTGGCGCTGGCCAAGCGGCAATAGGTTTGAAGGGCGGCACGCAGCGTATAGCGCGCCGCCCTTTCTTGTCAGGCGCTTTCGTAAAGCCGCGTCAGGCTGAATTCGCGGTGGCCGAGCAATTCAGCCGCGGTCAATTCGCCATCAGCGGTGCGGATGATGCAATCAAGCAGGGCTTCGCCGGCATCATCCATATTCATCTGCCGCTGCAAAAGCCCCGTCACATCCACATCAATATGCTCGGACATGGTGCGTTGGGTGCGTGGGTTCGCGGTAAGCTTGATCACCGGCAGGATTGGGTTGCCGATGACATTGCCCTGCCCGGTCGGGAAGGTATGCACGGCAAAGCCCGAAGCGGCGCACAGCGTCACCATTTCCGCGGCCGCTGAGCTTGAATCCATGAACCACAAACCGGAATGGGTCGGTTCTTCTGCCTTGTCCAGTACGCCATCCACCAGACACTTCTTGCCGATCTTTTGGATATTGCCGAGCGCCTTTTCTTCGATGGTGGTCAAGCCGCCTTCGATATTGCCCTTGGTGGGCTGGCTTTCGGAAAGATCGTTTGTCTTGTTAGCTTCGACCACGCGCTGGTAACGATCAAACATCGCCTGGAATTGCGCGCGGATTTCCGGCGTGCGGCAACGCGCCGCGACCAGATGTTCACCGCCCGTGAGTTCGGTGGTCTCACCGAAAACAAGCGTATTGCCATTTTCCCAGAGCTTATCGAAGGAATTGCCAACCGTCGGGCAGGAAGCGAGGCCTGATGTGGTATCGCTTTCGCCGCATTTGGTGGAAACCCACAGCTCCTGGATTGAGGCGCGGGTCTTCTTCAGGCGCGATGCGTGCTTCACCATGCGATAGGCCGCGCGGGATGCATTGGCGATGGTGTTGATGTCGCCATTCTGTTCAATGGCGAAGCCTTCCACTGGCTTGCCGGATTTGGCGATGCCTTCAACAATGCGGCCGGTCCAGCCTGGTTCGATACCAATCACCACCACGCCGGCGACATTGGGATTGGTGCCGGTGCCGATCAGCGTGCGGAAGTGCAAATCCAGATCCGCGCCAAATTGCAGACGGCCATAGGCGTGCGGGATCGCGAGCGCGCCTTTGATGTTGTTTGCAACCGCTTCGCAAGCGGCGTTGGACAGATCATCCACCGGCAGAATGATGACGTGATTGCGCACACCCATGCGGCCATTTTCGCGGCGCCAGCCTTCAAAAGCGGCGTTCTTCAGATTGATGCCCATGGCGCTTACCACCGCTTCGTCTTGACGTTGTGGACATGCAAATGCTCGCCGGCGGAAATTGCCTTCACGGCCTTGCCGATATCAATGCCGTATTTGATGATTGTGTCGCCGGCAGCGATGGCGCGAATGGCAAGCTTATGCCCGATCGGGATATCCGACTTGGCGTTGAAGGTGATCATCTTGTCCTGATCCATGATCCAGCCATTCAGCGC
This sequence comes from Roseomonas sp., assembly GCA_020249145.1. Lineage (GTDB taxonomy): Bacteria > Pseudomonadota > Alphaproteobacteria > Acetobacterales > Acetobacteraceae > Neoroseomonas. The sequence continues at coordinate 239,613 of JADCGF010000001.1, read as the reverse complement.
CTGGCCGGATTTGATCCCCTCGACAACCACAACGCCGACGGAATCGCCTTCGTCATGCACACAGAAATGCACGGTCATACCGGCATATCCTCCCTGTTTTTGAAAATGGTGAGAGAAGCTAGGGCGCGGCCCCTTCCGGGTCAATCAGGCAGCTGGGGCATTTTCAAGCCAAGTGGAAACACTTGGCGACTCGGAAAATGCGACCAAACAACGGGTCAGAGTGGTAGTGCAGTGGTTGATTTCACGCATTCCATGGCAAAGCGGGATGTCACCTTGCGCAAGCTCGCGACACGCGCCGTCAGCTTGCGGTAGAAGACATCATAGGCAGTCATGTCGGAGACAACGACACGCAGCAGATAATCCACATCGCCGCCAAGCCGCCAGCATTCGACAATCTCAGGCATCTCAGCGACGGTTTGCGCAAAGCTTTCGATCCAGGTGGCGGAATGATCACCGGTTTCAATCGCAACGAAGACCGAAATGCCAAGGCCGAGCTTTTCGGCATTCACCAAGGTGACGCGGCCGGTGATGATGCCCGCTTCCTCCATGCGGCGAATACGCTTCCAGCATGGGGTTTGCGTCAGCCCGACTTCCTTGGCGATATCGCCAAGCGAGAGCGAGGCATCCGCCTGAATCAGGCGGAGGATTGCTAGATCGGTCGCATCCAGTTCATTGAGTTTCGACAAGGCAGGCTCCCGGGTGTGAGGGGGGCGTCATGCGTCAGGCATGAGAAGGCGAATCAGACCATCAAGCTGATCAAGATCATTATAGCTGATGGTGACCTGCCCGCCCTTGCCGAAATGCCTGATGGACACTTGCAGGCCGAGCCGTTCCAGAAGCTGGCGTTCCAGGGCAAGAGTATCGCTATCCTTGGCATTGCTGCGCCGAGACTCTGGGTTCTTTGGGTGCGCAGCGGCCATGGCTTCGGCCTGACGCACGGAAAGGCCGCGTGTCAGGATTTGGGTCGCCAGTTTTTCCGGCTCCTCCGCCCCCAGTAGGGCGCGAGCATGGCCAGCACTGATGCGCCCAGCACGCAAATGCTCGCGTATGGCAGGCGGCAGGTTGAGCAGGCGCAGCGTGTTGGCGATATGGCTGCGCGATTTGCCGACTGCGCGCGCAAGGCTTTCTTGATTGAGGCCGAATTGGTCTATCAGGCGTGAGAAGCCCTCTGCTTCCTCGATCGCGTTCAGGTCTTCGCGTTGAAGGTTTTCAACCAGGCCGGCGGCCATCGCCATGCGGTCATCGAATTCGCGGATGACAACAGGCACGTCGTGCAGCTTGGCGATTTGCGCCGCACGCCAGCGGCGTTCCCCGCCGATGATCTGATAGCGCCCCGTAGCACCAGGCTTGGGGCGCACAAGCAGGGGTTGTAAAATGCCGTGTTCGGTAATGGAGGCCGCCAGTTCCTGCAGTGCCTGACGGTCCGGTTCCATCCGTGGCTGAAAGGGGCCAGGTTCGATCATGGCAATCGGGAGGCTGCGCGGCGGGCCGGCCTGGGGCGCGCTTGGTGGCTGCGGCGCATCACCCATGAGGGCCGAAAGCCCCATGCCGAGCCGGGCGGGCTTTTTCATTGGGTGGTTTCCTTCAATTGCTTCTGGCGGCGGATCCATTCCTGTGCGAGTGCCACATAGGCCTCGGCGCCCGCCGAGCGATGATCATAAACCAGCACCGGCAGGCCGTGCGATGGCGCCTCTGTGATGCGAATGTTTCGAGGTATCACTGTTTCATAGACCTTATCGCCGAAGAAGCTGCGTACATCCGCGGCAACAAGTTCCGATAGATTGTTACGTTTATCGAACATGGTCAGCACAATGCCGCCAAGCTTGAGGTTTGGGTTCAGCGTTTTGTTGACGCGCTCAATCGTTCTGGTGATTTGCGACACACCCTCCAGTGCAAAAAATTCGCATTGCAATGGCACCAAAACCTCGTCCGCCGCGACCAAAGCATTGAGCGTAATCAGGCCAAGCGATGGCGGACAATCAATGATGATCAGGTCCATGCCGGCCAGCCTGTCGCTGGCGGCATCCAGGGCATTGATCAGGCGCCTTTCGCGGGCTTCGACATCAATCAATTCAATCTCAGCGCCGGCCAAATCGGCATCAGCCGGCAGCAGATCCAACTGCGGGATACGTGAAGGCTTGATGAGGTCCGCCAGGGGCGCGGCCCCTACCAGCAAAGCGTAGCTGCCCTGGCCCCTCTCCTGTCGCGGTAGACCAAGCCCGGTGGAGGCATTGCCCTGCGGGTCAAGGTCAATCAGCAAGACCTTGCGCGTGGTGGCAAGTGCGGTGGCAAGGTTGATCGCTGTCGTGGTCTTGCCCACCCCGCCCTTTTGATTGGCGATGGCAATGATTTTAGGCCTGACGGGATCAGGGTTTTGCACGTTGGATATCGCTCAGGCGCAGGATGGTTGCTTCGGGGCTGGTAGCACTTGGAAAGCGCTCAAGGGTGAAGTGCCAGTCCTGAGCGGCTTCCGTCAACTCTTTCTCGGCGGTTTTGCCTTTGGGGAATAGCGCAACACCGTCTGGCGCCAGAAATTTGACGGCATAGGGCAGCAGTGAGGCGAGGGGCGCGAGGGCGCGGGCGGTGATGGCGGTAAGTGGGGGTAGCTTGGCGTTTTCGGCGCGGCAAGCATGCACGCGAACCATAGGTAGCTTCAACCGGGCATTCGCTTCGACAAGAAACGCAGCCTTTCGCTTGTCGGACTCCACCAAGTGAAATTCGCGATCCGGCTGCAAAATCGCCAGCACCATACCCGGCAGGCCGCCGCCGGAGCCAATATCAGCGACTGGCCCCCCTTGAGGCAAAAGTCGCTGCAATTGTGCGCAATCGGCAATGTGGCGCTGATCTGCTTGAGCGGCAGTTTCTGCTGAAATCAGATTGATGCGGGCATTCCAGCGTAGAAGCAGGTCGCGATAGTCAGCGAGCCGCGCAGAGGTTTCAGGCGAGTGTTTCACGTGAAACGCTGAGCATCACGCCGCAAATGAACCGCAAGCGCCGCCAGGGCGGCTGGAGTAACGCCCTGGATGCGGCCTGCAGCGCCAAGGGTCGCGGGGCGGGCAGCCTTCAGGCGCTGGCGCATTTCGGCGGAAAGCCCATCCACAGCATCGAAATCGAGCGTTTCAGCGATGGTCGCTTTCTCTTCACGCTCCAGAAGGCGCCGCTCGGCTTCCTGACGTCGCAAATACGGCGCGTAAAGCGCCTCGGCTTCCAACTGCGTACGTATGGCAGGGGAAATTTCCCGCAACCAAGGAAAGGCCGCTTCGACCCTTTCCATCGCCACGCCGGGCAAAGCAAGGACCTCAAGGACTGACCGTCGCCTGCCATCCTGATTGACGGCGATACCAAAACCGGAAAGCGCGGCAGGTGTCGCACCATCAGCAAGGGCGCGCGCCAGGGCTTCAGCCACGACATTGGCAAAGGCACGGTGGCGCATGGCCCGATCAGCGCCCACACACCCCCATGCTATGCCGCGCTCAGTGAGCCTGAGCCCCGCATTATCGGCACGGAGTGACAGGCGGTGCTCGGCCCTTGCCGTAAGCATGCGATAGGGTTCGGAAACGCCCTGGAGTGTCAAATCATCCACCAGCACGCCGATATAGGCCTCACTACGGGTGAAGACGGCTTCTGGCGTCGCACCAGAAGCGCGGCGGGCGGCATTGATCCCCGCCATAAGGCCCTGGGCGCCAGCTTCCTCATATCCTGTTGTACCATTGATCTGGCCGGCGAGGAAAAGGCGCGGCACCTGGCGCAGTTCCAGCATGGGGGTTAACGCGCGGGGATCAATATGATCATATTCGATCGCATAGCCTGGACGCAGAATGCGGGCCCGGCCAAGGCCGGGGATGGAGGCAACCACCTGTTCTTGCACGGTTTCTGACAAGCTGGTGGAGATGCCATTCGGGTAGACCGTCGGGTCGTCAAGCCCTTCAGGCTCAAGGAAAATCTGGTGCCGCTCGCGCTCGGCAAACCGCACCACCTTATCTTCGATAGCGGGGCAGTAGCGCGGACCAACGCCCTGGATGCGCCCACCATAAACCGCGCTTGAGTGCAGATTGGCCTGGATGATCGCGTGGGTTTCTGGGGTGGTAGCCGTGATCCCGCACGTCACTTGCCGATTGGTGATGCGCTCGGTCAGCCAGGAAAGTGGTTCTGGCGGGTCATCCCCGGGCTGAGCTTCCAGCGCCGCCCAATCAATGGTCCGACCATCAAGCCGGGGCGGCGTTCCGGTCTTCAGCCGTGCCAGCGGCAGCCCGAGCCGTTCAAAGGCCAGCGCCAGGCCAATCGCCGGCGCATCCCCCACCCGACCTGCCGGGAAGCGCTTTTCGCCAATATGGATTTCGCCGCGTAGGAACGTGCCTGTGGTGATGATCGCCGCCCCGCAGCGGATGCGCTGGCCATCGGCAGTCAGGATCGCGGCAAGCCCACCCGTCTGGTCAAGCTCCATCCCCTCGGCACCACCCGCCATAAGGGTGAGGCCCTGCTGAGCGCGCAGCAACGCCTGGACCGCCTCACGATAGAGCCGCCGGTCCGCCTGGGCGCGTGGCCCCCGAACGGCAGGGCCTTTCGACAGATTGAGCATCTTGACGTGAATGGCCGCCGCATCTGCCGCGCGGCCCATAATGCCATCAAGCGCATCAATTTCGCGGACAAGATGCCCCTTCCCTACCCCGCCAATGGCTGGGTTGCAGGACATTTCGCCAATGGTTTCAATCTTGTGGGTCAGCAGCAAGGTGCGCGCGCCACAGCGCGCTGCGGCGGCTGCCGCCTCACAGCCAGCGTGGCCGCCGCCCACCACCACAACATCAAAGGTCAAATCCGCGCCCATCATACGCCGCCTATATCAGCTTTATTTACCGATACAGAAGTCCCGGAAGACAATATCGAGAATTTCCTCAACGCCCACACGCCCTGTGAGGCGGCCAAGAGCAAAAAGCGCGGCTCGCAACGCTTCGGCGGTCAGTTCCGGAAGAGTAGATGCTTCGGCGTCGGCCAGCAGCGCCGCCGCTTCGGTCAGAATGGCCCGGTGCCGCGGACGCGTGAGCTGATTGCCCGCGCCCGCGCCCGTCAGCCGTAGCGCCGCCTCGGCGAGTCGGCTTCTCAGCGCGTCCAGCCCAGTACCCACCCGCGCAGAAACCGCCATGGCGGGCACGCCGCCAATCACGACTGGTGCAGCCTGAAGGTCGCATTTATTCACCAGCACAACAGCATCAGGGCTCACCCAGCGCAGCGTCTCGGCATCGGGCACCTGATCGGCGGCAAAGACCGTGATGACAAGCTGCGCCTCCTCTGCCCGACGCTCGGCGCGCTTGATGCCCTCTGCCTCAATCTCATCGCCAGCCTCTCTCAGGCCGGCCGTGTCAGACAAGGTTACGGGCACTCCCGCCAAATCCAACCGCGCTTCCACAACATCACGTGTTGTGCCAGCGCGGGCGGAGACAATGGCTGCCTCCCTACCTACCAAGGCGTTGAGAAGAGATGATTTTCCGGCATTTGGGGCACCGATAATGGCAAAAACCAGGCCCTCACGCAGCAATTCGCCGCGCCTTGAATCGGCCAGATGCGCCTCAATTGCCGATCGTAGCTCTCCGGCCCCGGCGCGTGCCCTGGCGTCCAGATCGGTGGGAAGGCCGTCCTCCGCAAATTCAATCGCAGCCTCCTGATGCGCCAGAAGCCGCGCCAGGCGCTCAGCCCAACCACTGTAAAGCCTGGCGAGGCCACCACCTGCCTGATGCAAAGCTTGGCGGCGCTGCGCGGTGGTCTCGGCAGCAATCAGGTCGGCGATACCCTCGGCGGCGGTCAGGTCCATCTTGCCGTGCAGAAAGGCGCGACGGGTGAATTCGCCGGGCTCTGCCTGGCGGAGGCCGGCCGCCGCCAGCGCTTCCATCACGCCCGCAATAACGCTACGCCCACCATGCAGGTGAAATTCCGCTGCATCCTCGCCCGTATAGGAAGCCGGTCCGGGGAACCACAGCACCAAAGCATGATCCAGCGTCTCGCCATTGGCCGTGCGCAACCGTCTTAGGCTCGCGTACCGCGGCGGCGGCAGGTCGCCGGCCAAACGCTTCACGGCTGCGGCAGAAACTGGGCCCGATACCCGCAACACCGCGACCGCACCGGCCGCAGCACCGCTCGCCAAGGCATAGATCGTATCGGCTGCGCTCACCAATCGCCTCGTTTCACGTGAAACACTCGATGGGCCTCAAGCTTTCCCAGGCGGAACATCGCGTTCCGTCAGCATCAGCCTTGTCACACGACCCTTTCGGCGCAGATGTATTTCTAAAATCTCATCAATATCGGATGTCGTTTCTATTTTGTACCAAATTCCCTCGGGATAGATAACCATGGTGGGTCCGAATTCGCAGCGGTCCAGGCAGCCAGCCATATTCACCCGCACCCCGGCCAGACCCAGCTCCTTGGCACGCGCCTTCATGTAATCGCGCAAGCCCTCACTGCCCCGCGCCGCGCAGGAACCGCGCTTATGCCCATCAGGCCGCCGATTGCAGCAAACGAAGACATGCGCCTGAAAATAGGCCGGTGGATCGGCCATCTGTTGCGCCTCAGCTTTCATCTCTTCCACGGCCATTCCCCTCTCAACAACGGCGCCACCGCTTGACGCTGGCCAGCCATAATGCCACTTCGCCCCCGCGTCATGCCGCAACTTTCTCTCCTGACCAACCTTGGCGACCTCACCATCTCAGAGGAGGATGGCGCCATTGTCGCGCTTGATTGGGGTCGCGGGCGGGATCAGAAGGAAACCCCCCTTCTTTGCCGTGCCAGGGATCAGTTGCAGGATTATTTCGATGGCAAGCGCCTGACCTTCGACCTACCCCTGGCGCCCCACGGCTCAGCATTCCAAAAACGCGTCTGGGCAGCGCTTTGCGCCATCCCGCCGGGCGAGACCCGAAGCTATGCGGATATCGCCCGCGTCATCGGTTCTGCCCCTCGTGCTATCGGGGGAGCCAATGGCGCCAACCCCATACCGATCATCATTCCCTGCCACCGAGTCGTGGCAGCAGATGGATCGCTCGGTGGCTATTCCGGCGGCGATGGACCGGCTACAAAGCAGTACCTTCTGGACCTTGAACGCCGATCTCTTTTCCTCCCTCAACCTCCCGGCGCCGCTTGAGCGGCCCTGACGGATACCCCCATGAATCACGCCATCCGCATCCATGAAACCGGCGGCCCGGAAAAAATGGTCTGGGAAGAAGTGCCCCTTCCCGCGCCGAAGCCTGGCGAGGCGCTGGTGCGCCACAAGGCTGTCGGGCTCAATTACATTGATGTCTATTTCCGCACTGGCCTCTACAAGGCCCCCAGCATGCCGGCGATCATCGGCATGGAAGCCTCTGGCATTGTGGAAGCGATTGGTGAGGGCGTGACCGAGGTGAAGGTTGGCGACCGCGTCGCCTACGCAACCGGGCCAATCGGCGCCTATGCCGAGGCGCGCGCTATCAAGGCTGATCGTTTGGTGAAAATGCCTGAGGCCATCAGCTTCGATCAGGGTGCAGCAATGATGCTGCAAGGCATGACCGCAGCTTTCCTGATCAAGAAATGCTACACCGCCAAGGCTGGCCAGACCGTGCTGATCCATGCGGCTGCCGGCGGGGTTGGGCTTATTCTCAGCCAATGGGCAAAGCATCTTGGCTGCACCGTCATTGGCGTCGTCAGCACGCCAGAAAAGGCAGCACTGGTGAAGGAACATGGCGTGGATCACGCGTTGCTCACCAGCGACGATATCCCCGCCCGCGTGAAGGACATCACCAAGGGTGCGATGCTGCCCGTGGTATATGACAGCGTCGGCAAGGATAGCTTCCTGACCTCACTCGATTGCCTGGCACCCTATGGCCTGATGATTTCCTATGGCAATGCCTCTGGCCCCGTTGCCATTCCGGATCTCGGGATTCTGGCCGCCAAGGGCTCGCTCTATGTCACACGCCCCACGCTTGCGACCTATACGGCGCAGCGCGAGGATTTGGTGGCCCGCGCCAATGATCTGTTTGAAGTTGTGGCCTCAGGCGCCGTCAAGATTCGCGTCAATCAAAGCTACGCGTTGAAGGATGCCGCTTCCGCGCATATTGCGCTTGAAGCGCGCAAGACCACGGGTAGCACCGTTCTTATTCCGTGACACCTATGCTTGGGCTTCAGAACCCTTAAGCTGAAGCCCAAGCGCCTGCTATTACCCGGAGTGCAATGCCGCGACCTTGTCCTGCGGCCTGACGATATAAACATAGCGATAGGCTTCCCGCATGCCGAGGCTTTGCTGCGCCGCGCAGGAAGCCTGATTGGCGGAAGCCACTTGCGCCCATAGCCAAAGCGCCCCCCGGGCTGCGCGCCCAATCCGCCGCGGCGCGGGTGATGCGGGACGCCAGGCCCCTCTGCCGTGCTTTCGGCACCGCGGCCAGGTCGAAAAACCCGGCCAAGGGTCCATCCGCCACCACCGATATGCAGGCGAGCGGCTTCTCTGCCTCGTAAAGCACCAGCCAAGCCGCCGGCACCATCATCATGCTGACAGCGCGTTCCTTCTCCACACGGCGGGCTGGAACCTGATGTTCCGCCTTTGCGGTCACCGCCATCCAATCCGCATCCGGCACGGTCAGCACCCGCACAGAGGCGTCGGCTGATGCAATAGCTTCAATCGGCGCCAGGAAGATGATGGTCTCATCCTTCGTGACATAGCCGCGCGCTTCAAGCGCCGCCGAAAAGCTTGGCGGATCAAGCGGTGTGGAGCGAAACCGCGCCGGCAAACCAAGCCGTTCATACCCCGCTTCAATGCGGGCAATCCGCGCCGCCAATTCGGGATCGGGCGCCGCGCTTAAGGAACTCGCCGCATTGGCGCGCCCCGTGCCGCCCAGGAAGGCACGCACCACAAGCGGCCCATCGAAACCGACGCGCAGCGTCGGAACGGCGGTTAGGCAAGCTCGCTCCAAATCCGCGATGCTTGGCTGCGTTGTCTCAGCGATCGTCATAACTTTCCAATCACGCCCGCGGCAGGGTCTTCAGGCACGGCGGCTGTCTTCATTTCGCGCCGCCGCGCATGCCATGCTTCCATCAATTGCAAGATCGTCGCCGCCGTTTCTTCAATGCTGCGGCGCGTGACATCAATCACCGGCCAACCTTGCGCTGTGCACAAGCGCCGCGCAGCGACGATCTCGGCCTTCACCGCCTCGGGATCAATATATTCGGTGGTATCATGCCGCACACCTTGCCCACCAATGATCTTCAAGCGATGGCGGCGGATATCAATCAGCGCATTCGCTTCAATATAAAGCCCGACAACCGGGCAGGGCGGATCGTTCAAAATCTCAGGTAAGCTTGCGCCCGGGACAATCGGCACATTCGCTGCCTTGATACCGCGATTGGCCAGGTAAAAGCAGGTCGGCGTCTTGCTGCTACGGGATACACCCACCAGCACAACATCGGCATTACGGATGCCAACCGTCGCTTGCCCATCATCATGCGACAGCACGTAATGCATGGCATCAATGCGCCGGAAGTAATCCGCATCCATCACGTGTTGCGCGGCGCGTTTTTCCCGTGCCCGAACACCGGTTGCTTCCTGCAAAAGGTCCATCACGGGATCAAGCGGAGAAAGACAGGGCACACCCATACGCTGGCAGGCTTCTTCCAGAATATGCCGCAGGCTTGAATCCACCAGCGTGTAAAGCACCGGGCCTGGTTCCTGCTGGATCCCCTCAAGCACGCGATCCAATTGCAGGCGTGATCTGATCAAACTCCAACGATGATCCACCACATGATGGTCTTCAAACCGCGCCAGCGTGGCGCGAGCGATGGAGTGCAGCGTCTCACCAGTTGAATCGGATACCAGGTGCAGATCAATTTGCCTGTGTGGCATAGCAGGAGAATTCCATGAATCAATGTGGATAACGGGGGTGGATTCCAGCACGGGTCCCGCGCACAGCCATAATGGGGATGAAACCCCCCCATCGCGCAAGCCTGGATGCTTTTCCAGAACCCTACCTCACTACCAGCATAACTTCATTCCCTGCTGATTGCATCACCGGATTCCTGGTATTGGTTGACGGGAAAACCCTGTGGATGGAATCGGCAATGCTTGGCTCCCCATGATCCACAGGCCCTACAATCACCCTCATCTTTCAGAATCTTAGATTCAATGCTTAGGTTCAGGTCATGGAAACGGAAAACGAGCCCAGCCGGGCCAAACCCTTTTTGCGCGTCTTGGCCGGAGAACCCGTCTGGCCGCCCCCCGTATGGCTGATGCGCCAGGCTGGGCGGTATTTGCCCGAATACCGCGCCACGCGCGCCATAGCAGGGGATTTCATCTCTCTTTGCACCACGCCCGATCTGGCCGCCGAGGTCACGCTGCAGCCCATCCGCCGCTACGGCATGGATGCCGCCATCCTGTTTTCCGATATACTGATGGTGCCCTGGGCACTTGGCCAAGGGCTGCGCTTCGCCGAAGGTGAAGGCCCGCTGCTCGACCCGATCCGCTCGGCTGAGGGCATAGCCGCGCTCAATCTGGATGGCTTGCTCGCGAGAGCCGCGCCGATATTTGAGACCGTGCGCCTGACCCGTGCGGGCTTGGAGAAGGATCACCCGAAAACCGCGCTGATCGGCTTTGCGGGTTCCCCCTTTACGGTCGCCTGTTACATGGTCGAAGGCCGTGGCAGCAAGGATTTTGCCGCGACGCGCGGCATGGCTTTCAGCGACCCCAACAGCTTTGGCCGGCTGATCCGTATTTTGCAGGATGCGACAACCGAGTATCTGGTGGCTCAGGTTGAAGCCGGCGCCGAGGCTCTCATGCTGTTCGATACCTGGGCCGGCCTGCTGCCGCCAAGCCAATTCCGCCGCTGGGTGATTGAACCGTCAGCCGCCATCGCCCGCGCGGTGCGCAAGCGCTGCCCGACCACGCCCATCATCGGCTTCCCACGCTTGGCCGGCCCGATGCTGCCCGACTACGCCGCGCGCGCTGCTGTGGATGCGGTTGCCATGGATACCAGCATGGACCCGCGCTGGGCTGCCCAGGCAGTCCCGGCAACAATGCCGCTGCAAGGCAATCTGGACCCGCTGGCGCTGGTAGCTGGCGGTGCGGCTCTGAAGGCTGAGGCGCGCAATATCCTTGCCGCCATGCGTGGCCGGCCCTTCATCTTCAATTTGGGCCATGGCATCATCCCACCAACACCGCCTGAGCATGTTGCGCAGCTGATGCGCATCATCCGCAGCGGGTAAAAACCTTCAGGCCTTGCCCTCGGGCGAGAAGGGTGGTTTCAGCCAAATTGCTTCCTTGATTTTGGCTTTGACGAAAGCATCATGCGCTGCCAGCGCCTCGGCAGGCGGCGTGATCAGCAGCGCTACGCGCTCCACCGTCTCGACTTCCAGCGTCACAAGCCGCGGCGCTGCTTTGGCGGCTAATTCCAAACCTGGCTGCTTGCCGCCCATCATTTCCAGATAGACCTGCGCCAGCAATTGGCAGTCGAGGATGGCATTGTGATTGCCGCGCATGGAATTATCCACGCCAAGCCGTCGGCACAGCGCGTCCAGATTATTCGGCATGCCGGGAAAGCGGGCCTTCGCCATCGCCAGGCTGTCAATCATGCGGCTGCGATCCAAAGGAGGGCGCTGACACCGGAATAACTCAGCATCCAGAAAGCCAAAATCGAAGGGCGCGTTATGCGCAATGATTTCAGCATCACCCAAGAATTCCAAAAGCTGATCGGCAATCGCGGCGAATTTCGGCTTGCCTGCGACATCACCATTGGTGAAGCCGTGAATGCGCGAAGCCTCGGCTGGGATATCGCGTTCCGGGTCAAGCAGCGTATGGAACGCCTCACCAGTCGGCAGCAGATTGAATAATTCCACCGCCGCCACTTCGATCACCCGATCACCGGTTAGCGGATCAAGCCCCGTGGTTTCCGTATCCAGCACGATCTGACGCATCAGCGGGTGCTCCTCAACCGGACCATCAGGCGGCGAATGGCAGAGACCGCGAAGTGCCGCGACAGCCCGCTATGGATCACCACATCGGCGTTCCGACACTTCATCGCATCCGGCATTTGCCGCGCGCGAATGGCGGTCAGTCGCTCCGCCGTCATGCCAGGACGGCGTAGCACGCGCACCGCCTGCACGGCAGCGGGAACCGAGACAACCACCACCAGATCAACGCGCTTCTGCCCACCCGTTTCAAGCAGCAAGGGAATATCCAAAACGACCAGGGACTTCCCCGCGCGGCGCGCCGCCGCCAAAAAACGCTTCTCGGCATCGCGCACCAAGGGATGCACAATCCGCTCCAATTGCTTCAAGGCCGTTGGATTGCCCAGCACAGCCCGACGCAAGGCTTCCCGATCTACCGCGCCGCCTTGCGTTGTGCCGGGGAAGGCCGCCTCAATAGCCCGTACCGCCCGCCCACCCACCGCCTGCAAATCATGCACAGCGCGGTCAGCGTCAAATATCGGCACGCGATGGCGGCGAAACGTGGCGGAGGCCGTGGATTTCCCCATCCCAATCCCGCCCGTGAGGCCGATAATCTTCATGCGCCATCACGCTGCGGGATATCGGCTGCCACCACATCGCGCAAAGCCTGGTCCACCTGCGGCGCCACGCCGAACCAGGCCTCAAATCCTGGCCGCGCCTGATGTAGCAACATGCCAAGCCCATCTACCGCAACCAAGCCCCGCGCCCGCGCCGCCGCCAAAAGCCGCGTTTCGAGCGGCACATAAACGATATCAGCCACCACCGCGTTCTGTGGGAGCGGCGCCAAATCCAGCTCCAGCCCCGGCTGGCCTTGCATGCCGAGCGAAGTGGTATTCACCAACAAAGCAGCCTCAGCCAACGGCGGCCGATCCGCCACATGGATCGGCCCGCCCAAATCCCGCGCCAGAGCCTCGGCCTTCGCAGCCGTACGGTTCACCAAAGTCACGCGCGGCGCGCCTGCATCCAACAGCACTGCCGCAATCGCCCGCGCCGCCCCGCCGGCGCCCAGCAACACTGCCGGCCCGGCATCGGCCCGCCAGCCTGGTGCCGCTTCGCGAATGCTTTCCAAAAAGCCGAAGCCATCGGTGTTTGACCCCTCAATCCGCCCATCCCGGAAAATCAGCGTATTCACGGCGCCAGCGCGGCGGGCGAAGGGCGCGACCTCGTCACAAATCTCAAAAGCCGCGAGCTTATGGGGGATGGTAACATTGGCACCGCGAAAGCCGAGATCCACCAGGGACCGCACCGCATGCCCGAAGCGTTCCGGTGCCACGCCAAGCGGGACATAGGCGCCATCAATGCCATAGCGTTGCAGCCAGTACCCATGCAGCCGCGGGGAGCGCGAATGGGTGACGGGATAGCCGAAAACCCCGGCGAGCCGGGCATGACCGGATAAAAGCTTCATCCCACCAGAAAGCACTTCAGCCAGCCGGAAAGCAAGCGTTCAGCCGCCCACTTGCCGCAGCCAATCCTGCAAATTGTAAAACACCGTAACACGCGTGATCTTGCCATCGCGCAGCGCATAGAAGGCCCCGGCTGGTAGGGAATAGCGCTGGCCATGTGCAGGCGGCAGCCCTTCATCGGTAGCCAAATACTGCCCTTCCACCCGAAATTCCGCTGCCGCACGGCTACCATCCGACGCCGCCATGATCACGATATCGCGCAATTCTTCCCGGTAGCAACGCGCCATATGGTCCAGGAACGTGGCGAAGGCCGGCCTGCCGTGCTGTGTGGCGCCCTGATTGATGTCATGCGCCACATCGTCGGCCAGCAGCGCCAGCATGCCGGGCCAATCCCCGCGATTGAAGGCGGCGAGGTAGGCGGCGATGATGTCTTGCGCGGTTGTCATGGCGGGATTCCTTGCCCGAGGGGCCTGCGGTGCCTATAGAGCACCCCTTATTGCCGCCGCGCCAGAGCATAGAACCAGCATGACCGCCAAGCCGCCCAGTTTTCAGGACATCATCCTGCGCCTGCATCGCTTTTGGGCGGATCAGGGCTGCGTGATCCTGCAGCCCTATGACATGGAAGTGGGTGCCGGCACCTTTCACCCGGCGACCACCTTGCGCGCCCTTGGCCCAAAGCCCTGGAAGGCCGCCTATGTGCAGCCATCGCGCCGCCCTGCCGATGGCCGCTATGGCGAAAACCCCAATCGCCTACAGCATTATTACCAATACCAGGTGATCCTGAAGCCATCTCCGGCGGACCCGCAGGCGCTGCTGATTGAAAGCTATCGCGCGCTTGGCATTGACCCCGCTTTGCATGACATCCGCTTCGTTGAGGATGATTGGGAAAGCCCAACGCTGGGCGCCTGGGGCCTGGGCTGGGAGGTTTGGTGCGACGGGATGGAGGTGACACAATTCACCTATTTTCAGCAGGTAGGCGGCATTGCTTGCGAGAAACCCAGCGCCGAACTGACTTACGGGCTGGAACGACTGGCCATGTATATCCAGGGGGTCGAGAATGTTTACGACCTGGATTTCAATGGCGAAGGCGTGAAATACGGCGATGTCTTCCTCCGCGCTGAGCGCGAATACAGCGCCCATAATTTCGAAGCCGCCGATACCAGAATGCTGTTCCGCCATTTTGAGGATGCGGAAGCCGAATGCGCCGCGCTTTTGGAACGGAAGCTCGCCTTGCCGGCCTATGACCAATGCATCAAGGCATCGCATCGGTTCAATCTGCTGGATGCGCGGGGTGCCATCAGCGTGACGGAACGCGCCGCCTATATCGGCCGCGTGCGGACGCTGGCGAAGGGCTGCTGCGAAGCCTGGCTGGCCGGTGAGGTGGCCTGATCTTGCGCTTTCGGGGATTTTCTACCATATCCTATGCACTTTCTACCAAAGGTGCGCTATGGGCCAGTTGAACATCAAGGATGCCGCCCTGATCGCGGAAGCGAAGGAGCTTGCGGCAATGCTCGGCACCACGGCGACCGGCGCGGTCCGCGAAGCGGTGGCGGAAAAACTGGCGCGCGAAAAGGCCGCGCGGCAGCGCAAATTCGACGCTATCATGGCCATTGCTGAGGAAGCCTCCAAGCTGGTCCCGCCCGGCGTGACGAGTGATCACCGAGATCTTTATGACGAAACCGGCCTGCCGAGATGATTCTTGATTCCTCGGCACTGGTCGCCATCCTGTTCAAGGAGCCTGACGCGGAGCGCTTGGCTGCCATAATCCGGGACACAGACACCATCGCAATTGCTGCGCCAACCTTGCTGGAAACCGCCATTGTGGCGGAGGGCCGGACCCTGCCCGGCATGGCGGAAAAGCTTGATGCCTTGATGGGGGCCATCCGTCCCGAAATCGTGCCCTTCACCGCGGAACATGCCAACCTAGCCCGCGATGCCTGGCGCCGCTACGGCAAGGGCCGCCACAAGGCGGGGTTGAACCTCGGCGATTGCTTTTCCTATGCGCTGGCCAAGGACCGCGGCCAGCCATTACTGTTCAAGGGCGAAAATTTCGCCGCAACCGATATAGCGCCGGCAATCAAACCCTATGGCTGAACTACTGCTTGAATTATTCTGCGAAGAAATCCCGGCGCGCATGCAGGCGCGCGCGGCAGAGGATCTTGTCCGCCTTTTTTCCGATAGCTGCGCCGCATTGTTGGAAGCGCCGCCGAAAAGTTTCTACGGCCCGCGCCGCATTGGCCTGACCGCACCATTAAAGCCCAGTGTCACCACCGAAGCCAAGGAAGAACGCGGCCCGCGCATTGGGGCGCCGGATCAGGCCATTGAAGGATTTTTGCGCAAGCACGGCGCAACACGTGATGCGCTGACGGAACAGGGACAATTCTGGGTGCTGGTAAAGCCTGGCCAAAGCGTGGAAGCGCGTGCCTTGGTTGCTGCGGCGATCCCTACGTTGATACGCGCCTTCCCCTGGCCAAAATCCATGCGCTGGGGCGGCACATCCTCCATGGTTTGGGTGCGCCCTTTGAAGCGTATTTTATGCGTGCTCGATGGCGAGGTGGTGCCCTTCACTTTGGCGCAGGGCGGCGATGATGGTCATGGCTTGGCGAGTGGCGATCTGACCGAGGGCCATCGCATCATGTCCCCTGGCGCTTTCGCCGCGCACAGTTTCGCCGATTACAAGGCAGGCTTGGCCGCGCGCCATGTGGTGCTGGAAGCCGAAGACCGCGCGCGGATGATCCGCGATGGCATCAATGCGCTCGCCACCGCCGAAGGGCTGGAAGTGGTGCCAGACGAGGCGTTGATCACTGAAGTGGCGGGCCTGGTCGAATGGCCGCTGCCTTTGCTCGGGCGGATTGATGACGCCTTCATGGATTTGCCGCCGGAGGTGATGCGCACCACCATGCGCGTCAATCAACGCTATTTCGCCTTGCGCAAGCCGGATGGCACCGCGGCGCCGCGCTTCGCGCTGGTGGCAAATATCGCGGCACCGGATGGCGGAGCGGCGATTGTCGCCGGCAATGAGCGCGTGCTGCGCGCACGTTTGGCGGATGCGCGTTTCTTCTGGGATTTGGACCGCAAGCAAAAGCTGGAAAGTTTTTTGCCGAAGCTGGATAGTGTGGTGTTCCATGCGAAGCTTGGCACGCAAGGCCAGCGCGTGGCGCGGCTGGAAAGCCTCGCTGGGCTGATCGCGGAAAAATTGGGTGCGGAGGCCGCGCTGGCGCGGCGCGCGGCGCGGTTAGCCAAGGCCGATCTTGCTTCCGGCATGGTGGGTGAATTCCCTGAATTGCAGGGCGTGATGGGGCGGTATTACGCGCTGGGCCAGGGTGGGAATGCGCGCGTGGCGGAAGCCATTGCCGCGCATTACCGGCCAGCGGGTGCGGGTGATGCGGTGCCGGAGGAGCCTATCGCCATTGCGGTCGCGCTAGCCGATAAGCTTGATCAATTGGTCGGCTTCTTCGCTGTAGGTGAAAAACCAACCGGGAGTGGAGACCCCTTTGCTTTGCGTCGCGCGGCTTTGGGCGCGATCCGCATCATTTTGGAGAATGGCTTAGAGTTAGATTTAGGCGAAGTAATCGGCATGGCCCTTCAGCAATATGTCGCCCAAGAATACCGACGAGCCACGGGGCGAGAGTGGTCCGATGACGATACTTCTCTCTTTTGGGAGAATGAACGTTGGCCATTTGCAGAGGACCACGCAGCCCTTGTTAGAATGGTTCCTGGCTTCATGCTCGATAGGCTTCGAGTGAAGCTTCGCAGTGAAGGCCAACGCCATGACATTATTGCAGCGGCATTTACAGGCTCTCGCGACCTAAACCTTACCCGCCTACTCTCCCGCGCCGATGCGGTGCGTGGTTTCGTTGAATCAGAAGCCGGCGCCAACCTGCTGGCGGCGCATCGCCGCGCGGTGAACATCCTCCGCATCGAAGAAAAGCGCGATGGCCACGCCTTCGACACCGGCTATGAAGGCCATCTACTGAAATTGCAGGAAGAAGTCGCCCTTGCTGCCGCTTTGGAAGAAGCCAGCACCCGCATACGCCTTGATATCGAAGCCGAGGATTTTGAACGCGCCATGGAAGCCATGGCCGGTCTCCGCGCCCCGGTGGATGCTTTTTTCGAAAAAGTGATCGTGAACGACCCGGCGCCGGAACTTCGCCGCAATCGTCTGCGATTGCTCGCCCGACTTCGTGCCGCCATGGATGCCGTGGCGGATTTCTCCAAGATTGAAGCCTGAGGAACCCCCCCATGACACAATGGGTCTATAGCTTCGGCGCTGGCCACAATGAGGGCCGAGCCGATATGCGGAATCTTCTGGGTGGCAAGGGCGCCAATTTGGCCGAAATGGCCTCGATCGGCTTGCCTGTTCCGCCCGGCTTCACCATCACCACCGAGGTCTGCACTGCCTATTACGAAAACGGGCAGAAATACCCAAGCGATCTGGCCGCACAGGTGCGCGCGGCACTGGCGCGGGTGGAAGAAGCCGTGGGTAATCGCTTCGGCGATCATCACCGCCCCTTGCTGGTCTCTGTGCGCTCCGGCGCGCGGGTTTCCATGCCGGGCATGATGGATACGGTGCTGAACCTTGGTCTGAATGACCAAACCGTTGAAGGCCTGGTCATGGCTTCCGGTGATGCGCGCTTCGCCTGGGATTCCTATCGGCGCTTCATTCAGATGTATGGGTCCGTCGTGCTCGACGTTGACCATCATCGGTTTGAGGAAATTATCGAGCATGTGAAGCTCGACACCGGGAAGAATGAGGATACGGAACTGACCGCATCCGAATGGCATCGCGTGGTGGATGGCTATAAGGAAATGGTCGCGGAAGTCACCGGCAAGCCCTTTCCGCAGGACCCCGAAACTCAGTTGTGGGGCGCGATTGGCGCAGTGTTTGGCAGTTGGATGAACCAGCGCGCGGTGACGTATCGGCGCCTGCATGACATTCCAGCGGAATGGGGCACGGCGGTCAATGTGCAAGCCATGGTCTTCGGCAATATGGGCGAAGATTGCGCAACCGGCGTGTGCTTCACGCGCGACCCTTCCACCGGCGAGAATATCTTCTACGGCGAATATTTGATCAATGCGCAGGGTGAGGATGTGGTGGCGGGTATCCGCACGCCGCAGCCCATGGCGAAGGAACGCTCCAAGCCCAGCGAACGCAGCATGGAAGATGCCATGCCGGCAGCCTATGCCGAATTGGTGCAGGTGCGCGCGACACTGGAACGCCATTACCGTGACATGCAGGACATTGAATTCACGGTGCAGAGCAACAAACTTTATATGCTGCAAACGCGCAATGGTAAGCGCACCGCCGCGGCATCGCTGAAGATTGCGGTTGATATGGCGCGCGAAGGGCTGATTGATCACACGGAAGCGGTGCGGCGTGTAAACCCGGCAGCGCTTGATCAATTGCTGCACCCAACGCTCGACCCCAAGGCGCCACGTAAGCTATTGGCCAAGGGTCTGCCTGCTTCCCCCGGTGCGGCCTGCGGCATTGTTGTGTTTAGCGCGGATGAAGCAGAAGCGCGTGCGCAAAAGGGCGAAAGCGTCATTCTGGTGCGGATTGAAACCTCGCCGGAAGATATTCACGGCATGCATGCGGCGCGCGGCGTGCTGACCACGCGCGGCGGCATGACCAGCCACGCGGCGGTGGTGGCGCGTGGTATGGGCCGGCCCTGTGTTGCGGGCTGCGGCGGCATTACGGTGGATTACAACAACCAATATCTCAGCGCGGGTGGCGTGCGCATTGAAGCGGGCCAGATTATCACACTGGATGGCGCAACCGGTGAGGTTTTCATTGGCTCCGTCGCCATGGTCGAACCGCAGCTTTCCGGAGATTTCGCAACACTGATGGGCTGGGCCGATAAGGTGCGCCGCTTGCGGGTGCGCGCCAATGCGGAAACGCCCTTGGATGCCGAAACCGCCAGGCGCTTTGGCGCGGAAGGCATTGGGCTTTGCCGTACTGAACATATGTTCTTCGACCCAGAACGCATCGGCGCCGTACGCCAGATGATCATGGCGGAAACGGAACAAGGCCGCCGCGCGGCACTCGCGCGTTTGCTGCCTTTCCAGCGCAAGGATTTTCTGGACCTGTTTGAAATCATGGCTGGGCTGCCGGTGACGATCCGCCTGCTTGATCCGCCGCTCCATGAATTCCTGCCGCATAGCGAATATGAAATTTCGGAAGTGGCGGCATCCCTCGGCACCGAAGTTGAGGCGATGCAGCGGCGCATGCAGGAATTATCGGAAGCGAACCCGATGCTCGGTCATCGCGGCTGCCGCTTGGGAATTTCCTTCCCGGAAATTTATGAAATGCAGGCGCGCGCGATTTTCGAAGCGGCGGCGGAAATAGGCCGCAAGACGCATAAGGCCCCGGTGCCGGAGATTATGATTCCCCTGGTTGCGACCAAGCGCGAATTGGAAATCACCCGCGCCATGGTGGATCGTGTCGCGCAGGAAGTTTTCGCCGAAGGCGGGTATCACGTGGTCTATAGCGTCGGCACCATGATTGAATTGCCGCGCGCTGCCCTTACTGCCGATGCCATTGCCAGTGTCGCGGATTTCTTTTCCTTCGGCACGAATGACCTGACGCAAACCACCTTCGGCCTTTCGCGCGATGATGCCGGCAAGTTCCTGCCGCTTTACATCGAGAAGGGCATTTTCCCCAAGGACCCGTTTGTCTCCATTGACCCGGACGGCGTGGGCGCTTTGGTGCGCATCGCGGTCGAGAAAGGCCGCAGCGTGAGGCCGGATATCAAGCTTGGCATCTGCGGTGAGCATGGCGGCGATCCGTCTTCCATCCATTTCTGCGAAAGCGTCGGCTTGGATTACGTTTCCTGTTCGCCCTATCGCGTGCCGGTGGCGCGGCTGGCGGCGGCGCAGGCGGCGCTGCAATCGGGCGGGGCTGATCGCACCGCGTAATGGCAACGCCGCGGGCATCTGACACGCGGGAGAAGCGTTGCGGCGTTTGCGGCCATGAAAGCCGCCAGGCGCTGTTTCGCCCGCCCGTGCCGGAACAAGCGCCCGATCTTGACTTAAGGCCGGGCGAGCCGGTGCGCTCCACCATGGCGCGCTGGCTGCAAGCCTGCCCGCATTGCGGCTATGCCGCACCTGATATCAGTGAAGCCCACCCTGCCGGGGCCGAGGCGGTGGCCGCCGCCCCCTATCGTGCGCTGATCGCCGATACATCGCACCCGGTTTTGGCGCGGCGCTTTTTGGCATGGGCGCATGTGCTGGAAGAAACCGGCGCCTTGCACGCGGCAGCGGAAGCCACCTTGCACGCGGCTTGGGTCGCGGATGATCTGAACCGCGACGATTTGGCGCGGCAATGGCGGCGCGAAGCCGTGGCACTGTGGCGGAGCGGCCCGGCCTTGGATGCCGAACAATCCGTGCGCGTGATTGATGCTTTGCGCCGTGCGGGGGATTTTGCCGATGCTGAAGCCGCAGTCACGGCACTTACAGGGACGAAGCCGCCCGAGGCGGTGGCGCAGGTGACGGCCCTGGAAGCGCGGTTGATCGCGGCAGAGGATACGGGCCGGCATAGCATTGCCTCGGCCCTCGCCCCTCCGGCACGGCGCCCGCATGTGACGCATCAAAAGTCTCCCGGGGCAAAAAAAAGGCCGCCCGACGGGGGCGGCCTGAAATCCTGGCTGCGCAGGATTTTTCGCGGTTAGGCGGCACGGCCCGTGGGCAGGTCGCCATCATTGGCGGCTTGCACGGCGAAGCCCGGTTCAAAAACGCGGCTGATTTCACCGCGCGCCAAGCCGATATCGGCCAATTGTTTGTCCGAAAGCTGGTCCAGCGCCCTGTAGGTGTCGCGCTTGGTGGGCCAGGTGGCGATGGCGGAAAGCACCGCACCGATGCCGGCCCCGATCACCTTGAAGGCATGGCCAAAGGCACGGGCGCGCGCGGTGGCGCGGGCAGCGGCGGCTTCCCGGTGGATAGCCTCAATCGTCGCGGCGCGGGCCGAGAGGCTGGTTTCGAGATTGGCGAAATGCGTGTTCATGTTTAGCTTTCCTTTGCGGAGGTGCTGGCCGATAGGGCAGCAACCCTGTCCGATAGGCGATGATATAGAGGCTTCTGGAGCACAGGTGATGCGCGAAGACCACAGCAGAGATATGCGCCAGACGCATGCTTCCACAGGAAGTCATGCAACAATTCAGAAATATTTGGTAAGGAAGCGGTCATGAATCGGGCTGAACGCTTGGGCGCCTTGCGCACCGAACTCGCGCGGATGGGGGTGCAGGGCTTTCTGATCCCCCGTGCTGATGAGCATTTGGGGGAATATGTGCCGCGTTCTGCCGAAAGGCTGGCCTGGCTGACGGGCTTCACGGGCAGTGCGGGGCTTGCGATTGTGCTGCCCCAGCAGGCTGCGGTGTTTTCCGATGGCCGCTACACGCTGCAAATTCGCACCCAGATTGATGTAGCTCTTTGGGAACCGCGCCACATCACGGAGGAACCGCCGGCGGAATGGCTCGCCGCCCATGCTGATGGCCTGGTGATTGGTTATGACCCCTGGCTGCATAGCGAACCGGCGCTGGAACGCTTGAAGCGCCCTGGCGTGACCTTCCGCGCTTTGCCCGCCAACCCGATTGACGCCATTTGGGCAGATCGGCCCCGCGCACCGGAAGCGCCGGCGCGGGCGCATCCGCTTTCCTATGCCGGCAAGCCATCCGCCGAAAAACGCAGCGAAGCGGCGGCGGCATTGCGCGCGGCCGGCGAAGATGCGGTGGTGCTGGCCGATGCGCATTCCATCGGCTGGCTGTTGAATATCCGCGGTGGCGATTTGGACCATACGCCGCTGGCGCTTGGCTTTGCGTTGCTGTTTGCGGATGGCGCGGTCTCATTATTCATGGAACCGGCAAAGCTGGATCATGACACGCGCGCCTATCTGGGCAATGCGGTGGCGATTGCGCCGCGTGATGCCATGCCAGCGGCGCTGAATGCCTTGAAGGGTAAGCGCGTACGGATTGACCCCGAGGCAACACCCTCCTGGTTCACAGATTGGCTGCGCGATGCGGGCGCTGAAATCCGTGCAGGAGAAGACCCGTGCCGCATGCCGCGCGCTTGCAAGAATGCGGTAGAGCAGGAAGGGGCGCGGGCGGCGCATCGGCGTGATGCGGTGGCGATGGCGCGGTTTCTCCGCTGGTTTGCGGAAGAAGCGTCGAAGGGGAGCTTGAATGAAATCTCCGCTGCCGCGCAATTGCTGGCGCTACGGCGCGATGTGCCGCTGTTTCAGGCGGAAAGCTTCCCGGCGATCAGCGGCGCGGGCGAAAACGGCGCCATTGTGCATTACCGCGCGACGGAAGAAAGCCATCGCGCCATCCACCCCAATGAATGCTATTTGATTGATTCGGGCGGGCAATATCTGGATGGCACCACGGATATCACGCGCACGCTGTGGACCGGGCCGGGTGCGGCGCCGCAACGCTTGCGTGACTGTGTCACGCGCGTGCTGAAGGGGCATATCGCTTTGGCGACTTTGCGCTTCCCTGCCGGTGTTGCCGGGCCGCATTTGGATGCGCTGGCGCGGCGCCCGTTATGGGATGCGGGGCTGGATTATGATCACGGCACGGGGCATGGCGTTGGGTCCTATCTTTCCGTGCATGAAGGCCCGGCGGCGTTCAGCCGTGCCGCGCGTGTCGTGCCCTTGGCGGAAGGGATGATTTTGTCGAATGAGCCTGGCTATTACGCGACGGGTGAATTTGGCATTCGGTTGGAAAATCTGTTGCTGGTGCAGAAGGCGGATATCACTGGCGCGGCAAAGCCCTTTCTGGAATTCGAAACGCTCACGCTGGCGCCCTTTGATCGCGCGTTGATCGAACCGGCGCTGCTGACTGTGGCGGAACGTGATTGGCTGAATGCCTATCATGCGCGTGTGGCGGCGGAAGTGGCGCCGATGCTGGATTCGGAAACGGCAGCGTGGTTGCGCGCGGCTTGCGCGCCCATTTAGGCGCCGGCCATCTCAATCCATTCGGTTTCGCTGAGGGTCTTCACACCAAGCTCCGCCGCCTTGGTCGCTTTCGATCCGGCATCAGCGCCCACCACGACGAAATCGGTTTTTTTCGAAACTGATTTCGTCACCTTGGCGCCAAGCCTTTCAGCAAGGGCTTCCGCCTCATCGCGCGTCATTTGCTCAAGCGTGCCGGTGAAAACCATGGTCTTGCCGGCGAAGGGGCTATCGCCAGCGCTGGTTTCTTCCACCGGCAGGGCCGAGACTTCGGCGGCGAGGTCATCCAGCGCGGCCAGGTTGCGCGGTTCGGCGAAGAATTCGATCAACTCTTCCGCAATCGCAGGACCAATGCCCTGGATGGAGCCCAGTTCCTCTCGCGCTTCTGAACCGATGATATGCGCCGCGATCATGCCCGCGCGCCAGACTTCCAGGCTGTGATAATGCCGCGCCAGCAGCTTGGCATTCTGTTCGCCAATGCGGCGAATGCCAAGGGCGAAGATGAAACGCTCCAACGCCACGCTACGCCGCGCATCAATCGCTTCCAATAGCTTGGTTATCTTGCGCTCACCCCAACCTTCAAAGCCCGCGAGGGTTTCGCGCTTCTGATGCAGGCGGAAAATATCGGCAGGGCTTTTGATCAAGCCGGCATCGAATAGGAATTGGATGTTCTCCTCACCCAGGCCTTCAATATCCATGGCACGGCGAGAGACAAAGTGCCGCAAGCGTTCAGTCGTTTGCGCCGGGCAAGTCAAGCCGCCGGTGCAGCGGCGAACGACATCTTCGCCATCACGAATCGCATGGCTGCCGCAGGCGGGGCAGTTCAGCGGGAAGGCGTAAGGCTTGGAAACCGCTGGGCGCTTTTCCAGCACCACGCCCAGGATTTGCGGAATGACATCACCGGCGCGTTGCAGCGTGACCGTATCGCCGATGCGCACATCCTTGCGCGCGATTTCATCCTCATTATGCAAGGTCGCATGGCGCACCACCACACCGCCGACATTGACGGGTTCCATCACCGCGCGCGGCGTCAGCGCGCCAGTGCGGCCGACCTGGATTTCGATATCCAGCAGTTTCGTCACCGCCTGCTCGGCAGGGAATTTCCACGCCACCGCCCAGCGTGGCGCACGGCCCACAAAGCCAAGCCGGCGCTGCCAATCAATGCGGTCAAGCTTATAGACCACGCCATCAATATCATAGGCCAAGCCCGCGCGGCCCGCGCCTATTTCGGCCTGGAAGGCTTCCGCCACATCTTCGCTATCCAGCCGGCGTGACAGCGGGTTCACTGCAAAACCCCAGCGGCGCAATTCATCCAGGAAACCGAAATGCGTTTCCGCCGGCGCTTCGCTTGCGGCCCCCATGGCATAGGCCAGCAATTTCAGCGGGCGCGTCGCAGTCACCCGCGCATCTAACTGGCGCACGGAACCGGCGGCGGCATTGCGCGGATTGGCGGGAATGACGATGGCGTCGCCAAGTTTCTCACCCGCCGCGCGGCGCGCTTCCCGCGCCTCGGCGGCTTCTTCCTGTGTGGCGCGGAAGGCAAGGAAATCCGCCTTTTCCATGAAAACTTCGCCACGAATTTCAATGTGCTCCGGGAAGGGCGCCGCCAATTGGCGCGGGAGCGATGGGATGGTCAGCAAATTGGCGGTGACATCTTCCCCTTCCGCACCATCACCGCGCGTTGCCCCTTTGATGAAAACGCCGTTTTCATACAGCAGATTGATCGAAAGCCCATCAATCTTTGGCTCCCCCACAAAGGCCAGCGCTTCATCTTCCGAAAGCCCCAGAAAGCGCCGGATGCGCTTGCAGAACTCGCTGAATTCTTCTGGCGAAAACACATTATCCAGGCTCAGCATAGGCTCGCCATGGCGGGATTTGGCGAAGCCTTCCGCCACTGCCGCACCCACGCGGCGCGATGGGCTATCGGCGCGGATCAGTTGTGGAAAACGCGCTTCAATGGCGCGGTTGCGTGCGACCAACGCATCATAGTCCGCGTCTGAAATCTCCGGCTGATCCTTGCCGTGATAGAGCTTGTCGTGCCGCGCAATCTCCCGCGCCAGGGCGGCCAATTCGATCGCCGCATCAAGTTCAGTCAGCGCTTCAACAGGGATGGTTTTCACGCGCCACCCTCAAGCAGGCTTTTCGCCGCCGCGCGCGCCGCTTCGGTCACTTTTTCACCGGCCAACATGCGCGCCAATTCCTCATGCCTTTCGGTCAGATCAAGCAATTCCACGCGGGTTTCCGCGCGCTGGCCCTTTACCTGCTTCGCCACGCGGAAATGCCGCGCGCCGCGCGCCGCGACTTGCGGGCTATGCGTCACCACCAGCACCTGCACGCGGTCTGCCACGCGCGCCAGGCGTTCACCCACGGCTGCGGCGGTGGCCCCGCCAATGCCGCTATCCACCTCATCAAAAATCAGCGTCGGCACGGGCGAACCCCGCGCCAGCACCACTTTCAGCGCCAGCATCAGCCGCGACAATTCCCCACCCGAGGCGATTTTCGCGAGCGGCCCTGGCGTTTGCCCCGGATTGGTCGCAACCAGAAACGCCACCCGATCCTGCCCATCCGCACCCCAGGCGCCCTCCTCACGCGCCGAGATATCAATCACCAGCCGTGCGCGATCCAGTTTCAGCGGAGGCAGTTCTTCAGCAAGCGCTTTTTCAAGCGCGGCGGCGGATTTGCGCCGCGCCGCCGAAAGCCTGCCACCAGCGGCCAGATAGGCTTGCCGCGCCTTGCCCTCAGCCGCTTCCAGCGCCGCCACTTCGCCCGCGCCGGCGTCCAAAGCTTCCAAACGCTTCCGCAAATTCACCAGCAGGCTTGGCAATTCCGTGACCGGCACGCTGTGTTTGCGCGCCGCCGCACGCAGCGCGAAAAGCCGTTCTTCCACCTGTTCCAGCCGGCGCGGATCGGGGCCGGTTTCGCTCATCAACCGCGCCAGCAACCCCTCTGCCTCGCTCAGCGCATCCTGCGCGGCGGCGAGTGCTTGGATGGCAGGCTGCGCTTCCTCATTCGGTGGCGGCAGGCGTTCCAAGGCGCGCGCCGCTTCACGCAAGGCACGCGCGGGGGAAGCAGCGCGACGATCACGCGGCGTGAGCTCCCCAAGCGCGGCGGCAATGGCTTCCGCGCGGCGTTCGCCCTGTTGCAGCTTTTGGCGTTCGGCGGCGAGAGCATCTTCTTCGCCTTCTTCCGGCGCAAGATCCGCCAATTCGCCAACCGCATGGCGTAGCCATTCTTCTTCGCGCTGCGCGCTGGCGATAGCCTCCCGCGCGGCGGCCAGGCGGCGCGTGGCATCCCGCCAGGCCGCCCAGGCGCTGGCGGTCGCGCTGCGTTCGCCGTCCAAAGCACCGAAAGCATCCAGCAGCCCGGCATGGGTGGCGGGGTCGGCCAGGCCCACTTGTTCATGCTGGCCCTGCACTTCCACCAAAGTCGCCCCCAGGCGCTTCAGCAAAGCGATACTCACGGGCTGGTCATTGATGAAGGCACGGGATTTGCCATCGGCTTGCAGCACGCGGCGCAGTACCAATTCATCTTCGGCGCTGATGCCCTGCTCTCGCAAAATCTCGAAACACGGGTGATCAGCGCTCGGCAGGAAGGCGGCGGCGACACTGGCTTGTGTTTGGCCCGCGCGCACCAGCCCGGCTTCGGCGCGTTGGCCCAGAGCCAGGCCAAGACTATCCAGCAATATGGATTTTCCCGCGCCGGTTTCGCCCGTCAGCACCGCAAGCCCGGCATCAAAGCTCAGGTCAAGCTTTTCGATCAGCACCACATCGCGAATGGTGAGAGAGGCGAGCATCGGCGCGCCGCCCCGCCCTCAAAAAATGCGGTTCAGCATCCGGCTGACAAAGCCGGGACGCTCACCACGGGCTTCGGCGCCGGCGGCAACCAGCAGCGCATAGCTATCGGCGTACCAATCGCTGCCGGGGTAGTTGTAGCCAAGCACGGCGGCGTTGCGGCGCGCTTCTTCGGTCAGGCCAAGGTTCAGGTAGATTTCCACCAGCCTATGCAAGGCTTCCGGCACGTGGTTGGTGGTCTGGAAATCCTCCACCACGCGGCGATAGCGGCCAATCGCGGCCTGATGCAGGCCCTGGCGCTGATAGAAGCGCCCGACCGTCATTTCCTTGCCGGCCAAATGGTCTCGGCCCAGGTCAATCTTCAACCGCGCATCGCGGGCATAGGCGCTATCGGGGAAGCGGTTGATGACTTCCTGCAAGGATGCGATGGCAATGGTGGTCTGGCGCTGGTCGCGCTGTGCATCGGTGATTTGTTCATATTGCGACAGCGCGCGCAGGTAATAGGCATAGGCGATGTCGCGATGCGCCGGGTGCAGCAGAATGAAGCGGTCCAGCGCGCCGATGGCTTCCGTGTAGCGATTGCGCAGATATTCCGAATAGGCCGCCATCAGCTTGGCGCTGGTGGACCAGGTGGAATAGGGGTGTTCGCGTTCGATGGAATCGAAAAACTCCACCGCGCGGGCATAGTTGCGCGCGCGGAGATTCTGCATGCCAAGGGCATAGAGCGCCTGGGGTTCCTCATCCGCCGCAGTCGCGGTGGCGCGGCGCGTGAGGGACGGATCCGCACCGGTGGTGTTCGTTGGGCCTGAACTGCCGCAAGCGGCAAGGGTCAGAAGCAGGGCTATCGGCAGGAAGCGGCGCATGAATCCCGGTTCAACAGAAAGACGCCGTTGATATAGGGCAGAATGGCTTTGGGTGAAATCACCCTTGGCCAAAGATGCACATTCAGGCGAAGGCCGGGGCCTTTTGCTTGGCCGGGGTGGCAGCGCCACCCACCCAGCGCCAGGCAGCGGTATCGGCGAAAAGGGCGCGCAAAAGATGGTTGTTCAGCGCATGGCCGGACCGGCTGCCGATGAAACGGGCGCGGAGCGGGCCGCCGGCCAGGGCAAGATCACCCACCACATCCAGCATCTTGTGGCGGATGAATTCATCCGCATGACGCAGCCCGCCAGGGTTCAGGATGGTCATGCCATCCACCACCACGGCATTGTCCAGGCTGCCGCCAAGGGCAAGGCCGGCTTCATGCAGGCGCGCGACATCTTCCGAGAGGCCAAAAGTGCGGGAATCCGCCAGATTGGCCCGGAAGGCTTCAGGCGTCAGGCGGAAATTCAGCGATTGATGGCCGATGGCGGTATTGGGGTAGTCAATTTCCAGCGTGCAATCGAAGGCGGCTTCCGCATTGGGATGCAATTCGGCGAAGGCACCGCGGCCATCTTCCACGCGCACCGGGCGCAGCACATCAATCATTTGGCGCGGTGCGGCGCTGGTTGCGATGCCTGCGCAATCAATCAAAAACAGGAAGGGCGCTGCGGAACCATCCAGAATGGGGATTTCCGGGCCATCCACTTCAATGATGACATCATCAATGCCAGCACCGACAAGGGCGGCCATGATATGTTCAATGGTGCCGATGCGCGCCGCCGGTGCAGCAGGTGCCGCGATGGTGGTGCATAGCCGCGTATCGGTCACGAAATCGAAGCGCGCCGGAATATCCACGCCAAGATCGGTGCGACGGAATTGAATGCCCGCGCCGACCGCGGCGGGGTGAAGGGTCAGGGAAATCCGGCGGCCGGAATGCAGCCCATCACCCACGCAGCCGATGGGGGCCTTGAGGGTCTTGCGCCGACCATGTTCCGCAGGAAGAAAACCGTCCATCACATCCTTCATTTCCGGGCCGAAAGCCGTGCGGGAAGCACGGCCCTCATCCGCCCAGGATCACCTTCCCATGAGGGTTGGCCAAAAGCGATTCAAGCCTTGTTTCTGCATGTTTCATCGCAAGGCACTGATTTATAGATATTTGTGCGGTGCAAAAAGCGGCGAAATCAAGGCGGGCTTGTCCAAATCATTCCCGCCGCAGCACCTGATCCACCAGCCGATCCGCCCAAGGGTTGCTGGAAAAGCTCTCCCGCAGCGCCGCTTCCGAATAGGTATCGCGCAGCCAATCCAGGAAAGGTGTTTCGGGGTTGTCCTGCTGAAAGGCGGCAAAGCTTTTGAAGAAAGCGTCCAGAATGCCTGTGCGCGCTGCGGCAACATGGCCGTAGCGGAGCGAAAGCTGGGCCAGCGCTTCCAGCACAGGCCGGCCTTGCAGCAAAAGCCAGATGCCGGCCGCAAGCCCGGTGCGATCCGCGCCCGATTTGCAATGGATCAGGGCCGGTTCCTCAATTTTCTGGAAAATCCCGGCCAGGCGCAGGATACGGTCCTTATGCGGTGCGCCGCGGCTTTCAAAAGGTGCGTCTATATGGATCAGGCCAAGCCGCGCGGCCTCTGCCCGGCTGAGTGCATCGGCCCCGCAATCGGCGCGGTTGCCACGCAGATTGATGATGGTGCGAATGCCATGACGCCGGGCCGCCTGGCGCATTTGCCAGGGCAGCGGGTGGTTGGACCGGTAAAGTCGCCCAGGTGCCACAACGCCCCAATTGCGCCAGCCAAGGCGCAAAATGGCGTGGTCTATGAAAAGCGCATTGCCCCAAGTTGCGGTAGGCATCACGCGCCGCTATTCCAACCTGGCGCCGGAAACCCGCACCGCTTCCTGCCACATGGGGCGTTCACGCTGGGCACGCGCGATCATGTCTTCCGGGGTGGACCACACAGCTTCGGCGCCCACACGCAGGAAGCGTTCCTTCACGGCGGGCTCGGCGACAATGCGCCGCAGCGCGCCATTCACGCGTTCAATGGCGATGCGCGGCGTGCCGGCCGGGAAGACAAAGCCCTGCCAGGAGGAAACGACGAAATCCGCGAGCCCGGCCTCGGCCATTGTCGGTACATCCGGCATGGTCGGCCAGCGCGCCGCAGAGGTCACGGCCAGCGCCCGCATCCGCCCTTCCTGAATGACCGGCACATAAGAAGCGAGGTTATCCAGCGCGGAATCGAGGTCGCCCGAGAGCATGGCGGGGATGATCTGCGCCGCGCCGCGGAAGGGCACATGGGTGCCTTCCACCTGCACGCGCCCGGCGAAAAGCGCGCCGGTCAAATGCCCCGTGGTGCCGACACCGGGGGAACCATAGGTAAAGCCGCCGCGCTTGGCGCGCACCCAGGCGGTGAAATCCGCAAGGCTTCGCGAAGGGTTATGTTGAGAAGAAACCACCACGACATTCGGCAAATCCCAGGCAATGCCGACCGGCATGAGATCCCGCGCCGGGTCATAGGGCAGGCGGGCATAAAGAAAGTTGTTGATCACCAAATGCCCGACGGAAGCGATGCCCATAGTATAGCCATCCGGCGCGGCCTTGGCGGTGGCATCAATGCCGATATTCCCGCCCGCGCCGGGGCGGTTTTCGATAATGAAATTCTGCCCCAGGATCGGCTGCATCAATTCGGCATACATGCGCACCAGCACATCGGTGGACCCGCCCGGCGGCCAGGGCACAATGATGCGCACCGGGCGCACCGGCCATTCCCCCTGGGCGCGGGCGATGGATGGGGTGGCCAGCAAGGCGGCGGCCAGCAAGGGGCGACGAGCGATCATGGGGGTTTCTCCGGCAGGGGCGTGGCGCGCATATAGAAAGTCCCGGGCCGGCTTGCCAAGCGCGGCTGCGCTTTGCCATTGGACAGGGGCGATGGGTGCGTCAATAATGCTGACCAAATGGGGATCGGGGCGATGCCAACAAAGGGCAGCATCATGGCGGCGGAAATGGTGGAGGCGCGTGCCCTGCCGGCCGGGCGCAATCTGCTGTTCCTGCGCGAGGAGGAACTCCGCCTTGCGCAGGATTTGCTGTTTTTCGGCTATCGCGACTTCACCGCAGGGGCGGATGAAATCCTGGCCACGCTGGATATGGGCCGCGCGCATCATCGCGTACTGCATTTTGTGGGGCGGCGGCCGGGGATTACGGTTGGCGAATTGCTCGGGATTTTGGGCATCACGAAGCAAAGCCTGGGGCGCGTGCTGCAACCGCTGATGAGCGATGGCTATGTGGTGCAGGCGCCAGGTGCGAGCGACCGCCGGCAAAGGCGCCTGACGCTGACCGAAAAGGGTATGGCCCTTGAACGGCGCCTGTTTGAACGCCAACGCGAAACAGTGATGCGCGCCTATCGCGAAGCCGGCCCTGCGGCGGTGGAAGGCTTTCGCCGCGTCATGCGCGGGCTGATGGGGGAAGATGCGCAAGCCAGCCTCAACCGCCTGGAAGGGCCAGAGGCTGAGGGCAGCAGGCGATGAACGGCCAAGAAGACCCCGCGCATATTCTGGTGGTGGATGATGATGCGCGGCTGCGTGCGTTGTTGCAGCGCTTTCTGACCGAACAGGGTTTTCGCGTCAGCGCCGCCGAAAATGCCGCCATGGCGCGGGCTGCCTTGGCGGATATGGCGTTTGATCTTCTGGTGCTGGATGTGATGATGCCCGGTGAGACGGGGTTGGAACTGACCGCCGCGCTCCGCGCTGAGGGGCAGGAAGTGCCCATCCTGATGCTGACCGCCAATGGTGCGCCGGATGATCGCATCGCGGGGCTGGAACAGGGCGTGGATGATTATTTGGCCAAGCCTTTCGATCCGCGCGAATTGGCCTTGCGCATTCGCACCATTCTGCGCCGCGCCGCGCCAGCCCCTGCGGCGCCGCAAAACCTGGCGCCGATGCAAATCGGTAATCGCTGGTTTGACATTGAACGTGCTGAGTTGCGCGGGCCGGATGGCATTATTCGCCTGACGGGTGGTGAGGCCGCCTTGATGCAAGCGCTCGCCCGCCGCGCTGGCGAAATCCTGAGCCGCGAGGATATCGGCGAAGCCCTTGGCACGCCTGATGCCGGCGAACGCGCGATTGATGTGCAGGTCACCAGGCTGCGTCGCAAGGTGGAACCTGACCCGCGGGAGCCGCGTTTCATCCAGACCATTCGCCATCGCGGCTATGTCTTGAGGCCTGGGCCGTGACTCCACTTGACCGGGGCTTGCGCCGGCTGGTGCCGCGTGGGCTTTTGGGTCGTTCGCTGCTGATCATTCTGGTGCCGCTGGTGATCCTGCAGGCGATTGCCTTGCAGCTTTTCTATGGCAGCCATTTGGATGTGATTTCCCGCCGCCTGGCGGCGGGTGTTGCGGGCGATATCGCCATGGTGGTCGGCCTGCTGGACCGCGAAACAGAAGCCGAGGATCGTAGCTGGATTTTTCGAGAGGCTGCCTGGCGGCTTGATTTGTCTCTGGCTTACGAAGCGGGGGCGATGCTGGCCCTAACGGGCGCGCGGCCTGCAGCCATGCCTTGGCTGCCATTGGAGGAAGATTTGGCGGCGGCGATGCAGGAACGCGTGCGCCTGCCCTTTGATGCAGATTGGCAAAGCGATCCGCGCAGCGTGATCATTCGCGTGCAAATGCCGGATGGGATTTTACATGTTGAAGTGGCACGCAAGCGGTTGTTCAGCGGCACGATTTATCTTTTTGTGATCTGGCTGGTCGGGTCGTCCTTGCTGCTGTTTCTGGTGGCGGCGATTTTCATGCGCAACCAGGTCCGCGCGCTGCGCAAGATTTCAGCTGCGGCCGAGGCTTTCGGCATGGGCCGCACGGTGGGGCCCATGAAACCAGAAGGAGCGGCCGAGGTGCGCCAAGCTGCGACCGCCTTCAACCGCATGGAAGAACGCATCAGCCGTTTTGTGGATAGCCGGACGGAAATGCTGGCTGGCATCAGCCATGATTTGCGCACGCCGCTGACGCGGCTTCGGCTTGGGCTTGCCATGTTGCCAGAAGCCGCGCGGGAAGATGCCGCGGCGATGACAGAAGATGTGGAGGAAATGGACCGCCTGATCGGCGTTTATCTTGCCTTTGCGCGCGGTGAGGGTGTGGAACAGCCGAAAGAAACCGATCTTGCCGCCTTGCTGCGTGGCGTTGTCGCGCAACAGGCGCGCGGTGGCGCGGCCATACCTTTTGCGGGGCCGGATTCACTGCTGATGGAACTTCGTGCCGGGGCGATGCGTCGCTGCTTTGGCAATCTGCTGCATAATGCGCGCAAACACGCCACGCGCGTGAGTGTGACAGTTGCCAAACAGGCACGCGGTCAGAATGGCATTTGGGCTGATATCGCGATTGACGATGATGGGCCGGGCATTCCGGCTGCATCGCGTGAAGACGCCTTCAAGCCTTTCACCAGCCTTTCAGGTGGCGGCACCGGGCTTGGCCTTGCGATTGCGCGCGACATCGCCCGCGCGCATGGCGGCGATGTGTTTCTGGAAGATAGCCCCTTGGGCGGCTTGCGCGCGCGGATCAGGGTGCCGGGGTAGGGCTGGACCAAGCTGTCTTCTTTGGCGATGCTGTTGCGAAGCATTCAAGGGAGAAAGCGCCATGCACTTCACCAGCGGCGATTGGCGGATTGATGTTCTGATCCAGGGCTATCCTGGCAAATCCACGCAGCATGGCGGCTTGGGCTGGAGCACGGTGGCGCTGCTGCGCGGCCATGGTCGTATCGTGGTGCTGGATGGTGGCGGCTATGGCATGCGCAAGCCCCTGGTTGAAGCGCTTGGAAAGCAGGGCGTGAAGCTATCCGATGTGACGGATTTGCTGGTCAGCCATTTGCACCATGATCATGTGGTGAATTGGCCCATGTTTCGCGATGCGCGGATTCATGTCGGGCGCAAGGAATTGGCTTGGGCGTTGGGTGTAGGCTGGGGGGAAACCGCTGTGCCGGAACATGCCGTGGAAGCGCTCAGCCGCTGGCCGACCATGCAATTGATGGATGATGGGCAGGAAGTGCTGCCTGGCATAACCGCGCATCTTTCGCCGGGCCATACGCCTGGGCATTTGCTTTTCCTGATTGAAGGCGCGCCGCAGGCAGTGGTGCTGTTGCAGGATGCGGTGAAGAACCGCGTGGAACTCACCACCCGCACCACAGACATGACCTATGACCCGGCAGTGAGCCGCGCCACGATTGAAATGGTCTGGGAGAGGTGCCGCACCCATCCGGGCTGCGTGCTGATCCCCGGGCATGATGTGCCGGTGATGGTGGAAAATGGCGTGCCGCGCGCGCTTTCAAGCCATAGCGCTGGCATACGTTCCTGGTTCGGCAAGGATTTGCAGGACACGACGATGTTTTCCCTGGCACAGCCTTCACCCTGAACACAGCACTACCTGAAAGGACAAAATGATGGATCAACAGGAAGCCCATGATACGTTGCGGGCCGAAGGCCGCGCGGTGATGCATGAAGTGCTCGGTCGTGCCTATATGGAAAAGCGCGACGCCGGCACCAACCCCTTCAACGCCGCGGTGCGCCGGCTGTCCGAGGAATTCGCCTATGCCACGCTATGGCAAAGGCCTGGGCTTGATCGGCGCGAACGCAGCCTGATCACGCTTGCCATGATCTGCGCGCTCAATCGCC
The DNA here is from genome assembly GCA_020249145.1 of Roseomonas sp. Lineage (GTDB taxonomy): Bacteria > Pseudomonadota > Alphaproteobacteria > Acetobacterales > Acetobacteraceae > Neoroseomonas. Next base: position 205,028 of record JADCGF010000001.1, on the reverse strand, counting down.
CGCATGAGCTTCGAATTCATTTGGTGGCGGCGCTGAATAATGGCTGCACGGCTGCGGAGATTTCGGAGATTTTCACGCATTCAGTGGCCTATTGCGGCTTCCCCGCCGCGATTGATGCGCTGCGCGTGGCAGAGGAAGTGCTGAAGGAGCAGGGCAAGCTGTAGCGCCCGGCCTTTCGCGCCGCTGATGCCATCGGTTTCGGTGAAAAATGTGCGCAAGCCGGTGATAAGGCTTGCCCCACAGCGCGGCTCCTCATAGGTTGCGCGCGTTCGGGGCGTGGCGCAGCCTGGCTAGCGCGCCTGTTTTGGGTACAGGAGGTCGGAGGTTCGAATCCTCTCGCCCCGACCATGGTTTCGGTCTTTGGTGCTTCGTATCAGCCGCTCAAACCAATCTCGCCGGCCTCCGGGGGATTTTTCGCCCGATGCTGGTTAGGCGAATAATCGAAGGAACCTCGAAATCCCAATACTCGCGCGGCAGTGCCGCGCGAGGGTCTGTCTACGCGGCCTTTGGCCGCGTCCCTCCGGGGGATTTTTGCCCGCGCAGCGGGCAAAAATGGGCCCGGCAGGACTCGAACCTGCAACCAAACCGTTATGAGCGGTCCGCTCTGACCATTGAGCTACAGGCCCATCAACACCCCTGATAGCGCCGAGACCCCCTGAAAATCAAACGCGCTTATTGTCCCCCGCCAGCCGCGCCAGCACGCGCAGCAAATCCCGCGCCCGCTTCACCCGCTCCGCCAGGTCCATATCGCGAATCAGCGCCAGCTTGGCATCGGGGCGGAGCTTCACGGCCCCCTTCTGCCCCTGGATCCAGGTGATCAGCCCGCCCGGATTGGCGAAATTCTGCCCCCGGAAGGTCAGGATCAGCCCCTTCGGCCCGGCATCCAGCTTTTCCACACCCGCCTGACGACATAGCCGCTTGATGGCGACCACTTGCAGCAGGTTCTCAACCTCTGCCGGCAAGGGGCCGAAGCGATCGGCCAATTCCGCCGCCATGGCGTCATTCTCGCCATCCGTCGCAAGGCCGCCGATGCGCCGATAAAGCCCAAGGCGCACGGGCAGGTCAGTCACATAGTTTTCCGGGATCAGCACCGGCAGGCCGAGATTGATCTGCGGCGTCCATTCCCGCTCACTCTCCTGCCCCTCAGCACCGGCTTTGATATCCGCCACGGCTTCTTCCAGCATTTGCTGGTAAAGCTCGATACCTACTTCGCGGATTTGGCCGGATTGTTCCTCACCCAAAAGGTTACCAGCGCCGCGAATATCCAGATCATGTGACGCCAAGGTGAAGCCCGCACCCAGATTATCCAGCGTCTGCATCACTTCCAGCCGCTTTTCCGCCGCCGCCGAAAGCCGATGCGCTTCCGGCCAGGTCAGATACGCATAGCCGCGCAGCTTGCCGCGCCCAACGCGCCCGCGCAGCTGATAAAGCTGCGCCAAGCCGAACATATCCGCGCGATGGATGATCAGCGTATTCACCGCCGGCATATCCAAGCCGCTTTCAACGATATTGGTGGACAGCAGAATATCATGCTTGCCATCGCCGAATTCGGTCATGACGCGTTCAAGTTCGGTGGGCGTCAAGCGGCCATGGGCCTGCACCATGCGCGCTTCCGGCACAATTTCCGCCAAGCGTTCGGCCAGCTTCGCCATATCTTCAATACGCGGCACCACGCAGAAAATCTGCCCGCCTCGGAAGCGTTCGCGCTGAATGGCTTCGCGCAACACCACCGCATCCCAAGGCATGATGAAGGTGCGCACCGCAAGCCTGTCCACGGGCGGGGTCGCGATCACGCTCATCTCACGCACGCCCGTCAGCGCCAATTGCAACGTGCGTGGAATGGGTGTGGCCGTCAGTGTCAGCACATGCACATCGGATTTCAGCGCCTTCAGCGCTTCCTTATGGCGCACGCCGAAATGCTGTTCCTCATCCACCACCAGCAGGCCGAGATCGGCAAATTCAATCCCCTTCGCCAAAAGCGCATGGGTGCCGATCACGATATTGATATCGCCGCGCTTCATGGCTTCCCGCGTTTCCGCCGCATCCTTCGCCGTCACCAGGCGGGAGAGTTGCGCGATGCGCAAAGGGAAACCTTCAAAGCGCTTCTGGAAAACGCGATGATGCTGGCGCGCCAGCAGCGTGGTCGGCACCACCACCGCGACTTGCGCGCCGGACATCGCCACCACAAAGGCAGCGCGCAACGCGATTTCCGTCTTACCGAAGCCAACATCGCCGCAAATCAGCCGATCCATGGGCCTTCCGGCAGAAAGGTCTTCCAGCACATCGGCAATGGCGCGGGATTGATCTTCCGTCTCGGCAAAGGGGAAGCGGGCACAAAACTCGTCCCACATCCCTTCAGGCGGCGTTGCCAAAGTGCCATCCTTCATGCGCCTGAGGGCCGCGGTGCGAATCAGTTCCGCTGCCATGTCGCGAATGCGTGACTTGGCCTTGGCTTTGCGGTTCTGCCAGGAAACGCCGCCAAGCTTATCGAGAGCGACCCCCATGCCTTCAGAACCGAAGCGGGAGAGGATTTCGATATTCTCGACCGGCACAAAAAGCCTGTCCCCGCCATCATAAATCAGCTTCAGGCAATCATGCGGCGCGCCCGATACTTCGATGGTGACAAGGCCTTCATAACGCCCAATGCCGTGATCCTGATGCACCACCAAATCACCCTCGGCAATTTCAGTCGCATCCGCGATGAATTGATCGGCCCTGCGGCGGCGGCGCGGCGGGCGGGCGATGCGTTCACCGAGCAAATCCTGCTCAGCCGTGACAGCGATGCCTTCAGCGATGAAGCCGCGCTCAATCCCCATGACCACCAGCGCGACAACATCAGGCGGCAGCGCGCGCGCGGCTTTCCAATCCTCGGCCGCCTCCGCACGCACGCCATTTTCGCGCAGCAGATTGCCAAGCCGTTCACGAGACCCGCGTGACCAGGCCGCCAGCACGGGCCTGCGCTTGGCCTTGGCTTCCCCCTGCACCATGGCGGCATAGGCGGCGAAAACATTCTCGCCGGCGCTGCGTGCTTCCGCGAAAAGCGGGCCGGGCCTGCCGCCCGCGGCAATGCCATCCGGCACCGCAAAAGGCGAAAAGCGCAGCACGCGGCAATCGGCCAGCATCGCTGCCCAGCCGGCTTCATCCAGATAAAGCGTCGAAGGCGGCGCGGGGCGATAAGGCACATCGCCTTCCCCAATGCGGGAAGGCACGCGGCGGGCTTCGTAATGATCCGTGATCATCTCAAGCCGCGCCTTCAGCACTTCCTCCGCCTGGTGGTCGAAGCTGATTTCGGCACCCGACATATAATCCAGCAAGGGCACCATGCTTGCGTGAAACAGCCCGGCCCAATGTTCCATGCCGGGATAGCGCCGCCCGGCACTGATGGCGCCATAAAGCGGATCATCCGCCGCCGCCGCGCCGAATAAGTCGCGGTAGCCGCTGCGGAAGCGCGTGCGCGATGCCTCATCCAAAAACACTTCACCCACCGGGCGAAGCGAAAGCGCGGGTACTATCTTGCCGCTGCGTTGGCTGGCCGTATCGAAGCGGCGCATATCCTCGATTTCATCACCAAAAAAGTCGACGCGTATGGGTTCCGGCTCACCCGCCGGGTAAAGATCAATAATGCCGCCGCGCACGGCATATTCGCCATGTTCCATCACCGTGCCGGTGCGGTGATAACCATTGGCTTCCAGAAATTCGGTCAGCTTTTCCGGCTGGATGCGACCGGATTTCGCGAGCGATAGCGTGGCGCCTTCAAACACCGAAGGCGGCGCCACTTTCTGCACCAGCGCATTCACGGTGGTGAGCAACACGCGCGGGCGCTTCGGCGCTTCCAAAAGCCGCGTCAGCGTCGCAACACGTTCGGCGATGATTTCAGGATTGGGCGATACGCGATCATAGGGCAGGCAATCCCATGCCGGCAGGCGCAGCACCTCAATCTCCGGCGCGAAGAAGCCCAAAGCCTCTGCCATGCGGGCCATGCGCGCATCATCGCGGCCGACATGGGCGATGGGGGCATCAATCTCCGCGCGCCTGCGCGCGACCAGCAGGGCATCGAAACCCTCAGGCGCGCCATGGATGGTGATGGGCTTCATCGCCCACCGCCGGCTTCGGCCATGATTCGGCGCAGCAGCGGGTGGTCATGTTCGGGGGGAATCGGGCGCCGGCCGGAAAGCCAATCGGCCAAATCCACATCCCAAAGTTCCAGGATTTCCTCCAAGGCCATGACTTCGGCATCGGAAAGCGTCGCGATATGGCGCGCGACAAAGCCGCCGATCAGGATATCGGTTTCCTTGGTGCCGCGATGCTGGGCGCGAAAAACAAGGCGGCGGCGGCGGGCATCGAGTTCTGTTGGGTCTGGCATATCGCTCTAGTCTCAAGGCGCTGGCATATAGAGGCTGATGGGAATCCTGTCAGCCCGCCCCGAACCGACCAACACCGCCGAGGACCCCCTCGCGCGGCTATTGGCGCCAATCGAAAGCCTGCCTGGGCTGCGCAAGCCGGAATTGCTGACGCGCGCGGCGGGCGGTGGCCGGGTGCTGGATTTGCTGCTGCATCTGCCGGAACGGGTGCAGCATCGCCCGGTTTTGCGCGGGTTGGCGAGCGCGATTGAGGGCCAGGAAGTCACGCTGGAACTCCGCATCACCGGCGCACCGGCGCGCGGCGGGCGCGGCCCCTGGACGGTGCCGGCGGTCTGTGGCGCTGATCCGGTGGCGCTGATTTCCTTCTCCCGCGCTACTTGGGCCGGCACGGCGCTGGCGCGCGCCTTCCCGCAGGGCGCTGAGCGGCGTGTGGCGGGGCGGCTCAAACCCTATCAGCGCGCCTGGCAATTGGAATTGGATGCGGACCCGCTGGTGGAACCGCCGCTCAGCATCCCGCTTTGGCAGCCCATGTGGCCACTGACGGCCGGGCTTTCCTGGCGGAATATGGCCGATGCGCTGGATGGGGCGCTGAAAGCGCTGCCGGATCTGCCGGAATGGGTGGATGGCCCGTTGCTGAAGCGCGAAGCCTGGCCGGGCTTTGCCGAGGCTTTGCGCGCCCTGCACGCGCCCCAGGCACAAAGCGCCGAGGCGCCGCGCCGCCGGCTTGGCTATGATGAATTGCTGGCGGGGCAGATCGCCCTTGGCCTGGTGCGGCGCCGGTCTCGCGAAAGGCCGGGCCGGGCACTGATGGGCAATGAGCGTCTGCGCGGCCCTGCTTTGGCCGCCTTTGGCCATGCGCCAACGCCTTCCCAGCTTCAGGCCATGGCCGAGATTGATGCTGATCTGGCGGCACCAAGGCGGATGCTGCGCCTGCTGCAAGGCGATGTCGGCGCCGGCAAAACCCTGGTCGCGCTGATGGCCATGCTGCGCGCCGTGGAAGCCGGTGCCCAGGCCGCTTTGATGGCGCCGACAGAATTGCTTGCCCGCCAACATTTGCGGAGTTTTGAGCGGCTTTGCGGTGCCGCAGGCGTGCCGGTGGCGTTGTTGGCCGGCAGTGTGAAGGGCAAGGAAAGGCGCCGGGTGCTGCAAGGGCTGGCGGATGGAACGCTGCCCATCGTGGTTGGCACGCATGCGCTGTTTCAGGAAGGGGTCGCCTTCAAGGACCTCGGCCTTGCCGTGGTGGATGAACAGCACCGCTTTGGCGTGGCGCAGCGCCTATTGCTGGCGGAAAAGGGCCAGGCGGCGGACATGCTGGTGATGACCGCAACTCCCATTCCGCGCACTTTGCTCCTCACGCAATGGGGCGAAATGGCCGTCAGCCGCATGGCCGGCAAACCCGCCGGGCGCCAACCCATCGCAACCCGCATCCTCAGCCAGGAACGCCTGCCGGAAATTGTCGCCCGCCTGCATGAAGCCGTGGCGCGCGGCGCGCGGGCCTATTGGGTGGTGCGCGCCATCACCGGCAGCGAAAAAGATGACAGCGTGGCGGCCGAGGACCGCTTTGCCGAGCTTTCCGCCCATTTCCCGGGCCGGGTTGGTCTGGCCCATGGCATGCAGGATGTTTCGGTGCGCGAAGCCGCCTTAGGCGATTTCGCCGCTGGGCGGACCAATATCCTGGTCGCCACCACCGTCATTGAGGTCGGCGTGGATGTGCCGGAAGCGACCATCATGCTGATTGAACAGGCGGAACGCTTTGGGCTTGCGGCGCTGCATCAGCTCCGCGGGCGCGTCGGGCGGGGCAAGGAAGCGTCTTCCTGCCTGCTGGTCCATTCCCCCGGCCTGAGTGATGGCGAAAGGCGGCGCCTTTTGGTGCTGCGCGACACCGAAGATGGTTTCGTGATCGCCGAGGAGGATTTGAAAACGCGCGGCGGTGGCGATGCTTTGGGCGCGCGGCAAGCCGGCCTGCCCGGCGCCCGGCTGTTTGATGCGCGGGAAGACCCGGATGAGTTTTCGCGGCTGGTGCAGATTGCCCATCGGGATGCGGAAGCCCTGCTGACCCGCGATGGCGCGCTCTCCTCCCCGCGCGGGCAGGCAGCGCGGCTTTTGCTCAGGCTTTTCGGCCATGATCTTTCCATGGCGCCCTTGGATGCCGGGTGACCTGCTGCCCCCTGGGGCTTGCAAGGCGGTGCGGGAAGGGTCAAATCGCGACGCGCCACGTTGCAAAGAATTGAGTTGAGGCAGGATAAGGGGAGATAGGCTTTGGCCGCGCTGATCGAAATTGAGCGCCTGACCAAGCGCTTTGGCGCTTTCACCGCTGTTGATGATGTATCCTTTACGGTGAATCGCGGCGAAGTGGTGGGCTTCCTCGGCCCCAATGGCGCCGGCAAATCCACCACCATGAAAATGCTGGCGGGCTTCGTGACCCCTACCGCCGGCACGGCGCGCATTTGCGGCCAGGATGTGATTGAAGCGCCCGTCGCGGCAAAACGCGCGCTTGGCTATCTGCCCGAAGGCGCGCCGACCTATCCGGAAATGACCGTCACGGGGTTTTTGCATTTCATCGCGCGCATGCGCGGTTTTGGCGGCGCCGAGGCCAATGAACGCATGGCCCGCGCCATGGCCATGACGCAGTTGGAAGGCGTGCGCCTGCAACCGATTGAGACACTCTCCAAAGGTTTCAAACGCCGCGTCGGTTTGGCGCAAGCGCTGCTGCATGACCCGCCCGTGCTGGTGCTGGATGAACCAACCGATGGCCTGGACCCGAACCAGAAGCATGAGGTCCGTGAATTGATCCGCCGCATGGCGCCCGAAAAGGCCATCGTGATTTCAACGCATATCCTGGAAGAGGTGGATGCGGTTTGCACCCGCGCCATCATCATCGCGCGCGGCAAGGTGCTGGCCGATGCCACGCCGAAACAGCTTGAATCGCCCGGCAAAACGCTTGAGCAAGTCTTCCGAGATTTGACCCTGAAGCGGGAGGCTGCCTGATGCGCGCTGCCCTGCTGGTCGCTCGCCGGGAATTGGCTGGCTATTTCGCGACCCCCGTTGCCTACGTTTTCATCGTGATTTTCCTGATGATGGCGGGTGCGATGACCTTCAGCCTGGGCGGTTTCTTCAATCGCGGGCAGGCTGATCTTGGCCCCTTCTTTGGCTTCGTCCCCTGGCTTTTTCTGTTTCTGGTGCCGGCGTTGACGATGCGGCTTTGGGCGGAAGAACGCCGGCTTGGTACGATTGAATTGCTGCTGACCTTGCCCATGGCGCAATGGCAGGCAGTCCTTGGAAAATTCCTGGCGGCTTGGGCGTTTTGCGCCATAGCGCTGGCGCTGACCTTCCCGTTGGTATTGACCGTGAATTACCTGGGCCGCCCCGATAATGGCGTGATTGCTGCCGGCTATGGCGCCTGCCTGCTGATGGCGGGCGCCTATCTGGCGATCGGTTCCGCCATGTCGGCCATGACCAAGAACCAAGTGATCGCCTTTGTGCTGGCCGTCGCCGTGTGCTTCCTTTTCGCTGTGGCCGGCAGCGCCTTGGTAACGGATTTCCTGAGCCAGCGCATGCCCGTATTGGCAGAGGTCGCGCGCGCGCTATCGCTCACGGAACGCTTCAATGGCCTGACGCGCGGTGTGATTGCTTTGCGTGATGTGGTGTTTTTTGCGTCCTTCATCGGGTTCTGGCTTTTCGTGAATGCGGTGGTGCTTGACCACCGGAAGGCTGACTAGACCATGGCTGATCAAATCAAGGCAAAGCCCGGCACGCGGCGCATCTGGTCATCCGCGCTTGGCGTGGTGGCGGCGCTGGCGCTGGCCATTGGCGTCAATATGCTGGTGGAGCGTTTTGCGCCGCGCGCGCGGCTCGATCTCACCGCACAAAAACTTTACACGCTATCGGATGGCACGCGCAGCGTACTGTCTGGCCTGCAAGACCCGGTGACGCTGCGGCTGTTTTATTCACGCAAGCTCGGCACCGCCGTCCCGGCCTTTGGGGCCTATGCGGAACGCGTGCGCGCGATGCTGGATGAATATGTCGCGGTATCTGGCGGCGAGCTGCGCCTTGAAGTGCTGGACCCGGAGCCCTTCAGCGAAACCGAAGACCGCGCGCTCGCTTTCGGCTTGCAAGGCGTGCCGGTGGATCAATCGGGTGAGCAGGTTTATTTCGGCCTGGTTGGCGCGAATTTGCTGGATGATGAACGCAATATCCCCTTCTTCCAGCCGGACCGCGAACGCTTCCTGGAATTTGACCTGACGCGGTTAGTTTATGAGCTTTCCAACCCGCGCCGCCCGGTGATTGGCGTGATGTCGCCCTTGCCACTGAATGGCGACCCGCGCGCGATGATGATGCGCCAGGCCGCTATGGGCCAGCTCTTCGCGGTGATGAATAGCCTTCGGCAATTCTTCACTTTGCGTGATGTGCCGCTCGATGCGCAGGTGATTGAAAACGACATCCAGGTGATGATCCTGGCGCATCCGCAAGGACTTTCGGATGCGGCGCAATATGCGGTGGATCAATTCGTGCTGCGTGGCGGCAAGCTGATTTTGCTGATTGACCCGCATTCCGAAGGCCAGGCATCACGCCCAGGCCCCGGAGGTCGCCCGCCCGCCAATACCGCATCAAGCCTGGAACGCCTCACCAATGCCTGGGGCATTGAGGCGCCCACCGATAAAGTAGTGCTGGATTTGCGCGGCGCCTGGCGCGTGCGCGCCAATCCGCAGGACCGGGTGCAGGCGGTTGATTACGTTGCCTGGTTCAATGCGCAGGGCGATTCCATCGCGCAGGGGGAAGTGGCGACCGCGCAGCTTAATCAGGTGACTTTTGCCTCGGCGGGTTTCTTGCGGCGGAAGGATGGCGCGCGGGTGGAATTTACGCCGCTCATCACCTCAAGCCCACGCAGCATGGAAGCGGATGCGGCGAGGGTGCGCGACAACCCGAACCCGACGCAGTTGCTGGCGGATTTCCGACCCGATGGGCAAACCCGCGTGCTGGCAGCGCGGTTGCGCGGTGAAGTCAGCACGGCCTTCCCGGATGGCGCACCACCGCCGCCGCAAGGTGCAGAACGCCCTGCTGATTTCCCGGCCCATCGTGCGCGGAGTGAAGGTGCCGCCAATATCATCGTGATCCATGATGCGGATGTGCTGGAAGATCGCTTCTGGGTGCGCGTGCAGGATTTCTTTGGCCAGCAGGTGGCGACACCCTTCAGCGATAATGGTGCGCTGATTGCGAATCTGGTGGATACCATGGCGGGCGGCGATGCGCTGATTTCGCTGCGCTCACGCGGGGAATCGCTCCGCCCGTTCGAAGTGGTGGATGATATCCGCCGCGATGCCGAAGCGCGTTTCCGTCAGACGGAACGGGAACTCACTCAGGGCCTGGAAGCAACCGAAAAGCGCCTGCGCGAATTGCGCCAAGGCCCGCAGGGCGGGGATCGCGGCCAGACCAATGCCGTGATCAGCGCCGAACAGCGCGCGGAAATTGATAGTGCGCGGGAAGAAATCCTGCGTACCCGTCAGCAATTGCGCGCGGTGCAGCTTGATTTGCGCCGCGATATTGAAGGGCTGGAAACGCGGCTCCGCATCCTCAATATCGCCGCCGTGCCGGTGCTGCTGACGATCCTGGCGCTGGTGATGGGTGTTTTGCGGGCGCGCCGCCGTGCCGCGGCGCGGCACTGAAGAAGGGGAGCAGATATGCAAAGACGTTCCCTGATTTTGCTGGGCAGCGCTGCGGTCATTGCCATGGCCGGCGCGCTTTTGATCAAGCCGCCGCAGCCACCAACCCCACCAGTGGGCACAGGTGCGCTTGCCTTTCCGGGCCTTGCGCAACGGCTGCCCAATGCCGCGCGGATTGAGGTGCGTCGGCATGATGGCGCGCTTGAAATCATCCGTCGTGGCGATGTTTGGGTATTGCCCACCAAGGGTGATTATCCCATTCGGCAAGAAAAACTACGCGAATTGCTGACAGGGCTCACGGAACTCCGCCTGATGGAACCGCGCACGGGCAATCCTGAGATGTTTGATCGGCTCGGCCTGGAAGACCCAATGCGCGCGGGCGCAACTTCCACGCTGCTGCGGGTTCTGGATGCGCAAGGCGCGGCGCTGGTGGAATTGGTGATTGGCCGGCGGCGCGTGCGCACGCAAGGCAATGTGCCGGAAAGCGCTTATGTGCGACGGCCTAACGAAAACCAGGCTTGGCTCGCGGAAGGCCGCATTCCGGTGGATGCCGACCCGCAGCTTTGGCTGGATCGCGATATCGCCAATCTGCCACGCGAGCGCGTGCAGCGCGTGGTCATTGCGCGCAGCGGCGAAGAAGCGCTGGTGCTGACGCATACCGGCCAGCCCGATGGCAAGCTTGTCATCACAACGCCCGCCGATGCGCCCCCAGCTGATGATATCAGCCTGGACGAGGTGACGCGCAGCTTTGAATTTCTCACCTTCCTCGATGTACGGCGCGAAGCCGATGCACCGGGCGAAGCGCTGGGTGAGACACGCTTTGAATTGACCGATCGGCTGACGATCATCGCCCGCCCGCGCAAGCTGGGTGAGGAAATCTGGGTAACGCTGTCCGCTGAGGGTGATGAGGAAGCGGCGCGCTTGAATGCGCGTTGGCGCGGCTGGGTCTATCAAATCGGGCAATGGAAAGAAAAAGCCATGATCCCCAGGCTTGAGGATTTGCGCCGCCAGGAAGAAGCGCCTGCCCCCGGGACTGAACCGCCGATTGTGCCAAGGTGAGCACGGCGCCGCGCGAATATCCTGACCGCCCCTGGGTCGGCATTGGCTGCATCGTGTTTCGCGAAGAAGCCGTGCTGCTGGTGCGTCGCGGCAAGCCGCCCCGCATCGGCCAATGGTCTTTGCCCGGTGGCGCGCAGCATGTCGGCGAAAAGGCCGAGGAAGCCGCGCGGCGCGAATTGCGCGAAGAGGCCAGCATTGAAGTGGGCCCACTCGCGCTCGCTTATGTTTTCGATGCCATCAATGAAGATGAGGATGGCCGCGCGCGCTATCACTACACCATCATTGATTTCGCCGCCCATTGGCTGGAAGGCGAAGCGCGTGCCGGCGATGATGTCAGCGAAGTCGCCTGGGCGCTACCGCATGAATTGGTGGCTTATGATCTGACCGAAGCTGCACATGAGGCGATTGCCGCCGCGCGCACGGCGCTCGGCCTGCGCTGATACCTCAACGCCGTCGCCAGCTTTCCTGCTTGCGATAAAGCGTGGATGGGCTGATGCCCAAAAACGCCGCCGCCTTGGCGACATTGCCGCCGCAGAGCTTCACGGCTTCTTCAATCGCTTCACGTTCCGTATCAGCCAAGGGGCGGATGCGCTTGGTGGATTCAACGGCGCGCGGCGCTGGTGCGGCCGGTGGCGGGGCCGCTTGCACTTTCGGCGGTTCCGGCGGCGGCGGTGGAGGCGCGGGCGCAGGGGCGGGCTTCGCCCCACCCTCCCGCACCGTGGCCGGCAGCATCGCGGCGGTCACCACTTCGCCATCATGCAGCACAACAGCCGTGCGAATGGCGTTTTCCAATTCGCGCACATTACCGGGCCAGGTGTGGCGCATCAGCACCGCGCGCGCTTCGGCATCAAAACGCTGAAAGCGCTTGCCTTCCTCGGCAGTACTTTTTGCCAGAAATGCCTCAGCCAGCGCCAGCACATCATCACCGCGATCACGCAGCGGCGGTAGGGGCACGGGGATGACATGCAGGCGGTAATACAAATCCTCTCGGAAGCGCCCGGCGCGTACTTCTTCCAAAGGGTCGCGATTGGTGGCGCAGACAAAGCGCACATCGGTCTGCATGGTCTTGCCGCTGCCCACGGGCTGAAACGTGCCGGTCTGGATGAAGCGCAGCAGCTTGCCTTGCAGCGCCAAATCCATTTCGCAAATCTCATCCAGAAACAGCGTGCCGCCATCCGCCGCGCGCGCTGCGCCGATGCGGTCCGCCACCGCGCCGGTAAAGGCACCGCGCACATGGCCGAAGACTTCGCTTTCAATCAAATCCTTCGGGATTGCCGCGCAATTGATGGCGATGAAAGGGCCGGTCTTGCGTGGTGAGATGCCATGCACAGCCTCTGCGGCTAATTCCTTGCCGGTGCCGCTTTCACCCGTGACAAAGACGGTCGCACGAGACGCAGCGGCATTTTCCAGAATGCGATAGACCGCCTGCATGGCGGGTGCGGCACCGATGAAGCCGGCAAAACCCTGGCGCGGTGCGCCCGCCGCCAGCACCGCCACCTGCCGGCGAAGCGCGGCGCGTTCCATCACATTCGCGACTGTCACGGTCAGCCGTTCCGGCGCGAAGGGTTTCACCAGGAAGTCAGATGCGCCGGCCTGCATCGCCTCCACCGCGAGCGCCACCGAACCATGCGCGGTCATTACCACCACAGGCAGATCAGGATCGCGCCCGCGCAATTCGCGCAGCACGGAAAGCCCATCGCCATCGGGTAGACGCAGATCAAGCAGCACGCCATCGGGCATGGCCTGATCAGCGAATTTCAGCGCATCGGCAATGCAATGCGCATGGCGAATATCGTAAGGCCCCGCGCGCAGATATTCCTGATAGACGGTGGCGAGGGAGGGTGAATCCTCCACCAGCAAAAGCTGATGCCGCGCCTCTCCGTCAGCCATGCGCGCGCATCCGACCGAAGAAGCTTAGGGCGCCGCCCAATACCGCCGGCGCAACAAAGGCCGGCGCTTCCAATACAGGCAGCAACACATCATCCCACAACATGGGCAGAAGATAGCGCTGCACCACAGCCTGCGCCAAATTCAGTATCCCAGGGTCGAGCCTGAACAGCACCGCCCCCAGCGGATCGCCACCAAAACTCACAAAAAGCCCTGCCGCCAGCAGCAACAGGCTAAGGCCAATCAGGCGCATCACGCCCTCACGCCCAAAGCCTTTCGCGTTGCAGATTGGTGTAGAGATCAGCGACGAATTCGCCATAGCCGTTGAACAAAAGCGTCGGCACCGTCTCACCCGTGCCCAGCATGCGTTCCTGCGCCTGGCTCCAGCGCGGATGCGGCACGGCGGGATTCACATTGGCCCAAAAGCCATATTCCTGCGACTGGATTTTCTCCCAGAAGGAAACCGGACGCTGATCGGTCAGGCGGATTGTCACAATGCTCTTGCCGGCCTTGAAGCCGTATTTCCAGGGCTGATGGAAACGGATCGGCCCGCCATTTTGCGGCGGCAGTAGCTTGCCATAGGCACCCACCACCATGAAGGAAAGCTCATTGGCGGCTTCGGCAATGGTGCAGCCTTCCGTATAGGGCCAGGGATACCAGCTTTGCCGCAGGCCTGGCATGACACTCGGCAGGGTCGCGGTCTGGAACACAACATAGCGCGCGGAAGAAAGCGGCTTTACCTCGGCCAGCAGGGCGGAAAGCGGAAAGCCGGTCCAGGGCACCACCATGGCCCAGGCTTCCACGCAGCGCAGGCGATAGACGCGTTCTTCCAGCGGCATGCGCGCGAGCAAATCTTCAATGCCGTAGTTGCGCGGGTTCTCCACCATGCCTTCCACCTTCACCGTCCAGGGGCGTTGGGGCATGCGCTGCGCGGCGGCGCTGATGGTCTTGTGGCTGCCGAATTCGTAGAAATTATTGTAGGTGGTGACTTCGCGTTCCGCAGTGATGGCGCGGCCCGGGACGTAGCGCGTATTGCGCATGGCGGGCGGCAGGCCCGCTTGCTGGGCGAGTGCCGGACTGGCGGCGAGCATCCCGGCGCCAAGCGCCATGGCCTGGCGGCGGTTAAAGACCAGTGCTTCGGGCGTGACCTGCGCCTCGGGCAGGGAAAAGCGGCGGAATTTCAGGATATGCATGGCGGGCAGCGCCTCCTTACCACGATAAAGGCGCGCCACCCGCCAAGGTCAAGCGTGATCAGCGTCTGGGTTGTGGCAAAACCGCACTCGGCGGCTGGCCGGGTGCAACGGTCACGCGGAATAGCCGATAGGCTTCCGCTTGTTGGCCGCCCCGCGCGCGGATCAGCCGCCCGGCTTCACCTTCAATTCGGGTAGCGCCAGGCCATTGCGGCGGCCCCTCGCCCCGTCTTTCGCTGCGGATCAGCAAGCCCGGCGCGTTTTCGGGCGGGCTTGGCAGGGTAAAGAAGCGCCAGCGCGGGTCCATCGCCACCACCTGCATCTCGCGCGGAAGGCGGAAGGCCATGCCGGAAGCCAGGCCGTATTCCTCAGCGGCGATGAAGGCAGCGCCTTCGCGCGCGGCGGCCCGCGCCAAATCCGCCGCCAGCTCATCCCAACCGCCAAGCCGAGCCAAAGTTGGGTCCTGGCGTCGCGGCAGGGGCAAAGGCGCGGCGGTGGCTTGCAGATAGGCGGCACCCGCCATGGCAAAGCCCAGCGCCAGGGCCGGAATGCGAAGCCTGAGCCAGCCCGCCGGCAGCAGCGCGGCGGCGGCGATGGCGGCACTCGGGTATAGGATCGCCGGCCAATTCCCTTGCACGCGGCTGCCCAAAGCCTGCCAGAGAAAGATCGCCGCCCCTGGCAGAACCAACGCCAGCAGCAGCGCCGCGCCAGCATCGCGCCTGAGCCAAACCTCCCGCGCCGCCATCGCGATGCCAACCACGCACAACAGGGCGACGAGCGGCGTCACCAAAGCCACCTGCCCACCGAGCAACTCACCAAGCCAGCGCAGGCTTTGCCCGGCGCCGCCTGCTGCCGTGCGCCCACCCTGCTTGGCGAAGGACGCCCATTCATGCGCCGCATTCCAGAAGATCACCGGGGCGAAAAGCGCCACCGCCAGCGCGCCCCCTGCCCAAAGCTGCCAGCGCGTCAGCCAGCGCCGCGCTTCGGGCAGTAGCACCAGCCACAGCACCAACCCGAAGCCGAGCAAAGCCGCCGTATATTTGGACAGCAGCGCACCACCCGCGAAAACCCCGGCAGCAAGCCACCAGCGCGCATCGCCGTTGCGATGCGCCCGCGCCACGGCCCATAGCGTCGCCACCCAGAAGAACAGCAAGGGTGTGTCGGGCGTCATGGTCACGGCGCCGAGTGCTGCAAAAAGCGTCGCATTCATCAGCGCCGCCGCCCAGGGGCCAGCGCCGCGCCCAGGGAAAAGATCCTCGGCGGTGCGCGCCAGCATCAGCGAACCGATGAACAGCGAAACCGGCCCCAATACCCGCACGCCGAGCGCGTTATCGCCCAGCAGCGCCGTGCCCAGCCAGATGAAGATCGCGACCATCGGCGGATGGTCCAAATAGCCGCCCTGCAAATGGCGCGACCAAACCCAGTAATAAGCCTCATCCGGGGAAAGCGGCAGGATCGCGGCCAGCACTAGGCGCAACCCCGTCAGCGCAACAAGTGCGATCAGCCAAGGGTTCACTTGGCGCGCCAAACCAGCGTGGCGGAAACCGCGTAATTCCACACCACCGTCAGCGCCGCGCCTGCCGCCCCGGCCAGGCCCCAGGCCAGCACGCCATCGCGCAGCAGCAGATTGGCAATGCCGATATTGGCCACCGCGCCCAATCCGCAGACCAGATAGAACAATACCAAGCCGCGCAGCAGCGCAGGCCCACGCAGGCGCCGATCGCGATAAGTGATGCGGTTATTCAGCAGGAAATTCGCTGTCATGGCCACGAATGTGGCCGCCCATTGCGCGGCATTGAAGCCCACCCCAACCAAGCCATGCAGCAGCCCAAGCACGGCCAGATGCACCAGCACGCCAATCGCGCCCACGGCAGCGAAGGACAGGAAACGCAGCGGCACAACGCCGCCCAAAGCCTTATCCGCAAGCAAGCCCGCGAATTCCAGCAGCACCGCCGCATCCAGCTTACTTTCGCCGGCAACCCGCGCGCGGAAGGAATAGGGGATTTCCAGGCTGCGCAACGGCCGCTTCGCTGACAGCAGAATATCCAGCAAAATCTTGAAACCCGTGCCAGTCAGGCGTGGCGCCACTTCCTCAAACAATATGCGCGGCAGGGCGAAAAAACCGCTCATTGGGTCGCTCACGCGTATCGGCAATGCAGCATTGGCAAGGGCGGCGCCAGTATCGGAAATCATTTGCCGCGCGGCGGTAAGGCCACCTTGCTTATCGCCGCCTTCGATATTGCGGCTGCCGATCACGATATCCGCGTGGCCAGCTTCAAGCGCTTCCAGCATGCGCGGCAGGATCGTTTCATCATGCTGCAAATCGCCATCAATCACCGCAAGATAAGGGGCGGATGTGGCGAGCATTCCTTCGATGCAGGCGGAAGCAAGGCCGCGCCGCCCGATCCGCCTGATGCACCGGATACGCTGATCTTCTGCGGCAATGGCGCGCACGGCGGCGGTTGTGCCATCCGGGCTGTCATCATCAACGAAAATCGCTTCCCAGGCGAAGCCAGCCAAAGCCGAATCCAGCCGCGCCACCATGGGCGCGACATTCGCGGCTTCATTGAAACAGGGGATCACCACGCAAAGGCGCGGCGGCGCCGTGGCGGTCACTTTTCCCCTTGCCAGGTTTGGCCCGCCTTGCGCACGGCCAATTCCATCTTCGGTTTGCCGAAAAGATAGCCCTGGCCGTAGCGCACGCCGAGTTCCAGCATCAGCGCTGCCTCTTCCTCGGTTTCAATGCGTTCAGCGACCACCTGGGCGCCAACCGTGCGGGCAAGATCCACCATGGCGGCGATAAAGCCCCGATCACGTTCGCTCTGCAAGGCATTGGCGACGTAAATGCCATCCACCTTCACATAATCCACCTTGAAGGCGCGCAAATATCGAAAGGCCGCTGCACCAGCGCCAAAATCATCCAGGCAGACGGGGATCTTATGCTCCCGCAGCAATTCGATCATGCGAACCGCCTCATCCTCCTGCTCGATTTCGGCGGTTTCGGTGATTTCAACCACCAGGCGTTCCGCCATGCCGGGGGTGTTTTCCAGGAGCGTTTTCATATCCTCGCGGAATTTCGGGCTTTGCAGGGACAGCCCGGAAAGATTGCAGGCCACGCGCGTGCCGCCGGCTGCCCCTGCCGCTTCACACACCGCACTCACCACCGCCCAATCCAATTCCTCGGTCAGGCCCACGGCCTCAGCCAGGGCAACGAATTCACCAGGATGAGACATGGCCGTATCATCCGCCTGAAGCGGGCGGATCAGACCTTCGTAATGATGCGGTTCACGATCAGCAATCGAAACGATCGGCTGGAAGGCCATGCGGAAGCGCCGTTCCGCGATACTGCGCCGAAGCACGGCGGCGCGTTCAGAGGCGCTGTCCAAAAAGCCCGCCAACCCCCCGGCAAAGCCAGCCTTCTCAAGCGCATCATTGCCGCCGCGCGCAAAGGCCGACAGCGCGAAACGCAGCGCCCGTGTGGCCTGGACTTGGCTGAGCCCTTGCGCTTCAAGCCCCACCGCCATGGCGCCGACCGAGACATCATTGACACCGCGATCCTTCAAAATCTCGGCAATGGCCGAGGTCAGCGCCGGCAGATCGAAGGGGGTCTGGCCAGGCAGGATGCCGTAGCGCCCGGCGGCCAATTCCGTGGCCACGGCCCCTTGGCCTGCCTGCTTGTTCAATTCAACCTGAATTTCGCGATTGACCTCACCGCCTGGCACGAAACGGCCTGACGGGCTTTTCAATTCCAGAAAGCCGACAGGACCACCGGGTTCGCCGGAGCGCAGCAGCTCCTCAGCCGTGCTCGCTAGCCCGGGCCCGCCGGGCAGCGGCCCGCTGCGCAATTCCCGCGGCAGTGGGGCAAAGGTCAGCGCCAGCTTGGCTTCACCATCACCCAGCCTAAGCCCCGCCACGCTGAAGGCAGTGGCCGCATCATCCGCCAGCTTGATCGCTGCGGGCCTCAGGCGGCCTTGCTCCAGCAAAAGGCCCAAGGCTGTCGCAAAGGCGGGCCGATCCGATGGCGCGATGAGGGAGGTGACAGGCTGACCCAGAAAATCCTGAGCCGGCCTCCCAAACCGTGCGCGAAAGGCACCTTCGGCGAAAGTGATGCGGCCGTGCAGATCCGCCTCAAGCAGCAATTCAGCGGCGGCAAAAGCAAAGACCACAAAGCGATCCCTGCTGCCGCGCGATGAAATCAGGCCCTGCAATGCCGTGCTGCTAAGCATTATACCTTCCGGAGGTGGGGGCCTCATTCGCCACCTTAAAGATTAACAGCCACTTAAGCGAAGGCGTTCTGCTAATAATTTTTCTTCTTTGAGGCTTTCGCCACGCCAGGGCTCCGGCGCCCCGGCGCGCGGGAAGATCACTTCACCGGCGAAAACGCCGTTGGCTTCATTTCCATCACCGTCTGCTGCTTGAGCGCGCCCAGCGGCGCAATCGCCTTGCCGAATTCCGCCCAACCCGGATCGCTCATCATCGCGGTGCGGCGGCGGTCACGATCCCCCAGGCTCTCATAGGCCCACATGAAGACCACCTGGTTGATCGGCCCAATCTCGGTCACCGCGAAAAGCAGCAGCTGGCCAAGCAGGCGCTTTTGCACGGGCAGGCCGTATTTTTCATAAGCCTCCAGCCAGCCGGCCATCTTGCCGGGGTGGAAATCATAGGTGCGGTGATCCACGAACATCCCCGTGCCACCGATTTCCCGCTTGAATTGGAAGCCCTTGGCCTGGGTGATCGGCGAAAATGGCACGGTTTTCAGGAATTTGACTTCCTGCTGGGCGAGCGCCCCGGCCTCCGCCGAGCGCTTGCGGAAGGCCTGCCAATCCGGATCGGCTTCGCGCGCTGCCAAGCAGGCTTCGCGTGTATCAATATCATCCCAGCCGCGGAAGAAGACGACGCGGTTGATGGTGCCGACTTCCACCTGAAAGAAGCCAAGCGATGGCCCCATATGCCGGCCCGAAGCCGGGCCGCCGAGGCTTTGATAGGCATCCATCCAAAGCGGCATCTTGCCCGGATGGAAAGTATATTGGCGCTGTTCGACATACATTGGGCTGTCTCCCCCCTCTGGTTGCTGGGCAAGCTTCCGACGAGACCGCCAAGCGCGCAAGCGGCCTACCGCCGCGCAATTTTGCTGCAACGCAAAAAATACTTGAATGACTGCTGCTATAGGCGCAGGAACATGCCCGAACAGGAGCCTATGCCATGTCACAAAAGCGTCCCATCCCCCCCGGTCGTGAATTGCTGAACAAGGGCAATGCGACCGCCCAGCGCGTGTTGGATCAATCCCGCGTCATGTCCGATGTGGTGGGCCGCCACGCCAAGGCGTTGCCAGAGGCGTTGAACCCCCAAGCGCCGTTGGAAAGCCTGGCCAAGGCAGGCCAGGGGCTCATGCAAAGGCCGCAGAACCTGATCATGGATGCGGCTTCCTATATGCTGGATGCGGCGCAGCGCAGCTTCCTGTTCTGGGATACGATGCGCGAAGCGGGCAATAACTTCGTCGCGCATGAACAGGCTGGCTGCCCGCCCGTGCTGTTTTTTGACTATGAAACGGTGGTGGATGGCCGCAAGCTGAAGCGCCCGGTGAATTACGCCCTGGTGCGCATCACGCCGCCGGATGACATGCCGCCTTGCAATGACACGCTGCGCCCCTTCCTGATCATTGACCCGCGCGCCGGCCATGGCGCCGGTATTGGCGGCTTCAAATCAGACAGCCAAGTGGGTGTTGCCTTGCGCCGCGGGCACCCGGTTTATTTCGTGATCTTCTTCCGTGACCCAGAACCCGGCCAGACCATTCTGGACATTACCGCCGCCGAAGCGGTGTTCCTGAAGCATGTGACCGATGCGCACCCAAAGGCGCCGAAGCCCGTCGTGATCGGCAATTGCCAGGGCGGCTGGGCCGTGATGATGCTGGGGGCGGCTTTGCCCAATCAGCTTGGCGCTTTGGTGCTGAATGGCGCCCCGCTTTCCTATTGGGCGGGCGAGAAGGGCAAGAACCCGATGCGCTATCTGGGTGGGCTTGCCGGTGGTGGCTGGCCGGCGGCGCTGATGGCCGATATGGGCAATGGCCGCTTTGACGGCGCCAATCTGGTTTCGAATTTTGAGGCCTTGTCGCCAGCCAATACCTGGTTTCGCAAGTATTTCGACCTCTATGCCAATGTGGATCAGGAATCCGAACGTTTCCTGGAATTTGAACGCTGGTGGGGCGGGTATTTCCTGATGAATCGCGACGAAATTCGCTGGATCGTGGAAAACCTGTTCATCGGCAATCGCTTCGCCGCCGGGCAAATCTCGGCGGGCGATGGGCAGAGCTTCAATATGCGCGAAGTGAAGGCGCCTATCATCGTCTTTGCCTCTGCCGGGGATAACATCACGCCGCCAGGCCAGGCCTTGCGCTGGATGGCCGATATCTATCGCGATGAACGCGAAATCAAATCGCTTGGACAGACCATTGTGTATCTGTTGCATGAGGATATCGGCCATCTTGGCATTTTCGTCTCCGGCAAGGTGGCGAAGAAGGAACATAGCGAAATCGCCAATACGCTCGACATCATCGAATCCGTCGCCCCGGGCCTTTATGAAATGGTCATCACCAGCCATGAGGGTGAAGGAGATGGCGTATGGCAGGTGGAACTGGTGGAACGCACCCTTGCCCATGTGAAGGAAATCTCGGGTGAGGCGGAAAACGAAGCCTTCCCGGCCGTCGCGCAGATTTCTGAGTTGAACCAGCATCTTTACGATGTGCTGGTTTCCCCCGTTATTCGCCAATTCAGCACGGAAATGGGTGCTGAAACCCGCCGCCGCATGAACCCGATGCGCTGGCGGCGCTATGCCTTGAGTGACATGAACCCGCTGATGGGGCCGGTTTCATCGCTCGCGGGTCTGGCACGAGAAAATCGCAAGCCAGTGGCTGCGGATAATCCCTTCCTGGCCTTTGAAAAAGCCTTTGCCGATACGGTGGAATTTGGCCTGAACGCCTGGCGCGACACGCGCGATGCCATGGTGGAAATCGCCTTCCATGGTGTTTATGGCACGCTGAATGCGGCTGGCGTGACGGGTGAGGATTACGCGGCGGAGGCCGAAGCCGCGCGGGATTCGGTCACCACCGATGCGCCACAGCGCGCCGAGGCTGAGGCGAAGCTTGCGGTTGGCGGCTATGCGGAGGCTGTGATCCGCATGATGATCCTGCTTGCTGATGCGCGCGGCGCGGTGCGGCGGTCTCGGCTCGCGCGGTCCAATCAATTGCTGACCACCGAAGCGCCCTTCGCGCAAATGAGCGCGGCGGAACGCATGGGCGTTATTCGTGATCAGACCATGATCGCGACGCTTTTCCCGGAAGAGGCGATCAATACGCTCACCACGCTGCTGCCCGATGCGGCTTCTCGCCGGAAGGCGCTGAAGGCCGTTGAAACCGTGGCAGGGCCGGATGAGGAGCTTGGCGATAATGCGCGCGCGCGCTTGCAGCGTTTGCGCGAAGTGCTGGCGGTGCGCCCGCAGCGCGCCGCGTGATCAGGGGCGGCGATTAGTGTGTTTTCAAGCCAAGTGAAGTCACTTGGCTTGAAAATGATTGCCTGTCTGATCGCATTTTCCGAGTCGCCAAGCGATTCCGCTTGGCTTGAAAATGCTTGTCTGTCTGATCGCATTTTCCGAGTCGCCAAGTGAAGTCACTTGGCTTGAAAATGCTCAGGCCTCCTCATCGCGCAGGATACGCGCAGCGGCGAGTAGCGCCTTTTCATAGCGCGCGCGTTCCTTGGCGGTTTTCTCGGCGGGCCAGGGGCGAAAGCCCTCTCCGGTCTTGGGGCCAAGCTTGCCTTCCGCCACTAACCGCGCAAGGCCAGGGCTTGGGTCTGGGCTATTGTTGAGCGAGGGGTAGATGGTGCGCCCGGCTTCCAATTGAGTCTCAAGCCCCGCCAATTCCTTTTGCAGGATCGGTCCCGCCGCGACATAGCGAAAGCCGAAGGCGTAGCGCACGGCATTATCCACATCCTCAGCCGTCGCGAGCCCCTGATCAATCACAGAAAAGGCTTCGCGCATCAGCGCATGCTGGATGCGATTGGCAAGGAAGCCCGGCACATCTTTCGCCACCCGAATGACCTTGCGGCCAAGCCCCGCCATGATGTCGGCGAGTTTGTCGCAGACCACTGGGTCCGTGTATTCGCCGCGCACCACCTCCACCCCCGGTACCAGATGCGCGGGCAGAAAGAAGTGCAAATTCGCGCAGCGCGCCCGCCCCGGCAGATCGCCCGCGATATCCGTAATGCGATAGCCAGATGCGTTGGACGCGATGGGAATACCCGCAGGCACCAGCGCATCAAGTTCAGCAAAGACCTTGCGCTTCAGATCAAGCCGTTCCGGCACGGCTTCGATCACCGCCTCGGCCTCTGCGTAATCTGGCGCCTTCATGTCATCCAACAGCGTCAGGCCGGAAGCCGCGGCTGGGTCGCCATCCAACTGGGTGATTGATTGCGCGACGCGCGCTTGCGCTGCCGGCCAACGATCCCGCGCTGGTTCCACCGCGGTCACACGCCAACCCCCATTCAGGAAAATGGCCGCGATATCGCAGCCCATCAACCCCATGCCGAGGATAACAACGTGGCGCGGCGGCTTCATGCTGCGGCCCTTGGCGTAATGCCGCCTTGCTGGACGATGAAATCAGCGATTTCAGAAACCCCTTGCAGCGCCTTCAGATTCGTGAAGATGAAGGGACGCGCATTGCGCATCCTGCGCGCATCGCGGTCCATGACGGAAAGATCAGCGCCCACTAAAGGCGCCAGATCAATCTTGTTGATGACAAGCAAGTCGCTTCGCGTGATGCCCGGCCCGCCCTTGCGCGGGATTTTATCGCCGGCTGAAACGTCAATCACATAGATGGTCAGGTCCGCCAATTCCGGGCTGAAGGTCGCGGCCAGATTATCGCCGCCGCTTTCAATGAACAGGATTTCAAGCTTTGGGAATTTCGTCGCCATATCATGTACGGCGGCGAGGTTGATGGAGGCATCTTCACGGATCGCGGTATGCGGGCAGCCGCCGGTCTCCACCCCCGCAATGCGTTCCGGCACCAAAGCGCCGGAGCGCGTCAGGAACTCCGCATCTTCGCGCGTGTAGATATCATTGGTGATCACCGCGATATCGTAACGGTCGCGCATGTATTTACAAAGCCGATCGACCAGCGCGGTTTTGCCGGACCCAACCGGGCCACCAATGCCAACGCGAAACGGGCCATGCTGCAATGTGCTCATGATCTGAACAACCTTGTGTATTGCGTCTCATGACGCAGGGAGAAGATATCCAGCATCGGCGCCGCCGTGCCAAGCCGGGTGAGATCGGCGGTCAGCGCGGCCTCAGCGGCGGCGGCCACGCTGGGTTGCAAGGCCGCGATGGCAAGCTGACCATCGGTTTGGCCGAGCGGCACCAGCCGCACCCCGGCAGAGACCAAATTCGCCGCAAAAGCTGCCAGAAAGGCGAAGGCCGCATCACGCGCCGCAATGCCCTGTTCCGCCGCCACCGCACCAAAGGCCACCGCATGGGCAAGCTGGCGCGGATGGCGCGCGGCAAAGGCGGCGAAGCGGGGCGTGGGCCAGGCAGCCAGTGTTACGCTGGTGAAGGCGGTGCCCTGCGCTTCCGCTTCCAAAGCGGTTTCCGCCGTGCCGCGCCAGGCCGCGCCCAGCGCCGCGACCTCATCCAAGGCAGCATCATCGCCCTTCGCCATGGCGCGATGCGCGGCCACCAACAATGCGCCATCCACGCGCCCGGCGCCGCGCTGCAAGGCAGTGCTGATATAGGCGATCAGCCCATCGCGCTTGGTGACAGCGCCCGCTTCCACCGCCGCTTCCAGCCCATGGCTATAGGTATAGGCGCCCACCGGATAGGCCGGCGAAAGCCAAGTCAGCAGCCGATACAGCGCCTGCCGCGCATCAGGCGCTTCGGGTTTTTTCCTAGTGGTGATGGTGGTGGTTTCCATCGCCATGGTGATGATCATGATCACCATCGCCGTGATGGTGATGATGGTGATGGCCCATATGGCGATTATGTTCGCCATAAGCGCCGCCTTCCGGATCAAAGGCCGCTTCCACATGGGCAAGCTGCGCACCCAAGCCCTTCAGCATCGCTTCAATCACATGATCCTTACGGATCAGAATGCGGCTGCCTTCAATCTGCGTCGGCAAATGGCGATTGCCGAGATGCCACGCCAAGCGCGCGAGCCGTTCCGGCGTTTCGGCGGTGACTTCAATCAAGGGCTCAGGCGCGGCCTGCACCAGAATGACACCGCCACCTTCCAGCAGCAGCCCATCGCCCTGGCGGAGCGCGGTGGCTTCCTCCAGATCCAGCAAAAAGGCAAAGCCATCTTCCGTGACATAGCGCTTCCGGCGGCGGAAACGGTCATCGAAATCGAGCGTCACGCGATGGCGCGCGGTGCGTTCCACCCAGCCGCCGGCGGGCAGCACTTGAATGGCGCGGGGGAGTGTTTCAGTCATGCCAGCAAGCCTCAAAACATGAAATAACGCTGCGCCATGGGCAGCACCTTGGCGGGTTCACACACCAGCAGCACGCCATCGGCGCGCACCTCATAGGTTTCGGGATCAACCTCGATCTTGGGGAGCGTGCCATTATGCACCATGCTGCGCTTGCTGATGCCGCTGCGGCAATTGCGCACCGCGACCAATTCGCGCGAAAGCCCGAAGCGCCCCGCAATATCCGCCTGCAACGAAGCGCCACTCACGAAGGTTACCGCAGATAACAGGCGGGAACGGGCATAGCTGCCAAACATAGGCCGGTAATGCATCGGCTGCGGCGTTGGGATGGACGCATTCGGGTCCCCCATCAGCGCCATGGCAATGGTGCCGCCCTTCAACACCATATCCGGCTTCACACCAAAAAAGGCCGGATTCCACATGACAAGATCAGCAATCTTACCCACTTCGATACTGCCGACATGGTCATCCACACCCTGAGAAATTGCCGGGTTTATTGTGTATTTGGCGATATAGCGCTTGGCGCGCGCATTGTCGTTCTCGCCTTTTTCTTCCGGCAGGCGGCCACGCTGCACCTTCATTTTATGCGCGGTCTGCCAGGTGCGGATAATCACCTCACCTACCCGGCCCATGGCCTGGCTGTCAGAAGACATCATGCTGATGGCGCCGATATCATGCAGAATATCTTCGGCGGCGATGGTTTCCTTGCGGATGCGGCTTTCGGCAAAGGCCACATCTTCCGGAATGCGTGGATCAAGATGGTGGCAAACCATGAGCATATCCAAATGCTCATCCACCGTATTCACCGTGTAAGGCATAGTGGGGTTGGTGGAAGAAGGCAGCACGCCGGCTTCCCCCACCAGGCGCAGAATATCCGGCGCATGGCCGCCGCCGGCACCTTCGGTATGGAAGGCTTGGATGGTGCGGCCACGAATGGCCTTGATGGTTTCCTCAACAAAACCGCTTTCATTCAGCGTATCGGTGTGGATGGCGATTTGGATATCCATCTCATCCGCGACGGAGAGGCAGGTATCAATGGCTTTCGGTGTTGTGCCCCAATCCTCATGCAGTTTCAGCCCGCAAGCCCCCGCGCGGATTTGTTCTTCCAGGCCCGCCGGCAGCGCGGCGTTACCCTTGCCGAGGAAGCCAAGATTCATCGGAAAGCCTTCGGCGGCCTGCAACATACGCTCCATATGCCAAGGGCCGGGCGTGCAGGTGGTGGCCAGCGTGCCATGCGCCGGGCCGGTGCCGCCCCCGAACATGGAGGTTATGCCGGACGCCAAAGCTTCTTCAACCTGCTGCGGGCAGATGAAATGGATATGCGGATCAATCCCGCCCGCGGTCAGGATGCGCCCCTCACAGGCGATGATTTCCGTCCCCGGCCCGATGATGATGTCCACATTCGGTTGCGTGTCGGGATTACCCGCCTTGCCAATCGCGGCAATGCGCCCGCCGCGCAGCCCGATATCGGCTTTCACCACGCCCCAATGGTCAAGGATCAGCGCATTGGTGATCACGGTGTCCATCGCACCTTGGGCGCGCGTGACCTGGGATTGACCCATGCCATCACGGATCACCTTGCCACCGCCGAATTTCACTTCCTCACCATAGGTGGTCAGGTCGCGCTCAACCTCGATAAAAATTTCCGTATCGGCCAGGCGCACACGGTCGCCCACCGTTGGGCCATACATGCCGGCATAAGCGGCACGAGAGATTTTCGTTGCCATGGGTCAGACCGCCCCTTCCGTTTCGCCGCGAAAACCATGGATGATGCGCGCGCCCGCAATCGGGATCAGCCGCACCTTGCGTGTTTGCCCTGGTTCAAAGCGCACCGCCGTGCCGGCAGGAATATCCAACCGGCAGCCGCGCGCCTTGGCGCGATCAAAATCGAGCAGCGGATTGGTTTCCGCGAAATGATAATGGCTGCCCACCTGCACCGGGCGGTCACCCTTATTGGCCACCGTGACTTCCACCGCATCGCGCCCGGCATTGAGCGCAATATCGCCAGGGGCGGTGATGACTTCACCGGGGATCATTTGCGGGCCCCCTTACGCGCTGGCTTCGCCTTGGCTTTGGGCTTGGCGGGTTTCTTCGCAGGCTTCGCAGCGGCTTTCGGTTTGGCTTTGGGCGCGGCTTTCGCCTTGGCGCCGGGCTTCTTCGCCACCGGCGCGCGGATGGGCTGATGCACCGTCACCAGCTTGGTGCCATCCGGGAAGGTCGCTTCCACTTGGATTTCATGGAGCATCTCGGCGATGCCTTCCATTACCTGGTCACGCGTCAGCACCGTTGCGCCATCACGCATCAGTTCCGCCACGCTGCGGCCATCGCGCGCCCCTTCCACCACGAAATCTGTAATCAGCGCGACGGCTTCAGGGAAATTCATTTTCAGGCCGCGTTCCAGGCGCCGTCGCGCCACGATCGCGGCCATGGAAATCATCAGCTTGTCTTTTTCGCGCGGGGTAAGGTTCATGGCGTTGGGTTCCGCAATCGCTGTGCCATCATCATGGGATTGTCTGCTTCATGTCGTCCATAGGCGCGGCAGGCGCGCGGGCAGGCCAAGCGCCGGGCGCAGCCGGCAAATCGCGGCCCCCAGCCCTTCGCGCACCTGAACGGCACCGCCAAGCCAGCGCGTGACCAAAAGCCCGGGCCGGACAAGGCTGGCAAGCGCGCCATCTTCGCGCAAAGCATCGCGCAAATCGGGCGCAGCAAGCGGGCCGGCCAGCACCAGGCTACCCAGCGCTTCGGCATTGGCGAGGCCAAAGGGGTCGGCGAAATCCGCCGGGATGTCTTCCCCAAGGCTCAGCCCATCCGCCCAAAGCAGCTTGCCGCCGCGCCGGATGCGCCAGGAATCCTGCAAAGCACCACGCCGCCAGGTCTCGCCCAGCGCGGCGCGGCCAAAGACCAGCGCTTCGGCCATCAGCAGCGTTGCGTCCTCGGCGATATCGGCACTCAGGCACCGTTCAAGCCGCGCGCCTTCAAATAGGATTGTTTCCTGCGGGATCCATTCGAAAACCGCGCCGGGTCCGGCTTGCAGGTTCACGGAAATCTCGGTCACCGGGCCAAGGCTGCGATAGATTTTCTCCGCCGCCGGGGTGGAGAAACTGGCCCGCGCCCCGACCCCAAGGCTGAGCGCGATTTCCACCCTATCGCCGCCCGCCAAGCCGCCGGCGGTATTCACCAGGGCGCAAATGGGTGCCTCATCGGCCTCAGGGTCGGGAAACAGGGCGCGCATGGGCGGCGATTGATAAAGCCCGCCCAGCATCGTGCGCCCTTCATGCAGATGGTAATCCAATTCCAACCGCCCGCGAGAGCGCTGATGGCTTGGTTGGGTCAGGGTGGCGGCATGCATGCGGCAAGCTTAACCATGCCAGAGGCGCGCCTCCAAATGGCGCGGCATGGGGCAAATTTTGCGCAAAATACAGGCAGGGTTCTGGGCTGGACAGGCGCGCATGACACGGCTTTGGTGGTGCGGATCAAACCGAAAGCCATCCCATGCGCCGCATCACCACGGAACCCCTCACCGCCGAAGCCTTCGCCCCTTTCGGGGAGGTGCTGGAAAGCCCAGCCGCGCCAGGGCGCGCCTATATAGACAAAGTGTTGGAAAACCGCCGTGGCGGGGCCAGTCCCAGCCTTTCCTTCACGCGCGCCTTGCCGAAATCAGCGCCTCTCGTGTCCACCACCATGGAAAGGCATGAATTTTCCTCGCAATCCTTCATTCCCATGGAAGCGGGGCGCTGGCTTGTGCTGGTGGCCCCCCATGGTGCTGATGGCAAGCCGGATATGGCAAAGGCGCGCGGCTTTCTGGCGCGGCCTGATCAAGGGGTCACTTACGGGGCCAATGTCTGGCATCACCCTTCCACCGTGTTTGACCGCGAAGCGCGCTTCGCTGTTTTCATGTGGAAGGATGGCACCAGCGCGGATGATGAATTTGTTGAGGTGCAGCCTTTCGAACTGCACCTCGGCTGAAGCCTGGTTCAGGCGTCTTGCGCCTTCTGGCCGCGTGTTTTCCAGAGCGACCAGAAAATCCCGCCCGCGATGATCGCCGCCGTGACGCCCAGCGAAATGGCGGGGTCAAGCTTGCCGACCATCTGGTTCCAGAAAATCTTGCCGCCGATGAACACCAGCACCAGCGCCAGCGCATATTTCAGGTAGTGGAAGCGATGCACCATGGCGGCAAGCGCGAAATACAGCGCGCGCAGGCCCAGGATCGCCATGATATTCGCGGTATAGACAATGAAGGTATCGGTCGTGATGGCGAAGATCGCCGGCACGCTATCCACCGCGAAAATCAAATCGGCGATATTGATCACCACCAGCGCCAGGAAAAGCGGCGTGGCGAAGGCCAGCTTCTTGCCCGTGGCCGGATCCATTTGGCGGACAAAGAATTTCTGGCCATGCAGTTCATCCGTCACGCGCATATGCTTGCGCATGAAGCGCACGATGGGGTTCTTTGAGATATCCTGTTCCCCTTCCGGCACCACCAGCATCTTGATGCCGGTCGCGATCAGGAAGGCGCCGAAGATATAAAGCACCCAGCTATACTGCTGCACCAGCGCCGCACCTAGACCGATCATGATGCCGCGCAGCACAATGACGCCGATGATGCCCCAGACCAGCGCACGATACTGATAACGGCGGGGGATGGCGAAATAGCCAAAAATCAGGCTGATCACGAAGACATTATCGATGGACAATGCCTTTTCGATGAAAAAGCCCGTGAAATAGGCCATGCCGGCATGAACCCCGTCCGAGGTCTTGATCTCCCCGGCTTCATAGGCCCACCAGATACCAGCGCCGTAAAGCATGGCAAAGGCGATATAGAAGGCAGAGAGATAAAGGCTCTCGGCCACGCCCATTTCCTTTTCCTTGCGGTTAAGCACGCCAAGGTCAAAGGCAAGCAAAAGCAAGACAATCAGCAAAAAGCCCTTCCACATCCAGAAAGGCTTGCCCATCCATTCGACAGACAGAAATTCCATCCCCAAACCTCACCCAAAAGCACGGATCAGCCACAGGGGGGCCGAGACCGCGCAACGTTGCACGATCCGACATCACGGCAGCCGACCAAAGATGATCGGCCCCGCCAGAGGGGCCCGGATTGACAATTAAGTGATGGAAGCCAGTTTGGTTTTCAACCCCCATTGCGGCGGCCCTTGTGAGAAACCATTTGGGATTTGCGCGGTGACCCCTTGGCTAACAGGTTGCCGCCATGTCATAGGGTCCGAAGAACCGCTCCGGCGGGACTTCCAACTGGGAATTGAGGCGTCGCAATGGGTTCCTTCAGCATCTGGCATTGGCTTGTTGTTCTGCTGGTCGTCCTGCTGCTTTTCGGCAGCGGCAAGATCAGCGGCCTGATGGGCGATCTGGCCAAGGGCATCAAGTCCTTCAAGCAAAACATCAAGGAAGATCAGGCGGATGCCTCGATGGAAGCGCAGGCGCAGGGCCAGTCCCAGCCAGCCGGCAGCATCCAGGGCCCCGCCGCGGCGTCTTCCACCGCGCAGGCCACCGCGGCGCAAAACACGCCCCCACGTCCGGGCGCCTGAATGCCCTATCCGCCCTCGCGCCATTTGGGCGGGGGCGGCTTGATCCCCTTCCCCAGGCTATCCAGCCTGGGCTTGGGGACGACAAGACTATGCAGGCTGCCGGGCCAGGGTTAGTAAGTTTCCGCCTCATTTGCCGCGTGGAGGGCCCGCGCCATGCTCACAACCTGGACCGTTGAGGATGGCCGCTGTCGTACGCGCGAAGGCGCGATTTCCGACATCACCGCCGCCTTGCCCGAACTCGCCCGGGAAGCCGCCGGTGAGGTGGCGGATGCCGAAAACCTGCGCCGCGCCGTCTGGATTGACCTTCTGAACCCAACACCGTCGGAAGAACGCGCGGTGCAGCAGGCGCTCTCGCTCGAAATCCCGACGCGGGAGGAAATGCAGGAAATCGAAAGCTCATCGCGCCTGTATCGCGAGGATGACGCGCTGTTTCTCACCGCCAATTTTCTTTATGGCGTTGATTCAGGGGATTACGGCTCCACCCCCATCAGCTTCGTGCTGACGAATAGCACGCTGGTCACGGTGCGTTACGCAACACCGCGCGCCTTCACGGTGTTTGGCGCGCGCGCGCAGCGCCATCCAACGCTGCTGCAATCGCCTGATGCGGTGATGCTGCATTTGTTTGAACAGATCGTGGATCGCCTGGCCGATATTCTGGAGAAGGTCGGCGCGGATATGGATAAGGCGAGCCAATCCACCTTCCGCGCCTCTCAGGCTGATATCAAAATGCATCGGCGCAATGACAAGCTGAAGGATGCGCTATTCACCTTGGGGCAGGTTGGGGAAGTGACGACACGCGCTTCCGAAACCTTGCTTGGCCTGTCACGCATTCTGACCTTTGTGGGGGCGGAAAAGGAAACCGCGATACGCAAGGAAAACCAGGCGCTGATCAAGACGCTGGTGCGCGATGTGCGATCCCTGGTGGAACATGCAAGCTTCCTGAATTCCAAGGCGCAATTCCTGCTGGATGCCGTGCTTGGCGTGCTGAATGTTGAACAGAACGCCATCATCAAGACCTTTACGGTCGCATCCGTGGCTCTCATGCCGCCCACGCTGATTGCCAGCATTTACGGCATGAATTTTGAATTCATGCCGGAACTGAAACTGGCCCTGGGCTATCCTCTGGCGCTTGTGCTGATGATTGTCTCGGCCATTTTGCCCATTCTTTATTTCCGCCGCAAAGGCTGGCTCTAGACCGACAAGGAAATCTGATGTCGCAAGCAACCCTTATCCCCGCTTCTGTCGCCACCTGCCGCTGGGGCGGCTTTGACGCTTCCTTCCCGGCGGTGGCGAGCATCGCCTCGGGCGAAACCGTCATTCTGGAATGCGTCTCTGGCGGGCCGGAAGTGATGCCAGGGCCGGAAAAGGGGCTGCCGCTGCACCCCGCGATTTCGGAAATTCACACCAGGCTACCGCGCCTTGGCGCGCATATCATCACCGGCCCGGTTGAAGTGCGCGGCGCCGAGCCAGGTGATGCTTTGCGGGTGGATATCGAGAAAATCGAACTCGGCGCGGATTGGGGCTTTTGCGGCTTCCGCCCGCTTTTCGGCACGCTGCCGGAAGATTTCCCCTATCGCCGCACGCTGCATATTCCGGTGAATAAGCAGGCCATGACCTGCCGCCTGCCCTTCGGGCCGCAGGATGGCGGGCTTGATCTGCCGCTGGCGCCCTTCTTTGGCGTGATGGGCGTGGCGCCGCCGCCGGAATGGGGCATGGTGAACACCAAGGAACCGCGCGCCATTGGTGGCAATTTGGACAATAAGGAATTGACCGAAGGCACCACGCTATTCCTGCCCATTTTCAACAAGGGCGCGTTGTTTTCCGCCGGCGACGGCCATGGCGTGCAAGGTGACGGAGAGGTCTGCATCAATGCCCTTGAAATCTGCCTCACGGGGCATTTCAAGCTTTCCGTGGTGAAGGGCGGCGGGGCCAAGGACCCGGTGCTGAAATTCCCGCGCGCCGAGACCAAGACCCATTTCATCACCATGGGGATGAATGAGGATCTGGATTTGGCGATGAAGCAGGCGCTGCGTGAAATGATCGCCTTCATCTGTTCACGGACCAATCTGTCGGACGCCGATGCCTATCAATTCTGCTCGCTGGCGGTGGATTTCCGCGTGACGCAGACGGTGAATGGCGAAAAGGGCGTGCATGGCATGCTGAAGAAGGGGCTGTTGTTCTGATGGCGGCGCTTGCCGCGGCCCTGATTGATGGCTAGCAATTGATCATGGCCGCGCAAGCAACAGATCGCATTCCGCTTTTCTTCATCCTTGCCCCCGTGGCGGGTATTGCCGCATGGCTTGGCATTGGCAAGGTTGGGTTGGGACTCACCGCCCTGCTCATCCTCGCGGTATTGCTTGGCAGTGTCATCGCTGCCGTCCACCATGCGGAGATTGTGGCGCAGCGGGTGGGTGAGCCCTTCGGCGGATTGATTCTGGCGCTTTCCGTCACGGTGATTGAAGCGGGGCTCATTATCTCCCTGATGCTGTCTGGTGATCCGAAGCCCGCATTGATGCGTGATACGATGGTCGCAACCATTGTGCTGGTGCTCCATGGCATTGCGGGGCTTTCAATCCTGGTCGGCGGCACCCTTCACCGGGAAAATCGCTTCCGTGTCCCCGGCGCAAATGCGCTTCTCGCGGTATTGATGCCGATGGCAGTTCTGGTGCTGATCGTGCCCAATCATGTGGTATCGGTTCCAGGCCCTTATTACAGCTTGGCCCAATTGACCTTTGTTTCGCTTGTTTGTCTGGCGCTTTATGCCGCCTTCTTGTTTGTGCAGACCAATCGCCACCGTGATTACTTTCTGCCTGAAGACGGCGCATCGAGCGAAGCCCATGCGCGCCCGAGCGGACGCCTTGCGATCTTGTCTTTTGTTTTGCTTTGTACAGCGCTGCTTGCCGTCGTGATGCTTGCGAAATGCTTGGCCCCGGCCTTGGAAGATGGCGTTGTGGCTCTTGGTGCGCCGGCGGCAATTGTGGGGGTGATTGTCGCCGCCATTGTCCTGATGCCAGAAACCGGTACCGCTTTAAAGGCAGCAGCGCATAACCGCATGCAATCCGCAATCAATCTGGCGCTGGGAAGCGGTGTTGCCTGTATCGGCCTTACCTTGCCCGCCGTTGCGTTTGTCGCCTGGTGGAATGACATGCCTTTAGCGCTGGGAGTGTCGGGGGGCCATTCGGTGCTGCTCGCCTTGGGCTTTGCGGTCGCCATGCTCACTTACGGCACCGGGCGGACCAATATCCTTTCAGGCATCATTCATTTGGTGCTGGCTGCGACTTTCGTGTTCACGATTTTCGCGCCTTAACCAGCGCCGCCTATCTCAGGCGCCAAATCTCGATAGGCCCGCGTTCCTCTGGGATAGACGCGACCAGTTCATATTGCTCATCCAAGGCTGCTTCAATCAACATCGCGGCGCGACGGCGCACGCTTGGCCACCAGCCCCGATCAATCACGAGCACGCGCGGATGGCTTTCCAGAATGCGCGTGATCTCCGCGTAGGAATCAATCCCCGTGACGCGATAAAACGGCCCGGCGAGATGCGCCGGGAAGGCGTAGCGCGTGGACACAGCGGCTTCAGCCAGCACATAGACCACCGGGTGGTAATTCACGACCCAGATCGGGTCTCCCGGGTCTATTTCCGCGCGCACGGCCGCGGCGGTGCGCCGCACCGGATCGGGCGCACCAAGGCCAATGCCGCGATCAAGCCGGGGCAGCGCGGCTACGCGCCAGGCATCCAAAGCGACCGCACCGATCAGCATTTGAAAGCCGATCACGACCATCCCCGGCCGGAGATACCGGGCCAATTGCCGTGCGCCGAGTGCCGCCAGCACTGACAAGGGCAGTAACCAGATCAGGAAATAATGCTGATAGAATTGGCCCGGCAGCGCCACCGCGAAAGTCGCCGCCACAAACCAGATCATGCCGAATTGCCGAAGCCGCGCCAACGGTCCTTGCCAATTGCGCGGCCGCACCAGGGCCGGCACGGCAAGCAGAAAGGCCCATAACAGCAATAATGCTGCCACCAGCGCGAAGCGGAAGGAATCGGCGGCACTCAGCCGCGCGCCAGCATAGCGGAGCGGGGCGAGGAAGGCGCCTTCAAGAAAGGGCTGAAATTCGCCACGAAGCGCGTAAGCCGCGCCGAAAAGCAGGGTGGGCGCGGCGCAGAGCACGGCATAGGCAGCAGCCATGGCGGCCAAGCGCGGCAGGCTGATCAACCGCATGCGAAGCGCGGGCAGGACCAAAATCAACCAAGCCAAGGCGCCTTCAAAAAACGTGACCGGCTTGAGCGTGAGGGCAAAACCAATCAGCCCCCCCATGATCACCATGTCGCGCCAACGCGGGGCTTTGCTACGCTCCAGCGCATCCACCCCGCCACGCAAACCGAGTGCCATGGACCAGCCCACCAGCGGCGCAAAAAGAATCTCTGTATTGGTGGCAAGCCCGCCCAAAAGCCCGCTATGCGCGATATAGAAAACGCCTGCCGCAAGCCCAATGGCCGGTGATCCGCCGGCATAGCGCACCGCATGGAACAGCGCCGAAGCGGTTGCCGCGACGCAAACCGCGCCAAGCACGCGCAGCACCCAGATATCATCGCCGAAAATCGCCATGAACACCGCGAAGATCGCCGGCGCGCCGACCGGGTGCATATCCCACACCGCGACAATGGGCCAGCCGCCTTCCAGCCATTCCCGCGCCTGGAGCATGTAAAGCCCCTCATCCGTATCAATCACGGCGGCGACGAAGGAGAAGATGCGCAGCAGCAGCGCCAGCGCAAAAAAGAATACCGGCACCAGCGCGGGGTGGCGCCAGCGCCGATCAATGAAGCTTGCCTGGATCATGCGAGGGCCGAGAGCAGACCGCGTTCAGATGGAATCATCTGAACGCGTGAAGATGCTCGAAAAAAACAACGTAGAGCGGGTTGCGTGAACCCATATGAACGCAACATGTTCTAAAGCGCCGGGTGCAGATCCTTCCAAGGTGCGGCGCGTTCATAAGCGGCAGCGGCGCGGTAGATCGCGGCCTCCCCAAAGCTGGGGCCAACCAATTGCAGGGACAGCGGCAGGCCTTCGGCCTTCGAAATACCGCACATCAGTGTAAGCGCCGGGTGGCCCGTGACGTTGAAGGGCGTACGTGCCTGGCGCGGATAGGTAAGGTCCACCGCTTCTGCATCATCAATCTTGCAGGCAACATCCATGGAAGAAGCCGTCAGCAGCAGATCAACCTCAGCGAAGGCGGCTTCAACGGCGGCCACCAATTCACGGCGGCGGCGCTGCGCCTGCACGTAATCCTCGGCGCGCATGAAAAGCCCGGGCAGCAGGCGGCGCAAGGTGAGGTTGGCGTAATCGCCCGGCCTTTCGCGCAGCCACTTGCCATGGATGGCGGCAGCTTCGGCCATTAAGATGGCGCGATTGACGCCGGCGAATTCATTGAGGGAGGGCAGGGTGATGGTCTTGATCTTCGCCCCTTCCTTGCCGAGCAGCTTCGCCGCCGCTTCCAGTGAGGCCGCCATTTCGGCGGAAGCCGGCTGATCCGCCTCGTGGAAGTGGCGCACATAGCCGATGGTGAGGCCGCGCAGCCCCTTTTTCATCTGCCGCGCATAGTTTTCGGGCTTATGCGCCGCACTGCCGGGGTCTGCTGCATCATGCCCGGCCATCATGCCAAGCAGCAGCGCATTATCGGCAACCGTGCGCGTCATTGGCCCCACATGATCAAGCGTGAAGGCCAGCGGGAAAACCCCACGACGCGAAACCAGGCCATAAGTCGCCTTCATGCCGACAATGCCGCAATGGCTGGCCGGGTGGCGCACGGAACCGCCGGTATCCGTGCCAAGCGCGGCAGGCAGGATATTGGCGCCAACGGCGGCGCCAGAACCGGAAGACGAGCCGCCCGGATGATGCGCCGTATTCCAGGGGTTGCGCGCGGGCGGGAAGGGCAGATCAAAGGCCGGGCCGCCAATGGCGAATTCATGCGTGGCGAGCTTGGCCGGGAAAATCGCCCCGGCAGCGCGCAGCCGCGCCACCACCGCCGCATCGGCGCTTTTCTGGTTATCCAGCAGGATGCGCGAATGGCAGGTGGTGGGGTGCCCCGCGATATCAATGATATCCTTAAGGCCCACCGGCAGGCCATCAAGCGCGGAACGTGGCCCGCTACGGGCAATGCGCCGCCCGGCCTTCACTGCTTGCTCGCGTGCCTCATCCCAAAGCGGGCGGACAATGGCATTGACCTTGCCGCCCACATCCTCGGCCCGCGCATGCAGGGCATCGAGGTATTCAACGGGGGAGAAACGCCGCCGCGCAATGCCGGCAGAGGCTTCGGTCAGCGAAAGCTCATGCAGGGCCTTCATGCGCGTGACCCCCTGGCGGGGAGTGGCGCGGCATAGGGCGGCATGGGTTCGGTAGTTTCATCGGCAGGCCGCGTGAAGGCACCGGCCACGCGGCGAGAGGCGGCGATGGCTTCCGCCACTTCATTGGGGTGGGTCTTGAGCCCGGTGGTGATGCCCGCCGCGCCGGCAAGGATTTCTTCTTCGGTCATTTGGCTGGAAGCCCCCCATGCATTTCAGGCATAACCTGCCGCAAAAAGGGGGAATTTGGAACCCGGGGCGATGAGGAAATAGGGGCGCCTGGGGGTGGGCAGGGCGTTTCTTGCCGATTGCGGGCGGGCATTTAGGGAAGCCTCGAAATTCTCTGGTGGTGCGACTCATGCTAATCTTTCGCCATCTAAAACTGCCCCTCCGCACCACTAGCCCGACATTTGGTTGGCCGATTCACGCTGCTGTCGGAAACCGACAGCAGCGACCGGACCACTGGCGCGGGTGCTGGAAATCCAAGCTGCCTACCTTGACAGCCGAAATGAGCCATGGAAGGACAGTTTTCAAGAATCTAAACCGCAGGAATCAAAAAATGAGCTCGAGCCCGCAAGACACCAATCGCTTTGGTCCCTTGGCGGGCGTGTATAATGAAGAGTATTTTCAGGGTGACCGGTCGAAAAGCAACTATTCTAACTACGTTGAGAACGCGCGAGGTCCTAACGGGATCCTTGGGGAGACTTTGTTTCGGTTTTTTCGTCCGCGCTCCTCAGTCGATGTCGGGTGTGCCGTTGGGCACACCGTCGCCAAGCTTCGCGAGTTGGGCGTCAAAGCATTCGGTGTGGACGTCTCCGATTGGGCCGTGCGGGAAGCAAATAGTCCTTTCGTAACAAGACTCGATATTAGCAGGTCTGACCTGCCCGAGCGTTATGATCTCGTATATTGTTACGATGTCCTTGAACATTTGCCGTACGATGAGTTGGCGGGGGCTGCGCGTCGTCTGTGGTCTGCAACAACCCGTGACCTGCTTATTGTTCCTGCGGTATATGAGCATGGGGAGAAGAGTGATCCCAATGAGCCGACGCATCTCATATTTGAACCGCTAAACTGGTGGCGTGACTTTATGATTAGGGCAGTTGGTATGCACTTTGACGAGGAGGCAACAAACAGATTTTGTGAAGAATTTCACTCGACGACCTTTAACTATTCAAATCGAATTTTAGTGTTTTCAAAGTGGTAAGGGTATCGTGCGTCATTTCGGTCGGGTTCGGTTTCAAATAAACTTCGTCTGTCGCTTTTGCAAAGAGACTTGAATGCGTAACATCGCTTTCATCGTACAGGGTCTCTTTGAGCTTAGCGATTCAATCGGATATGATTGTATCTTCCAATACAATGTGGCAAAAAAATTTGTGCCCCCCGACGTAAAAGTGCGAATTTTCGCTGAACGATTTAACCCAGAATTATACCCGGGCGTTTTCATTGAAAGCGTCGACTTGCTCTTGGCTGAGATACGCAGCGGAGGGTGCCCCGACAAGATTATTTATCATTTCTGCGACGGTTGGCCCGAAATTGATCAAGTACTACGGGGTTTGGAATGCGAAGTAATCGTTCGGTGGCATAATAATACTCCGCCTTGGTTTTATATGGCCGGAGATATGAAGTACGCACGCCGCTCTCACGAGGGCTTTAAGCGGATCGCAGAGTTTGCACGGCTTGATGAATTTTCGTTCTGGGTGAATTCCAATTTTACAAAGGCACAGCTTCTTGATTTAGGAAAGGGGAGATTTGAGCCGAAGGTAGTTTATCCAGCATCACCTCTCTTGACGAAAACAACGACAGCCAATGATTTCTCTTTGGCCAGAAAATATACGGAAAGCGATAAGCCGTCATTGAAGCTTATTGAAAATGCCAAAGATGGAAGTTTTTCCCTTTCTCAAGCGGACTTCCAAACTCCAAATGAAATCACTCTGTTGTGGGTGAGCAGGATTGTTGCTCATAAAGGCCACCGCTTCGTTATTGAGGCGGCAGTATTTCTGCGAACATGGCTCGCTAAGATGGCAAGAACGCCAGCGGAAAAACTAAGGGTACGAGTAGTGTTTGCGGGTCGCGGCGATAAGCAGGCATTGGAAACTATGCCGTCTTTTCAATCGGCAATCGCTGATGCAACGGCAGCGGAAGTTTCCATAGTTTGGGCGAGCGAGGTATCCAATCAAGAACTGGAGTCCCTTTTTGAATCTGCCACAATGTTTGTCTGTTTGTCGGAACACGAAGGGTTCGGGCTGCCAATATTCGAAGCGATGAGAAAAAAAGTTCCTGTTGTATGCTTTGCGACCACTGCGTTTTCAGACTGGACGAAACGGCATCCTTTTTTCTTCCCTGAGCTAGACTATAGCTCAGTCGCTGCTGCGACGATTTTATGTTTGAACAAGCACGTCCGCGAAGATCTAATTCATTATCAAAAGACACTAGCAGAAGAAATTTTTTCTGAGCAAGTGATTGAGCGGCAAATTGTTCACGCTCTCTTTGCTTCAGACGGAGACTTCTCTACGCCGACGCTGTCAAAAATCGCTCCTTCTAGCCTTGCTGGGGACCCGCCTGTCGTTTCAGACATCGTCCCTCGTTTTCGAGATGCAGCTTTAAGGCTGGCTGAGGAAATTCGTGAAAATACTCCCCTCTCGCCTATTCCGTCATTCCCGCATGATCATAATCACAACCGCCTTTCTCAATATGATCTGATAGCTTTGGAAAACGCATTCACAAAGATAGATGCGTTACAGTCAGAGATTTTTAATCTTCAGTTAAGGAGACAAAGCGCCGAAGAAGGGGGGGGAATTGCTCTGCGCCCCCAACTTTTTAGCTTTAACGGCCTCACAGGCGACCCCAATGATTTTTATCTCGAACCTCCAGAGGTCCCGACTCTTTCACATGCGGTTTTTGGCCCTTACGTAAGATTACCGAGTGGATCCTATTGTGCGACGTTCCTTGTGCGATGTGTCAAAGGCTCTGCCTGTATGCTGGTTTTTGATGTTCATGTGGCCGGGCAGGGAGTCAAGCAGGAATATCAAAAAACAATCAGCGGTTCGGGCAGTATAGAGAAGGTTGCATTGACCTTTCATCTTCACTCAACTGAAAATGACGTTGAGTTCCGGATAAGAAGGGGGACCGATAATTGCGCGCGTTTTTGGTTTGACGGCGTTCAATTGGAAGCGTTGCCTAATCTGAACGATGTGCTCCTTGTGCCTTCAAGGCCTTCTGTGGTTGTGTCGGCCGAGCAAGCACTGAAGCCCGCGGCTCACGGTCGGTGGTCGTTAGGCCATGCTCAGCGGCGTCTTGATCGGCGTTCAGCTGGCGCGTTTTTGCGGAGTTCAAGTGGCTATATTGCGTCAAAAGCGCACTTTTTATTGTTGGTGATAGGTTTATTCAGAAATCCGCTTCGACACAAAGCATTTTTGGATCGTCTAAAGAAGGCCGACGCCGCAAGAAATGCACAGAAATGGACCGAAGCCTATGAATGGTACACAAAAGCTCTAGAACTGGTCCCCACGGACCATAAAGTATTGATGCAAGCTGGGCACGCCGCAAAGGAGAGTGGCCATTCTGAAGAGAGTATCCGGATTTATCGAGAAGCATTAAAAGCCGGGTCGGATCCGGCAGAAGTTTATCTATCCCTCGGGCATGTCTATAAAGTTAGAGGAAACATTGATGAAGCGGTCGGCAATTACCTTTTTAGTATCCGAAAGAACCCAGCATCACTGAATGCTTTACGAGAGCTTGCTTGGCTTTTGCTACATCAGTCTGAGTTACGAGATGCTGTTTGCAATGAAATTGACAAACTAAGAGCCCGTGCCGAGACTCTAGAATTTGATGAATCATGACCACGGTGAGCGGCTTCTGGACCAAAGTGGCGAATTGAGTAACAGAGGCCGGTTCGCGCAGCAGCACCACACGCCGTCGCAAAATGACTTGTTACCGATTGGCGTTCCGGCTGCCCGAATATCAAAACCGCCTATCCGCCCCCAGCCTCACCCCAACCCCAACGCTCCAAACAACCGCGCCGCGGGCGGCCAGGCTGCCATCACCGCATCTCGCTGGATAATCGCGGCAAGCCCGCCGCCGATCAGCAATAAGATCGAAGCCGCCCAGGCTACGCGCAGCCCGCGCGAAGAAGCCCCCTCCGCCCCCTCCGGCGGGGTAACGCGCGCCAAGTCTGGCTCGGGCCGCACTTCCTCCGCCAAAGGCTTCGGTACCGCGCGGGGCTCCTCCGTCACCAGCGGGGCGGGCGGGGGCTCCGGCGTGCGGAACTCCGCAGGCTCAGGCGCGGGCGCGGGCGGTTCCGTGATGGGGAACACCGTCCTGCATTGGCCGCAGCGCAGTGGGCGCAAGTGGTCGTGCAACAGGTGCTCCAGCACCTGATACTCAGCTTCGCAATTCGGGCATGTGATCAACATGCAGCTATTTTCCGTCACTGCAGGCTTCTCGGCAAGCGAAAGATTGAGCCCGAAGCCCCTGCCATGCGAAACAGGCCTTATGGTAAGATTCGGGCGTGTTGTGCTGGCCTATCCAACACCTTGGGGCGAACCCGGGCAGGAAGCCTTGCGCGATGTCTCCTTCGCCTTGGGGGAAGGAAGCTTCACCTGGCTGCTCGGGCCTTCCGGGGCGGGGAAAAGCTCGGTGCTCAGGCTGATGCAGGCCGCCATCAGGCCCTCAAGCGGCGTGGTTTCGGTGCTCGGCACCAATATCGGGCAGGCGGAACGCACCGCCCTGCCGGCGCTTAGGCGCAAGATCGGCGTGGTGCATCAGGAATTCCGCCTGCTGGCGCATCTTTCCGCCTGGGATAATGTGGCGCTGCCGTTACGGCTTGCGGGCCGGGCGGAAGGCGCTGTCCGGCAGGATGTCAATGAAATCCTGGATTGGCTGGGCCTTGCCAGCAAGGCGGGGCGCGCGCCGGCGGAACTTTCCGGCGGCGAACAGCAACGCATCGCCATCGCGCGCGCCATCATCACGCGTCCTGCCTTGCTGATCGCCGATGAACCGACCTCGGAATTGGATGTGTTTGAAGCCCGCCGGCTGATAGCGTTGTTTGTGGAAATGAACCGGCTGGGCACCGCGATTGTGGTCGCAACCCATTCCGAGGATTTGCCCGCGCGCCACCCGGCCCGAATCATCACCCTTTCAGAAGGCCGCGTCATTGATGCGCCGTGAAGCCGGTGGCAGGACGGACCCGATTGGCCTGCGCGGCGCGCTGGCGGATCGGCTGCTGATCGGGCTGATCGCGGCCATGGCGCTATTCGCGACCTGTGCGCTGGCGGGGCATGAAGCAGTGAACCAACTCGCCAAGCGCTGGCAGCAAGGCGCCAATGCTGCCGTGACGGTGCAAATCCCGAACCCAACCCCGGAACGCATGGAAGCGGCGCTGGGGGCGTTGCGCGCCCTGCCGGCGGTGCGTGAGGCTCAGGCGGTGGATACGGCGCGCATGGCAGAATTGCTGCGCCCCTGGCTGGGGGATGTCGCCGGGCTGCCGCTGCCCGGCGTGATTGAATTGCGCCTGGCCGATCTGGCCGCTGACCCGGTGCTGATTGGCGATAGGGTGGCCGAAGCCGTGCCCGGTGCGGTGACGGAAGCGCATGGGGTGTTTGTCGCGCGGCTTGCCGCGGTGGCGCGCGCTGTTTCAGCCGCTGCCTTGGCGGTGCTGGCGCTGGTGGCGCTGGTGGGGGCTTCGGTGGTGGTGCTTGCGGTGCGCGCGGGCATCGCGGCGCGGCGCGATTCGGTCATGGTGCTGCATATGCTGGGCGCGGCGGATCGCGACATCGCCGGGCGCTTCGCCCGCCGCACCGCCTGGCTTGCCGTGCTGGGGGCCATTCTGGGGGTGGCTTTGGCAGGCGGCCTGGTCTGGGCGCTATTGCGCCTTGCCGGACCGATGCTGCCCGATATCACCCCGCAGGACCTGCCTTGGCTTGGCCTTGCCGCCATCCCGATCAGCGCTGCGCTTATCGCCTGGGGGTCCGCAAAGGCCAGCATCCTTTTGTGGTTGCGGCGCCTGCCATGAAGCCGCGGCGGCTTTGGTTCTTGGCCTTGGTGCCGCTGCTGCTTTGGCTTGGCGGCTTCATCTGGTTCCTGCGCGCCGTGCAGGAACCCGCCACGCATAGCAGCGCGGCGGACGCCATTGTGGTGCTGACCGGCGGGGCTGAGAGGGTGGAGACTGGCTTTCGCTTGCTCGATGAAGGCTTGGCGCCGCGGCTTTTTGTCTCGGGCGTGCATCCCGATTCGCGGCTTGCGGATCTGGCGCGCGGCGCGGGTGTGGATCCCGCGAAGCTTGCCGGCCGGGTGGAGCTTGGCCATGCGGCGGCCTCCACACGCGGCAATGCGGTGGAAATCGCCGCCTGGGCCAGGCCCCGGCAGATTGCGACCATCCGGCTGGTCACGGCGGGTTATCACATGCCGCGCGCACGTGCGGAATTGCGCCGCGCCATGCCGGGCTTGCGCGTGCAGGCGCATCCCGTCACACCCGCCAGACTGCGCGCGGAAGGTGCCTTTTGGCAGCCGCGCAATTGGGGGTTGTTGTTTGGCGAATACATGAAGTTCCTCGGTGCCGAGCTTGGGCT
Source organism: Roseomonas sp. (assembly GCA_020249145.1). GTDB lineage: Bacteria > Pseudomonadota > Alphaproteobacteria > Acetobacterales > Acetobacteraceae > Neoroseomonas. The sequence continues at coordinate 161,953 of JADCGF010000001.1, read as the reverse complement.
TTCGGCGATATTCGGTGGAAGGCGGATATGATCTGGCTGCGTTCCTGCATCTTCAATGCACTTTTCATGACGATCACCGCGCTTAGCGCCATCATGGCGATGGTGTTGCTGCCCTTTCATCCACGCGCCATGCGCCGCTTCATCCAGCTTTGGGCGCGCCTCATCATCTGGTTGCTGCGCGTCATTTGCAAAATTCGCGTTGAAGTGACCGGCTTGAAGAATATCGCGCCTGGGGCGGCGATTATCGCCTCAAAACACCAATCGGCCTTTGATACCTTCGTCTGGCTCGCGCTGCTTGAGGGGCCGAGTTATGTGCTGAAGCGCGAATTGCTGAACCTGCCATTTTGGGGCCGCGTGGCACGCCATGCCGGGGCGGTGGCGGTGGATCGGGACGGTGGTGGCGCGGCACTCCGCGCCATGGTGCGCGATGCGAAGCGCGTGCTGGATGAAGGCCGGCCTTTGGTGATTTTCCCCGAAGGCACGCGTTCCGCGCCTGGCGAAAGGGTGCCCTATCAGCCGGGCGTGGCCGCGCTGGTCATGGGTAGTGGCGTGGCCTGCTATCCGGTCGCGACCAATAGCGGGCTGCGTTGGGGAAGAAGGGCGTTTCACAAGACCCCTGGGGTGATAGCCATTTCCATCCTGCCCGCCCTGCCGGCGGGGCTTGCGCGCAAGCCGCTGATGGAGGCACTTGAAAGCCAGATTGAAGCTGAGACAGCGCGATTGATGGCGCAGGCATAAGGGCAACCAACAAAAAGGGCGGTCAAGGCCGCCTTTTTTCAAGCCGATACGCGTCAGGCGTCAGGCGTCAGACCAGGAAAATCGCCATCAGGATCAGCACCACAATAATCGCGCCGGTGGACCAGGTGACGAAGCGTGTGAAATCCTCCCACCCCACGCGACGATCGGCGAGGATATCGGCGGCGGTCACTTCGATGAAGTCATAATGCTCTTTCTCAGCCATGGCTTTCCCCAACGCTCAAGTCTTGGATCACTGTGTAGAAAGCAACGCCGCGCGGGGCAAGGGGTTCAGCAGCGAATCCCGCGCAGAATCCGCCGCCGTGATGACCGCCCGCCCCGCCTCCAGCCGCACGCGCCCCGCCGCCAGCCAGGAAAGGGCGGCTGGATAGAGCTTATGTTCTTCTGCCAGCACCCGCGCGGCGAGGCTTGCTTGCGTATCATCGGGCAGAACCGGCACGGCGGCCTGGGCGAGGATTGGCCCCTCATCCACGCCCGCCGTCACCAGATGCACAGTGCAGCCATGCAGCCTGACGCCGGCGGCAAGGGCGCGCGCATGGGTATCAAGCCCCGGAAAGGCCGGCAAAAGCGATGGGTGGATATTGAGGAGCCGCCCTTCCCAGCGGCGCACGAAGCCCGGCGTCAGCACGCGCATGAAGCCCGCGAGCGCGATGATTTCAACGCCATGCTTGGCCAATTCGGCTTCCATGGCCGCTTCAAACCCAGCGCGGTCGCCCTTGAAGGCGCGGCTTTCCACCACCGCCGTCGGCACCCCCCGCGCCGCCGCAACGGCCAGCCCCGCCGCATCTGCGCGGTTGGACAGCACCAGCACGGGTAGGGCGGGGTAATCCGCCCCGGCGGCTGTCAGAATCGCCGCCATATTGGACCCGCGCCCCGATATCAGCAGGGCGAGCCGTGCACGCTTCATGCGCGCGGCCAGGCCTGGGGCAAGTTCTGGATGTGAATGCCCGCTGGCCCGCCGGAGGCCTCCAAATGGCCGATGCGGAAGGGCGCTTCCCCGGCTTCGATCAACATGCGCGTGGCAGCCTCCGCGCCAGAGGCCGGCACCGCCAGCACCATGCCAAGCCCGCAATTGAAGACGCGGAGCATTTCATCGGCGCTGACATTCCCGGCTTCGGCCAGGAAGGCGAAAACCGGTGGCACGGGCCAGCTTCCCGCTTCCAGCACCGCATTCACACCCGCCGGTAGCACGCGCGGCAGATTGCCCGGCAGCCCGCCACCGGTGATATGTGCCGCCGCATGCAGCAAGCCCGCGCGATGCAACGCAAGCAAGGGCTTCACATAAATGCGGGTTGGCGCCAGCAGCGCCTGACCGAGCTTTTGCCCAGGCGCGAAGGGCGCGGCATCGGCCAGTGTCAGGCCGCGCGCGGCCAGGATGCGCCGCACCAGGGAAAACCCGTTGGAATGAACGCCCGAAGACCCAAGGCCGATCAGCACATCACCCGCCGCAACCCCTGTCGGCAGCAGCCGCCCGCGTTCGGCGGCCCCCACGGAAAACCCGGCCAGATCATAATCATCCGCGGCATACATCCCTGGCATCTCAGCGGTTTCGCCCCCCACCAGGGCGCAGCCCGCTTGCCGGCAGCCTTCCGCAATGCCCGCGATCACCGCCCGCGCCTGTTCAAGCCGGAGCTTACCGGTCGCAAAATAATCCAGGAAGAACAGCGGCTCAGCGCCCTGCACCACCAAATCATTCACGCACATGGCCACCAGATCAATGCCGACCGTGTCGTGAATGCCCGCTTCAATCGCCACACGCAGCTTGGTGCCCACACCATCGGTGGACGATACCAGCACCGGGTCCGCAAACCCCGCCGCCTTCGGGTCAAACAAGGCGCCAAAGCCACCAAGGCCCCCCATCACGCCGCTGCGATTGGTGGCACGTGCCAGGGGCTTGATGGCTTCAACCAGGGCGTCACCGGCCTCTATATCCACGCCCGCATCGCGGTAAGTGAGGCTTTGGGGATTGGAACTGGTCAGGGCGACCTCCGATTTGATACAATGACGCTTGGTATAGCGCCGGAATGGGCGAAGGGAAGGCTGGGATGGTGAAGTGCTGCTCCTGGTGGAAGGCCGGAAGGAACCATGTAGCCGTGGCTTTCGCAAGCTGCTGGCTGGCGCTGACGGCCCAGGCGCAATTCGCCGATATGGGTGCGTTGACGCAGCGCGGCGTGGTGGCGGAAGCGACCGCTGAGAATGGCGTGGTGGCGCAGGAACGCGCCTTCGCCGCTGGGCGCCGCACCGCCTGGGATCGCATTCAGGGCATGGTTAATGCCCCGCGCCGCCCCACCGATGCAGAGCTTGATCGCATGGTGCGTTCAATTGTGATTGAACAGGAAACCACAGGCCCGCAACGCTACAGCGGGCGGCTCACCATTCAATTCGATGCCGATGCGGTGCAAAGCTTCGCCGAGGGTGCCGAGGTGCGCGCCGCGACCCTGCCTTCCGGCACGGCCAGCGAAGCGCCGATCAGCATGACACCGGCCACACCTGTCCTGGCGTCATTGGAAGCGACGGCGCGTTATGCCTCGGTCAATGAATGGCTGGAAATCCGTCGGCGTTTGGTGGCTGCGGGTGCCAGGCTAGATGTCATGGCCATCACCATAGACCGCGCGCATCTGAATATCGGGCTGCGCGTGCCGATTGGCATGGCGCCTGAGGCTTTCGGCCAGCATGGGCTGCAACTGACGCGCGGGTCTGGCGCACAGAATGATCAATGGCGGCTTGGCCTTGCCGGACGGTCCTGATCTTCGCGGGGTTTCGCATACGCCGCCTGCGCTGGCGGGGGCAGGGCTATTCACCCTGCCCAATCTGATCACGCTTGGGCGGCTTTGCGCCGTGCCGGCGGCGATCTGGTTGATGTTGCAGCACCGGCTTGATCTGGCCTTTTTGGTATTCATCGGCGCGGGGATTTCAGATGCGCTGGATGGCTGGATTGCGCGCGCCTGGAATGCGCGGTCCCAACTTGGCGCGGTGCTTGATCCCATTGCGGATAAGGCTTTGCTGGTTTCGGTTTACGTGACCTTGGCGGCAATTGGCGTGTTGCCGGATTGGCTTGCGATTCTGGTGGTGTTTCGCGATTTGCTGATTGTAGGAGGTGTATTGGTGTTATGGGCCGTGGGCCTGCCGCCGCGCATCAAGCCGCTTTTCATTTCCAAGGCGAATACGGCGGCGCAGATTCTGCTTGCCGCTTTGGTGCTGTTTCTCGCGGGTTTCGGTTTCAGCGCGCCCCTGTTGTTGGAAGTGATGATCTGGCTTGTCGCGGCCACCACTTTTGCGTCCGGCGCGGCCTATGTGGCGCAGGCAGCGCGGCGCACCGCCGGCGGAAACCCATGAGCGATCAGCAGCGCCCCATGGGAAAGCCCGCCATGGCACCACCGGCAGGGCCGCGCACCGCGACGCGCGGCCAGCGCTGGGCACTGTTTCTTGGCTGCGGCATTGCGCTGCTGTTCAGCCTATGGCTGTTTCAGGGCATCCTCACACCCTTCGTATTGGCCGCGACCATTGCCTATTTTCTCGATCCCTTGGCGACGCGCCTGGCGCGGCTTGGCCTGCCGCGCGGCATAGCGGCCTTTCTGCTGGTGACGCTGCTGGCCGCCATGACGCTGATGGCGCTGCTGCTGCTCTACCCCCTGATCCTCGCGCAGCTTGGCGTGCTGGTGCAGCGCTTGCCGGCCTATATCGCCGGTGTCGGGCAGGCCTTGCGCGACTTGCTGACGGCGCTTGAGGAAACGCTTGGCCCCGAGATGATAGATCAGCGCCTGCGCGAATTGGCGATCAGCCAGGTGGGCTCCATGCTCTCCTGGCTTGGTGGCGCCGCCACGCGGCTGATTGGCGGCGGCTTTGCGCTGTTCAGCGTATTCACCTTTGTGGTGGTGACGCCAGTTGTTGCCTTTTATCTGCTGCGCGATTGGCCCGATATGCTGACGCGGATTGAAAGCTGGCTGCCGCGGCGCAGTGCGAATGTGATCCGCCAAATCGCGCGCGATACGGACCGCGTTCTGTCCGCCTGGCTGCGCGGGCAATTGCTGTGTTGCCTCGGGCTTGGGATTTTCTATGCCTTCGCCCTGCATTTCGCGGGGCTGGAGCTTGGCATCACCATCGGCATCATGTCGGGCTTTCTGACCTTCATTCCCTATGTCGGTTCACTGACCGGCTTTGCCACCGCCGTGCTGCTGGCCATCGGGCAATTCGGATCCTGGCAGGAAGTGCTGGTGATTGTGGCGATTTTCGTGATTGGTCAGGGGATCGAAGGCTACATCATCTACCCCTATCTGCTCGGCAATCGGGTGGAATTGCATGCGGTTTGGGTGATCTTCGCGCTATTCGCGGGCGGCGTTGCCTTTGGTTTTCTTGGCGTGCTGCTGGCGGTGCCCATGGCGGCGGCGATTGGTGTGGTGACGCGCTATTGGCTGCGACGCTATCTGGAAAGCCCGCTTTATCTTGATCCGCCACGGACCGGGCAATGACGCGCCAATTGGCCCTGCCCCTACCCGTCGCTGCGTCCTTCGATGCGCGCGATGTGATTGCCGATGCCAGCAACGCAGCCGCGCGAAGCTGGCTGGCCAAGCCTGATGCCTGGCCACTCGGCCGGCTCGCGCTATTCGGTGAAGCGGGCCTGGGCAAGACGCATCTGGCGCGCGCCGCCGCCGCGCGTTTTGGCTGGCGCTGGCTGGATGGCATGGGCTTGCGCGGCCTGCCCGCCCCCGCGCCGCAAGGCAGCGTGATTGATGATGCGGATTGCGTGGCGGATGAGGCCGCACTTCTGCATGTGATCAATCTTTGCGCCGAACGGGGCGAAACACTTTTGCTGATTGGCCGCGAAGCCCCAGCGCGTTGGGCGGTGCGCCTGCCAGACCTTGCCAGCCGGCTACGCGCAACCCAGGCCGTGGGTATCGGCGCGCCATCGGATGCGATGCTTTCTGCCTTGCTCAGCAAATTCTTCGCCGATCGGCAATTGCGGGTGGAGCCCGATGTGCAGGCTTGGCTGCTTACGCGGCTGCCGCGCGATGCGGCGAGCCTTGCTGAGGCGGTGGCGCGGCTGGATCACGCGGCGCTTGGGGTGGGCGGGCGCATCAACCGCGCGCTGGCGCGGCTTGCCCTTGGCACTTGGCTGGAAGGCCAAGGGGTTTGTGATGATTCCGAGACAGGCCCGCGCCTCCCCTCGCCTTCTTTCGCCCCTCTGTTATAGCTTCGCCTCATGAGCGATATCATGCCTGACATTGCAGCCTTCCCGCTGGCGGAAAGCCCCGCGCGCTTCAGCAATCGGGAACTCTCCTGGCTCGCCTTTAATCAGCGTGTGCTGGAAGAAGCAGGCAATGCGCGCCACCCCCTTTTGGAACGGCTGCGCTTTGTCGCGATTTCGGCGAATAACCTGGATGAATTTTACTCAGTGCGCGTGGCGGGCCTTGTTGGGCAGGATCGCGCCAGCGTGGTCGCGCCTTCGCCCGATGGGCTGACGCCAGCGCAGCAGCTTGCCGCCATTCATGAACGCGCGCGCGCGCTGATTGATGGCCAACAACAGGCTTGGCGGGATTTGCGGGTCAGGCTGCGCGAAGCCCATTTGATGATGGTGGATCGGCCCGACCTGACAGAAGCCGACAAGGCTTGGCTGGATGAATGGTTCATGGACCGCGTTTTCCCAGTGCTGACGCCGCTTGCCGTGGACCCTGCGCATCCCTTTCCCTTCATCTCCAACCTGGCGCTTTGCCTGGTCTTCAAACTGGTGCGGGAAGAAGATGGCGGCACCATGCGCGCCCTTTTGCCGCTGCCGCCGCAGGTGGAGCGCTTCATTCGCCTGCCATCGCGGCGCGGTGCGGGCGCCATGCGCTTCGTGCTGCTGGAAGATGTGATCCTGCTGTTCCTCGACCGGCTTTTCCCCGGCTTCATCATGGCTGAAAGCGGGCTGTTTCGCCTGATCCGCGACACGGATGTGGAATTCGAGGAAGAGGCCGAGGACCTTGTCCGTTCCTATGAAAGCGCCTTGAAGCGGCGCCGGCGCGGGCGCGCCATCCGGCTTTCCGTCACCGCCAATACGCCGCCCGATATCCTTGATTTCGTCGCCGAGGAATTGGATGCGCCGCGGTCAGAAGTATTCGTGGTGGATGGCTTGCTTGGGCTTTCCGATCTGACGCAATTGATCGTGGATGATCGGCCTGATCTGCTGTTCACGCCCTATACGCCGCGCTTTCCCGAACGCATCCTGGATTTTGGCGGCGATTGCTTCGCCGCCATTCGCGCCAAGGATATTGTGGTGCACCACCCCTATGAAAGCTTTGATGTGGTGGTGCAATTCCTGCGGCAGGCGGCGCGTGACCCCAATGTGATTGCGATCAAGCAAACGCTTTATCGCACCACACGCGACAGCCCAATTGCCAAGGCGCTGATTGAAGCCGCCGAGGCGGGCAAAAGCGTCACCGGTATTGTCGAGTTGAAGGCGCGCTTTGATGAGGAACGCAACATCGCGCTCGCCCGCGAATTGGAAGCGGCAGGTGTGCAAACGGTATTCGGCTTTGTGGAGTTGAAAACCCACGCCAAGGTGAGTTTGGTGGTGCGGCGCGAAGGGCAGCATCTGCGATCCTATGCGCATTTCGGTACGGGCAATTACCATCCGGTCACGGCGCGCATCTATACTGATCTTTCCTATTTCACCGCCGACCCTGCGCTGACGCGCGATGCCGCCAAGCTGTTCAATTACATGACCGGTTATGCGCGACCAGAGACGATGGAAAAACTTGCCTTCTCGCCGCTTACAACACGCCCCACTTTGCTCGCGCTGATCCGTCAGGAAATCGCCTTTGCCAAGGAAGGCAAGCCGGCGGCGATCTGGATCAAGATGAATTCGCTGGTGGATGAAACGCTGATTGATGCGCTGTATGAGGCTTCAAAGGCCGGCGTGAAGGTGGATGCGATTGTGCGCGGCATTTGCTGCCTGCGCCCGGGCATGCCTGGGCTTTCCGAAAACATCCGCGTCAAATCCATCGTTGGACGGTTTTTGGAACATTCGCGCATTTATGTTTTCGGCAATGGGCATAGGCTGCCATCGCGTCGTGCCAAGGTTTATATCTCCTCAGCCGATTGGATGGCGCGCAATATGGATTGGCGCGTGGAAACCATGGTGCCGGTCGAAAACGCGACCGTGCATGCGCAGGTGCTGGATCAGATCATGGTCGTCAATCTGAAGGATTCGCTGCAAAGCTGGCAGCTTGGCCCGGATGGGCATTGGGCGCGGATTGAGGCACCCGAAAATGGCGTTTCCGCGCATGAATATTTCATGACCAACCCATCGCTTTCCGGGCGCGGCAGCGCGCTGGCGCGTGCGCCGCGCCGCCCGCGGCAAGATCGTGTGAAGCAGGATTGATGGACGGCGCCGCGCCCAGCCCGCGAACGGGCAAGGCCACCACGACCACGCGCTGCGGCGTGGTAGATTTGGGGTCCAATTCCGTGCGCCTGGTGGTGTTTGAAGGCCGCGGGCGGAATCCGGTTACGATCTTCAATGAAAAAGCAGTGCTTGGGCTTGGCCGAGGGCTGCATGATACGGGGCAGCTCAACCCCGATGCGGTGGCGCAGGCGCTGACAATCATGCAGCGCTACCATGCGGTGGCGCGTGCCATGGGCGCCGAGCCGATTGAGGTTCTGGCCACAGCTGCGGTGCGGGATGCATCGAATGGTGCGGCTTTTGTCGCCGCGCTCAGTGAAAAACTGTCTGGTGTGCCAATCCATATCCTGACCGGGGATGAGGAAGCGCGGCTTTCCGCCGATGGCCTGCTGCTGGGCTTTCCTGGCGCGGATGGGTTACTCGGGGATATAGGCGGCGGTTCCCTGGAATTGGTGGAGCTCAGCCAGGGGGCGCAAGGCAAAAGCGCCAGTCTGCCAATCGGCACCATTCGGCTGGCGGATCGCGCGAAGGAGGATGTGGGCAAGGCGCGTGCGATTGTGACCGAGGAACTGGCGCGTCACCCCTGGCTGCATGGCGCCGCCGGGCGAGACTTGTATCTTGTGGGCGGTGCCTGGCGCGCAATGGCGCGCATGCATATGGCGCAGACCGGCTATCCGCTTTCAATCGTGCATCATTATGCGCTGACGCGCGAAGAAGCGCGTGATCTTTCCGGTGTGCTGATGGCCGCCACGCGGCGCACCTTGGAACGCATGCCGGGCGCATCAAGCAAGCGCTTGGCCGATCTGCCCTTTGCTGCGTTGGTCTTGCGCCGGTTGCTGCGCGCCAGCGGTGCGCGGCGCGTGATTTTCAGTGCCAATGGTTTGCGGGAAGGCTGGTATGCGCGCCTGCTTGATGCGGCTGAACGCAGGCGCGATCCGCTGCTGGCTGCGGCGCATGACATGTCGCTGCGCTTTGGGCGTGACCAGACCATGCCGCCAGCACTTTTCGCCTGGACCGCGCCCTTGTTTGAGGATGAAACGCCGCTCGCGCTTGGGCTGCGTGAGGCCGCTTGTTGGGTGAGTGATATCGGCAGCCATGATCATCCGGATTATCGTGCCGAGCATGCGTTTTTCCGCGTGCTGCGCCAGCCCGGTGTTGGGTTTGACCATCACGGCCGCGCCTTCCTGGCCCTTGCCGCGGCGCTGCGTTACGAAGCTGAGGCTGAGGCGCCCTTCCTGCCCTCGGCGCGTTTGCTGTTGGATGTCGGCACGCTGCGCCGGGCAGAGATTCTGGGTGCGGCGTTTCGCTTGGCCTATACGCTATCAGGTGGCACGACGGTATTGCTGGCCGGCACATCGCTTGAACGGCGCGGCGGGCGGCTGATCTTGCGCCTGCTGGAAGGCAGCGGCGTTTTCGCCGGCGAAAGCGTGCTGCGGCGCCTGGAAACCCTGGCCGCCGCCCTTGGGCTTGAAGCAAGCGTGCAGGTGATGAGCCGCAATTAGAGCGTTTTGCGTTCAGATTTGCCATCTGAACGCGATCTGCTCTTGGCCTTGGCATCTCCTGCTTGAACATGCCCCAGGAACGCTTCGGAGCAGGGGTCCATTCAGCTTCGCCGTGGCGGGGCGGGCCTTGCGGAAGATGTCGGCGCAGGTCTGCGTGCAGATTCTGCCGCTGATACGGGGCGCTGGCCCGCTGCCATTTGGCCAGCGCGCAAAACATCCTGTTCAGCCGGGCGTTTTTGCAGACGCAACCACAGCGCTTCATCCCGGCCGTAGAAATCCGGCCGAATTTCCACATCGCGCCCTGGTGAGGCGAGGGCCGTGTGATACAGCAAAAAAACCGGCACTGGTTCAGGCAGTGATTTCCGCACCGTATCACCAGTCGCGACTTTTTTCTGGATGACCTCCATCGGCTCATCCATCAGCAATGAAGCCAATTCCAGCGGGTTTTGCACACGAATGCAGCCATTGCTGAGACGCCGATTGTCGCGACTGAAGGAATCCTTGTCGGGCGTGTCGTGCAGATAGACATCAAAGCGATTCGGCATTTCGAACATCACGGCGCCAAGCCCGGCCTGCGGTCCTGGCGCCTGCTTCGCGTCGCCATTCGGCAGCAGGGTGATCTTGTTCTTCACCAGATAAAGAGGGTCCTGCTTCAGCATGGGGCGGATATCCGCCTCCACAATGTCATGCGGAATGATCCAGGGCGGATTGAACAAGGCGGATTCGATCACGGTGCTCAATTCCGGGCTTTGCTTGCGATCTGTCGGGTCGCCGACAACAACCCGCGTGACAAAAACGGGCCGATCATCGCGATACAGCACAAGTTGCTGATCGGGCACATTCACCCAAACGCGATCCGCCGGCAACTCACGCGGCAGCCAGCGTTGGCGTTCCAGATTTGCCTCAATCACACGCAAACGGTTCACGCGGTTGCGGTCTGGGCGCAATGAGGTGCGATGGCGTTGCAGCGCCTCACGCAACGCCCGATAGGTCGGGGTTTGCGGCGCCAGCGCTTCAATGGCACCGACAGGATCGGGGCCATCCAGCGCTTCATGCAGCACTTCCGTCACATCCACAGGCTCGGCCTTGATGGCTTCCCGATCCTTGCGTCGGCTGGGCGGCACAGCACCAAAGGCAAGCGCCTCGGCATAGGTCAGCACGGCATGGGTCAGCAGCAAATCGCGCCGGTCGGGCGGAAACGCCTCCATCCTGCGGAGCAGATCCGCCCGGAACAAATCCGGGTCCAGCCCGTGATCCCGTGCGCGCAAGACCATTGCCTTGAAGGCCCTGGCCTCGGCTTCGCGCGTGGTCCAGACCGGTTCAAAATCACGGCGCGCGTAAAAGCGCCGTAAGAGCTGGCCATCCAACGTTTCGCCAGCAACGCTGGGGGGCGGTTCTTCCGTGGCATCCTGGCGCTCTGGCTCTGGCTCGCGCGCTGCGATGGGCTCAAGCGAATCGCCCTCGGACGCCGCGCAGCCCACCAGCACCACCATGCCCGCAAGGCAAGCGGTACCGCGCAAGAGGCTGGCGCGGCGCGAAAACAGGGCGGTTGAAGGCTCAACCAGCCCTTTGGCATCCAATTCTGGCCTGTCCCAAGACCGTTTCACGCGACTAACTCCTGAAACTTCACATTCCATACAAGAAAAGGGTTTGACAACTTGCGAATATTTGATTCTTATGTGGGCCGTTTCCTAGTCTCTAGCAACCTGGATGTGCAACATGAACACTGATTCCAAAGAAATGACCCGCAAGGCGCTGCTCCGCAAGGCTGCGGCGGTCGCTATCCTGGCCCCGGCTGCCCTGCTTGCTGCCTGCGCTTCTGAGCCCGCCCCGGCGCCGGCTCCGGCCCCCGCGCCGGCCCCGGCCCCGGCCCCGCGCGCTCGCGGCTGATTTGACATACCCTTTGGCGTCGCTTCGGCGTCGCCTTTGGGTTTTGTCATTCCCGCCCATCCGGGCGGAACGGCTTTACAGCCCCGTTGCGCGTCTTGCGCATCGGGGTTTTCTTTTTGGCGCCATGGTCGCCCGCAAACCTTGGGATGCAGAGCACAGCCCCGGGGCGCAATTGCCTAACGCGCGCGCCAGTCTTCCATTAACGCCTTCAGCATCATGACCGCTGCCGCCATTTTCGGGGATTTGTTCGCCGCCTGGCTTTTTGGCTTTTCGGCGCTGATCAGCATTATCAACCCGCCCGCCGGCGCGCTGATCTTCCACGGCATGACGCGTTGGCTGACCGAACAGGAACGGTCGCGCCTTGCGCGGTCCATCGCCATCAATAGCTTCATCGTCCTGCTGGCGGCGCTGTTCCTCGGCACGCCGATCCTCGGTTTTTTTGGGATCTCTCTGGAAGCCCTGCGAATTGCCGGTGGGCTTACGGTGGCGGTGGCCGGCTGGCAAATGCTGAATGAGGAAGATGACAATCAGCGCCGCGAGTCCCAGGCGCCCGCTGCCCTGGACACCGCCCCGGTGGAGCGCATGAGCTTCTTCCCGCTCACCCTGCCGCTCACCACCGGCCCGGGCACCATCGCCGCTTCCATCGCGCTTTCGGCGGAACGGCGTTCCTCTGAAATCAGCGACATCGTGCTGAACACGCTGGCCTTCACGCTGACGGCCGCGACGGTGGCGCTGACTGTTTGGGTCGCCTATGCCAATGCCGCCGCGGTGGCGCGCAAGCTTGGCCCGACAGGCATGCTGATTGCTGCAAAACTCGCGGCCTTTGTGCTGCTTTGCATCGGCGCGCAGATTATGCTGACGGGCGTGATTGATGCGCTCACCGCCATTCTCGCGAAGCGGTGACGCGCCGCGTCATCAATGATCAAAGGGACAAGACCATGGGAAACACAGCCGAACTTGTTGATGTTGAATATGCGACGGAGATGCTGATCCGCTTGCTCGCGATTGACAGCGTGACAGGGTTTGAAGCCGCCATCGGCGCTGCCATTGTAGATGAGCTGAAGAAGGTTGGCGTACCGGCAAGCGCGATCCGCTACGATACCGTCCATCAGCGCATCAAGCTGCCGACCGAAGTGGGCAATCTGATCGTTGACCTGCCAGGCACCAAGCCCGGACCGCGGCTGTTATTCTCCACACACATGGATACCGTGCCGCTGTGCAAGGGTGCGAAGCCGCGGCGTGAGGGGGACCGGATTGTTTCTGATGGCACCACGGCTTTGGGTGGCGATAATGGCACGGGCTGCGTTGTGCTTATTGCGCTCGCGAAGGCGCTTATCCAACACAAGCTGCCGCATCCGCCGATCACCATGCTGTTCACCGTGCGCGAAGAAAGCGGGCTGCATGGCGCACGTGAACTTGACCCAAAGGACCTGGGCGGTGCCACCATGGGCTTCAATGTGGACAGCACCCATGCGGCCTTGCTGACCATCGGCGCGGTCGGGCAGCAGAATTGGGAAGTCACCATCAAGGGCAAGGCCGCCCATGCCGGTGTGGCGCCGGAACGCGGCATATCCTCGACGCTTGTTGCTTCCATCGGGCTGACCGAAGCACGTCGCAGCGGCTGGTTCGGCAAGGTGGAGCAGCCGGAAGGCAAGGGTTCATCCAATGTTGGTATCTTCGGTGGCAAGGATGGCAAGCCCGCTGGCGATGCGACCAATGTCGTGACGGATTACGTGCATCTGGTTGGTGAAGCCCGCAGTACGGATGCTGCCTTTGCGGTCAAGATCACCGAAGCCTTCGAAGCCGCCTTCAATAAGGCGAAGGGTGAAGTGAAGGATGCCGATGGCAATATGGCCGAGGTTACCTTCCAGGCGCGCACCGCCTATCCGCCCTTTCTTATGTCGGAAGATGATCCCGCCGTGCAGCGCGCGAAAAAGGCCGCGCAAGCCATGGGGCTGGAGCCCGTCACCATGGTCTCCGCAGGCGGGTTGGATGCGAATTGGCTGGTGAAGCATGGCGTGCCGACCGTGACTTTCGGCGCCGGTCAGGCGGAAATCCACACGGTCAAAGAATATGTGGTCATTCCGGAATTCGCCCAGGGCTGCCGCCTGGCGGTTGCCATCGCCACGCTGGAGTAATATCCGCGCCCCATGCGCATCCTGCTGATCGAAGACGATAGGGCGACGGCCGACTACATCGCCAAGGGTCTGCAGGAAATTGGCCATGTCGTGCAGGTGGCGCGCACCGGGCGCGATGGCATGCTGCTCGCCGCCGGTGAGCCCTGGGATGTGATCGTGACAGATCGCATGCTGCCGGGGCCTGATGGCCTGACCATTCTGCGCACCCTGCGCGCTTCCGGCATCACCACCCCCGTGCTGGTACTGACAGCGCTGGGGGAGGTAGAACGGCGCGTCGAAGGGCTTGATGCTGGTGCGGATGACTATCTGGCGAAACCTTTCGCCTTCAGTGAACTCCGCGCACGCATCGCGGCACTGGCGCGCCGCCCTGCGCCCACGACAGACCCGGTATTGCTGCAAGTGGGTGATATTGAATTAGATTTGCTGAAGCGCGTGGTGCGGCGCAATGGCCAGCCAGTGGAATTGCTGCCGACCGAAATGCGCCTCCTGGAATTCATGCTGCGTCGCCCGGGGCAGGTGCTGACCAAGACCATGCTGCTGGAAGGCGTTTGGGATTTGAACTTCGATCCTTCGACCAACCTAGTTGAAGTCCATGTCAGCCGGCTGCGCCGGAAATTATCGCTGGAAGGCTTGCCGGCGCCGATCCAGACCATGCGTGGCGTGGGCTATATGCTCGGCCCGCCGAAATGACAGCAATTGGTAGGTTGCTCCGCAGTTTTGCGCTGCGCACGGCGCTGCTAACTGCCTTTGGTGTCTTGGGTATTTCCGCGCTTGGCCTTGGGCTTGGGTGGCTGCGGAGTTCCTCGGCCTTGGAAGAAGCGCTGGATAGTACCATCCGTGCGGAAGCCGAATTATTGCTCGGCGAATTTCAGCGCTTCGGCATGATTGGCCTGACGCGCGCGGTGGAAGCCCGCACGCGCGACCGCACACCAAGCGCCATTCTGGTGCAGTTGCGCTTGCCGGATGGGCGCCCCCTTGCAGGGTCTGCACGACTTTCCGGCGCGCCGGCGGGCTTGCGCGGTTTTGTTACGCTGAAGGCGCCAGAAGGGCCGGTACGCACGCTCGGCATTGGGGTTGCCACTGGCTTCACCTTGCTGGTCGCGGCGGAATTCGGCGCGGTGCTGGATACGGCTGCAACCCTTGCCACCACGCTGCTCGCGGCGGGCGCAATCGCGGTGCTGCTTGCGCTCGCTTTCGGCTTGTTCATGGCGCGCGGGTTGCAAAATCGCCTCAGGCGTGTCTCGGAAGCCGCTGAACAGGTGATGCATGGAGACCTCGCACGCCGTCTGCCCTTGGCCGGCAGCGCCGATGAATTCGACCGCCTGGCGGGCACGGTGAATACGCTGCTGGAACGTCAGGAAGCGCTGATCGAGGGCATGCGGCAGGTCACGGTGGATGTCGCGCATGATTTGCGCGGCCCGCTTTCCCGCCTGCGTCAAAAGCTGGAAGCAGCCCTCGCACGCGCGCGCGATCCCAATGCCGATGGCGCAGCCTTTGAAGCTGCCTTGGCTGAATTGGATACGGTGCTTGCCGCCTTCACCGCGCTGCTGCGTATTGCTCAGCTTGAAGCCGGCCCACCTCTGCCGCCGCAGGAAGCACCGGTGGTGGAGCTTTCTGCGCTGGTGACGACACTGGCCGAGGCTTACGCGGTGGTGGCGGAAGAAGCCGGCAAGCGGCTTGAGGTGCAGGTAGCACCCGACCAGCGCCTGCATGGCGATGCGGCGCTGCTGCGGCAAATGCTCACGAATCTCATGGACAATGCCCTGACCCATGGCGGGGGCACACTGCACGTGGCGCTGCGCCCAGGCCCCGTGCTGGAAGTGGCCGATGATGGGCCAGGTGTGCCGCCCGAAGAACGCGCCCGCGTGCTGCGCCGCTTTTATCGGCTGGACCGCAGCCGGGGCACGCCCGGTAGCGGGCTTGGCCTGGCTCTGGTGGCGGCGGTGGCGAAGCTGCATGGCGCCGCGCCGGTATTGTCAGACGCCGCGCCAGGGCTTTGCGTGACGGTGGATCTTTCCGGCGCAAAAGCCGAAAGCTGACAGGCCCAATCCTGAAAATCATTTCAGCTTCGCGTTCGGGACTTTACAGCAGGTTTTCTCCATTTTGGCAGTCAAGGCGAAAGCGAATCAGCGCCCTGCCCTTTTGATGGAGAGAACAACTCATGGCTACTTCCAGCCCCGCCCGCCGGACTGCGCGCTATGCGCTGCTCGGCCTTTTGCTTGGTTCAACCGCGCTGACCGGCCTTGCCGTGCACGCCCAAAATGCCCCGGCGCCTGTTGCCCCGGCGATTACCCTTGACCGCGCCGCGCCGGCCGCCGGCTTTGCCGAGCTGGTGAAGGCCGTGCGCCCAGCCGTTGTCACCATCAATGTTTCCGGCAAGCAGCCGCGCACTGAGACGGGCATGCCCAACCCCGGCCAGGGCCGCGTGCAGGGCACGGGTTCCGGCTTCATCATTGATGCCGCCGGCTTCATCGTGACCAACAACCACGTTGTGGATGGCGCAACGCGCGTTATGGTGAAGCTGGAAGATGGCCGCGAATTGCAGGCCCGCGTTGTTGGCCGCGATTCGCGCACCGATGTCGCGCTGCTGAAGGTGGAAGCCGGCGCGCCGCTGCCCTTCGTTGCTTTGGGCGATTCTGATCGTGCGCAGCCCGGCGATTGGGTGGTGGCCATGGGCAACCCCTATGGCCTGTCCGGCACTGTGACCACGGGCGTGGTCTCGGCCACTGGCCGCGATATTGGCGCTGGCCCCTATGATGATTTCATCCAGGTGGATGCGCCGATCAATCAGGGCAATTCCGGCGGCCCGCTTTTCGCCCGCGATGGCGGCGTGATTGGCGTGAATACGGCGATCTTCAGCCCGACCGGTGGTTCGGTGGGTATCGGCTTTGCCGTGCCGTCCAATATGGTGAAGCGCGTTGTGGTGGAACTGCGCGAGAAAGGCTTTGTGGAGCGCGGCTTCATTGGCGTTTCCACTCAGCCGGTGAATACGGCCATGGCGGCGGCGTTGAAGTTGCCGGCCAAGGGTGCTGAAGCACCGCAGGGTGCCCTTGTGGCGGGTGTGGAAAATGACAGCCCCGCCGCCAAGGCTGGCCTGAAGCCAGGCGATGTGGTGACGGCGCTGGATGGCAAACCCGTGCGTAACCCGCGTGACTTGGCGCGCAACGTGGCGGATCTCCGCCCCGGTGCGAAGGCTGATCTGAAGCTCTGGCGCGATGGGGCCGAGGCCAGCCTGCGTGTGGATATCGCTGCTCAGCCGGGGGCGGAACGTGCCCGCGCGGGTGCCGAACAATCCAACGCGCCGCGCATTGGTGTTTCGCTGATGCCGATCACGCCGGAAGCACGTGCGTCACTCCGCTTGCCCAATGATGCCAAGGGCGCGCTGGTGCAGGCGGTGGAGCCGAATTCACGCGCCCAGGAAGCCGGTTTGCGCCGGGGCGATGTGATCGTGGGCGTTGGCGCAGCGGCCACCGATGATGCGGAAGCCGCCGTGCGTGCACTGCGTGAGGCGAATGCCGCTGGTGGTGCGGTGGCGGTGCGCATCCTGCGCGATGGCAAGCCGGCCTTCATCGCCGTGCCTGCCGCGCAGGGCTGACAATCCGGCGGCGCGTCTGATAGGGCGCGCCGCCGAATGGTAAGGCTGGAGAAAGAATAATGCGCGCCGCAATGGGCGCAGGCTCCGGCCCCGCCGGCCATGGTGGCAGAACTGACCCCTTAAGCTGCCATGGCCGGTTTTTTATGTTTTCTGCATCTTCAGAACCGCACAATCCCAACCGCAAGCAAGCGATTGGCAATGCCATGGCCAACGCCATTTGCACCCACCGCGCCAGCGCCATCTTCAAGATCACGCCGGCTGAAGACATATTCCAGACCAAGATCAAGCCAGCCGAAAGGCATGCGGCTGGTCGGGCGGTCGGCAAAGGGGCTCCAGATCAGATTGGCAATGACCTGCTGCATTTCGCGGTTGCGCGCCAACGCACCGGGTGTGCCGGAAGCGAAACGGATCGAGGATGGGAAATCCTGCCGCGCGTAAGCATAAGAAACCGTGCTCCGCACCTTATCGGTCCAGAAGCGCCGATAGCCGATGGTGCCGCCATAGGTTGGTACGGAATCCAGGCTGTAATCCATGCCGGTCGCTATGATGATATCGGAAATGCCACCCTGGCCGAAGCTATTGCCGGCGAAATAGCGGCCAATACCCTCACCATAATAGCCCATCAGCATCAGCTCATCCCGGCCAAGGGCAGAAATCCATTTGCCAAGCGGTAGGCGCGTATGGGCGGCAAGCCCCCAGCCGAAGGTGCTCTCGCTCGGCTTTGGGCCAAGTGTGGTGCCATCCGGTTCAAGCGTAAGCTGCCGGAACAATCCGCGTAGCACGTATTCCTCTGCGCCATCGCGCCAGGTCAGCCGCGCCAGCAGATCGGGCATTTGGTCAAAGGCCGGACTTGCGCCGCCATCAAAGCGAATGGGCGAAAAGGCCGGGCCGCGTTGCGTCAGGATATCGCCGTAGGGCGCTTCAACCGAACCTTGCAGCATCCAATTGCTGCCGAAGCGATGCGTCACGCGAAGCTGCGCCTGGCGGATGAAGCTTTGATTGAGGTTGGTCGCATCATGCATCGCCTCGGTCAGCCCTTCATTCCAAAGGCTGTTTGTTTGTCCGATCAGGTAGCTCCAATCATCGCGGGTCAATTCGGCGAAGGCCTGCCTGAGGCGATAGGCAAGATCACCACCTTGCGAAATCTCACCACGGAAATCGCCTTCAATCGTGGTATCCAAGCGCCCCCAGGCAGTATCGGTGCGCGTATCAAAGCCGAAGCGCGAACTGCGCGCGGTGATGTCGCCATCGCCGGGCTGCGTATTTCTGGCAGTCAGCGGAATACCCTGCACTGAGGCCGCATCGGTCGGGTTGCGCGCATTGAAATCGCGATAACCCGTCAGCCGCAGAAACCCATAAAGCCGCACAGTCGTATCCGAATTCGGGATGCGCATGGCAAGCCCATCCAGGCTGCCGCGCAGCGCCTCATCCACCTCAGCGCGCACGACCTCAGGCGAGCGTGGCGCGGGTGCGGCGGCAGGGGCGGCTGCGGTGGCGGCAACCGGCGCTGTGCGGGGTGCTGCGGCACGTGCCGGTGCGGCTGGTGCAGGTGCGGGCACGGGTGCGGCGACAGGGGCCGGGCGCTGCGGGCGGCGTTCGAGTTCATTCACACGTTGTTGCAGCGCATCTATGCGCCGCATCAGATCTTCCATGGTGGGCTGCTGCGCATAGGCTGGGGCAGCCCCCACCATCAGACCCAGCATGGCCGCGCCGGCCCATTTTGATCTCATTTGCATGCCCCCTGTGTCTTTTGGCCCTGACGCCAAGAATCTTTCACGATGATTGGAAACCAGGGGGTAGCGCCGCGCATTGGCGGAGTGTCGCGCCGCTGTGCAGGGTATCTCTGCCGGGCGTGTTTAACCGCAATCGCTAAAACCGAAACGCGATACTCACAGACCCGAATTGCGCCGCTTCCCGCTGCGTTTCGAATTCCTTGCTGCGGATCGTATAGGTCGCGGTCAGACGCGCGCTTTCGAAGATCAAGGCCAAGCCCGCGCTGGCATCACCCACCAGCACTTCCCGATCCACGCTTCGGCTATCGCGCCAGGTATTGCCATCCAATGAGATATCCCGCGCCACTGCGCGGCCTTCAACACCGCCAAAGACATACCAGCCAAAACGCCCGGTTGGCTGGAAGAAAACCGAACCGGCGGAAACTGGGCGCACACGCGGCGGGCCGAAATCCGCCTCAAGCTCCGTCCCGTAGCGGAGCAGCATGCCCCCGGCGGCATAGGTATGCACATTGCCAAGGCTGGCCGCGAGGCTCGGCACTAGGCCAAATCGCCGTCCGGCTGCATCGACTTCGCCATTCAGACGCCATTGCCGGTTCGTCACCAGATTGACGCCTGGTTCATCGCGCAGCTGATAATTCCAGCCATAGGCGCGATCAATGCGCATCATGTCATGCGTTGTGTTCTGCACCCATTCGCCAAGCGCGGAAGGCCCGATAACGCCAAGCTGCAACTCCAGCGTGCCCATCTCACGCGCCGTATAGGAATGCAGCGAAATTGCGCCATAAAGCCAGGCGGCATAGGGGCGGTCCTTTGGGTCAGGATTGGTCGCCAGCGTGTCTTCCGGCGTGAACATCTTCTGCCCGAAACTGAGGCCCCAGCGCGTCACGCCGCCACCTGGGAAGAAGAGGTTTGGCCCCTCTGTCAGCCCCGCAAGCCAAGCAGGCGGATCATAGGAAGGTGCCCGCCAGGCGAAAAGAAAGCCATTGGTGTAGTAGCGGTCGTTGCCGGAGAATGTGTCATTTTCCAACAGAAACGCGAAGGTCCCCGCCGGATCGGCCTGTTGCTGCGCCGGCGTTTGGGCCAGGGCAGGCAGCGCCGCAATCAGCGCTGCACTGCCCAACAGGAAGCGCACGAAACCGCCCATGTTTCAGAAGCGCCAGATCAGCGGCACGACAAAGACGCAGATGATGAAGAACCAGATCATCATCGGCAGGCCGAATTTCCAGTAATCGCCGAAGGCATAGCCACCCGGGCGCATCACCATCAGATTGGTTGGCGTGGCAATCGGCGTCAGGAAGGCGGCGGCGGCGGCGATACCGATGCTCATCAGCACCGGTATCGGCGAAATCCCCATGGAGGTTGCGGCAGCAACCCCAACAGGGATGATGATCAGCGCCGTTGCCGTATTGCTGATCAATTGCCCAAGCACCGCAGTCAGCACAAAAATCCCCGCCAGCAGGATCATTGGGCTGCCGCCCGCGGCCATGGCGACCAAGCCATCTGCCATCAACTGCGCCGCGCCGGTCTGCACCATGGCGGTGGAAAGCGGCATCATGGCCGCCACCAGGATCACCGTTGTCCAGTCAATCGCGCGATAGCTTTGATCCACGGTCAGCACGCGCGACAGAACCAGAATGAAGCAGGCGGCGATACCCACCACCGCCCCGGGCAAAAGCCCGGTCGCGAGGAAGAACACCATGCCGGCCAGCACACCAAGCGTGGTCCAGGCGCCGGCACCCAGCGGCACCGCCTGACGGCGCACCGTATCGGGCGAATTCACCACCAGCACTTGCGGATCGGCAAGGCGCGTATCGAGCGCCTTCCAGGTCCCTTGCAAAAGCATGGTGTCACCAGCCTGCAATTGGACTGGCTCGGCCCCCAGATCAACGCCACCGCGCTGAACGGCAATCACTACCAGATCACCGCTTTCGGTGATCATGCCCTGATAGGCGGTCTGGCCAATCATTTCCGACCGCGGCGGGATCATGACTTCCGCAAGGCCAGAGCTGCGATTGAACAGGCTGTCGCGCAAATCCTCATCGCTGTTTTCAAGCCGGAAGGCCAAATGTTGTTCGGCGGCGAGCCGCGCCGCATCCTCACCTTGGCCGGAAACCAGCAGGAAGTCACCCTCGGCCATGGTGGGGCGGCGTAGCCTATCGCCCGTCAGGCCATCATTCACCGCGACAAGGCGAAGGCCTCCCCAGCTATTTTCCTTAAGCGCTGATAGCGGTTGGCCGATCAATGGCGAAGTGGCGCGCAACCGCAGCCGGAACAGACCTTCCTTCAATCGGTATTGCTCAACAAGCGTGGTCGCATGGCGGCTGAAATCCGCACTCATGGTCTCACCGGCGCGATGCGGCAGCAGCTTCCGCCCGAATAGCAGGGTGATGGTAATGACGCCCAGCAACAGCGGAATGCCGACAAAGGTGAATTCGAAAAAGCCGATGGCGCGGTGACCGGCATCGAGCGCCGCCTCACTCACCAGCACATTCACTGGCGATCCGGTCAGGGCCAGTTTCGAACCGGCATGCGCAGCAAAAACCATCGGCATGAGCAATTGTGATGGCGGCAGGCGCAGCCGCAGCGCCAAAACAACAACCACCGGCAAAAGCGCCGCAATCGCGCCATTGAGGCTGATCAGCGCGGTCAACATCGCCGCCAGCAGCGAAATCAGCACCAGCAGCCGCGTGCGGCTATCCTCACCCGCGCCGCGGATCAGCATCTGCCCCGCCCAGGCGGTGACGCCTGTGCGGTCCAGCGCAGCACTGACCACAAAAAGCGTTGCGATGAACATCACCGCCGGATCGCCGAAGCCCGAAAGCGCCTGGTTCAGCGTGACAAGGCCGGTCGCATAAAGCGCCATGCCGACACCCATGGCCACCAGAATAACCGGGATACGGTTCCAGATGAAAAGCACAATGGCCGCGAGGATGATCGCGGCCATGATGGTGATATCATTCACGCGCTAGAGCCCCCAAGGAAGCCCCAGCATATACCAAGCCGCCAAAAGCGCGGTCCAAACTACGGAAATCGCGATGACATAAGGCAGCATTAACGCAATCACCGTGCCCACCCCGGCATCTTTCTGATACTTGATCGCAAAGGTCACGATCATCGCGAAATAGGCATTGAGCGGCGTGATAGCATTCATCGGGCTATCGCCCACGCGATAGGCTGCCAGCACCACTTCCGGCGCCACGCCAAGCTGCATGAGCAATGGCACAAAGACCGGCGCGAAGATCGCCCATTTTGCAATCGCCGCCGTGATGATCAGGTCAATGCCAAACACAGCGATGACAAAGCCGATCAGCAGCGCAACCGTGGGCAGGTTAAGTTTTTCCAGGAAATCCGCCATGGAAACAGCAGCAAGTGTCGCCATGTTCGAATAATTGAAGATGGCGATGAACTGGCTGATGACCAGCAGCAGCAGGATCAGCCCCGCCAGCGCGCCGATGGATTTCTGGATGGCGGCGATGACTTCGTTTGTCGTGCGCATGGTGCCCGCCGCGCGGCCATAGGCAATGCCACAGACCAGGAAGATCAGCGCAATGGAAACAATCAGGCTGCCCATGAAGGGCGAAGACCCGATGATGGCGCCGGTTTCCGGGTTGCGCAGCGGCGCGCCGGGCGGCAGGGTCAGCAACCCGATAAAGGCCAGCACGCCCAACAAGGCATTCCGAGCAGCGCGCAGACCCTTATACTCCTCATCGGAGAGCACATTCTCACCCGGTACTTCATAATCGCCCTTATAGGCGCCAAGGCGCGGTTCGATCACGCGTTCCGTAATCACGCCAATCAGCACCGTCAGCACCGCGACAGAGGCGATGGAAAACCAGACATTCGCCGCAAGATCAATCGAGACATTCGGATTGACCAGCCGCGCCGCGTCATTGGTGATTTCGGTCAGAATGCCATCCACCGGCACGATCATGACATTGACCATGAAGGCGGAAGCTACGGCGGCGAAAGCCATGGCAAGCCCTGCCAATGGATGTCGCCCAACCGATAGGAAGGCTGCCGCGGCAAGCGGGATCAGCACCAGATAGCCTGCATCCGCCGCAATGGATGAAACAATGCCAACAAACACCAGGATATAGGTCAGCAGCTTCGGCGGCGCGACAATCACCAGCTTCCTGATCAGTGCTTTCACCAAGCCGGCTTCTTCCGCGACACCAACACCAACCATGGCAACGATGATCACGCCAACCGCATTGAAGCCCATGAAGTTGGGCACCACGCCGGTGAACATGAAGCGGATGCCATCAATCGTCAGCAGGCTGCGCGCCGCTGTTGTGGCTTCCTCAATCTTGCCGGTCGCGGGGTTATAGGCCTGATAGGTGACCTGAACGCCAAGCAGCGACAGTAGCGCTGAAAGCAACACAACCAAAACGATCAGATAGATGAAAATCATCACCGGATGCGGCACGCGATTGCCGACGCGTTCCACCGTATCCAGGATGCGCTGCATGGCGGTTTTAGGCGCGTCTGGCGCCCCTTGGTTTTGCGCTGCGCTCATTTTGATAATGCCTCCAGAATACGTGCCCAGGATTTGATACCCTTCTGGAAGCTTTCCAGATTGTATTTCTCATTCGGGCTATGAATGCGGTCATCTTCCAGCCCGAAGCCGGCCAGCACCACATCCATCCCAAGCGAGGTCTTCAGCATATGCGTGACCGGGATGGAACCGCCCGAGCCGATAAACACGGCAGGCTTGCCCCATTCGTCAGACAAAGCGGCGCGTGCCTTGGCGAAGGCAGGGTCAGTATCCGGGAAGCGAATAGCGCGGCCCGAGCCATGTTCGATGAATTCCGCCCGACAATCAGAAGGTAGGCGTGCCAGCACATGCGCGCGGAAGGCCTTGCGGATCGCATGCGGGTCTTGGTCAAACACCAAGCGGAAGGATACCTTCGCCGATGCTTGCGCGGGGATCACGGTCTTGAAACCATCACCCTGATAGCCACCGCCCATGCCATTGATTTCGCACGTCGGGCGCGACCAGACCATTTCCAGCGCATCACGCCCTTTCTCACCGGCGGGCTCAGAAAGCCCAATCACGCCGAGGAACTTCTCGGCAGTGAAGCCAAGCGTGCCCCATTGCTGCTTCAGGCTTTCGGGCAATTCCGGCACGCCATCATAAAAGCCAGGCAGCGTCACGCGGCCCTGATCATCGTAAAGATCAGCCAGGATTTTCGCCAGAATACGGTTGGGGTTCGCTGCCGCCATGCCGTAAAAGCCGGAATGCAAATCACGATCCGCAGCGTGGATGATCACTTCCTCACCGCAAAGCCCGCGCAGCATGGTGACAATGGCCGGCGTTTGCGCGTCCCACATATTGGTATCGCAAATCAGGCCGATATCGGCCTTCAATTCTTGCCTGTTGGCATCAAGGAAGCCCGGCAGATTGACGCCGCCTGATTCTTCCTCACCTTCCAGCAGAATGGAAACCGGGATGGGCAGCTTGCCCGTCACGGCCTTCCATGCGCGGCAGGCCTCCACAAAGGCCATCAACTGACCCTTGTCATCCGCACTGCCTCGACCACGGATCACCTTGGTGCCATCGGGCAGAGCCTCGATCACCGGGTCAAACGGGTCACGATCCCATAATTCCAGCGGATCAACCGGCTGCACATCGTAATGGCCATAAAACAGCGCCGATGTGCCTTGGGCCGCGCGGTCATGCGCCACAACAATGGGATGCCCTGGCGTGGGCCGCGCGCTCGCGTCAAAGCCAATGCTGCGCAAATCCGCCGCATGCCATTCGGCATTGGCCGCGCAATCCTTGGCAAATGCCGGGTCGGTCGAGATGGATTTGATGCGGAGAACGGTGAAGAGCCGTTCCAAGGCGCCGTGCATATCGGAGTCAATATGCGCCAGAACCCGTTCGAGATCGCTCATATTTTATGCCTGCCTGCCTGAATGCCGGACGCGCCATCGCCACGACACGCCATTTCCTGTGTAACATGTGTAGCCAAGTGTGCCACCCTGGGGTTGCACGGCCCGTCCCGGCGTTGTGCCCCCCGTCCGGGGGGTGGCGCAAGGGGCGTGCGGTGGCGGCGCTGTTTGGGCAGGAGCATGTGGAATGATGCTGGAAACAACAACCCTTCCTGTCCACGCGTTGCTGCTTGCCGAAAGGCTGGATACGCGCGCGCTTGAACGGCGCGGCCCTGTGCTGCCAGGCGCGCTCAGCCTTGGCGAATTGCCCGGCGGTGGGCGCGCCTTTGCCTTCCGCTGGGGCGCGCTGGTCACCATTGGCGCCACGCTGGAGCAGACTGAGGCTTTGGCCGCGCAACTCCGCCCGCATCTCCATGAAGCGCTTGACGTGCCAGAGCATGAAACAGCGCAGATCATCATCGGCGCTGCCGAGGAAGGCGTGGATGAAGCCGGTACCATCCTGTTGCGAGACGACACGCCGGCGCGCCTTGCCCTGGTGGCCAAGGGGCTCGCCAAAAGCGCGGTGCTGACCCATCAGGAGGAGATGCTCGCGCGCACGCTGGATCGGCTGGAAGCACCTTTGGCTCAACTTCGGCGCGGGCGGCTTGGCATGCCCACGCGCCTGATCGTGCCGCTGATTGGGGAAGCGATCGCGGCGCGGGCGCGTTCCAGCGCGCGTGTGGATACCGCAGCCAAGCCCGACCTGCTTTGGGATCATCCTGAATTGGCGCCGCTTTACGCCACCCTCGCTGCCGAATGGGAACTTGAAGAACGCACCGAAGCCCTGGCGGGCAAGCTTGAAATGATCCGCGAAATTTCTCAGACCTTGCTTGATTTGACTGAAACGCGCCGGTCACGCCTGCTGGAATTGGCGGTGGTGCTGCTGATCGCGACCGAAGTCGCGACAACGCTTTACGGGTTGATCGCGCCCTGAAGGGGTGTCATGGCCCAGGTGGCGGTGGCGAAACAAGGCCGACCGGCGGCGGTGCCGTCACCCAGCTTGTCAGATCACGCCCACGCGCCTCACCATAGGCGAAAAGCGCGCGCATATAGGCATTGTCAAAGAATCTGGGCCGCGGCGTATCGAAATCCGGCCCGATGCTTTGCAGACGAAAGCCGATGCGATCCCGATAAGTGCTCAGATAAATCCTATCCAGGTCGTTGATGGACGAGAAATGCAACAGCGTCTGCGCGGACCGACGTGCGATGCTGAAAATGCCGCCAGGCGGGTCCGTGATCGCCACATCCACACGGCCATTGCGAATGACCCAGGCCGTGGTTTCGCGTTGCTGCCCGGCGCGGCCCGCCAAAGCGCGTGGGCGGAGCCTGGCCGGATAGAGAAAAACCTGCATCGCCGCGCCGCCATCCACATGCATTTCCTGGAAAGCCCGCCCATCGGCTTCGACATCAATCATCACGGGGGGAAAGGCGCCGGGGATGGAAGCAGAGGCCAATAAAATACGCCGGAACAGATTGAGAGCCTCAGGATGGCCGCTCGCCGCAATCGCACCGATGTTCCAGATTACCGGGCGCCCAACATCCAGATTGACCGTGCCGATCATCAATAACCGCCCACGTTCATGTTCCGCCGCAATGGCCTGCAACATCGCCGCATCGGCATGGCGTTCAATCAGTCGCGCCAGCGGCGTGGTATCGGCAAGTGCCTCGCGGAAAAGCACGGACAAGGCAAGCCGGCCAAGCTGCACCACATCACTCGGCGCTATTTCGGTGAAGAGCGCGCGCAGTTGCGGATCATAGGAAGGTCCAAGGAAAGCAAAGGGCGCAATCAGGGCGCCGGCGGAAATGCCCGTGACCAAGTCGAATTCCGGCCTTTGGCCGGTTTCGGTCCAGCCCACCAGCACACCGGCGCCAAAGGCGCCATCATCAGCGCCACCCGAAAGCGCCAGGAAATGTCCAGGCGGAATGCGCCCCCCACGCCCCATTGGCCGTCCGGCTTGCCTGCGACTCAGAAGGCGCTCGTAAAAGGCAATGAGCGGCGCAGGATCGCCATCTGCCCAGAAGCGTGTCTCGGGCACGCCCAGCACATCAATGGCGGACAGCTGTTGTGGGGGCGGCGCCGGCAGGCGCGCAATGCTGGCGCAGCCCGCCAAAAAGGCCAGCACCAGGCAGGCCGCAGCGGCACGAAGGGCCAAGCTGACCCTCATGCGCGGCACCACGATCTGCCTGTGCGCCTCATCCGCCGGAGGCTCCGGCCAAGGCTTCACGCAGCATGGCTTCCTTGGTTTCATCGAAGGAAGTGCGCATGATCTTGCCGCCCATGCCGTGCAGCCCTTCCATGACACGCTCGGCGGTCATTTTCCGGATCAGCAGGAACAGCGCCGCTTCCCCCGCTTCAAGGCTTTGCGAGACTTCCTTCATGAAATTGTCATTGATGCCAACATCGGTGAGGCGCCCGGAAACGGCGCCTGCCGCCGCCCCAACCGCCGCGCCAGCGAGCGGATTGAGGAACAGCAAACCAATCAGGGACCCCCACAAGGCCCCGCCTGCCGCACCGGCGGCGGTTGGGTGAAAGGTTTGGTTCAGCTTGATGCTGCCATCGGGCTTGCGCAGCGCGACAACAGCATCGCCAAGTTCGATAAGGTATTCGCGCTGCATGGAGGCAACGCGCGTGCGGGCTTCTTCAGCCTGCGCTTCGGTCGGAAAGGAAATCACGAGAAGATCAGCCATAGTCTTGTTCCTAACATCTGGCCTGGGCGACATCCGATATGCTGCGGACCAGGACGCGCATGCCGGGACTGAGCAGGGGCATCGCGTGGTGGCCAATGGCATCACGGCGCGCCCCTTTTCAATCAGACTGAAAACTGCGCCTGAGCACATTCTATCACATGCAGCAGCTCGCAAGGGCAAGGGCGCTCAGGCGCAGGCATCATGAAGTTTTCGCTTCACGCAGTCGCCAGCAATAGCGGGCGGGGGTGCCGCGCGGAATAAGCTTTGCGTCCCCATGCTGGGCGCCATATCCCCGGCCCTTGGAATGCTGCTGGCAAGCGGCACGGCTCAGGGATAAAAGGGCGCCGAAATCAAAATCGGAGAGAAGCGGCTTTGCCCCAGGCCGAGGCAGTTTTTACGGGTTCTTCGGCGTCGCGCCGTGGCGCCAAGGCCGGCCATGATGGCCGTTTTTCGGTGGATACGCGCGACCTGCCGCCCCCGATCCGCTTTGATGTTTGGCGCGCCTTTTGGGAACCGGTCGTGCATGTCAGCGCGCCGCATGCCGACGCCGAGGGTTTTTGCGGCCAGGCGGAATTCCGCCGTCTTGGTCGGCATGTGCTGCTGAAATGCCATGCCGATCTGGCGGATTACCGCCGTGCGCGCAGTGAAGGTCTGCGCGATGGGTTGGATCATTGGCTGCTCGCGCTCCGTCTGACTGAAGCGGATGGCCAGCCGGCAGAATTGCTGCTGGGCGCGCTTTCACGGGGCTTTGGGCTGCGCAAGCTTGGTGGGCATTGGTGCGGCGTGTTGATCCAGCCCGAAAGCCTGCCGCAACTCGCCCCGGTTTTCGCGACCGCGCGCCTTGCACCGCTCAACAGCCCGGCTGCGCGTATGCTGGGCGGCATGCTGCCGCGAATCGCAGCTTCAGCGGATGAGATCAGTGCGGAAGATGCGCCGCGGCTGGAGGCAGCGCTATCTTCCATGCTGACAGCCTGCCTGATGGGGCTGGAAACAGAGCCCGCTTCCACACGCCAACAGCTTGAAGCCGCGCGCCGCGCACGCGTGATTGCGCTGGTGGATGCCGCACTTGGCGAGGCTGAGCTTTCGCCTGCCATGCTGGTTCAGCGTTCAGGGATTTCGCGTTCAGAACTTTATCGCTGCTTTGCTCCGATTGGCGGCATAGCGCGGGTTATTCAGCAGCGCCGGCTGCGCCAAGCCTATCGTGATCTGACGCGTGCCGATAGCCCAGCTTCCGTCAGCCGCATTGGTGAGGCAGTTGGGTTCTACGACCCTTCCAGCTTCACCCGCGCCTTCCGCCGTGAATTCGGCTGCACACCGAGTGAGGTGCTGCTGCGCCGAGAATTGCTCGCGACTGAGGGCGCGTCTGGTTTGGCGGCAGCGCTGCGCAGCGATCATTAGGCTGTGCGGCTACTCCGCCTTTCCAGAACAATCACATAAAGCGCCGGCAGCACAATCAGCGTCAGCAAGGTTGCCACCAAAAGCCCACCCATGATGGCGAAGGCCATCGGCCCCCAAAAGACAGTAGGCGCAATCGGGATCAGCCCCAAAACGGTGGAAAGTGCGGTCAGCATCATCGGCCTCAAGCGCGATGTCGCCGCCGCCACCACGGCATCACGCAGGGGTAGGCCGCTTGCTCGGTCTTCCTCGATCTGCACAATCAGGATCACGGCGTTCTTCGCGATCATGCCGAGCAGGGCGAGAATGCCAAGGATGGCCACAAAGCCAAGCGGTCTTCCAAAGGCCAGCAGCGCCGCCACCACACCAATCAGCCCAAGCGGCAGGATCGCCACCACCAGCCCAAGCCGCGCGAAGCTTTGCAATTGGAACATCAGCACTGTCAGCATCACAACGATCATGATCGGCACCACCGCCAAGACCGAAGCGCGGCTTTTCTCGCTTTCTTCCGCAATGCCGCCCACTTCGATGCTGTAGCCCACGGGCAGCTTTGCTTGCAGTTCCGCAATACGCGGCGCCAATTCAGTCACTACCGCTTCCGGCAATACGCCCGGGCGCACATCGGCCTGCACGGTCAACGCCAGAACGCGGTCACGGCGCCAGACCAGCGGATATTCCTGCCCATAGGAAATGGTCGCGAATTGCCCAAGCGCCACCGAACGGCCGCCCGGGATCGGCACCTGCATGGTTTGCAGCGTATCGAGTGAGAGTCTTTCGCTCGCGGTCGCGCGCGCCAGCACATTCACCAGATAGATATCATCGCGAATTTGCGTAATGACACTGCCGGTGATCACCGAATTGAGCGTCGCGGCAATCGCGGCGGATGAAAGCCCAAGCTGGCGGGCCTGATCCTGATCCACTTCAATGCGCAATTGCCGCGATGGTTCAATCCAGTCGAAGCTTGGGCTGCGCGCCCCGCCGCTGGTCGCCACCACTTGCGCCAATTCCTTGGCAATGCCGCGGATGCCTTCAATCTCCGGCCCCAATACGCGGTACTGCACGGGCCAGCCTACGGGCGGGCCAAGTTCAAGCGGTGCCACGCGCGATATGGCGGCGGGGAATTCTTCCGCCAGCAGCGCTTCAAGGCGCGGTTGCAGGCGCTTGCGCGCGTCCAAATCCTTCGCCACCACCACGGCCTGGGCGAAAAACGGATTAGGCAATTGCACATTAAGCGGCAGATAGAAGCGGATGGCGCCGCGCCCGACATAGCTGCTCCAATGCGCAACATCCGGGTCCTTGGCGAGGGCCGCATCCAGCCTTTCCATCGCGGTTTCGGCGGCGTGAATGGAAGCATTCTGTGGCAGGGTCAGATCCACCACCAATTCGGGCCGATCCGAAGACGGGAAGAATTGCTGCGGCACAAAGCGCAAGGCGAAAAGCGCGATGACAAAGGCCGCCACGGCAGCGGCAATCGTGATCCAACGGAAGCGGATGGCGATGCGCAGAAACCCCGCATAACCCTGCAGGATGCGCCCGGGCGCCGGCGCTTGCCCCGCATTGGCGCCTTTTGGTGCCTTCAGGATCGCCATGCCGAGCAAGGGTGCGAAGATTACCGCGACAAGCCAGGAAACCACCAGCGCTATGCCCACCACCGCAAAGATGGAAAAAGTGTATTCGCCGGCGGAACTCGCGGCGAAGCCAATCGGCAAGAAGCCCGCAATGGTCACCAGCGTGCCGGTCAGCATGGGCGCGGCGAGCGTGCGATAGGCGAAGGTTGCCGCCTGATCCTTGCGATCGCCAAGGGAAAGCCGCCGGATCATGGCGTCAATCGTCGTCATCGCATCGTCAACCAGCAAGGTCAGCGCGATAATCAGCGCGCCGAGCGAAATGCGCTGCAAATCAATCCCGGCCAGCATCATGAGCGGAAAAACAATGGCAAGCGTGAGCGGAATGGAAAGTGCCACCACCGCGCCGGCGCGCACACCGAGCGCCACAAAACTGACGCCCATGATGATCAGAATGGCCTGCCACAGGCTTTCGGTGAAATCGCCAATGGCGCTATCCACGGTTTCCGCCTGATCGGCCACCAGGAAGGCTTCGATCCCGATCGGCAGATCACGCTCAATCTTCCGCATTTCCTGCCGCAGATTGTCACCCAGCGCCAGAATATCGCCGCCCTCGCGCATCGCGACCGCAAGGCCAATGGCAGGGCGGCCATTCACGCGAAACATCGGCTGCGGCGGATCGGTAAAGCCGCGGCGGATTTCAGCAATATCGGTCAGCCGCACCAGCCGATCACCAGCCAGGAAGGAAACGCCGGCCAGATCAGCCTCATTTTGAAAAGCGCCAGAAACCCTGAGCGACAATCGCTCAAGCCCAGTTTGCACCACGCCGGCGGGGCGCACGGCGTTTTGCGCCTGAAGTGCGGCGATCAGCGCGGGGTAATTCAGCCCAAGCCCGGCCAATCTTTCCAAGGAAAACTCAATAAAGATCACCTCATCCTGCGCGCCCAGGATTTCGATTTTCGTGATATCGGGCACGCGCAGCAGGCGTGATCGCACTGCTTCCACCTGGTCACGCAATTCCCGATGGCCAAAGCCATCGGCGGTGAAGCCGAAGATGATGCCGAAAGTATCGCCGAAATCATCATTGAAGCCGGGGCCAATCACGCCCTGCGGCAAGGTATGGCGCATATCGCCCACACGCTTGCGCACCTCATACCACATGTCGGGCACCACCTTGGGCGGGGTCGCACCTTTCAAATCAAGGAAAATCGTGGTCTGCCCGGCGATGGTATAGCTGCGCAGCCGGTCAAGATTGGGCGTTTCCTGGAGCGTGCGTTCCAGCCGCTCGGTCACTTGCAGCAGGGTTTCCTCAATGGTCGCGCCGGGCCAGGCGGCCTGCACCACCATGGTGCGGAAGGTAAAGGCCGGGTCTTCATTACGGCCAAGGCGCAGAAACACCAGCGCGCCGGCAATCACCGCGACCAGCATGAAATAGACAACAAGCTGCGGCCGCTTGATGGACCATTCGGAAAGATTGGGGCCGATCACTGCGCGGCTTCCAGCAGGCGCACCTTCTGGCCGGGGCGCAGCGCCTGCACACCCGCGGTCACCACCACATCCCCGCGCGTGAGGCCGGAACTGACAACAACCCGCGCCGGATCATGGCGCAGCACCTCAACGGGTCTGAGGGCGACGCTGCGCGATGCCGGGTCCACCACCCAAACCGCCGGGCTTGCGCCCTGGCGCGTCAGCGCACTCGCCGGGAGGGTGTAGCCGCCACCGCTGGTCACCTCCATCCGCCCGGTCACGGTTGACCCAAGCCTGAGGGCGGGCGGCGGATTATTCAGGCCAATGCGCACCCGAAACGTGCCGGTGACGGGATCGGCGCTGGGCGAAACCTCCCGCACCCGCCCTTGAGCACTGACGCCCGGATCAAGCGTCAGCGCCACGCTCACCACCACGCCGGGCGGCGCCTGATCCTTGACCAGAGGCGGCACGTCAAACACGCCATCCAGCCCTTCCTGGCGCGCAAGGCGCACAATCATGCGGCCAGGGGCGACCACTTCGCCGGGTTCCGCCCCGCGCGCGGTCACGGTGCCGGGCGCATCCGCCATCAGCACCGTATAGCCCAGGCGGTTTTGCGCGATATTCATCTGGGCTTCAGCGGAATCCACCGCGCTGGTCGCGGTTTGCAATTGCTGCGCCGCCTGATCATAGCGCTGGCGCGTGCCAAACCCGGTGCGCAGCAATTCGCGCGCGCGGTGGTAATTCGCATGGGTTTCCACCAATTGCGCTTCTGCCGCCAGCAGGGCTGCACGCGCTGCGCGCAGGCTGTTTTCCTCGGTGGTTGGGTCAAGCCGCGCGATAACCTGCCCGGCCTCTACCCGATCCCCCACATTGACCAGGCGTTCCACCATGCGGCCATCAATGCGAAAGCCAAGATTGACTTCGGTTTGCGCCTGGATCGTGCCCGTCAGGGTGACGATGCTGCTCTCGGCCCGTTCAGCCACGCTCACCACGCGCACCGGGCGCGGATCGGCGGCCGGCTGTGGGGGCGCCTGATCGCAAGCGGTTAGCGCCAAGCCCAGGACCAGGCATGGCAGCCCATAGGCGCCCGGAAAACTCCGCATGCTCGATCCTTCCAGTTTCATGAAGCGGCGCATGATTAACGCCTGGGGGGCGCAGCCGTATCGGCGGCGCGTCCCGTTGTTGCGCTGGGCGTCCCGGCTGAGCTTGGCATGATGCCCTCCATCCTCTCTCGCATGTATGGGAAAAACGGATTTGATGAAATGCGCAATAGGGCATCCAGGCTCATGACCAAAACGCCATTTTCCCCGCGTGGCGCGATGGTACCAAGCCGGACGCCGAATTGATCCTGGGCCGCCGGCACCAGACCATAAAGCCCATCTTCCACCGGGAAGGGCAAGGCCACATGCGACAGCGAAAACAGCCCCGCCGGCCAGGCAAGGCCCAGCGCCCGGACCGCCTGAAAGGTTTCGCCCGCTTTGGTGCTGCGCGCTTCCACCGCCAGACTATCTGGCGCGGCATTGGTCAGGATCGTCAGGCCAAAGCCGCGCGGCGCGGGCGGCATGGCGGTGAGTGCCGCATCCGCGCCGGGGCTCAGCATGGGGCCCAGCCGTGCTTCGCGATTGAGGTCGAACAGCACAAGCTCACTGCGGCCCGCCGGCAGCTGCGCATGCAGCGCACTGATGACCGCACGGGTGCTGACGGTGGAATCCGCGACCGATTGGAAGGTCAGGATCGGCGGCAGGCGTTGCAGCCGCCCCGCATCGGTCACGCGGCGGAGCCGGGCTTGCACTTCGGCGGTCAATTGATGGGATTGCCGCGCGGCATTCACCGGGAAGGAGTTGAATTTGAAGGGGTTGAATTCCGGCAGCACGGAAAGCCAGGCCGCGCCCGCAAAGGCCGGCAGCAGCGCGGGCAGGCCAGCCAGCCCGGCGAAACGGGCAAAAGGTGTCACGCCCACCATGGGGGAGATCAGCACAAGCTGATCCGGCAAGGCCGCGTTGCCCGCTTCCGCTTCTTCCAGCGCATGGCGCAGCACCAGCGCACCACCATTGGAATAGCCCACCAGATGCAAGGGCAGGCCGGGCGCATGGCGGCGCGCTTCGCGGACGGCCAGGCGCGTGGCCGCTGCCCAATCCGGCCAGGTGGCATCGGCAAGCCCCGCCGGCACCGTGCCATGGCCCGGCATGCGCGGTGCCACGGCCAGAAAACCCGCTTCGGCGTAAAGCTGCGCCACATGGCGCATGTTGAAGGGCGCATCGGTCAGGCCATGCACCAGCACCACGGCGCCCCGCAACGGGCCTTGCGGTTCAAGAATGAAGGACCTGTTCCAATCCTTGGCGAAGCGAGCGGGGTTGAGCGGGCTTGCCGGATCATACCGATTACCGGGACCGCGATCTTCCTCCGGCAACCGTTCCATGATTTTCTGCCGAACGAAATCAAAGGCGCGCGCCTCGGCGGCCATGAAGGCCCGCCAATCCGTGGCATCCAGCCCCGCCGCATCCAATTCGGGCGGCACCTTGGTATGCCAGGGGCGCAAATCAGGGCCGTGATAGACATCCCAGGCGCGGAGCGCGATACCTATGGAGAGCAGGACCGCCACCAGAATCAGTGCCTGCTTGCCGAAGCCCTTCGCCCAACGCATCAGCATACGGCACCTCCGAAAGAGAGAACATGAGCGTCCTGCCCCGCCCCCTGATTGTTTTGCTCTCGCTTACCTGCGTGGTCATATTGGCCGCAGGGCTTTCGGCGGCGCAAGCCGTGATCGCGCCGGTGGTCTTTGCCTTGTTCGCCATTGCGCTGGTCTGGCCGCTGCAAGGCGCTTTGCAAAAGCGCATCCCCGCAGTGGCGGCGCTGCTGGTGACCATGCTGGTGACGCTGGTGACGCTGCTTGGCCTGGCGCTGCTCGTCGCCTGGGCCTTTGGGCGCGTTGGTTCGCATGTTGTGGCGAATGCGGCGCAAATCCAGGCGTTCTACACAGCGCAGCTTGCCTGGGCAGAGGCGCGCGGCATTGATGTGGCAGGCTCCATCGCCGCGCAATTCGATGCGCGCTGGCTGGTGCGCCTGGCGCAGGGCGTGCTGGCGCAGCTGCGCGGCACGCTGAGTTTCATTCTGCTGACGCTGGTGTTTGTGCTGCTCGGCCTTTTGGAGGTTGGCGCGGTCAGATCGCAAATGCTGTTTTTCAGGCACACTACGCCCACGGCGCTGCTGCGCGCGGCAGAGCGAATCGGGGCGAAGCTGCGCGCCTATATGCTGGTGCGCACGCTGGTTTCGGTGGCGACCGGCCTGGTGGTTTGGGCCTTTGCCACCATCATGGGGCTGGAACTTGCCGCCGAATGGGGGGCGATTGCGCTGGTGCTGAATTACATCCCCTTCCTGGGGCCGCTGGTGGCAACGCTTTTCCCAACACTGTTCGCCGCTTTGCAATTCGGCTCCTGGGGGTCGGCACTGATGGTCTTTGCGGGTTTGCAGGTGATGCAATTCCTGGGCGGCAGCTATATCGAACCGCGGCTGGCGGGGCGGAACCTCGCGGTTTCGCCCTTCCTTGTGCTGGTTTCGGTCTTTATCGGCGGCTTCCTTTGGGGGGTGCCGGGCGCCTTCATTGGCCCGCCGGCGCTGATTGCCATGCTGACGCTTTTCGAGGAGTTTCCAACCGCACGGCCCTTTGCGTCCCTGCTTTCCGGGCAGGAAGCGCGGGAATAGGCGTTCAGATACCGGCAAGCAGCGCATCCAGATCAAGCGAAGATCGCTTGCCAAGCGCCGCGCCATGATCGCGCAGGAAAGCGTCACCCGCCTGCCGCCCGGCATCGCGCAACCATTCCAGAAAGGCCCATTCGGCATTGAGCTTTGAGGAATAGCCAAGTTCCACCATCACATCATTGCGCACCATATGAAGCCGCATGCGCGCCCAGGCCGCGCCTTCGCTATCGCCCGGATCGGCCACCTTGCGGAGCAACGCCATCATCTTGAGTTCCTTGAGCGCCACTGCGTTGAAGGAGATTTCATTGACACGATCAAGGATATCACGCGCGCTGCGCGGCATGCCGGGGCGGTCAATCGGGTTGATCGGGATTAGGATGGTGTCATCCGATTCCAATTCCGTGACCAGGGGCACCAGGGTTGGATTGCCGGCAAAGCCGCCATCCCAATAGGCTTCGCCTTCAATTTCCACCGCCTGGAAAAGCTGCGGCAGGCAGGCAGAAGCCAGCAGCGCTTCCACCCCCAGATCGGCATTGCGGAACACCCGCGCGCGGCCCGTGCGCACATTGGTTGCTGTCACAAACACCTTGATCGGCCCGGTGCGGAGTGCCGCGAAATCCAGGCAATCCGCCAGCACATCCGCCAGCGGATTGCCACCGACTGAGGGCACATCATAGGGCGAGACCATGCGCGCCATCAGGTCCATCATCAAAAACGCCGGCGAGTTATCGAGCGTCCAGCGCCCAAGCATGATATCCACCGGGCCGCGCTGAAACGGGCTGAAGCGCGCTGCCTTGGAGACCTTGCGCCAGAAGCCTTCAAGCGCCTGACGCGCACCATCCCGCCCATCGCGCGCATAACCGCAGGCCATGATGGCGGCATTCATGGCGCCGGCTGAGGTGCCGGAAATACCCTCAATCTCCAGCCAGGGTTCTTCCAAAAGCCGATCGAGCACCCCCCAAGTAAAGGCGCCATGCGCGCCACCACCTTGCAGGGCCAAATCCACATTGACATTTGCGCGCCGGTTCATGTCGGGTCCCCTTTCGGATTGGACGGAAAAGACAATCCCTGAGAGGGGGGTGCGCCAATCCCGCGCCCCTTTCAGCCCATGCCATGCTGCGCCGCAATAGATAAATCCTGGCAGACATAGGCCCGGCGTCCCATCACTTTACACAGCATGGCGTTGGCGTGCCGTGGAGATGGCAAAAAGTTAAAAAATTCTTGGCTTTCCTGTGCGTTTTCTGTAGTTATCGCAACAACTGCCCAAAAGCAGGCTGAGGGTTTTAATAAATGTACGAGGGTGGCGTTTATCAGACGGTACGGTCGGAAGGGGCCATGGCGGGCATTTTACCGCCCGGTCCAGCACAGACCAAGCCACTGCCCTGCCTGCATGAAACCAACCACCATTTGCCCCCGCACCAGCAATTCGACGCCTGGCGGGATGCCAATGCGAGCTTTCTGGAGCATCACTGCCCGCCATCGCGCCCGGACAGCTACGAAGCCGAGGCCACCACCTGGAGTTTCGGCAGGCTGGCCTTGACCAAGGCCGAGACGCCAGGTGGCGCCTATAGCCGCACCGCTGAGTGCCTGCGACGGGATGGCTTGGACCATTGGTGCTTTTCCATGGCCCTGCAAGGCAGCCGGGTGCATCGGACACGCGATCAGATCAGCATGATGCAGCCAGGGCAGATCATGCTGGATTCGCTGGCGCAGCCCTTTGAAGTGGCGCGCACCCGTTCATCTTGGGTGTTTCTTTACACGCCAAGGGATCTGCTGCCCGAAGCAAGCCGGCTTGGGCATGGATCCCGCATGCTGAACACGCCGGAAGGCCGGCTATTGGCAGAGCATTTGCGGCTGCTGGCCACCGAATTGCCCCGCATGACTGCCGCCGAGGCCGAGCGGATGGCGGAAGCGACCCAGGCAATGATCGCCCTTGCCATCGCACCGGGTTCGCGCGCTGAGCAAGCCATATCGGGACCGGTGGCAACCGCGCAGATCATGCGGCTGCGCGCGCTTATCCGCGCCAATCTGGGTTCGGCCACCTTTGGCCCGGCGCGGCTGTGCCGGCTGGCCGGGATTTCGCGGTCTCAGCTTTACCGGCTGTTTGAAATGCATGGCGGGGTGGCGCAATGCATCCAGCGTGAAAGGCTGGCCGCGGCGCATCGTGCCTTGTCCAACGCGGCTGATCTGCGGAGCATTTCGGAAATCGCCGATTCCGTCGGGCTGTTTGATCCTTCCAGCTTCAGCCGGATGTTCCGCCGCAGCTACGGCATTTCACCCCGCGAATTGCGCCTGGCGACCAGTGCGGGGACGCATGCGACAGGGAGCCATATGCCGGCGGCGGCTTGGCAGGCGGGGAACTTCCCGGCGCTGCTCCGCATGCTATAGGCTTGGGTCGCGCCACCCGTTCCAGGCGAAGGCCCGGGCCGCGGAGTAGATCGCGTTCAGATGGAACCATCTGAACGCAACATGGTCTAGGACCGCCCCAGCATCTCCATCATCTCCCGCCACTCGCGCTTGGAAAGCCCGCTGGCCTCCTGCGTCACGGCCTCACCAGCCAGCATCCGGCGCAGGATCGCGATCATTTGCGCGGAGAATGTCACCGCACCCATGCGGTAATCGCGGAAGGCTTCAAAGGCCATGGGCACCCAAGCCTCAACGGTTTTCAGCATGGCTTCCGCATAGACACGGATTTCATATTGCGCATGGGCATCTGCGCGCAGCGACAGGAAATGCAGCAGATTGTGCAAATCCGTCTTCCAATACCATTGCGTATAGGCGTTCAGCGTCAGGTTCATGCGCGCCAATTCGCGCGCCAAGCCCTGGCGGCCTTCATCGCGCGCAGCGCCTTCATCATCCTCATTCAACATTTCAAGGTAATGATCATAATTGCGCGTGGCGTCTTCGCGCAGCAGATCAAGCACGCGCGCGGCTTCAGCGCCTTCAAGCACATCGCCGCGCCCCTGGCGGTTCATGGAAGATTGCGCGGCCAGGTTCTCCGGCGCGGGGATGTAGAATTCGCGGTCCAGGATGGAATAGCGCGCGGAATATTCATTCACATTCGCGGTGCGGTGCCGGATCCATTGCCGCGCGATAAAGATTGGCAGCTTCACATGGTATTTGATTTCGCACATCTCAAAGGGTGTGCTGTGGCGATGGCGCATGAGGTAACGGATCAGGCCACGATCCTCATTCGCTGCACGGGTGCCGCGGCCATAGGAAACGCGCGCCGCCTGCACAATGGCGGCGTCATCGCCCATATAGTCAATCACCCGGACAAAGCCGTGATCCAGCACGGGCAGCGCCTCGAACAGCATGGCTTCCAGCGCCGGCACGCTTGGGCGGCGCGTGGGAGCTTCGCTGGCGCGTGCGGCTGCGATTTCCTGTTGCTGGGCATCGGTAAGCGCCATGGTGAGTCTCGCCTGTTTTGACCGCATTGGCGGTAGCGGTGGGGGGCGGGCGGGTCAAGCGCGGGTGCTTCCGCCCCGCGCCGCTTCCGGGCAGGATGGGCGGGAAACCAGCCCCGGAGCCCCCATGTCCCCGCTTGACGCCATCCGCCGCCATCACGCTGAACTGACTGCCTTTCGGCGGGACCTGCATGCCCATCCGGAACTCGGCA
Organism: Roseomonas sp.; assembly: GCA_020249145.1. GTDB lineage: Bacteria > Pseudomonadota > Alphaproteobacteria > Acetobacterales > Acetobacteraceae > Neoroseomonas. Next base: position 122,597 of record JADCGF010000001.1, on the reverse strand, counting down.
TGGCGGAATTCCGCACGGCGGAGAAGGTCGCCACCGCCCTGGAAGCGCTGGGCATTGAAGTCCATCGCGGCGTCGGTGGCACGGGCGTGGTTGGCGTGCTCCGCAATGGTTCCGGCAATCGCGCCATTGGGCTGCGCGCCGATATGGATGCGCTGCCGATGGATGAACTCACGGACCTGCCCTACCGCAGCACGGTGAAGGGGGCGATGCATGCCTGCGGGCATGATGGGCACACCACCATGCTGCTGGGTGCCGCCAAATACCTGGCGGAGACCCACAATTTCGACGGCATTGTCCATTTCATCTTCCAGCCCGGCGAAGAAGGCTGCGGCGGCGCGCTCGCCATGCTGGAAGATGGGCTGTTTGAGCGTTTTCCCTGCGATGCGATTTACGGCATGCATAACCGGCCAAATATGCCGCTTGGCGAATATGCGATCAATAGCGGCCCAACCGCAGCGGGGGGCGCTTTTTTCGATATCACCATTACCGGTAAGGGTTCCCACGGCGCGCGGCCGGAGGTCTCCATTGATCCCGTATTGGCCGCCTGCCATGTCACCACCGCGCTACAATCAATTGTTTCGCGTAATCTCTCGCCGCGCGATGCGGCGGTGGTGAGTGTGACCAAGGTGGTGGGCGGTGATGCCTATAATGTCATTCCCGAAACCGCGGTGATTTCCGGCACGGCGCGGTTCTTTGCGCGGGAGGTCGGCGCCCAAATCGAAGAAGGGCTGAAGCGCGTGGCGGAAGGGGTCGCGGCTGGCTTTGGTGCCTCAGCCAGCTTGGATTACCGGTTGATCTTTGCACCCACGATCAATGATGCGGAGCAGACCGAAGCCTATGCCGCGGCGGCGGCTGAATTGGTGGGCGATGCCAAAGTGGCGCGTGACAAGCCACCGGGCATGGGCTCCGAGGATTTTTCCTTCATGATGGAACGTGTGCCCGGTGCCTATATTTACCTTGGCAATGGCGATGGCGCCATGCCGCACAACCCGCGCTATCAATTCAATGATGAGGCCATTCCCTATGGTGCGGCGCTTTATGCGCGCGTGGTCGAAAAGGGGTTAGTGAAGGACAGTAAAGGCTGATGGTGGAGAATTGGTGGACACAATAAAGAAAATTAATCTGCACAGTCGGCATTTCTTGTTCGTGCCTCCTTGTAGCGCCGAAGGGCAGACTTGGCGATCTTGCAAGGCTCCAAAGCCGCAAATAACTGATCGGCTAGTTTGTAAAAGTCAGCAGAAACAGCTGAGACTGCCTGGCAGCCCTTTCGAGCAGGCTTCAATGTGTCCCCAGTCTTTTTGTCTGCGTAGATACGCCCGTGGATCAAAATATTCCTATTTTCCAGAAGACTCAGTAATTGTTCCGTATAACTACAAAACTCTTCCAACTCTGATGGTAAATTGTGCCATTCTTTCATTTTTTTGTCGACGTATTTGAGCTTCTGGCTGATGGGCCAAAAATCCATCTTCGGATTTTGCTCCTTTTCCATTTTAACCACAGCAAAGAAGATATCCTCGATTGCCTCTTCAAGGTAGGCCGCATACAAAGCGACGTACCCCAGGCCACGAATGAGATCTCCATCGTCTTTCAGGGGCATTTTCGTATCTCTAGTTTTTGGATTTCTGAGTGTGTTCTCGCATTCCGAAGCAGGCAATAGGACATTCTGTGCTAAACGAACTTCGGTGCGTAGTTTAAGGCCAAGTAGGAATTTTGAGAAACGCTACAAACGGCTAAGCAATGCCCAGGGCTGGGTTTCTTGTTGAGACATGGGGCCAGTCGGCACGGCGGCAGAATGCTCGTAAAAAAGCGTTGTTTTACCAGTGCAGGGTGGCCTGTCGCGGGGGTGCACTTGGCGGTTACCTTCCCGAAGTAGCGCGTTCCCTCAAAAGACCCCCCTCGAAATCCCGCGCCACAACGCCTATATCTGCCTCGTCACTTCGGTGACTATGGCGATAAACACGGCTCGGAATAAGCGTTGCGGACCCGGGGGCGGTACCCGGCGCCTCCACCAATCACCCGCCTTATCAGCGGCAGATGGGGGCGAAACAGGCTCGACGCGCGTGGTAAAGGGGACGCTTTTGCTCGGCATTGTACCGCCGTTATCGGGCTAAACCTTAAGTGCGAACGATAACAGCCGTGAGGCTGCCGCACTCGCTGCCTAATAGGTAAGCGCGGCTCGGGGGGCGCCGGGCAACAGAAGCCCCCCACTCTTTCCTTTGTGCGCCAAGGGATATAGAGACACCCCGCGATGAGCGAGAAATCCCCCCCGCCCGATAGCCTGCTTCCTTATGAAGCCTGGTCGGAAGATGCGATGCGCGAAGTGGCGTGGCGCGCCCTGGAACATGCCGCCAAACACGGCATGCCGGGGGAGCATCATTTCTATTTGAGCTACCGGACAGATCATCCGGGGGTCGCGATCCCTGGGCATCTGAAAGCGAAATACCCGCAGGAAATCACCATTGTCCTGCAACACCAATTCGAAGGGCTGTTTGTGGACCGCGTGGCGGAGCGCTTTGGCGTGACGCTGCATTTCGGCGGCGCGCCGGCGAAGCTGGTGATCCCCTTTGGCGCGTTGACTATGTTCCACGATCCGCATGTGCGCTTTGGTTTGCGCTTCACGCCAAGCGGGCTGGAAGAAGAAAAGGCGGGCCTGCCAGCCATGCCGGAAGCGCCAGCAGCGCCGCCCCCCGCCCCCGCGCCGCAGGGCGAGGTTGTCAGCCTGGATGCCTTTCGCCGCCGCCCCAATAAGGATGGGGGCTGAAAAGCTTCAGGGCAGGATTGCGATTCGCGCCGTAGCCTGACGCGCGAAAATCGCCGGGCGATACATCTCCCGCACCTCGGCCCCCGGCAATTCGAAGCTGCCTGCCGTCACCGCCCGCACCCGCACCGCAATGCGCGCCACGCGGTTTTCCCCTTCCAAGGTCACCGCTGCGGCGAAGCGATCATCCAAGGCCGGCTGGCTATCAATGGCCGTCAGCGCGCCAAGCCAGGGCAGGCCGGAAACCTCCCCCGCGCCAAAGCGCCCGGTGATTTCCCACCCCGCCGGTAGGCCCTGCTGCACCAGTAATTGATGCCTGTCATCCGCATCCGCGCGGGCTTCCAAAAGCAGAATGAAGCCATCCCCGGCGCGGAGCGTATCAAGGTTCAGGGCGCTGCCATCCAGCGCATGGAAGTGCCGTGTCACGCGCAGCCCCTGCCGCGCGGCGGGCTGAGCCTCACGCGGAATGCCTTTGGTCGCCACCATTTGCCAAACCGTCGTGGCACCCAGGTTCTGCAGCCGCGCCGGTGCCGGAAGCGGGGCCACAATCACCGGGGCGGCAGGGAGCACTACGCCATCCAGGCTGGCTTCGATCGGGCGCAAGCCTTGGCCCAAACGCGCTGCCGCCAGCACGGCCCAGGCCTGTTCCTGCGTGCTGGTATTCTCTGGCGTGAAATTCTGCCCCGGCAGGGCGCCCATTAGCGCCGCCAGCCGATCCGCGAGCAAGCCACTTTCCTTGAGCAGGCCTGCTACCGCCAGCGCGTCCCGCTGCGCTGTGCCGTAATCAAAACTCCACCAGCGGCGGCCAAGGTTCGAAAGTGCTGCGTTGAAAGCCTGTTCCGCCCGTGCGCGATCCCCGCCGCGCGCAAACACCGCGCCCAATTGCGCGAGCGAAAGGGGCGTTGGCATATCGCCCGCGCTTTCCATCATCCGCCGCGCGGCACCAAGCCGCACACGCCCCGCCATGGCCAGCACATGCAGCCGATAGGCTTGCGCCGCGCGTTCTTCCGGCGTGGATTCGCCCGTATCGCCCACCGCATCATCCAGGAAGCGCAGCGCATCATTCAGCGCGGCTTCGGGCAGCGTGGCGCCAGCAGCGCGGGCGCGGAGCAAGGCTTCCAGCGCAAAGGGCGTCAGCCATAATTCCGCTTCCGCATTGGCGGACCAAAGACCGAAGGCGCCATCAAAACGCTGCCGATCCAAAATGGCCTGCACCGCGGCTTGTAGCCTGGCCGCGTGATCGCCACCGGCTGGCGCGAATAGCCCTGCACTCAGCGCAATGGCCCGCGCTGCGCTTTGTTCCAGGCAGGCAAGTGGAAAAGCTTCCACGGCACGCAAAGCTGCCGCCGCATCATACCGCACCACGGCACCAAGGCTGAGCTCCGCCCGCGCCGAGCCAGGAATGAAACGATCAAAGGCGGGTGCCACCTCTCGCTCCGCGCCGCCTGGTAATTCCGCCGATTGCACATCGGTCAGCAAGGGCCGCGCGGGGCGAATGGTGATGCGGCTTTCGCGCGTGACGCTGAAACCCTGGGGGCCGCTCAGGCGGAGCCGCAACACGCCCTCACCACCCGCAAGCGCGCGCAAGGTCGTTGCAGGTGCTGCGCGTTCGCCAGTCGCAAGCTGCGCGGCTAAGCGCGTCGGTCCTTCAATCGCAATGGCGCCTTCGGTGCTGAGTTCAGCGACAATCTCGCCCGCCGGCAATTCGATATTGTGCATCAGCACGGGCAGCCGCGCCGTATCGCCGGGGGCGAGGAAGCGCGGCAAGGCTGCTTCCACCACCGCCTGATCGCGCACTGTCATGGCGCGGGTTGCGGCGCCAATGCGTGTGCCTTCCCAGGCCACTGCCATCAGGCGCAATTCGCCGGCGAAATCCGGAATCTCCAGCGCGATCACCGCGCTGCCATCGGCGCCAACCCGCAGCGGGCCTGAAAACAGCGACACTAGTTTCTGCGGCGGCTGAATACCCATCCCCGCCAGCCCACCATCACCACCCTGGCGGAGCAGCGCCAAAGTACCTTCCGCCGGCGCCAATAACCGCCCGTAATCATCGCGAATATCCACGCCAAGCCTGCGCCGACCCAGGAAATGTGCCACCGGATCGGGTGAGGCAAAGCCGGTCAGGCGCAAAATCCCTTCATCCACCGCAGCAAGCGTCACCATCGCCTCACCCCGCGCGCCCGCAATGCTGATCGGGATTTCTACGCGCTGGCGCGGGCGGATGCGTTCGGGCGCGGTGATTGCCACCTCCAACCGGCGCGGCGCGGGATCAAGCCCGATCCAGGCGAGGCCAAGCGCGCGGGCGGGGCGGCCTTCACGCGCCTCACCAGGGCGATAGGCGGTGATGGCAATGTAAGCGCCCGGCCCCCAGGCGGCATCCACCGGCACCTCGATATCCGTGCCTGCTTCGGCAAGGGTAATCTCGCGGAGCGACACCAAGCGATCCGTCAACACCGCCACGGTTGCCGGCCCCGCGAAGGGTGGCGTGATGCGCAGCCGCGCGACCTCTCCCGGTGCGAAATTGCGGCGTTCCGCGGCGACATCAATCCGGTCCGGGATTTCCGCACTTTCAACGCCCGCCCAGCCGGCGCGGAAGCGGTAGGATGCCATGCCAAGACCATCCGCATCGGCAATTTCCAGCCGATAGCGGCCAAAGGGCAGGCTGCGCGCAAAACGCGCAGGCGCGGCAGGGGTGATGGCGACCTCAGCCGCATCCACCGGTTCATCGCGCCAAACCGTTTCAAACCGCGCGATGGAATTGCGCATTACCAACCGCCAATCCGGCCTTTCGCGGACCAATCGTAGCCGCAGCCGCGCTGACGCCGCACTGCCATCGGGTGCGACGGCAGCGATATCAAAGGCCGCTTCCGCGCCGGCATCTATCGCATCGCCCTGAAAGGCAGGGCGCAGCACCGGGAACAAGCCGGCAGCACGCACCGGCACGGCAATCTGCGCGCGGCTTTCGCGCCCTCCGGGCTCTGCAATCGCCAGCGTGACATTGGCCTTGATGGGCAGCGTTGTATCCGGTGCGCGCGGCAGGGAAAGCGCAACGACGCCGCGCCCTTCTCGATCAAGCGGCGCGATTTCCTGTGTGATCAAATCCGGCGCGAAGCTCTCATCCTGCAAGCCAAAGCGCCAGCCGCGCCAGGCTTCAAAAGGCTCGGGATCCGGCAGCAGGCGAATCTCGGCGTTGCCCGTAAGCCCCGCGCCCGGCGCGCCATAAAGGAAGCGCGCGGTGACCGGCAGATCAAGCGCCGTATTGCCCGGCACCAAAGGCCCCGGCGCCGGCCCGGCGGTGACTTCCAGCCCTTCCGGCACAAAAGCATCCACCCGGAATTGCGCGCGGCCAATCGGCGGCAAAGCAGGATCAACCAGCGCTTCAATATTCCATTGCCCAAAGACCGCGCCATCAGAAAGCCGGAGCGGCCAGGAAATCGCGCCACCCGCAAGGCGCTGCGGTGTGACTTCCGACGCGATCTGCCCATTGGGCCGGCGCAGCCGAAGGCGCAGCGGCATATCCTGCGGATTGCCCGCGGCATCACGCAAAAGGCCGGTCAGATTGACTGTCTCGCCAGGGCGATAAATGCCGCGATCAAGCCAGAGAAACGCATCCAAAGGGCCGGGATGCGCGCGGCCCGTGGCGCCGCGATCCGAAAGATCAAAACTCGCCGCTTCAAGATTGAGCGCGGCGAGGTCATCCGGCGCTTCGGCATGAATGGCGAAGGGCGCCAATGGCCCTTGGCCACGCAGCAAAGCGATTGGAAAACGCGCAAGCCCCGCTGCATCCGTGCGCGCTTCCGCCAGCACATCATTATTGCGCGCCATCAGTGCCACGCGCAGCCCGGATTTGACCTGGCCCGATTGAAAGCCGCGCGCCTGCACGGCAAGCCCATCCGCGCCGCGCCAGGCCGTCAGCGCGATATCCGTGACAAAGAAGGGAAAGGCGGCGGCAGCGCCTTCGCCTCGGCGGGTTTCGCCTTGTCGGGCGGAAAGCACATAAAGCCCCGGCGCGGCATCGCGCAGCAAATCAGCAAGCGGCAGCGCATGACGCGTGAGGCGATTAGGTGTGCCGCCCTGCAATTCAGTGCTGCCTTCCCACAAGATACGCCCGCTTTGATCGCCGATATATTGCGCCATCCATTGATCCAACGCCTCACCCGGGCGCCAGCGTTCGCGGAGCGAGATGAGATTGCGTTCGGAAAGCCGCACCAGGCGAAGCTGCAATTTCTCGATATTCACCGTCGCCACACCAAGGCGCGGCGCCTGACCGCGCGGCAGGATGAAAGCACGGTTTTCAAAAACAATGCGCGCGCTGCGATCCGGCATGGCGATGGCGAGCGGCGTATCGGCGCGGAGGTTACCGCCTTCACCCGGCAGACCAGCGCGCAGGATCAGGCGCGTGGTCTGGCCCCAGGGCAAGCCGCCCACGCAAAGCTGATCCGCTTCTCGTTCGATGGTAAGGTTGGGCAAGGCAGGGTCAGCGCGCACCCAATCTTCCGCACGCAAATCACTGCGCCGCGCGGGCGGGATGGTGAAGGTGATGCAGGCGCGCGCCGGTTCGGCATCCGGTTCCGGCGTGACGCGCCGCACCAACATGCCAGCGGCGCGGCGCGCGGCATCCAGCGCTTCTTTGTGGCGTGCGTCATTGGGCAGGCGTTCCACCACCGCTTCCAAAGCTTCCACCTGTTGCGCGAGGCGATCCTGCCGGCGGAGCGCTTCGGCAATCAGCAGCAGGGGCGGAACCTCGGGCTCTCCGCCCGGGGCGAATTGAAAGGCGCGCCAGGCGGCTTGCAAGGCGCGGTTGTTTTCAGGTGGTGTGCGGGCAAGCTGGGCTTCAGCCAGCGCCAGCCAGTGATCGGCATTGCTATTGCCAAGACCGATGCGTTCTTCCAGGGCAGCGGCGGCGGCGGCGAAATCTCGCCGCGCAATGGCATCCTGCGCGCGGCGTTCCGCGGTTGCGCGTTGTTGCGGTGTGCCGCCAGCCGGGAAACGGCGTTGCAGGCTTTGCTGATAGGCGCCCGCTTCCTGAGACAAGCCCGGCAGGTCAAAGCCCTGCGCGTCTGCAATGACCGGGGCAAAGGCCAGCATCAGGACCAGCAATAGGCGCGGCAGTTTCATCGGGGGGTTCCTCGCCAAGGGCAGGGCAGCTTATCGCATGTTACGCGGCGGGATGCATCATTCGGGCTTCTGCCTCGGGGTATGGCCAGAGACCTCAGCCCCCGCATCCCGGCTGAGGACTGCATGCATGGGAATGGACAGAAGCGTGACCGTGGCCGCCACCAGGAAGCAAGTGGAGAAATCCGCAAGCACAAGTTCTGCACGGCCTGCGACCAGGCGCGATGCCTCCAGCGTCGCGGTTGCCAGGACCACGCCAAGCGCGGGCGATAATTGATTCAGTGTGCTGTAGAAGCTGGTGGCGGCGGAAAGTTTTTCCGGCGGCACATCCGCAAAAACCAGCGTATTGAGGGAGGTGAATTGTAAGCTGCGGAATAGGCCGCCGCACCCCAGCAGCAGGAAAATCGCCGCGACCGGCCAGGCGGGATTGGGGAAGGCAAGCAGCGCGATCCCGGCTGCCGCCAAGACACCATTGATCAGCAGCGCGTTCCGAAAGCCAAAGCGCCTGAGCAGTGGGCGCACCAGTGGCTTCATGGTGAAGGCGCCAAGCGCGGTGGCGAAGGATATCAGCCCGCTTTCGGAAGCCGACATGCCAAAGCCGATCTGCAGCATGATGGGCACCAGAAAAGGCACCGCGCCGGCACCAACACGAAACAGGCTGCCGAAAAGCGCCGGCTGGCGAAAGGTTGGTATTTTGAGCAGCGAAATATCAATCGCAGGCCGCGGCGCGCGGCGGCAATGGAAATAAGCGGCGACGCCAATGACTACGCCAGTTATCAGCGCAACCCCAGGCCAGGGCTCCGCCACCACATGCCGCCCCACGGTTTCAAGCCCAAACATCCCAAGCGCCAAGGCCAGCCCCACCAGTGCCAGGCCAAGCACATCAGGCTTGCCTGGATTAATTGGTGGGATGGCAGGGATTTTCCACGCCACCAGCAGAAAACCAATCACGCCGATCGGCACATTGATCCAGAATACCGCGCGCCAGCCGAAAACATCGGTGAGGATGCCACCAAGCGGCGGACCGCAGACGGGACCAAGCAATGCGGGCATCGTCAGCCACGCCATGGCGGAGATCAATTCTTCCTTGCGCACACCACGCAACAGCAAAAGTCGCCCAACGGGAATCATCATGGCTCCGCCCGCGCCTTGCAGGATGCGAAAGCCGATCAGGTCCTCCAAGCCGCGCGCCTGGCCGGAAAGCGCAGAAGCTGCGACGAAGACGATGATCGCCAGCATGAAAACGCGCTTGGCACCGAAACGATCCGCGATCCAACCTGAAAACGGGATGAAGACCGTGAGTGCCACAAGATAGGAAGTGATGGCCGCCCCCAACCGCGCTGGGTCTTCGCCCATATCGCGCGCCATGCTGGGCAGCGCGGTGGCGACCACCGCACTATCCAGATTCTGCATCAGCAGCGCAGAGGCGACGATCAGCGCAATAACGCGATGATTGGCATGGGTGGCGGGTTGGTCCATCACGCGCGATTTCAGGGGCGCAGAATGACGCGGCCCGCGCTGCGTCTGGCCCTGACTTCAGCCATGGCTTCGCGGAATTGCTCCAGCGGATAGGCGGCATGGATTTCAGGCTTCAGCGCACCCGCCTGCCACCATGTAACCAATCGATTCCATAGCGCGCGGGCAGCGGGCGCGTAATCGCGCCGGCCATCGCCCGGGGACCAGCCGACATAGGTGCCCCAATTCACGCCAATCACACCGATATTCTTGAGCAGCAGGATATTCGTTTGCAGCGTTGGAATGCCGCCACCGGCAAAACCCACCACCACAAGGTTGCCGCCATCCGCCAGGCAACGCAGGCTTTCATCAAAGGCAGGGCCGCCGATGGTATCCACGAGGCAATCCACGCCTCGCCCGGCTGTGGCGGCGCGCACCGCATCACGGAAGGGTGCCGCGCTATCCAGCACCTCATCCGCGCCGCGCGCGCGGAGCATTTCGTGTTTTGCCACACCGGCGCGCGCAATCACCTTTGCCCCGCACGCCCTGGCGATTTCAACAGCGGCAAGGCCAACGCCGCCTGCCGCGCCATGCACCAGCACCCAATCGCCGGCTTTGATCTTGCCGCGCCACAATAGCGCCGCGCCGGCGGTTGGGTAGGAAATCGGGAAAGCGATAGCGGGTTCCAAGGGCAGGCCATCGGGGATGGCGATGGTATGGATATCATCGGCGATGGCTTCTTCTGCCATGCCGCCCCAATCCACCACGGCGAAGACCCGCGTGCCGGGTGGCGGTGCAGCCGCATCCGGGGAGGCTTCCAGCACCGTGCCGACAATTTCCGTACCCGGCGTGAAGGGCAAAGGCGGCTTGCGTTGATACTTGCCCGCCACCACCAATTGCGTGGCGAAGGAAACGCCCGCTGCGGCGACTTTTATCCGCACGCCATGCGGGCGTAGCGCCGGGCGCGGTACATCCTTGATGTCCAGCGCGTCAAAATCGCGCCAGCTTTCGCATATGATCGCGCGCATCACGCGGCCTCATCCTGCATGATCATATCCGCACCCTTTTCGCCGATCATAATGGTGGGCACATTGGTATTGCCCGTCGTGAGTGTCGGCATGATGGACGCATCAATCACCCTTAGCCCCGCAATGCCGCGTAGCCGGAGCCTGCTATCCACCACACTCGCGGGATCTTCGCCCATGCGGCAGGTGCCGACCGGGTGATAAATAGTCGTGCCATATTGCCGCGCGAAAGCAAGCAATTCATCATCGCTCTGAACCTCTGGCCCCGGCAGGATTTCCCGCACGCTATAAGGCGTGATGGCGGCTTGGGCGAAAATATCGCGCACCATGCGCAGTCCACGCGCGAGCAATTCCTGATCGCTCCGCGCTGAAAGGTAATTCGGCCGGATCGCGGGCCTTTCAAATGGGTCAGCGGATTTCGCCATGACGGTGCCGCGGCTATCGGGCTTCACCGGGCAAATGGCGCAAGTCATGCCGGGTTCTTTTTCAAGCACACCAAACTGTCCAAGCGCATAGCTCGCGGGCGTGAACAGCAATTGCAGATCGGGGCTGGCGAGCCCTTCACGCGAACGCGCAAAAACCTGCGCCGTCGTCACGCCGAAAGTCAGCGCGCCATTACCGACAGTGAAGAAGCGCGCCACCTGTTCCACCAAGCGCAGCCCGCGCGCCAATTGATTGGTGCTGATACTATCCTTCACGCGATGCTGCACGCGCGTGACATAATGATCCTGTAAATTGGCGCCGACACCCGGCATATCCTGCACGACCTCAATCCCCAGCGCGCGCAAATGCTCAGCCGGACCAATGCCCGAGATTTGCAGCACATGCGGTGAGTTTACCGCACCGCCTGACAGGATGACTTCTCGCCTGGCGCGGATTTGCTTGAGCGTGTCGCCCTGGCGAAACTCCGCCCCCACGCAGCGCTTGCCGTCAAACAGCAGCCGCGTGACCTGGGCTTCGGTTTCCACCTGCACCCTGTCACCCGCCTCAGCCAAATAGGTGCGCGCGGTCGAACCGCGCCAGCGGCCAATGCGCGTCATTTGCGAATAGCCGACACCTTCCTGTTCAACGCCATTCAAATCGCGGCGGAAGGGATGGCCCGCTTGCTGCGCCGCTTCGATGAAGCGATGCGTCAGTGGCAGGATGGTACGGTAATCTTCCACCTGCAAAGGCCCATCCTGACCGCGCACGGCAGGGTCGCCGCCATTGCGATAGGTTTCACTGCGGCGGAATAGCGGCAGCACTTCATCATAGCTCCAGCCGCGGCAGCCCATTTGCGCCCAAAGATCGAAATCAGCCGGATTGCCGCGCACATAAAGCATGCCGTTGATGGAAGATGTGCCGCCCAAGGTCCGCCCGCGCGGCCAGCGGATTTCGCGGTTATTGGCGCCAGATTCGGCTTCCGTCGTGTAGCCCCAATTCACCAGCTTCTGATTCTGCATCAGCTTCAGCATGCCGGCGGGGATATGAATCCAGGGGTGGCGATCCTTCGGCCCGGCTTCCAACAAAGTCACGCGCCTTCCCGCCATGCTAAGGCGGCTTGCCACCACACAGCCGGCAGAACCTGCGCCAATCACCAAATAATCCGTTTCCATTTAAGCCACCTTCAATCCAGCTTGATGCGCGCATCGCGCACCAGCTTGCCCCAACGATCAAATTCCGCATGTACAAAACGCGCATAAGCTTCCGGGCTATCGGCGACGGGCTCCGCGCCCAGCGCATCGAAACGCGCACGGGTTTCGGGGTTACGCGCGGCGGCGGCGACCGCCTGCTGTAAGCGGTTGATGATAGCGGGCGGTGTGCGCGCTGGCGCCCAAATGCCGTACCAGGTGGAAATCTCATAGCCAGGTACGCCGGCTTCAGCGATGGTCGGTAAATCCGGGAAGGCTGCGATGCGATGGCGCGTTGTCACCGCCAAGGCCCGCAAGCGGCCATCGCGGGTGGACGCCGCGCTGGAAGGGACCGAATCGAACATGGCCTGGACATTGCCCGCAATCAAATCCTGCACAGCGGGCCCACTGCCGCGATAGGGCACATGCACCATATCCGTGTCGGTCAATTGTTTGAATAACTCGCCGGCCAAATGCGTCGCGCCGCCTGAGGATGAGGAGGCGTAAGAAATACGCCCCGGATTGGCGCGCGCATAAGCGATGAAATCCGCGACACTCCGCACCGGCAGCGCCGGATTCACCACCAGCCATAACGGCACGGCGGCGATATTCGTCACCGGCGCGAAATCCGCCAGCACATCAATCGGCATATTGGGGGTCAGATGCGGCACGATGACATGGGCCGAGGCATTGACCAGGAAAGTGGTTCCATCAGGCGCGGCGCGCGCCGCTTGCTCAGACCCGATCAGCCCATTTGCGCCGGCGCGATTCTCCACCACGAAGGGCTGGCCGAGCGGGCCTTGCACCGCCTGCGCCACGATGCGGCCCATAATGTCGGTGGGGCCGCCTGGCGGATAGGGCACGATGAAGCGCACGGGCCGGCTTGGCCATTCCGGCGCCTGCGCGGCGGCGGCAAATGGCAGCAAACTACTGGCGATGATGGCGCGGCGTGTGATCTTCATGGCTTACCCCTTCCCATATTCGTGTTTGGCGTCAGGATAGGCATGATTTGGCGCTGGAGGAAACGCGATGAATGAAGCGATGCGGCCCTATAAGGGGCTTCGGGTGCTGGATGCCGGCCAGGGCATTGCGGGGCCTTATTGCGGCATGATGCTGGCTGCCTGCGGCGCTGATGTCATCAAGCTTGAACCGCCGGAAGGCGATTGGTCGCGCGGGCTTGGCACGGCCAAGGATACGGTTTCGGTCATGACGGTGTGCTTCAATCGCGGCAAGCGTTCCGTGGTGCTGGATTTGAAATCGGAAGATGGCAAAAGCGTTGCCGCTGCCTTGGCGGCGCAAGCCGATGTGCTGATTGAAGCCTTTCGCCCCGGTGTTGCGGCGCGCATCGGGCTTGGGCCGGAAAACGCCAAGCCGGATGCCGTGTGCCTTTCCATTTCGGGCTTTGGTCAATCCGGGCCTTATGCGGAACGGCCGTGTACGGATTCCGTCGCTCAGGCGTTTTCCGGCTTCGTCAGTCTGAATGAGGGTGCTGATGGCGCGCCACATAAGGCGGGCGCCTTCATCGCCGATATGGCAACGGGCATTTATGCTTTTTCCGCCGTGCAAGTCGCACTTGCCGCGCGCGCGCAGGATACCATGCCACGACAGCGCGTGATTGACATGTCGCTGATGGCCGCGACATCCAATCTGCTGACGCATCAAATCGGCGAATGGGGCGTGCAGGGCAAATCAGCCGCGCCGCCTAATGCGCCGGCGGGTGCCTATCGCGCGGCTGATGGTGGCTGGGTGATGATTACGCTGGTGCGGGAAGCGGAATGGCCGAAGCTGTGCGGTGCCTTGGGTATTGCTGATATCGCTGCCGATCCGCGCTTTTTGAATTTCGATCTGCGCTGGCAGAATAGGGAAGTGCTTTACGCTATCATCCGTGCCGCTTTCCTGAAGAAACCCGTCGCGGAATGGGTGGCGATATTGCAGGGCGAAAGGCTGCTGGCGGATCGCGTCAATACGCCGCTGGATTGGCTTAGCAATGAACACGTCACGGCTTATGGCGCCGCGGCGCGTATTCCGCAGCCGCAACTGGGCGCGGTGCCGCTGCCCATGCTGCCGGGGCTTGGCCATTTTGTGGCCGAAGCCCCATCGCTTGGCCAGCATACGAACGAGGTGCTGGCTGAGCTAGGGTAAGTGAGCGTTAAAAGGGTCATCGCAACCAAAGCTACGCCCGCCGAAGGCGGGCGCGAGCCCGAATGGGCGACGCCGCTTATGCGGCGAAGCCAAGCGCGCGGAGGCGCGCGCCGGCGTCTGAGGGCGGATCGGTCACGATCCGCAACACAAGATTAGTTATGCGGCAGGCGCAGCCCTGGTTCGTCCCATTGCATCGCCACCAACTTCCCAGTGTTGGACAGCGTTATGTAGGCTGTCCGCATATCAGGCCCGCCGAAGCAGATATTGGTCGGCATGCGTTCGGGCATTTTCACGGTACGCAGAATCTCGCCTGATGGTGACACAGTCGTGATCTCACCCGAAACCAGCGTCGCCACAATGATATTGCCCGATGCCGCGATGGCGATGCTATCCAACCGCTGATAGCCCGGGAATTGGCACAGCACGCGCCCGCCCGCGCTGGATGGCCAGGTTTCCTTTTTCAGCTTGCCGGGCGCTTCAATATCCCAGGCCCAAAGCCGACCCGTTTCGGTCTCGGCCACATAAAGCGTTTTGCCATCCGGGCTCACGCCAATGCCATTGGCGCCGCCGAACACGGGGAAGGCCGCTTCCACTACGCGTGATCCGTCTTCAGATGCCCAATAAGCACCGCCATGGTCGCGGTCCCGCGCGCGCACCTTGCCGAGGTCAGAAAACCAGAAGCCGCCCTTGCCATCGAACATCAAATCATTCGGGCCGCGCAAAGGGCGCCCATCACACACACGGATCAGCGCTTCAACCTTGCCGGTGGTGGCATCAATCTTTTCAATGCGGCCGCCAGCATAATCCGGCGATTGGCCGCTTGGGCGCAAAATTCCGGGTTCCTCATGCCAGGTGAAGCCGCCATTATTGCAGACGTAAAAGCTGCCATTCGGCCCAAGTGCGAGGCCATTCGGCGCGCCTTCCACGGCGGCGATGGTGGTTTTCGTGCCATTCGGCGCCACTTTCGTGATGCGCCGCGCTTCAATTTCCACCAGCGCCACGGAACCATCCGGCATGGCGACAGGGCCTTCGGGGAAGCGCAGCCCCTCGGCCAGGATTCTGAGGTCGGGTGCGGCGACATGAACTGCCATGGTTTCCTCCTGCATTGGTTCATCCGATCATGGCCCTGTTTTGCCCCGCTGCGAAGCCTTGACGCGGCGGGGCTTCGGGGGAAGCCTTCACCCCATGAAAACCGCCCCTGATCCCGTCACGCTCTCCGTCCTCGATAACCGCTTCCGCGCCATTGTGGAGGAAATGGGGGAGGCGATGCTGCGCACCGCCTATTCGCAAATCCTCAATTCCTCGCGCGATTTCTCGATTGCATTATGTGATGCCGAAGCGCGGCTGGTGGCGCAGGCGGATCACATTCCGGTCCATGTCGGCGCCATGCCCTTCGCGGTGCAGGCGGTGCGCGACGCCTTTGGCGATAGCGTACAAGAAGGCGATATCTATCTGCTGAATGACCCCTATCATGGCGGGTCGCATTTGCCGGATTTGACGGCCATTGTGCCGGTCTTTGCCGAAGGGCGGCTGGTGTTCTGGTCAGTCGTGCGCGCGCATCACACGGATATCGGTGGCGCGACGCATGGCGGCTATAATCCGGGTGCGACCGAGATTTGGCAGGAGGGGCTCCGCGTGCCACCCATTCTGCTCGGCGAAGGGCGCGTGCCGCGCGAAGACCTTGTGCGCATGATCATCACCAATACGCGGCTCGCGCGTGATGTGCGTGGTGATCTGATGGCGATGATCGGCGCCGCGCATCTCGGCGAAAAACGCCTGCTGTCGGTGCTGGCGCGTTATGGTGCTGACACCACCGTGGCGGCGGTGGATGCGATTCTGGCGCTGGCGGAAGCACACACACGGCGCATCATTTCCACCTGGGCCGATGGCACCTGGCTGGGTGAGGCATTTCTGGATGATGATGGCTTTGGCGGTAATGATATCGCCATTCGCGCCCGCGTGACGAAACAGGGCGATCATCTGACCGTGGACCTCACGGAAAGCGCGCCGCAAACGCCGGGCTTTGTCAATTCATCCTATCCCAATATGGCGAGTGCGGTGCGCATGGCGCTTGCCTTCCTGCTTGATCCGGAAGTGGCGAAGAATGATGGCTGCTTCCGGCCCCTCACCATCAAGGCGCGCGAGGGCACGGTGGTTTGGGCCGCTGAAGGCGCGCCGGTGACGATGTGTACGTCGCATTGTTCGAATGAGATCGTTGAAGCTGTAGTGAAGGCGCTGGCGAACGCGTGCCCGGATCGCGCCATGGGCGGTTGGGGGCGGCGCTTTCGCGTGGCGATCAAGGGGCGCGATCCACGCCGGCCAGGGCGCTTTTTTGTCTGGCACATGTTCCATGCGCGGCCAGGTGGCGGCGGTTCTTCCGGCGGTGATGGCTGGTCCACTGCTGGGGAATGGCATTCCGCCGGTGGTTTGAAATTCGGCAGTGTGGAAATGGCGGAAGCGCGTTTCCCGCTGTATTTCGCGCGCCATGAATTCCGCCCCGGCAGCGCGGGTGATGGCACCTATCGCGGCGGGCTTGGCGGGGATTTGCTGCTGAAGCTGGAAACCGATGGCCCGTCAGTCGCGAATACCGCGGGTGACGGCGTGCGCTATGGCGCGGCGGGGATGCTGGGTGGCCGGGATGGCCTGCCGCATCATTATCGGCTTGAACGCGCCGATGGCACATCGCGTGATTTGCGCACCAAGGAAGTCGGCATCCCCTTGGCGCCGGGGGATCAATTGCATGTGCTGTCGGGCGGAGGCGGCGGTTGGGGGCCGCCTGAGAAACGCGACCCCGCCGCGCGCGCGGCGGATGCGGCGGAGGGCTTGGCATGACCTATCGCATCGGCGTTGATGTCGGCGGCACTTTTACCGATGTGGTTTGTGTCGCGGCGGATGGCACCACAACACTCGCCAAGGCTGCCAGCACGCCGGCAGATCAATCCGAGGGCGTGGTCGCGGGACTTACCGTTCTCGCGGAAACCCTTGGCGTCTCGCTTGCCGATCTGCTGCGCCAGACGGAACGCATCGTTCATGGCACCACGGTTGCCACCAATGCGTTGTTGGAACGTAAGGGCGCGAAGATTGCGATGCTCACCACCGAGGGGCATCGCGATGTGATTGAAATGCGTGAAGGGCTGAAGCCGGAACGCTACAATATGCGCCTGCCCGCCGCCCCCGCGCTGGTACCGCGCCGCTTGCGCCTTGCGGTGCGCGAAAGGCTGCGCCCGGATGGGCGGGTTGAAGTGCCGCTGGATCAGGCCTCACTCAATGCCGCCATCCAGCAATTGCGCGCGGAAAGTATTGAAGCTGTCGCCGTATGTTTCCTCCATTCTTGGCGCGATGCGCGGCATGAAAACGCGGCGGCTGAGGCGTTGCGGCAGGCGCTACCTGGGGTTTTCGTCACCACCTCCGCTGAAGTGCTGCCGCAGATCAAGGAATTTGAACGGTTTTCGACCGCAGCGGTGAATGCCTATGTGGGGCCGATTGTGTCTCGTTATCTGGCGCGGCTGCGTGGGCGGCTGGAACAGGCGGGTTATGGCGGGCCGGTTTTTGTCATTCTCTCGCATGGTGGCGTGGCGCCGGTAGAAGAAGCGGCGCGCTTGGCGGCGGGCACGGCGCTGTCAGGTCCGGCGGGCGGTGTTGCGGCGGGCGTCGCGCTCGCTGAACGCGGCCTGGGGCAGGATTTGATCACCTTCGATGTCGGCGGCACCTCCACCGATATCGCGCTGATCCAGGGAGGCGATGCGGCCCTTGGGCGCGGGCGTGATGTGGCGGGCGAGCGTATTGCGCTGGAAAGCCTGGATATCGTGACCCTTGGCGCCGGTGGTGGTTCCATCGGCCATGTCGGTGCGGGCGGTACGTTGCAGGTTGGCCCGCGCAGCGCCGGCGCGGTGCCGGGGCCGGCGGCCTATGGGCAGGGAGGCACGGAACCAGCGGTGACAGATGCCAATCTGGTGCTGGGCTATCTGGATGCTGCGAATTTTCTGGGCGGCAAGCGCAAGCTGGATATGGCAGCGGCGGAGCGCGCTTTTGCCACACTCGGCGCGAAGCTTGGGCTGGATGCCATGGCCGCGGCGGCGGGCGTGCATCGGCTGGCCAATATCCGCATGGCGGATGGGATTCGCGTGGCGACTGTCAGGCGCGGCGTTGATCCGCGCGATTTCTGCCTTTTGGCATTTGGTGGGGCAGCCGGGCTGCATGCCAGCGCGGTGGCGCGTGAATTGAGTATGAAGCGCGTCGCGGTGCCCTTCTTCGCTGCCGGGCTTTCTGCCTGGGGCATGCTGCATACGGATTTGCGGTACGAGATGGCGCGCAGCGAATTGAACACCGGCGGCGTGCCCGATGACGCTTCGCTGCGCAGCATTTGGGCTGCCTTGGAAGAAGAAGGCCGCGCGAGGGTCGCAAGCTGGTTCGGCGGCGCGGTGGAAACCAGGCGGGCGGCGGATATGCGCTATGGCGAACAGGTTTTTGATATCGCCGTGCCTTTGGATCATGTCGCCTGGGAAGGTGCTGGGCTTGCGGATCGGCTGCGCGATGCCTTCCATGCACGCCACGAAGCGCTGTTCACCTATGCGCTCAGGCAGGAAGAGGTTGTGCTGGTGAATGCCAGACTCGCGGTGATTGGCCGCTTGCCGCCCATGTCGGCGCCAGCGGTCAAGGCGGCGGGTGCCATGGTGGCACCGCGCGGCGCGCGCCGCGTCATGCTGGAAAGCGGCCTGATTGATGTGCCGGTCTATGATTTCGCGGCACTTGGCGCAGACCAGGCGGTGGCGGGGCCGGCCATTGTGGAAAGCGATACCACCACCGTGTTGCTATTGCCCGGCGATGCCGCGCGGATGGATGCGCGCGGCTGGTTGGAGATTAGGCTACCAGAACAGGGGTGAAAGCGCTCAGCGCACCGGCACGGGCGCCGGCGCATTTGCCGGCCGCTCGGTCCCGATCGTTTCTCCCTGGCGCGCGGTCCATTGCCCGGCGCCTTCCAATTGCCGCCCGGTCCATTGCAGCGCGCGCCCGAAGGCCGAGGTGGTTTCCTCTGCCGCGCGACCCATGACGGCACCGGCGCGTTCCGAAAGGTTCCGTTCCTGGTGAACGGGCACGGCATCCTGCGCGGCGGATGGCGGCGCGGCTACAGCCACGGCACTGCCTGCGTAAAGCGCGCAGAGGACCAGAAAAAAGCGCATCATCGTTGGATCTTCCCTGTCAGACACGGAGGCATCGTGGATATGGGAAGGCGCAAGCGCAGCGCCAAGAGCATCATCCCAAAACCAGCATCACCCAAAAAGGTAGCGTGATGATGGAAGCGATATGCTCTGTGGTGGTGATCGCGGCCATCAGCTTGGCATCGCCCCCCATGGCGCGCGCCATGACATAGGAAGTGGCCGCCGTTGGCAGCGCCATGAAGATCACCGCCGCCGCCAGGGGCAAGGGCGGCAGGCCAGCGAATGTTCCCAAACCATAGGTAATGGCCGGCATGCCGATCAGTTTCAGAACACCCGTCAGCGCCTGGGTTGGTACGCGGTCGGTAAAACTCTCCCAGGATAGCGCCGCGCCAACGCAAAGCAGGCCAAGGGCCACCGATGCGCGGCCGAGCGTTTGAATGGTGGGCTTTATGCCTGGCGGAAAGCCACCCAGCGCCGCGATGGTGAAGCCCAGGATGCAGGCGATGATCAGCGGGTTCAGGATCAATTGTCGCAGGATCACCAACGGCTTTGGCCGACCCCGGCTGCCATCCATGGCAAAGGCCAGTGTTGTGACGCTCTGCACAAAAGGCACGATGATGCCTGTCGCCACCGCGCCGAAGCTGATGCCCTCGGCGCCGAAAATCGCGCCCACAATGGCGAAGCCCATCAGGTTATTGAAGCGAATGCCGCCTTGCAGGACCGAGGTCATGGCCGCATGCCCATGCCCCATGAAGCGCGCCAACAGCACGGAAATTAGGGTGCCTGTGGCGAGTGCTCCCCAGATGGTGAAGGCCATGGCGCCTAGCGGCAGGCTGGCGGGGTCAAGCGCTGCCAAAGCGGAAAGGATCAGGCTCGGCAACAGCACCCAATAGATCAGCTTTTCCATGCCCGCCCAAACCGCATCCAGCGGCAGCAGGATGCGCCGGAGCAGCGCGCCAAGCCCAAGCAGCGCAAAAGCCGGCACAAAGGCATCCAGCCAAAGACTCATGCGCGCTATTCAGCCCCCGCCGCTTTTTGGCACAGTCCAGGGCGGCGGGTTGGGTGCGCGCGAAATCGCCGCCATGCAGGCCGATTCGGTCAGGCGCCGCGCACCAAAGGCCCGGGCCGCGGCATGGGCCAGCACCAGCCGTGCATCTTCCGGGTAGAAAACCAGATCCAGCCGGCAATCCGGCGCCTGATAAAGCCAGACCTCCGCCTCCCCCTCCCGCCGGCGCAAGGCTGGCTCCCCAAGGGCGGAGATCACCGCCTCGGGCTCTTGCCCCTGCAAGACGCTGGCGGCGGCGGGTGGTTGGGTACCCTGGCGGCGCGGGGCGCTGGCGCTGCTGGGCGGGGGCGGCAATGGCGCAGGGCGTTCCATTTGCGGTGCTTCCGGGGCAGATGGCAGACCAAGCGCAGCCAAGCTTGCCCTGGTGCCGCGCAAAGCCTCTTCCAGGCCAAGTGTTGCCCCCTCGGCTTCAGATTTCCGGCAGGCCGGGGTGAACATGAGCGCCGCCAAAGCAAGGCTGGCAGCGCCCAGGGGGCCAAGGGGAAGCGACCGCGGCGACATGCTTTGCCGCGGTGAAGGAATTGTCGGCCTTGGCCCCTGGCGCACGCGGCGCCGGATCAGGAATCGCTTGACTCAACCACACGCACAGGCGGCGCCACGGCCATCGGGCTGCCGGCCGATGCTTCGGTGATCATTTCCATGCGCCCCGTCAGCTGCCCGCCATCTTCCACGGAAAGGCGACGGGACCGCGCCACGCCCAGCACCCGCCCTGTGGCGCGGATGATCAGGCTGCCGGTTGCGGTCAAAGTGCCATCAAAGACGCCGGCGATATCGGCATCTTCCACCTGCACCTCACCTTTGAAGACGCCGGAATGGCTGATCGCCAATTCCTGGCACTGCAAAAGCTGGCTTTCCATGGTGCCTTCAATGACGATGCGCTCGACCTCCGTCACGCTGCCTTGGATGCTGATGCCCTTGCCCAATTGCAGGACGCGCTTTTCACCGGCTTCAGCCCGCCCGGTGGGGCGGCCGGCGGTGGGGGCGGAAGGGCGTGCAGCGGGGGATGGCGCGATGGTGGGCTTCGCGGATGTAGCGGCCGCGCTGGCCACCGGCGGCACCACTGCCGCCCCAGGCCGGAAGGGCGGCACCGCCAGATCAGGATCGCGCGCTGTCGGCACACTGGTTGGTTCCGGTGCTGACGGAGTGGTGTCTTCATCCTTACGACGGAAAAGCGACATATTTGGCCCCCTTGCTGATTCGCGTTACTGCTGATTCGGGCTAGCATGCGACTCTGCCGCGCCACAACGGGCGAAAGCGGGTTATCCCCCGTTTTCTGATGATGCACTCGGAAATTTTTCAAAGCCGCGGATCAGCAAATGCGCAGCCGTCGCAATGCCAATGATCGGCACCAATAAATTCACCACCGGCACCATCGCCATCAGGGCCAAGACAAGGCCAAGCATCCAACCCTGCCAGCGCAGCCGCTGCCAGGCGATGCGTGAATGCGCAAGGTTCATGCGCCTGAGCGCCACTTCCCGCAGCAACCCCGCCCCCAGCCCATGGGCCGAGATCAGCAACGCCAGCAGCGCGCCAAAAAACGGGATGAAGAACAACGGCAAAAGCAGGATTTGCAGCGCCAGCAGCTTGACGCTGAACCAAACCCCGTACCCTGCCTGCGCCAGCGCCGAGGCCCCGGCAGGCGGCGGCAGGTAGGGGTAATGGCGCCGTTCCACCGCGCCGGCGATGCTATCCGTGAATTGTGCGGCAATACCCAAGGCGACGGGCAGAAAAAGCCACCAACTCAGAAACACCCCCGCCGCCGCACCGCCGGCTTGCGTGATCCAGGAAAGCCATTCCGGCCCGCCCGCAGCCGCCCAGCCTGCCAGCCAGGCTGCCAAACCGATCAAGCCCAGCACCGCCAAAGCCGCGCCCAGCACGCCCAGGATCAGCGGGCGGCGAAAGGCAGGGTCGCCTAATTGTCTCAGGGCGAGGAAAAGCGCTTGGGGCATGGTGGACGCCACCCTCGCCCAAGGCTAATCCCGGCGCAATCTTTGTTGGAGCCCACCCATGACCCCCCCCAGCCTTGATATTCTTGGCATCGGCAATGCCATTGTGGATGTGCTGGCCCGTGCCGAGGATGCCTTCCTGGCCGAACATGGCATGGCCAAGGGCGGCATGGCGCTGATCAGCACTGACCAGGCGGAGGCGATTTACGCCGCCATGGGGCCGGGCATTGAAAGCAGCGGCGGGTCTGCCGCCAATACCTGTGCGGTGGCAGCCGGGCTTGGCGCGAAGGTCGGCTACCTTGGCAAGGTGGCCGATGATGGGCTGGGCCAGGTATTCCGCCACGACATCACCGCCGCCGGCGTGCATTTCCCAACCCCGCCGCTGGTGGGCGGCGCGCCCACCGCGCGCTGCCTGATCCTGGTGTCGCCCGATGGCCAGCGCACCATGAATACCTTCCTTGGCGCCTGCGTGACCTTTGGGGAGGCTGACCTGGACCCTACCGCCATTGCCAGCGCGCGGATTGTCTATCTTGAGGGCTATTTGTTCGACCCGCCCGCGGCCCAGGCCGCCTTCCGCGCCGCAGCCCGGATCGCCCATCAGGCCGGGCGGCAAGTGGCGATTACGCTATCCGACCCCTTCTGCGTGGGCCGCCACCGCGCTGCCTTCCGCGCTTTTATCCGGGAAGAAGCGGATATTCTGTTCGCCAATGAAGCCGAGATTTGCGCGCTCTATGAGACCGATGATTTCGATGCCGCGGCCAAGGCCGTGCGCGCCGAAGTGGCCATTGCAGCGCTCACCCGTAGCGAAAAGGGCAGCCTGATCATCGCGGGCAGCGAGACCCATATAGTCAGCGCCGAGCCCACCAAGCTGGTGGATAGCACCGGCGCCGGGGATGCCTATGCCGCCGGCTTCATGGCGGCGCTGACCCGTCGCCTGCCTCTGCCGGAATGTGGCCGCTGGGGCAGCACCGCGGCGGCTGAGGTGATTTCCCATTTCGGCGCCCGCCCGCAGGCCGATCTGGCAGCGCTGATCGGCAACCTGTAACTTCGTTTGGAGACTCTTGCGCCCCAGGCGCGCCTGTTGTTTGCGAGGGAGGCCAATTCTTCTTCCAGGCCAAACAGTATCTTGACAAAAGCGACTTTCTCGATTCCCTTAGCGACTCGCCTCGGAACAGTGCTGCGGGGGGCGGCGCTGCCATTCTGATTCTTGGGAGATTGAAATGTCTACAGTTGGAGCTTTCGGGGCGGCACTGGCCGCCCTAGTGCTCGCTGCGCTTGGTACAATCTTTCTTGGCGTGGGCTTTAGGCTGTTTTTTGTCGACAAGGACGAAGTAAGAAAAAATGCGTCCCGGTCTCGGAGCATTTGGGCGTTTTTTAAGGGGCAGCTTAGCTCAAGAGCTGATCCCATTCCGGACATGCGTATAAAGGAAGGCATGAAATACAGTAAGAAGCGCAAACGAATTATAGCACAAGGTGGCCTGTCGCATGAAGCTATCAGGAGGGGGCTGAACTCGCGCTTCCTGAAGTAGTCTCAATAGTTCATCGTCATGGAAGATAAAGGAACTAACGGGTCTCGCCCGCCCTGGAACTTCAGACCGGTATTTGTCGGCTGGGTCCCGACGGTTCTAGGTGCACTGTCGTTTAGATCAATTGGCCAAGCTACCTTTCCTAGCCGCGCCAAATATGCGAATATATCTGTGTTGTTAGATGATAAAGTCAGTACAGCTAGGCAGCAACCACGCCGACGCGTTATTCTGGCATTTCAATCGCGCAATACCTCTGATGATTTCTTTTCTAGCCTTAGAAACATCTTTGGAGGAAAAAAAGCATTTTATTTTGTTTTGTGGGCACACACTGATCCGAGCGTAGGTATTGGATCGGAAAAATTGCATGGAGAAATTTTTGTTTTTTCCACAAAGGAGCAGTGGAAAGCCCACGCCCGGACCAGAACGCGCGAAATAATCGGTAGGCTCAACGACTTAAGTTTGCGCACGGATAAATCGCCTTTAAAACAAACGCTAACCGAATTTGACAACGAGGCAGCCGCATTAAGGAAGGATTGCAGCTTCCATGTGAAATTTAGCCTGTTGCGGAATGGCGAGGTTTCGTTTGGAGAGCTTCAATTTGTTGATCAGGATGTTCAAGAAGGATCGCAACAGGCTGCAAGAGAATTGAACTACGACCTAGATGAGCATTTGGTGAATCAATGCTTCTTTTTTCTGCGCGATCTTGCGCACAACCACCAGCATCATGCACCCGACTGCGATACGCTCCTTACTCTGCAGCGTTACGATCCAGCCAAGCCAGATGATTGGAAAAAAAATATCGTGTACGCCCTGCAGTATTATGTTATTGATTCAAAACGTCAGCCAGATAAGTCCGCTATGGCCGATGCTCTCGGTATTTTGGCCTACAGGTCGGCGTTTATCGAAAATGTCGTTGGAGGAAAATCGAAAATTATTCCAAATGACGAGCATCTTCGCGATTCTCTTAGGGCTCGCATCGAAGATGAACCCGCCCCTGGGCGCTTGTTCGCTTCAGCACAGACTATCCTTAGCATGTATGCGATTCTTATCGCATTGATCGCCATCCTGCTACAGCCAGTAGTGGATGGAGACGCGATACGTGAGCGAATTGGAGATGACCAAGTTGGAAAGCTGATTTTGTTTTTGCTACCGATAGCTATAGTGGAGTACTTACCGCAAATATTCATAGTTGCTTTTTTGATTGGCCCCTTACTTTTCTGGGTCTTTTCCAGGGCCAAGGACCGAAAAGCGCCAAGAGGGGTAGCCGCCTCAACCCTTATGGACCTTTACGCGTTGGGCCAGATACTTTCTAAACCCCACGCTGGCTTCCTGTCTTTACTCGCCTACTACAGGATAACTCTAATCCTGGTTGGTCTTGTGATGATTTGGCAAGGCTACCAAATCGCGAGAAGCCTCAAGCAATATTTTTTGTAAATTGCCTTTTCTCCAATGTTAACGGATCTGGTTAGGGTCCAGTGGGTCGGCAGTCCGCCAGCGATACCTCGCTTCCGCGCCTTCATCAAGGAAGAAGCCGATATCGTCTTCGCCAATGAGGCCGAGATTTGCGCCCTTTACGAGACCGATGACTTCGAAGCGGCGGCTGAGGCCGTGCGGGCCGAAGTGGCCATTGCCGCGCTGACCCGCAGCGAAAAGGGCAGCCTGATCATTGCCGGCAAGGAAACCCATGCGGTCCGTGCCGAGCCCACCAAGCTGTTGGACAGCACCGGCGCGGGGGATGCCTATGCCGCCGGCTTCATGGCGGCGCTGACCCGTGGCCTGCCTCTGCCGGAATGCGGGCGCTGGGGCAGCATCGCGGCGGCTGAGGTGATTTCCCATTTCGGCGCCCGCCCCCAGGCCGATCTGGCGGCGCTGGTTGGGGCCAAATCGGCTGGGGTTGCGGCGGCGCTCGGGTAGGCCCTCAACCGTCACACGCTTTTCTCTGGCTTTTTCCGGCGCGACCCCCTATCTCCCCGCCATAACGAAACGCCTGGATGGAAACCACCGCCCGCCCCCAAGCCCTGGGAGCCGGCTTGGTGGCATTTTTGCCAGGCTCTACCCAGGTGTCTCATGGAAATTCGTAACGTCGCCATCATCGCCCATGTTGACCACGGCAAGACCACGCTGGTGGACAAGCTGCTGAGTCAGGCCGGTGCCTTCCGCGCCAATCAGCAGGTCGCCGAACGCGCGCTTGACCGCAATGATCTGGAACGCGAACGCGGCATCACCATCCTTGCGAAATCCACTGCCGTGCAGTGGAAGGGCGTGAAGATCAATATCGTGGACACGCCTGGCCACGCCGATTTCGGCGGCGAGGTTGAACGCATCCTGTCCATGGTGGATGGCGCCATTGTGTTGTGCGACGCCGCCGAAGGCCCGCTGCCGCAGACGAAATTCGTGCTGACCAAGGCGCTTGCACGCGGGCTGAAGCCGATTGTGGTGATCAACAAGGTTGACCGCCAGGATGCGCGCCCGGATGAGGTGCATAACGAAGTCTTCGATCTTTTCGCGGCGCTTGGCGCAAGCGATGAGCAATTGGACTTCCACACGCTTTTCGCTTCTGGCCGTCAGGGCTGGGCGGATTTGGAATTGAATGGCGCGCGCAAGGATCTCTCGCCGCTGTTTGATCTGATCCTTTCCCATGTGCCGGCGCCGAAGGTGGACCTTGAGAAGCCCTTCGCGATGAATGCGACCATTCTCGAAAGCGACAATTTCCTAGGCCGCATCCTGACCGGCCGCGTGGAACAGGGCGTTGCGCGCCTCAATATGCCGGTGCGCGTGCTGCGCCAGGATGGCACCGTTGTCGAAACCGGGCGGCTGACCAAGCTGATGACCTTCTCAGGGCTTGAGCGTGTGCCGGTGGATGAGGTGCAGGCGGGTGATATCATCGCCATTGCCGGGCTTTCGGATGCGACGATTCCGGACACCATCGCGGCGCCGGAAGTGACAGAACCCCTGCCCGCTTTGCCGGTGGACCCGCCGACGCTTGCCATGACCTTCCGCATCAATGACGGGCCCTTGGGCGGGCGTGAGGGCAAGAAGGTCACGTCGCGCCAGATTCGCGACCGCTTGTTCAAGGAAACCGAAGGCAATGTCGCGATCAAGGTGAAGGTCAGCGAAGAGGTTGACGCCTTTGAAGTCGCGGGCCGTGGTGAATTGCAGCTTGGCGTGCTGATTGAAACCATGCGTCGTGAAGGTTTTGAACTGACCATCGGGCGCCCGCGCGTGCTGACGCAGGACAATCCCGAAACCGGTGAGCGTGAAGAGCCCTTCGAAGAAGCTTTGATTGACGTTGATGAAAGCTATTCCGGTGTGGTGGTGGAGAAAATGTCGCTCCGCAAGGGCCAGATGCAGGATATGCGGCCATCTGGCGGCGGCAAGGTGCGGTTGACTTTCCACATCCCGTCGCGTGGGTTGATTGGCTATCATGGCGAATTCCTGACCGATACGCGCGGCACGGGCATGATGAACCGGCTGTTCCTGGGCTATCGCCCCTGGGCCGGGCCGATTGAAGGCCGGCGCAATGGGTCGCTGATTTCCAATTCGGACGGCGAAGCCATTCAATACGCACTGTTCTATTTGCAGGAACGTGGCACGCTATTCGTGGACCCCGGTGTGAAGGTTTATGTCGGCATGATCCTGGGCGAGCATTCGCGCGACAATGATCTGGAAGTGAACCCAATCAAGGAAAAGAAGCTGACGAATATCCGCGCCGCCGGCAAGGATGAGGCGCTGCTGCTGATCCCGCCGCGCAAGATGAGCCTGGAACAGGCCATTGCGTATATTGAAGATGATGAACTGGTGGAAGTGACGCCTGGCGCCATTCGGCTGCGCAAGCGCCATCTTGATCCGCATGAGCGCAAGCGCCATGCACGCCGGGCGGAGAGTGAGGCGGCGTAAGCTTTCCTGGCGACAAGTTTAGTACCCGGCAGACTCACTGATTTGTGATTTCTGCCGGAGTATCTGAGCTTGAAGGTCAGTTAGCGAACGGTCTGTGGATCAAGCGGTCGGCAAGAGAGCCATCACTACAAGAACACTGCTAATTCGCATCGAATAGCGATCGCTCCTGCTTCTTCTCCAGCAAGGCCCTTGCCCAAGATAGATCTTGGCCAATCAATAACTCAACCATCTCGGTATTATGCGTGTTCTTCATAGGCACCACTTGCGTATCAAAATTACGGAAGAGGGCCATTTCTAGAACTTCGGGGTCGTTATCATAAGTCATCAGGAAGTCGCCTTTTACTTTATTTGCAAGGTCGAATAGCTTCTCGTGATCAAGGTCATTATGAGTGTAGAGTCTGCGTCCCGCCCGCTTCCCTTTACCTCCAGCGGTGTATGGGGGATCAATAAAAAAAACAGCCGAAGGGTCTTCTAGCGAGTCTTTCAGATAATCAAGACCATCACCCTTCGTAAACTTGATCCGTCGACGAACTTCGCCAATCGCGGTGATGCGCTGACAAAGGGTTTCGGGATACCAACGAGATCTGATGCCTTTGCCATTCTCTCCATTTTTCAACAGGCCGCTGCCATGCGCGAGAATTCCACCGTGAAACGTCCTGTTTCGTAGAATGGTATTGAAGGCTTGCTGGCGCATGGAATCGCAGGGAATTTGCAATTCAGCGCGAACGTTTTCGACAGTTACCTCGAAGTTCCTGATCCGATAAAGCAACCAATCAATGTCACCCGAAATAATGCTTTCCCAGACAGCGGCCACGTCCTCATCGAGTTCGACCATTTCAACTAATTCAGCCAAACGTTCGAAGGCCACAGTAAGGCTGATTATCCCGCCACCGACAAACGGCTCAATAAAGCGTGTTGGGCGTATCCTGCGGCTTCTTAGCCAAGCTCGGAGATAAGGCACTAGCCAAGTTTTGCCACCAGGATATCGAAATGGGCTACGCTGCGGGACGGATGCTACATTGACGATCTTGGGGAGTTGCCCGATTTCGTTCATAGTATCTCGTCCAGCGTCACATTATTTGGTGGCACTCCGTCATCTAGTTTTTGGTTTAATTTTTCCTGTAATTGGCCAACGAAATCCTCTACTTTTCCCGGCTTGGACGTGGTGATTTGGCGCAAGGACTCAGTGAATTTGGTGTAAACCGTCTTATGGCGAAACAGATTATACTTGTTGTTAATCTTGTCTAGGGCCAGATCATAAACTAGCCAAGCGACTTCCGCCTCCGAAGGTGCCACTTCATGAAGTTTGGGAAGAGTTTCAAAAAACCCCTTGTCTAAAGCGACCGCTGTTTTTTTGTTCCATGCATGCAAGATGCCGCCCTTAAAGAGTAATTGGGGTGCAAGGCGTTTGCGCGACGAAGAAAGGTAATCGGAACGCGGGTACTTTTCTTGCCCAGACCAATCCATTGCAGCGTTCCCTGCCGGGTCTTTCATGTAATACTCGAAAGGGTTTCGAATATTTCCTGAAATATAAACTGCCTGGATCTCCAATGCTCCGAAGTCTTGGATCTTTCCTGTATCTCTATCGTAAGCAACCAGAACAACGTCGATGTTACCTGCCGACCCGCCATTAACGTCCTTTAGTCTCACCTCCGTCAATGAAGTCCATGAGGTGCCGGGTGGGAAGAAAAACGCAGCCGCATCGTCAGCGATAATCCAATTTTCGCGAAAGCGGATTGGACAAGTTATGGCTGTCCCAGTACCATCAAAAACACTACAAACGCCTAGTGGAGCCTGAGCTTTATCTTTTGTGCAATTCGGAATTTTGTTATTGAAAGGACATAAATTATGCCTGCGAAAACGTTCAGCATGATCGCTTTGGTTGTCAATTGGAAAGCCAAAAACTTCTGCTAAGGGCTGTCTTGCCACTACTCATCCTCCGTATCACTACCGATTCGCTCTATAGTTCTAGCGCGATGTCACTTACACGCTAAGAATGGTTTTAAGGGAGCCCCCCTTACCTCGGCGCCCCATCCCCAATCCGATGCAGTAAGCGCCCGCCATCGGCCAGGCCAATCACGACCAGAATCTCATCCGGGCGCGGGCCATCGCCCAGGCTGACGGTAATCGCGTCAAAATGTCCACGCGACCAGACATCATCCTTATGCCCCAGCGGCAGGTCGAGCGCGCTGCCCGGCCCACCCATTTTGGCCGAGGATGGAATGATGGCCGCGCCCCCGCCAATCGCCTCCCGCAAGGGCCGGCCAAGGGCGGGGTGCAGAATGGCCGCGCCATGTTCCAATTCCCCCGCCGCACCCACAATGGCGCCCTTGCCATAGGAAACCGCGGGCCCATCCAAAAGCTTGACTAATTCCGGCGCCACGCGGGCCGAAAGCGCGGGGCCGAACTCCACCGGGGGGGACAAATCCTCCTGATAGCGCCCGGCATAGGGGTTACCGATCAGGATCAGCGCCACGGCGCGGATGATGGGGCGCGGTGCCACGCGCCCGGCCTCGGCGAAGCTTTCCTCACGGAGATAGGCGATTTTGCGGATGTCGGGCATGGCGGCTTTCCCCTGAACCGGTTTCGGCGCCGAGCCTTGCAGTTTTGCAGCACTTCAGGAAGCTGGGCGCCCCCTCTGGCAGAAACTGCCGTCGCGTTGCATCCTGCGGCCAATTAGAGCGTCTCGGGTTCACATCCGCTCACCCGAGACGCTCTAAGCGTTTGTTTGCTCGCATTTTCCGAGTCGCCAAGTGAGTCCACTTGGCTTGAAAATGCTCAGGTCAAAGGAATACCGCCATGGTCCATGCTCCGAACCGTCCGCCGCCAGGTGCGCCGCCTGTGCGCATCAACCTCTATTCCGATACGCAAACCCGCCCGACGCCGGCCATGAAGGAAGCCATGATGCGCGCCGAGGTGGGCGATGAGCAGCATGGCGATGACCCGACGGTGCATGAACTATGCGACCGTATGGCCGCGCTGATGGGCAAGGAAGCGGCGATGTATTTGCCATCCGGCACCATGTGCAATGTGATCGCGATCCTGACGCATTGCCAAAAGGGTGATGAGGTAGTGGCGCATGAAACCAGCCATATCCTGCATAGCGAAGGCGGCACCCATGCGGCGCTGACCGGCGTGCAGATCATGCCGATGCGCGGGCCGAAGGGCATGTTCACCGCGGATGACCTCCGCGGCGCGATCAGGCCCAAAACCCGCTATACCCCGCCGCAAAGGCTGTTGGAAGTGGAACAAACCGCCAATATCGGTGGTGGTGCCGTTTGGCCATTGGAACAACTGAACGCGGTGGCCGCCGTGGCGCATGGCGAAGGCTGGGCCACGCATATGGATGGCGCGCGGCTGATGAATGCCTGTGTCGCCGCCGGCGTCGCGCCCAAGGATATGGTCGCTTCCTATGACAGCGTCTGGCTTGATTTCACCAAGGGGCTGGGTGCGCCTTTGGGTGCCGTGCTGTGCGGCAGCAATGAATTTATCGGCCGCGCCTGGCGTTGGAAGCAGCGCCTGGGTGGTTCCATGCGTCAGGGCGGCATTTGCGCTGCCGCCTGCATCTATGCGTTGGATCACAATATTGATCGGCTGGCGGAAGACCATGCCAACGCAAAGACTCTGGCGCGGGGTCTCGCGCAGATTGAAGGCGTGCATGTGGAAGACCCGGAAACCAATTTGGTGTTCTTCGATATCAGCGGCACGGGCATGGATGTCGCGCGTTTGCAAGAAAAGCTGCAAATGCGCGGCATTGCGGTTAGCGGCCTTGGTGGGCGCGTGCGGGCGTGTACGCATTTGGATGTCACCCCCGCGATGATTGACGAAGCGGTGAGTGAAATCCGCACGGCGCTGAAGGCGGCGTAACTCAACGCTTGATCCGCCTGGGCCTTCAACCCGGGCGGATCGGCGTTAAGCCTCAAAACGCGGCAAAGCGACGCGCTTGCCGAGCGCCAGCGCATCCAGCGTCATTTGCAGCGGCGTCAGATCAGCCTCGCTCTGCCCGCTCAGTACCAATTCGGCGAAGCGGGCATAGAGCATCGGGTATTCCTCCCGCGCTTCCTGCACCGTCACCCGGCCATCAATCACCAAAGTCCCCCCGCTATCAAGCAGCGCCACTTCATGGCCGCAGCGTGTTGTGATGTGCAGTTCCCGTTGATCGGGGCCGACATGGCCCCAATTCGCGTGCAGCTCCAGCGGGCCGGCATCATCCAGGGTGCCGAAGCGGATCGTGGCGGCGAGTGGCGCGGCGTGGTTGGCGGCGATGTGTAGCTCCGCGCGCTGCACGAAAGGCGGTGGTGCGAAGATCCGGCTGACCACCGACAGCGCATTGATCGCCATGTCGAAAACGCCAAGCCCATCCACCTGCCAAATCCACTCCTGGTCAGGGTGGTAGACGCGAAAATCCTCATGCCAATCCACGCGCAGCCGCGCCAAATGCTTATCCGCGAGAAAAACCCGCGCAGCCTCTACCGCGCGGTTGCATTGCGAATGCCAGGACGCATAGACAACGCGCCCGCAGCGCGCGGCCAATGCTACCAGCGCCTCAGCTTCGCCCATTGTGGCGGCGGCTGGCTTTTCCAAAAGGACATGCTTGCCCGCGCGCAGCGCATCGCGCGCAATGGCGAAGCGCGCCGCGGGTGGTGTGCAGATCGCCACCGCATCCAGCGCGCAAGCCGCGAACATGGCGTGATGGTCCGTGTAGATGGGCAAACCGGCCACAGCTTCCCCGCCGCCAAGATCAGCGAGTCCCGCCAGGGTGAAGCCAGCATCAGCCGTAATCGCCGACACATGCCGTTTGCGCGCGATTTGCCCCAAGCCCACAATGCCGATGCTGATCGCCATGGCTGTCCCCTTCATCACGCGCCTTGGCGGAGCTTATCCGAATTCAGGAAGCCGCCCAGGGGCACGAGCCAGCTTTTGCTTGACATGATCGAGCGACCCCGAATGACATGCCCCTGATGCCTCAGAATGGAGCCTGCCTGTGAAGCTGCCGCGCACCATGCTGCGCAAGCGGCGGCTATGGATGCTCGCCGTGTGCCTTGGCGCCTTGATGCTCGTGCCCTTTGCGCTGGATCGGCTTTTCCCGCCGAACCTCACGCGCCTGCATGCCGTGGGCGTGGAGGTCCAGGATCGTGACGGGCGCATCCTTTCTGTCCTGCCCGCGCCGGGCGGCTTTTGGCGCTTGGCGACCAGGCCGGATGATGTCGCGCCGGTGCTGCTCGATCTGCTGATCGCGGCGGAGGATCGGCGCTTCTACCAACACCCCGGCATTGATCCCTTGGCACTTGGTCGCGCTGCGGGGCAATGGCTGCGCGCGGGGCGGGTTGTCTCGGGCGGGTCCACCATCACCATGCAGGCGGCGCGGCTATTGGAACCGCGCCCGCGCGGGCTGCGCGCCAAGGCGATTGAAATCTTCCGCGCCTTTCAATTGGAAGCGCGTTTCAGCAAGCGTGACATCCTGGGCATCTGGCTGACGCTGGCGCCGCAAGGTGGCAATATCGAAGGGATGCGCGCCGGGGCGCTGGCCTGGTTTGGCCGCCCCGCACAGGGGCTTGATGCAGCGGAAGCAGCGTTGCTGATTGCCCTCGCCCGCCGCCCGGCTGCCCTTAGCCCTGACCGCCACGCGGAAGCAGCGCGCGCCGCGCGGGATGATGTTTTGCGCCGACGAGGTGCCGCGATGCTTTCCCCCGAAGATCAGGCTTTGGCGCTGGGCGCACCCTTGCCCAATGCGCGCCTACCAATGCCCGCCCTGGCGCCACATCTGGCGCGGGAATTGGCGCGGCAGGGCGATTCCCCCATCCGCAGCAGCCTGGATGCCGGGCTGCAACGCGCCAGCGAAAGACTGGCCAATGAGGCGCTGGCGCGGCTGCCGGAACGTGCCAGTGTGGCGCTGATCATCGCTGATCTACGCTCACGCGAAACCCGCGCCTTGGTGGGTGGGGCCTTTGGCGCGGAAAGCCGCGCAGGAGCGCTGGATTTGACTCGCGCGACCCGTTCGCCTGGTTCCGCTTTGAAGCCTTTCCTTTACGCCATGGCGTTTGAACAAGGGCTTGTCCGGCCCGATACGCTGCTTTCCGATCTGCCGCGCCGCTTTGGCGCTTATGCGCCGGAGAATTTCGATCGCGGTTTTGCGGGCCGCATCACGGCGGCGGAGGCCTTGCGGCTTTCGCTCAACCTGCCCGCGGTCGCTTTGCTGGATGGGGTGGGGCCAGCGCGTTTTGCGGCATCGCTCCGTTCTGCTGGGGCGGCGCCTGTGCTGCCACGCGGGGTGGATGCGTCCCTGCCGCTGGCACTTGGGGGCGCGGGCACGACACTCCGCGATATGGTCGGGCTTTATGCGCTGCTCGGGGATGGCGGACGGGCGGGGGCGCTGCGCTTCACGCCGGGGCAAGGCGCCGGCGCGCCGGTTTTGGAAGCGCGCGCGGCGGCGGCGGTGGCGGGGGTATTGGTACAGGATTTCCCGGGTGGCGGGCCGCGCGGGGTGGCGTGGAAAACCGGGACCTCCTGGGGTGGGCGGGATGCCTGGGCCCTTGGTTTTGATGGTCGGCACGTGGCCGGGGTTTGGGTCGGGCGACCGGATGGAACGCCGATTCCCGGCCTCACGGGGCGGGACGCTGCCTTGCCGGTACTCGCGCGGGTATTTGCCCTGCTGCCGGAAGCGCCGCTGGAACGCGCACCAACCCGCCCCGATACGCCCGTGGCCGCCTTGGGGAGCGACCCGCTGAGGCTGCTTTTCCCTCCTCCCGGCGCAGTTTTGGCCGAAGGCGCGGGGCCGGTGGTGCTCCGCGTTGCCGGCGGGCGACGGCCGCTGACCTTTCTGGTGGATGGCGCGCCCCTGGCGCGGGACGCAACGCGGCGCGAATTGGGCTGGACCCCGCCCGGCCCCGGCTTTTACCGCATCGCCATCATGGATGCCGAAGGCGCGCTTGTCGCAGCCGATGTGCGGGTTGCACCCCCCGGCGCCCCGCGCGCGGAGGGGGCGGTTTTGCGCCTGACACCCGCCGAGTAATGCGGGGGCTTGCGCGCAAGGGTCGCTCGCCCGACGATACACCCCAGAAAGACGGAGCAGAGCGTGGCGCAGTTTAAAGGCACAGAAAGATATGTCGCAACCCGAGAGCTGGAGGTTGCGGTAAATGCCGCGGTGGCTTTGGAACGCCCGCTGCTGATCAAGGGCGAACCTGGCACCGGCAAGACCGTGCTGGCGCAGGAAATCGCCAAGGCGCTCGGCTATCCGCTGATTGAATGGCACATCAAATCCACCACCAAGGCGCAGCAGGGCTTGTATGAATATGACGCCGTCAGCCGGCTCCGTGATGGCCAGCTTGGCGATCCGCGCGTGCATGACATTGCCAATTACATTGTGCGCGGCAAGCTGTGGGAAGCCTTTGAAGCGGATCACCCCGTCGTGCTGTTGATTGATGAAATCGACAAGGCTGATATCGAATTTCCGAACGATCTGCTGCTTGAGATCGATCGTATGGAATTCTATGTCTATGAGCTGCGTCGCAGCATCAAGGCGCGGCATCGGCCCGTGGTGATCATCACTTCCAACAACGAAAAGGAATTGCCGGACGCGTTTCTGCGCCGCTGCTTCTTCCATTACATCCGCTTCCCGGATCGGGAGACGATGGAAAAAATTGTGCAGACGCATTTCCCGAATATCCGCCAGGATTTGCTGCGGGAAGCACTGACGGTGTTCTTTGATGTGCGCGGCGTGAATGAATTGAAGAAGAAGCCGGCGACATCCGAATTGCTGGATTGGCTGAAGCTGCTGACGATTGAAGACATGCCGCCGGAAGCACTGCGCAGCCAGGATAACAAAACCGCGATCCCGCCACTTTACGGCGCCCTGCTGAAGAATGAACAGGATGTGCATTTGTTTGAACGCCTGGCCTTCCTGACGCGGCGGAAGGTCTGATGCGGCGGTTGCAGCGATAGGTTAGCCGATGTTCGCGCCCTTCATCATCGCGCTGCGCGCCGCCGGTGTGCCGGCTTCCATTACGGAATACTTGGCGTTGCTGCGCGCGCTGAAGGCGGGCGTGGTGGGCTTTGATGTGGAGGATTTCTACCATCTTTCGCGCGCCGCGCTGGTAAAGGATGAACGCCATCTGGACCGCTTCGACCGCGTCTTTGGCGAAATCTTCAAGGGGTTGGAATCGCCGCCCGGCGCGGCGGAAACCACGGTGGAAATTCCCGCCGAATGGCTGCGCAAAATGGCAGAGAAATTCCTGACCGAGGAAGAACGCGCTGAGATCGAAGCGCTTGGCGGGTTCGACAAGCTGATGGAAACGCTGCGTCAGCGCTTGGCGGAACAAAAGGGCCGGCATCAGGGTGGATCAAAATGGATCGGCACTGCCGGCACATCGCCCTTCGGCGCCTATGGCTATAATCCTGAAGGCGTACGGATTGGGCAGGAAGAAAGCCGTAATCGCCGCGCCGCAAAGGTGTGGGATAAGCGCGTCTATAAGGATTTGGATGAAGACGAGGCGTTATCCTCGCGCAATATGAAAGTCGCTTTGCGTCGGCTGCGCCGCTTTGCGCGCACAGGTGCAGCGACAGAATTGGATATGCCGGGTACGATTGGCGCGACAGCACGCAATGGTGGGTCGCTTGATCTGCATATGGTGCCGGAACGCCGCAACGCGGTGAAGGTGCTGCTGCTGATGGATATTGGCGGTTCCATGGATGATCATATCCGCATCTGTCAGGAGCTATTTTCCGCGGCGCGCAGTGAATTCAAGCATCTGGAATTCTACTACTTCCACAACTGCCCCTATGAACGGCTCTGGCGCGAAAACCGCAGGCGCAAGGAAACCGAGAAGTCCACGCAGGAGGTCTTGCGCACCTATGGCCCGGATTGGCGCCTGGTGCTGGTGGGTGATGCCACCATGGGGCCTTATGAAATCTCTCAGCCCGGCGGTTCGGTTGAGCATTGGAATGAGGAATCAGGCGTGGTCTGGATGGGCCGCCTGACACGGCATTTCCGCCGCGCCGCCTGGCTCAATCCCGTGGATCAGCAGCATTGGCGCTATACCCATTCCATCGACATGATGCAGGGACTGATGGATAACCGTATGCATCCGCTGACCCTGGCGGGGCTTGAATCCATGGCGCGGGAATTGGCGAAATGATGCCGGCGCCACAATCAAATCATCGCAAGAAGGAAATCACTTCTCATGGCCTCTAAGCCTCGTCTGCCGCGCGGGCGGCAATTCTTTGCCAATCCCGGCCCCACCAATATTCCGGATTCAGTGCTGCTTGCGGTGGCGCATGTCACGGTTGATTTCAATGACCCTGCCTTCATGCCGGTCTATGAAAAATGCATCGCGGGGCTGAAGCGCATTTTGAAGACGGAACAGGAAGTCTTCATGTATACCGGCTCAGGCCACGCGGCCTGGGAAGCGAGCCTCGTCAATCTGTTTTCGCCCGGCGATACAGTGGCCATCATTGAAACCGGCCATTTTTCGCAAAGCTGGGCGCAAATGGCCGAGGATTTGTCCTTGAAGGCCGAAGTGATCAGTGCCGATTGGCACCGAGGCGTTGATTTCGCCGCGCTGCGCGCAACCCTCGCCGCGGATACAGGCCATCGCATCAAGGCGATTTGCGCCGTGCATAATGAAACGGCGACGGGTATGGAATTGCCGCTGAAGGATGTGCGCGCCGCGCTGGATGCCACGAAGCATCCCGCTTTGTTGTTGAGTGATACGATTTCCTCGCTTGGCTCGCTTGATTTTCGTATGGATGAATGGGGCGTGGATGTTGCTGTTGGCGGCAGCCAGAAGGGCTTGATGCTGCCCACCGGCATGTCCTTCACCGGCGTTTCGGCCAAGGCGATGGCGGCGCACAAAACATCGCGCCTGCCGAAATCCTATCTGTCCTGGACGAATATGCTGACGCGCAAGCATAAATCCTTCGTTGGCACAGTGCCGACTTCCTTCTTTTACGGGTTGCAGGAATCGCTGCGCTTGCTGGAAGAAGAAGGGTTGGATCAGGTCTTTGCGCGCCATTCGCGCCTGGCGGAAGCGGTGCGGCGCTGCGTGCGCCATTGGTCCGGCAATGCCGGGCCGCAGCTTTTCTGCATGAACCCTGATCGTTATTCGGATAGCGTTACCGCCATTTTGATGCCGGAAGGCCATGATGCGGAAGCGGTGCGCCGCACGGCGCTGCAAAGCTTTAATGTCTCGCTCGGTGGTGGGCTTGGGCCTTTGGGCGGCAAGGTTTTCCGCATCGGCCATTTGGGCGATTTGAATGAACCAATGATTTTGGGCACGCTTTCCGTTGTGGAAATGGCGCTGAAGCTGAATGGCGTGCCGCATGCGCCAGGCGGTGTGGCGGCGGCAATGGAATATCTGGCGGAAGCCGGGCGTTGAATTAACTACAGGGCGCGCCGTCAAGCGCGCCCTTCATAGACCAGACTGGCGCATCAAGCCGGCAGAGCAGGAGGAAGCAAGGCAATGTCCATCACCCATCGCGGCGTCTATCGCCATGCCGATATGCAGCGGCTGTTCAACCCGGCCTCAATCGCCGTGATCGGCGCTTCCCCGCGCGCGGGTTCCTTTGCGGATCGCACCATCGGCGCGCTGTCTGGCTATACGGGCCGGCTGCATTTGGTGAATAGCCGTTATGAGAAGATTGGTGAGCGCCCCTGCTATCCTTCCGTCGCCGCGCTGCCGGAAGTGCCGGATTGCTGCATTGTGGTGGCCGCCAAGGATGCGGTGGAAGAAATCGCCATCGATTGCGCCAAGGCGGGTGTTGGCGGCGTGATGATTTATGCCTCTGGCTTTTCGGAAACTGGCCGGGCTGAGGATATCGCCGCGCAGCAGCGCCTGGCCGCGATTGGGCGCAAGGCGGGCATGCGGATTGTCGGGCCGAATTGCATTGGCATGTTGAATTTCGGCAGCAAGGCCGGCGTGACCTTCATGATTCCACCGCCGATGGAAGCGCCCTTGCCGCACGCGGTGGGGCTGATCAGCCAATCCGGCGCGCTTGGATTTTCGCTGGCGCAGGCGGTGATGCGTGGTGTGTCCGTCAGCCATTTGCTCACCACCGGTAATTCTTCCGATATTGATGTCGCGGATTGCGTTTCCTTCCTGGCCAATGATCCGGCGTGCCGCGCGATTGCCTGCGTGTTTGAAGGCATGCCGGACCCGATGCGCTTCATTGAAGCGGCGCAAATCGCCGATGCTGCTGACAAACCGCTCATTGTCTTTAAGCTTGGTACGGGCGAACAGGGCGCAGCCGCTGCAATGTCTCATACCGGGTCTCTGGCGGGTTCTCAGGCTGCCTATCGCGCGGCGTTTGAACGAGCCGGCGCAATACTCGTGGATAATTTCGAAGCCATGGTGGAAACCGCTTCCTTCCTGGCCAAGGCGCCACCGCCCAAGGCGCGCGGTGTGGCGGTGGTGGCGGTCTCGGGCGGCGCCGCCATCATGTCGGCTGATCGTGCGGAGGAACGCGGTATTCCGCTGCCGCAGCCGACACCACCGGTGCAGGCCATTTTGGAATCGCGCATTCCGGATTTCGGTTCCGCGCGCAATCCCTGCGATGTCACAGCACAAGTGGCGAATGACCCGGAAAGCCTGACCGCCTGCGCTTCTGCCATGTTGGGTGAGGATCATTACGGCACGCTGCTTTATGCGCAGATTTATTCAACCGAGCTTTCCGCCAAGCGCCCCGGCGAATTGGCCGCCATCGCTGCACAACATGACAAGCCAATTTGCGTGGTTTGGACCACGGAATGGCTGGAAGGCTTCGGTTCGAAGGAGGCCGAACAAAACCCGCGTATCGGCCTATTCCGGTCCATGGATCGTTGCTTTGCCACACTCGATCATTGGCATAAGCGCGAAGAACGCCGCAGCGCCGGCCCGCGCAACTATACCCGCGTATCACGCCCAGAGGCGACAAGCGAAGCGGCAGCTTTGATCAAGGCTGCACAGGATCGCACGTTGACGGAACGCGAAGCGAAGCAGGTGCTGGCAGCCTATGGCGTGCCGGTGGTGCTGGAACGGCTGACGACGACGGAAGATGAGGCTCTGGCCGCCGCCAAGGCGCTTGGTTGGCCAGTCGCGATCAAGGTGGAAAGCCCCGATCTGCCGCACAAAACTGAAGCAGGCGTGATCCGCCTGAAGCTGAAGGATGAGGCCGAATTGCGCGAGGCCTTCCGCGCCGTCATGGCCAATGCCAAGCACCATGCGCCCCAAGCGCGCATCAATGGCGTGCTGGTGCAGCCCATGGCGAAGCCAGGCGTTGAAATCATGGTGGGTGCGCGGATTGATCCGCTGATGGGCCCACTTATTGTCGCTGGGCTTGGCGGTGTGCTGGTGGAATTGATGCGCGATTCAGCGCTGGCGCTGGCGCCTGTGACCAAGACAGAAGCGCGTGATTTGCTCGGCTGCCTGAAGGGCCGCGCGGCACTGGAAGGCTTTCGCGGTGCGCCGGCCGCCGATATGGATCGGCTGGCGGATATCATCGTCCGGCTTTCCGAATTCGCCGCCGATCAGCGTGATCTGATTGCTGAACTGGATGTGAACCCCATCATCATCGCCGGTAGTGATGCGGTCGCGGTGGATGCGCTGATTGTGAAAGCCTGAGGCATTATCATGACCAAACCGCTTTTCCTGCTCTGGACCGATGGCGCGGAAGCCTATCGCAAGGCAATCTCCGCAGCGGGGCTTGATCAACGCATTCGGCTTGAAGAATTGCCGCGCAACGCGACGCCAAGTACAGCGCAATTGCAGGAAGCGGAGGCGATGCTGACCTGGGGTCCGCCCGCCGGGACACTTTCGCAAATGCCAAAGCTGCGTTGGGCGCAAGCACTCACGGCGGGGGTGGAACATTGGTTGGCGCGTACGGATTTATCGCCTGCCCTGACGCTCACTTGTGCGCGGGGGACGCATCGCGTGCAGATGCCGGAAAACATTCTGGGCGCGCTGTTTCACATCACCAAACCCTACGCGGCCATTGTCGGCGATAATGCCGCCAGCACCTGGACGCGCCGCGTTTCCTCCACGCTGGCCGGGCAGACGCTTGGCATTCTTGGCCTGGGTGCCATCGGGCAGGAATTGGCGCGCAAGGCTGCGGCGCTTGAGATGCGCGTGATCGGCACGCGTCGCGCGCCCGGCGCCCTGGCGCATGTGGAACGTGTTTATGCGCCGGAAGAAACGGATGAAGTACTCGCGCAATCTGATTTCGTCGTTTTGCTGCTGCCGGCGACGCCCGAGACAGAAAACATCATCAATGCCGCACGCCTTGCGCGCATGAAGAAAACCGCCTGGCTGCTCAATTTCGGCCGAGGCGCCTTGATTGATGATGCGGCTTTGGTGGCCGCGGCCAAATCAGGCACGATCGCCGGCGCCATCCTGGATGTGTTCCGTCAGGAACCGCTGCCCAAGGAAGACCCTTTCTGGGGCGCGGAAAACATCCTGGTACTGCCGCATATTGGTGGGCTGCATCCGGCGCGCGATTCCATGGTGGCGGCGCTGCTGGTTGAAAACCTGCGCCGCTTTTTGGATGGCGCGCCGCTCAAGGAAGTGGTGGACCGCAAGGCGGGTTACTGAACGTCATGGCCTATGCGCCTTTTGATCTCAGCGGCAAGGTCGCGCTGATCACGGGCGGCAATTCCGGCATTGGGCTTGGCATGGCCCGCGCCTTGGCGGAAGCCGGTGCGGATATCGCGATCTGGGGCAGCAATCCTGCGAAAAATACGGCGGCTTTGGAAAGCCTGAAGCCGCTTGGCGTGCGCCTTTATGCGGCTATCTGCGATATCAGCGATGAAGCGGCGGTCGAAACTGCCTGTGCGGAAACCGTCGAAAAACTTGGCCGCGTGGATGCCTGTTTTGCCAATGCCGGCACCTACGGCCATGCGTCGCGCTTCACGGCTTTGGAAACCGCCGAATGGCAACGCGTGATGCGCATCAATCTGGATGGCGCCTTCTTCACTTTGCGCGCTGCCGCGCGGCATATGGTAGAACGCGGCGGCGGCGGTTCACTGGTAGCCACAGCATCGCTCGCCGCCATTGAAGGTGCCGCGCGCAATGCCCATTACGGTGCCACCAAGGGCGCGCTGGTGGCCATTATCCGTGCGCTTGCCGTGGAAATGGCCCGGCATGGCATTCGCGCCAATGCCATCCTGCCCGGCTGGATCGAAACCGCCATGACCGCCGGCAATGTGGCGGATGAGCGTTTCAGCGGCGCCGTCCTGCCCCGCATCCCGGCCAGGCGCTGGGGCCAGCCGGCGGATTTCGGCGGCATCGCGGTTTATCTGGCAAGCGACGCCTCCGCCTATCATTCCGGCGATTGCCTGGTGATTGATGGCGGCTATTCGCTGTTTTGAGCCCACCCCTCTGGACCATCAGGCGGTGCTTGGGTTAGGAAAGCGCTGCGTTGCCCCTGTGGCGGAACGGTAGACGCAGACGACTCAAAATCGTCCGCCCGTAAGGGCATGGGAGTTCGAGTCTCCCTGGGGGCATTCCTTTCAATCAAGCGTGCGCCAGATAAGCCGCAACATGGTGGTGGTAATGGCCAAGCATGCGCGGCTTGCCTGTGGCCGCCCTTTCGGCGTGCCGGTTCATGGCGCGCCAGCGCCATAGAATGCGCGCCACCTCATGCGTGACGGTGCCGAAAATGCCAGGATGCTCACGCAGCATTGCCAAAGCCTCGGCGTAATCGGCATCAAAGGCGCCGGCGCGCGCTTCGGTGAGCTGCCCTGCGCGAAGCTGGTAGCGATAGGCAATCGCTGCCGAAACCGGCGCCCTTCCCCCAGCGTGGGCCAGGCCCTGCAAATCCCACCAGACATCATCAATTAGGCGAAAGGGGCGAAAGGGCTCGGCGGTTGCACGCGGGCGCAGCAGATGGAGCGAGGCAAAGACCTCTCGCCAT
This sequence comes from Roseomonas sp., assembly GCA_020249145.1. Taxonomy (GTDB): domain Bacteria; phylum Pseudomonadota; class Alphaproteobacteria; order Acetobacterales; family Acetobacteraceae; genus Neoroseomonas. Next base: position 80,018 of record JADCGF010000001.1, on the reverse strand, counting down.
TCACGCCAGCCCAGGCTTGCTGTCCCTGGGGGCGGGACGCGGCGGAGCGCGGTGCCATCCGGGGCGCGGATGATGCTGGGGATCACCGCGGCCCCTGCCTTGCGCGCCAAAGCCAGGGTTGCCGCCAAGCCATCCGCCACGCCTTCATAGCCATCATCAGCATCCAGCATGGTGATGAAATCGCCGCGTGCCAAAGCCAGCGCGCGATTGCGCGCGGCTGGCGCGCCTGAGGCAATCGGCCCGATGGGGGCGAAGACCAATCTTGGATCCGCGGGCAGGCATTCGTGATAATCCGTACCGTCATCTGAGGCGATGATGACCTCCACCGACGCGCCTTCCGCGCAGGCAAAGACCGAAGCGACGGCGGCGGCGATTTCGGCGCGCAGGCCATGGGCGGCCATCAGAATGCTGATTTCGGGCGCGGGGTGCATGCGGGTTCCGGCTTGGGGTTGGGCGCTTTTAGACCTCGCTATCTGGCGTCGCCGGCGCGATCAATGTCAAGAAAGGCGGGTTTTCGCGCGATTTCACCGGCCTATGCCATTTCTCTCTGGACAAGCGACCCAAGAATGGATTCTTTAGAGATCACTTCAAGTCGAGGGGTTATCGCGCTTATGGCGCTGCTTTCCATCTCCAAACGCATCCTGAAAGGGGTGCTGGTGCCAGCCCTGTTCCTCGCGGTATCAGGCTATTTTGCCTGGCACGCCGTGCATGGTGAACGCGGACTCATGGCGCGTGACAAGCGCCAGGCGGATATCGCGGCGGCGCGGGCAACGCTTCAGCAGGCTGAGGCCGAGCGGGATGCGATGGAACGCCGTGTCGCCGGACTTCGCGGCGATAGGCTTGATCGGGATCAGCTTGAAGAACGCGCCCGGTCGCTGCTCAATATGGTTGGGCGGGATGAGGTGGTTGTTCCCTATGGCCCGGAGCGCCGGCTTTATTGAGCATCGGGCACCGCACCCGGTTTTCCTGATTTTTCAAGTCTTATGAAGCTTGGCTTATGGCGGCAGGGGCCATGCCGTGCCGGCCTCCATATGGTGAAACAAACACTTAACTGAATTGCAGTTAATTTAATTATTGCATTGCAAAAACTCAGTTTTTCACGATTTCAAGGCTTGAATTTCGGCAAAAGCCAGCGCTAATTGTGTCAGGAAGCTAAGCCCCGGAGGAAATACCCATGCCCCAGGCCACAGAAGCCGCCAGCAAGCGGCGCGGCAAAGCCAAGACCCCATCGCTTTCGCGCGAAGAAATGCTGCGCGCCTATCGCGACATGCTGCTGATCCGCCGCTTTGAAGAAAAAGCCGGCCAGCTTTACGGCATGGGGCTGATTGGGGGCTTCTGCCATCTTTATATCGGCCAGGAAGCCGTGGTTGTCGGCATGCAAATGTGCCTGAAGCCGGGGGATCAGGTCATTACCTCCTACCGCGATCACGGGCATATGCTGGCCACCGGCATGGAAGCCCGCGGCGTCATGGCGGAACTCACCGGGCGCATTGGCGGCTATTCCAAGGGCAAGGGTGGGTCCATGCATATGTTCAGCCGGGAGAAGGGCTTCTACGGCGGCCACGGCATTGTTGGCGCGCAGGTCTCGCTCGGCAATGGCCTCGCCTTCGCAAATTGGTATCGGCAGGATGGGCGCGTGGCGGTCACCTATTTTGGGGAAGGCGCTTCCAACCAGGGGCAGGTGTTTGAAAGCCTCAACCTGGCCGCGCTTTTCAAGCTGCCCTGCATTTTCATCATCGAAAACAACAAATACGGCATGGGCACCAGCGTGGATCGTGCCTCGGCTTCGCGCGATTTGTCACAGAATGGCGCGCCCTGGGGCATTCCGGGTGAACAGGTGAATGGCATGGATGTGGCGGCCGTGCGGGAAGCCGGCGAACGAGCTGTCGCGCATTGCCGCGCCGGCAAGGGGCCGTATTTGCTTGAGATGAAGACCTATCGCTATCGCGGCCATTCCATGTCTGACCCCGCGAAGTATCGTACGCGTGAAGAAGTGCAGAAAATGCGCGAAACATCGGATTGTATTGAAACGGCGCGCAAGGCGCTGCTGGATGATTTCGGCGTGACGGAGGCTGATCTGAAGGTGATTGATGATGAGGTGAAGGCGATTGTTCAGGACAGCGCCGATTTCGCGCAGGAAAGCCCGGAACCGCCGGAATCCGAATTGATGACCGATGTTCTGGTGGAGGCGAACTGAGATGGGTGCCGTGATCCTGATGCCCGCGCTTTCCCCCACCATGACGGAAGGCAAGCTGGCCCGCTGGCTGAAAAAGACCGGCGACAAGGTGAAATCCGGCGAAGTGATTGCCGAAATTGAAACCGATAAGGCGACCATGGAAGTGGAAGCGGTGGATGAAGGCGTGCTAACCGCCATTCTGGTCCCCGAAGGCACGGAAAATGTCTCGGTGAATACGGCGATTGCCGAATTGGATGGCGGCGCTGGCGGTGCGAAACCCGCGCCCGTGGCGGCGCCTGCCCCTGTGGCTGCCGCGCCTGCCCCGGCTTCCGTGCCCGCGGCGCCACGCGCTGCAACGCCCGAGAAGGATTGGGGCCCGACCAAGACCATCACGGTGCGCGAGGCCTTGCGTGATGCCATGGCCGCCGAAATGCGCGCCGATGCGGATGTATTCCTGATTGGTGAGGAAGTCGCGCAATACCAGGGCGCTTATAAGATCAGCCAAGGCTTGCTGGAAGAATTCGGCCCGCGCCGCGTGATGGATATGCCCATCACCGAACATGGCTTCACCGGCATGGCGGTGGGTGCAGCCTTTACGGGCCTGAAGCCCATTGTGGAGTTTATGACCTTCAATTTTTCCATGCAGGCGATTGACCAGATCATCAATTCTGCTGCCAAGACGCTGTATATGTCTGGCGGGCAGCTTGGTTGCCCCATCGTGTTCCGTGGGCCGAATGGTGCCGCTTCGCGCGTCGCGGCGCAGCATTCGCAATGCTATGCTTCCTGGTATGCGCATTGCCCGGGCTTGAAGGTTGTTGCGCCCTGGTCTGCCGCTGATGCGAAGGGGCTGCTGCGCGCTGCCATCCGCGACCCGAACCCGGTGATCGTGCTGGAAAATGAAATTCTCTATGGGCAAAGTTTCGAATGCCCGACGGCCGATGATTTCATCCTGGAGATCGGCAAAGCCAAGGTGGAACGCGAAGGCAGCGACGTTACCATTGTGGCCTTCTCCATCATGGTCGGCATGGCGATGCAGGCAGCGGAAAAGCTTGCGGAACAGGGCATTAGCGCGGAAGTGATCAATCTGCGCTCCATCCGGCCCTTGGATACGGAAACCATCGCGGCTTCCGTGCGCAAGACCAATCGCCTGGTGACTTTGGAAGAAGGCTGGCCCTATGCCGGCATTGGCGCGGAAGTTGCCATGCAGATCATGGAAACCGCCTTTGATCATTTGGATGCGCCGCCGGTCCGCGTGACCGGCCTGGATGTGCCTATGCCTTATGCCGCCAATCTGGAAAAACTTGCGCTGCCGCGCCTGGAACAGGTGGTGGAAGCGGCGCGTTCCGTGACCTATCGTCGGTAAGGGGAAAGATCATGGCCACAAATATTCTGATGCCCGCGCTTTCGCCCACCATGACAGAGGGCAATCTGGCGCGCTGGCTGAAGCAGGAAGGCGACCGGATCAAGGCCGGCGATGTGATCGCGGAAATCGAAACCGATAAGGCGACGATGGAAGTTGAAGCAGTGGATGAAGGCGTTCTGGGCCGCATCCTGGTGCCCGCCGGCACGCAAGGCGTGAAGGTGAATGATGTGATCGCCGTGCTGGTGGAAGCAGGTGAAGCCGTGCCCGCTGCTGGCGCCGCGCCGAAAGCCACCGCGCCAGCGCCAGCCGCTGCCCCTGCGCCGGTTGCGGCACCTGTTGCTGCCGCACCCGCGCCAGTCGCCACGCCCGCATCGGGTGATCGTGTTTTCGCGAGCCCACTCGCGCGGCGCATGGCCGCACAAGCCGGTGTGGATATCAGCAAAATCGCCGGTTCTGGCCCCAATGGGCGGATTGTGAAGGCAGATGTGGATGCGGCGCTGTCGCGTGGCCCGGCACCCGCTGCTGCTGCCGCGCCCGCTGCTGCGCCTGCGCCCGCTGCCGCCCCGCGCCCCGCCGCGCCGGTCGCCATCACTGCGCCGCATACCGCCGTGCCCAATAGCAGCATCCGCAAGGTGATTGCGCGTCGCCTTGCCGAGTCCAAGGCGGCCATCCCGCATTTCTATGTCAGCACCGATGTGGAAATTGATGCGCTGCTGAAAATTCGCGCTGATTTGAATGCGCGCAGCCCGAAGGATGGTCCCGGCGCCTATAAGCTTTCAGTCAATGATCTGGTGATCAAGGCAACGGCAGTGACCTTGCGCCGCTTCCCCAATGTGAATGCGATGTGGACCGAAGATGCCATTCTGCAATTGCATGATGTTGATATCTCGGTCGCGGTATCCATCCCGGATGGGTTGATCACGCCGATTGTGAGAAACGCCGATATCAAGGGCCTGGCTGCCATTAGCACTGAAATGAAGGATCTGGCGGCGCGCGCGAAGGCTGGCAAGCTGAAGCCGGAGGAATTCCAGGGCGGCGGTTTTTCCATCTCGAACATGGGGATGTATGGCGTGCGCGATTTCGCCGCCATCATCAACCCGCCCCAGGCCGGTATTCTGGCGGTATCCGCCGGCGAACAGCGCCCGGTGGTGAAGAATGGTGCGCTCGCCATTGCAACGGTGATGACACTGACGCTTTCCGTGGATCATCGCGTGATTGATGGCGCTTTGGCGGCGGAATTCCTGCAAGCGCTCAAGCGCAATATTGAGGATCCGTTGAGCCTGATGCTGTGATGGCGGTCAACTTCACGCTACGCGATGCAACGCCAGCCGATGTGCCGGTGGTGGTGCATTTCGTGCGTGCTTTGGCCGAATACGAAAAGCTGCTGCATGAGGCGAAGGGGACTGAAGCGGATTTTGCCGCCGCGCTTTTTGGCCCAACGCCGCGCGCCGCCGCCATCATCGCGGAAGCGGATGGCAAGGCTGTTGGGCTTTGTGTGTGGTACCGTACCTTTTCCACCTTCACCGCGCGCCACGGCATTTGGGTGGAAGATATCTTTGTGGAACCCGCCTATCGAGGACAGGGCATTGCCCGCGCCATTTTCCAGCGCCTGGCGCGGCAGGTGAAGGATGAAGGCGGCGCAAGGCTTGAATGGAATGTGCTGGATTGGAATGAACCCGCCATTGGCGCCTATCGCGCCATGGGTGCGCGCGGGCTTGATCAATGGACCATGCAACGCGTTGACGGCGCGGCGCTTGATCGCCTGGCCGAATAAAAGGAAGGAGCCTGAGACATGGCTGAGGCATTTGATCTGGTGGTGGTGGGCGGTGGGCCTGGCGGCTATGTCGCGGCCATTCGTGCCAGCCAATTGAAGATGAAGGTCGCGCTGGTCGAGCGTGAAAACCTCGGCGGCATCTGCCTGAATTGGGGCTGCATCCCGACCAAGGCGCTGCTGCGCGCTTCCGAAATCAATCACATGCTGCATAGTCTGGATGCTTACGGCTTCGCAGCTGACAATATCCGCTTTGATTTTGCGAAAGTGGTGAAGCGTTCGCGCGGTGTGGCGGGGCAGCTTTCGGGTGGCGTCAAGCATTTGCTGCGCAAGAACAAGGTCACAGTGTTTGATGGGCACGCCAAGCTTGCTGGTGCCGGCAAGCTTGCGGTGAGCAAGGATGGCAAGCCGGTGGCGGAACTAGCCGCCAAGCACATTATTCTGGCGACTGGTGCGCGGGCGCGCGTGCTGCCGGGGATTGAACCGGATGGCAAACTGATCTGGTCCTATCGCGAAGCCATGACAGCACCGGCTTTGCCGAAGCGGCTGATTGTGATCGGGTCCGGTGCGATTGGGTCTGAATTCGCTTCCTTCTATCGCAATATGAGGTCCGAAGTGACGCTGATTGAAGCGATGGATCGCATTCTGCCGGTCGAAGACGCGGAGGTTTCTGCCTTTGTGCATAAGGCGTTTGAAAAACAGGGCATGAAGGTGATGGTCGGCGCCAAGCTGCAAGGCGTGCGCAAGGAAGGCGATGCGGTTGCCGCGATTGTGGAGGCCGGCGGCAAGGTGACCGAGATCAAGGCGGATCGGCTGATCAGCGCGATTGGTATTGTCGGCAATGTCGAAGACCTTGGGCTGGAAGGCACCAAGATCCAGGTGGATCGCACCCATATCCTGACTGATGCTTTTGGTCGTACTGGGGAGCCTGGCATTTACGCGATTGGCGACCTGACCGGCCCGCCCTGGCTCGCGCATAAGGCGTCGCATGAGGGGATCATTTGCGTTGAAGCCATGACCGGGCTGCATCCGCATGCCATGGATACGCTGAATATTCCGGGCTGCACCTATTGCCGGCCTCAGGTTGCCTCGGTCGGGCTGACCGAAGCTGCCGCCAAGGCCAAAGGGCATGAGGTGAAGGTTGGGCGCTTCCCCTTCATCGGCAATGGCAAGGCGATTGCGATGGGTGAGCCGGAAGGCTTCGTGAAAACAGTATTTGACGCCAAAACCGGCGCCTTGCTCGGCGCCCATATGGTGGGGCCGGAGGTCACGGAAATGATCCAGGGCTATGGCATCGCCCGGACGCTGGAGACAACCGAGGCGGAATTGATGCATACCGTCTTCCCGCACCCCACGGTTTCGGAAGCCATGCATGAAAGCGTGCTTGATGCTTACGGCCGGGTGATCCACATCTAGCGTCTGATCCGCGTAGGTCGTATGACCGAAGCGGTGAATCAGCCGCTCAAATCAAGTCTTGCTATGCCCCCGACTCGCATTGAAATTGACCATCGCGCCGCCAAGACGGGTGCCGAAAGGCATCCGGAAAAGGCGCATCGCCCGGATAACCCCATTCAGCGCAAGCCGGCCTGGATCCGGGTAAAGGCGCCAACGCATCCGGTTTATCTGGAAACCCGCGCCCTGATGCGGGAGAAGAAGCTGGTCACGGTATGCGAAGAAGCAGCCTGCCCGAATATCGGCGAATGCTGGTCTCAGCGCCACGCCACCATGATGATCATGGGTGAGACCTGCACGCGCGCCTGTTCCTTCTGCAATGTCGCGACAGGCATTCCGAAGCCGCTGGACACCGATGAACCGCGCCGCGTTGCGGAAGCCGTGGCTGCCCTTGGCTTGCGCCATGTGGTGATTACCAGCGTGGACCGCGATGATCTGGCCGATGGCGGTGCCGCGCATTTCGCCGGCACCATCAGCGCCATTCGCGCCACTGCGCCTGGCACGACGATTGAAGTGCTGACGCCGGATTTCCTGCGCAAGGATGGCGCTTTGGAAATGGTGGTGGCGGCGCGGCCCGATGTGTTCAACCATAATCTGGAAACCGTGCCGGCGCTGTACCCGACCATTCGGCCCGGCGCGCGGTATTATCATTCTCTGCGGTTGCTGGATCGCGTGAAGCAGCTTGATCCATCCATCTTCACCAAATCCGGCATCATGGTGGGGCTTGGCGAAAAGCGGATTGAAGTGCTGCAAGTGATGGATGATCTGCGGTCTGCCGAGGTGGATTTCCTGACCATCGGGCAATACCTGCAACCATCGGTGAAGCACGCCGCGGTTGATCGCTTTGTCACCCCGGATGAGTTTGAGGATTACGCCAAGGCTGCGCGCGGCAAGGGTTTTCTGTTGGTCTCCGCCACACCTTTGACGCGTTCTTCCTATCATGCGGATCGAGACTTCGCGGCGCTGAGTGCCGCACGCAACGCGCAACTGGCCGCGCAAGGCTGATATGCCAACACATGCGGAAAAGAAGGTGCTCCGTTATTCGCAGGAGCAGCTTTTCGATATGGTGGCCGATGTCGCGCGCTACCCGGAATTCCTGCCCTGGTGCGTCGGCGCGCGGGTGCTGAGCCGGGATGAACACGTGCTGGTGGCGGACCTCACCATCGGCTTTCGCATGTTTCGCGAAACCTTCAGATCACGCGTCGGCTTGAACAAGCCCGGCCATATTCATGTGACCTATGAAAACGGCCCCTTCCGCTATCTGAACAATCACTGGCGCTTCACGCCGGTGGCCGGCGGGACGGAGGTGGATTTCTTCGTGGATTTCGAATTCCGTAGCCGCATCCTGCAAGTGGCGATTGGTGTAGTGTTTAATGAAGCCGTGCGGCTGATGGTGCGCGCCTTTGAACGGCGCGCCATGCATCTTTATGGGCGGCCGGGCGCGGCTGGCATTGGCAAGCCGGCCTCGGCCTGAAGCGCCTATTGCAGCTTGATGTTGCGGGCCTGGATCATGTTGCGCCATTTGGCGTTTTCCGCTGCGAAATAGGCCGGCCATTCGGCGGTGCTGCCGACCGTTGGCACCACAGCAAGTGCGCTCAGGCGTTCGCGCGTATCCGGCGCTTCCATCGCCGCCTTGATCAGCGCATGCATGCGCGCGACGATATCAGCGGGCACGCCGGTTGGTGCTTGCAGGGCGATATGTTCCACCACCTCCACACCCGGGAAGCCTTGTTCGGCGAAGGTTGGGATTTCGGGTGTAAGGGGGCTTCTTTCCTTCGTCGCTACCGCCAAGGCGCGCAAGGAGCCAGACCGGATATGCGGCAAAATGCCCGATGCCGCCTGGAAGACCATGGGCGTTTCATTGGCAAGCACCGCCTGCACCGCCGGCGCGCCGCCGCGATAGCCGACATCCTGAATGGTGAGCCGCGCTTCCTGCAAGAAAAGCTCGGTCGCCAAATGCGTCGAAGAACCGGTGCCGGAATTTGCATAGGTCAGGTTGCTATTCGGGCGACGCGCGATTTCCACATATTCCGCCAGCGTGCGCGCGGGGAAGCTTGGATTGACCACCATGATGATCGGCATGGAAGCGATCAGCCCAATGCCGATGAAATCCTTTTCATTGTCATAGGGCAGCGGCATCAGATGCGGCGCCATGGCATAGGTGCTGACGGTGCTGACCAGCAAGGTATAGCCATCGGGCCGCGCACGCGCGACGCTATTGAAGCCGATCGTACCATTGGCGCCGGTGCGGTTATCCACCACAAAGCTGCGCCCGGTATCGCTGGAAAGCTTCTGCGCCAGAATGCGCGCGACCGCATCCGTGGAACCGCCGGCAGCCCAAGGCACCACCAGCGTGACAGGGCGGCTTGGCCAGGCATCCTGCGCGCGCGCGACGGTGGGCAGCAGCGTGGGGGCGGCAAGCAGGGCAAGGTGACGGCGAGAGATCATGGCTGTTTCCTCAAAGAGCATATCTCATTTCAATAAGGCCACCCGTTTGGCGGGGCAAGCGGGCTTTGGGCGCGGGGATGAACCCGCGCCGTAAAGCATTACTCCGCCGCGCGCAGCGCGGTTTGGTTGCGCAGCTTCACAATACCGGGCAGCGAGGCACCCTTCCACAGCGCTTCCAGTAACGCCTTGGCTTCCTGCATGCCGATGGAATCCGCTGTCAGTTCAAGGAATTTATCGGACAAATCCGCATCCGAAAGCAGCGCATCGGGGTCACCTTTGCGGGTGTGCTGATGGCGCTTCAGCACGCGGCCATCGCGCAGCTTGATCTCAACCTTCGCTGAACGCTTGGATGGGAAGGCCGCCGCGCATTCCGGGTCTAGCGCCACTGTCACCTTCGGCATCAGTGCGCGAATGGTGGGATCCGTCAGGCGTTCCGGTTCAAACGCCGCGAGGCGCACACCGCCATAAAGCAACATCGTGGCCACCGTAAATTGCGTCGAGAAGCGGCAATCCTGTTCTGTTGCAGCGGTCGGGCGATCACAGACATCCTTGGTCGCCTTATAGCCGCCGACATGCACGCCAAGCACATCGGCAGCGGTGAAGCCGGCTTCAAGTTGCAAATCGCGCACGGCATCAAGTGCGGCGAAAATATGCCCGCAGCAGCCGTGATTCTTGAACGTCATATCCGTGATGGCATAGGGCTTGCCGATACTGGAAAGCGACTTCTCCCATTTGCCGGTATCTTCGCTGGTGGCCGCCGCAAAACCCGCCGGGCCATGCAGCACATCCAGCGCGCCTGTCATGCCACGCGCCGCTGCCATGGCCGCCATGGCGCCGGCTTCCGCCGCATGGCCAGGGTGCAAGGGCTTGGACATGCCTTCGCCTCGGAACGCCTGTTGCAACCCGCTTGCCATGGTGGCGCAGGTGGCAATGGCATGGGCGGTGCGTTCCGCATCGCAACTCAGCGCGACGGCCACCGCCGCCGCCGCACCGAAAGTGCCAACCGTGCCGGTGGTATGCCAGAAATCGTAGTGAGAAGGCTGCACCGCCACACCGATGCGACACGATACCTCATACCCCGCAATCATCGCGCGCAGCAGCAAATCCATATCCGCGCCGCGCGTTTGCGCTGCCGCCAGCGCTGCCGCAATGGTCGGGCAGCCGGGGTGATAGACAGCGTAACGATAAATATCGTCAAATTCCACAGTATGGGATGCCGTGCCATTCAACAGCGCCGCATGACGCAAAGGCACTTGCCGACCGCTGACGTAACACACGGCACCACCGCCGCCGCGCGTTTCATCCTCAAGCGCGGCAGACATCAGCGTCGCCGGCGCGCGCGATGCGCCGGGAATAAGCGCGGCGAACCAATCCACCAAGGCGCGGCGCGCGTGATGCGCAACCTCGGCATCTACCGCGCGGCTACGCCAGGAAGCGGCGTGATCCGCCAGAATCAGCAAAGGGTTTTCCATGATGGGCATTGCTACGCGTTGCCGCGCAGCACCTCCTTATTGATCACAACATCGGGGTCGAGCTGACCCTTGAAATGGCTGATAATGCTCTCCGCACAGGAAAGCCCCATGCGGCGCATGCCCTGTTCCGTCGCGGCGGCGGAATGGGGGGAGACAACAACATTCGGCAGATCAAGCAAAGGCAAGCGCGTGGTCACGGGCTCTTCCCAGAACACATCAAGCCCAGCGGTCGCCAAATGCCCGGTCTTCAGCGCCGCCGTCAGCGCCGCTTCATCCACCAGCGTGCCGCGTGCGGTATTGATATAGGTGCCGCCTGGCTTCATGGCGGCGAGGAAAGTGGCGTTTACCATGCCGCGCGTTTCCTCATTGCTTGGGCAATGGGTGGTGACGATATCGGCTTCCGCCAGGCCTTCATGCAGCAGCTTCACAGGGCGGAAGCCGGCGCCCTTGATGGTGTTTTGCGGGATATAGGGGTCGTGCACCAGCACCTCCATCCCGAAGGCCGCGCAAAGCCGCGCGACGCGCCCACCGATGCGCCCGAAGCCGATGATCAACACCTTCCGCCCGGACAGATCCCAGGTTTTCAGCGAAGGCTTGGAACCCCAATCCAGCGCACGCAGGTTCTTGTCGTAATCCAGCGTGCGCCGAGATGTTGAAAGCATCAGCATCATGGCGTGTTCAGCAACCGAAAGCGCATTGGCATCCGGTGTGACGGTCAGCGGAATGCCGCGTTCCGTCAGCGCTCTCACATCCACCGCATCATACCCCACACCATGCCGCGCGCAGATGGAAAGCATTGGTGCATTGGCCAGGAAATCGCGATTGATTGGCGTTGCGCGCACAATGATCGCTTCCGCGGTTTTCATCGGCTCCCGCAGGGTTTCCGCATTCACCTCGGTCAACATCGTGACCTTGAAATCAGGTTCCGCATGCAGCCTTGCCATGGCGTCAGGGTGCAGCGGTCGCAGGCAAACGATATGGGGCATGGTGTTTCCTATTCTACCTTGGCGCCGGAAATGCGGACCAATTCGGCCCATTTCGGGATTTCAGATGCTACGAAGGCGCGGAATTCCTCAGGTGTTGAACCAACGGGCTCGCTGCCCTGCTGGGCGAGTTTTGCCCGCATGTCATCCGTGCGCATCACGGCGCGAATTTCGGCGGCGATGCGATTGACGATCGGGGCCGGCGTATTCGCCGGCGCCATATAACCATTCCAGAGCGCCACTTCGAAGCCCGGCAGGGTTTCCGCAATGGTCGGTACATCGGGCAGCAATGCGGAACGTCGCGCGGTTGTCACGGCAATGGCGCGCAGCCGCCCTGCCTGCACATGCGCAATCACCTCCACCAAAGGTGCTGCCATGGCCTGGATTTTCCCGCCGATCAGATCGGTCACGGCTGGCGTGCCGCCGCGATAGGAAACATGCGTGACCTCAATCCCCGTACGCGCGGCGATCAGTGCGGCAGACAGATGCTGTGATGTGCCTGAACCTGCGTTACCGAAATTCAGCACGCCGGGCCTTGCCTTGGCTTCCGCCACCAGCCCAGCGAAATCCCGCGCCGGCACATCAGGGTGCACCACCAAAAGATTCGGGATGAAAGTGGTCTGGCTGATCGGTGCGAAATCCCGCTGCGCATCGAAGGGCATATTGCGATACAGCGCACCATTCGTCGCATGCGTGGAACTTGTCGCCATCACCAGCGTATAGCCATCAGGGGCGGCGCGCGCCACAGCCTCACTGCCGATATTCCCAGCGGCGCCGGGGCGATTTTCAATCACGACAGGCTGGCCAAGCCGGGGCGAGATTGCCTCAGCGACCAGGCGCGCGGTGATGTCCGTGCTGCCGCCTGGCGCGAAGGGAACGATCACGCGCATGGGGCGATCCGGGCTCCATTGCGCTTGCGCCAAAGCTGGGCTTGCCGCCATGGCCGCGAGCCCCGCCAGTATTTGCCGTCTTTGCATCATTTCCTCCCTGGAATGCCGCCGTTCTTCGCCGGCTGGCGCGTGTCATTCACAATTGATGATGCGCCGCCGGCCCCATCACCGCTTCACGCATGCGCGCCTGCAACAACGCGCCTTCGCGCGGCGGCAGCACCAAAGGCTTGCTGGTGGCGTCAATTTTCGCGACCGCGAAGAAGGGGCCATTCCCGGCATGGATCGCCTTATGCAGCGCCGGCACTTCATCTGGCTTGGTCACGAACATGGTGTTCGCAATGCCGGCACCCTTCGCCATCATCACCAGATCAACGCCATGGCGTGTCGCGGTTTCCTGCATGCCGGTTTCACCGTAATGCTCATTGTCTTGCACCACGATGGAAAGATTGGCGGGTTTTTGCACCGCAATCGTCGCCAAAGCGCCAATGCCCATCAGCATTTCGCCATCGCCGGTAATCACCAGCACCTTGCGCTTGGGCTGCGCGAGCGCCAGGCCAAGGCCGATCATGGCAGCGCCACCCATGCCGCCCCAAAGCGGCAGGTTTTCCGCGCAATCACCAATGGCGGTAATGTCCCAGGCCGGCGCACCAAGCCCGGCAATCACCAGCATCTCACCACGGTCCGCGAGCAAGGCGCGGGTCAATTCTCGGCGGTCAAGTTTTCCGGAAGCAGCAAGCATTTTTTCAGTCCTTCCCGAAAGTCTTGGCGCCAAGCACGCGCTGGCCAATCAGGGTTGCGGTGGGGCGGAAGGTGTTGAAGGCAAGGCGGATGGTGGCATTCACCGTGGGCGCGATATCTTCCGGCGTATCGGCGCGGCGCACCAGCGTGCCCATGGCTTCCAGCACGGCTTGCGTCGCATTGCCCATCGGCACCTGTGCCGGATTGAATTCGCCAAAATCGCCACGCATCGTCACCAGCATCGGCAGCGGGCAGCGATGCATGATGGAAAGCGAGAGCATATTGATGCAATTGCCAACGCCGGAAGATTGCATCAGCAGCACGCCCTTCGCACCCCCAAGCCAGGCGCCTTGCAAAAGCGCAATGCCTTCTTCTTCGGTGGTCAGCGTCACCACCTTCATTTCATTGTCTGCCAGGCAGCGGCGGATTAGCCGGGAATGCCCGGCATCCGGCACCAAAGCCACTTGCGTGATATTGTGCGTCTTGAGCAGGGAGTAGATCTGATCCGGCCATTCGGCCGCGGCGTCGGGCGCTTTGTCAATTGCGTGTTCGTCCATGGTTTTCCTGATCCTTGATCGGCCCAACATCCTGCGCCCGGGCCTTCATGGCAAGACAGGGCGGGCCCGGATGTTCTATGAAAACGCATGATCCGCATCACGCCCGCCATCGCCATTGCCGAACAGGAGCTGAAGGAGAGCTTTTCGCGCGCCTCTGGCCCGGGCGGGCAGAATGTGATCAAGTCCGAGCCAAATTCATGATCCACGTTACGGGGTCAATCAGCATTGACGAGGCGGAACTCCACGAGGATTTTCTTCGGTCAAGCGGCGCGGGCGGGCAGAACATCCAGAAAGTGGAGACGGCCGTTCAACTGCGCTTTGATGCCGCAAACAGCCCGAACCTGCCTGACGCGGTGAAGGCCCGCCTTCTTCGCTTGGCAGGTCACCGGGCAACGCGGGAAGGCGTCATCATCATCAACGCTCAGCAGCACCGGACACAGCATCGGAACCGGGAGGATGCGCTGGCCCGCCTGCTCGAATTGATCAAAGAGGCAGCGCGCCCACCGCCCCCGCCTCGTAAGAAGACGCGACCGACTCTTGCCTCAAAGGTCCGTCGGCTTCAGGGAAAGGCGCTACGCTCGACCATCAAGCGCGGCCGCGGACGACCCGATATGGACTGAGCGACAGCGGCAGTAGCTACAAGCATCCCCAACGGTCGGTGCGGCAGCCCCACTTCTTCGGCCTTGCATACCATGCCCTGAGGGGTGAGGCAGCCCTTGACAGCCCAAAAAATATCTATATATCCAGAAATATGGATATAAAGCATGCAGCCGAAGCCTTCAGCGCCCTCTCGCAGGAAAACCGCCTGGCGGTGCTGCGCCTACTGATTGAAGCTGGTGCCGAAGGTGTCCCTGCCGGTGACATTGCGCGTCACTTCGGGGCGCCGCAGAACACGATGTCGACTAACCTCGCCATCCTTGCCCGGGCGGGGTTTGTCACCTCGCGGCGTGACGGCCGGTCGATGATCTACACCGCCGACTACGCTGGGCTACGGAGGTTGATCTCCTTCCTGCTCGAAGACTGCTGCAAAGGGCGCCCAGAGGTCTGCGCGCCCTTGCTCGACGCCGCACTGGCGCCCGCTGCCGCACTCTGCCGCCCAACGATTCTATCATCGGAGACTTGACAATGCCCGACGCCATCCGTCTTGACCGCACTTTGCCAATCGTCATCATTGGGGGCGGCCCGGTCGGCCTCGCCGCTGCGGCTAACCTCATTGAACGCGGTCTGCGACCCTGCGTCTTTGAAGCCGGGTCCGAACCAGGCACCGCTGTCCGCGAATGGAGCCATGTGCGCATGTTCTCGCCGTGGCAGTTCAACCTGGATGCTTCGGCCCGCAGGCTCCTTGAAGCCGCAGGTTGGAAAGCCCCAGACATGGACGGCTTTCCCACAGGCGCCGATCTCGTAGCCTTATACTTGGCGCCGTTGGCCGCGACACTGGCGGGGGCAGGTGCCGACCTCCGCTACAATGCGAGGGTGGTTGGCGTCTCCCGTCGTCACCACGACCGCCTGCGTGAAGGACAGCGCGCGGCTGGCCTCGGGCGGGATACCGCTCCCTTTGTGCTGAACCTAGCCAGTCCTGACGGCAGCATTCAGGTCGTTGAGGCGAGCGCGGTGATCGACTGCACTGGCACATGGACCAGTCCGAACCCAGCCGGTGCGCATGGTCTTCCGGCGCCCGGTGAGGCCGCGAATGCCGACCGAATCGCCTATGGCATCCCCGACATGCTCGGCGTCAGCAGGGGCACCTATGCGGGCGCGACGACGCTGGTGCTGGGCGGCGGTCATTCCGCGATGAACGCCGTGCTTGATCTTGTCGCCTTGGCCCGGCAAGCGCCGAATACGAGCATCATGTGGGCATTCCGCCGCCCGCTGGCCGAGGTGAACTTCGGCGGCGGCGATGCAGACGGTCTGGCGGCTCGCGGTGCGCTTGGCGCGAAGGCCAATGCGCTGATCGAGTCCGGGCAGGTCCAGGCGCTGGCGCCCTTCCTCGTCCATGGGATCAAGCGCGAAGGTGACCGGTTGCTGGTCCATGGCCACCGGGGCGGCAACGCCGATACGGTGCTGACTGACCGCATCATCGTAGCCACCGGCTTCCGGCCTGATCTGTCGTGGCTTGGGGAGATGCGTCTTACGCTCGATCCCGCCGTACAGGCCACACCCTCACTGGCTCCCTTGATTGATCCCAACATCCATTCCTGCGGCACGGTCCGCCCGCATGGCGAGGCCGAGCTTCGGCACCCGGACGAGCCAGGCTTCTATATGGCAGGCATGAAGGCATACGGCCGGGCGCCTACCTTTCTGTTGGCAACAGGCCACGAGCAGGTGCGCAGCATCGCCGCCTACCTTGCCGGTGACGTTGCTGCCGCCCGGCGCGTCGAACTCGTTCTGCCCGAAACCGGCGTCTGCTCGACGCAGCGGCCCGCATCTGTGTCAGTCGCGACGGGCGAACGCTGCGGCCCCAACCGTGTCTCCGCGCCGGTCCGCACGCCTGTCGTCACAGCGGTGTGTTGTGGTCCTATTCCCCGCTGAGCTTCGCGACAGTCTTCATGATTTCAGTGATGACATGTTACTTTGGGTGAAGTGTGCGCAGCGGCGCGGTTGGCAGTTAAGCATCTATGCAGAACATCGGACCGGCTTCATATGTATGTTCTGCATCTTATCCGTCATCTGAAACTCTGCGCATCTGTGCAGATCAAAGCGCGGCGTCGTAAAACGGCTGCGCGGCGGGTCTATTGACGATTGAAAACCAGCGAAACGGCACAATAAAAGCGGTGTCCCATAGGAACACCGCCTTTGCTGGAAAGCGAAAAATCAGGCCTTCGCCTTGCGCTTGCCCTTCTTCACGCCGGCCAGCGCAGCGCCCTTCAGCGCTGGGCTCGCCTTGAAGCGGACAGTGGCGCCAGCCTTGATCTGCACCTTTTCACCGGTCTTGGGGTTCAAGCCAGTGCGCTTCGGGGTTTCGCGCACAGCGAAAGCACCGAAATCAGGAATGGTGAAACGACCGGAGCTGACAATTTCAGCCTTAATCGCGTCAATGATATCGGCGGCAAGCTTGCCCGCAGCAACCGCGGACATATCACCGGATTTGGCGATCACATCAGTGAGGAACTTCTTCGACATGGTTCGATTCTCCCTTAAGGATGGCTTGGCATAGCCGAGGATTCGGGGCTTGTCAGTAGGTGCAAAGGATTTTTTTGCGTCCTTGACAAGAAAACTTCTTAGTGTCAGCCGAATGACAAACGAACCCCCGCCCTGGCGCCACAAAACCCTTGGATTTGGCGCGAAATCCGGCGCCCGATTCAGTTGATTGACGCGCCCGTAGCCCTGACAATCGGCGTCCACTTTGCGGTTTCCATCCGCATGAAGCCGGCCAATTCCTCGGGCGTACTGGGCGCGGCCTCCAGCCCATGGCGCGCCAGATGCGCGACAATCTCAGGGTCACGCAGCGATTCGACCAGGGCCTGATTGATCCGAGTCACAATCGGTTGCGCCAGGTTGCGCGGCCCCATCAGCGCATACCAATTGGCCACTTCGTAGCCAGGCAAGGGTCCCGCTTCAGCAATGGTAGGTGTGTCCGGCAAAAGCTTGCTGCGCTGCGGCAAAGGAACCGCCAAGGCGCGCAGCTTTCCGGCTTCAATCTGTGGGAGCACTGTCGCTGCGGTGGCGACGGAGAAATCCACCTTCCCCGAGATCAGATCAGTGATCAATTGCCCGCCACCGCGATAGGGCACATGCACCGTGCTGATCTTCGCCATGGAATCAAGCAAGGCGCCGCCCAAATGGCCCGCGCTGCCAACACCAGATGAACCATAGGTCAATTGATCGGGCCGCGCGCGTGCCGCCGCGATCAATTCCGGCAAGCTCCGCCAGGGCCTATCCATTGGCACAACGAGGATATTGGTGACCTCAACCGAACGCGAAATCGGTGTCAGATCGGTCATGACATCAAAGGGCAGCTTCGCCAGAATGGGGTTCAGCACCAGGGATGCAATGGTGCCCATCATCAGCGTATGGCCATCGGATGGGGAATTCACGGTCGCTTCGGATGCCAGATTTCCCCCAGCCCCTGGCCGGTTCTCCACAATGATGGGCTGGCCCAAAAGCGCTTGCAGCTTACTCGTCAGCGTACGCGTGGTGATATCCGTCCCGCCGCCGGGCGCGAAACCCACCAGGATGCGAATCGGGCGTTGCGGATTCCACGTGGGTTGCGCGGAAAGCGGCGCGGTGACAAGCAGGGCGGGCGCGGCCAAAAGGCTACGGCGTTTCAACATGCGCTTCCTTCCTTTCCCGGCCATGCGCTTTGACGCTGGCGCAAATCATGCTGTTCTCTGTCCCCGTTCATAGCCGGCCAAGCAGTGCCGCGCCAGCCAAGGGGAAAGCATGTCGGGAAACAACATCGCGCGCCGTCCGATTCTTCTTGTGGGGCTAGCGGGGCTTGCCGCGCCGCGGCTGGCGCGTGCCAGCACCTATCCGGAACGTCCGATCCGGCTGGTGATCCCCTTTGGCGGCGGAGGACAAACCGACATCGTTTCCCGTGTCACGGCGGAAGCCTTGCAGCAGCGGCTGGGTCAGCCGGTGCTTGCCGATAATCGCCCCGGCGGGGCGGGGAATCTGGCCGCCGAAATGGTCGCCCGCGCGCCAGGTGATGGCTATACGATACTGGTCGCGACCATGGGCACGAATAGCGGGCTGAATGCGCTGCTCTATAAATCCGTGGGGTATGATGCGCAGCGCGATTTCACGCCGGTTGGCATGTTCTGCACCACGTCAAACCTGCTTGTGGTGCACAACTCCATCCCCGGGCGCGATTTCAACGAAGTCACCGCCTGGATCAAGGCCAATCCCGGCAAATTCACCTTTGCCTCAGCGGGTGTTGGCGCCATCACGCATCTGATCATGGAAGATATGGGCGCGCGGCTTGGCCTTGATATGGTGCATGTCCCCTATCGCCAGACCACCAACGCCATGACGGATCTGATCGCAGGGCGCGTCCATGCGCGCTGCCTTGGCCTGCCGGAAGGCGAGCCGCTGCGCCAGGTGCAAAGCGTGCGCCCCGTGGCGGTTACCACCGTTGCACCGCGCCCCGAATGGCCGGGCGTACCCACCATGGGCCAGACGATTCCGGGCTTTGAAGGGTCAAGCTATTTTGGCCTCGCCGTGCCGTCCCAAACCCCGCGGGAAATTGTGGTCCGGCTGAATGCCGCCCTGCGAGAGGCTTTGGCCGATGAAAAGGTGCGCGCCGCCTATAAGCGCGTCGGCGCTGATCCGGCCGAGCCTGCCTCGCCAGAGGATTTCGCCGCGCGTGCCAAGCGTGATGGCGAACGCTGGGCGCCGCTGATCCGCCGGCTCAATCTGGTGGCGGAATAGAAACATTGGCGAAAAGGGGGCTGCCCGCATCGCGCGGCTGCGCTAGAATAACGGCGTGAATATCCTGGCACCCCTCCAGCCACGGCTGGATATTGAAGTCGCCTTCGACCTGATCTGCCCATGGTGCTATCTGGGCGTCAGAAGGCTGCGCCGTGCCTTGCGGGCTAGGCCGGATATCATCCCGGAACTGGGCTGGCGGCCCTTTTTGCTCAATCCGGATATTCCTCCGGGCGGTGTTTCCCGCGCGGAATTCGTCGCGCGCAAACTCGGCGGTGAGGATCGCGCACGGCGCCTGCAAAATGCGCTGACCGAACTTGGCCGGGCCGAGGGGATCAGTTTTCGCTTTGACCTGATGGGTCGCGTTCCTTCCAGCATTACCGCGCATCGCCTGGTGCGCTATGCCGTGCGGGAAGGCCTGGGCGAAATGATGGTGGAGGCGTTGTTTTATGCTTATTTCGCGGATGGGGCGGATATTGGCGACCCCGTTCCGCTTGCCAGGATAGCCGGGCGCATTGGCCTTGACCCCCATGCAGCGTTGGCCTTCCTCCGCTCCAGTGAGGAGGCTGAGGCGGTGCATACCGAAAACCTCCGCGCCCATCGGCTGGGTATCAATGGCGTCCCCTGCTTCATCATTGCCGGGCAACAAGCCATCGCCGGGGCGCAGGAACCCGAAGTGCTGGAAAGGCTGCTGGATGTGGCTCTTCAGCAATATCACTTCAGCGGGGGCGATGGCCGCTGAGGCTTGCGCCCCCAGGGCCGGGCGTTTATGAGAACCACATACAGCGATGAGGGCGCATAGCTCAGTGGTACGAGCGCCTGCTTGACACGCAGGAGGTCCGTGGTTCAATCCCACGTGCGCCCACCATTCGCCCCCGGAGGATCCGTGCCGCATTCTACCTGCGGCAGGCGCGTGACGCGGTTCTGTCCCATGGTAAGCCGGCAAGTGGTGTAGACGCCGGCAGAGTAGATCGCGTTCAGATGGTAAATCTGAACGGGTGAAAATGCTCGTAGAACAATGAAGTAGAGCGGGCTGCGTGAACCCATGTGAACGCAACACACTCTAACTTTGCTTCGCGCCAAAAGCGATGACCATCTCGGCGATCAACCAGAGTGCGGCCGGGCCGGGCGGACTATCCGCCCGGTAAATGGCAAAGAGATCAGCGCGCATCAATTCTGGGGGACGCATTGCGAGATCGAGTTCGACGAAACGCCCCGCGGCAAGATCATCCCTGACAAGATGGCGCGGCACTGTGCCCCATCCGATGCCCTGCATCATCATATCGCGCCGCATCGCAAGATCAGATACGCGCCATACCTCGCGCGCCAGCGTGTTCTGATAAGCGACACGGGCGCGGCTTGTCGGCACCAGCTGAAGGTGTTCGTTGAGGTCTTCTTGGGTCAGCGGACGCCCCAGCGCCAAAAGCGGGTGTTCCCGCCATGCAACCGCGACGACATCAATGGAGCCGACCGGGATCGTCACGAGATCGCCTGCAGGGACCAAGCGCAAGCTCGGAGTGCCAGCAAGCCCGATCTGGCAGGCCCGCTCATGCACCAGCGATGCCGCGCCGCCGATCTCCTCAACAAATAGCTCCAGGCTGACGCTTGGAAATGCTGCCCGAAACCGTTCGAGGAGTTCAATCACAGGTGCCAAAGGCGCCAGTACAGTGATCGCGAACCGGATTTCGCTCTCCACTCCATCGGCAAGCTTCCGAGCGCGAGTCTTCAGCTGGTCGATGCGCGCAAGCGCCAGCCGGGCATCGGTGAGTACGGCGCGGCCGGCATCGGTAAGCTGGGGCCGCCGCCCGCTTCGGTCAAAAAGGGCAATGCGCAGTTCGCTTTCAAGCGTTGCCACCGCATGGCTGATAGCCGACTGGGTGCGTCCAAGCCGCCGCGCGGCGGCTGTGAAGCTGCCAGTCTCGGCGATCATAGCCAGCACGCGCAGCTGGTCGAGGGTCAGGGCATCGAGCATCCATCAATCCAATAGATTGTTATGAACGAAATTATCCCAGTTTCATCGATGAATAAAAGGCCGGATTCTTCCATTGTTCAATGGTTGGGAAAATGATCATGGAAACTGTCAACCTTGGCCAGAATGGCCCGCTCGTTTCAGCCTTCGGTCTCGGCTGTATGGGCATGAGCGATTTCTATGGCCCTGCGGATCGAGCGGAGAGCATAGCCACCATCCACGCGGCGATCGACGCCGGCGTCACCATGCTGGATACTGGCGATTTCTACGGTGTGGGCCAGAACGAAATGCTCATTGCCGAGGCCTTGAAGACAAGAAAACGAGACGATGTCTTCATCGCCGTGAAGTTCGGTGCCCTGCGCGATCCGGCCGGGGGGTTCATCGGTGTCGATCTGCGGCCCGTGGCTGTGAAGAACTCCCTCGCCTACACGCTTCAGCGGCTCGGTACGGATTACGTCGATCTCTACATGCCAGCGCGACTTACCCCTGAGGTGCCGCTGGAGGATACAGTTGGCGCCATGGCCGAGATGGTGAATGCGGGTTTCGTGCGCCAGATCGGCCTTTCGGAGGTGGGCGCCGGCTCGCTCCGGCGCGCTCATGCCGTTCATCCCATTGCTGCGCTGCAGATCGAGTATTCGTTGATCTCGCGCGGAATCGAGACGGAAATCCTCCCCACCGCAAGGGAACTCGGCGTCGCCATCACGGCCTATGGTGTCCTCTCGCGCGGGCTGATCTCGGGCCATTGGAGCCAAGCCCGGCAGGAGGCGACGCGCGATTTTCGCGCAATCCTGCCGCGCTTCCAAGGTGAGAATCTCGCCGCTAACCTGAGATTGGTGGAAGCCCTGACAGGCATCGCTGCCGAGAAGGGCGCGACGCCGGCTCAGATCGCCATCGCCTGGGTCATGGCTCAGGGGGCAGCAATGGCCGCAACGATCGTACCGCTGATCGGCGCCCGCAATCGAACGCGGCTCATGGAATCGCTGGGTGCGGCCGAGGTCACGCTCGGGACCGACGATCTCGCGCGGATCGAACAGGCCATCCCGCCCAATGCCGCGAAGGGCAGCCGTTACCCGGATTACCAGATGGCGATGCTCGACAGCGAAAGGCGCTGAGACAGTACCGCCTTGCTCCTCGTGCCTTTCCAGCCCCTGACATGCATTTTCTGGAGAACGAGATCATGATTCGCTTCAACCTCAACGGCCGCGATCTTGCGCTGGACGTGGACGGCCAGACCCCTCTGCTTTGGGCCTTGCGCGATACCGCCGGCCTTACCGGTACGAAATACGGCTGTGGGCAGGCTGCGTGCGGCGCCTGCAGCGTCCACGTCAACGACGAGCCCGTTCGGTCCTGCGCGCTTCCAGTGTCCGAGGTTGCGGGCCAGCGGGTGCTGACAATCGAAGGCCTTGGGGCAACGCAGCTCCATGTCGTGCAGCGCGCGTGGGCAGAACTCGATGTAGCGCAATGCGGCTATTGCCAATCCGGCCAGATCATGGTCGCCGCAGCCCTTCTGGCGACCACGCGCAACCCGAGCGACGCCGAAATCGAGGCCGCGATGTCGGGTGTGCTCTGCCGCTGCGGCACCTATGCCCGCATTCGTGCCGCCATCAAGCGCGCAGCGGAACTCGCCTGATCCCCACCGAGGAGGAAGACCTATGCCCGCTTTTCTTCGTTCGCGACTTTCCCGCCGGTCCTTCATGGCGGGGTCTGCAACCGTCCTCACAGTGGCCATTCGCTTACCGGCTCTGGCGCAGAATACGCCGCCACCGGCCCCCAACCGGCACCCCGCCGCGTTCATCCGCATCGCGCCCGATGGGAAGGTTACCTTCCTGCTGCCGACCGTGGAAATGGGACAGGGCACGCAGACCGGGCAGGCGCAGGTTTTGGCTGAGGAACTAGGCGTCGATATCCGCAGTGTCGCAATCGCAGTGCCCACTCAGCCGCAGCCGGAATACCGCATCCACCTCTTCAACCAGATGCGCTCGGTCGGCTCCTACGGCATGCGCTACTGGCATGATCCGCTGCGCCGTGCCGGTGCGCAGGCGCGGATGATGCTGGTGCAGGCGGCCGCCGACCGGCTGGGCGTCGAACCCGCCAGCCTCACTGTCAGCGACGGCATGGTGATCCACGCCGCCACGAACCGCCGCGTGCCTTACGGACAGCTGACCGAGGCCGCAGCCCGGCTGACCCCGCTCGCCGAGCCTGTCTTCATCCCGGCCAATCAGCGCCGCTATTCCGGCCAACGGATCGCGCGCCTCGATACGATGGAGAAGATCACCGGCCGGGCGACCTTCGGCATCGACGTGACGATGGAGGACTTGCTGCACGGCGCAGTGAAGCTTGGGCCGGTCTATCGCGCCGAGGTCGACGCCATCGACGACGCGAAGGCTCGCGCGATGCCCGGCGTGATCGCCGTGGTGCCTGCGCCGCGCGGGGCGGTGGTCGTCGCGCGGAGCTGGTGGCAGGCGAAGCAGGCTGCCGATGCGCTGGAGATCCGCTGGAAGCCGACCCCGCATGATACGCTCTCGTCGGCTTTGATCGATGCCCAACTGCGTGCTGGGCTTGATCGTGCGGACGTCCCGCCCTCGCTGGTGCGAGGCGATGCGGGCGGGGCCTTGCAGAATGCGGCGCGGATCGTGGAGGCGGATTATGCCGTGCCCTTCCTCGCCCATGTCTGCATGGAGCCGATCACCTGCACAGCGCGGACAACGGCAGGGCGGATCGAGCTCTGGATGCCGACGCAGGGGCATGACGAGGTGCGGATGACGCTGGAGCGCGCCCTCCGGATCCCGGCCGAACAGCTGTTCATCAACTCGACCTTCCTCGGCGGCGGCTTTGGGCGCAAGACCGATGGCGAGAGCGCGATCCAGGCAATTCTCGCCTCGCGCGCCGTGGGCGGCCGGCCGGTCAAGGTGATCTGGTCGCGCGAGGACGATGTGCAGCAGGGCCACTATCGCCAGACCATGATGGCGCGGCTGAGGGCGGTGCTTGATACGGAGGGCCGCATCTCGGCCATGAGCATCCGCGTCGCCGGCCCGCAAATGGGGCGAAATCTCGGCATTCCAGTGACGAATAACATCGATCCGTTCTCGCTTCTGGGCCTTGTCGACATGCGCTACCAAATCCCGAATCTCAGGATCGACCACGCGGTCGTCGACTTGCCGGTGCCGATGCGGCCTTGGCGTTCGATCGCCCATTCCTTCACCGGCTTCTTTCTGGAGAGCTTCATGGATGAATGTGCGCGCGCGGCGGGCCGCGATCCGCTCGATTTCCGGAAAGCACATCTTGCCGGGCAGCCTCGTATGCTGGCAGTGCTGGATCGCGTGGCGCAGATGTCGGGCTGGTCGACTCCAGCCCCGGCGGGTGTCTCGCGCGGCATTGCTGTGGTCGACAGCTACGGAAGCCCGGTCGCCGAGGTCGTGGAACTCCGCATGGTGAATGGACAGCCCAGGGTCGAGCGTGTCCATGCAGCGATCGATTGCGGGCGCGCCATCAATCCGGGGCAAGTGGAAACCCAGATCCAGGGTTCGGTGATCGAGGCCCTTGGGGCGGCCCTTCGCTTGCAAATCACCTTGAAAGATGGCCGGGCAGAGCAATCGAACTTTGGCGATTACCCGATCTTGCGCATCGACGAGGTGCCGGAAATCAGCGTCTCGATCATCGAGACCGGTTCGCCGCTCGGCGGCGTGGGAGAGCCGGGTGTGCCACCCTTGGCACCGGCGATGGTCAATGCAATCCAGGCCGCAAATGGCAAACGCGTGCGGGCTTTGCCAGTGCTTGAAAAGCTCGGCTGAAACTGTCCAGCGTCAGCGCCGACAGCAGGTCGCGTTCAGATGGCAAATCTGAACGCGTGAAGATGCTCGAAAAACAACAGTGTAGAGCGGGCTGCGTGAACCCATGTGAACGCAAGATGCTCTAGAAAACGCATTTTGTTACAATGAATTGCGCGGCCTTGTCGCAACCGGATGACAGCGCCACATGGGGGCTATGGTCATCCTCCGTCCATCTTCTCCACGCAAAATCATGGGTTGGGCCATGATGGTGCTTGGCGTGCTTGGCCTGATACTGCCCTTCCTCCAGGGGTTTTTGTTCCTGGCCTTCGGCGTTTTCCTGTTACGAGATCAGCATGTTTGGGCTGCGCGCCGCTGGGCCTGGGTAGCCGGGCGCTGGCCCCAGATGGTCGGCAAGCTGGAAGCCATGGAAACCGGGATGGCGGCGCGGGCGCGGCACGTCGCCAGACGGATGGGGCAATTCTTGCCTCTGCGCGCATAGGCGGCGCTCTGGCCTCGGGCGCCCATGCGGCGTAAGGGCCTTGCATGCATCGTCTTTGGCTTATCACCGGCGCCCTGGCCGGGCTTATCGCGGTTGGACTTTCCGCCTGGGCCGCCCATGGGCTGCCTGCAAGGCTTGATGCCGCGCGCATGGCCGCCGTGCAAAACGCGCTGACCATGCAGGGCTGGCATGCGTTGGCTTTGCTGATTGCGGGGTTGATGGCTGAGAGGGGCCGGCGTCTCGCGCATATCGCCGCTGCCGCCTTCCTGGCCGGCATGATCCTGTTTTGCGGCGCGGTCTGGGCTGGTGCGTTGATGGGCCAATCGCTCGGCCCCATCGCGCCTTTAGGCGGGATGCTGCTCATGCTCGGCTGGGCCTTCCTGGCCCTGGCAGCAGCACGGCGGTGATCCGCGCTGCCTATCTGGCCGCTGAGGGGTTTGAGGCGGAATTGGCCGAAGAACTCCGCCTGAGCAGCCGGCGCGTGACTGCCTGGCATGGTCGCCTGGCACTTTCGACAGACCCGCCCGCGTCAGCGGTTTGGGCTTTGGATATCTGGACCAATCCGCAGGAATTGCCCGCCCCTTCGGTCAAGGCGGCTGCCGATGCGCTCCGCGCCACCCAGCGCAATTGGTCCCATCTGCCCCTGTTGCATCACCGCCGCAGCACGTTGATCGCCGAACGCCTGCCGCCGGTGAAGGCGCGCCCGCTGGTCTTTCCGGAACCCGCGCCAACCGCGCCGCTTGGCGCCTGGACGCTGCTCGCGCCGGATCGGCTGCTGGCCAGCCCCAGCAAGACCAGCCCCTTCGTGAATGGCGAACCGCGCTTCGTGGAAGACAAGGCCGGCCCACCATCCCGTGCCTACCTTAAATTATGGGAGGGCCTGACCCGGCTTGGCCGCCATCCTGGCCCCGGAGACCGTTGCCTTGACCTTGGCGCTTCCCCCGGTGGCTGGACCTGGGTGATTGCGCGCCTCGGCGCAGAGGTGACGGCGGTGGATAAGGCTCCGTTGGACCCGGCCATTGCTGCCCACCCTGGCGTGATTTACCGCCCGGAGAGCGCTTTTGCCCTGGACCCCCGGCAAGAATCGCCGGTCACCTGGCTGTTCAGCGATGTGATCTGTTACCCGGCGCGGCTTTTGGGCCTGGTGCGGCGCTGGATTGAGGCGGAAAAGGCCGAGAATATCTTTTGCACCATAAAATTTCAGGGCGAAACTGACCACGCCATCATTGCAGAATTTCAGCAAATTCAAGGCGCTATGCTGTTCCATGCCGCGCATAACAAGCATGAAGTGACCTTCGCGCGCCTCGCACCCTGAATTTTTTGGACTGCGCGCCAAAGCTGGCACGGCTTCTGCAATAGCTCAGGTGTACCAAAACGGTGCCGCCGGCCAAAGCGCCGGCGCCAACCAAAACGGGGTTGCGACGATGTTGGTGGTTCCGGAAAAGTCTCTGACCGCTCCTCAGGAGATCCGGGCCCGCCGCATGCAGAGCACGCAAGACGCGGCTCGGCTTGACGTCGCAGGGGGGCGAAAAGAATTCGCACCCATGCTGCAAGAATTGCGGCAAAGCCCGGCAAGAACTGCCGGTCCGGGGACACCCACGGGCAACACGCTCGCTGCCATGCTCCAGCGGATCGATACGGACCAAGACGGTCGCATCTCTCCGCTGGAGCTGAGGGCTTCCGCGAAGCGCGCCTATCAGGTGCCGGAACGCGCCAAGGCCTGAAGCTTCCGTATTTGGCGGGGCTGACCCTATAAGGTGGCATGTCGCACGCCCAAACGGCCCAATTCGGCGCTTACGCCATACTCATGCGCGTGCTGCGTGCTTCCGCGTCTGATCGCATTGCCCTGACCAGCGCGGGCTGCGCCTTCTACGCCATGCTCGCGCTGTTTCCCGGCATTTTCCTGCTGATTTCGCTCTACGGCATGGTGTTTGACGCGGCGGCGGTGGAACCGCAGCTTGAAGTGCTGCGCGAATTGGTCCCCGAAGACACTTTCGAGATGATCGCAACCCGTGTGCATGATCTGGTGGAAGCCCCGCGCCCCCGCCTGGAATGGAGCGCGCTCCTGAGCGCCTGCATCGCGATCTGGAGCGCTTCTGCCGGCACGCGGGCGACCATCGGCGCGCTGAACATGGCGCATCATGTGGAAGAAACCCGGCCCTTCTTTCGCTATCACGCGCTGGCCATTGGTCTGACACTTTCGGCAACACTCGCTGCGGTGATTGCCATCGCGGCGCTGGTCGCGCTGCCTGGCATCCTGGCGCTGTTTGGCCTGCCGGCGTTGCGCGCCCTGTCTCTGCGCGGGCTTTCGCTGCTGACGCTATTGCTGCTGGTGGGGCTATCCCTGCTGGCGGTGTATCGGTTGGGGCCGGCATCGCGCCGCTTGCCGATCCGCCGCATTCTGCCGGGCGTTTTCATGGCAACCCTGCTTTGGGCCTTCGGGTCGGCGGCCTTCAGCCTTTATGTCTCGGACTTTGCGACTTACGACGCGATGTATGGGCCGCTAGGTGCGACGGTCGGTTTGCTGATGTGGTTCTATGTCAGCGTTTATGTCGTGCTGCTGGGGGCCGAGTTGAATGTGGCGCTGGCCACGCGCGCCGGGGCGTGGTGACAGCGCCGCGCCGCCACGCCAGAATTGCGCCGGAGGCCCCGCATGACACTCACCACCATCAGCGCCATCACCATAAGCTGCGTGGATGCGCCGATAGACCCGCCGCTCCGCAATAGCCTGAACGTCATCCCCCGCGCGCCTTTGGTGATTGCAGAAGTCACCACCAAGGATGGCGCCACGGGCACGGCCTATGTCTTTCCCTATACCCGCGCCGCACTTGGCCCCACTGCGTCACTGGCGCGTTCGATTGGGGAGGGGCTGATTGGCCGCGCTTTGGCCCCCACGTCTCTCTGGCGCGAATTGCATGATGGGTTTCGCATCCTGGGCAGTGAGGGTTTGGTGCAGATTGCGCTTTCGCTATTGGATATGGCGCTGTGGGATGCGCTTTCCCGGCGCGCGGGCCTTCCGCTTTACGCCATGCTGGGGGCAGAGGCGCGACCCATGCCGATTTATGCCTCATTACGTGGCTTCGGGCCGGCGATACTGGCGGAAGAAGCCGGGCAGGCGGTGGCGCGGCTGGGCGCGCGGGCGGTGAAATTCAAGCTCGGCCATCCAAAGCTTGAAGATGATTTGGCAACGGTGCGCGCGGTGCGCGGCGTGGTGGGCGATGATGTGGCGATTTTCGTGGATTACAATCAGGCGCTGACGCTGCCGGAAGCGGAACGGCGCGGCCGCGCATTGCAAGCGCTGGATGTGCGCTGGCTGGAAGAACCGCTGCCGGTGCAGGATGATGCGGGGATGGCGGCGCTTGCCGCGCGGCTCGAAATCCCGATCCAGGGTGGGGAGAATTGGTGGGGCCCGGCGGGCATGCAGCGCGCCTTGGCGGCTGGCGCCTGCGATTTCTGCATGCCGGATGCGATGAAGATTGGTGGTGTCACCGGCTGGCTACGCGCCGCTGCCATGGCGGCGGCGCATCGCGTGCCAATGTCATCGCATATCTTTGTCGAAGTCAGCGCGCATTTGCTGCAAGCGACGCCGACCGCGCATTATTTGGAACATCTGGATATCGCCGCCCCCTTGCTGCACCAGCCCTTGGCGGTGCGGGATGGCATGGCGCTGGTGCCGGAAGCGCCGGGGCTAGGGCTTGAATGGGATGCAGCAGCGCTGCGCCATTTCGCCGTGGATGCATAAGGCCAATCGCCATGTGACTATGGCGATTGGCTCAGGAGTTTTACGCCGCCTGCGCCAGGGTCGGCGCGCTATCCGCGACGGTCGTCCGATGCAGATCGCGCGGCTTATCCGCCGGGTAGCGCCGTGCGCGATGCATGGTCACGCGGTTATCCCACATCACCAGATCATGCGCGCGCCAGACATGGGCATGGACGAATTCGCGCTGGGTCGCGTGTTCCGTCAGATCGCGCAGCATGGCGCGGGCTTCCGGCACGGGCATGCCATGGATTTGTCCGGCATGGGCTGAAAGAAACAGCGAAAGCCGCCCGGTCTTGGGATGGCGGCGCACCAGGCGCTGCGGCACCGGCGCCCATCTTTGGCGTTCTTCTTCCGTAAAATCGGTAAAGCCCAGAATGCCGCGCGAGAATATCTGGCTGTGATCCGTGGTCATGTCTCGGATTTCTGCCTTCAGGGCGGGGTCAAGCCCATCCCAGGCCGCGCGCATATCGGCGAATTCCGTATTGCCGCCCTCACCCGGAATGACGCGCGCTGAAAGCAGTGAGTATTTCGCTGGCGTCGCCTTGAAGGATGAATCGCTGTGCCAGAGCATATTGCCCAGGCTGAACAAGCGCCGCCGATCATCGCGTGCTAGCACATTGGAATTCTTATCGAGGTTGGAGATGTCATTCACCTCCATGGCAAGGCGCCGATCCGCGACCTTGGCGATATCGCCGGTTGCGGTCTCAAGCGGGCCGAAGTTGCGGCTGAAGGCCAATTGCTGTTCGTCATTGATGTCCTGGCCGTGAAAGACCAGCACGCCATACTTGTCCATGCCGGCATCAATGGTGGCGGCATCCGCGGCGCTCACGGGTTGGCGCAAATCAATGCCGGCAACCACGCCGACGAAATCGGGCCGCGCCGGATTGGCGGGGGTGATGGTGACACTCATCATTTCCTCCTCTGCGTGATGACCACGCCTTTTGCGGGATCATAGCGCGGAAATCGGCGCTTTGAAGCGGTTTGTATGGCGCGGCCTGTCCATGCCAGAAGGCGGGCATGTCTGACGCGCCAAAACGCCCCCGCCGACCCGCCGGCCCGCCGCCCAATGCGGCGCGGCTGCGTGAGGCAGCGTTGGCCCATCTGGCGCGCTTCGCGGCGACCGAGGCAGGCCTCAGGCGCGTATTGGAACGCCGCATCGCCCGCTGGTCCCGCGCCGCCGAGGCTGAGGGCCAATCACGGGAAGCCATCGCTGCCAGCGCCGCCGCCCTGAACCGCGAGATCGCCGCCATCGCCAAAAGCCTGGTCGCCGCCGGCGCGGTGAATGATGCCGCCTTTGCCGAAAGCCGCGCCCGGCGCTTGGCACGATCCGGCCATTCCCGCCGCGCCATTGCCGCGCACCTCGCCGCCAAGGGGATCGAGACCGAGACCGCCGCCGCTGCCCTGCCGGAAGGTGAGGAGACTGAGCTATTGGCCGCACTGGCCTTTTGTCGTCGCCGCCGGATTGGCCCCTTCGCGCGCGTGACCCCCGATGCCCCGGCACGGATGAAGGCACTGGCGGCTTTGGCACGCGGGGGCTTTGCCCAAGGCGTTGCGCGCCGCGCCTTGGCGATGGAGCCGGATCAGGCCGAAGACATGCTGCTCTCAGGCCGGCGCGCATGAGTGATCAGGCAGAAATCAAAGGGCCGGTGGTCTTCACCCGGCATGGCGTGGCGCATGGCATGCGCACCGCCTTGCCCTTGGTGATTGGCACCTTTCCGTTTGGGTTGGTGGTGGGGGTGATTTCCGACCAGAAGGGGCTTTCCTGGCTGGAAACCGTGCTGATGGCTGCGCTGCTATTCGCGGGATCCTCGCAATTGCTGGCCTTGGAGCTTTGGTCCGACCCCGCGCCGATTATGGCCGCCACCATTGCCGCGATTGTGGTGAATATCCGCATGGCGCCGATGGGCGCGGCCTTGGCGCCATGGCTCGATAAGCTGCGCGGCGTGAAGCTTTGGGGCAGCCTTGCCTTCATGGTGGATCACGCCTTCGCGCTTTCCGCCGCCGAACAACGGCGCGGCGGGCGCGATGCCGGCTATCTGCTGGGCATTGGTGTGACGCTTTGGTGTTTCTGGAATCTTTCGGTCGGTCTTGGGCATATTCTGGGCTCAACGGTACGGCTGCCGGCGGGGCATCCGTTGTATTTCGCGGCCATCGCGACTTTTGTGGCGATCCTTGTGCCGCTCTGGCGCGGTGTGCGGCGTGATTTCTGGCCTTGGTTGCTGGCGGGCGTGCTGGCGGTGCTGGCCTGGAAGCTGGGCCTCGGCCCGCCTTGGCCCTTGCTGATCGGCGCCTTTGCTGGTGCGGCGCTGGGGGCGTGGCTGGAGTTGCGTCGGGAATGACCCTTCGGCCTGATGTGCTGCTCGCCATCATCGGCATGGCGGTGGCGACTTACCTCTGCCGCGCTGGCGGCTATGCGCTGTTTCGTGCGCTGCGCCCGCCACGTTACGTGGAAGTGGTCTTGCAGCATCTGCCGGGGCCGATTTTCATGGCCTATGCCATGCCGGCCTTGGCGGCGCATGGCTGGAAAGGTTGGGTGGCGGCAGTGGCGGTGGTGGCGGTGCAGTATTTCTCGCGCAGCCTGGCGGCGGCGATCCTGGTTGGGGTTGGTGCCATGGCGGGGCTCGGCGCGTTTGAAGCCTGGTACCTTGCGCGCTGATTTGCCGCTTGCCCGCATCACGGCGCATGGCGCTGCGATTCTGATCATCATCGCCATCGGTACGCTGATTGTGCCGCTGGATACCTCAGTGAATATCGCCTTTCCGGCGATTACCGAGCGTTTCGGGCTTGGGCGCACCGGCATTCAATGGGTGGTGATCTGCTATGTGCTAACCTATGGCAGCCTGATGCTGGGCATTGGCCGGCTTGGCGATATCTTCGGCTATTTGCGCGTGTTTCGCTTGGGTCTCGCCTGGAGCATTCTGGCCTTCATCCTTTGCGCCACCGCGGAAAACTATGCCTGGCTTTTGGCAACGCGCGTGATGCAGGGGATTGGTGCGGCGCTGGTGATTGGCTGCGGTCCCGCTTTGGCGACCACCCATTTTTCCGAAGCGTTGCGCCCGCGCATTCTGGGCTTTTACGCCTTTGGCTTTGCCGCGGGTGGCGGGCTTGGGCCGCTGATTGGCGGCGTGCTGGTCGAGCATTTTGGCTGGTCGGCGGTGTATTGGTATCGCGCGCCGCTTGCAGCCTTTGCGCTGCTGCTCAGTATTTTCCTGCGCGCCCCGGCGCGTGCCGCCACGCGCGAGAGTTTCGATCTGGCGGGTGCGGCGCTGATCACGGGCATGATGTGCTGCCTGCTGCTTGGCATTAATCGCGCGCCGGATGTGGCGGCGGGGAATCCTCTGGCGCTGGGCTTAGCCTTCGGGTTTCTGGTGTTGGGCTGGTGGTATGGGCGCCACGCTGCGCGCATTTCAAGGCCAGTGATTGCGCTGCGCTATTTCCGCGATGCGGATTTTCTTTTTGCTTGCATTGCAACCGCGCTGGTGAATTTCGCCTGCTTCGCCGTGCTCCTGTTCATGCCTTATCTTTTGCTGCATGGCGCGGCGCTGCCGGCGGGTTGGGGCGGGTTGGTGCTGGCGATTGGGCATTTGGCGGCCATGGCGGCTTCTCCCTTTGCGGGGTTTTTGCTGGCGCGCATCAGTGCGGCGCGCTTGGCGTTGATTGGTTCCGTGATGACTGCTGGCGGGCTTTGGCTGATTGGCAGCATTGGCGCTGCCGGCGGCGCGATCCCGCTACTGGTTGCGGCGCTGGCGCTGCAAGGCGTCGGCCTTGGGTTGTTTCAGGTGAGTGTGACCGATCTATTGCTGGAACGCATGCCGCGAGAGGATCGCGGTGTCGCCGGCAGTCTTTCGCAAGTATCCCGCACCTTGGGCGTGGTGACAGCGGCATCCTTGCTCAGCACTGTCTTCGCGGCGCTGGAAGCTGGCGGCGTGGCGCGCGGGCTAATGCCGATGGAGGCCTTCCGCGCTGCCTTCGGCACTATCTTCAGCTTTGGGGCAGCGCTGGTGGGTTTGCAGGTGCTGGTGGGTTTTCTGATCCAGCGACGCGCGTATCGCTGACGATCCGCCCATCCACCAGGTGCACGCGCCGATTGGCGCGTTTGGCGAGTTCCGCATCATGCGTCACCACCAGAATGGCGCGGCCTTCTTCGTTGGCGAGGCGCGCGAAAATGTCAAACACCGCCGCTGCATTGCGTGTATCCAGATTGCCGGTGGGTTCATCGGCCAGAATAATGGCGGGATCATTGGCGAGCGCGCGCGCAATGGCGGCGCGTTGGCGCATGCCGCCGGAAAGCTGTTCCGGTAATTTCGCCGCTGCTTCCGCCATGCCGAGTGCTTCCAGCAGCTTCATCGCCTGGGCACGCGCTGCCGCATCCTTCAAGCGGCCAAGGCGACGGATTGGGATCAGCACATTATCCAGCGTGGAGAATTCCGGCAGCAGGAAATGGAATTGGAACACAAAACCCAAATGCTTGAGGCGAAGACTGGCGAGTTCTGTCGCACTCAGGCTTGCCGTATCACGCCCTTCAAGCAGCACGCGGCCTTCGGTGGGCCGATCAAGCAGGCCAAGCAGATAAAGCAGAGATGATTTGCCGGACCCCGATGGCCCCGTGATGGCGATGAATTCGCCGCGTTCGACTTTCAGCGAAGCATCCTGCACCAAGGTGACACCTTCCGGCAGGCGGCGCGTGATATGCTGCGCTTCCAGCAAAGCGAGTGCTGGGTTACTCATGCCGCGCCACGGATGGTTTGCACCGGGTCCAGCCGCGCCGCGCGGCGCGCCGGCACCACTGCCGCGATGCTCGCCGACAGCAGCGCAAAGAAGGAAGCAACCGCGAAAATCCGCCAATCATGCGCGAGCAAAAAGCGGTCATTGCCCGCGGGCGTTTCAGTATTGAAACGGATCTGCGCCAGGCCTTCAATCATGATCTGCCCGAGCACGCAGCCAAGCACGGCACCAAGCAGCCCCGCGATCATCCCCTGCAACAGGAACAGCCATTGGATATCGCCTTCAGTGAAGCCGAGCGATTTCAGGATGGCGATGTCGCGCGTTTTCTCAAACACCACGGTCGAGATGATATTGTAGATCCCAAAAGCCGCTACCAGCAGAATGGCGCCAGTCACGCTATACATGATGGCGTTCTGGATGACGAAGACGGTCAACACATTGCGGTTCTGTTCTTCCCAGCTTTCGGACCTGTCGCCAAACCGCGCTTCGATCTGCCGCGCGAGCGCTTCCGCCCCGGTCACATCATCCAGCTTCAGCAGGATTTGATTGACCACATTGGGCCGATCTTGCAGGATTTGATTGACCTTCAGCAGCGTATAGCCTGCCTGATTATCCAAGGTGGCCAGCCCTGTGCGAAAAATCCCCACAATCTTCATTTGCAGGCTGACACCCTTGGGGGAGACCGCGATGATCGTATCGCCCAAGACAACGCCAAGCTTTTGCGCGAGCCCTATGCCGATGATCAGCCCATTGGCGGTGCTGCGCAAATCCTCCATCCGTCCCTGGATCAAATCCTTTTCCAGATTGGACACGCGGCGATAGCGCGCGGGTTCTATCCCGGTGATGGAAACCGAAACATCGCGCGACCCGTAGCGGAGCAGCGCCTGGCCCGTGAGGATGGGCGAGGAAAACACGCCAGGAATCGCTTCCAATATCGCCATTTTCTCGGCACTGGCGCGAATGCCGCGCACGCGTTCGGTTGGCTTCACGCCGGAAAGCGCCACCGCGCCATCGGGATGAGCGATTTCCACCGCCTGCGGCAAGGGGCGGCGCGTTTCATCCTTCACGATGATATGCGGCTGCACATCAATCACCTGTTCGATGAAATAGGTCTGAAACCCGCGCATGAGTGAGGCGATGGCGATGAAAAACGCCACCCCCAGCGCAACGCCCATCACCGAAACCAGGGTCTGCCGGCGCCGGCGGGAAAGCATGCCGCGCGCCAGATCGAAGATCAGGTTCATGGTCTGAGCCGTAGCGCCTGCCCATCCTTCAGGCCCTGCGGTGGATCAAGCACCACGATATCTCCCGCAGCGATACCTTGGCGGATTTCAACGGCGCGTGGCCCCTGTACGCCCACCGTCACCTGGCGCCGCCGCGCCACTTCCCCTTGCGCGACAAACACATGATCTCCGCGAAGCGCCGCCGGCGGAATCAGTACGGCGTTCGCTGTCTCACGCAACACGATATTCGCTTCCACCGTCATGCCGATCATCAGCGGAGTGTCATCGGGCAGCGCCAGGCGCACACGATAAGCCTTGCGCGTGGCATCGCCCTTCGGCGTGATTTGCGCCACCGTCGCGTTCAGCACTTGCCCCGCGAAAGCATCAGCGCGCAGCAGGGCGCGCTGACCTTCGCGGATTTGGGCGATGTCTTCCTCACCCACCTCAGCGGTCACACGCAAAGGCCTGGGTTCGCCAATCCAGAAAAGTGCGGCGGGCGTATCCACCACCTCACCCACCTCGGCATCGCGGCGCAGCACCAGGCCGGCAGTTGGCGCGCGCACGATGTAATCATCCAACCGGCGCTGCGTCGCCTCCGCCACCGCGCGCACGGCGCGGGCCTCGGCCTCGGCCCTATCCAACGAAGCGCGAGAGGCCACATCACGCGCGACCAAGGTACGCACCCGCGTCAAATCTTCCTGGGCGAAACGGGCGCGGGCTTCGGCTTCTTCCGCCCGGTGCTGGGCTTCGCGGTCATCAAGCCGCGCCATGGGTTGGCCGGCTTCAACGCGCCCGCCTTCTTCGACCATGACCGCAGTGATGCGCGAACGCACCGCCGGGCCAACTTTAGCCCAATGCACGGGTTCCACATTGCCGGTGGCATAGACGGCCTGCACGGCGGGGCCGGTGGTGGCGGTGGCGACCGCGACAGAAGGCGACAAGCCGCGCCAGACCCAAGCACCTGCCAGGCCGAGCAGAAGCAGCAGAATTGGGATGATGATCCGGGCACGCATGATGTCAGCCTAACATGACAGGCGGCGTTTGGCTTCCCTATTGGGAGATCAGCACCTGTGGCCGGTAGCGCCCCATTTAGGGAGAAGGTTGTGCGAAGTCCTTGGGGGGGCTAATAGGCCCTTTCAATTGTAGTTGAGTGCATTTTCGGGCCGACTTAGCTCAGGGGTAGAGCAACTGATTCGTAATCAGTAGGTCCGGGGTTCGATTCCCCGAGTCGGCACCAGCCAAACGGATGCCTCGATGGCGCCAACGCTCCAGTCAAGGATCTTAAACTGCCTTCTGGCGCCGCCATGGTGTGGGATGGGGTGCGCCTGATGGGCCCGTCCCCAGGCTTCAACCTAGGGGTGCGGTTCGTGCTAACCTTCCCTGGTCCAAAGCTGCCCCTGTGCAGCCCCATATTTGGTGGGCCGATTCACGCTGCTGCCCTGAACCGACAGCACCGATCGGACCACCAGGCCCCTTGGTTACGCCAAGTGTCGGGTTGAATTGGGGGCTGGCCCAGTGCTCGACCCGGCGGCGAATATGAATAAGGTGAACCATCATGTCTGAAACCCAAACCCGCACCCTGATCACGGCAGCCGAGGCCGCCGCTGCCCCGAATGCCCCCGGCCGGCTTTCCGCGCTGCTGCTGGAACACGGCACGATGCAACTGCGCTGGTTCGCGCCGAAGGGTGAGGATGTGCAAACTCCGCATGACCAGGATGAGCTTTACATCATCGCCT
Source organism: Roseomonas sp. (assembly GCA_020249145.1). Classification (GTDB taxonomy): domain Bacteria; phylum Pseudomonadota; class Alphaproteobacteria; order Acetobacterales; family Acetobacteraceae; genus Neoroseomonas. The sequence goes on along the minus strand of JADCGF010000001.1, from coordinate 43,122 downwards.
CCGGCACTGGCTGGTTACGGCGTGGCGCGGAACGCGTGCCCTTCGCCCCGCATGACGCGCTTTTCGTGCGCGCGGGGGAGGCGCATCGTTTTGAGGATTTCTCGCCCGATTTTGCGACCTGGGTGATATTTTATGGCGCAACGGGCGGGGAAAAGAGCTTGCCTTAACCACCTTAAAGGTTGTATGAAACCACATGGATAAGCGAAAGCGAAGCCATGATCTTGCGGCCTTCAAGGCGGCTTTTGCGCGGGAACGCGCGATCACCATCTCAGCCGCACGTTCTGCCATCGCGCTTGGCTATGGCATGGATGATGTGGCGGCGGTGGTGGCAAGCATGGAGGCAGCGCATTTCGTGAAATCCACCACCAGCCTTGGAAATCACCGCCAGTGGCAGGATGTTTATCACGTGCCGCATGACGGGTTACTATTGTATCTGAAATTCACCGATGCGGTTGTGACTGAATTCATGCTTTTGTCTTTCAAGGAGAAATAGGATGCCCGCGCCCGAGACCATGATCCACCCCGAAACTGGCGCCACGCTGCGTCGGCGTAAGCGGCGAGAGGTTGTGGCCTATATGGACCTGACCCGCGTGGTGGAGGTCACGGGCTGGTTTCCCGAAGAAGATGGTGATGGCGTTTTGCTGGGTGCGGATGCCGCGCCTCTCGATAAGGCGCTTGCCGAGATGAAGATGGAAAATGCCGCTTCCGTGCAGCGCCTGGCGAAGCAGGTGCGCAAGGCTGCGGGCCTCACGCAAAAGGATGCGAGCCTTTTGCTGACGGGTTCGCCCAATAGCTTCTACAAATACGAACATGGCGAGGCGCAGCCAAGCCGCCCGACTTTGCTGCTGATGAAGCTGCTGGCGCGCGAGCCGAAATTGATTGAGGCGATCCGGGCCGCGTGAGGCGCCCTACCCTGGCCCGCGCGCCGCGCTTTGCTATAAGCGCGCCCGAGATTGAAGGAACACCCCATGGAACTCCGCGCCCGTTTTACCGATGCCTTGAAGACCGCGATGCTGGCCAAGGATGCGGCCACAACTTCCACCATCCGCATGATCATGGCGAAGCTGAAAGATACGGATATCGCCGCGCGCAAGACGCCGCAGGACCCGGGCGTGCCTGATGATCAGATCATCGCCATGCTGCGCGGCATGGCGAAATCCCGGCGGGAGAGTGTGGAATTGTATCGCCAGGGCAATCGCCCCGAATTGGTGGCGAAGGAAGAAGCCGAAATCGCGATCATTGAAGGCTTCCTGCCGCAGCAGATGGATGATGCCGCCATGGCTGCTGCTGTTGATGCGGCGGTGGCGGAAGCGGGTGCGGCTTCCATCAAGGATATGGGCAAGGTGATGGCGGTGCTGAAATCCCGCCACGCTGCGGCTTTGGATATGGCCAAGGCCGGGCCGATGGTGAAGGCGCGGCTGGGGGGCTGAGTATTTTCAAGCCAAGTGGTATCACTTGGCGGCTCGGAAAACACGATCAAACAAACGGTTAGTGCATGTCCACCGGCGCGCTGGCGACGGGGACATGCCCCCCCCCGGCTCGCGCCTCCAGGCGCTTCATTCGCTATCCTGCAAATCTTCCGCCAGCACCACAATCTGCACGGCATAGGAAACATCGCCATCTTCCGCATCGCGGTGGACGGTGCCGATGAATTCATTGCCAATTTTAAGCTCCACGCTGCCCTTGGGGCGGTCCGGCGCGGTCACCTGAATGCGGGGGTTGCTGAAAAGCTTGCGCAGATGCGCCTGCACGGCAGCGCGTTCGGCGGGGGTCATGGTCGCGTTCCTTCAAAAATATGCCGGTTCGGATAGCCGCCTTGGTGGCGGGTTGCAAATCTATCGTCTGGCAGATCCCGGTCGTCTCGGATCACCAACGCGGTTGATCAAGCCCGCTCTGAGGCAAGCGATAGTGGCAAGCTGTTCAACGAGGCCGCACGACGGCCAATACCGCCTTGGCGATGTCGTCAATCATCGCGTGGTTCCTCGAAGCGATCCAATTGGTGGGAGTCATCTCTGATTGCATAAGCCGAAGGTTCCAGACTTCCCTATTGTCAACCGGCGCCCTCAGGCTCAGCGAGAGTGTGAAGCGGGTTGCGCAACTTAGACTGCTGCAAGTAACGTTCGCGGCAACGGGCGTGATGACGAGTAAATGCTTCGCCTGACCGCCGGGAAACAGTCGATTAAGTGATGGTGGCGCGACCCCGCGAATAACCTGGACGCTGGCATAATCAGCCATGATCCCCTTCGCCTGGAATTGTGGGATAAGGCGCTCCTTAATTTCATTCCCCAGTCTCTCTGCCTCTTCTATTGGCCTGGGACCTGTAATCGCGGACCTGGGGACGCTGGGTCCGCCCACGGCCGTAAGTGGCTCAATGCGGAAGAGAACATTAAGCCCAGTTACCTGCACGCCTTCCCGTGGAGCTTGCCGCATTACAACCGAAGAGGATTCGCACCCAGCGAGCAGCGTGATCAAGCAGAAGGCGAAAACAACGCGCAAATACTTCATGACTTTCCCCCAAAAGAGCCGCATCACCGCCTCAGCGGAACATCTTCACTGGATGCCTTCTCCTTGCTGAGTGCGCACGTGACGGAAAGATTTAGGGTTGGGCAGCCCAACATAAGTGTCAATATCATGGGATCGAGGATAGTGCCCTCGTGCCGAAAAGCGTTTGGAAAAAAGACTCCAAATGGTTTGAGGAAAAGCCAACTTCCCAATTCGAGGAACGCTTCCTAGTTTATAGGGAATTTTTTTACGCTCTCCACCCTCGCTCCACTTTTCCCCTCAAAGGTATATCCTCCCCCTTCGCCATGGCCCTGCCCCCCGGTTTCCTTGATGAGCTTCGCGCCCGCACGCCCCTGCCCGGTCTGATTGGGCGGAAGACGCGGCTGCTCAAATCCGGACGGAACTGGAAGGGCTGCTGCCCCTTTCATGGGGAAAAGACGCCATCCTTCTATGTTTATGACGATCATTTCCACTGCTTCGGCTGTGGCGCCCATGGGGATGCCGTCACCTTCGTCATGCAGTCCGAAGGCGCGCAATTCATGGAAGCGGTGGAACGGCTGGCCGGCGAGGCGGGGCTGGAAGTGCCGAAGCTCGCCCCGCGTGATGCCGAACGCGCCCGCCAGGCGCGGGACCTCTACACGGTCATGGAAGCGGCGATGGAGGCGTTTCAACGTCGGCTTAGGTTACCTGAGGGCCGGCCCGCGCTGGAATACCTCCTCCGCCGCGGCCTGACCGAGGAAACCATCCAGGGCTTCGGCCTCGGCTGGGCTGGGTCCGGGCGCGGCACGCTCAAGGCGGATTTGAAGCAGGATGCGTTCGAGCCCAGCCAATTGATCGAAGCCGGGCTGCTGAAGGCGCCCGAAGGCGATGAAGCGCCGCGCGATTTCTTCTTCAACCGCGTCATGTTCCCCATCCGGGACCGGCGCGGGCGCGTGATTGCCTTTGGCGGGCGCATTCTGGGCGATGGCCAGCCGAAATACATCAACAGCCCGGAAACGCCGCTATTTCGCAAACGCCAAGCGCTTTACGGGCTGGACCGCGCCCGCGAAGGCGCTTTTCGCGGTGCCGCTGTGGTCGCGGTTGAAGGCTATATGGATGTGATCGCACTCCATCAGGCGGGCTTCACCGGGGCGGTGGCGCCGCTTGGCACCGCGCTCACGGAAGATCAGTTGCAGGAATTATGGCGCCTGTCGCCCGAACCGGTGCTGTGTTTTGATGGCGATGCCGCCGGCGCCCGGGCCGCCGCCCGTGTGGCGGAAGCCGCATTGCCGCTGATCAGCGCCGAACGCAGCCTGAAGCTGGCTACCCTGCCGGCGGGGGAAGACCCTGATACGCTGATCGCCAAGGGCGGAAAACCCGCCTTCCAGGCCGTTTTGGATGGGGCGCGCCCGCTGTCGGAAGCGCTTTACGGCCTGTTGCTGGAAGGCCAACCCATGGCCAGCCCGGAACAGCGTGCCACCGCGCGCAACCGCCTGGTCGCCGCCGCTACCACGATTTTAGACCGCGCCTTGGCCAGCGAATATCGCCAGGCGCTGCTCGACCGCTTCTTTGCCGCCACGCGCCGGCGTCAGCCCGGCCGCGCCGCGCCTGCCCAGCGCATCACCCGCCCGGCCCTGGGGGCACCCACGATCCGTACCGCCCAGGCGCGCATTCTGATCGCCATTCTGCTCCGCCACCCCTGGCTATTGCCGCAGATCGAAGAAGCCTTTGGGTTGCTTGATCTACCCGAAGGCCCGGCGCGCAGCCTGCAAAGCGCCATTCTGTCCTGGCCTATGGACACTCAGCGGCTTGACTCTGAGGCCTTGCTATCCCACCTCGCTTCAGGAGGTATGGCAGATGCTACGGCTTGGGCGCTTGGCGCTGAGGCCCTGCCCCAAGCTGCGCGCCCCGATGCGCTGCCGCGGGAGGTAGAGGAAGGCTTCTGGCATTTCTTCCTGAGGCTGCGCGGAGAAGCGGCTTTGCTTGAAGACCAGAAGCTAGCGCGGGAAGTGTTTGCCGCGACGAATGATCCGGCGGCGCAGCAAAGGCTGATCCGCCTGACCGAAGCCCTTGGCGCCCTGCGTCGGGGGGAAGATGGGGCCGATATGGCCGAAGACGCGGCGGCAACGCCATAAGTGTAGGGGGTTTGCGCGGGCATCCGGGGCGCCGGGTGCCTGTTGCAATTGGACGGAGTGACACGGCATGGCGACTAAAGCGGCGGCAGGGGCGGAACCGGTTGAAGCCCGCGACGAACAGGTTGAGGGCATGATGCTCGACATCCAATCAGCGGCGGTGAAGAAGCTGATCGCCCGCGGCAAGGAACGCGGCTATGTCACGGTAGACGAAATCAACGCCGTATTGCCATCAGAACAAGTGTCGTCGGAAATGATCGAAGACACCATGGCGATGTTGAGCGAAGCCGGCATCACCGTATCTGAAGCTGAAGAAGCCGAAGAAGGCGAAGGCGCGCTGGTCAAGCCCGTCACGCGCGCCGATGGCGAAGACGAAGAAGAAGCCGGCGGCAATGTGGATGAGGAAAGCGTCGGGCGCACCGATGACCCCGTCCGCATGTATCTCCGCGAAATGGGCAGTGTTGAATTGCTGTCCCGCGAGGGCGAAATCGCCATCGCCAAGCGCATTGAAGCCGGGCGCGACATGATGATTGGCGGCTTGTGCGAAAGCCCGCTGACCTTCAAGGCCATTCTGCGCTGGCATGAAGCGGTGCGCCAGACACCGCCGCGCATGCTGCTGCGCGACATTATTGACCTGGAAGCAACCCAATCCGCCGGCAGCCCCGACGCCGCGGCCTCAGCCGCCGCCGTAGTTGAGGAATTCGAAGAAGGTGAGGAAGGGGAAGGCCTTGGGCTTTCGCTCTCCGCACTCGAAGAAAAACTGAAGCCGGAAGTGCTGGCCAATTTCGAGCAGATTGAAGCGATTTACGCGAAGCTGTCGAAGTTGAGTTCCAAGCGCATGGAAGCCTTTACCTCCGGTGAGGAATTGGCGATGCGCGGGGAGAAGAATTACGAAAAGCTCCGCAAGGAATTGATCACACTGGTTGAAAAGGTGCAGTTGCACAACAACCGGATTGAGGAGTTGGTGGATCAGCTCAAAACGCTCAATCGCCGCATGACCATGATGGAAGGCCAGGTGCTGCGCCTGGCCGATAGCCAGAAGGTCAAGCGCGATGAATTCCTGGCGCAATGGCGCGGCAGTGAAATGGACCCGGCCTGGCTGGAACGTGTGGGGGCGTTGCCCGGCAAGGGCTGGAAGCCTTTCGTTGCCAAGCACGGCGCGGAGGTTGAACAAATCCGCGCGCGCATCAGCGAAGCGGCAAATGAAACCGGCCTGCCGGTGGCGGAATTCAAGCGGGTTTATGCCACCGTTTCGCGCGGCGAACGCGATATGACCCAGGCGAAGAAGGAAATGATCGAAGCGAACTTGCGCCTCGTTATTTCCATCGCCAAGAAATACACCAATCGCGGCCTGCAATTCCTGGATTTGATCCAGGAAGGCAATATCGGCCTGATGAAGGCGGTGGATAAGTTCGAATATCGCCGCGGTTATAAATTCAGCACCTATGCGACCTGGTGGATCAGGCAGGCCATTACGCGTTCCATCGCCGATCAGGCGCGCACCATCCGTATTCCGGTGCATATGATCGAAACCATCAACAAGCTGGTGCGCACTTCCCGCCAGATGCTCCATGAAATCGGGCGGGAGCCTCAGCCGGAAGAACTGGCCGAAAAGCTCGGCATGCCGCTTGAGAAGGTGCGCAAGGTGCTGAAAATTGCGAAGGAACCGATCAGCCTTGAAACCCCCATCGGGGATGAGGAAGACAGCCACCTTGGCGATTTCATTGAAGACAAGAACGCGATCATCCCGATTGATGCCGCGATCCAATCAAATCTGCGCGAACAAACCACGCGCGTGCTGGCCAGCCTGACGCCGCGCGAAGAACGCGTGCTGCGCATGCGCTTTGGCATTGGCATGAATACGGACCACACGTTGGAAGAAGTGGGCCAGCAATTCAACGTCACGCGCGAACGCATCCGCCAGATTGAAGCCAAGGCACTGCGCAAACTGAAACACCCAAGCCGGAGCCGGAAACTAAGGTCGTTTTTGGATAATTGAGCGGGGCAAGGCACATGGCCCACTCGCCTTATGGGTTTTGATCAGCGAGCGGGCTTCTCTGAGCCTGTCTCAAAGCCTCGATGGCCTTCTCGTCGGAGGCACTGACCTTGTACCACCCGCGGTGCTTCAGCGAATGGCAAATCTTGCAAAGGGCACGGAGATTTGCGTAGCGGTTATCAGAAAGGACGCCGTTATTGTGATGCGTGTCGAGCAGGCTCGGCTTTTTTGAACAATCCACGCCGCAATCCTCGCAGCGGAATTGTTTGGAGTGGCGATACTTACGTGAAATTTCTGACCAATCTTTGACGCGGCCCAACGCGGGTGTACTATCGTCCGACCTTGATGGGACGTCAGCAAATTTAACGTGGTTCGTCTCGAGAAAGCGCCTGCGTGAGAAGTGCGTGACAAGACTTAATCGTTGCTTTGCTGGCGCAGCCCGATAGTTTTGCCAATTCGAATGCTGTAGACACCATCGACATACATATATCTCAGTATCGCCACAAGCCCACTCACCTGAATTTGTACGTAATGCGACGCCAAACGGTTCATCCACCCGGTCGCTAGTGACATAGCGTTCAAACCTCCCAGCACTTTTCATCTCATGGAGGGTTTTACACCAAACAATATGAAATTTGCGCAGTTTTTCAGGATCACTACAGGCCTCCTCAAAGGTCTCCGCGTTGACATAAAACTCCCGAATATAGAGAAAAACACGGCGGCCCTCACGAATAATAGTATCGCCAGGACCAACGTCTAATTCCTCGAGATTCTCAATCTCTCTTTCATGTGGCTCATAGATAATATCTTTGACACGCCCAAGACCAATATTCGCCTGCCAGTTTTGGAGCGGCGCTTCCATTCGCTGTCGCAAGCGATCCAGCGCTGCGAAATTGACATCGAGCCGCATTATTGTACCTCTTCGAGCACGCGCATCACGCGCTCGCGTGCCCGAGTGACAACGCGGAACTCAACTCGACGAGAACGGTCTGCATCTTCAACGCCCATGGTTCGAAACACTGGCCGCGCTGAAGATAAGCCGTTTGCTGTGATGGTGGTTCGCGCCCAATCACGATAAGGCTCTAACGCTCTGGAAGTCAGAATTACTTCCAAGACGGCGCGTGTGCGCCGCTGAGAGAGTTCCATATTCCGGAAAAAAGCGTCGGTTGCGTCAGTGGCTCCTTGCCACTCGCTGGATGTGTGACCCTCAATCCGCACCTCCTCTATGCTTTCGGAAAAAGACGAAAGAATCGCCAGATAGCGGGGCAGAAACTCGGTGAGCAGGTCTCTAAATCTCTGATTTAGTCTGGCTTCCCCTCGTTCAAAAAGCAAATCTGGCGCTCGAAATCTGATTGTAAGAGTTGGCCTATCCAATTCAGCCCCCCAGCGGGGAAGGTCGCGGGCCAACTCGCGCTCCAAAGCATCAGCAATGCGCACTTCATCTTGGCTGAATGCCACAACAAGCTCACGGATACGCAAGCGCGCGCTTTCAAGCTGCTCGTTTGCTTGCCGAAGTTCCTGCGCACGATTAGTTAATTCCTGTGCTCGATTACTCAAAGGTTGAAGATAAGTTATAGCAAGGAACAGAAAGATAATCATTAATCCTGACATTAAGTCGGAGACAGTGAGCCAATGCTCTCCATCATCTCCTCGACGTGCTCTCGGCTGGAATATGTTCATGCTCATTGGGTACCCCGCCGGACAGTGTTCGCGGTGTCTCGCAAGCTATCCGTGACGATACGGTAATCAGTCACAAATTTCTCTGTTAACGAAACAAGCTGGCTTCCCATTGCGGAGAGTGCGCGCTCCAACTCTTTTGTCATGGAGTCGTCCAACTGCTTGATCTGGCTATCTAGGCTGCTTGCAATACGACGAAACTCTTCGTTCGTTGTACCCCGTATTTCCTGTGTGATTGCTCTAAGCTGCTCATCTACTGCTCTTCGCATCAGCTCGGCTGCTTCGCTTAAGTTCGCTCTAAGACTATCGCCTGTCTGCTGAATGGTACCCCTTAGTTCGGCGCCGATTGCTTGCGCATCGTCACGCATCTTTTCGTATCCACGAGAGAGACTACCAAGCATTTTCTCCTGTTGTGCAGCAGCTTCGGCCGCAGCTTTCGTCGCGTCCTGGCTTGCCTTGGTTACACCCTCGACAAATTGTGCAGTTGTGTTGCGTAAACTCTGCTCGAGCACCAAGAAATTACTTTGGAGAACCTCAGCAGTCTTTTCCAATCGTTGTGACGCGGACTCGACATGCGCGGAAAATCTTGTTGTGAGATCTTCTACGCGATTTTGGATTATAGGCAACGCAGACGTAGCGGATTTCGCCATGTCCCTAAATGCCTCAAGCCGAGCATCCAATTCCGCCTTAGTCTTGCCAATACCGTCGAGTAAGGCCTTCATATCAGCAGCAGCCAAGACTAATGACGCAGCCTGGACACCTATTGCGTCTAACGCGCCCTGTGACGCCTGAATACCAGCTACCCCGGCCTTAAGGGCGGTGGCGTTAGCCTCCATTTGCTGACGATATTCTTCTTGCCAAACAAGCAGTCGCCCGACAGCGACATTAAGCTCCTTGAAGTTATCTCCAAACTGTTCCGTAATCTTTTCATTGAAATCACGAATAGACCGCTCCAGCGCCTCGGTTATTGCCTTAGATGTATTTTCAAGTAACGTAGATGATATTTTCTGAATTTCGTTGGTTAAGATATTCATGGCATCCGAAGTCGATTTCCGGCTATTTTTTATCTCGTCAGTCACGTCGTTGCGTAGTCGCTGTATTTGAGTTACCAGACTGCTCTCGGCATCACCCGTGAGACCCTGCCGGATTCGATCCATAGCGAGCGAAAGTTCCTTGCGAGTTGCAATTTCCTCTTCTTTCAAATCTGCTAGGGCAAGCAAAACATCTTCGACACCCTGCGAGTCGGCTTGGCCTTCGTTTCTTCCAACTAATTCGGAAACAAGTTTCACCGAAATACCGCCACTCATTCCAAACACGCTTGTAACAAAGGCAGTCTTCATACCCTCCAGAAGTTGTGGAACACTTTTCGAAATATCGGCGACATCGAAATTCATCAACCCAATGAGAATGCCTACAAATGTGCCGAGAACCCCGATGGTTGTGAGGAGGCTTGGTGCAGCTGCGCTTAAGCGGGCTAAACGAGTGGAGCGCGTGATTACTCCCAGAATGGCGATTCCCGTTAACAAAAGTATGGAAGCGCAGAATGCTGTATTGAGAGGTTCCGAAAATGCTGCTTGAAGAATCTGGTTAATCACGTTGTCCACTCTCCAAAACTGAAAACCCAAAAAACAAGGGAAGCCCGCGAGACACGTCGTCACAGCGAATTAGGGAGCAGACATGCTCTCAGTTGCCTCGACCAGATCGCCACTGCGGATGAACGAGTCAAAATCATTAATTACAAGATTGCAAGACTTTTTTAGACGCCCCCCGATCACCCACACCCGCTCGGCACCCCCTGCGCCTTGCACCAGGCAAGCGCCTCTTCCTCCGCTCTCTGATCCGCTTCGCGGATCAGTTCCAGATATGCTTGCTCTGCCGCGCCAAGGGCGCGGTTGCGCAGCGTGATGATGCCGGGATGGATCGAAGCCCAAGGGGCGCGCTGCCAGGGCAGCGCCACAATGTCACCGTGGCGCAGAGCCTCTATCGCCATGGTCACACTCACACCTGCGACGGCATCGCATTGCGGCAGCAGTTTCAGGGTGACGGTTGGGCTTTCATGCACCAGCGCAGGAAAGGCCGGATGCGGCTGGCCCAGGCGGCGTGCTTCTTCGCGGGCCGCTATATGCGGCGCCTGCACTTCGCGCGGGGCGCGGCCAATAAAGGCCAGCGGATAGGACATGATATCCGCCAGGCTCACGCTGCTGCGCTCAGCCAGCGGATGGCCGGCGCGTGCCACGAAAAGCGCCGGCTGAGGGCGCAGCTTTTCCACCATCAAGGCAGGATCAGCCACGAAGCCACGCAAATCCATAACGCCGATGGGCGCTTCGCGTTCCAGGATTGCAGCGGGCACTTCCGTCCAATTGGCGGAAACCAGCCTGACCCGCGTATTGGGAAAGGCGGTTAGCATGCGCGCCGCCGCGGTCAGGCAGATTGTCTCGGCCATAAAGGCGCCGGCAATCACTTCCAAATCATGGGTCTGGGTGCCGCGTGCTTCCGCCAAATGTCGGTCCAGCCTTTCCAGACTGTCCAGAATGGCGCTGCCTTCGGCAATGATGGCGCGGCCAAGGTCAGTGGCGATCGCACCGCGCCGGCGGCATTCAAAAAAAGCCTGCCGCGCAGCCTGGCTTCCAGCCGCGCGAGCGCGCGGGTCAGCGCCGGTTGGGCAACGCCCAGCACCCGGGCGGCGCGGACCAGGCTGCCGTGATCATCTATGGCCTTGACCAGCCGAAGTTTTCTGGCCTCAATCATGTACCACCGGTGGAATTACAGATTGCCAAAAAGGTATTGGGCATGCTTGTCGGAAAGCTGGCAGGTTTTGCAAGCGTGTAAGTACCTCGGGGACGGGAAGGCGGCATGAATGAAGGGCCAGCGCGGCCTGGGCAGACGCATGAAGGCGAAGCCATGGCCTGGATTCCGGGCGGCAGCTTCATGATGGGTTCGGATCAGCATTACGCGGAAGAAAGGCCCCGCCACAGCGCGAAGGTTGCGGGGTTTTGGATGGACCTGACCACGGTGACCAACCGGGAATTCGCCCGTTTTGTCGCCGCGACAGGGCATGTGACGGTGGCGGAGCGCCCCTTGGACCCCGCGCTTTATCCCGGCGCCGCGCCTGAGATGCTTGTCCCCGGTGCGCTCGTGTTCCGCATGACGGATGGCCCGGTGGATACGCGCGATATCCGCAACTGGTGGCATTGGACCAAGGGCGCCTGCTGGCACGCCCCGGAAGGGCCGGGCAGCGATATTGCGGGCCGGGAAGATCACCCCGTGGTGCATGTGGCCTTTGAAGATGCCAGCGCCTATGCCGCCTGGGCCGGCAAGGTTCTGCCCTCGGAAGCCGAATGGGAATGTGCCGCGCGTGGTGGGCTGGAAGATGCAGAATTCGCCTGGGGGTCTGAATTGGCGCCGGGCGGCGTGCATCTGGCCAATACCTGGCAAGGCCCTTTCCCTTGGCGCAATTTTGAGGCCGATGGCTTCCCCGGCACCTGCCCGGTGCGAAGCTTCCCGCCCAACACCTACGGGCTTTTTGAGGTTTGCGGCAATGTCTGGGAATGGACCCAGGATTGGTGGGCCGCCAAACACGCCGCCGATCCTGAAAGCCCCTGCTGCGCGCCGGAAAACCCGCGCGGCCCCGGCATGGAGGGTTCCTTCGACCCCCTTCAGCCCACCATTCGCATTCCGCGCAAGGTGGTGAAGGGCGGTTCCTTCCTATGCGCGCCATCCTATTGTCGGCGCTACCGCCCGGCAGCGCGCCACGCCCAAATGGTGGATACAGGCATGAGCCATATCGGCTTTCGCTGCATCCGTCGCCCATGATCCGAATATCAGGAGGATAAATCACATGAGCCAAGACAACCAACGCCCATCACGCCGGGACATGCTGCTGGGCAGCGCCGCAGGGCTTGCCGCCGGCAGCCTGGGTGGGGTGCAAATGGCGCAAGCGCAAACGCAACCGGCGCGCGCACCCGCTGCCGCCGCGCCGCAAGACAAGCCGAATATCCTGGTCATTTTCGGCGATGACATCGGCTGGTCCAATATCTCGGCCTACAACATGGGCATGATGGGCTATCGCACGCCCAATATTGACCGCATCGCGCGTGAAGGGGCCATCTTCACGGATGCCTATGGCGAGAATTCCTGCACCGCCGGCCGTTCTGCCTTCATCACCGGGCAAAGCCCCTTGCGTACGGGCCTTTCCAAGGTGGGCCTGCCAGGCGCGCCGGAAGGCATGCGCGCGGAAGACCCGACCATTGCCGTGCTGCTGAAGGCGATGGGCTACGCCACCGGTCAATTCGGCAAGAACCATCTGGGCGATCGTGATGAGCATTTGCCCACCATGCATGGCTTCGACGAGTTTTTCGGCTCGCTCTATCACCTGAACGCGGAAGATGAGCCGGAAAATCCCGATTACCCGCGCGATCCGCGCTTTCGTGACCGTTTCGCGCCGCGTGGTGTGTTGAAAACCTGGGCCAATGCGGATGGCACGCAGCGCATCGAAAATACCGGCCCGCTGACCATGAAGCGCATGGAAACGGTGGATGAAGAATTTTTGGCCGCGTCACTGGATTTCATTGACCGCCAGCATCGCGCGGGCAAGCCCTTCTTCACCTGGTTCAATTCCACGCGCATGCATATCTGGACACGGCTGAAGGCGGAAAGCCAGGGCAAGACCGGGCTTGGCGTTTATCCTGATGGCATGGTGGAACATGATGGCCATGTCGGCCAATTGCTGAAGAAGCTGGATGATCTTGGCATTACGCGAAACACCATCGTGATCTACAGCACCGACAACGGCGCCGAAGTGATGACTTGGCCTGATGGCGGTTCCACACCTTTCCGCGGCGAAAAAGCCACCGCCTGGGAAGGCGGCTTCCGCGTACCCTGCATGATCCGCTGGCCGGGGCGTATTCAGCCAGGGCAAGTGCTGAATGATATCATTTCGCATCAGGATTGGCTGCCCACCTTGCTGGCTGCCGCCGGTGAACCGCAAATCAAGGAGAAGTTATTGGCGGGCCATCGGGCGGGGCGGCGCGATTACAGGGTGCATTTGGATGGCTATAACCAATTGCCATTGCTGACCGGCACTGGCCCCGGCGCGCGACGGGAGATGTTCTACTTCACCGATGATGGTGATTTGGCAGCGCTGCGCTACGATCATTGGAAGCTGCATTTCATGATCCAGGAACATCATGGGCTTGAGGTTTGGGAACGGAGCTTCACAATTCTACGCCTGCCCATGCTGTTCAATCTGCGCGCTGATCCGTTTGAACGTGCAACTGAATCCATTAACTACAATCGCTGGCGGATTGAGCGCGCCTTCGCGCTGGTGCCAGCGCAAGGTTACGTCGGGCGCTTCCTTGAAACCTTCAGGGATTTCCCGCCGCGTCAGCGCCCCGGCAGCTTCAGCCTGGGCGATGCGATGGAACGCCTGCGGCGTGCGCCGGGGAATTGAAGAATGCAGCGGGGGAGCAGCATGATTGCAAGACGGTCTTTCGCGGCTTTGCTTTTCGCCCTGCCCGCCGCTGCTTTGGCGCAAAGCGCGGACCCTTTGCCTTCCTGGCGCGAAGGGCCGCGCAAGCGCGCGCTATTGGAATTTGTCGCTGCCGTCACGCGCGAAGGCAGCGTGGATTATGTGCACCCATCGGCGCGCATCGCGGTTTTTGACAATGACGGGACGCTTTGGGTGGAACAGCCGGCCTATGTGCAATTGCTGTTCATCCTGGACCGCATTCGCGCCTTGGCGCCCGCCAACCCCGCCTGGCAGCAGGATGCGGTTTTTCGCGCAGCCATCGCGGGCGACATGCATGGCGCCATGGCGGGCGGTAATGAAGGGCTGATGCGGCTCGCGGGCGCTGCCATGGCCGGCAATACGCCGGAGGAATTTCAGGCCATCGCGGCTGAATGGCTGAAGACCGCGCGGCACCCGAAATGGAACCGGCCTTATACCGCCTTAGTCTATCAGCCCATGCTGGAAGTGTTGCGTTTCCTGCGTGCTGCGGGCTTTGGCACCTTTATTGTCTCGGGCGGTGGCGTTGAGTTTGTGCGCGCCTTTGCCGAGGAAACCTACGGCATCCCGCCGCATCAGGTGGTGGGGTCAAGCTTCGCGCTGACGGTGGGTGAAGAAGCCGGGCGGCTCATGCTGCGCCGCGAACCGCGCGTGGACTTCATTGATGATGGGCCGGGCAAGCCGATTGGCATTGCGCGCCATATCGGTAGCCGCCCGATTGCCGCCTTTGGCAATTCGGATGGCGATTATGAAATGCTGCGCTACACCACGGAAGGCGCAGGGCGACGCCTTGGCATGATCATTCGCCATGATGATGCGGAACGTGAATTCGCCTATGACCGCGAAGGCCATATCGGGCGCCTGGCGCGCGCCTTGGATGCAGCGCCGGCGCGTGGCTGGCAGGTGGTGTCCATGCGCGATGATTGGGCGCGGGTGTTTGGGTAGAGGGTCTAGCCCTGAAAATGGCCTGAGCAGCGGAACACGATCCTCCAACGCTCTTGGGGCATTGGTCATCTGACCGAGGCTAAAGGCCCCACCTTTCTGGTCTATGGCCCAGGCCGACTTTGGCCTGCTCCCGCGCAATATCGGCGCCGTCCCGTTCTTGTTTTCGTTTCCACCAAACCGGCAGCAATCCACGCTCTGACTTGCTATAAGTGCGATAATGCGATGTGTAACCTTCCCATGAACCACGGCGTAAAGACCCAGGGCGCTATTCCAGTCACGCTTGACCCATCTGCTCAAGCCGCCCCGCAAGGAGTTGTCTTGGAATGCCGAGTACCTGCCTGTCAGCCTATCCTTTGGTATCGGGCCTGATGGATAAGCCGGGCCTTGCCGCCGCCGCGCCTGATGATCGCGATGCGCGTGATCTGCGCTGGTCGCGCCTTATGGCTGCGGCCCAGGCGGGGGATCGGCGCGCCTATGAGGATTTACTGCGCGAATGCCTGCCGATGCTCCGTCAGATCTGCCGCGCCAGGCTGCGCGATGCGACGGAAGCCGAGGATGCGGTGCAGGACACGCTGCTCAGCATCCATCGTGCGCGGGCGAGCTATGATGCCTCTCGCCCGTTTCGCCCCTGGTTGGTCGCCATTACCGAAAGGCGGGCGCTTGACCGCCTCCGTGCCCGTGGCCGCCGTTCTGGGCGAGAGGCCGCGCTCGATCTGGCGGCGGAACTCCCGGCACATGAAGGCAGCGCCGATGCGGCGATAGATGCCAATCGTGCGGCGGCGAAATTGCGCGACGCCCTGCAGGATTTGCCGCAATCCCAGCGCACCGCGCTTGGGCTGACCAAGCTGCAGGACCTGACGTTACAGGAAGCAAGCGTGCGTTCCGGCATGAGCGTGGGGGCGATCAAGGTCGCGACGCATCGCGCGGTGCAAACCCTGCGCCGCAGACTGACGGGTCGGGAGTAGCGCCTCATGCAAAGCGAAGACCTGATCCTCCGCCTGGCCGATGATCTCCGCCCTGTTCGCCCGGCCAAGCCCCCTGGCGCGGCAACGGCACTTTGGCTTGGGATGGCTTCCGCTGTCATCATTGGGGCGGTGCTGTTTTGGGGCCTGCGCCATGATCTGGCGGAACGCCTCGCCACCGGGTTCGAGGCGCCGCAATTGGTGACGGCCCTGGCAACGGGCGTGCTTGCCGCCTTCGCCGCCTTTCAATTGGCATTGCCAGATCGTAGCCGGCTTTGGGCTTTGCTGCCGCTGCCGGCTGCCTTGGCCTGGCTTGCCACCATGGGCTGGGGCTGCCTGCAGGATTTTGCGAACATGGGGCCGGAGGCCTTGCATATCGGGGTAAGCCTGCCTTGTTTCAGCTTCATCCTGGGCCTGGGCTTGCCGCTTACCGCGGTCATGCTTTGGCTGTCCCGCCATGGGGCGTGGTTCAGCCCGGGGCCTGTTGCCGCCTTGGGTGGGCTGTCTGCCGCGGCGCTGGCGAGCATTGGCCTCAGCCTCATTCATCATTTGGATGCGGCGTTGATGGTGCTGATATGGCATGGCCTATCTGTCCTGGTGGTGACCGCGATTGCGGCGAAGCTCGGACCCCGGGTGATGCGGCTTGGGCGCTGAGGCGGATGAAACAAGACCGTTTGCTGTGTGTTTTGCTTAAAGGATAGAGAGATTTTCAAGCATGCTCGCCTTTGAAACTATGATCAGATTATCCGCCTCCATCGGCGTGCTCAGCATCATGCTGATCCTGCAGCATGGCTTTCCGCGTCGGGCGCAGCGGCTTTACTGGCGGCGTTGGCCGAGCAATTTTGGGCTGGTGGTGATTTCCTCCCTGCTCGTGCGGCTGCTTATCCCAACCGCTGCGATTGGGGTGGCGCTTTATGCGGAAGCCCAAGGCCTTGGGCTGCTGCGCTGGCTTGGCGTGAATGAGGTGATCGCGGGCATCCTGGCGGTATTGCTGCTCGACATGATCATTTATTTTCAGCACCGGGTTTTTCACGCCGTGCCCATCCTGTGGCGTCTGCATCGCGTCCATCATGCGGATACGGAATTGGATGCTTCCTCCGGCCTGCGCTTTCACCCGATCGAGATTTTGCTTTCCATGGGCATCAAGATGGCGGCGGTGGTCGCGCTGGGCGCGCCTGCCGAAGCGGTGCTGGTGTTTGAAGTGCTGTTGAACGCAACCGCCATGTTCAATCATTCCAATGTCGCCTTGCCCCTTTGGCTGGATCGCGGGCTGCGATGGGTTCTGGTGACGCCGGATATGCACCGCGTGCATCATTCGGTGGTGCGTGCGGAAACCGACAGCAATTTCGGCTTCTGCCTTTCCGTATGGGATCGGATGTTCGGCACGCATATTCCGGAACCCGCCGCCGGGCAGCTTGGCATGGTGATTGGCGTTGATGAGTTTCGCGCCGATGAGGAACAGCGCTTGGATCGGCTGCTGACCCAACCTTTCAGGGGCGGGGCGTGATTGGGTGTAAAGGGTGCGCTGATTGGGCTGCTCGTTGCTGCCCTTCCCCTACAGCAATTTGACTACGCCCCTTTTTGCTCTTCAGATATCATTACGAATTATAACGCGGCTAGGTCGTGACTGTTGACCGTCATCTATGCCGCACGTAGGGGCTATTTCTTGCGTTTGCAGTAAAATCTTTTTTGCTTGCAGCGTCACCTTCGCAGCCGGCAGAAGTCGATAGTATGCTACACAGGATCCAAGCCGCACCAGCAGACAAACCACAAAAAGCGTTGCAGACTTTTCCCATCGAAATTCTTCCTCAGAACGACTTATTCAATCATCATTAAGACGGAATTCTTCTTCCCGGGCGCATCCAACTCAATGCCAAGAGCGGTCGCTGTCACTAGATCAACCCTCTCATACGATACGCCCTCTAACTGCAAACTCATAATCCTGCGCTCCAAGCAATAGGTCGCTCCACATAGATACACTGTACTGCCTACTTGGAAGGTCCCGGTCATGACGCCAATCGCTACCGTGTCACCCTTCAAGGACTTTGTCACACTGCCTCTCTGCCCAACTTGACTGTGTTGTCTCAAACACTCCAGCCCCGCAAGCTGCACTTTCTCGGCTAGTGCTTCGCAAACGGCCGCAACAAAATGACAAAATTCAATTAACACATTTGCGTGCAAAATATCGCCAATGTCGAGGGTGCCGTGAGCAGCATCGTTCCTATATTTAATAAGCTCCGCCATTTCACTTCCCGCGGATGCGGCAAGACGATTATTGGTTTCAAAGAAATTCCTAACCTCCCTATGTTGCTCAATCCAGTCGACCGATCCTTCGACTCCACAAGCGTTCATTAACCGCTGTAACTCTAGAAGCCGAAGATTTTGTTCTTGCATGAGCATTGCGCGTGGTTCAAGCGTGTAATCTTTTCCTGAGAGAGCTTTGTCATATCCACCGATTAGCTGCGCCAAATCTATATCTCCAAACCTTGGCCCAGCCTTCTTTTCTAGAATCTTAGCGACTCCAAGCCGATAGGAAGACCGTACTGCGTCAGGGAGTTCGGAAAAAGCGAGCCGACTCTGTAAAAAAGCAAGATGCTCTCGGATCATCTCATGAGTAAAATTCTCGTAGATTGCGTAAATTCGAGTGACCGCTGTACAATGGTCAATAATTCGCCAGTGCGTTCTATCGGCAAATGCGTCGGTAGACACAATCGCCTGATCGAAGCAGGGCGCAACTGAAACACACTTTAAGGCACCATCGAACACTAAGGTCCGAAACCGATCAGAGGCCCGAATGTGTTTTTCCAATTGGCTGATTGCCTCTTTCGTACGTAAGAGAAATGCGCTATACATTGCAAGTTAACCTAAGACGCGTGAAAGCATTTCTCGGTACAATTGAATCCTATCCTTGATGTCTTGCTTGGTGTTTCCTCGACCAGTAAACGTTCCGTCCGGAAATTTTGCAAACAATTCCTTGGTAGCTTCAATAATATCGAAGCTTCTTTCTTTCAGCGCATAACTATGTTCGAGGCGCTCCGACAAGCCAATCATGACTGCATCTTGGAAAGCCCTATGTGGCTTTGTATCCCACGCTTCTCGCAGAACGGAGTAGGGTCGAAAAATCAAGTCAGAATAAATCTCGCGAGCGAGATGCAATGAATCATGATAGAGACTTTTTAGCTGCTCGACGTCTTGCGCAGAAAATTTTGATGCGCGCCGCATGTAGAGATCAAGAAATCCCTGCATACCATTCCGATAATGATCTACGTGCCTAAGCGCAAAAAACCGTAGCACAACCTCGGCGTCACCCATCTTGGCAAAGAATGGCTCTGAAACGAGCGTTGGGTTGGTCTCCATTTCATCCTCTACCCAACGCGGCAGGCCCCACACCTCTCTAAACTCATCGGATCGTGTGATCTCATGAAGCGCATCGTTAAAAAATCCCCGATACAAGGCATTTCTTATCTCTTGTCGCTCTAACTTCACTCCACCTGTATTCAACCGATCAAAGACCGTTTCACGCAGTAATGATGCTTCTTCTTCGTTCTCCGTCGATTCTTTAAGTAGAACTATTGAAGTGATCGACCGACGATCAATCCCTGCACGAATTTTCTCCGGCAACGTTGCATAGGTGCGGCCATTTAGCTCTGGCCATGTCTCTAAGCCGCGCAGCTTGATGGAGTTGGCGTAAAAGTCGCGAATGGCAGTAATTCTTTGCTGCCCATCCATAACCTCGTATGAATTATAATCTCGCTCGTAGAGGAAGATTGGGGGAACGGGAATGTTCATGATAAAAGATTCGATGAGAAGGCTTTGGGCGCGGATGTCCCATCGGGGGCGTCGCTGATAAAACGGTCGAAGGTCCATATAGTTTGGCTCTTTCAACTGATTTACGAAACCAGGTAGTTTTTCTCGATTTGTTTCAATTACAATTCGGCCCTCGCCCCTCACATATCGCTCATTTATCGCGCGGTCGTCCGGCCGTATGGCCTGTTCGCCGGGATCATCGGACCACATATTCTGCTCTGCAGTTGAAAAGGGCATTATGAAATCGCTCCTACTTTTTGAAAGTCTACGTTAGCCG
Source organism: Roseomonas sp. (assembly GCA_020249145.1). GTDB lineage: Bacteria > Pseudomonadota > Alphaproteobacteria > Acetobacterales > Acetobacteraceae > Neoroseomonas. The sequence goes on along the minus strand of JADCGF010000001.1, from coordinate 23,342 downwards.
TGAAAGCTAGGCTATACCCGCGACGTGTAAAAACAAAAGCTAGCAAACACACAGTCTCGTTGCCAATAAAATTGTCCCGTTTGGCGCAGGGAGTTCGCTTGCTCCAGGGATACGACATTACTGCTCGGCCACGTCGCACCTGACATCCGATGCTGATCAGCGTCAATATTTCTGAAGCTTTCCATGGGTAACTCTTATCAGTGGCATGGTAATCGTTGTACGCGGGATGCTATTTGCCACGGAAAAAAGAATACAAATCGCATCAATTACTACCAAACCAATCCCGCCGACATGATCGGCTGCCCACGTCGCGCCCGTTCCGCCGGGGGCAAGACATCACAGGAAGGCCAAAGGCCGCTGCCAAGCGCTGCCGCGTAGCCTTCCGGCAGGCCAGTCGCGCGCATGGCCGCTGCCGCCGCCGCATGGTCATACTGCAAGGGCAGGATTTCAACGCTGAGGCCGGCTTTGCCCGGCGTCAGCAGCACAAGCCAGATGCGCGGCGTGCCATCATCGGCGGGCATGCCAATCGCGCCCGCATTGATCCAAACCCCCGGCCCGACTTGCCGCACAAAGGGGATGCCGCAATGGCCCGCAATCACGCCATCGCATCCGGTGGCCGCGATTTCATCGGCCAAATCCTTGTGCTCAGCCGACGCAAAAATGAAACGGCTGATATCGCGCGCACCACCATGCAGCACGGCAAGCCGCCGACCATCCGGCAGGCGGATAATCAGCCGATACGGCAAGCCCGCCATCCAGGCGCGATGCGCTGCCGTCACTTGGCGGTTGGCATGGGCATACCAGGCACGCGATAGCAGATCGCACGCCGTGCCTTCTTCAAAGCCGCAGCCGCAATCAAGCGCGCCTTCCGCCAGATTTTCCTCGCAATTGCCGGCAATCACCCAAATGCCGCTTGCCATGATCAGGTCGCAGCAGGCGGCTGCATCGGCGCCATAGGCAACAACATCGCCGGTGCAAATCACCCGTTGCGATGGAATGCCGCGCCGCGCCGCTTCGGCCAGAATTGCTTGCGTCGCCTGCAAATTCGAATAGGGGCCGCCGAAGACCAGCAGCGGGCCATCCGCCACAAGCTCCATCACGCGTTCTTCAGGCATCCATCCTCCAGGCGAAGCAATCGGTCCGCGAAGCGCGCGGCCAGTTCATGTTGATGCAGTGAAACCAGCACCGCGAGACCATCCCTGCGCGCGAGGTCTCGCAGCAAGCCAAGCACATCTTCCGCCAACACGGGATCCAGGCTTGCGACGGGCTCATCCGCCAAAAGGATGCGGGATTGCTGATGCAGCGCGCGGGCAATCGCCACGCGCTGGCGCTGCCCACCTGAAAGCCGATCCGCTCGCCGTGCCCCAAGCCCTTCCAGGCCAACCCGCGCCAGATTCGCTTTGGCCAGGGCGATTTCCGCGCTTGGCCAAAGCCGCAGCGCCGCGCGCCAGAAACCCATGCGCCCCAGCCCGCCCACCAACACATTATCCCGCGCGGTCAGGCGGTTTGCCAGCGCGTGTTGCTGAAACACCAGCGCGGGCTGACCTTGCGCAATGATCTCTCCATTTGAAGCCAGCAAGCCGGCAATGGCGCGCAGCAGCGTGGTCTTGCCCGCACCTGAAGGGCCAATCAGCGCCACCATCTCCCCTGCCGCCACCTCAAGTGAAATGCCGCGCAGCACCTCGCGCCCACCAAGCGTGGCACCAAGCCCCTGCACCACCAGCCCTGGATTGGCGCGCAGCATCAGAGCAGCCTAGCCCGGAGCGCAGCCGAAAGCCTGTCCGCCGCCAGCGTCATCGCCACAATCAGCGCCAGAATCGCGAGCACACGGCTGAAATCCAGCAAATCCACCGCGTTCTTCAGCTCCTGCCCAATGCCGCCAGCGCCCACCAGGCCAAGCACGGTGGAAGCGCGAATATTGAATTCCCAGACATAGAGCGCCGCCGAGGCGGTTTGCGGCAAGGTTTCCGGCAGCAGGATCACGGCGGCTGCCTGGGCGCGGCCCGCACCGGCGCTGCGCGCCGCTTCCATCGGTGCGGGATCCGCGGCTTCCAGCGCTTCCGACCACAGCTTGCCCAGGCTGCCGGCGGAATGCAGCGCCACACCAAGCATGCCGGCAAAGGGGCCAAGCCCCACAGCGGCGACGAAAATCAGCGCGAAGACAAAGCCATCAATGCCGCGCAAGGCATCAAGCAAGGTGCGGATCGGGTGATAAAGCGCGGGGTAAGGATTGGCGGGCTTGGCTGCCAGCAGCGCCAAGGGCAGCGCCAAGACCCCCGCCAGAGTGGTGCCCAAGGTCGCGAGGGCGACGGTTTCCGCAGAACGTGCCGCAAGATCACCAAAGCCCGAAAAATCCGGCGGAAAGCCGCCCGCGATCCAACCGGCAAGGCGCGGCAGGCCAGCCCAAAGCCGACCAAGATCGGGCTGCACCACCCAGATGCAGGCCGCCTGAACCGCCATGAACCCAATGATCCAGGCAGCACGCCGCATCAGGTGACGGAAAGCCGCCCAAGCGCGCGGCCTGCGGCTTCGATCGGTGCATAGGTTTCCGGCGTGGCTGCCACCCAGCCGGTGTAATGGGGCGGCATGACTTGAAGCGCCTGTGCTTCCGTGATGGCAAGCGCCGCCTGAGCGATCCCGGCCCTGAGGCCAGGGTCAACATCACGCCGCACGGCCAGGGCATCATTCGGCAAGGGATCGCTGCGCCAGACCACCTTTACCTGATCCTGCCTGATGCGCCCGGCGGCGATCATGGCGGCCAGGTTGCGGTCGAAATCCGTCGCCAGATCCACCTGGCCCGAGGCGACAGAAATCACATTCGCCGCATGGCTTGCCCCGTCGCGGTACCTGAAGAAGCTGCGCGGGTCCATGCCGCGCGTCATGAACCAATGATGCGGGATCAGCCAGCCGCTGGTGGAACCGGCATCGGCGAAGGAAATGCTGCGCCCCTGCGCATCTTCCGGAAAACGGGTGATCGGCAGATCAGGACGCGCGATGATGATGGCGTGATAGGTGGGCCGGCCCTGATAGAGCACGGTTGCCAAGGGTTCCGCCCCGGCGCGCGCGCGCACCAGAACATATCCCCAAGGCCCCATCCAGGCGCAATCCGCCTGCCCACTGCCCAGCGCCACCGCAATGCCGGCCCAATCGGTGGTCACGGCAAGTTCATGTCTCCGGCCAAGCGCCTGGGCCAGATGGGCAAAAAACGGCGCAAAGGCGCGGCGCGTATCGCCCGCCGTTGGTTGAAACGGGCCAACGGCAAAGCGCAAAGGGGTTGACTGCGCAACGGCAGGCGTAGCCAGTGCGGCCAAAGGCAGCGCCAAAAGGGAGCGGCGATTGATCATGGGGTTTGTCGTTACTATCGAGAGCAGGCCGCACCGCCGAGCACGCAAAAGCGCGCGCAATGGGGATGGTTCAAGGCGACCGGCTGCGCTGCCTCGGCCAAGGTGGTGCCGAGTTCAAACTGGGCATCATAGGGCAGCAGCGTGCAGGCAATCACGGAAGGATGTTCCGCCCCCTTGCGCTTCACCACCATGCGCGAAGACGCGCACATCACGCTATCGGGCGATTTATGCAGAATGCCCCAGCAGGCTTCGGTGATTTCCGGCACCTCCGCCCTTTCGTCCATTTCAGGAAACAGCATCAGCGCGACCGGGTCAGAAGCATCCACGGTAATGCCATGCTCGGCGAAAAGCGCGGCATAGCCTTGACGCATGGCGGCTTCCTGGCCCTGGCCGAAGCCAAGCCGACCGGCGACATGCACGGTGAAGCCTTCGCCTACCAGCCAGCGAAGCCCTTCAAGCGTTTTGGCAAAGCTGCCCGCGCCGCGTTCCATGTCGTGAAAACTCGGCGCGTAGTGATCCAGGCTGACCCGCATGATCAGGCGATCAGTGCCAAAGCGGTCCCGCAGGCGGAGCAGCCCATCAGCATAGCGGCGCATGGGCTGCATGGCATTGGTCAGGACCAGGGCGGAAAGCCCGGGCCGCGCGAGTGTATCCGCCAGCATCTCAAGCAGGCCCGGATTCATGAAAGGCTCGCCGCCTGTAAAGCCAATTTGTTCCGTCGGTTCGCCAAGGGAAGCGGCCTCATTCAAATAGGCCGCTACCTCCTGTGGCGAGATGTAGACAAGCGCATCATTGCGCGGGCTGCTTTCGATGTAGCAATTGGCGCAAATGATGTTGCAGAGCGTTCCGGTATTGATCCAAAGCGTCTGCAGGCCCTTGAGCGCGACGGTAGCGCGGCGTTCGCCCTTGGCGGTCACGAAAGGATCCTGGAACTTGGCCAGGCTCAGGGGCGGAAGGCTGATGACGGACAAGGATTTCATCCTTTCGAGGATAGGCGCTGCGCCTGGATTTTACGCCCTAGGCCGCCTTCAGGTTACGGCTCAAGCCTTGAATTTGCTTGGGTGGTTTGTGGGGTGGGGCGCGCCAGCGCCTCTGCCGCGATCACCCAAAGGATTTTCCACCCTGCCTTGATGGTGCCCTTCAGGGTTCCCGATATCTTGGAATGGCCAATGCGGCGCCGGTAGCCCACCGGCACTTCCCGCACGCGAAGGCCAAGGCGTGCGGCGCGCACCTGCATTTCAACGGTCCAGCCCCAGGTTTCATCGCGCATCTGAAGCCGATCAAGCGCGTCTCGGCGGATCACCCGAAACGGGCCGAGATCCGTGTAGCTTATGCCCCAAATCATGCGGATCAGCCGGCAAGCCAGGGCATTGCCGAAGCGCTGCTGCGGCGTCAGCGCGCCGGGTTCCACATCAAGGCGGCGCGCACCAATCACCATATCAGCACCGTCTTCGATGATGGGCGCGAGCAGCCGTGGCAAATCCTCTGGCCTGTCTGAGGCATCGGCATCCATGAATAACACCGTATCCACGGCGGGCGACAGCGCGGCGATGCCGGCAAGGCAGGCCCGGCCATAACCTCGGCGGGGTTCGGACACCACGCGCGCCCCCATGCGCTCGGCGATGGCCGGTGTGCCATCGGTGCTGGCGGTATCCACCACAACCACCTGAGCTACCTGCGGCAGGATGGCGCTGAGAACCTTGGGCAGGGCCGCGGCTTCATTCCGGGTTGGGATGATGACGCCGATGATGGGTGGGGCCGTGGGCTTCATGGGCTTGTCCGCCGCCGGATCAGGTTGAAGCCAAGCATCAGCACCACCCCCGCAAGATGAATGGCCGCGATGCCTTGCGCAAAAACCGGGCGCAGCACGGGGCCGGTGAAGGCAAAGAAAAGGTAATAAAGTGGCAATAAGGCCGCCGGCAACAGCAGGGCCCGGCAGAACAAGGCCGCGGCAAAGGGCAGGAACCACACCGCATACCAGGGAAATTGCGCCGGTGAGAGGTAAAAGGTCACCGCCGCAATCACCAGCACACCGCGCAAAAGCGCCCCGGCATCAGTGGGCGCGCGCCAAGCCATGGCAAGGGCAATGGCGCCGCCCGCGAGGCCCAGCAGCGGGCGCAGTATCGCGCCGGAGTTTTCACCGAGGATCGCCTCGGCCCAAGCCATGGGCGCGTTATTGACGGACCAGAAGCGCGCATAGGCATTCAACCCGGCATCAGCTGCGGCGATTGTCGCGAGCAAAGGCGCCAGAACAAGCAATGTTGTCACACCGAAGGCGACCAAGGCGCCAAGCCAGGCGTTGCGTGGCAGCCAGCGGCCCAAAAGCGGCGCCAGCAGCACGGGCCAAAGCTTCACGCCGGCGGCCAGGCCAAGCAAGACCCCAACGGCAATGCCCTTGCCGCGCAGCGTGCAAAGCACCGCCCCCAGAAGAAGCGGCGGCAAAAGCGCATCCACATGCGCTGCATTGGTCAGCACCAGGGGCAGCAGCGGGCAGCACCACCAAATGGCGACCCGCATGATGGGAAGCCCCGCTTGGCGCATCACAGCAGCCATCAGCGGCAAGGTGACAAGTTCCGCCCCCAGCACCACAAGCCGAAGGCCCGTGACATCCCAAGGCATGATCCAATGCGCCAGCAGAAAGGCGGCCTGGGCCGTGGCGGGATAGATACTGCGGAGTTCGGTAAAGGGCAGCCTTTCCAGCAGCGCCGCCCCCGCTGCGCCAAGTTCGGGCGGCAAACCGGCTGCCGGGGGCGCAGCCCAGGGCGAAATCCCATGGGCAGCCAAAGCGCCATCCCAAAGATAGCGCAGCGCATCCGTGTCCATTACCGGCGACGTGGTGAGCCAGGGCAGACGCATGGCGAGCCCAAAAGCAAAAACCCCGAACAGCACCAAAGGGCGCATCGGCAGGCGTTCAAGCGGGCCAAGTGCGGCAAACCAGGCGGCGCCGCCAAGCAGGGCAAGCGCTGCGTAGCTGGATATCAGCAGTGGCGGCGCGGTGGTTTCATCGGTGAGCGCGGGCGCAAGGGCCAGCATGCCCAATTGCGTCAGCGCGATGATCGCCGCTGAGATGGCCAATAGCGCCACCCTGCGCGGCGCCAATTCACCGCCCATGCGCGTAACCCGAAGCGTGGTTGCGACGAAAACATTGAGCCGCGACCAAAGCCGGGATATCGGAATGGAAATGCCAAAACCCCTGCTGCGACGTCGCCGCCTTGTTGTGGGCCTGGTGGGTGCCACCATCCTGGGCGGCGCCGGCATGGCCATGGCCTGGCCTTGGCGGCGCGGCCTGCCCGATCCCACCGATCCGCGCACCACGCTGCAAGCGGTGGAAGAAGCCATTGCGCGGCTTTTGCCGGAACCGGAGATTTCCACGGCAAGCTTGGCAGCGCGTTTGGCCGCCGGGGAGCGGATTGTGCTTTTCGACACGCGCGAGGCTGATGAATACGCGCAAAGCCACCTTCCGGGCGCGCTGCGCCTTGCACCAGATGCAACCGCCAGCGCGATATTGGCCCAATACCATGCGTTGATGGCTGATGCGACGGTGGTTGTTTATTGTTCGGTCGGGTGGCGTTCGGGTCTGGTGGTGCAGGCCCTCCGGCGTGCGGCGCAGGAGGCGCCGGCCAAGGCGATCTTCAATTTGCGTGGCGGTATCTTCCGCTGGCATGCTGAAGGGCGCCCCTTGGCATTCGGGCCTGGCGCTTCGGGCGTGCATCCCTTCAGCCGTGATTGGGGGCAATTGCTCAAGCGCCTTGGTTAGCGTGGCGTCATGAATAATTTCTGGTAATGGCGCAGCACGCGCTTGGCGCATGGATCAGGAACCCGCCGGCGCATTGTTCAAGGACCAATCATAGGCATCTTCGGCAATGCTGGTGCGACCGGCAAGGCGCTGGCTGAGCGGCGGGGCGGCGAATTGCCTGAAATGCGCAATGACGCCCGCCTCATCCCCGCCGAAATCCTCACGAAACCAGGTATAGATTGAAGAAATACGCAACCGCCCATCGGGCAGAACCGTCACGCCGCGCGGGTGATTGACATAGGCGGCGGCGGCGGCGTTCAGCTCGGCTTCCAGGGTTGCGGCGCGCCACACACGTGGCAGCAGGTTGGGGCAGCCGATCGAAGCGCAATTGACAGCGTAATGCACGCGCGGATCGCGAAAGAAGGGCCGCATGGTGCCATGTTCGATATCGTCAAGCGACATGCGCTTGCCTTCCACCATGATAAGCCGCGTGCGCCACGGTCCGATATAGCCCTTCGGATCCAAGGGCACGCCCGATGAACGGATATCGCGAATGGACCGCACCGGGTAGCGTTCCAGCACAACCTTGAGCGTCAGCGCATTATAGAGATTGGCCCAATAGGCGAAGGCCTCGGGCCGCGCCATGCTGGAAGGGCTGCGCGTTGCGGCCTCAGCGATCCAGGCATCAAGCGCGCGCATATCCTGGGCCGAGACCTTCCAGGCCGCATAACGCACGCGCGTGACGCCATCGGGTGGTTCAATGACATAACGTGCCAGCAAGGCATCAAGGCTGGCATCGGGATTGGCCATGGCGTGACGGATCGGCAGGGCAGCAATGGCAAGCGCACCAAGCGCGCGACGGGTTGGCATGATAGCCCTCCTAGGATTTCGCAAACCGCGCCTTGAGCGGAATGGCCGCGAGTGACAGCACGGCGAGCCCGATCAGCGCGCCGAGTATTTCAGGCGTCAGCACGGAGCCCACATCAAAATCGCCGCCCTGCGCCAGAACATCGCCAAGCCCGGCGCCGGCCAGGCTGAAAACAGCCGTTCCCGGCAGAATGCCAATCGCCGTGGTGATGACGTAGATGGGCAGGCGCACGCCCACAAAGGCCGGCACCAGATTGACCAGAAAGAAGGGGAACAAGGGCACCAGGCGCAGCACCAGCAGATAGGAAGCTGCATTGCGACGAATACCCTCACCCAAACTGCGCGCTTTCGGACCCAAGCGATCCAGCGCATCCGCGCCGAAAATGCGTTGGGCAAACAGGAAGATCAGCGTGGCACCAATGGTTGCGCCAAACACGGTCAAGGCTGTGCCCATGATGGCACCGAACAGAAAGCCACCGGAAAGTGTGATGAATACCGCGCCCGGCACCGAAAACGCGACCGCCACCACATAAAACAAGACATAGGCGCAAGCGGCGAGCAGCAGATTAGCCGCGACGAAAGCCGCCAGCGCTTCCCGATGCCGTGCGAGCGTTTCCAGGGAAAGCTGATCCGAAAGCCCGGTCGCCCGGAGCATGATCAGGATGGCGACAATGCCAAGCGCCAGCCAAAGCCGCCGGTCATGCAGAAGATTGCTGAACTTCATGCCACGTGCTCCGTCACGGCAGCCAGCGCTGAATGAGGCCCACCAGCCGCCGCGTGCGCGCGCTGAAAAGGCTTGGCGTGTAAAAACTGCCCGCCGCGCGCTTGGAAACTTCCGACATGGTCGGGTAAGGCGCGATCATCGAAGCAATGGCGCCGATTTTCATTTTTTGCTGAATGGCGAGGCCCCAAATGCCGATCATCTCCCCGGCACGGGGGGCGAGAATCGTGGCGCCCAGAATGCGCCCGCGCGGCCCCAGGATGATTTTCGCAAGCCCTTCGGTTGCGCGTTCCGCCTGAGCGCGGTCATTGCCAGCAAGCGGTTGCAGCAGTGTCGAGACATCATGGCCTGCCTCTCGCGCCGCCGCTTCCGTCAGGCCGACATGCGCCAATTCCGGATCGGCATAGATCACCCAGGGCAGCGCGGCGTAATCCACCTTGGCGGGCAGGCCAAAAAGCGCATTCCGGATGACGATGCCCGCGTGATAGCCGGCGATATGGGTGAATTGCGGGCCGCCCGAAACATCACCAATGGCGAAGACGCGCCGATTGCTGCTCAGCAGGCGTTGATCAACCGTGATGCCGCGCGGTGTGAATTCAATGCCGGCGGCGTCAAGCCCAAGCCCGGCGGTATTGGGCTTGCGCCCGGCCGCCACCAGCAGATGCGATCCTTGCACCAGCACGGGGCCCGCATTGCCGCGCAATTCCAGTTCAACGCCCGGAGAGGTTTGGCGCGCCGCCACTACCTCAATACCTTCATGCAGGGTGATGCCTTCGCGGGTCAGGGCATGGCGCAGGATCGTCACCGCCTCGGGCTCATCGCGCGGCAGGATGGCGGCGCGTTCAACCAAAGTGACGCGGGCGCCCAGGCGGCGAAAGGCTTGCGCCATTTCAATCCCGATCGGGCCCCCGCCCAGGACCAATAAATGGTCTGGTTGTTCTTCCAGACCGAAGATCGTTTCATTGGTAAGGAAGGGGATATCGGCAAGGCCAGGCACCGGCGGGATGGCGGGTGAGGAGCCCGTTGCCACCACAAAGCGCCGCGCCCAGATGCGCTGGCTGCCGGCCTGGACTTCCTGAGGCCCCGTGAACCGTGCTGGCGCCTGGATGACGATGACGCCAAGGCCTTCAAAACGTTCCACACTGTCATGCGGGGCAATGGCGGCGATAACGCCATGCACATGGGCATGGACCTTGGCGAAATCCACAGCCGGTTCATGGTTGGCGATGCCGAAAGGGCCAGCATGGCGCTGGGCATGGGCGGCATGCGCCGCAGCCAGCAGCGCCTTGGACGGCACGCAGCCGGTATTGAGGCAATCGCCACCCATCAGGTGCTTTTCGATGAGCACAACAGAAGCACCCATCTGCACGGCACCGGCAGCGACCGAAAGCCCACCAGATCCCGCGCCGATGATGCAAAGATCCGCATGGAGAACGCCATCGCGCAGCACCGGGCGGCGCGTGATGATTCCAGGGGGAGGCGACGCAGCATTCACGCGATTGAACCTTTCCGAATTGAGACACCTTTCGCTGGGTGGCGCGAGAAGGTTACCTTCAGCCTTGGTTTGCTTGTTGGGGTGGCGATGTTTCCACCGCCGCCCAAGCCGCCAGCAGGGCGCGTGTATGCCGCGCCGGACCACCTTGCACCATCGCGGCGGCGAAAGGTGGCTGCCCGTCGCATTCAGCCTTCAGGCGTTGAAAATCCTCGGCCTCATCCACGTCATACCATTCATGCAGCACATGCACCGGCAGTCCCATTTGCGCCGCATGCTTGCAGGTGGTGGTGAAGACCGCCGGGGTGCTCCACGCGATATTGCGAAACAGCGCAGGATGAAAGCCCTTGAGCCCAATGAGATAATAGCCGCCATCCAGCGACGGGCCGAGCACGAGGCGATCACCATCGGCATGCAGCGCATTGATCGCTTCTTCGATCAGAGCACCCGGCAGGCTTGGGCTGTCGCTGTTCATGAAGATAACACCTTCATGCCCGGCCTGGAGCAGCGCCTTTAGGCTTGCTTCCAGCACCTGCCCGACATCATCTGCCTCCCGCGGGATGAGCGCCCAATCAGGGGTAAGGAGCTTGCGTAGCGCCGCTTCAGTGCCGGCGGGGCTGAACAGGGCATAGCATTGCCGTGAAAGCGTTGCGGGCAATGTCATCAAGGTTTCCGCGAGATCGCGGATGAAACAGGCGGAGAGTTGGGCTGTTCGTTTCTGCCCGAGCAATGGCCAAAGCCGCGACTTGCCGCGCCCGATGGCGGGCGTTTTGCAGACAAGCGCAATCGCGATTTTGGGCATCATCATCCCAGGCCGTTCGACAAGAATTCCCTATACGTGACATGGGCCGCATAGGTTACGCATCAAGCGGGTTAAATGTGCCGTGCGATATCCGGATTGTTTTGGGAGCGTCTGATCAAACGCGCAATCCCGTCGGTTTTTCATGGTCGCGGTGATCCCGGTCTGATTTCAGCCAGTGTTGATGGCTTCGCGCGCTGTTTTCGGGGAAGAAACGCACGCCATGACCCCCTTCAGACGCAATTCACCTGTCAGGCGTGACAGTACCCCATCAAGACACGCCGCTTGAGATAGAGGTTGGCAGGAAGCGCTCTCCCCGTTTTTGCTTGTGGTGTCGGTTAAAGCCGAGGCTGGAGCAGCTTTTTTGCCGCATGCGGGACACGATCAACACCTGAATGACCGATGCAAGACAAAATCAGAAAATCAGTGGCAGGCCCAGGGAGGGTTAAATCAGAGGTTCTCAAAAATTGAGTGATCAATCGCGGAATCTGGCATAAATCGGGCGCAACAGAAAAGGCGTCAGAAAAAGCGGGAATTGGCCAAGCGCGAAGAAGAGCAAAATCCGCTCATCGGTTGCCGCTGGCAGCACCGCCAGAAACAGCGCCATGTTGCGATTGCCACCCAGCAGGCCCGCGGTCAGCGCCAACTTCTTGCCGGTTGGCGCAAAAACCAAGGCGGTTGCAGCATTCAGGCCGAAATTCGCCGCGAAGGCCAAGGCGAGGCCACCCATCACCCAGGCAGGGTCTGAGGTAATTTTGGCCAGCATCCCATCCATCACGCCGAAGCCGAAAATCACCACCAGCCACACCACAGAACCATCCAAAGCGCCTGCATAGCGTTGCAGGCGCGCGGGGCCCAAAAGCCGGCGCAGCAGCACCGCAATCAACAAGGGCAGGCCCACCACCAGCACCAGCCGGCCCATCAGCGCGGAAAGTGAAATCGCCAAATCTATGCCCATCAGCCCAAGCGCCAGGGGCGGCGCGGTGAAGGGCACAATCAGCGTGGTGATAATGGCGACCACCAATGATATTTCGCCATCCAGCCCAACCATGCGGGCGAAGGCTGGGGAGGATGTGGCGGCGCAGCCCATGGCGCTGATGACCAGCCCCGCGACCAAGGGTCCGTCAAAACCAAAGCCACGCAGCACCAGGAACAACAGGATGGGGCAGATCAGCATCATCCAGCCGACCAGCAGGGCCACCAGCACGGGCCGGCGTAAATACGCCACCACCTGCGCCAAATCCACGCGCAGCAGTACCATCGTCATCAAGGTCGCGACCGTAAAGGTGACGACATCGCGAAACAGCGCTGCCAAGGGGGGGGTGAAAAGCCCCGCGAAAATGCCAAGCGCCAGCAGCGGCCCGCCGCGCCGGGCGGACCATTCCAGGAAGCGAAGGGCCATGAGGAAACTCATTCCCCTCCAGGTGCCAGGATCGCGGCGCGATAGGGCAAGGAAGGCACGGCCCCATGCCGCGTACAGGCCAGCGCGCCCGCCGCCACGGCCAAACGCAAGGTCTTTTCGGGCGTATAGGCTTCCGCGCTGAAGGCCGCGAAGGCGCCCAGAAACGCGTCTCCCGCGCCGGTGGTATCGGCGACGACCACGCGGGGCGGGGTAGCGTCAATCACAACGCCATCAGGCCGCGCCCAAAAGGCGCCGGCAGCGCCGGCGGTGACGATCACCTCGCGCATTGTCTCGGCAGCGAGGGCGAGTGCGAGGGCAGCGGGTTCGGCTTCACGCTGTGCCAGAATGGCGGCTTCGGTTTCATTCAGCACCAGCGTATCCGTGACGGCGAGAAGTTCTGGCATGATGGGCGCCGCAGGTGCGACGTTCAGGATGCGGCGCGATTGGGGCAGTGCGCGAAACAGCGCGGCGGTGGCGGCTTGCGGCGTTTCAAGCTGTGCGAGCGCGACCGCGATATCGGTGGGCGGCGTAAAGCCTGGCGGCAAAGCCAGTTCCGCATTGGCGCCGGGGATGATGATGATCTGATTTTCGCCCGCTGCATCAAGCAGAATGGTGGCGGCGCCGGTGGGCGCTTGGGTCGTTTGCACCGCCTGCGCATCAATTCCTTCCGCGGCCCAAAGCGCGTGCGCTGCTTGGCCCGAAGCGTCATCGCCAATGGTGGCTATCAGCGCGACGCGCCCGCGCGCGCGTGCCGCGGCCACGGCCTGGTTGCTGCCCTTGCCGCCATGAAATGCGGCGATGCCAAGCGCGGTGAGGGTTTCTCCCGGCGCAGGGAAGCGCTCAAGGCGCAGCACCGTGTCGAGATTATACGAACCAATAACGAGAATACCGCCCATGAGGGCGAATCCTGCGGGGCGCATCGGCCCCGGTCAAGGGCGCAGCTATTTCAGGCAGGCGGCGACATAGGGCAGGAAATGCTGCACGGGTGGCGTTGCCAGCCCCTTTACCTTGGCACCTTCATCAAAACGCCTGAGGCGCACCGCATCTTCCGCCTGCGGCAAGGCGCGAAAGGTAGCCACTTCCTCGGTTGACATCGGGCCACCTTGCAGCGACAGGCTGAGCACTGAATCAGGCGACAGCTTGGCGAAGTAATCCGCTTCCGTCGCGCAAAGATAGCGCTTGGCGGCGACATGCAGCCGCACGGGTTCCGTCACTTCCGGGCCGAACCAGGATTGCAGCCAGACCTGGCCCAGCTCCTCATGCTTGTCGTCAACGCCATGCTCGGCGGGGTTGTCGCCAAGATCATGCACCATATGGCCGATATCATGCAGCAACGCGGCGGTGATGAGGGAAGCGGAACATCCTTCACGTTCCGCTTGCCAGGCGGCCTGCAAAGCGTGCTGACGCTGCGTGATGTCATGCAGCCCGTAGCGGCCATGGCCCTTGCCATCAATCAGATCGGCCAATTCCTGCAAGCGCGGATCTTCAGTATTTGCCATGATGCATTTTCCCCAACCGGTCATGATTGCGCTAGCGCTTGATGGGGGTTCAGGGAAGCACCGTCATGGTCGTGTCATCAAATCTTCACGACCATGACGGTGGAGGGTTTCAGGCAGCCTGATTGAGCCCACCCATCGCCATCAATTGCGTCACATGATGATCAGCATCGCCGAACATGGTGTCTATCGTGGTCAGGCGCTTGAAGTAATGCCCGCCCAGATATTCCATCGTCATCGCAATGCCGCCATGCAATTGAATGGCGCTTTGGCCGATGAACTTGCCGGAACGCCCAATCTGCACCTTCACGGCGGACATTTGCCGGCGCCGTTCGGGCGCATCGCTTTCTTGCGCCATCATCGCCGCCAGCATGGCCATGGAACGCGCTTCTTCCAAGGAAACCATCATTTCCGCCGCGCGGTGCTGCAAGGATTGGAAAGTGCCGATCGGTCGGCCAAATTGCTTGCGCGTCTTCAGATAATCCAGCGTCAGCTTCTGCAGCGCATCCATCGCACCCACTGCTTCACCGGCCAGCGCCGCGATGGTTTCATCCACCACGCGATCCACCAAAGCGAGGCCATTGCCGGCATCGCCCAGCAGTGCTTCAGCCGGCAGGCTTACACGATCCAGCGTGATTTCCGCACCGCGCAAGCTATCCGTGGTTGGGTAGCCGCGTCGCGTCACACCCTTGGCGTTCGCCGGCACCAGAAAAACGCCAATGCCGGATTTGTCGCGCCGCGAGCCGCCGATGCGCGCAGTCACGATGATGTGGTCTGCCACATCGCCATGCAGCACCACGCCCTTGCGCCCTTCCAGCACCCAAGCCCCGCCATCCTTTTTCGCCGTGGTCGCGATATCATGCAGATCATGCCGCGATTGCGGTTCGGTATAACCAAAGGCGAGTTTCAGCTTGCCCGCGGCAATTTCCGGCACCAGCGCCGCGCGCTGCGCCGCAGATGCACCATGGCGGATGAAGCCACCGCCCATCACAACGGTCGCAAGCCAAGGTTCCAGCGTAATCGCGCTGCCCATGGCTTCCGACATCAGCATCACTTCGACAGGGCCGGCGCCAAAGCCACCATCTTCTTCCGCGAAAGGCAGGCCGAGCAGGCCGAGATCGGCATAAGCCTCCCACATTTCCTGAGACCACCCATTGGCTGATTTCAGAAAGCGCTTGCGGTCTTCAAACTTGTATTTATCGGCCAGCAGCTTGGTCAGGCTGTCCTGCAACAGCCGCTGGTCTTCGGAAAGATCGAAATCCATGTGTCAGAGTCCTAAAAAGGCTTTGGCCATGATGTTCTTTTGGATCTCGGTGGAACCACCATAGATCGTTTGCTTGCGCCAATTGAAATAGGTTGGCTGCGCCAGCGTCGCCCATTCCGGCGCCAGTTCCGGTTCATTCCAGCGATCGCCATCAGGATCAGCGCCCACCATGCCGTAAGGCCCGGCGGCCATGACATAAAGATCACTGATGGATTGCTGAATTTCCGTGCCCCGAATCTTCAGCACCGAAGATGCAGGGTTGGGTTTGCGTTCACTAAGCTGCCGGTTTTCATCCGCCAGCACGCGCATGGTGGTCATTTCCAGCGCCTTCAACTGCACTTCCACTTCAACCAGGCGCTCGCGGAAGCGCGCATCTTCGATCATCGGGCGTTCACCACCCGGCGCATTCTGCGCAATTAGCTTCAGCCGACGGATGCGGTCTTTCGATGCACCCACGCGCGCCTGGCCGGTGCGTTCATTTGAAAGTAGGAATTTCGCGCAATCCCAGCCGCGATGTTCGGTGCCGACCAGATTGGCAACCGGCACTTTCACATCATCGAAGAACACCTCATTCACCTCATGCGCGCCATCAATGGTGATGATGGGGCGCACGGTGATGCCGGGTGTGTTCATATCCACGACAAGGAAGGAAATGCCTTCCTGCTGCTTGGTCGCTTCCGGATTGGTGCGCACCAACAGGAAGATCCAATCGGCATATTGCGCCAAGGTCGTCCAAGTTTTTTGCCCATTGACGATGTAGTGGTCGCCTTCTCGCACCGCGCGCGTTTTCAGCGAGGCAAGGTCAGACCCTGCGCCTGGTTCGGAAAAGCCCTGGCAGAACCAAAGATCAAGATTGGCAAGCTTTGGCAGGAAGAATTTCTTCTGTTCTTCGGTGCCGAAGGCAATCAGCACCGGCCCCAACATATTGCAGTTGAAGCCGAGTGGAATCGGCGCCGGCGTGCCCTGCAATTCTTCCAGCAGGATAAAGCGCTTGATGGCAGACCAATCGCTCTGCCCGCCCCATTCCGCGGGCCAATGTGGCACGCACCAACCTTTGGCATTCAGCTTCTTCTGCCAGTCCAGCTGCATTTGCTTGGTGGGGGTGCGGCCGGCTGCCATGCGTTCCCGCGTATCGGCGGGCAAATTGGCATCAATCCAATCGCGCACTTCCTGGCGGAAGGCGCGTTCCTCATCCGTGAAGCGTAGATCCATCTGTCTTTCTCCTTATTTCTTGCTGCCGACTTGCGGCATCAGATCTTGGATTTGCCCATGGCCGCGAAGCTTCCGCCCTCATCGGCCAGTTTTTCGATCAGCGCCGCGGGGCGCAGGTTCCTATCGCCCGTCGCTTCAGCGTATTGGTTGAGCTTGTCGCGCACCGCTTTCAGGCCAAGCGTATCCGCCCAGAACATCGGCCCTCCACGCCAGGCCGGCCAGCCAAAGCCATTGGTGAAGATCACATCAATATCAATCGGGCGGGATGAAATGCCTTCTTCCAGGATGCGCGCGCCTTCATTCACCATCGGCAGCAGCAGGCGTTCCAGGATTTCATCGGCTTCAATCTTGCGCCGACGCACCTGCATCTTTTCCGCGACATCCAGGATGATTCGCTCTACCTCAGGGTCGGGCAGGCGGTTGCGCTTTTCATCATACATGTACCAGCCCTTACTGGTTTTCTGACCGAAGCGCCCGGCGGCCACCACGGCATCCGCAATTGGCGCGACTGTGCCGCGCGCCTTACGCACCGCCGCACCAATATCAAGCCCGGCAAGGTCACCGGTCGCGAGCGGCCCCATGGCCATGCCGTAGCCTTCCATCACGCGGTCAATATCCTGCGGCAGGCAGCCTTCCAGCAGCAGCTTTTCGACCTGCGGCGTGCGCTTGCCGGTCATGCGATTGCCGACAAAGCCATCGCAATTGCCTACCAGCACCGGCAGCTTGCCGATCTTCTTACCGAATTCGGTTGCGGTCGCGATCGCAACCGCATTGGTCTTCGACCCGCGCACATTTTCAAGCAGGCGCATCACATTGGCGGGGCTGAAGAAATGCATGCCCATCACCCATTCGGGGCGTGATGTCGCATTGGCAATCTGATCAATATCGAGCGTCGAGGTATTGGAAGCCAATATAATCCCAGGCCGCGCTGCTTTATCCAAGCGCGCGAAGACTTGCTTCTTCACATCCATATTCTCGAACACTGCTTCGATTACCAGGTCGGCTTCGCCCACGGCTTTTTCGAAATCGGTGGAACCGCTCAGCAGGGCACGGCGCTTTTCGTATTCAGCTTGGGACAAGCGCCCGGAAGCGACCGTGCGTTGCCAATTCGCCTCACAACGTTGCAGGCCCTTGGCCAGCGCCTCTTCGGTCATTTCAACAATGGTGACGGGCACGCCGAAATTCGCCGCACTCATGGCAATGCCGCCGCCCATGGTGCCGCCGCCAATCACGACAAGCTTGCCGACAGGCAGCACTTGCGTATCAGCCGGCAGGCCCGGCACGCGCTGCGCTTCGCGTTCACCGAAGAAGATGTGGCGCAAAGCCTTGGATTGTTCGCCCGCCACCAGGCTTGCGAATAAATCGCGTTCCTTCTGCAAGCCTTCCTCAAACGGCAGCGTGAAGGAAGCGCGCACTGCTTCCACACAACCTTTCGGGCTTTCCTGCCCGCGCGCGCGCTTCAACAACGCGCCCGCCGCGGCATCAAACGCTGCCATATCCTGGCCCGCGATTTTATCGGTGCGGTTGCGCGCCGGGGTGAAGTTCTTGCCGAGATTGGCGCGTGCGAAAGCAACCGCACCAGCTTCCAAATCGCCATCAACAATTGCATCCACAAAGCCAAGCTTATGCGCCCCAGTCGCCTTAATCGGGTCGCCGGAGACGATGATTTTCAGCGCCGCTTCCGGGCCGATCAACCGCGGCAGGCGTTGCGTACCTCCCGCGCCCGGCACAAAGCCGCGCTTCACTTCCGGCAGGCCCAGATTTGCATCCGGAGCCGCCACGCGCGCATGGCAGGCAAGCGCCACTTCCAGGCCACCGCCAAGGGCCGAGCCATGAATGGCCGCAACGGTTAGGCCCGGGAAGCTCTCAAATTCTTCGAAGACTTCGGTCAAGGAAGGCGGGACGCGCGGCTTGCCGAATTCGGTCATCTCGGCCCCGGCGCAGAACATGCGCCCCGTGCCGATGATCACCACCGCCTTGGCGCCAGCGGCGCGCGCGGCCTTCATGCCATCATACAGCC
This sequence comes from Roseomonas sp., assembly GCA_020249145.1. Classification (GTDB taxonomy): domain Bacteria; phylum Pseudomonadota; class Alphaproteobacteria; order Acetobacterales; family Acetobacteraceae; genus Neoroseomonas. The sequence goes on along the minus strand of JADCGF010000001.1, from coordinate 4,989 downwards.
CGGCGCGGATTTCGGTGCGCAGCGTATTGACCGGCGAATTGGCCAGGCGGAGCACATGCACATCCCCCATCGCCACATACTGCACGAATTGATTCTCGGCCAAAGCCTCTCTCCCTCATCCAAACGGGGCCTCACGCACCCCTTTTGGGGTAGTCTCAGGCAGTCTGCGCCCGAGGGCAAGCACCCGGTTGCGGGAAAGCGCCGGCCATGCTGCGCTGGATAGGAACAGGCTAGCAGGAGGAAGCGCCATGTCCCTATTTGATCTGACCGGCAAGGTGGCCGTGGTTACCGGCGGCAGCCGCGGCATTGGCCGCGCCATATGCGAAAGAATGGCCGAACAGGGCGCCAAGGTGGTGGTTTCATCCCGCAAGCTGGATGCCTGCCAGGAAGTGGTGGATGCCATCAAGGCCAAGGGCGGGCAGGCCATGGCGGTTGCCTGCAATATCGGGCGCAAGAATGAATGTCAGGCGCTGATTGACCAAACCATTGCGGCCTGGGGCCAGGTGGATATCATGGTCTGCAATGCGGCCATCAACCCGCATTTCGGCCCCGCCATGACCATGCCGGATGAGATTTTTGATAAGATCATGGCGTCCAACATCAAATCCAACTTGTGGCTTTCGCATATGACGGCGCCGGGTATGGCGGAACGGGGTGGGGGTTCCATCATCATCATCTCCTCCATCGGCGGCTTTCGCGGTTCGCCAGTGCTTGGCGCCTATGCCATTTCCAAGGCGGCGGATATGCAATTGGTGCGGAACCTTGCCGTGGAATGGGGGCCGAAAAATGTGCGCGCCAATGCCATCGCGCCCGGCCTGGTGCGGACCGACTTTGCCCGCGCGCTTTGGGAAGACCCGGGCATTTACGCCAAGCGCACCAAGGATACGCCCTTGAAGCGCATTGGTGAGCCCGATGAAATCGCGGGGGCAGCAGTGTTTTTGGGTTCTGCCGCCGGGTCCTTCATGACGGGGCAGACGATTGTGATTGATGGCGGCGTGCTGGCCGGCAGCCCAAGCCGTTCGGATGATTGAACGAGGGTTAGTCCAGAATATCGCGTGATCCTTGGCTGAAGGATCGCGCTTCATTGGAGCGTGACGCGCGGCTTGAATACCGGGACGTTTCCATCCCGGTATTTCGGGTGTTACCTCACCCTATTCGCCACCAGTTCATCCACCACCGCCGGATCGGCCAGTGTGCTGGTATCCCCCAACCCATCCACCTCATTCGCCGCGATCTTACGCAGGATGCGGCGCATGATCTTGCCGGAGCGGGTTTTCGGCAGGCCCGGCGCCCACTGGATGGCATCCGGCGTCGCGATGGGGCCGATTTCCTTCCGCACCCAGGCGACCAATTCCTTGCGGAGCACATCAGTCGCCTCAACGCCCGCCTTCAGCGTGACATAGGCGTAAATGCCCTGGCCCTTGATGTCATGCGGCATGCCCACCACCGCGGCTTCCGCCACTGCCTGGTTTGCCACCAGCGCGCTTTCAATCTCCGCCGTGCCCATGCGGTGGCCCGCGACATTGATCACATCATCCACGCGGCCCGTGATCCAGTAATAGCCATCGGCATCACGCCGCGCGCCATCGCCGGTGAAATACATGCCCTTGAAGGTGGAAAAATAGGTCTGCACGAAGCGTTCATGGTCACCATAAACCGTACGCATCTGCCCGGGCCAGCTATCCAGGATCACCAGATTGCCCTCGGTCGCACCTTCCAACAGCTTCCCTTCACCATCCACCAAAGCGGGCATCACGCCCGGCAGCGGCAGGGTCGCGGAACCTGGCTTCTGCGCCACCGCCCCGGGCAATGGAGAAATCAAAATGCCGCCGGTTTCCGTCTGCCACCAGGTATCCACAATCGGGCAGCGAGAATCGCCCACCACGCGATAATACCAAAGCCAGGCTTCGGGATTGATCGGCTCACCCACACTGCCCAGAATGCGCAGGCTTGAACGGTCATGCTTTTGCACCGGGCCCTCACCATCGCGCATCAGGGCGCGAATCGCGGTGGGCGCCGTGTAGAAGATATTCACCTTGTGCTTCGCCACCACCTGCCAGAAACGCCCGGAATCCGGCCAGCTCGGCACGCCTTCAAACATCAGCGTGGTCGCACCATTCGCGAGCGGCCCATAGACGATATAGCTATGCCCGGTCACCCAGCCGACATCGGCGGTGCACCAATAAATCTCGCCTTCGCGATAATCGAAAACCTTTTCATGCGTGTAAGATGCCCAAACCATATAGCCGCCGGTGGTGTGCAATACGCCCTTGGGCTTTCCCGTGCTGCCTGAGGTATAAAGGATAAACAGCGGGTCCTCCGCGCCCATTGGCTCGGGCTCGCATGTTTCGGGCTGGCCCGCAGTGATCGCATCCCACCAATGATCGCGGCCTGACATCATCTCAACATTGCCGCCGGTGTTGCGCGCGACAATCACGTTCTTGATGGATGAACAACTCAGCAGCGCCTCATCCGCATTCACCTTAAGCGGTACGCGCCGGCCACCGCGGCGCCCCTCATCGGCGGTGATCAGCATGACGCATTCGGAATCCTGAATGCGGGACGCCAGGCTATCGGGTGAAAACCCGCCAAAGACGATGGAATGCACAGCGCCAACCCGCGCACAGGCCAGCATGGCAACCGCCGCCTCCACGATCATCGGCAGATAAATGCAAACGCGGTCGCCCTTTTTCACGCCAAGCTTGCGCATGGCATTGGCAAGTTTGCAGACGCGCGCATGTAATTCGCGGTAGGTCACCTTGGCGTCAGCGGCGGGATCATCGCCTTCCCAAAGGATCGCCACCTGATCACCGCGCGTGGCCAAATGCCGATCGAGGCAGGAGACGGATGCATTCAGCACACCATCCTCAAACCATTTGATCGAAACATTGCCGTTGAAATCGGTATTCTTGATTTTCGTCGGCGCCTTCATCCAGGAAATGCGCTTGGCTTCGTCGCGCCAGAACGCATCGGGGTCCTTCGCCGCTGCGTCATACATGGCGGCGCGCTGCGCTTCCGTCACACGCGCCTTGGCGACGATTTCGGGTTTCAGCGCAATCAATTCATCAGCCATGCCTGGGTCCTCCCCCTGTTTCGATCTTCATATGGGGGGAATGTGCGTCTGGGCTTTGTGAAACGTCAATCTTTCGGGCGGGTCTGGTCCCTGAAAATGACAAAACCCGCCCCGGTTAAGGGCGGGCCTTGCGGCGGGCCGGCGGGCGGGACGCATCCACCCGCCGGTTCTGCTGCTACCTCAGCGGGTGGCACCGCCAGAGGGGGCCGCCGGCGTCACCGCGCGGGTCTGGCCATTCCCCTGATGGCCAGGCACCTGGCCAGAGGTGGCTTCACCGGGCTTGGCCCCTGCCGGCGCCTGAGCGGCGGGGCGGCTGCCCTGAACGGGGGCAGTGCTGGCCGTCCCCTGCGCGAGTGCCGCGCCTGTCAGCGCAAAAGCAAGGCCGGTGGCGAGAAGTGAGGTCTTTGTCAGGTAGCGCATCTTGTCCTCCTATGTTTGAACTGTGCGCAGGGACATATGACCCCGGCGGCAAGGCAGCCTTGCGTCTTGTTCAAGGTATTTTCAGGACGTTTACGGCGGTGCCGTGGCGGGCGTGGCGGGATTGCGGCGAAGGATCCGCAATCAGTTCCTCGGCAGGCGCGCCGCTGTTGGTGCTTCCGGATTCTGCGCACGGTGGCGCAGCAAATGATCGGCCAGCACCAGCGCCATCATCGCTTCCCCGACAGGTACGGCGCGGATGCCAACGCAGGGGTCGTGCCGACCTTTGGTGATGATGTCCACATCCTGCCCGAAGCGATCCACCCCAAGCCGGGGTTCAAGAATCGAACTGGTGGGCTTCACCGCGAAGCGCGCCACAATCGGCTGGCCGGTGCTGATGCCGCCCAAAACGCCGCCGGCATGATTGGTTTGGAAATCCACCAATCCGCCCTGAGCCATCCGCATTTCATCCGCATTCGCCGTGCCGGTCAGCGCGGCTGCGGCGAAGCCATCGCCAATCTCAACCCCTTTGACGGCATTGATGCCCATCAGCGCGCCGGCCAAATCCGCATCCAGCTTGCCGTAAATGGGGGCACCCAGGCCGGGGGGCACACCTTCGGCCACAATTTCGATCACCGCGCCCACTGAATTGCCGGATTTGCGCAGCGCTAAAAGCTGTTCTTCCCAGCGCGCGGCGGCCGCACGGTCTGGGCAGAAGAAATCATTTTCCTCCACCGCCGCCCAATCCCAGGCCGCGCGGTCCACCGCATCGCCCCCCATGGCAACCAAGGCACCCCTGATCCGCACACCATCGCCCAGCACCTTGCGCGCAATGGCGCCGGCGGCCACGCGCATGGCGGTTTCCCGCGCGCTGGAACGCCCGCCGCCACGATAATCGCGAATGCCGTATTTCAATTCATACGCAATATCGGCATGGCCGGGGCGGAAACGATCCTTGATCTCCCCATAATCCTTGCTGCGCTGGTCGGTGTTCTCGATCATCAGCGAAATCGGCGTGCCGGTGGTCTGGCCTTCAAATACGCCGGAGAGAATCCGCACCTGATCCGCTTCCTGGCGTTGCGTCACGAATTTGGATTGGCCTGGCCGGCGCCGATCCAGGAAGGGCTGGATATCGGCTTCCGAAAGCATCATGCGCGGGGGCGCGCCATCCACCACGCAGCCAATCGCCGGCCCATGGCTTTCGCCCCAGGTGGTGACGCGGAAAAGATGGCCGAAACTGTTATGCGACATGGGAAGTGGGTCTATCCCGCCCCCTGCCTTGCGACAAGCGCCCCTAGTGGTCCGATCGCCGCTGTCGGTTCCTGACAGCGGCGTGAATCGGCCCACCAAATATACGGCTAGGTTGTGTGGACACTTATCTATCTTAACCACAGTATGGTAGCTGCGATTGTCACGACGGCGAGGTAGTTTCTTGCTGTTTTTTCGTAACGCGTTGCGACGCGCCGGAATTGCTTTAGCCTGCTGAAGCAGCACTCGAT